>CAWFWX010000001.1:0-78227 GCA_963819635.1 uncultured Thermoleophilaceae bacterium
GGCGGTCGACGACGAGCTGAAGGAGCGAGTCGAGAAGAAGTTCGGGAAGGTCGCCAAGCAGGTCTCCGAGCTGGCCGACATGGAGATCGAGCTCATGGAGGAGCGCAACCCCTCGATCAGCGACTCTCAGGTCGCCGAGGCGACCCTCCACCTGAAGGGGGTCACCCTTCGCGCGCGAGAGAGCAGCCCGGACATGCTCCACTCGATCAACCTCGTTGCGGAGGACCTCTCGCGCCAGGTCAAGCGCCACCGCGAGAAGCGGCGCAAGCGGCGCGAGGCGCACAGCTCCTCGCCGCGGATCGCCTAGGTCCCGACACCGAAAGCGCCGCCCGGCCCGCTGCTACTCTCGGCCGCATGTCGCTTATCGACCGTGCTCTCCGAGTGGGGAGAGCAAGAAGTTCAAGGACTTCGAGAAGAACGTCGAGCGGATCAACGACTTCGAGCCCGAGCTCGAGCTCGAGTCGGACGAGGAGCTTCGCGCGCGCTACGACGAGCTGAGGCGCCGCCACCATGGCGGCGAGTCGCTCGACGACCTCCTCTTCGAGGTGTTTGCCGTTACGCGCGAGGCCGCCAGGCGGACGCTGGGCCAGCGCCACTTCGACGTCCAGCTGATCGGCGGCATGGTGCTGCACGACGGCTCGATCGCCGAGATGAAGACCGGTGAGGGCAAGACGCTCACCGCCACGCTGCCGATCGCGCTGAACGCGCTCGCCGCGCGCGATGAGGACGGCAACCCGGTGGAGGGCAGGGGCGTCCACCTCGTCACCGTCAACGACTACCTGGCCCGGCGCGACGCCCTCTGGATGAAGCCGATCTACGACCTGCTCGGCATCACCGTGGGCATCGTGCAGTCCGACGACCGCGACTACGAGGGCAAGCGCGGCGCCTACGCCTGCGACATCGTCTACGGCACCAACTCCGAGTTCGGCTTCGACTACCTGCGCGACAACCTCGCCGACCGAGAAGGAGGCCAAGTCCCAGCGCGGTCACGGCTTCGCGATCGTGGACGAGGTCGACAACATCCTCATCGACGAGGCCCGCACGCCGCTGATCATCTCCGGCGCCCCCGAGCAGGCCGCCGACCTCTACTACAAGTTCGCCAAGCTCGCCCCGATGCTCGAGCCGGGCAAGAAGCCCGAGGGGCTCGAGGCCAAGTCGAAGACATACGAGGCGGACTTCGACTACGAGCCCGACGAGAAGCACAAGACCGTCGCGATCACCGAGCGGGGCGTCGAGAAGGCCGAGAAGTTCCTCGGCATCGACAACATGTTCCTGGCCGAGCACGGCAACCTCGTCAACCACCTGATCCAGGCGCTCAAGGCCGAGTCGCTCTACAAGCGCGACGTGGACTACGCCGTGATCGACGGCGAGGTGAAGATCATCGACGAGTTCACCGGCCGGATACTCGAGGGCCGCCGCTGGTCGGAGGGGCTGCACCAGGCGATCGAGGCCAAGGAGGACGTGGCGATCCAGGAGGAGAACCAGACGGTCGCGACGATCACCTACCAGAACTACTTCCGCCGCTACGACAAGCTCGCCGGCATGACCGGTACGGCGCTCACCGAGGCCACTGAGTTCATGAAGATCTACGAGCTCCAGGTCGTCGACATCCCCACCAACATGCCGATGGTCCGCGCGGACCAGAACGACCAGATCTACAAGACCAAGGACGGCAAGTGGGCCGCGGTGGTCAACGAGATCGAGAGCCGTCACGAGCAGGGGCAGCCGGTGCTCGTCGGCACGATCTCGGTCGAGGTCTCGGAGCTGCTCTCGGGCCAGCTGAAGCGCAGGGGCATCGAGCACGTGGTGCTCAACGCCAAGCCGGAGCACGCCGAGCGCGAGGGCGAGACGATCGCCGAGGCCGGCAAGCCGCGGCGCGGTCACGATCGCCACCAACATGGCCGGCCGCGGCGTGGACATCAAGCTGGGCGGCAACCCCGAGCACCTCACGTCGGTCGAGCTGCGCAAGCTCGGCCTCGACGAGAGCGCGGAGAGCTGGGACAAGGAGTGGGACGAGCTGCTGCCCCGCATCGAGGCGAAGGTCGCCGAGGACCGCGAGAAGGTGCTCGACGCCGGCGGCCTGTTCATCCTCGGCACCGAGCGCCACGAGTCACGCCGGATCGACAACCAGCTGCGCGGCCGCTCGGGCCGCCAGGGCGATCCCGGCGAGTCGCGCTTCTACCTCTCCGCCGAGGACGACCTGGTTCGCCTCTTCGCCGGAGACCGGATCTACCGCATCCTCGACCGCCTCGGCCCGGTCTCCGAGGAGGGCGAGGAGGAGCCGATCGAGGCCAAGATGCTCTCGAAGCAGATCGAGAACGCCCAGAAGAAGGTCGAGGAGCAGAACTTCCTGATCCGCAAGCGCGTGCTCGAGTACGACGACGTGATGAACCAGCAGCGCGAGATCGTCTACGAGTACCGCGACCGCATCCTCGAGGGCGAGGACATGGGCGACACGGCACGCGAGCAGATCGCCGACGTGATCGAGCGCCTCTGCGGGGAGTACATGCAGGGCGACTTCGTCGACGAGTGGGACCTCGAGGCGCTCTTCACGCAGCTCGAGCAGATGTACCCGGTGTCCTACTCGCTCGACGAGGACATCGACCGCAACGCGGTCGAGCGGGCCGAGCTGATCGAGAAGCTGCGCAAGGACGTCGTGGACGCCTACGACGAGCGCGAGGAGGAGCTGGGCGACGAGCTCATGCGGGCGCTCGAGCGCTTCATGCTGCTCCAGATCATCGACGAGCGCTGGCGCGAGCACCTGCACGACATGGACTACCTGCGCGAGGGCATCCACCTTCGCTCGTTCGCCCAGATCGACCCGCTCGTGGCCTACAAGAACGAGGGCTTCGAGATGTTCACCGGGCTGATGAACGCGATCTGGGAGGAGTTCGCCCGCTACGTCTTCAACGTCGAGGTCCAGCTCGAGGGCCAGGAGCAGCACGCGCCAGAGCCCGTGGGCGATGGGCGGCGCGGCGACCTCGTCGACCGGCAACCTCTCCTACGACGGCGGCCATGCGGAGGCCGGCAGCGCGGCGATCGCCGCGGCGGCCGGGCAGGCCTCGGCGGCGGTCGCCGAGCCGGAGGAGGCCCTGCTTCCGCAGCCCGTCGAGACCCGCAGGCTCGACGAGCACGAGCGGATCGGCCGCAACGATCCCTGCTGGTGCGGGAGCGGCAAGAAATTCAAGAAGTGCCATGGGGCGTAACGGCGCCCTCCGCGACCAGCTGAAGCTGCTCGCGGACTATCTTTGACCCAGCCGGGCTAGACGAGCGCGTCGGCGCGCTCGAGCGGCGAGATGGGCGAGCCCGGCTTCTGGGACGACCAGGAGCGGGCCGCTCGCGTGGCGTCCGAGCACGCCGGCGCCAAGCGCAAGCTCGACACGTTCCGGGCTCTCGAGATCCGACCTCGACGACCTCGACGCCCTCGAGGAGATGGCCGCCGAGGACGACTCGATCGCCGCCGAGCTCGACGACCAGCGCGCGGACGTCGAGTCACGGCTCGCCGAGTTGGAGGAGGCGCGCCTGTTCGCGGGGGAGTACGACGGGGGCGACGCGGTGGTGACGGTGAACGCCGGCGCCGGCGGGACCGACTCGCAGGACTGGGCCGAGATGCTGCTTCGCATGATGCTGCGCTGGGCCGAGCGACGGGGCATGAAGGTGGAGATGGCCGAGGCGAGCCCCGGCGAGGAGGCGGGGCTGAAGTCGGCGAGCTTCATCGCCCGCGGCGAGAACGCCTACGGGCTGTTCTCGGCCGAGAAGGGGGTGCACCGGCTGGTGCGGATCTCGCCGTTCGACTCCGCCGCCCGCCGCCATACCGCCTTCGCGGGCCTGGAGGTTGCGCCGCTCGTGGAGGACGCCGTCGAGGTCGAGATCGACCCCGAGGACCTCCAGATCGACACCTACCGCGCCTCGGGCGCCGGCGGGCAGCACGTGAACAAGACGGACTCGGCGGTCCGCATCACGCACAGGCCGACGGGCACGGTGGTCCAGTGCCAGAACGAGCGCTCGCAGTCGGCCAACAAGGACACGGCGATGCGGATGCTGCGCGCGAAGCTGCTCGAGCTCGAGCAGCAGAAGCGGCGCGAGGAGATAGCGAAGGCGAAGGGCGAGGCCCAGGACGTGGCGTGGGGCTCGCAGATCCGCTCGTACGTGCTGCACCCCTACACGATGGTCAAGGACCACCGGACCAACGTCGAGATCGGCGACGCCCAGCGGGTGCTGGACGGCGATCTCGACGAGTTCGTGCGGGCCGAATTGCTGCGGCGCGCGACTGGCTGACTCAGGGCAGGATTAGACAGGCAATGGACGAGCTGATCGACCGGGCGCTCGCGGAGGACCTCGGAGAGGGGGACCTGACGGGCACGGCGGTCGTGGCGGCGGACGCCGTCGCTCGCGCCCGCATCGAGCAGAAGCAGGCCGGCGTGATCGCCGGCCTGGCGGTCGCCGAGAACGTGTTCCGGCGGGTGGATCCCTCGCTGCACTGGACGACCCGTAGCGAGCAGGCGCGCTGGCGGGAAGGCGGCCTGGTCGCGGAGGTGGCCGGTCACGCCCGCTCGATCCTCGCGGCGGAGCGGGTGGCGCTCAACTTCCTCGGCCGGCTGTCCGGTGTCGCGACGCTCACGGCCCGCTTCGTACGGGCAGTGGAGGGCACCGGCGCGCGGATCCTCGACACCCGCAAGACCACGCCCGGGCTGCGTGCGCTCGAGAAGCAGGCGGTGCTGGCCGGCGGCGGCCACAACCACCGCTTCGGGCTGTTCGACGCGATTCTGGTCAAGGAGAACCACGCCCGCCTGGCGGGCGGCGTCGGTGAGGCCACCGAGCGCGCGCTGCGCGAGGCCCCGGCGGGCGTCCCGGTCGAGGTCGAGTGCGCCGACCTCGACGAGCTGCGCGAGGCCCTCGAGGCGGGCGCGGCGCGGCTGCTGCTCGACAACATGACGCCGGACGAGCTCCGCGAGGCGGTGGGGTTGACGGACGGCCGCGCCGAGCTCGAGGCCTCCGGCGGGATCACGCTCGAGAACGTGCGGGCGGTCGCCGAGACCGGAGTCGGCTTCATATCGGTCGGCGCCCTGACCCACTCCGCCCCCGCGCTCGACCTGAGCCTGCAGCTGGAGCCGACGTGATCCGGCGCGCCGTGGTGCTCGCGGCGCTCGTCGCCGCCCTGCCACAGACTGCCCACGCAGCCCCGCTCGACGACCTGCTGGCCGGCTGTCAGTCGCGTACCAGCCCCGACGGCGCGGCGCACAGGATCTGCACCGCCCCGGTGGCGAGCTTCGACGGGACGCAGCTCGACTCGACGCTGACGCTGCCCGCCCGCGTGCCGCGGCGCGGGCTGCCGCTTGTCGTCTTCCTCCACGGCTTCCTGACCGACAAGGGCGAGTACCTGAGCGAGACCGCCGGCGGCACCGGGCCCGACCGCGGCGGCAACGCCTACAAGACCGTCGAGTGGAACAACGTCTGGTTTGCCTCCCGCGGATACGCGGTGCTCAACTACTCCGCTCGCGGGCAGGGGAGCTCGGGCGGGCAGGTGGGGCTGGCCAGCCGCGAGCTCGAGGTGCGAGACACCCAGCACCTGACGGGCCTGCTCGTCGACGACCCGAGGTTGCGAATCCGCCCGCGGCGCGTGGCGGTGCTCGGCAGCTCATACGGGGGCGGCCAGGCCTGGCTGCTGCTCACCACGCGCGGCGAGGGCGCGGCGCAGTACGGGGCCTGGCGCAGCCCCGCCGGACGGCTGGTCCGCCTGGCGGCGGTCGTGCCGCAGTTCACCTGGACGAACCTGCTGCAGGCGCTCCTGCCGAACGGGCGTGAGACCGACACGCCGCTCGGGATCGGGAAGCTCAGCATCGTCGACGGGCTGACGGCGTCGGCCAACACCAAGCTGCCGCCCGACGTGCTCGCCTGGACGGCGCGGCTGAACGCCGGCGAGCCCTACGACGACCCGGCCGACCCGGTCATCCCCGAGGCCAAGCGCGCCCTGTCGGTCGACCGATCGGCGGCGTACCAGCACGGCTTCTTCGAGGCGCTCGGGAAGGGCCCACGGCGCCAGCGCGCCGTGCCGGTGCTCGCGGCCCAGGGCTGGACGGACCCGATCTTCCCGGCTGCGGAGGCGGTCGGGATGTACCGCCGGCTGCGGGCCACCCGGCGCGGCTACCCGGCCAAGCTGTACCTCGGCGACTTCGAGCACCTGACCGCGGCGGTCAAGGTGCCGGAGTTCCGCTACTTCCACCGGATGGGCAACCGCCTGCTCGACCGCTATCTGCGGGGCAGGCGGAGGCCGAGGGTGCGCTTCGACGCCCGCAGCGCGCCCACGCTCTGCGACAGCGGCGCCTTCGGCCCGGTGCTGGCGGAGCGGCGCTTCGCGGCGCTGGCGCCGGACCGGCTGACGCTCGAGCTCGGCGGCCCGCGCCAGCTCCAGTCGCCGCTGGTCGACCCGCGGGCAAGCGCCGCCGATCCGGTTGCGGTGTCGATGGCCCGGGGGCGGGGCTGCGTGACCACGGACCTGCCGCCGAGCTCGGGTATCGCCACGTACGACGTTCCGCTCGAGCGGGCCTTCACGCTGATCGGGATGCCGCGGCTACGGCTCAGCTACCGCACGGCGGCGCCGGACGTGCAGCTGAACAGCCGCCTGTGGGACATGGGGCCGGATGGCCGGCAGACCCTGGTGACGCGCGGGGCCTACCGCGCCGTTTCGCCCGATCCCGGTGGCGCCAGCGCCGAGTATCCGCTGTTCGGGAACCACTGGCGCTTCGAGGCCGGGCACACGCTGAGGCTCGAGGTCACGAGCGTCGACTCTCCCTACCTCCGGCTCGACAACTTCCCGTCGGCAACCACGATCGACGACGCCGGGCTCGTGCTCCCGGGCAGGGGCTGACGTGCGGGCGCTGGTCGCGCTCGGCCTACTGCTCGCCGCGGCGGGGCCGGCCCACGCGGCGTTCCCGGCCAGTCCGCCGAATGACCCGCTGTTCGACGCCAGCCCGCTGCCGGGCGCGACCAATGAGCAGTGGGACCTGGCCGGCCCGGCCCTCGGCTTCGACCGCGGGATCTCGGTCGAGGGGGCGTGGGCGCTGACAACCGGGGAGGGCGTCGTCATCGCCGACATCGACGTGGGCGTCCAGCTCGACCATCCCGACCTCCGGGGGCAGCTGCTGCCCGGCTACGACTTCTGGGCGCGCGACGCGGACCCGAGCACGGACACCCGCAACGCCCATGGCACCAACGTCGCCGGGGTACTGGGCGCCGCAACCGACAACGGAATCGGGATCGCCGGCATCGCGCCCGGCGCCCGGATCCTGCCGGTGCGCACGATGGACGGCATCCTCCACCAGTCCGCGCGGCTGGCGGAGGGCATCGTGTACGCGGCCGACCAGGGGGCGGGGGTGATGAGCATGAGCCTTGGCGCGGAGTCGTACTCGCCCGCGCTCAGGCGCGCCGTTGCCTACGCGCAGCGCCGGGGGGCGGTGCAGGTCGCGGCGATCGGCAACGAGTTCAGCTTCCACCACAACTTCCCGGCCACCTTCGACGAGGTGATCGCGGTCGGCGGCCTGAACCCCGACACCGCCAACGCGGCGGCGCTGCGCGAGGAGCTCGCGGTGAGCGGCACGGACTTCACCGTGCGCGCCGCCTACTCGGACTACGGCCCGCACATCGACCTCGTTGCCCCGACCCAGGTCCCCACCACCGAGATCGGCGGCGGCTACCGCCTCACCTGGTCGGGGACATCGGCCGCAACGCCCCATGTCGCCGGGGTCGCGGCGCTGGTGCAGGCCCGCGCCCGTCAGGCGGGCCTATCGATCACGCCCGGTGAGGTCAGGCAGGTGCTGCGGCAGACGGCGGACGACCTGGCCGACCCCGCCAAGGGCTACCGGCCGGGGTGGGATCGCCTCACCGGCTGGGGGAGGGTGAACGCCGCGCGCGCCGTCGCGCGCGTAGCTCCCGGCCGGATCCCGCCCGACGCGGACATCACGGCGCCGCGCTGGTACGCCCCGCTGGCGGCGCCCTTCGCGATCCGGGGCCGCACGCCGTCACCCTGGACCCTGGAGCTCGGCCGCGGCGAGGAGCCGACGGTCTGGCGGCGCATTGCGGCCGGCCGGGCCTCCGGTCGCAGGGTCCATCGGCTGGCCCGGATCGATCCGCGCGGGCTCGCGGCGGGAGGTTGGACGCTCCGGCTCAGCTGCCGCGATCCGCAGGCGGGCGCCGGCGAGGACCGAGCCTTCTTCTTCGCGCTGCACGACCCGCAGCTGCGGCCCGGGTTCCCGCTTGATCTCTCCAGCTCGGGCGAGGCGTCGCCGACCCTCGCCAACCTCGCGGGCGGCGGTGCGGCCGAGATCGTCCTGGCCACGAGCGAGGGGTTCGTCCACGTGCTCAGCGGTCGGACCGGCCGCGAGCTGCGCGGCTGGCCGCGGGGGATGCGCGGCCGGGGCGCGGGCGCTCTGCGCCGGCGCATCGGCCGCGTCCGGCGCGGGTTCCTCGGTACGCCCGCGGTGGGCGACCTGGCGGGCGGACCGCGCCGCGAGGTGGTCGCCGCCGGCCTCGACGGGCGCGTCTACGCCTGGACCGCGCGCGGCCGGCGGCTGCGCGGCTTCCCGGTGAGGATTGATCTCCGCGGCGCAACGGCCAGGCTCGACGAAGCGATCTACGCGAGCCCGGCGCTGGCCGACCTGAGCGGCGACGGCAAGCTCGACATAGTCGTCGGCGCGGCGGACCAGAAGGTGTACGCCTGGGACGGGCGCGGCCGCCGCCTGCCGGGCTGGCCGGTGTTGGCGCGCGACTCCGCCGGGGGCGACGAGGCCAAGATCCTTTCCTCGCCCGCGGTCGGCGACCTCGACGGCGACGGCCGACCTGACGTGGTGGAGGGTACGGCCGAGGCCTACGGCTCGACGCCCGACACCAGCGGTCGCGTGCACGCCTGGAGCGCGGCCGGCCGGCCGCTGCCGGGCTGGCCGGTCACGCCGAGCGCGCTTGCCGCGGACTCGATCCCGCTGGCCGGCGAGGGCGTGCCCAGCTCGCCGGTGCTCGCCGACGTTGACGCCGACGGGCGCGATGAGGTGGCCATCGCGGCGTTCACCGGGCAACCCGAGCTCTACCGGGGCGACGGCTCGTCCTACCCCGGTGCCGGTCTGCGCGGCCACTTCGCCGTCGAGGGGAGGGGCGAGGGCTCACGCTCGGCGGCGGCCGCCCAGATCGCGCTCGGCTCGAACTTCGCGTTCGGCAGGACCTCGCGCGACGGTCCGCTGCGACTCTTCTCGGGGCTGGTGGACGCCCAGCTCGCCGTCGCCCAGACCTCGCCGGCGTCGAGCGTGCCCTTCGAGCACCTGCTCGGGGGCTGGGACGCGCGCTCCGGCGAGCAACTGCCAGGCTTCCCCACGCCGGTCGAGGGCTGGACGGTCCTGGCCGGTCCGTCGGTCGCCGACGTGGACGGCGACGGTGCCGCCGAGGCGCTCTTCGGCTCAAGCGGCTACCTGCTTCACGCCTTTCGTGCCGGCGGCTCGGAGCCGGCCGGCTGGCCGAAGCAGACGGGGGGCTGGCTGCTCGCGGCGCCGGCCGTGGCCGACGTCGACGGCGACCGCCGGCTCGAGGTCGTGGCCGTGACCCGCGAGGGCTTCCTGTTCGTGTGGGACACCCCCGCCCCGCAGGGAGCACCGCGCGAATGGCCCTCGTTCCGCCACGACCCCCGGAACAGCGGGCGCTACGGAGGCTAGGCCGGGCTAGGCGGCCCGCCGGGCGGCGCTCTCGGGCGGGCGCAGCACGGCGAACGGATCCGTCACCTCGAGCGTGTGGGAGGCAAAGCGGTAGACGGCCGCCGGGCGACCGCCGCCGGGCCCGGATGCCCGCCGCTCACCCGTGGGCTGGATCGCACCGCGGCGCTCGAGCACGCGGCGCAGGTTGGTGGCCGAGACGCGGTAGCCGAGCGCGGCGGAGTAGAGGTCGCGCAGCTCGGAGATGGTGAAGCGCCGGGGCGCCAGCGCGAACCCGATGTTGGTGTAGCTGAGCTTGGCGCGCAGCCGCTCACGTCCCGCGAGCACGATCTCCTCGTGGTCGAACGCCATCGCGGCCGGCAGCCGGTCCACGGGGTGCCACGTGGTGTCCGACGGCACGGCCGGATCCACGCCGGCCGGTACGAGCCCGAGGTACGCGGTGGCCAGCTGCCACGCCGCGGGGTGCCGCGCCGGATCGCTCCGGGTCTCCAGCTGCTCGAGCCGCGCGAGCCCGCGCACGTCCACCTTCACCGCGAGCTGGCGGCGGATCGACTGCTCGAGCGTCTCGCCCGGCTGGAGGTCGCCGCCGGGCAGCGACCAGGCCTCCGCGAAGGGTTCCCGGGCGCGCCGCCAGAGCAGCACCTGAAGCCGTGACTCGCGAACCTGGAGCACGACTCCGAGCGTGACTTGGGCCGGGAGCTCTCGCCTGGTAGCCTTGTCGGACACGGTTTTTGATTATAAGGCGAAAACCTTGAAGCCGATCGAGCTACCCACATTCAACGGCGCCCAGCCACAGCTCGACGCGGAACACGTCGAGTCCCTGAAGCTGGAGGTCCGCGCTCTCGCCGAGGAGCGCAACGCCGTGATCCTCGCCCACAACTACCAGGTGCCCGAGGTCCAGGACGTGGCGCACTTCGTGGGGGATTCGCTCGGCCTCTCGCGCCAGGCAGCCGCCACCGACTCCGAGGTGATCGCCTTCTGCGGCGTGCACTTCATGGCCGAGACCGCCTCGATCCTCTCACCCGGGAAGACGGTCCTGCTGCCCGACCTCGACGCCGGCTGCTCGCTCGCCGACTCGATAACGGCCGATCAGCTGCGCGCCTGGAAGGCCCAGCACCCCGGCGCGCTCGTGGTGATGTACGTGAACACCTCGGCCGACGTCAAGGCGGAGACCGATTACTGCTGCACCTCCTCGAACGCCGTGCAGGTCGTCGAGCACATCTGGCGCGAGCACGGCGCGGACACCGAGATCCTCTTCGGCCCCGACATGTGGCTCGGGGCCTACGTGGAGCGCGAGACGGGACGGCGCCTCCACGTCTGGGACGGCGAGTGCCACGTGCACGCGGGCATCCGGCCCGGCGACATCGCCGACGTGCGGGCCGACCACCCGGGCGCGGAGTTCATGATCCATCCGGAGTGCGGCTGCACGACGCAGGTCATGGAGTACGTCGCCGCCGGCGACGTGGATCCCGAACACACCCACATGCTCTCGACGGGCGGGATGCTCAAGTTCGCGGCCGGCTCGGCTGCCGACGAGTTCATCGTGGCCACCGAGACCGGGATGCTCTACCCGTTGGAGCAGGCCAACCCCGGCAAGAGCTTCGTGCCCGCCAATCGGGCGGCAGTCTGCAGATACATGAAGATGATCACGCTGCCGAAGCTGCGCGATGCCCTCCGTGAGCTGCGGCCGGTCGTGAAGGTGGATCCCGAGATCGCGAAGCGGGCGCGGGTACCGATCGAGCGCATGGTCGCGATCGGCGGCTGAACCCCGGCTAGCGAAGCAGGCCGATGTACTCGAGCTCGAGGCCGTCGGGGGAGAGCACGAACTCGGCGTCGCGAACTCGCGCGCCGGGCGCAAGGGCATCGGCCGGGCAGGTCGGGTCGTAGTACTTCTCGTCCTCCCCGTACTCCTCTTCGTCGTCCTCTTCCTCGTCGTAGTCCTCGTCCTCTTCGAGGAGGTCGTCGTACTCCTCGTCCTCTACGTCCTCGTCCTCGCCGTACTCGTCCTCCTCGTAGACCGAGGCGGCGGCGCGGCGGCCATGACGCTTGCGCCGTGACAAGCCGGCGTAGTGGGCCTCGAGCTCGTTCTCGCTCTCACACTCGACCTCGGTGTCCGGTGTGACAAGGGCGCCCAGAGGGCCGCCCGCGGCCAGCTCGATGATCAGTACGCCCGCGTCGAGGGAAACGACCACTCCGGCGGCCTCCTTCCCGTCGGGCAGGCCGTCGCCGTCGCTATCGGGGTCGCGTGGGTCGTTGCCGGTCAGGTCCTCGCCGGCGTTGGTGAGGCCGTCACGATCGCGATCCTCGAGACCGTCGGGGCGGCCGTCACGATCGGAGTCACGGCTGCGAGGCTTGGTGCCCTCCTGCAGCTCGTTGCGGTTGTCGACGCGATCGCGATCCGGGTCGCCGTTCGTGCTCGCGCGCTTCACGGACAGGTGATGCTTGCGCTCCCAGCTGTCGGGAAGGCGGTCGCGATCGCGATCGCGCGCGGCGGCGGTCGACGGAACGACCAGCGTGAGGGCAGCGATGACGAGGCCGATGAGTATCCGCATGCTTCCCCATCGGCGCCCGGGTGCCACTGCTTGCCGGCGTCCGCCGCGGCATGGACGAAAGCGCGAGTCGCGAGCCGGCGCCGCGTAAGCTGCCGCGGGTGCTGCGGCGCCTGTTCCCCAACCCCGGCGAGATCAGCCCTGAGGAGCTGATTAGCGGGCTCCGCCTGGGCGAGCGCGCACCCGCCGAACGCCCGTACGTGGTGCTGAACATGGTGGCGACGCTCGACGGCAAGGCCACCGTCGAGGGGCGCACCCGCGCGATGTCGAGCGAGGCCGACCGCGTGCTCTTCCACCACCTGCGCACCCAGGTCGACGCGGTGCTCGTCGGCGCGACCACGGTGGCCGTCGAGGGCTACGGCAGGATCGCGAAGTCGGACGAGCTGCGGGCCAAGCGCGAGCGCGAGGGACTGATGCCCGACGCCCTTGCGGTGGTGGCCAGCGCGCGTCTCACCCTTCCGGCGGAGGCCAAGCTGCTGCACGAGACGGGGCAGCGTGTTGTGATCGCCACCGGCAGCGAGGAGGAGCTCGGGGGCGTCACCGCGGACGTGGAATATCTCCGTGTGGGCGACGACCTGCCCGTACTCCTCGCCCGCCTGCGCGAGGAGCACGGGGTGCGCTCGGTGCTGTGCGAGGGCGGTCCCACGCTCAACTCGCACCTATTCGCAGCGGGTCTCGTGGACGAGCTGTTCCTCAGCGTCTCGCCGAAGATCAGCGGCGGGACCGGGGCCCCGACGATCGTTGAGGGCAGGCCGCTGATGCAGCCCCGCGAGGCCAGACTGATTTGGCTCTACGAAGCCGAAGGCGACCTGTTTGGGCGCTGGGGTTTCGCGGGCTGACCGGCTGCAGCTTCCCTTGCAACTGCTGCCCTTTTCGAGCCCTTCCGCTACATATCTAACCCTCGCATGGCTGCGCCAAGCACCCAGGCGACGGGGGCTCGCGAGCAGCGGCCAAAGCCGCCTGTGCCGGACGTCCCCGTCGTTCACCTTCAAGACGTCACAAAGGTCTACGACGGCGGGTCCGTCGGGCTCGAGGGCGCCTCGATGCGCGTCGGTCGCGGGGAGTTCGTCTTCCTGGTCGGTCCCACGGGCTGCGGCAAGTCCACCTGCATCCGCCTGCTGCTCAAGGAGATCGAGCCGACCAAGGGGGAGATCTTCATCGCCGGCCGCGGCCTCGGCGAGATCGAGCGCAAGCGCGTGCCGTACCTGCGGCGGAACATCGGCGTCGTCTTCCAGGACTACAAGCTGCTGCCGAACCGCACGGTGTACGACAACGTCGCCTACTCGCTGCAGGTGATCGGCGAGTCGCGCGAGGAGATCCGCCGCAAGGTGCCCGACATCCTGCGGCTGGTCGGGCTCTCCACCAAGCTGCACAACTACCCGGACGAGCTGTCGGGCGGCGAGCAGCAGCGCGTCTCGATCGCCCGCGCCTTCGTGAATCACCCGCCGCTGCTGCTCTGCGACGAGCCGACCGGCAACCTCGACCCCGAGACCTCGATCGGGATCATGCAGCTGATCTACCGCATCAACCGCACCGGCACGACCGTGATCGTGGCCACCCACGACAAGGAGATGGTCGACAAGATGCGCCGGCGCGTGGTCGAGCTGCGCGAGGGGCGCATCATCCGCGACGAGCAGTCCGGCCTCTACCGCCCGGACGAGTCCACGTCCGAGTTCGCGATCCGCCTGCGCGGCGAGATGGGCATCGGGCCCGAGGGCAGCCCGCACTAGCCATGCACTGGACGTTCTTCCTCAAGGAGGCGCTGCGTGGCCTCTCCCGCAGCTCGGCGCCCGCGCTGGCCGCGACGCTCACGGTGCTGCTGACCGCGCTGGTGCTCGGCGTCTTCATCCCGATCGTGCAGGCCACGACCGGCACCGCCAACGAGGTGCGCAGCCGCGTGGTGGTCGACGTCTACATCGCCGACGACGCGACCGAGACGCGAGCGCGACCAGCTCGAGAGCTCCATCGAGGACACCGCCAACGTCAAGTCGGTCGAGTTCATCTCCAAGGAGGAGGGCCTCGAGACGGCCAAGGAGAAGAACCCGCAAGGCCTTCGACGAGGGCACCGCGCTGCTCGGCCGCAACCCGCTGCCGGACCTCTACCGCGTCACTCCCGAGGACCCGGACCAGATCCAGGCGATCGTCGACGAGCATGCGCGGACTCCGGCCTCTCCGGCCGTCGACGAGGTGCGCAACCGGGAGTCGGACACCGACAAGATCCTGTCGGCCACGGGCCTCGTGAAGATCCTCACCACGGGACTCGCGGTGCTGCTGGTGTTCGCCTCGATCGCGCTGATCGCCAACACGATCCGGCTCTCGATCTTCGCGCGCCGCCGCGAGGTGGAGGTCATGAAGCTGGTCGGCGCCACGAACTGGTTCATCCGCTGGCCGTTCGTGATCGAGGGCGTGATCGTCGGGCTGATGGGCGGGATCCTGGCGGTGCTGCTGCTGACGATCGCCAAGGAGACGTTCATCGACCCGCTCGAAGAGCGCTTCGCGCTGCTCGCCGCGCCGGACACGATCGACTTCCCGCTGCTGGTCGTCCTGCTGATGCTGTCGTGCGTGGCCGTCTCGGCCGCGGGCAGCGGCATCACGCTCCGGCGCTTCCTCCGCGTCTAGCTAGCCTTCTCGGTCCGCCGTGAACGCCGTCCGCACCGCCACGCTAGCCCTTGCCTGCGCCCTGCTCGCGCTGACTGCGGGGCTGTGGCTCGGGGGCCATCCCGAGGCCCTACCCGGGCCCCCTGCGCGATGCCTTCGTGGACGACGACGCAGGCCGTCCGCGCCGAGCTGATCGACTCGATCGAGGACAACTTCATCCGCGAGGTCGATGGCGACGATCTCGAGCAGCAGCTCGCTCAAGGGCATCGTGGGGGCGCTCGACGACCGCTTCTCCAACTACCTGACGCCCGAGCGAGGCGCGCAAGTTCGAGCAGGGGCTCTCGGGCAAGTTCGAGGGGGTCGGCATGAACGTGGAGGAGGACCAGCGCGGCCTCAAGGTGCTGGGCGTCTTCGAGCGGCTCGCCGGCCGAGAAGGCGGGGATCCGCGAGGGCGAGCTGATCACCGAGGTCAACGGGCGCTCGATCGCGGGTGTGGACTCCAGCGTCTCCACCGCCCGCATCAAGGGCCCGCCGGGCACCAAGGTGAGGCTCGCGGTGGTCGCCCCGACGCTCGAAGCGCACGCGCGAGCTCGTCGTCGAGCGCGCCGAGATCGACGTGCCGGTGGCCGAGAGCCGCATCGTCGAGCACGACGGGACGAAGCTCGGCGTGGTGACGCTGTTCACCTTCGCGCAGGACGGGACGCACGGCCAGCTGCGGCGGCACGTCGAGCGCGTTCTGGGCCGCGGCGCCGACGGCATCGTGCTCGACCTGCGCGGCAACGGCGGAGGCCTGCTGCAGGAGGCGGTGCTGGTGGCGAGCATCTTCATCGAGGACGGGGTCGTCGTGTCCACCGACGGGCGCACCAAGCCCGAGCGCGAGTTCGAGGCCGAGGGCGACGCGATCTCCGACGAGGTGCCGGTCGTGGTGCTCGTGGACGGCGGCTCGGCGAGCGCGTCCGAGATCGTGACCGGCGCACTGCGCGACCGGACAGCGGCCGACGATCGTCGGCACGCGGACCTTCGGCAAGGGCGTGTTCCAGGAGGTCGAGCAGCTCTCGAACGGCGGCGTGCTCGACCTGACCGTGGGCCGTTACTACCTGCCGAGCGGCGAGAACATCTCCGACAAGGGGATCAAGCCGTCGGTGCGCGCGCGGGACAGGCCGCGCACCGAGCGCGACGAGGCGCTGCCGATCGCGCTCGACGTCCTGGCGCGCGAAACCCGGTGAGCCGTCCCCCCAGGCGCTCGCGCGAGCCGCTGCGGGTCGGGGTGCTTGCCAAGAAGGGGCGCTTCCTGGTGGCCGAGCCGCTCTTCGAGCGCGGCGCCCAGGTGACGGTGGACTCCGCGGGACGCACCGCTGCGTCTGTCGGCGACCTGGTGCTGCTCGGCGTCCGGCAAGCGCGGCGCCCGCGTCTCGCGCGTGATCGGGCGGCCGGACGTGGCACGCGACGTGATCGAGGGGCTGATGCTCGATCGCGGCCTGCACCGCGCGCACCCGCGGCGCGCCGCGGCGGAGGCCGAGGAGGCCTCGCGCTCGCCGCGTCGGGGCCGACGCACGGGTGGACATGCGCGAGCTGCCGACCTTCACGATCGACCCGCCCGACGCGCGCGACTTCGACGACGCGGTGTCGGCGGAGCGCGCGGGCGAGACGGGTGCGGCTGTGGGTCCACATCGCCGACGTGAGCGCCTACGTGCGACCCGGGGGTGCGCTGGACGGTGAGGCCTTCCGGCGCGGCTGCAGCGTCTACGTGCCGGGAGCGGTCGAGCCGATGTTGCCCGACGTGCTCTCGAGCGACGTCTGCAGCCTGCGCCCGGGGGAAGACCGGCTGGCGGTGACGGTGCAGATGGAGCTCTCCGGCGCGAGCGTCGAGAAGGTGGAGTTCCACCGCTCGCTGATCCGAAGCGACGCCCGACTCACCTACCCGCAGGTGGACGCCGTGTTCGAGGGGTCCGAGCGGGCGGAGGAACCCTGGGCCGAGCCTCTCGCGCTCGCCCGCGCTGTCGCCTCCGAGCTCGCCGCGCGCCGAGACTCGCTCGAGGTGGCCTCGGCCGAGCCCTCGTTCGAGTTCGACGAGCAGGGTCGGGTGACCGGGGTTCACGCCGAGGAGCAGACGGAGTCACACGGGCTGATCGAGCAGCTGATGGTGCTGGCGAACGAGCAGGTGGCGGGCTACCTGGCGGACCGCCGGCTGCCGACCCTCTACCGCGTCCACGAGAAGCCGGATCCCTCGGCGGTCGCCTTCATGATCGAGCAGCTCGCCTCGCTCGAGGTCCCGACCCCGCCGCTGCCCAAGCAGATGAGCCCGCAGCAGGCGGCCGAGGTGGCCGCGGAGTCCTCGCGGCTCGCCGCCGAGTACGCACGCAACAGCGGCCGGGGCCGCCACGCCTTCGGCACGCTCGTGCTGCGCTCGCTCAAGCAGGCGTTCTACACACCGAAGAACCTGGGGCACGCGGGCCTTGGCTCGGAGCGCTACTGCCACTTCACCTCGCCGATCCGGCGCTACCCGGACCTGGTCGCACACCGCGCGCTGCTCCAGGGGCTCGGTATCGACGACGCCGCGGCGCCGGCGCACGAGCTCGACGAGGCCGGGATCGTGTCGAGCGCCGCCGAGCGAGAGGCGATGGCGATCGAGCGCGACGCCGACGACGTGTGCCTGGCCTTCCTGCTCGAGCGCGAGCTGTCCGAGCACGATCCGGCGGAGCCGCCGGCCTTCGAGGGCGAGGTGGTGGGCCTGATCGCGGCGGGGGCCTTCGTGCGCTTCGGACGGAGGGGGCCGCCGGCCGAACGAGGGCTACGAGGGCATGCTTCCGGTGCGCCGCCTGCGCGGCTGGTGGGAGCTCAACGAGCTGGGCACCGCGCTCGTCTCGGCGACTCGAGCCGCGAGCTACGGCTGGGGGACCCGGTCGAGGTCGCGGTCTCGCGGGTCGACGCGCCGCGCGGCCGCGTCGACCTGACTTCGAGCTCAGCGCAAGCTAGTCTCGCGCGCGGTGAGAAACCGCGCCGTCCACATCGATCTGTCGTCGCTGCGCTCGCCCTTGCTCCCGGCGGCGGCCGCCGCCCCGGTGGAGGAGGTTGTCACCTCGGGGCAGGTCACGGCCACGCTCAGCTACGACAAGCGCGCGGACGGCACGTACCGCGACTTCCGCGCCAGGGTCGAGCGCGCGGGGCAGACGCTCGTGGACGAGGCGCTTCCCGAGGGCTGTGGGACCTGCTTCGCCATGCCCGGAAACGCCGGGCGCCGGGGAGAAGTCGATCGTGGCCCGGGACCTCGACGCGCGACGGCGAGCCCGAGGTGGTCGTGTCGCTCTACACGGGCGGGGCGCACTGCTGCACGATCTCGACGCTGTACGGCTTCCAGGCGGCGACCGGGGACTACAGGCGGGTGCGCCGCAACTGGCGCGACGCGGGCTTCCGGCTGCGCGACATCGGGCGCGACGGGAGCGTGGAGTTCGACAGCCGCGACGCACGCTTCGCGTACGCCTTCGCGTCCTACGCGGAGTCATTCCTGCCGCTGCAGATCTTCCGCTATCGCGCGCGGCCGGCTCGTGGACGAGACGACCGACTTCAAGCGGCTCGTGCGCAGGGACGCCAAGCGCGCCCTGCGCCTCTACCGGCGCTATCGCAATCGACAGCGACGTAAACCCGCGCGGCTTCCTGGCCGGCTGGGTGGCGGACAAGTACCGGCTCGGGCAGCGGCGGCAAGGCCAACCGCGCACTGGAGCGGGCGCTGCGGCGCGGCCAGCTGGGCAAGACGGCCCCGTTCCAGGTCGGGCCCGGCGGACCGCCGCTACGTGAAGCAGCTGAAGCGCTTCCTGCGGCAGCTCGGCTACTAGCTGCCAACCTTTCGGGATGGCCAAGAAGGGCAAGCGCAAGGCCGCTCCCGGCGACGTCGCCACGAATCGCCAGGCGAGCTACCGCTACAACCTGCTCGAGAAGTGGGAGGCGGGCATGGTGCTCGAGGGCTCCGAGGTCAAGTCGCTCCGCGACGGCGGCGTGCAGCTCAAGGACGCCTACGCCGAGGTGCGGGACGGCGAGGTCTGGCTCCAGAACCTGTACATCGCCCCCTACAAGCCCGCCGCGCGCGAGAACCACGACCCCGAGCGGCCCGCGCAAGCTGCTGCTGCACCGCACGCGAGATCGAGCGGCTGATCGGCAAGACCGCCGGAGAAGGGCCTGACGCTCGTGCCCACGCGCATCTACTTCAAGGGCCCGCGCGCGAAGGTCGAGATCGCGCTGGCGCAAGGGCAAGGACCTCTACGACAAGCGCCGCGACCTCAAGGCCAAGGACCAGCGGCGCGAGATCGACCGGGCGCTGGCCGAGCCGGCTCGCTGACAGACGTCGTCGAAGTCGCGCTCGAGGAAGGTGGCGTCCATGCCCGACCGCCAGCAGCGCCGCCAGCCCGATGTAGACGGCGGCCACGCGCCAGCCGCGTGGCCGGGCGGCACGCGGTGGTACTCGCGCGACTCGGGCTCGTTGCGCGCCTTCCAGCGGCGCCAGGTCTCGAGGCCGCCGAAGCAGCAGGATCAGGAGCATGATCGGGTTCGGGAAGACGAACGTCGCGGCGACCAGCAGCCCGAAGCCGACGAGCCACATCCACGGCGACAGCGCCGCCATCGCCCGCCCGCCGTCGAGCGGCAGCACCGGCAGCAGGTTGAACAGGTTGAGGAAGAAGCCGACGAAGGCGAGCGCCTTGAACAGCTCGTCGCCGGTGAGCTCGTAGAGCGCCGAGCGGTACGAGGGCGCCCAGCGACCCGAGCACCGGGCCGGCCAGGCCCGACGCGCGCCTCGGCCGCGGCGTCCTTCGGCATCTCCTTCATCGCCACGAGCGCGCCGAGGAACGGGATGAACATCGGCGCGCTGGCCTTGATCCCCTCGCGCCGCAGCTGGATCACGTGCCCCATCTCGTGGACCAGCAGCAGGAGCACGAAGCCGACCGCGAACTTCCAGCCCCAGATCAGCGCGTAGGCCGCCGATCGACACCAGCATCGTGGCCGAGGTGGTGAACAGCTTGAGCTTGGGCAGCAGGAGCAGCAGCGCCTTGAGCTTCGCCCCGAACTTGAGCAGCACCAGGCCGAGCGGCCGCAAGCGGCCCCAGCCAGCGCCGCCAGCGCGGCGGGCGCCTGACCGGCTCCGGCTCGTAGGCGGGCGGGTAGTACGCCGGCGGCTCGCTGGCGGGGGCCCAACCGGGGGTTTCGGGGCGAGTGTCCACTGCAACCAATTGTGGCAACGCGGAACGAGATATCTCGAAGCTGCGCCTACAATGGTGAAGCACATACGGGGGCGTACTAGCTTCGACGTGGAGCTGTTGCGTCTCGATGTTGCGAGTCGAGGATCCGGGTTGGCCTCGTAAAAAAATCCCGGAACCAATAAGTGCGAACTCTGATCATGAGTTCGCCCTCGCTGCCTAAATAGCGCGAGGGAGTCGCACCGGGCAGCCCGCGGCCCGGGTTCGCGGCTTCAGCTAGCGGGCTCACCCCGACGGCAGGACCTTCGGCCCGACGGGGACAACTTCAGGAAGGTATGGCGCCGGGGACGTGCCCCGCGGATCGACCGAACCGGACGCCGAGATCCGACTCCGCGGGAACGCTCGTAGACGCATCGAGGCAGGTTCCGCGGACGTGGGTGCAATTCCGACCGCCTCCATTCGCTGCCTTGGCCACCCGTTAGCCGAAGGCCCGCCGGCCGACGGGCGGGGTCTTGTACCTTCGCTGGATGGAATCCAGCATTCAGGCCGAGCGCCTCGTCAAGGAGTTCAAGAAGGGTCCGCGCGCGGTCGACGGGATCGATCTCGAAGTCGCGAACGGTGAGATCTACGGCTTCCTCGGCCCGAACGGCGCCGGGAAGTCCACCACCGTGCACATGCTCACCACCCTCCTCCCGCCGAGCGACGGCAGCGCCCGGGTGGCGGGGTTCGACGTCCAGCGCGAGGGCGCGCGCGTCCGCAAGCAGATCGGAGCGGCGCTCCAGGAGGCCGCGCTCGACCCCTTTCTCACCGCGAACGAGCACATGCGCCTCCAGGGCGCCCTCCACGGGCTGCGGAAGGGCGCGCGGGAGCGGCGGGGCGCCGAGTTGATCGCCCGCGTCGGGCTGGTCGAGGCCGCGGACCGCAAGGTTGGGCACCTACTCGGGAGGCATGCGCCGCAGGCTCGATCTGGCCCTCGCGCTGGTGCACGAGCCGCGCATCCTGTTTCTCGACGAGCCGACCACCGGCCTCGATCCGCAGAGCCGCAGCGCGCTCTGGGAGGAGGTCGAGCGGCTGGCGCGCCAGGACGGCGTCACCGTCTTCCTCACCACCCAGTATCTCGAGGAGGCCGACCGCCTGGCCGACCGGGTGGGCATCATCGACCACGGCCGGATCGTCGCCGAGGGTACGCCCGACGAGCTCAAGGCTGCGATCGGCGCGCCGAGCATCGAGGCCGTGCCGGCTCGGCAGGAGGACCGGGAGCGGGTGGCGGGCGTCCTGGCGCGGTTCGCCGGACCCGGCGACTGCCCGCACCCCAACGAGGACGGCGTGGCGGTGCGCCTCGACCCCGGTGGCGACACCGGGCTGACCGCAATCGTCCGCGCGCTCGACCAGGCGAGGGCATCGAGGTGGCGCATCTCCAGCTCCACGCGCCGACGCTCGACGACGTCTTCCTCGAGAAGACCGGCCGCAGTCTCGAGGGCTCGGGCGAGGACGAGGAGGAGCCCACCGAGCCGACGCCCGTCGCGGCGTGAGCGCGGGCTTCGCCACCCAGGTCGGAGCTGTCGCCTGGCGCTCCGTCGTTCGCACGGCGCGCCAGCCCGCGCAGGTCGTGCCGGCGATCGTGTTCCCGCTGTTCCTGCTCGCGATCAACGCGGGCGGGCTCGACGCGGCCACCGGGCTGCCGAACTTCCCGACGGACTCCTACCTGACATTTGCGCTTGCGGTCCCGTTCATCCAGGGCGGCCTGTTCGCGGTGATGAACGGCGGCACCGACCTGGCGAGGGACATCGAGACCGGTTTTCTCAACAGGCTTTCGCTCACTCCGCTGAGCGGCGCGGCGCTGATCGCCGGGCAGCTGGCCGGGGTCGTGGTGCTTGGCGTGGTCCAGGCCGTCTTCTTCTTGAGCGTCGGGCTGGCCGCCGGGGCCGGCTTCGAGGCGGGGGTGGCCGGCCTACCCGTGCTGTTCGCGCTGTCGCTGGCGATCGTGTTCGCGTGCGGCTGCATCGGCATGTTCGTCGCGCTTCGGCTCGGCAACGGCGAGGCGGTGCAGGGGATGTTCCCGCTCTTCTTCGTGTTCCTTTTCCTGTCCTCGATGGCGCTGCCGCGCGACATGATCGAGCAGGACTGGTTCCAGACGGTCGCGACGCTGAACCCCTTCAGCTATCTGATCGAGGGCGTCCGCAGCCTCTTCATCACCGGCTTCGACGGCGAGGCCCTGGCGCTCGCGTTCGGCTTTGCGCTGGTGATAGGGGCGGTCTTCCTCGCCGGCGCGGCCGCGTCGCTGCGGCTGAGGATCACGCGCACATGACCGGCGCCGGCTTTCGGTCCGTCGCGCTCGCGGTGGCCTGGCGGAACAGCCACAACTTCTTCACCAACCCGGCGCTCATCCTGCCGGCGTTGATGTTCCCGCTGTTCTTCTTCACGGCCTTCGCGGGCGGGCTGTCGCGCATCGACCAGGCACCCGGGTTCGAGTACGAGGCGGGCTACACGGCCTTCCAGTTCGGGTTCGTGCTGCTGCAGGCGTCCGCCTTCGGCGGCGTGTTCACCGGCTTCGCGATCGCGCGCGACTTCGAATCGGGCTTCGGCCGGCGGATGATGCTCGCCGCCCCGCAGCGAAGCGCGATCCTGGCCGGCTACGCACTGGGAGCCCTCACCCGGGCGCTGTTCATCGGCGGGGTCCTGTTTGCGGTCGCGCTAGCCGCCGGCATGAACGTCGAGGGCGGCGGGGTCGACCTCGTCGGGCTGGTCGGGCTCGCGTTGTTCGTCAACGCCGCCGCGCTCATGTTCTCGGCGGGGATCGCATTCCGGTTCCGGTCCCTGCAGGCGGGGCCACTGATGCAGACGCCGACCTTCCTGGCGCTGTTCCTGGCGCCGGTCTACGTCCCCGTCGACCTGCTCCATGGCTGGATCCAGTCCGTCGCCGAGGTCAACCCGATCACGACACTGCTGGACGCCGCGCGCAGCCTGCTGGCCGGAGCGCCGGAGGACGTCGGGCTGGCCTTCGCGGTCGCGGGCGGACTGGTCGCTCTCTTCTTGGTCTGGGCGCTTCGCGGGGTGCGCAGCGCCGAAACCGCCGGCGGGTAGCCTGTACCCGCATGGGGATCGAGAAGGGCGACGGTTTCGCGCTCGGCACGCTCGAGGACATGGGCGATGGGCCGGGATTCCGCAAGGTCCGCCGCGAGCTCGACGTGACGGCGTTCGGGGTCAACGCGATCGTCCTGCCGGCGGGTTTCGATCCGGGCTTCCACTACCACGACGAACAGGAGGAGCTCTACTTCGTGCACCAGGGCGAGGTCGAGTTCGAGTTCGGCGACGGCTCGCACCACCGGCTCGGGCCCGGCGGCGTGGTGCGCGTCGACCCCTCGACCCACCGCAAGTTCAGGAACGTGGGGGACGACGACGTGGTGATGCTGGTCGCGGGTGGCAAGAACGGCTACGTAGGTCGGGATGGCCAGCTTCCAGAGGGTGAGCAGAGGCTTCCCGGCCCGCATTAGGGCGACGCTCGTCGTCGGGCTGATCGCGGCGGTGGGCGTTGCCGCGCTGGCCGAGGGACAGCGGCTGCCCGGCGCGCCCAAGTGCCCGGTCTTCCCGCGCTCGAGTCACTGGAACCAGCGCGTGGACCAGCTGCCGGTCCATCCCAACTCCGACGCGATCGTGAGCAGCGTCGGCGTCGAAGCGAACCTTCATCCGGACTTCGGCTCGGGCCTCTATGAGGGGCGGCCGTTCGGCATCCCCTACGGCACGGTTCCCAAGAACCAGCGGCGCGTGCCGGTCTCGTTCGAGACTGCGGACGAGTCCGACCGCGGCCCGTATCCGATTCCGCCCAACGTGCCGATCGAGGGCGGCCCCGACGCGGACGGCGACCGTCACGTCGTGATCGTGGACAGGCGTCGCTGCAAGCTCTACGAGCTGTTCGCGGCCTACCCGGATGGTGGGGGCGCGCGCTGGCGTGCGGGCTCGGGTGCGATTTGGAACCTGCGCTCAAATCGGCTGAGGCCCGCCGGCTGGACGTCCGCCGACGCCGCCGGGCTACCCATCCTGCCGGGGCTGGCCCGCTACTACGAGGTCAAGCGCGGCCGAATCGACCACGCGCTGCGGGTGACCGCGCCGCGATCGCGCCGGGAGTACATCTACCCGGCACGGCACGTCGCCTCGAATTCCACCGACCCCGACCTGCCGGCGATGGGCCAGCGGTTCCGTCTCAAGGCCGGCTATGACACGAGTGGCTTTCCGCACCAGGCACGGATCATCCTCGAAGGGCTCAAGCGCTACGGGATGATCATGTCCGACCACGGATCCCCCTGGTACATCAGCGGCGCCCCGCACGGCGGCTGGAGCAACGACGAGCTGAACACGCTGAAGCAGGTGCCGGGGAGCGCCTTCGAGGTCGTCGACACCGGCGCCCTACCCCGGCCGCGCCGATGAGCGAGCAAGGAATCGGAGAGGCGGCGGCCGCCGTCTCGAACGGCATCGTGCAGCTGTTCGCCGAGCACTACGGCCGCGGTCCGACGCGGGCCAAGACCTACGTTCTCGACGACCGCTTCGTGGTCACCGTGATCGAGGACACTCTGACGACGGTCGAGCAGACCCTCGTCGACGCGGGGCGCGAGGCGCTGGTGCGCGAGGTGCGGCTCACCTTCCAGGAGTCGATGGCGGACGCCTTCAAGGGCGTCGTCGAGCGCGAGCTCGGCCGGAAGGTCGTGGCTTACCACAGCCAGATCACCTTCCGGCCCGACATCGGCTTCGAGGTGTTCGTCCTCGCCGACGGCCCCGACTAGCCGTCGTCCTCCTCGGGCCGGTCGCCTCGCGGGTAGATCTCACCGGTTCCGTGCGGACCCGGGGCGTCCGAGTGCTCGTCCTCCTGCCCCGCGGGCTCGGCCGCCTCGTCGGGAACCTCGGACGCTTCGCGCTTCTTCTCCTCCATCTGCCTCCTTCGGGTGCTTAGACGGGCCATACCCGGGTAGCGAAGCTGCATGCCCGAACTCAAAGCAAGAGACGCCAAGCTGATTCAGTACCTGAACGAGGCCTACGGCAAGGAGAAGGAGCTCGAGACCGCGCTGCAGGCTCACATCGCGATGACGACCCGCCCGCCCTACAAGAAGCGGCTGCAGCAGCACCTCAGTGAGACCAAGCGCCATGCGCGCGAGGTGCAGAAGCGGATCAAGCAGCTGGGCGGGCGCGCCGAGATCGTTCCTGCGCCGGGGCCGGTGGGCGACGCCGCCTCCGCCGTCGCGTCGGCGGCCAACAAGGCGGTGGCCGCGGCCAAGGGCCCGCTCCACACCCTGCGCGGCACCGGCGAGGAAGAGAAGCTCCTCAAGAACGCCAAGACGGAGTATTGGAACGAGGCCGAGGAGATCGCCACCTACAGCGCGATAGAGACCCTGGCCGAGAGCGTCGGAGATCGCGAGACCGCCCAGCTCGCCCGTGCGATCAAGCGCGAGGAGCAGCGGATGCAAGCTTTCCTCGAGCGGCTGATCCCGCAGCTCACGAAGGCCGTCGCCCGCGCGGAGATCCCCGCGGCGGAGCGCAACGGCGGAGCGAGCCGGCACCGGACGCGCAAGCGCTCGTCCGCGAAGCGGTCCAAGTCGTCGCGGAAGCGGTCCGGCTAGCTACGCCGCTGAAAACCGTCTTACCCTCGATCCCGGACGGGTACTTTGGGGGTCATGCTGCTCGACACCCTCCGGCGAACCGTGCGGGAGTTCCGCGACGACAACCTGACCGATTGGGCCGCGGCCCTCACCTACTACGCCCTCCTGTCGATCTTTCCCGCGCTGATTGCCCTGGTGTCGATAGTCGGACTCGTCGGGGACTCGAAGGAGGTCACCGACACCCTCACGGAGATCGTGACCTCGATCGGCCCGTCGTCGGCGGCCGACACCTTCTCGGGCCCGATCGAGTCGGTCACCTCCAACCGTGGCGCGGCCGGCGCTCTCTTCGTAGTCGGTATCGCCCTGGCGCTGTGGACGGCCTCCGGGTACGTCGGAGCGTTCATGCGGGCCTCGAACGCCATCTACGAGGTGGATGAGGGTCGCTCCTTCTGGAAGCTGCGACCGCTTCAGCTCCTGATCACGCTGGTCTGCATCCTGCTCCTGGCGATCACGGTTGTCGCACTCGTGGCCACCGGGCCGCTTGCCGAGGCGATCGGCGAGGCGATCGGCGTCAGCGATCAGGCCGTGACGGTCTGGAACCTGGCGAAGTGGCCGGTCCTGCTGATGGTCGTCCTGACGATCATCGCCGTGCTCTACTACACGTCTCCGAACGCCCGCCTGCCCGGATTTCGCTGGATAACCCCAGGCGCAGTGCTCGCCGTGACCCTGTGGATCGTCGCATCGCTGGCCTTCGCCTTCTATGTCGCGAACTTCGGCTCGTACGACAAGACCTACGGCACTCTCGGCGGGGTCGTGACGTTCCTCGTCTGGCTCTGGATCACGAACGTCGCGGTCCTCCTCGGCGCCGAGCTGAACGCGGAGCTGGAGCGCAGCCGTGAGCTCGCGGCCGGCGTGCCCGATGCCGAGGAGGAGCTGCAGTTGCCCCAGCGCGACTGACGACGCCTAGGACAACTATCCCCCGTTTGTAGTAGGTAGCGACTGCCCGAATTCAGGTACGATCTCCAGACCTTTACCGGCGAACTCCGGTGCACAACGCCGGCCGGCGGAGGGATTAGGTGTTGGAATCGGCCTCGGGGGAGGCCAGCCCAGCGCCTCGGGGGGAGGATCTCTCCGCCGGAATTCGGCGGGCACGTGCGCGAGCGCGTGGGCTGGCCCAGCGAGCCAGTCGCCTTGAGGGCGGCAGCCAGCTCCGCGTTCGCGCAGGTGCCCGCCTGCTGCTAGGGCTGAACGGGCGGAACGCCTCCTCGGGCACCGTGGGAACCGTCGGCGAAGGTTCCTCGGTGGTCGGCGTCGGCTGCTCGCTGGTGGGGGCCGGCTGCTCCTCGGTCACCGTCTCAGGCGGCGGCGACTCCTCGGTCTCCTGCTGCGGCGTGGTCTGGTCCGGTGGCTGCTGTTGCTCGTCGTCGCCGTTGCCCCGGTCGCGACCGCCGAAGAGGCTCGTCTTGCGGTCGCCCTTGCCGATCGACTCCCCGGCGATCAGCTCGGGCAGGGTGAGCGCCGCAGCCGCGATGGCGAACGCCAACACCGCGGTGACCAGGACCACCTTCGGGTGGATGCGTCCCCAACCGCTCCTCCGCTCCGACCGGTAGACGCGCACCGGGGCGGGCTCGCCCTCGAGGTCGCGCGCGGCCCGTGCGGGCTCTTCGCCCTGGTCGTCGGGCGGCCCTGCGCCCGTCGCCTCGGGGAGGATCGCCGTGCGGTCCGTGGTCACGCGCCTCGCGATCGCCTCCGTGGGCCGGTTCAGGAGCTCGCTGACGATCGTCACGATGACCGGCGTGAGGGCCGCCGCGATCGGCGTTCCCTGGACCCAGAACCGCGAGGTGATCAGGGCCGCCGCCAGGGAGGCGGCGCTGGCGATGATCAGCGTCCTGACCTGCAACCGGCTCTCTTCTTCCCGCGTAGAGGCCATGCGCCGCACGGTAGCGAGGCGTTTAGCCCGTTCGGGTCCCGGTACTTACCTAAAGACGGGTTAAGAGTTCGACCCCTTGGTAACTGCAAGGACCCGCCCTCAAGGGCAGGGTCGGCAGGCACAGGCCGCTTCAGCGGCCTGACAATCAAGTAGTACCCCACGGTTCCCCCGACCGAGTGGCGAGGCGCCTTCCGAGGCGCCTCGTCGCGCTGCTGGATTAGTTCGTCCGGCCCGGGGGTATGACGGAGCCCGAGGGGGGAGTGACGAAACGCACGATTGCCATCGGAGCGCTCGCCGTCGCGATCGCGACCGCCGCCGGCTGCGGCTTCTCGTCCGAGGACACGGGCGGCGGCGGCCAGAGAGTCACGCTCTACGGCGCCAACGAGGTCGGGCTTCGCCGAGGCGATCGACGCGTGCAACAAGCAGGCCGACGGCCGCTACAGCATCAGCTACGTGGTCCTCCCCAGGACCTCCGACGCACAGCGCGAGCTCATCGCCCGGCGACTCGCGGCGGAGGACTCGGACATCGACCTCGTGACCATGGACATCCCCTGGACCGCAGAGTTCGCCGAGGCGGGCTGGATCAGGGAGTGGGAGGGCGCAGCGCGGCCAGCAGGCGCTCGAGGGCAGGCTCGAGGGGCCCGCCGAGACCGTCCAGTACCAGGACAAGATCTGGGCGACTCCCTTCACCTCGAACGCCGAGATGCTCTTCTACCGCAAGGACCGCATCGACGACCCGCCTGAGACCTGGGACGAGATGTTCGAGCAGGCGGAGCAGCTGCCTGCAGGAGAGCGGGGGATAGCGGTGCAGGCGGCGCGCTATGAGGGCTACACGGTCTGGATCAACTCCCTGGTCGCGTCCGCCGGCGGGACGCTGATCGACGAGGAGGGAAACCCGACGATCGACGAGACGACCCGCGAGGCGGCGGAGATCATCCGGCGGCTCGCAAACTCGTCCTCGGCCCCCGCGGGGCTGTCGAACATGCAGGAGGACACCGCCAACTTCGCCTTCCAGGACGGCTCCGCCAGCTTCCAGCTCAACTACAGCTTCGTCTATCCGGCGGCCGAGGAGATCGAGGGCCTCCAGGAGAACATCGGCTGGGCGCGCTGGCCGCGGGTTGACCCGAACGAGCCGAGCCACGTGACCCTCGGCGGCTTCAACCTCGGGGTGAGCCAGTACTCGGAGAACCCGGAGCTCGCCTTCGAGGCGGCGGAGTGCATGGCCAGCCCCGAGAGCCAGACGACGATCACCGGGCTGGGCGGTCTCGCGCCCACCACCGACGTGCTCTACGACGATCCGAAGGTGAAGAAGGCGCTCCCGTTCGCCGAGCTGCTGCGCGAGACGATCGACGACGGCGCCCCGCGCCCCGTCAGCCCGGCGTACAGCGACATCTCGCTGGCGATCCAGAAGACCTTCCACCCGCCCGAGAGCGTCGACCCCGACACGATCGTCGATGAGCTGAAGGACCGGCTCGACAAGGCCGCCGAAGGAAAGCTCTTCTGATGGAAGCCGCCACCGCCACGCAGGCACCCGCCGGGATGACCGAGCGCGCCAAGGCGGAGCGCAGGCTCGCGTGGAGGCTGTGCGCGCCGGCGGTGATCGCGATGCTCATCGTGACCGGCTATCCGATCGGCTACGCGATGTACCTGTCGCTGCAGAAGTTCGACCTGCGCTTCCCGGACGAGAAGGAGTTCGTCGGCTTCTCGAACTACATCGACGTGCTCGGCTCGAGCACCTGGTGGACGGACGTGTTCAACACCGTGGTGATCACGGTCTTCTCGGTCTCTATCGAGCTGGTGGTCGGCATGGCGATCGCGCTCGTGATGCACCGCGCGATCTTCGGCCGCGGCCCCGTCCGAGCGGCGGTCCTGATCCCGTACGGGATCGTGACCGTGGTGGCGGCGTTCGCGTGGAGGTTCGCGTTCGATCCGGCCACCGGCTTCGTGCAGGGACTGCCGCTGATCTCGGACGACGCCAACCCGCTCGGCGACCGCGAGGGCTCCTTCGTCGTGATCATCCTCACCGAGGTCTGGAAGACCACGCCGTTCATGTCGCTGCTGCTCCTGGCCGGGCTGGCGCTCGTGCCGGACGAGCTGCACGAGGCGGCCAAGGTGGACGGCGCGAGCACGGTGCAGCGCTTCTTCCGGATCACGATCCCGCTGATGAAGCCGGCGATCCTGGTCGCGCTCCTGTTCCGGACGCTCGACGCCTTCCGGCTCTTCGACACGGTGTTCATCCAGACGCGAGGCGCGAACGACACGGAGGTGGTGTCGATCCTCGGCTACCAGGTGCTCATCAACCGGCTCAACCTGGGGCTGGGCTCGGCGATCTCGGTGCTGATCTTCATCGCGGTGATCTTGATCGCTGTCTTCTTCGTGAAGGCGCTCGGGACCAGCACGGCGCAACAGAGGGGTGAAACCTGATGGCCCACACCGCGCGCGAGAAGGTGCTCTGGTCGATCGCGATCCTCGTCGTCCTGCTCTACGCGCTCATCCCGGTGGTCTGGATCGCCTCCTCTCGCTCAAGAAGCCGGCCGACATCGCGGACGGGAAGTTCCTCCCGACGGGCGGGGTCACCCTCGACAACTACGACACGATCTTCAGCGAGGACATCTTCAACGCCGCGCTGGTCAACTCGCTCGGGCATCGCCGCGATCGCCACGCTGATCTCGATCGTGCTCGCGGCGATGGCGGCCTATGCGACGGCGCGGCTCGACTTCACTGGCAAGACGCTGATCCTCTCGGGCGCGCTCGCTGTGGCGATGTTCCCGCCGATCTCGATCGTCGGCTCGCTGTTCGACATGTGGCGGTCGGTCGGCCTGTTCGACACCTGGCTGGGGCTGATCATCCCCTACATGACGTTCACCCTGCCGCTCGCGATCTACACGATGTCCGCGTTCTTCCGCGAGATCCCCTGGGAGCTCGAGCAGGCCGCGCAGGTGGACGGCGCGACCCCGTTCCAGGCGTTCACGAAGGTCATCGTGCCGCTCGCTGCCCCGGGCGTGTTCACGACGGCCATCCTCGTCTTCATCTTCGCCTGGAACGACTTCCTGTTCGCAAACACGCTCACGTCGACGGACGCGGCGCGCACGGTCCCGGCCGCGCTCGCCTTCTTCACAGGCGCCTCGCAGTTCGAGGATCCGACGGGCGCGATCGCAGCCGCGGCGGTGGTGGTGACGATCCCCATCATCATCCTGGTGCTGATCTTCCAGCGCCGCATCGTGGCCGGGCCTCACCGCCGGCGCCGTCAAGGGATAAGGAGACCTCCGATGGCCGACATCACGCTCGAGAACATCACCAAGCGCTACCCGGACGGCTACGAGGCCGTCAAGGACATGAACCTGACGATCGAGGACGGCGAGTTCGTGATCCTCGTCGGTCCGTCGGGCTGCGGCAAGTCGACCGCGCTGCGCATGATCGCCGGACTCGAGGACATCACCGACGGCGAGCTGAAGATCGGCGGCCAGGTGGTGAACCAGAAGGCGCCGAAGGACCGCGACATCGCGATGGTCTTCCAGAACTACGCGCTCTACCCGCACATGACCGTGCGCGAGAACATGGGCTTCGCGCTCAAGCTGAGGGGCGTGGACAAGGCCGAGATCGACAAGAAGGTCGAGGAGGCGGCGGGCATCCTCGACCTGACCGCGCACCTCGACCGCAAGCCGGCCAACCTCTCGGGCGGCCAGCGCCAGCGTGTGGCGATGGGCCGCGCGATCGTGCGCGATCCGGCCGCCTTCCTGATGGACGAGCCGCTCTCGAACCTCGACGCCAAGCTGCGCGTGCAGATGCGCACCGAGGTGTCGCGCATCCAGGACCGGCTCGGCACGACCACCGTGTACGTGACCCACGACCAGACCGAGGCGATGACGCTCGGCGACCGCGTGGCCGTCATGCGCGCGGGCGTGCTCCAGCAGGTCGGCTCGCCGATGGAGCTCTACAACGACCCCAAGAACCTGTTCGTGGCCGGGTTCATCGGCTCGCCCGGCGATGAACTTCATGCCGGCGACGGTCGAGGGCGGCCGGGTGAAGCTGCCGATGGCCGACCTGCCGGCTTCCGCAGGGCGTGTCCGGAGACGGGTCAGGCCACGCTGATCGCGGGCATCCGGCCCGAGGACTTCGAGGACGCCGCGCTGGTCGGCGAGGCGCGCCATCACGGCACGACCTTCAAGGCCAAGATCGAGGTGCTCGAGTCGATGGGCTCCGAGCTCTACGCCCACTTCTCGGTGGCCAGCGATCAGCAGATCGAGTCGCAGGAGCTCGCCGAGCTCGCGCAGGACTCCGGCGCCGGGCGAGGTGCCCTCGAGCGGTGAGGAGGGGCGGATCGTGGCCCGGCTGGATCCCGAGTCGAAGGCCACGCAGGGCCAGGAGCTCGAGCTCTGGGTGAACGGCGAGCGGCTCCACCTCTTCGACCAGGAGGACGGCCGCAGCCTGACCTCCGGACGCCTGGCCGCTAGCGGAACGCCTTCCGCAGGCGCCGGATCTCGGTGTTCTCCCAGGAGGGCTTGCGCATCTCCTCGCGCAGCGCGTCGAGCACGCTCTCGTCCCAGTCGTGGGTGCGCAGCAGCATGTAGCGCAGCGCCACGACCGCCATGTAGGCGTCGGTCTCGTTCGCCTCGTTGGCGATGCCCGCCTCGCGCAGCATCTCGACGATCGGCTCGTACTCGTCCCGGTACCAGGCCTCGCGCGACCTCCTCGCGCGTCATGAACTCGCCGCGGCCCTGCATGACTCGGAAGCCCCAGGCCTCGACGCCCTCGGCGAGCGAGGCGTAGGCGGCGGGGTCGGACGGCTGTACCCGTAGCCGGGCCTCGCGCGGCAGCGGGACGCGCTCGTAGAAGAGCCGCTCGTGGCTCTTGAGCGGGAGGTCGCTTCAAGCGGATGTCGCGTTCGGTGCCCGATCTCTGTCTGGACCTCGGTCACGTAGGCGTCGATCACGTCGTGGCCGAGCGCCCGGGCCACCGACACGCGGTGGTGGCCGTCCTTGACGAAGTGGAGGTCGCCGATCCGGTAGACGTCGATCGGCGGCAGCGACTCGCCGCGGCGCATCGCGGTGGCGATCCGCTCCCAGCGGCCGCGCACCTTGCTCGAGGTCGGGCGGAAGCGCCTGTCGAACTCGCGGCCGCGGTCGACCGTGCCCACGATCGAGTCGAGCGGGATCGTCTGCAGGCCCAGGCGGCGCTCGCCGCGGCGGCCCAGTGCCTGGACCACCTCCTCGAAGGGCAGCATCACGTTCAGGTCGCTCGGCTCGCCGCGTAGGCGTGCCGCGAGGCGGGACAGCGCGCGCTGCCTGCGCGAGCGCGAGAAGTCGAACTGCGCGTCGGTGGTGGGGAAACCCGGTGTCCGGCCATCTCCCTGAAAGTACCCTCTTCGCGCATGCTCGACGCCGCGATCGTCGGGGCGGGGCACAACGGCCTCGTCGCCGCCGCCTACCTCGCACGCGCCGGGCTGTCGGTGGAGTGCTTCGAGCGCCGCGAGATCGTCGGCGGCGCGTGCGTGACCGAGGAGCTGTGGCCGGGGGTCCGGGCCTCGCCCGGCGCCTACACGCTGTCCCTGCTGCGCCGCGAGATCATCGACGAGCTCGAGCTGGCGGCGCACGGGCTCGAGGTCGAGGTGCACGAGCCCTACCTGTTCGCGCCGTTCCCCGACGGGCGCAAGGTGGTCACCTGGTCCGACCCGGTCCGCACGCGCGAGCAGATCGCGCGCGACTGGTCGGCGGCCGACGCCGAGGCCTACGCGGCGTTCGCCGAGCGGCGGGAGGCAGCGGCCGCGCGCGCACGGCCGCTGATGCTCGAGCCGCCGGACCGCGAGCGCTGGCTGGCCGCCGTCGGCCCGGAGCTGCTCGACGGCTCGGTGGCGGACGAGCTCGGCGGGATTCCCTCCGAGCAGGTGCGGGTGCCGTTCGCGATCCAGGGGCTGATCGGCACGCTGGCGGGGCCCGAGGAGCCCGGCACGGCGTTCGTCGCGCTCTACCACGACCTCGGGGAGGCCGCGGGCCCACCCGGCGCCTGGGGCTATGCCCGCGGCGGCATGGGTGCGGTGACCGGCGCCGCTGCGCTCGGCGGCGGAGGCCGCGGGGGCGCGGATCCACCTGTCCGCACCCGTGGAGCGAATCGAGCACGGGCCTGGTCGTTCTCGACGACGGACGCGAGGTGGCCGCCCGCGCGGTGCTCTCCAACGCCGATCCGCTCCGAACGGCGGCGCTCGCGGGGCTCGACCCGCCGCCCGGCTGGCGGCAGGCCGGGCCGGTGGTGAAGGTCATGCTCCTGCTCGGACGGCCTGCCGGACTTCCCGCCTGGCCGGGCCCGGAGCCCTGGCGCGGAGCGATCGACATCGGCTACACGCTCGCCGACCTGGCGGCCGCGGCCGCGGATGCCCGTGCGGGCGGCCCGCCGCGGCGCCCTGGATCGAGGCCGCCTGCCAGACGGCGACCGACGACTCGCTCGCCCCGCCCGGAAGGCACGTGCTGTCGATGTTCTGCCAGTGCTTTCCGGAGGACGCCGATGCCGACGCCGCGGCCGATACGGCCATCGCCCGCTTCGCCGAGGCGTGCCCCGGGCTGCCGGACCGGATCGTCGATCGCCTGGCCCTCGGACCGCGCGAGCTCGAGGCAGCGCTTCGGCCTCTCGGGCGGCCACATCTTCCACGGCGAGATGCTGCCCGGCCAGCTGCTGGACGCAGCGCCCGGCCCGCGTCGCTTCGGCGGGATCGAGGGCCTCTACCTGTGCGGCTCGGGCGCGCATCCGGGCGGCGCGGTGAGCGGCGCCCCCGGCTACCTGGCGGCCAAGGCGGCCATCGAGGATCTTCGGCGGGTGTAGTCTCGCCGTGGGAGAGGGATAGGTGTTCATGCTCGTCCACAGCCAGGAGCCCCCGCCCGACGAGGGGCGCCGGCGTGCCTCGTGGGAGCCGAACTGGGCCGTGTGGCGGTGGGTCGCGATCGCCGTCGTCGTGGGGTTCGCGGCGCTGAACGCCGACGGCGCGGTGGGGGTGCTGCTGATGTTCGCTGCCTTCTACGCGGGCTGCCGCTCGTTGGACGAGGCCGTGCCCTACCGGCGCGGTCTCACCGAGTGGCGGCAGTGACGCCGGTTGGGGCGCGTCTTCGTCACACGACGGCTCCCCGGCCTCGCGCTCGACCGGCTCGGCGCTGAACACGAAGTCGAGGTCTGGGAGGAGCGCCTGCCGCCGCCTCCGGGCGAGCTGCGCGAGCGGGCGGCACGCAGCGAGGGCTTGCTGACGCTGCTCACGGACACCGTCGACGTCGGAGCTGCTCGACGCCGCCCCGCAACTGAAGGCGATCGCGAACTACGCGGTGGGTGTCGACAACATCGACGTCGACGGCCGCGACCGCAGCGGGGGATCCCGGTGGGCAACACGCCCGACGTACTCACCGAGAGCACGGCGGACCTCGCGGTCGGACTGATGCTCGCCGCCTGCCGCCGGATCGTCGAGGGCCAGGAGGTGGTCCGGACGCGGGGAGTGGATCACGTGGGAACCGGAGCTGCTGCTGGGCCGGGACCTGCACGACGCGACCGTGGGCATCGTGGGCTACGGGCGGATCGGGCGCGCGGTGGCGCGACGCGTCGAGGGCTTCGGCGCGCGCGTCCTCCACTCGAGCCGCTCGGGCGGCATCCCCTTCGAGCAGCTGCTCGCCGAGTCGGACTTCGTGACGCTGCACTGCCCGCTCACGCCCGAGACGGAGCACCTGATCGACGCCGCCGCCCTGCGATCGGATGAAGGAGAGCGCCTACCTGGTCAACACGGCCCGCGGCCCGATCGTCGACGGCGTGGCCCTGACCCGCGCGCTTTCCGAGGGCCGGATCGCCGGCGCCGCCCTCGACGTGACCGACCCCGAGCCGCTGCCGCCGCAGAGCCCGCTTCTCGACGCGCCCAACCTGGTGCTCGTGCCCGCACATCGCCTCGGCCACGCACCGCACCCGCGAGGCGATGGCCGACATCGCGGTGGACAACCTCCTGGCGGCGCTGCGCGGCGAGCCGATGCCGCACTGCGTCAATCCGGAGGTGTACGAGGCGAGGGCGCTACTCGCCGAGCACCTTGATGATCAGGCGCTTGTTCCTGCGCGCCGTCGAACTCGGTGTAGAAGATCGCCTGCCAGGGGCCGAGGTCGAGGCGGCCGTCGGTGACGGGCACGATCACCTGGTGGTGGACGAGCAGGTTCTTCAGGTGGGCGTCGCCGTTGTCCTCGCCGCCGCGGTGGTGGCGGTAGTCGCCGGGATCCGGCAGGAGCGAGCGGGCGGTGTCGTTCGACGGCTCCTGCCAGCTCGGCGGCGCGAGCTTGTCGAGCCACTCGAGCGCGTCCTCCTGGATGCCCGGCTCGTCGTCGTTCACCCAGACGCCGGCGGTGATGTGCATCGCCGAGACGAGCGCCATGCCCTCGGCGATCCCCGCCTCGTCGACGGCGGCCTGGACGTCCTCGGTGATCCGGACGAAGGCCCGCCGCTCGGGCGTGTTGAAGGTCTTGTAGACGGTGTGGGACTTCATTCGGTGATCATCTCCCTGATGGACCTCGGACTGAACGGCAAGGCCTGCATCGTGACCGGTGCGAGCCGCGGCATCGGGCGGGCCACGGCGCGCATGCTCGCCGACGAGGGCGCGAGCGTGCTGTCCGTGTCCCGCAGCGAGGGGCTTCGAGGTCGACGTGACCGAGCCGGACGCGGGCGAGCGGGTCGTGGCGGAGTGCGTCGAGCGCTTCGGGCGGGTCGACGTGCTGGTCAACAACGCCGGCACGAGCCGGGTCCGCGGCGCTCGACGAGCTGACCGACGAGGACTGGCAGGAGCAGTGGGAGCTGCACGTGATGGCGCCGCTGCGGCTGATGCGGGCCGCGGCGCCGCGCATGGCGGAGGCCGGCGGGGGGCGGATCGTGAACGTCTGCTCGTCGTCGGGCAAGCGCCCGTCGCTTCGAACGCCGCCTACTCGGTGACCAAGGCGGCGCAGCTCTCGCTCTCGCGCGTGTTCGCCGACGCCTACGCCGTCGCAGCGGGTGCTCGTGAACGCGGTGGCCCCGGGCCCGGTCGAGACGCCGCTGTGGACCGGCGAGGGCGGGCATGGCCGACCAGGTGGCCGAGGCGACGGGCATCACCCGCGAGGAGGCGCTCGAGCCGCGCGCGCGAGCAAGATCCCGCTCGGCCGCTTCGGCACCGAGGAGGAGATCGCCGCGACGATCGTGTTCCTCTGCTCCGCGCGCGCGTCGAACGTGACCGGCGCGGCCTGGTCGGTGGACGGCGGCTCGGTGCCGATCATCCTCTGATGCGCCGCGGTGGTCTGATGGGCCTGCTCTTCTTTCCGCGCGGCGGGTCCGCCAGGTGGTCCGCTACCTGTCGCGCTCGCTGCCGGACGCCGGCTGGGACGTCGAGCATCGCGTGCGGCTCGCTGGGGGCCAAGGGAGAGCAGTCGCACGCCGGCACCTTCTTCGCGGGCCTCGACGTGCACGAGCTCGACTACACGGCCTCGCTGGATGCAGACGATCCGGTGGCCGCCGATCCGCCCTTCCATCCCTCCTACGAGGATCGGCCCGGGGCGCCGGATCGGGTGTTCGCCTCGGTGGCCGAGCCGGAGTACGAGCACCAGGTGGACGCCTGGGCAGCGCCAGCTCGACCGGGCCGGCGCGGGCCAGGCCGACCTGCTGCACCTGCACCATCTGACCCCGATCAACGAGGCGGCCGAGCGGGCCTTCCCGGACGTGCCGCGCGTCGGTCACATCCACGGCACCGAGCTGGCCATGGTCCGCGCGATCGATGCCGGAGCCCCACCCGAGTGGAGGTACGCCGCACGAGTGGGCGGAGCGCATGCGGCGCTGGGCCAGCTCCTGCGAGCGGCTGCTCGTGCTCTCGCCGGTCGCCGTGCGAGCTCGTGCCGGACGTGCTCGGGGTCGAGCTCGGAGCGTGTTGTCTGGTCGCCCAACGGCTTCGAGCCCGAGCTCTTCGAGCCGACGGCCCAGGCGCGGTGACGAGCGGGCGGCCCACTGGGCGCCGCTGGCTGGTCGAGGATCCCCAGGGCTGGGACGCCTCGGGCGAGCCCGGCAGCGTCCGCTACTCGACCGAGCAGATGGCGGCCTTTGCCGGCGACTCGCGGGCGCTGATCTTCAGCGGGCGCTTCACGGCGCTCAAGCGGATCCCGCTGATGATCGCGGCCTACACGAAGGCGAGCGCCCGCTTCGAGCGCCGCGCCCCGCTCGTGCTCCTCGGCGGGTTTCCCGGGGAGTTCGAGGGTCCTCATCCGCTCGAGGTGATCGAGCGAGACGGGCGCCCGCGACGTCTTCCTCGCCGGCTGGCGCCCCCACGACCAGCTCGGTGAGGGGCTGAACGCCGCGTGACGCCCTGGTGCTCGCCTCCGCGCACGAGGAGTTCGGACAGGTGGTGGTCGAGGCGATGGCCTGCGGGATCCCGCCGATCGCCGCGAACGCCCACGGGCCCGGGGAGATCGTGGACGACGGGAAGACCGGCTGGCTGTTCACCCCTGACGACGAGGACGAGCTGGCCGACGCCCTGGTGGAGGCGGTGAACGACGACGCCGAACGCGAGCGGCGCGGCCAGGCTGCGCTTGCGGAGGCGCGCGCCCACTACTCGTGGCCGGCGATAGCGAAGGACGTCGCCGCCGTGTATCAGAGTGTGGTGGCGTGACCTCCGTTCCGTACCGCATCCGCCGCTCCTCACGCGCGCGCGTCGCGCGCATCAATGTCTCCCCCGACGGGGTCGAGGTGGTGGTTCCGCACCGCTTCCCGGAGCGCGAGGTCGAGCCGTTCGTGCGCGAGAAGAGCGCCTGGATCGAGCGCACGCTGCGGCGCTTCGCCGAGTCCGAGCGGGAGTTTCCGCCCGCCCGGATCGAAGACGGGGGCGAGGTGCCGTACCTAGGCGACCGGCTGCAGCTGCGGGTGCGCGTCGAGGCCGGACGCCGGCGCCCGCACGTAAAGCGCCGGGGTCAGACGCTGGAGGTGGTGCTCCCTCCGAACGTCGAGCCGCCCGAAGCGCTCGAGCGCTGGTATCGGCGCCGCGCGGCGGCCGAGATCGCCCCGCGACTCGACGCCGCCTGTGCCCGCGCCGGCTCGTCGTACGCCAGGCTGGCCATCCGCGGCCAGCGCACTCGCTGGGCCAGCTGCTCATCGAGTGGCACGATGAGCTTCAACCACAGGCTGCTGCTGGCCCCCGAGGAGATCCTCGACTACGTCATCGAGCACGAGGTCGCCCACCTCGAGGTGCCCGACCACTCCCGGTCCTTCTGGTCACTGCTCGCCTCACGCGCGCCGGACTGGCGCCGGCACGAAGCGTGGCTGCGGCGCCACGGGCCTTCGCTTCGGCTGGTCTAGTCCCAGCGGAAATAGCGCACTGCCAGCACCGCTCCGGCCAGCGTCCATCCGCCGACCACCACCAGGGCGGTCGCCATCTCGCCCCCGCCCACGATCGCGTAGGAGAGACCGTCGATCAGGTGCTTCAGGGGCAGCGCTTCGGCGATCGCCTCGAGCACCGGCGGCAGCGAGTCCGCGGAGTAGAAGACTCCGGAGATGAAGATCAGCGGTACGAACACCGCGTTCACGTAGGCGGGCGCCGAGTCCATGTTGGGGATCGCATGGGCGAAGGCAACCCCGAGCGACCCGAAGCAGGCCACGCCGAGGGTGGTGAAGCCGAGCAGCGCCGGCCAGTGTGCCGGCCACTCGACCCCGTAGGCGACGTTTCCGATGACCACCACGAGCGCCACCTGGGCGAAGGCGTTGACGACCGCCGATGCGAGCACGCCGCCGATGAACGACGTGGTGGGCAGGGGGGTGCCGCTGACCCGCTTGAGGATGCCCTCCTCGCGCAGCCAGGTCATCTCGTAGGTCAGAGCGGTGAAGGTGGTGGCCAGCACGCTCATGCCGGCGATGCCGGGGATCAGCACGTCGAGCTGGTCCGAGGCGCTCCCGAAGGCCGAGGCGACCAGCACCAGCAGCAACAGCGGCAGCACGAAGTTGAAGAAGGCGGCGCTCGGGTTGCGCCAGAAGATCTTGCGCTCGAAGCGAAACTGCTCCCACGCCAGCGCCAGGGCGCTCATCGCTCGTCCCCGGTCGTCAGCTCGAGGTAGACCTCCTCGAGCGAGGGCCGCGTGACCTCCAGGCCGTCGAGCCGTTCGCCGAGCGCGAGCGCGTCGCGCGTCAGCCGGTGCAGGAGCTCCGTGGGATCGTCGGTCTGGTGCGTGACGCGCCGACCGGCCGACACGTAGCTCACGCGGTAGTTGCCCGGGCCGAGCTCCGCCGGCGGCCCCTCGGCCACGATGCGGCCGTCCTTGACGATCGCCACCCGGTCGGCCAGCTCCTGCGCCTCCTCCAGGTAGTGGGTGGTGAGCAGCACCGTCTTGCCCAGGTCCTTTAGCGCACTGATGGTGCGCCAGGCGGTCCGCCGCGCGGCGGGGTCGAAGCCCGTGGTGGGCTCGTCGAGGAAGACCAGCTCCGGGTCCCCGACCAGCGCCAGGGCCAGGTCGAGCCGACGCCGCTGGCCGCCCGAGAGCTCGTTCGCGCGAGCGTCAGCCTTCTCGTCCAGCCCGACGAGCGCGATCGTGTCCGCCGGCTCGCGCGGGTGCGGGTACGCCTTGGAGAAGTGCGTGACCGCTTCGCGGACCGTGACCCGCGGGTAGAAGCCGCCGCTCTGCAGCACGATGCCGACGCGCTCCTGGAGGCGACGGTCGCGGATCTCGGGGTCCTGGCCGAGCACCCGCACCTCGCCGGAGTTCCGCCGCCGGTAGCCCTCGAGGATCTCGACGGTCGTGGTCTTGCCCGCGCCGTTGGGCCCCAGTAGCCCGTACACCTCTCCCCGGCGCACGCCGAAGCTCAGCCCCCGCACCGCCTCGACTCCGGCGTAGGACTTGTGAAGGTCGGAGACCTCGATCGCCAGATCGCTCATGCGTCGAGCTCCTCCACGAGCGCGCGCACGCGACGCCCGATCTCGTCGCGGATCTCGCGTACCTCCTCCAGCGGGAGGCCCGAGGGGTCGGGGAGGTCCCAGTCCAGGTAGCGCTTGCCGGGGATGTACGGGCACTCGTCGCCGCAGCCCATCGTCACCACGATGTCGGCCGCCGCTGCCAGGTCGTCCGTCAGCTTTTTGGGCTGCGCCCCGTCGAGATCCACGCCGAGCTCCCGCATCGCCTGGACGACCTCGGGGTGCACCCGCTCGGCCGGCGTGGTGCCCGCGCTGTCGGCCTCGTGACGGCCGTCGGCGGCCCGCTCGAACAGGGCGCGACTCATCTGGGAGCGGCCCGCATTGTGCAGGCAGACGAACAGGATCCGAGCCACCTAGATCCCCGTTCCGGCCGCGCCGCGGCCCTCGCCGGAGGCGAAGCGGCCGGCGCCCCTGACCGCCGTCTCGAGGGTGGCCATGCCGCTGCGGGCCTCGAGCGCGAGCCCCTCCTCGAAGGTCAGGCCGATGCCCTCGATCGCCGCCCGGCGGTCGGCGAGCATCGTCTCCTGGGGAAACTGCGCCAGGTTCTCGGCCATCTCAAGGGCCCGTTCGAGGTGCTTCCCGGCCGGCACGATCTCGGTCAGCAGACCGAACGCCAGCGCCTCCTCCGCCTCGACCACCCGCCCGCTCAGGATCAGGTCGAGTGCCCGCCCGAGGCCGATCAGGCGCGGCAGCCGCTGGGTGCCGCCGTCGATCAGCGGCACGCCGAAGCGCCGCTCGGTGAAGCCGAGCTTCGCGTCCTCGGTCGCCACGCGCAGGTCGCACCAGAGCGCGAGCTCGAGCCCGCCGGCCAGGCACCAGCCCGAGATCGCGGCGATGGTGGGCTTGGAGGCCGTGCGGCGGGTGAATCCGAGCGGGCCCTCCGGCAGGTCCAGCCGCGGGCCGAGCGTGTCGATCGCCTTGAGGTCGGCGCCCGCGCAGAACGAGACGCCGCCGGCGCCGGTGAGGATCAGAACCCGCGCGTCGTCCTCGGCCTCGAAGCGCTCGAATGCCTCGCCCAGCGCCTGGGCGGTCTCCCCGTCGACGGCGTTGCGACGCTCGGGACGGTCGATCGTGACGACCGCGGACGCGCCCTGGCGCTCGTAGCCGACCACTTGCTCTTAACGACACGCGGCCCCGGGCGGGGAGCGCCGGAGCCACGTGTACGAGGAGGGATCTGCAGTAGCCATGCTCGCCATCCGGCCGGAGCCCGGTGTTAAGAGGCTGAGAATCAAGCGAGCCTCTACCAGCCGACTCGGCGGCGCAGGTCCAGCGCCTTCTGCGCGTCCTTGCGCTTCTCGAGGCGGGACTGGAGGGCCGAGAGCAGCACAACCACGAGCGCGAAGAAGACGATCACGCCGAGGGAGAAGAAGGTGACGATCTTGTCGTCGGTTTCGCCGACCAGGCCCTCGCCGTTGTCGTGGGCGAGGGCGGCGGCCGCGGGGAGCAGCACGAAAACGCAGGTCAAAGCCAGGATTCGCACTGCCCGAACTCTATAAGCTGGGCGCGAGGGGTCGGTGGAGAGCTTCGCCTGCATCGTCGAGATACCGAAGGGGTCTCGCAACAAGTACGAATGGGATCACGAGAGGGACGCCCTCGTGCTCGACCGGTTTCTCTTCTCATCGGTCGTCTATCCCACCGACTACGGCTTCATCCCGGAGACCCTCGGCCAGGACGGCGACCCGCTCGACGTGATGGTCTGCGTCTCCGAGGCCACCTTCCCCGGGTGCATGATCGACGTGAAGCCGATCGCGCTGTTTCGCATGGAGGACGACAAGGGCATCGACGACAAGGTGCTCTGCGTGCCGCTCTCCGACCCGGGCTGGAACAAGATGGAGACCCTCGAGGACCTGCCCGAGCAGCTGCGCGACGAGATCGCGCACTTCTTCTCGATCTACAAGGACCTCGAGCAGAAGGCCGTGAAGGTCGACGGCTGGTACTCACGGGAGGAAGCCATGGCGGAGATCGAGGCCTCGCGCAAGCGGTTCTCTGAGAACCCTCACTAGCCTTTCGCCGCTGTGTCCACGCTCGAGGCGATCGTCCTCGGCATCGTGCAGGGGTTCACGGAGTTCCTGCCGATCTCGAGCACCGCGCACCTGCGGATCGTGCCGGCGTTCGCCGGCTGGGAGGACCCGGGGGCGGCCTTCACGGCCGTCACCCAGCTCGGGACGATGCTCGCGGTCGTCATCTACTTCCGCGAGGACCTGCTCCGCATCTCGCGCACCTGGCTCCGAAGCCTGCGCGACCCCTCGCTGCGGACCCAGCTCGACGCGCGGCTCGGCTGGTACATCGTGCTCGGAACGATCCCGATCGGGATCTTCGGGCTGCTGTTCAAGGACCAGATCGAGAGCGGCGCGCGCGACCTCTACCTGATCGGGGTCACGCTGATCGTGCTCGGCCTGATCCTGCTGCTGGCAGAGCATGTGGGCAAGCGCGAGCGCGGCCTCGACGACGTCAAGACGCGCGACGGCTTCTGGGTGGGGCTGGCTCAGGCGGCGGCGCTGGTGCCGGGCGTGTCGCGCTCGGGCGCGACGATCACGGCCGGGCTCTTCCTGGGGCTGGAACGGGCCGCGGCGGCGCGCTTCTCATTCCTGCTGTCGGTGCCGGCGGTCGTACTGAGCGGGCTGCTGGAGCTGGGGACGATCGTCAGCGGCGAGGAGGGCGAGCACGTCGGCGCCGGAGCGCTCGTGATCGCCACGGTCATGGCGTTCTTCGCCGGTTACGCGGCGATCGCGTTCCTGCTCCGCTTTCTATCCACCCATTCGACCGCGGTGTTCGTCGCCTACCGGGTGATCCTCGGCTCGCTGGTGCTGATCCTCGTGAGCGCCGGGGTGATCTCCTAGCCTGTGAGGCGATGAACACCGCCGCCAAGCTTGGGATCATCGCCCTGATCGCGCTGGGCCTGACGGTGCTGCCAGGCGGCGGCTCGGCGCTCGACGTGATGCTCACGCTGCTCACGGTCGCCTTCTTCGTGGCGATCGCCTGGTTCGGCTACATGCTCTTCCGGCGCAACCGGATGGAGATCGAGACCCTCGATTCTCGGCAGCGGGTCGTGCTCTACAGCTCCGTCGGGCTGGCCTTCCTGACGTTCACGGCCACGAACCAGCTCTTCGACGAGGGCGGCGTGGGCGTCCTGGCCTGGCTGGCGCTGCTCGGGATCTGCTCCTACGGCGTCTTCTGGGTCTGGACGCAGTACCGCGAATATGGTTGAGGCGGCGCGCCGGATAGCCACGCTTTCGTAACCCGCGCGCCTTGTCGCGTCGCCCGCCGCGCGCGACTGTGCTCGGCGTGTCCGTACCGCCTTCGAGACGGCTGAAGTGCCAGCGCGGTCAGGCGTCCGTCGAGTTGGTGGCGATCGTCCCGGTGGTTCTGCTCGTCGGCGCCGTCCTCTGGCAGCTCGTCCTGGCCGGGCATGCCGCCTGGGCCTGCGCCAACGCCGCTCGGGTGGCCGCCCGCGCGGAGGCGGTGGGCCGTGACGGCGAGCGGGCCGCCCGCAGCGCCCTGCCCGGCTACCTCGAGCCGGGGCTCGAGGTGTCACGCCGGGAATCGGGCGCCACGCGGGTCGAGGTCGGCGTCCCGGTGCTGTTCGGGCTGGCGGGCCGGGTGGCGATCGCCTCGACGGCCGCGCTCGGGAATCCGGTGAAGTGAGCCGCGAACGCGGACAGGCGAGCGTCGAGCTGCTTGGTGCGCTCCCGGTCCTGATCCTGCTCGGGCTCGCCTTGTTCCAGCTGCTGGCGGTGGGCTACGCCAAGGTCCAGGCGGGTGCTGCCGCCGAGGCGGGGGCGCTCGCACTGGTGGCTGGCGGCGACCCCGGCGCGGCGGCACGCGAGTCGCTGCCCGGGTGGTCGCGAGCGCATGCGCGGGTGGAGCAGGAGAACGGCACCGTGCGGGTCAGCCTGCGGCCGCCTTCTCCGCTCGCCGCGCTTGCCCGCGAGCTGGAGGTCTATGCCGAGGCCGCCGTGGAGCAGGCGGGATGAGCGCGCAGCCGGCGTTCGCGCGTCGAGGGCTTCTCGCGACCGCGCTCACGCGCGCCGAGGCCTGGCTGCTCCACCCCGTGGAAGAGGCAGTCGAGATGTTCGAGCCGGTCGTGCGCGCGCGTCCGGTGGTAGCGGTCTTCGGTCTGGGTCAGGGCTGCGGGGCGACTACGGTCGCGCGCGGGCTCGGGGCCCAGCTCGCCGCGCGGGACCCGGGCGGCGCCTGCGCCGTGTCGTCGCCGTCGCGGTCCGGTGGGCTGCCGCTCGGGTCGGCCGCCGCGGCCCGTCTTGCACTGACCTTCGCGGCGATCGATGGAGCATGGGCGCAGGCCTCCGGCAGGCTCTGCCTGGTTGATTGCGGGGATACCGGTCGTCTCGCGGAGGTCGCCCGGTACCTCGCTCCCTTGGTCCTCGACGCGGGGCGCATCGCCATCGGAGGTGCCCCGGCGGCCATTGCCGATCACGTCGTGCTCGTGGCCTCCCTGCCGGTGGCTCCATCCCTTGCGGCCGTGGCTCGGGCGTCACTGGCCGGTGTCGGACCCGAACCGCTTGTCGTGCTGAACCGGGCGTCGCATGCGGGCCCCTTCGGAGGCACAACCGATCTCCTGCTGCCCGACTCGCGCCTGGGCGCCCAGCTTGCCGGCGCCGGACGCCAGGCCCGCGGTGAGCTCGGCCGGGCGATCGAGGAGCTGGCCGATCGTTGCGAGGAGCCGCGGCGGTGAGCCAACGGCGCGCTACGCGGACTCGACGGCGGCTCCCGTGTCCGGCGGCGATACGGCGGGAGTCGCGTCGACGAGGCCGGTCTCGTAGGCGATCACGTCGTCGATCGCCTCCTCGAGTGACCGGGTCGGCATCCAACCCGTCAGCTGCTCGAGCCTCGAGCAGTCGGGCCTCCGGCGAGGAAGGTCCTCGAAGCCCTCGCCATAGGCGTCGTCGTAGGGGACGAGCCGCGTTCCCGAGCTTGATCTCGTACGCGAGATGACCTTCTCCGCAAGCTCGGCGATGGTCACTGCGGTTGAGGAGCCGATGTTGAAGACATGGCCAGGCGCCTGCTCGGAATCGGCGAGCAAGACGATGGCGTGAACGGCATCGAGCACGTGAACGAAGCAGCGCGACTGGAGGCCTGTCCCGTAGACGGTCAGGTCCTCGCCGGCGAGCGCCTGACGGACGAACCGCGGCAACACCATCCCGTAGGCCCCGGTCTGGCGGGGCCCGACCGTGTTGAAGAGCCGCACCACGATGTTCTCCGCACCCCGGTCCCGGTGGTACTCGTACGCCAGCGCCTCGCCGAACGCCTTGGCCGTCGCGTAAGACCAGCGCGAGACGAAGGGAGAACCGAGGACCCGATCCGCATCCTCGGTGAGGGAGGCAGCAGAGCTCTTCCCGTAGATCTCCGACGTCGAGGTGAAGAGAAGTCGGCGCTTATGTCGGGCCGCGGCGGAGATGACGATGTCGTTGCCCCGTACGTTTCGGATCAGCGACTGGAGCGGCTGTCGGACCACCAGCTGAACCCCCACGGCGGACGCGAGGTGCAGGCACACGTCGACGGAACGCATGGAGTTGTCGACCAGGTCCGTGTCGAGCACGGAGCCCTCGACGAACCGGACCTGCCGGGAAGCGCCGCCGTTCCGCGAAGAACCGTCGAGGTGGTGCTCGATGTTCTCGCGCCTGCCCGTGCTCAGGTCATCGAGCACCAGGACGCTGTCGCCGCGCGCAGCGAGCAGGTCGACGAGGCTCGAACCTATGAAGCCCGCGCCGCCGGTGACGAGATATCGCGTTGCTGGCCGTTTCGCGCGTCGAATGGTCGCCACCGCATTTCGTCCGCCTGTGCTGGGACAAGTCTCGCGCGGCCCCTTCCAGTCCGCGGTCTACAACTACCACGGGATCTAGAGTCCCGCCAGAGCCTTCTCGGGTTCCTGGGGATAGGGGTCCGGCGCCAACATGGTTGTGACCGACGCAGCCTTCGGCGCGAATCCCGCAGCCGCGTGGCCTTCCAGGGCCCAGGACGAGTCGGTGATGACCTTGCCGAGGAGGACCGCGGTCAGCGCGCACATGACCGACAAGGAGACGACCGCCTCCTCGCCAAGCCCAAGGGCTGCGATCGAGAAGGCGGAGAGCACGGCCTGGGCGCCCCCTAGAGCGAGCGCCACCTTGCGGGGCGAGCCGAGCGATGCTTTCAGCCAGTTCGCGACGCTGTCCGGGCCGGGAGTCAGGACGGAGACCCCGCGCCGCAGCCGCAAGACGATTCGGAGCGCCAGGTCGAAGAGCGGCAGCCCAAACAGCGGAATTGCGGCCAACAGCGCTATCGCCCAGCCCGCCTGTCCCTCAACCGGGAGCCCGGCGATCAGCCCGGCCAGGACGAAGCCGGTGGCCAGCGTGCCGCAGTCTCCGAGGTAGATGCGGGCCGGCGAGCGCAGGTTTTGAGCAAGAAATCCGGCGCAGGCGCCTGAAAGCGCGAACGCGAGGATGGCAAGGAACGGATCGCCCTTGATGGCGGCCAGCACCCCGACTCCTCCCGACGCAACGGCCGCCACCGTGCCCGCCACGCCGTCCATGAGATCGAGCAGGTTCATCGCATTGACGAGGGCGAGGACCCAGAGGTTCGTCAGGACGAGGTTGGCGACCTCGCTGGAAAAGATCGACCAGCCGAGCCCGGACGCCCAGAGGAAGGTGGCCGCACCGACCTCGACGAGGATCTTCACCGAGGGCGACAGACCGCGATTGTCGTCCATCATCCCGACCGCTCCGATCAGGAGCGCGATGAGGAACAGGGGCCAGAAGCGCGACAACTCGCCGCCGACCGTGACCGCTGTGAGCAAGAACGCGAGCATGACCGCCCCGCCCCCGATGTAAGGGGTGGCCTTGGCCTGCTTCTTCCAGCCCACGGGGTAGTCGAGGAGCCGGTAGCGGTGGCCCGTGCGAATGGCAAGCGGCATGAAGCCCAGGCTCGCGACCAGAGCGAGGCAGAAAGCGGCCGCCTCATGCGGCATGGAAGGGGTCCTTGGGCTTCGTAGGGGTACTGCTCTGCATGGGCGAGTCCGATTGGGGGTGCTCCTACGATCTCCCGAGTTCGCGAATTTCGCAAATGGTTCGTACGGTGAGCCTGGGAGACGCCCCGTCTGATGACCACGGGTAACTGGACAGCCGACACGCGAGCGGGGATCGCCTGGTCGGGTGCTTCGTTCTTTGCCGGCAAGGGGTTGACGTTCCTCGCAACCGTGGTGCTCGCGCGCCTTCTCTCGCCGGCCGAGTTCGGCGTGGTGGCGGCGATCGTCGTCTACCTGCTGGTGATCGAGCTCGCGAGCGACCTCGGCATGCAGGCGACGGTGGTCTACGAGCAGGAGGAGGGGGTCAGCGAGCGGGTCCAGACCGCCTTCACGATCAACCTCGTCCTCGTGGTGCTGCTGACGGGGCTCGCGGTCCTGCTGGCGCCGGTCGCGGCCGATTTCTTCGATGTCGAGGGAGAGACGGACCTGTTCCGGCTCGGGGCACTGAACCTCCTCGTCATCGGGCTCGGCAACATCCCCGATGGGCTCCTCCTGCGGGATATGCAGTTCCGGCGCCGGGCGGGGCCCCTGCTCGTCAGGGCGGCCGTCAGCGGAACGGTCTCGATCGCGCTCGCCGTGGGCGGGCTGGGAGCTGAAGCGCTCGTATTCGGGCTGCTGGCCGGATCGGCGGCCTGGACGGTCGTCCTCTGGACGATGACGCCGCTACGGCCGCGACTGAGCTTCGACCGAGACATCGCACGCTCGATGGCGGGCTACGGCGTCGGCGCCACCATGCTCGATGGGCTCGCGGCCGTTGGCGGCCGGATGGACCAGGCGATCATCGGTCCCGTCCTCGGCCCCCGCGCGCTCGGCCTCTACACGGTTGGTAGTCGCCTGCCGGAGGTTCTGATCTCCAACATGTCATCGGTCGTCTCGCATGTCGGCTTCTCGGCCTTGGCACGCCAGCGAATGGACGACGCGCGCCGGCTGGCAGAGGCGACGCTCGGTCTCGTGCGATACCAGACTCTGTACGCGATGCCGGTTGCGGTCGGCCTCGCTGTTCTCGCGTCGCCGATCATCACCGTGCTCTTCTCCTCGACGTGGACGGCGGCAGGCGGCGTGATGGCCGCGATGGCCGTGAAGACGGGCATCGCCGCCAGCGTTTGGCCGGTGGGAGACGCGCTCAAGGCCGTTGGCCGGCAGCGCACGCTCGTGGCGTTCAGCCTCGTCAAGCTCCCGCTGATCGTGGGGCTGATGATCGCCGTCGCTCCGGAGGGAATCGTGCTGGTCGCCTGGGTGCGGGCGCTGTCGGAGTTGGTCCACGTCGGCTTCGTGACCTGGCTGGCCTCGCGTGCCATCGCACTGAGGCCCGGCGCCTTGATCCCGGCACTGACTCCGGCGCTGATCGCGTGCGCGGGAGTAGCGGCTGGGACGGGCGCCGTGCGGCTCGTGTGGGACGACCTGACCGTCCTACCCCTGCTGACCGGCGTGGCCGCGGGCGTGGCCGGCGGGTATGTGGCGCTCCGGGTCTTTGCTCCAGAGCAGGTTCGGACCCTGCTGGGGCACCTCAGGGAGATCGCTCCGCGCCGCCGTGCCCGGGCCGGCGCCAAGGGGTGACGAGGCGCCTGACGAATGGCGGCCCGGCAAGGCGCGCTCGCAGGAACGGATGGCGAAGACCACGAGGCACGAGGGTGATCCACTGGAGGATGTCCTCGCCAGCGACGTTCCATGCGAGGATCACCCCGGTGCTCACGACGCTGCGCCTCCTGAGTAGCGACCTCCGGCACAAGGCGCGCTGGTGCTATGACCGGGACGACCGGGCGGCGGTTGCGAAGGCGCTCCTGACGGATGGCACGGCGGCGATGGTGACTTACCGGCTGATGCAGGCATCGCGACGACGCGGGCTCTCGCCTCTGGAGATGATCTTCAACAGGGTCAACTCGATGTTCAATGGCGCCATCATCGGGCGCGGCGTCGAGTTCGGACCTGGGCTGGTGCTCGTTCATGCGACGGGCCTCGTAATCAACGGGACGGTGCGAGGTGGTGCCAATGTCGTGATCGAACACCAGGTCACCATCGGCGCCGAGCGTCGCGCGAGCCCGGCGCTCGGGGACGACGTCTTCATCGGCGCCGGGGCCAAGGTGATCGGCGCCGTCACGATCGGCGATGGCGCGCGCGTCGGCGCCAACGCGGTCGTCGTGGACGACGTTCCGGCCCGCACGACCGTCGTCGGCATCCCGGCGAGGCCGGTGGGTCGACGAGACGACGTCTCCTGAGCTGGACGCTCAGGCGGACCGGCTGACTACCCGGTTGCCAAGGACGAGCAGGTCCATCCGCGTCTTCGTGAACGTGTCGACCGCGTGCTCGGGCGTCATCACGATCGGCTCGTCTTCGTTGAACGACGTGTTGAGGAGAATTGGAACGCCTGTGAGGCGCCCGAACTCCCGGATCAGCCGGTGATAGCGCGGGTTCACGCGATCGTCCACGGTCTGCAGCCGGCCCGTGTCGTCCACGTGATTCACCGCCGGGATCTGTTCGCGCTTGTCCGGTCGGGTCCGATAGACGAGCACCATGAACGGCGAGGGGTAATCCTGCTCGAACCACTCGGCGGTTTCCGCGGCGAGGATCGAAGGCGCGAATGGGCGGAAGGGCTCGCGGTGCTTGACTCGCGAGTTGAGGACGTCCTTCATGTCCGCCCGCCGCGGGTCGACGACGATCGAGCGGTTGCCAAGCGCGCGCGGGCCGAACTCCATCCGGCCCTGGAACCATCCGACGACCTCCCCCGCCTCGATCCGGCGAGCGACCTCCGGAAACAGCGCGTCATCCCCGAGACGCTCGGACTCCAGACCCGCTTGCGCGATCGCCGTCGCGCATTCTGCGTCGGAATACTCAGGTCCCGTATAGGCGTGCTCCATGACGAAACCGCGTGCCGATCCGAGGTGCTGGTTCCACACGTAGTAGGCGGAGCCGATGGCCGTTCCAGAATCGCTGGCCGCCGGCTGGACATAGACGCCATCGAACGGGGTTTCCTGGCGGATCCGGCCGTTGGCCACGGCGTTGAGAGCGACGCCACCGGCGAGACAGACGTTTCCCACCTGCGTCCTGTCCCACAGCTCGCGAAGTAGGTCGAGATATGTCTCCTGGAGCTGCGCCTGGAGTGCCGCGGCAACGTCCTCGTGATGCCGGGTGAGCTCACTTCGCGGCTCACGGGCCGGACCGAACGCCTCCACCATCCGATCCGAGTAGATACGCCCCATCGTCGGCGTCTGCTCGTCCCAGCTCGTCTCGATTCCTTCCTTGTGGTGGAGGAAGTAGTCCAGGCCGAGCTGGAATAGGGGGTCGGCTGGCCGAAGGACCTCGCGCATCCGTGCGTGTTGCCGCTCAGGGTCACCGTAGGGCGCGAGCCCCATCACCTTCCCCTCGTCCCCGACCTTCGGAAAGCCCAGCCATTGGGTAACGGCGGTGTAGTAGCAGCCGAGCGAGTGCGGGAACAGCACCCGGTCGAGTACGTCGAAACGGTTCGACCGCCCCACCGCCAGCATCGTCGATGCAAAGTCGCCGAAACCATCCACGGACAACACAGCGGCGTCCTCGAACGGCGCGACGAAGAACGCGCTCGCGACGTGTGCCTGATGGTGCTCGACGTTGTGCAGTTCGGCGCGCAGCTCGCCGGGGCCCGCCCCGAGCGCCCGCGACAGCGTATCCCGCACCCCGACTACCTGTGCGGCGTTCTTGAGCCTCGACTTCAGGTAGTAGGCGGGCGTGCCATGACGAATCAGCCAACGGAGCTTGCGCCCGAGGTTCGCCCTCGGGTCGCGCGAGAGGGCGACGTGATCGAGGTCGCCCGGCGCGAGGCCCGCGTCCTCCAGGCACCACCGCGCCGCGCGCGCCGGAAACCCGGCGCAGTGCTTGACGCGAGTGAACCGCTCCTCTTCGACCGCCGCGACGAGTTTCCCGTCGATGAGGAGTGCCGCCGCGGCGTCGGCGTGGAAGGCGTTGAGACCGAGGATGGCAGTCACAGGAGTAGCCACGGTATAACCGCCGGCGTCGATGACAATTGTCGCCCACCTCACCTCCGTTCATCGGCAGCCGGACGCCCGCATATTCCGCAAGGAGTGCCGGACTCTCGCCCGCGCCGGGTACGACGTCACCCTGGTGGCGCCGGCAAACGGCGACGAGCGCGCCGACGGCGTGGCGATCAAGGCCGTTCGGCCCGCGAGCAGCCGCTTCGACCGCATGACGAGGGCGGTCCGTGACGTCTACCGGGCCGCCCGCTCACTGGACGCTGCCCTCTACCACTTCCACGATCCCGAACTGCTGCCGGTCGGCGTGCGGCTCCACCGGCTGGGTAAGCGGGTGGTCTACGACGTCCACGAGGACGTCCCGGGCGACATCCTCGGCAAGTACTGGATCGCGCCGCCCTTACGGCGGCCGACCTCCATGGCCTTCGACCGCATCGAGCGCGCCGCGGCGAAACGACTCGACGCGGTGGTCGCCGCCGAGCCCACGCTCGCGGAGCGGTTCGCAGGAAGCGGCGTGCCGACGGTCACCGTCCACAACTTTCCGATCCTCTCCGAGCTGGCTTCGAACGAGCGAGCCTGGTCGGAGCGCGAGCGAGCCGTGTGCTACACGGGTGCCATCACCGCCATCCGCGGCATCCTCGAGATGATCGATGCCGCCGAGCTGGCCGGGGTCAAGTTGCTCCTCGGCGGGACGTTCACCGAGCGGGGCCAGCGGGAGAGCGCCACCGCGCGTCCCGGGTGGCGCTCGGTCGAGGAGCTGGGACAACCCACTCGCGGCGACCGTCGACCTGGTGATGGCGTCCTTCACACGATGCACCAGCAGGGAGGCGAGGTCCGGGACGCGTTCTCCCGCGCCCGGGCCGGCCTGCTGCTCGTGCACCCCGAGCCGAACCACATGCAGATGCACATGCGCTCGCACAAGCTGTTCGAGTACATGTCGGCGGGCCTTCCCGTCGTCGTATCCGACTTCCCCCAGTGGCGTAGCTTCGTGGAGGGGGGCGGCTACGGCATCTGCGTCGATCCTCTCGATACGGCGGCGATCGCCGCGGCCATCCGCCGGATCATGGACGACCCGGATGAAGCCGAGAACATGGGTGCCAGGGGCCGCGAGGCCGTGCGGCAGACGTACAACTGGGAGCCGGAGGCACGCAAGCTTCTGGACCTCTACGCCAGCCTGCTCGGTCGGTAGCCCTCAGCCGTGCTCGCGAACGCCGCGGAACGCCCGGAGGACCTCGCGATCCGAGAGTGGGCTATCTCGGCGGCGGCCCAGGAAGAACGTCCCCGAGGCAGCATCGATGCCACCCGGCCGGCTTGCGAGGAAATGGTCGAGGTACTTCAGCCAGAACACACCGAGCGTGACGACCCGTCTGACCAGCGCACGGGCAACGCCCCAGGTGCCCAGCGGCGCCGAGAGGAAGTACTCGAGGGACCAGATGAGCGCCATTCCCGGCCCGCACTGCGCGCCGGAGCTGATCTCGTCGAAGTCGCGCCACAGGCGCCGGTGACCAAGATGGGTGAACCTGTGGAGATCGCGGTCGCCCGCGTGGACCTGCTGGATGAACGGCGCCTCGGAGTAGACCAGGCCGCGGCTGCCGAGCACGCGGTGGATCTCCGACGCCACCCGGGATGGCTCCACGACCTGCTCGAGTACCGCCTGGATGACCACCGCGTCGAAGGTCCCGTCGGCGAACGGGAGGGCGTGGGCGTCGCAGACGAGCTCGGTGCGCGGCCCGAGCGCGACATCGGTCTCCATGACATCGACCCCGGTCTGATCAAGGATCTCCTGGAGTCCGGCCCCCACGGTCCGCCCGCCGACGACGAGTACGCGCGGCGGTCGGCCGATTGGAGAATCCCCACGAAGGAGCTTCAGGAGGTGCCGGTAGTTGGCTCGTGCGGCGACGTTCCTTGCCCGCGTTGGCGGCAGGGCGAGGATGAAGCCGGCAACTCCTTTGAGCGAGCTCCTGGCGGCTCCCGTCGTCGATTCCGGCCGGGCTCGGGCCCGAACGCCCTCCTGAACCACATGCTCGATGTCGAACAGGCTCTGTTCCTCGTCGATCAGGACGGGGATGCCGTTCTCGATGGGATAACGCCGGTTGGCCTCCTCGCCTACCAGGACATCGCCCGCGACGGACAGCGGGCTCCCCGTAGCCGGGCAGCGAAGCGAGCCTAGGAGCTCTTGTACGCCTGGGTTGAGACTCACCTGGACGTGCGCAGCATCCCAAGAATGTGTGCGAACGCCCCGAGCGGTGGCCCGAAGCGGATGCAGCCGGCGAGGAACCCGAGGCCCCAGGACAGGTGCATCACGACGAAGACGGCTGGGACTCCGGCGGCGTCGCGTGGATTGGCTTGGCGTGCGCAACGGGCGCTTGCGGCCCCCAGGGCGACGGCGTACAGCCCAAGCGCGAGGCGGGACACCCGGCGAGCCGGCCGTGGTCCTGCCGCGCCGGCCATCGCTGCCAGCGCGACCCCGGGAGCGAGCAGATGCGAGCGACGCAGGGTCTCCGGATGGCGGCGGGTCGTCCTGACGCGATAGTGCCCGTAGCGCCAGTACTGGCGAAAGAGGGCGGGAAGCGAGTCTCGAGGCACGTAGCGAGCGGCGAGCTGCGGTAGGCAGACGATCCGCCCGCCCCTCTCGCGGGTCCGCGCCGCGAGGTCGGCGTCCTCGTTCACGGGAAAGTCCTCGTCCCAGCCGCCCAGGGACTCGAGCGTCTCGCGACGCCAAATGCCGCAGAAGCCGCTCTCGACCTCGACCTCCCGTCCGCTGGTGCGACGAAAGGAAGCCCCGCCGATGCCGAACCACGAACCGAGCGCGAGAGCCACACGACGCGACCAACGCCCGGTGCCGTACGGAAGCTGCGGACCGCTGACCGACTCCACGTCCCCCCGCCGTAGCCGCTCGATGCCCACCGAGAGGTAGTCCGGCGGGAAGTGCGTGTGCGCGTCCATGCGGGCGATGTACTCGCCCCGCGCGCGTTGCAGCCCGACGTTGAGTGCGGCGGGGACGGTTCGGCGCGGGTTGTCGAGGACCTGCATTCGCAGATCCGCCTCGGTCAGCTCCTCGAGCAGCGCGCGGGTTCCGTCGTTCGAGCGCCCTTCGACGAACAGGAACTCCACCGGATCGTCGAAACGCTGCGCCTGAATTCGCGCGATGGTGTCGCGGATCTGGCCTTCCTCGTTCCGAACGGGCACGAGGACGCTGGCGACCACCGCGCTCACGGCGCCCAGTTCTACTTCCTTCCGATTAGGACGTCAAAGGGGCATTGCGCTCCGCGAACATCGCGCCCAGAATCGCGGAATGAGCTCCGGGCTGCGGGTCCTCATCGTCGCGTCCTCGCCCGACCGGGTCGGTGGACAGGCGGTTCAGGCCGCCGGGATGCTTGCTCACCTGGGGGTCGACGGGTTGGTGAGGGTCTCCTTCCTGCCGACCGCCCCGCCCCTGTCTGGCCCGCTCGGGCTGCTTCAACGAGTCAAGTACGTGCGGACCGCCGTCAACTCGATCGTGTACTCCGCGCGGCTGCTCACGCGCGTCCCGCGACACGACGTCGTGCACGTCCTCTCCGCCGCAAGCTCGTCGTTCCTGATCTCGAGCACCCCCGCGATCCTGGTGGCCAGGCTGTTCGGGCGCAGCACGATTCTCAACTACCACTCCGGCGAGGCCGCGGATCACCTCGCTCGCGGGCGGCGGTCGGCGATCCCGATCATGCGCCTGGTCGACTCGATCGTTGTGCCGTCGGAGACCGTGGCGCGAGCATTTGCCTCCCACGGGCTGCCCGCCCGCACGCTTCCGAACGCCATCGAGCTGAGCCGGTTTCGCTTCCGCGTACGCGGGCAGTCTCCGGCCCGTCTTTCTCTCGAGCCGTTCCCTGTCTCCGCGATACAACGTCGAGTGCGTGCTGCGGGCGTTCGCACTCATCCAGGAACGCGTAGCCGAAGCAAAGCTGATCGTGGCCGGCGACGGACCCGAGCGCGGTCGTCTGGAGCGGTTGGCGCGGGAGCTCGGCCTGCGCGATGTCCAGTTCCTGGGGTGGGTGCCCCAGGCCGAGATGGGCGACCTCTACGGCACGGCCGACATCTATCTCAACGGGTCCGACGTGGACGCGGCCCCGCTCTCGATCCTGGAGGCCTCGGCCGCGGGCCTCCCCGTGATCACGACCGACGCCGGGGGCATTCCGGACATGGTGGAGGACGGCCTGACGGGGCTGGTGGTCCGGCGTGGGGATCACGTCGCGATGGCAGCATCCGCGCAGCGGCTGCTCGATGACCGGGAGCTCGCAGGCCAGCTGATCGAGACCGCCCATCGTCGCGCGCTCGACTACGGCTGGGACTCGGCCCGCGAACGCTGGCTGGCGCTCTATCGCGAGGTCACCGACGGGACGGAAAGGCGGGGGTGAGCCCCACGCCTAGCCTGGCCCAGCGCTCGCTGCGCTTCGGAGTGATGTGCCCGGGGCCGAGAGTGGAGGCCGCGTTGGCCGCCGCCGTCCGGGAGCTCCTGCGGACGGAGGGTCTGGAGCTGGCGCTCGTGATCGAAGACGAGGGGGAGCCCCCGGCCCCGCGCTCCGGGCCGCGCCTCTGGGACGCGTACCTGCGACTGCGACCCATGCGGAGGATCTCCGCCTACCAGCCGGTCGATCTCTCCGACGCCTTCGCCGGGGTCCCCACGGCCGAGGCGCACGACATCGAGTCGATCCGCGACCAGCGCCTGGACTTCATCCTCCTCCTCGGCTTCCGGGCCGTCCGAGGCGAGCTCCTCGATGCCCCGACCCACGGGGTCTGGTCGTTCAATCTCTCGGCCGAGCCGTTGTCGGGGGGCGCGCCGCCAGGCTTCTGGGAGGTCTACCTCGCGGAGCGTGCCACGGGCGCGTTCCTCCAGCGATTGACCGAGCCGCCGCACGACGGCGTCGTGCTCCAGAGGTGCTTCGTCAGCACCAGGCCCGGCTCGTACAAGGGGACTCTCGACGAGATCGCCTGGGCCAGTGCGTACATGCCCGCACGCGTGGCCCGCGACATCCTGAACGGCACCGCCGGCTACCTGGGCGCGCCGCCGAGCAGCACTCCGGGGCCGCTCCGGCAGGCGCCCACCAGCAGCCAGACCATGCGGTTCCTGGCGCGAAAGAGATTCGCCTGGATAAAGGCCCAGCTCAAGTCGATCTTCATGCTCGAGCGCTTCCATGTCGGCATCGTCCGCCGTCCCATAGAGAGCTTCCTGAGCGACGACTTCCAGCCCGTGGTCGAGTGGCTCCCGTACCGGAAATCGCGGGGATTCCTGGCTGATCCGTTCCTTGTACGGGTGGGGGGGACGACGAGGCTGCTGATGGAGGAGTGGGACGACCGGTCGGACATGGGCAGCATCGTCGAGGTCGACCTCGACGAGGGACTCCGCGGGCGGCGGCCGAGTGAGGTGTTCGGCCGAGCGACCCATATGTCCTACCCGTACCTGTTCGAGTACGACGGCCGCGTGGTCTGTACCCCCGAGAGCAAGGACCGGCACGGCGTGTTCCTCTATGTGCTCGACGCTGATGGGCGGCGCTGGACCGAGCACGCGAGGCTGCTCGAGGGCTTCGCCGCGCTCGATCCGACGCTTATCCACCACGGCGGTCACTGGTGGCTCTTCTGCGGCGACGAGAACGACGACCCGGACGTGAAGCTGAAGCTCTGGCACTCGCCCGAGCTACTCGGTCCGTGGGAGCCGCACCCGGCCAACCCTGTGAAGGCCGATGTCCGGTCGAGCAGGCCCGCGGGCACGCCGTTCGTCTTCGAGGGAGAGCTGTACCGGCCGGCTCAGGACTCCGCCGGCGGCTACGGCAGAGCCGTGGTCATCAACCGTGTGACACTGCTCACGACGACCGAGTTCGCGGAGGAGCCGGTGGTCAGGTTCACGCTGCCGCCCGGCAGCCGTTACACGGCTGGCGCCCACACGCTCGCGGGCTTGGGTGACCTGACGGCGGTGGACGGCAAGCGGTTGGCGCTGGCGCCGCAGATCGTCGGCCCCAAGCTCTTGGAAAAGCTCGGGCTGCTGGTCGGCAGGGGGCGGGGCTAGCTTGCGACCGGAGGTTCCAACACCGTGTCCATGCTTGCCCGGACGTCGTCCTTGGCCAGGAGGTAGTTCCCGATCGCGAGGAAGTCCAGGCCGGACGTGAAGAAGGTCCGCAGGGCGTCCTGCGGCGTGCAGACGATGGGTTCGCCACGCAGGTTGAACGACGTGTTGAGCACCACGGGAACTCCCGTGATTCGTCCGAACTCGGAGATCAACCGATAGAAGCGCGGGTTGGTCTCGCGGCGGACCGTCTGAACCCGAGCGCTGTTGTCCACGTGCGTCACTGCGGGGATCACGCTTCGCTTCTCGGATCGAACCGTGAAGGTGACGATCATGAACGGCGACTCTCCGTGCGGCTCGAAATACTCGTTGGCGGACTCCTCGAGGCAGGCCGGCGCGAAGGGCCGCCACTCCTCGCGGAACTTCACGGAGGCGTTCACCCGGTCGCGGGTGGCCGCGTCGCGCGGATCGGCGAGGATGGATCGATTTCCCAGCGCGCGCGGCCCGAATTCCATCCTGCCCTGGAACCAGCCCACGACGAATCCGCCAGCGAGCAGCTCGGCGACCACCCTTTCGATCTCGGGCACCTGGGTGTGGGTCAGCCGGGCGTACCCGAGCACGCGCCCGATCTCATCGTCCGTATAGCCGGGGCCCAGGTAGGCGTGCTCCATGCGAGCGTTCCCGTTCCAGCGGCCCGCGCGACGGTGAGCCGCTATCGCGGCGCCGATTGCGGTCCCGTCGTCGGTTGCGGCCGGCTGGATGAACAGGTCGTCGACCAGGCCAGCGGCCAGGATCTTGCCGTTGGCCTTCGCGTTCATGGCCACGCCGCCGGCCAGACACAGCCTGCGCCGTCCGGTCATCCTGACGGCCTTCCGGACGAGGGTCAGCATCGCGTCCTCGATCGCCTGCTGGACGGACGCGGCCAGGTCCTTGTCCTCCTGCGAGAAGCCCCGCTCTGGATCGCGCCGGGCGCCGAACCGCGACGTGAGGAACTGCTCGCCTCCAATCCACGCCGCGTGCTTGTTGACCCGATACCCGTCGGGCGTGATGCGCACGACCTCGTCGAGGCTGACGCTCGGCGTGCCGTAGGCGGCCAGGCCCATGAGCTTCCACTCGTCCCGATCCTCGAACCCGAGCAGTTTCGTGAACCTTGTGTAGAGCGAACCGAGCGAGTTCGGATAACGCACCGCCGCAAGGCGGCGAAGTCCTCCCGAATGCCCGTCGTAGATCGACGTTGACTGCCAGGCGCCGCGACCGTCGACGACGAGCACGGCGGCGTCTTCGAAGCCGGACAGGTCGAACGTACTCCAGGCGTGCGCCTCGTGGTGATCGACGAACCCGGCACCGGCCATCGAAGGGGACCGGAAGCGCCGGTTCAGCGCCCGCTTGCCGCCCTCGCGGTAGACGGCCCGGGCAAGCAGCGCAACATGGGGCGCGAAGGTCCGCAGGTCGAACGGCATGTGACCGGTCAGCAGGCCGCGAAGGTCCTGTGCCTCGCCGAGGCCCGGTCGGTTCCAGCCGAAGACCACCGAATCGAGGTCCTCCAGCGAGGCACCGGCGTGGTGCAGGGCCGCCTCGATCGCCCTGCCCGGAGGAGTGACGTCGTGCTTGAGCCGCGTGAAGCGCTCCTCCGCGGCCGCGAAGACGACGCCGTCGTCGCCGACGAGCGCCACCGACGAGTCATGCAGAGCACTGTTGATTCCGAGGACGAGCATGTGCGTTCCGGGCTAGCGCGGGGTCTGCTCCGCTTTCAACTCCGTCTCGTAGAAGAGCCGTAGCCTGCCCGCCCACTGCTTGGCGGTGAACCTCTCCTCGAAGCGCCGCTGCCCGCGCTCGGCAAGCCGAGCTCGCAGTCCGGGGTCGCCGCGCAGGGTCTCGATCGCCGCTGCCAGGCCGTCCGCTGAGGCGGGTGGTTTAAGCAGGATCCCGGTGATTCCGTCCTCCACGATCTCCGGGATTCCGCCGACCCGCGTGGCGAGGATCGGAACGCGCGCGGCCATGGCCTCGAGCAGCGTGACCGGGAAGCCCTCCATCCGCGAGGGGTGCAGTAGCAGGTCCGCCGCATCCAGCAATTCCATGACGTCGCTGCGGTAACCGGTGAAGATCGTGGCGGGCGCGAGTCGCCCCGCGTCGCGGCGCAACCGCTCCGCCTCCGGCCCGTCGCCAACGATCACCAGGCGCATCCCCGGTATCCGGTCCGTCAGCCGAGCCGCCGCTTCAACGGCCAGCTTGTGCCCTTTCAGGGGATGGAGCCACGAAAGCATGACGACCACGAACTCGTCGGGCCGCAGCTTCAACTCGGCGCGGACTGCCCGACCCGCTCCCGGCCGGGCGGTCCGCGCAGTCCCGTTGTGAATCGTTACGACGTGCTCACTCGCGTCGCCGGTGTACGCCAGATAGTCGCGTTCGACGGCCTTGCTCACGGCGATCAAGCGTCGCGCAAGTCGCCTTCTCGACATCATCACCAGCGCCGTTCCGGCGCGCCCGCGGGCACTCGTGCCCGGACCGTGAGCGCCCCAGTCGAAGCCATGCAGGGTGGAGACGTGCGGCAGCCTCAACCCGCGGGCCGCCACGCCGCCCACGAGGTCGGCAGTACGCAGGTGGGTGTGGACGACGTCGGGCCGGACGGCGACCAGGTGCTCGCGCACGGCTCGATGGTCCGACACGCTCACGAGCCGACGAAACGGCACCAGGACCGGCTCGAGCCCCATCTCACACAGCCGGTCGGCGGACGCTCGCGATTCGCCCACGTTGAGGAAGCTGATCGACAGCTCGATGCCAACCGCCGGCGCGGCCGCCGCAAGATCGACCAGGAGCGTTTCGGCTCCCCCGAAGCCCAGCTCGCTGATCAGGGCGTGGACGTGGATACCAACCCTTTCCCCCTCGCGCGCGTGGCGATCGCCAGCAGCGCGGGTGCCAGCGCGAGAAGCAGCCAGGTTCGCCGATCCTCCGCGTTTGACAGGAACACGGAGACCGAGACCATGGCGATGATCGCCACCGCCGTCGCCCGCGAGAACCCCGCCAACGCGTCGAGGTCCTGTGCCTCGAAGCGCTTCGCCGCGATCAGAGCCGCCCTCAGGCACGCCACCACGAGACTCACGTACAGGATGAGCCCGAGGGGCCCGGTGTCCACCAGAAGCTGGAGAAAGGAGTTGTGAACCACCAGGGGCTTCTCGGCTATCAGCTCGACCCATTCGAGCGATCCCGGTTGTTGCACGTATCCGCTTGCCTCGGCCGTGAAGTTGTCCAGCCCGACACCCGTCAGCGGATGGTCCTCTGCCATGCGCCAGGCGACCAGCCACAGCTCGGATCGCGGCTCGTCGTTCTCGACGCTGGTCACCCTCTCCCATGCGCTGGGCGAGACGGAGAAGATGAGCGCCGCGATGCTGAAGGCGGTTCCGACCACGGCAAGCACCTGCGCGCGCCGGCCCTTGTAGAGCACCAGAGCCGCGACGGTGGCTGCCCCAGCCCCGATGAGTGCGCCCCGTGACTCGGTGGCGGCGAGCCCCGCGGCGAGAACCACCATCGCCGCCATGAGCAGAAATCGGAGCTCTGGTCGCCGGGTTCCGCCGAGGAGCCCGCCCGCCATGATGATCCCCGCCAGGTAACCGGCCGCGGAATAGTTCGGGTCGCCGCTGCCTCCATACAGCCGGCCCCGCCTATCGGTGGCTTCGGTAAGAGACGGGGTCTCCGCGAGGCCGATAGCCACCGAGAGAACCGCTCCAACGACGAAGGCGCCCGCCAGCAGCCGCGCATGCCGCGCGCTGGAGATCGTCGTCGTCACGATCACGAAGAGAAGGGCGGCGACTGACCAACGCCCGATGCCGGAGCCGAAGAGCTCCAGGTCGTCTGCCCAGATTGCGCTCAGGGCGATCCAAACCAGGAGCAGGCCGAGGAGGGCGAGCAGGCGCCGGTTGGTCGCGACGAAATGCCGTACCCAACTCGCCCGCTCGCGGACGGTGCCCAACCAGGCGACGACGATGAGGCTCCCGGCTGCGGCCCCTATCGGGAGTGGCGCGGGGAGCTCGTCCAGGAAGACGAAAGGAACCCAGAGCGCAATGGCGACTGGCAGGTTGATCAGGACGAGCGGCACGTAGCAGAGCGCGACCAAGAGCGACAGGCCGGCGAGCTGGTTGACGGCCATCGCGGTCCCGACCAGCACCGCGGCCAGGAGTGAGATGGCGGTCAGCGGCCGCGGGGAGGAAGAAAGGAAGGGGACCGGGCGGGCGGCCAAGCGCCTATTCGACGCCGTAGGGCGAGCGCGGCCTCCGGACGAGGGCGTCGACCAGAAGCGCCGCAACAGCCGCCAGGGTAAAGCCGGCCAACAATGACAACACGATGACCAGCCACGACGGAGGACCGACGGGCGAGGTGGGCACGCTCGCCGGCTGGAGGAGCGACAACGTCGGATCGACCCCGGTTCTGACGAGCTCCAGCTGGTTCAGTCGCTGGGCGGTGTCGAGCGCGACTCCGGTGTTCGGCTCCAGCTCGCGACTTCGAGCCTCCAGTTGACGGATTAGGGCCTCCACCTGCGTCTGCAGCGCCTCCTGGCGAGTCTCGAGCACCGCGCCCGCGAACTCGTTGGCAGCTCGAGCCGCCAGGCCGGCGTTGTCGGCCCGAGCGCTGACCGCCAGAACGCTGCTCTCACCCTGTGGCTTGACGTCGATCGAGCTCTCCACCCGCTCGACGCTCCAACCCGAGGCGAGTCTGTCGGCGGTCAGCTGGGCAGCTTGCCGCGAGGACGCGAGCGTCGCCGCGGTTTGCGTGGTCCGAGTGGGTTCGCTCGACTCGCGAAGGACCTGGACGCCGATGAAGGTCGTGTCGTCTTGGGGGAGCGGCGTCACCAGAAGCTGGGCCGTGGCCTCATAGGTGTCTGCCCGGACCAGCAGCCAAACACAGCTGGCTGCCACGGTGAGTGCAGTGACCCCGACCACGAGCAACCCGTGCGCCCTGATCGCTCGGAGATATGGCCCGAGTGCACCCTCCGGCCGACTCGGCGCATGCCTTGTCTCGATCTCATACGACACGGCGGTCAGTCTACGTCGGACAGGGCGGGGATCCGCTAGCCGACTCGCTCCTGCTTCAAGGCTTCGAACGTCCGCCGCATGCCCTCCTGCGTCGAAACGACCTCGCGATAGCCGATCGCCTTGAGCTTGTCGTTCGAGAAGCGGTTGCCGCCCCACAGCGCGGCCGTCTTGTAGGGCGTGAACACATCTGGAAGCTGACCCTTCGACCGGGCGTGGTACCTCTGCACCGCGACGCTGAACGCGAGCGTCGCCGGGATAGGGCACGCGCACGGCGCGGAGGGGCTCGACGTTCCTTCGGTATGCGCGCAGGTACTCGGCGCAGGTGGGCAGGTCGTCATCGACCGTGTTGTAGGCCTGGCCGACGGCGTCGGGATGGCGCCCGGCCACCACGATCGCCTCGGCGCAGTTGTCGACGTAGTTGAGCGGCAGCTGGTTGTCGCCGCCCAGGTGCAGAAACACACCGAACAGGCTCAAACCGACGCGCGGGTGGACGGCAGCGGCCCCCGGGCCATAGAGGACGCCCGGGCGCAGCACGACGAGCGGCACCCCGTGGCGCTCGCGGTACTCCCAGAACAGCTGTTCCTGCCGCAGCTTGCACTGGGCGTAGACATCACGACGCTCGGGGTGTGGCTCGAGCGGCGTGCGCTCGTCGACGAGGGCGCCGCGGCCGAGCGCGGCCACGCCGTAGACCGAGAACGACGACACGAGCACCGCCTTGACCGGCCGCTGCTCCGCCACGATCGCGTCGAGCAGGTGCTTGCTCGCGACGACGGTGTTGCAAGAACTGTCGGCGGGGGCGCCGCGCGGCGCTGGCGGCGAGGTGGTACACGATGTCCACCCCCGCGACGGCCCGGGCGCAGTCGGCCGGGGTCGGTCAGCGAGCCGACGACCACCTCGATTTCGGCGGCGGAGCGCCGCGCCAGCTCCTCGAGCTTCTGTTGCTTGGCGCCGGGCCGAACGAACAGGCGCAGGGGCGCGGCGGGGTGCGCGAGCAGCCGCTCGACCAGCGCGGTGGCCAGAAAGCCGCCGGCGCCGGTCACGAGCGCGGTCATCGAGCGTCCGCGTGCTCGACCTGCCGGAAGATCTCGTCCAGCAAGGCCGACACGCGCACGATGTCGCGGTAGGGGTAGGGCGGTGGCCCGTCCCGCTCGATGCAGTCATAGAAGCGACCGAGCTGCGTCTGGAGCCCGGCGAAGTAGTGAAAGTCGCTCTTCGCGAAGCGCCACACGTTGCCGGCGCCCTCCTTGAGGAAGCCCCTCGCCTGCTGGAAGGCGGGCACGAGCCGGCCGATTGCGCTCCCCAGCGGCGCCGAGCTGTCGAGCGTGACGGTGCGCGCCGCGTAGTCGACCTGAAGCGTGTTCCTGGTGCCGTACACGCGAACGAACTGGCCCGCGGGCCGGATATGAGCCGAGAACGTGGCATACGCGCTCACTTCTGCGCCGGCCAGGATCACACGCAGCTCCTCCTTCAGCCGATCGCGATCGTCACCGAATGCTTCGCCGTGCAGCGCGTAGGCGTGGGCCAGCACGCGGGGCTCCTCGTCCGGCAGGAACTCGCAGATCTTGCTCAGCACGTGGTCGATGGTGTTGTGGAACAGCCTGCCGGGCAGCTTGTGCACCCAGTGGCCGCCGTCGGCGAGCATGGCCTGGCCGAACGGGCTGCCCAGGTCGTAGCCAAGGAAGCTCTCGACATGCACGGGGTCCCCCAGCAGGCCCTCGCCGATCAGCTCGCGCATCTTGAGGGCGGGCGGATCGAAGAAGGTTGCGTAACCCACGGTCAGCTTCCGGCCCACCTGCTCGGCGTGCGCGACCAGCGCTCGCGAGTCGTCGGCGCTCAGAGTGAATGGCTTCTCGACGTAGACGTGGCAGCCGGCGTCGAGCGCCTGGCGCGCAAGCTCCAGGTGAGCCTGCGGGGGAGTCGTCACGTGGACCACGTCCGGGCGCTCGCGGTCGAGCAGGGCGCCCAGGTCGTCGTAGTGGCGAGGGATGCCGTAGCGGGCGGCCAGCTGCTCGGCGAGCAGCAACTCGCGGTCGCAGGCGGCGATCAGCCGCGCCCGCCCGGGCAGCTTGGCGATCTCGCCGGCGTGGGCGTCGGCGATCTTGCCGCAGCCGACGATGGCGACCTTCAGACCGTGAGGTGGGCGCGCGCTAGTCATGACCGGCCTTCATGGCGGGCAAATCTCGCAGACCCTGTACTAGCTTGGCCTCCGAGGTGCGGGTGCTCTGGCTGAAAACGGGCCTTCTTCACCCCGTCGACAGCGGCGGGAAGATCCGCACGTACCACATCCTGAAGGAGCTCAGGCGAGACAACCACGTCACCTACCTGACGTTGGACGACGGCATGGGCACACAACGAGCGCGGGTTCAGGCCGAGGAGTACTGCGACGAGCTGATCTGCGTACCTCACCCCACCATCGCGAGATTCTCCGCGCGTTTCTATGCCGGGCTTGGCCGGAACATCCTGTCCCCGCTGCCCTACCCCGTCGAGAGGTACCGGTCCGATGAGATGGTCCGTGAGGTGGAGGGACGCGTCTCCACCGACCCGCCCGATGTGCTCGTAAGCGACTTCTTGTTCCCCAGCGTGAACGTACCGGGCGCGGTCCCCTGCCCCAGTGTGCTGTTCCAGCACAACGTGGAAGCGATGATCTGGAAGCGGCACTCCGACGTGCAGCGAAATCCCCTCAAGGCGGCTTACCTGCGTCACCAGTGGCGGAAGATGCACGCGTACGAGCGGTCGGCCTGCCTGCGCTTCGACTACCTGGCCGCCGTCTCGGCGGCGGATCGGGAGGCCATGCAGCGCGACTATGGCGTCACGCGAATCGAGGACGTGCCCACCGGCGTTGACACGGATTTCTTCCGCCCCGCCGGCACGGTCCGCCCGACCCCACGCAGCCTCGTGTTCACCGGCGCGATGGACTGGATACCGAACGAGGATGCGGTCCGCTACTTCGCGGAGCGGATCATGCCGCGCGTCAAGGACCGGCTGCCCGACGCGACGCTGAGCGTCGTAGGCCACGACCCGCGCGCCAACCTTCTCAGGCTCGGCCGGCGTGACCCCTCGATCGCCGTGACCGGTCGTGTCGACGACGTCCGCCCGTACATCGAGCGTGCCGCGGCGTACGTCGTGCCGCTGCGCATCGGCGGTGGAACCCGCCTGAAGATCCTCGAGGCGATGGCGATGGAAAAGGCGGTCATCTCGACGAGCATCGGTGCCGAGGGCCTGCCGCTCCGGGACGGCTTGGACGTCTTGATCGCCGACGGGCCGGAACGCTTCGCCGATGCGGTCGTGCGAACGCTCACGGACGACGCGTTCGCGCGCGAGCTGGGACAACGCGCAGCAGCGACCGTCAGGCGACAGTTCGCCTGGAGCAACGCCGGCGCGCGGTTCGCCCAGATCTGCGAGTCCGCTGCGCGATGGCACCGGGAGTCTGAATCCAGGGTCCCGCGCTAGGTATCCGCGAAGGTCCCCATCACGACGAAGTTGGTCACGGCAAGCTCCTCAGGAGTGACATCCCGGTAACGATCAGCGAGCTGGAAGCCGCTGCGAAGCGCGTCGAGCGACCTCTCATCGACGGTACGACTCTGCCGCAGGATCCGAATCCCGGCCTCTTCGAACAACCCGATGTGCTGATAGCCACGCAACCGGTTGTGGTACATGAACCTGTTGCCCGCCCAGCGATCCCATTCGCGATCGTCGAACTGGAGGAAGTTGATCTTCGTGATCGAGGGATCGCCGTGGCTGAAATGGTCGGATGCATCGATGATGTGGACCAACAGCCCGTTCGGGACCAGGACCCGGCGCGCTTCGTCGAGGATCTTCAGAATCGTTTCGGGCGGGACATGCTCGAACACCACGTGCGAGATGTGGAAATCGAAGCTCCGATCCGGGACATCGAGGCTCGCCGCATCTGCGGGCGCGATGTAGGTCGTGTTGATCAGCTGCAGGAGCTCGGGTAGGCGACCAGAGAAGTTCGTCAACTGGCGATAGCGCTCCTCGAACCGCGGCGTCAACGCCTCCTCACCGAACATCTCCCATATTTGGTCGCGGTTGTCTCTCAGGTACCGGACGCACTCCGCGGCCACCGGTTCCGAGAGGTACCTGTTCAGGTCGACGGTCACGGTCTGCGCCGCCCCACAGAGCCAGAGGCCGGCCGGGACGCATAGGTGACGCCCGGTTCCGACCTCCAAGAAGCGCTTGCCGGCGACGTCCTGGCCCGCGGATTTCACCCACTTGACGACGATCGACCCGGCCTCGAACCATTCGAACGCGTCGATGCGCCCCGGCCGGAAGGTTCCAACGCTGCGCTGGATCCGGTAGTAGATCCGGTTCGACTTCGGAAGACGGGCAACCAGGTTCTGGACTCTTGCCTTGCGCTTCCAGTTCACGCTGCGCCGCGCCAGGTCGAGCCGACGCGCCTCAGTAGCCGCGCACGACCGAGCCCGTCTGCACCGCCTCGAGTGCACTCGCCGGGATCGTCTTCAGGCCGTTCAGGTCGTCGTCGTTCCAGCCCATGTCGACGGCACCGGACACGAAGACCTTCGGCGAGCCGGCGTTGTCGGCCACGATCGCACCGTAGGTCTTGAGGGCCTGGGCGACCGCCCGCGCCTGGCCCTGCAGCCCCGAGATGTCGTAGCTCGCCTTCAGGCGCACCCGCAGGCCCATCGGCGGCTGGTCGGGATCGGTGTTGGAGGATGCCCAGTGGGTGGCCGGGTGGATGTAGGCCCGCTGGGTGATCGGCACGGTGATGCGCAGCGCGTGGCGGATGACGCCGCTGTCGGCCTCGTCGCGGCGAGCCAGCCCGGGCAGGATCGGCAGCCCCGCGCCGTCGGCGGAGGTCCAGCCCTCGGGGCGCAGCGCGTTGGAGTGCAGGTCCCACACGGCACCGCTGTAGGCGTGCCAGCCCTCGCCCTCGCGCTCGGCGGCGTACATCTTCGAAGAGCTTGCAGTCGCCCTGCCGCAGGGCGATCACGTGTCGATCGGTCCCGCCCTCGACCGGCGCGTCGGCGGGATGGGATATGGCCCGGGGTCGGATTCCTCGGGCACGTCGAAGGAGATCGGGACGAGCGGTTGGCTGAAAGGCACGCTGACGTAGGGGATGCCGTACTGGCCGTGCCAGCCGAAGTCCGGCCACAGCGTCATCGAGCCGAGCGAGCCGATGAGTCGTGCGAGGTGTCAACCAGCGGCGCCTGCGAGATGTCCGTGTTCCACGGGCTGTCGCCGGGGAAGATCGGGCAGCCGCCGATGGTGGGGCTTCGGATGAGGTACTCCCTCCGGGTGCGCCGCCAGCGGGCGGGCCGCCACCACCCGGGGTGCCGCCGCCGGGGGTGTCGTCCGCGGGCGGCACGTCGAGGGGGGCGTGGTGACGGTCACGGACCGACCCCGTGGCGCAGCGCTGCGCGGTGGCAGGGTCTGACGGTGTACCGGTACGTTGTCGCGGGAACCACCCTGCGGTCGGTCCAGGCCGTCCGGCCGGCCTTGAGCCGTACGCTGCGCCCCCGGCGTCGGACCTCGTACCGCGTTTCTCCCCGCGAGCGGTCCTTCCAGGTCAGGCGCACGCCGGACGTCTCGGCGGCGGCGATGAGCTGCGCCGCGGGCTTGAGGCGCGCCTCGGCGGAGGCCGATGCGAGGACGGCGACGCCCAGAGCCGCAACGACGATCTTCATGCCGGTTCTTTCGGATCGCCGGCCGGCGGGCATGAGCCGATGGCCCGCAAGTGGGCGCATGAGCCGAAACGGGTTCACCGTCGTCGGGCCAGTCGCCGGAGCTTTCGACCGGCTCCCCTGACCTCGGGCGCGAAGGCCGCGATCATAGGCAGCGGATCATCCCACCGCGCACGGGGGAAACGCGTGGGACGGAGAAGGCTGCGCGCCCAGCCGCCAAACGAAAGCTCTCCGCAGTGCCGGTACTCCCTGAAAGCTCGAAGGTCGGTGAGCGGAAACCACATTGCCAACCCGCTCCGATGGCGCTGATTGGGGTGCTGGGCGCCCAACGGCACGGTTTGTACGAGCGGCATGTCCACGCCGGCGGCTCGGATGAGGGCGGTGGACGGCGTGCAGCGGTGATTGCGCTCGATCAACGTGAGCTCCCCGTTGCGTGGGTCCCGCTGAACTCCACGTGGGCCAGGACCACGGGGACGACGAACGGCTCGGAGGAAACGCAGCCCAACCTCGGCCACGGCGGGATCCCAGTCGGTCGGTGGTGGCAACCGCTGCCGCAACTTGATGGGTACTGACGAGTCTGCTCGCTTCTGTACTCTCTCGTCGAGAAGGAAGACCGGCGCACCGTTCTCGTCGAGGTAGCCGTAGCAGGACTGATACCAGTCCGCCACCCGGGGGTCAGATGGGTGGAGCGTAGACCTCGGTCGCCGAACGCCCGCGTGGCGCGAAGGCGCGCTCCAGCTGAACGCCGTCGTCGACGAGGAAGCCCTTGCCTGGCAACCGGCGCCTGAAGATGTGTGCGTGAACGGGCTTCAGAGCGCATGGGTAACCGATCTCCCGCTCGGCGGCACGCAGCTCGTCCTCGTTCCTGACCATGGCGGTGCAGGGACCGGGATGCCGGCCTTGGCGGCCAACGCATAGGTCCGCTGCTTGTCCAGCATCGCCAGCACCACCTCGTCGTTCGCCTCGATCGGTACGAGCCCGGACTCGAGCAGAGATGACCGGTGCCGGGCCATCAACTCGAGGCCTTCGTCCGAGCAGGGAATCACTACCGCCCCCGGAGGAGCCTTCGCTCAGCCATGTCAGCCAGCGCTCCTGCACGTGCTCGTCGGCCCCGAGGTCGACGAACCGCGCGCAGAAACGAGAGTGGCGAACCGAGTCGTGCCCCGAACCCAGGGCATGGACCTCCACTCCGGCACTGCCAAGGCTTCGTGCGACGGCCAGTGCGGTGACGTCACCGCCAAGTACGACCGCCGGAGGACCACCCCCGGTCGTCACGCTCGCGTAGCCGATCTGCTCCGCTCGTGCGTTGAGCCGTAACCGAGCGCAGGCGAGCGTCGTCGGCCCATGGTGCTTCGCGCCCGGATCGGCGATCTCCGCAGCGAGTGCGGGCAGGCCACGATCCTGCTGCTGGGCGTGGTGGGATCGCTGTTGGTGGGTCTCGCGGTCTTCGGTGCCTTCGGCCAGGCGCTGGGCGCGAAGGGGCGCCATCAGCGCGCGGCCGACCTGGCCGCGATGTCGGCGGCGCGAGCCATGAGCCGGGCCTATCCGCGGCTGTTCGAGCCGCCCTACTTGGAGAACGGGCTGCCAAATCCGCGGCATCTGTCGACCGCGGCCTATCTGTCGCTGGCTCGAGGCGCGGCGGTGCGCGTGGCCCGCCGCAACCGGGTGCGCGTGGTCGCGCGGGACGTCATGTTTCCGCGAGATGCCTTCGCGCCCGCCCGGGTTACGGTCACCGCCAGGGGAGAGGCCGGGATTTCGGTGGACGGAGGGCCCCGCCAGGCAGCCGTCCGGGTGCGAGGGCGCGCCACCGCCGAGCTGACGGCGGCCGCCTCGCTGACGGGCCCCGCCGGCACGATGGCCGGCTGTCCCGCCTTCGCCAGCGGGGGCGGGTACGAGGGCCCGCTGGCCTGCCGGATGGGAAAGCCGATGCGCCCCGACGTGGCGATCGCGTTCGACCGCCTGGCGGCCGCCGCCCTGGAGGAGGCCGGGCTCCACCTGTCGGTTACGAGCGGCTTCCGCTCCGACGCCGAGCAGGCGGGCCTCTTCGCCGCCAACCCCAACCCGAAGTGGGTCGCCCCCCCCGGCACATCGCTTCACCGGTACGGCACGGAGCTCGATCTGGGCCTCGTCCGCCCGCCTACGCCTGGCTTCACCAATGAACGCGCGGCGCTTCGGATTATTCCGAGATACGCCTGGGAGGCCTGGCACTTCGGGTTCGGCGCCAACCCGCGCGACCGCGCACACCCGGCACAGTACGAGCGCCACGGCTCGTGGAGCCGCCCGAGTGGGGACCACGCTCGCATCCATCATCGCCTGCCGAGTTTCGTGCCGCCGCGCTTCCACGATCCGATCGCCCGTGCCCGCGCTGCGCAGGAATGTGCCGATGAACCTGCTTGCCGCCCAGCTGTACGCCGGAGAGCGGGTTCAACCCATTCGCCACGAGTCCGGCGGGCGCGCGCGGCATCGCTCAGTTCATGCCCGGCACCGCGCGCTCCTATGGTCTTGCCAACCCGTTCGATCCACCGAGGCTATCGACGCCCAGGCGCATCTGATGAGCGACCTGTTGAAGCGCTTCGACGGCAGGATCGCGCTGGCGGTCGCGGGCTACAACGCCGGCCCCGGCGCGGTCGAGCGCTACGGGGGCGTGCCGCCCGTATGCGGAGACGCGCGCCTACGTCGCCCGGGTCCTCGGCCTGCTGGGCGGGGCCGGCGAGATCACGATGCCGACCTTCGACATAGCCCTGGTCGAGTAGCCCGCGAGGTAGGCTCTCGGCCCATGCCCGCGCTGACCGTCAATGGCATCGAGGAACTGCAGTCGCTCGTCGGCACGATCGGGCCGAGCGAGTGCGCGAGGTGACCCAGGAGATGATCGACCGGTTCGCCGAAGGTCGGGCGACGACCAGTGGATCCATGTGGACGTCGAGCGGGCGAAGAAGGAGAGCCCGTTCGGCACGACGGTCGCCCACGGCAACCTCACTCTTGATGATCGACGGCCTGCGCCGCGACCTCCTCCAGTCGAGCGGCTTCAAGCTCGGCGGTGAACTACGGCTGGAACAAGGTCCGCTTTCCGGCGCCGGTGCCGGTTGGCTCGCGGGTCCGGGCGAGCATGAGATCGTTTCGGTTGACGACGTCGGCGGCGGCTGGGTGGCAGGTGGTGCAGCGATTCACCGTCGAGGTGGAGGGCTCCGAGAAGCCCTGCTGCGTGGCCGACAGCGTCGGTCGCGCGCTGATCTAGCGCTCGAGACGCGACACACGCGGCCCTCGGTGCCAGGACTCGACGACCATCTTGTCGCGGGCCTGGTTGAGCCCGACCACCACCAGCCCGTGATCTCCGCCCGGAAGAGGTGCCAGGGGCCGACGGCGCAGGCGCCGAGCCGAGCGTCCGCTTGCGCTCCTCGTCGTCGACCTCCTCGGCGCGTCCCGCGATCTTCGGGATCGCCTCCCCAGTCCGACGGGCTGTCCGATGCGCTGTGCAGGGCGAACCGCGGGTCGCGCCGCAGGTCGAGCGCCTCGACGGCCCGCCACATGCTGCCGAACCAGACGTCCCCGTCCTCGAACTGGATCTCCGTCCCACTGATGCGAGGCGCGCCGTCGCGACGCAGCGTGGCGAGCGTCTTGTGCACGTGAGCGTCGAAGAACCCGCGGGCCCGAGTCGCGAGCTCGGGCGCCTCCGCCTCTATTTCGCTCCAGCGGGCGATCGCCGAAGGATGCTACGCCCCTCGTATCCTCGAACGAGATGGCCACCACGACAGCCAGCCGCGACGAGCGCGTCTCCGCGCAGCGCAAGGCCCTGCCCGACGCCCCGGGCGTCTACCTGTTCAAGGACGCCAGGGCAAGGTCCTCTACGTCGGCAAGGCGCGCTCGATCACGCAAGCGGGTGGCGTCGCACTTCTCGAAGCCGTCCAGCCGCGGCGGCGCGGCCGAATGGTCGAGGCGATCGACCAGATCGACTTCATCGTCACCGAGACCGAGGCCGAGGCGCTGCTGGCCGAGCAGAACTTCATCAAGCGCTACCGGCCGCGTCTTCAACGTCCGGCTGCGCGACGACAAGTCGTACCCGTACATCGCGATCTCGCTGGACGAGGACTTCCCGCGCGTCTACTTCACGCGCGAGAAGCACCGCCGCGGGCGCGCCTACTTCGGGCCGTTCTCGAACGCCAAGCGCGTGCGCGAGACGCTCGACCTGCTCGGCAAGGTCTTCCAGTACCGCACCTGCGAGGGCACCGAGCCCGGCCGCGCCGTCGGGCAGCCCCTGCCTGGACTACTTCATCAAGCGCTGCCAGGCGCCCTGCGTCGGCTACATCTCCAAGGAGGAGTACCGCCGGAACGTCGACACGATCATCGCCTTCCTGTCCGGCCGCTACCGCCAGATCGAGCGCGAGCTGGAGCAGCAGATGCAGGAGGCTCGCCGACGCGCAGGAGTTCGAGCAGGCGGCGCTCTACCGCAACCGGCTGAAGTCGGTGCGGTCGCTGCTCGAGCGCCAGCGGATCTCCAACGAGGCGGTCGGCACGCTCGACGCGATCGCGGTCGCGGTCGAGGACACCGACGCCAACGCCCAGGTCTTCCAGGTGCGCGACGGCGTGCTGGCCGACCGCCAGAGCTTCTACCTGGAGAACGAGGCCGGCCGCGACGAGGGCGAGGTGGCCGAGGAGTTCGTGCTCCAGTACTACGCGAGCGCGCTCGCGATCCCGCCGCAGGTGATCGTGCCGCGCGGCCTGGCGGACGTCCGACGCTGCTGGCGGAGGCGCTCGCCGAGCGCCGCGGCGGGCCGGTCGAGGTCCGCCACGCCGAGCGCGGCGACAAGCGGCGCATCTTCGAGCTGGCCGAGCGCAACGCGCGGCTGGCGCTCGACCAGGACCGGCTGCGGTCCGAGCGCCGCCGCACCCAGCGGATCGAGGCGCTGGACGGCCTCCAGCGGGAGCTGGGCATGGACGTGCTCCCGATGCGGATCGAGTGCTTCGACATCTCGAACCTGGGCGAGACCCACACGGTCGCCTCGATGGTCGTGTTCGAGGGCGGCGCGCCGAAGAAGTCCGACTACCGCCGCTTCGGGATCCGCGGCGCCGCGCAGGACGACTTCGCCGCGATGGCCGAGGTGCTGTCGCGGCGGATGGCCCAGTACGTGCAGCAGCGCGAGCGCTCGCCGCACGAGCGCGCCTACGACGCCAGCTTCGCGTCCGTGCCGGCGCTGATCGTGATCGACGGCGGCAAGGGCCAGCTGTCGAGCCGGGCTCAAGGAGCTGGAGCCGTTCCGCGACCTGGGCATCACCGTGGTCAGCCTGGCCAAGCGGATCGAGGAGGTGTTCGTGCCCGGCCGCAGGACGCCGCTGGTGATGCGGCACGACACGCCCGCGCTGCAGCTGCTCCAGCGCGTGCGCGACGAGGCCCACCGCTTCGCGATCGAGTTCCACCGCGGCCGCCGCGACAAGGCGATGACGCGCTCGGTGCTCGACGACCTACCCGGCGTCGGCCCGGCGCGCAAGCGCCTGCTCCTGAAGCACTTCGGCTCGCCCGAGCGCTTCCTCGAGGCCAGCCGCGAGGAGCTCGAGGCGGTGCCCGGGCCTGCCGGGCAAGACGGCCCGGGAGATCTACGAGTACGTGCACAAGATCCGTAGCGGCGATCGAGGGCCGTGCGAGCGGCCCATCGACCGACAACGAGTCGATCTTCTCGCGGCGTGGCAGAAATCGTCCGGTAAGTCGTCCTTGCTGCCAGCCGCCGCAGCGGCATCATGGGGGCATGAAGCGACCCGTCGTCATCCTCGGCTTCCCCGGCGCCCAGGTCGCTCGACGTGACCGGCCCGGCCGAGGTCTTCTCGATGGCGCGACCGGCTGCGCGCGACGCGCGCCTACGACGTCGGGTCGTCGCGCCGCGGCGGGCGGCCGATCGAGACCTCCGGCGTCGTGACGCTCGGCCCCGACGCCGCCGCTGCCCGCGCAGCGGGCCGATCGACACGCTGGTCGTGCCGGCGGCAGCGGCGTCGAGACGCGCGCTCGCGCGACCACGAGCTCGATCGCCTGGCTCGACGCGCGCCGCCGGCCGCGCCCGCCGCGTCGCCTCGGTCTGCAACGGCGCCTTCCTGCTCGCCGAGGCCGGGCTGCTCGACGGTCGCCGCGCCACCACGCACTGGGCGGCGCGTGCGACGAGCTGCAGCGCCGCTACCCCGAGGTCGAGGTCGAGACCGACCCGATCTTCGTGCGCGACGGCGACGTCTACACCTCGGCCGGGGTCACGGCCGGGATGGACCTCGCGCTCGCGCTCGTCGAGGAGGACCTCGGCCGCGAGGTCGCGCTCGAGGTCGCGCGCTGGCTCGTGCTGTTCCTCAAGCGGCCCGGGCGGCCAGTCGCAGTTCAGCGCCCAGCTCTCCGCGCAGCTCGCCGAGCGCGAGCCGCTGCGCGAGCTCCAGGCCTGGATCGTCGAGCAACCTCGACGAGGACCTGTCGGTGCCGGCGCTCGCCGACCGCGCCGTCCATGAGCGAGCGCAACTTCGCCCGCGCCTTCCGGCGCGAGGTGGGCATGACGCCCGGCCGCCTACGTCGAGGCCGTCCGCGTGGAGCGCGCGCGCCGGATGCGCTCGAGACGAGCGACGCGCCCGTCGAGGCGGTCGCCCGGCGACTGCGGCTTCGGCACCGTCGAGACGATGCGCCGCGCCTTCGCGCCGCCGCGTGCACGTCAGCCCATCGACTACCGCAGCCGCTTCCGGGCCGCCTGACACAGGAGGAGCACGCCATGGACATCGCCATCCCGATCTACGACCGCTTCGCCGCCCTCGACGCCGTCGGCCCCTACGAGGTGCTCTCGCGCCTGCCCGGCGCGAAGGTGACCTTCGTGGCCGACGAGGCCGGGCCCGTGCACGACCGACACCGAGCATGCTCACGCATCGTGGCCGAGGCCTCGCTCGCCGACCTGCCGCAGCCCGAGGTGATCGTCGTGCCGGGCGGCTTCGGCAACCGCGAGCTGCTCGAGGACGAGCGGCCTCGTCGACTGGATCCGCACCGCCCACGAGACCACCACCTGGACGACGTCGGTGTGCACCGGCTCGCTGCTGCTGGCGGCGGCCGGCGTGCTCGACGGCGTCGAGGCCACGACGCACTGGCTCGCGCGCGACGAGCTGCGCGAGCTCGGCGCCGTCCCGGTCGAGGAGCGCGTCGTCGAGCGCGGCAAGGTGATCACCGCCGCCGGCGTGTCGGCGGGCATCGACATGGCGCTGACGCTGGCCGCGCCGCATCGCCGGCGACGAGCTCGCGCAGGCGATCCAGCTCGGCATCGAGTACGACCCGCAGCCGCCGTTCGACGGCGGCTCGCCGCGCAAGGCGCCCGAGCAGGTGGTCGAGCTCGTGAGGCTGCCGCCGAGCAGCTCGCGTAGCCGGGAAGTCCGCAGCGGTCGCTACAAAGTAGGTATCGAGGACCTCGTAGTCATCACCGGGTTCTCCGGCGCGGGCAAGTCGCAGGCGATGGCCACCTTCGAGGACGCCGGCTACTTCTGCGTCGACAACCTGCCGCCGGAGATGATCGGCTCGCTCTCGGAGCTGTTCGAGCACGAGGGCTCGAAGGTGCGAGCGGGCGGCCGTGGTCTCCGACGTTCGCGGGGGCGAGTTCTTCGACGGTCTGGTGAGCGTGATCGACCAGCTCGACGCGCGCGGGCTGGCCTACCGCCTGCTCTTCCTCGAGGCCACCGAGGACGATCTGCTCGGCTCGCTACAAGGAGACCCGCCGGCGCCACCCGCTGGCGCGGAACGGCGCCGGCAGGTGCTGACGCGATCCAGGCCGAGCGCGAGCCTGCTCGAGCCCGCTCAAGGAGCGCGCCGACGTGGTGATCGACACCACCGAGCTCTCCGCCTCGCGGCTGCGCAAGGTCGTGGCCGACAAGATGCTGCCGCGCGAGCACCGCGGCAAGCTCGCGGTGACCTTCTTGACCTACGGCTTCAAGCACGGCTCGCCGCACGAGACGCGACCTGGTGTTCGACGTCCGCTTCCTGCCCAACCCGCACTACGAGTCGGAGCTGCGGCCCAAGACCGGGCTCGACCCGGAGGTGGTCGAGTACGTCGAGCGCTCCGACGGGATCGGCGCCTTCTACGACCACCTGATGCCTCTGCTCGACTATCTCCTGCCGCAGTACGAGCAGGAGGGAAAGGCCCACCTGACGATCGGCATCGGCTGCACGGGCGGCCGCCACCGCTCGGTGGTGATCGCCGAGCGCCTGGCGCGGCTGTACGGCGAGCGGGGGCGACTACCTGGTGGACGTCGTCCACCGCGACATCGACAAGCCGCCTCGGCGCCCGTGGGCGGCCGCCAGATAGATTCTCGTTTCACCGCTGAACGACGGAAAGGACTCTCTGGGATGGCCCTCAAGGCCGGCATCAACGGCTTCGGCCGCATCGGCCGCAACGTCTTCCGCGCCGCCCACGCGCGTGGCGCGGACATCGACTGGGTCGGCGTCAACGACATCACCGACACCGAGACGCTCGCCCACCTCCTCAAGTACGACTCGATCCTGGGGCCGTTCCCGGGCACCGTCGAGGCCGGCGAGAACGGCCTGGTCGTCGACGGCGACGAGCTCAGGGTGTTCGCCGAGCGCGATCCCGCCGACCTGCCGTGGGAGCGACGCCGGCGCCGACGTGGTGATCGAGTCGACCGGCCTGTTCACCGACCGCCCGAGCGCGGCCGCGAAGCACCTGGGCGCCGGCGCGAAGAAGGTGATCATCACCGCGCCGGCCAAGGCGCCGGACGTGACGCTGGCGCTCGGGCGTCAACGACGAGGCGTACGACCCGGACGCCCACGACGTGATCTCGAACGCCTCCTGCACCACCAACTGCCTCGCGCCGGTGGCCAAGGTGCTGCACGACACGATCGGGATCGAGCAGCGGCGTGATGACCACGATCCACGCCTACACGGCCGACCAGCGCCTTCAGGACGCTCCCCACAGCGACCTGCGCCGCGCCCGCGCCGCGGCGATCAACCTCGTGCCGACCTCCACCGGCGCCGCCAAGGCGATCGGGCTCGTGATCCCCGAGCTCGAGGGCAAGCTGAACGGGATCGCGGTGCGCGCCCCGGTCGCCACCGGCTCGGTGGTCGACCTGGTCTGCACGGTCGGCAGGGCCACGAGCGCCGACGAGATCAACGCCGCCTTCGCCGAGCGCGCCGACACCGGGCCGCTCGAGGGGATCCTCAAGTACACGGAGGACCCGATCGCTCGAGCGACATCGTCGAGTCGCCGTACTCGTCGTCTTCGACGCCGGCCTCACGATGGTCATCGAGGAGAGGCTGGTGAAGGTCGTCGCCTGGTACGACAACGAGTGGGGCTACTCGAACCGGGTCGTCGAGCTCGCAGAGCGCGTGCTCGCCGGCGCCCCAGTTGCATAAGGGGTCAGTCCCTCGCCTCGGATCGGTCGTGACCCCTGAAGCCGCACCGGGCGCCGCGGCGCTCGGCAAGCGCTCCGTACGCGACCTCGAAATCGCGGACGGCGACGCGGTGTTGGTGAGAGTCGACTTCAACGTGCCGCTCGAGGAAGGGCGGGTGGCCGACGACACGCGCATCCGGGCCGCCCTGCCGACGATCGAGCTGCTGCGCGAGCGCCGCGCGCGCCAGCTCCTGTGCGCGCACCTCGATCGTCCCAAGGGCCGCGACCCCGAGACCTCGCTGGAGCCGGTGCCGACCGTCTGGCCGAGTTGATCGACGCCGACGGTGCATCAGGCGCCGGAGGTGGTCGGGCCCCAGGTGCGCCGCGGCGTCGATAGGCTGGCCCCCGGGGGGGTGCTCGTGCTCGAGAACACGCGCTGGGAGCGCGGCGAGATGAGGAACGATGCCGACCTCGCGGGCGAGCTGGCCTCGCTCGCGGGCAGCTTCGTGACCGACGCCTTCGGGGCGGCGCACCGCGCCCACGCCACGACCGTCGGCGTCGCCCAGCACCTGCCCTCGGCCGCCGGCCTTCTGCTGGAGCGCGAGGTCGAGACCCTCAGCGGGATCGTCGAGCACCCCGACCGGCCGTTGGTGGTGGTGCTCGGCGGTGCCAAGGTGAGTGACAAGATCGGCCTGATCGAGCGCTTCCTCGACGTGGCCG
>CAWFWX010000002.1:0-55811 GCA_963819635.1 uncultured Thermoleophilaceae bacterium
CTCCATCACGTAGGCGCCCGGGGAGCGCACGAGCTGCGTCACGACGACGCGCTCGGTGCCGTTGATGATGAACGTGCCCCAGTCGGTCATCCATGGGAAGTCGCCCATGAACACGGACTGCTCGCGGATCTCGCCCGTCTCCCGGTTCTGGAAGGCGACCTTGACTGTCAGCGGGCGCGCGTAGGTGAGGTCCTTCTCCCGGCACTCCGAGATGGGTGCGACGGGCTCGTCGAAATGAATGTCCTCGAAGACGACGGCGAGGTTGCCGGTGTAGTCCTCGATGGGCGAGACGTCGTCAATCGTCTCGCGGAGGCCGCCCTTTTCGGTGTCGACCAGCCGGTCGAACGAGCGGCGCTGGATATCTATGAGGTTCGGTACTTCGGTGATGTTCTCGAGGCGTGAGAACGAGCGGCGGGTGCGTGCAGCATCAACGCGTGCCAAGACGGCGACTCCTTCGAGCTAGTGGTACGACTAGAAGCGGGCGAGGGCGGAACGGGCGCAAAATACGCGACCGACCAGAATAGCAGACTAAAACCCGCCCCCGCAAGGGGCGTTTGCCGGCCCGCTTGTCGCGGGCAGCACGGCCATCACGGACCCCGTCCCGAGGCGCCGGGAATATGTGCCGGCGCGGCTCTACAAGGGACGGCTGCGGCTATAGGCCGTGAGGAAGCGTAGCGTAGAAATCAGGGCCGGGCCACCTCCGCGCTGCCTCCGCCACGGCGCACCGGCTCCGCTGCTGCGAGCGTCCGGCCGCCCCGCAGGAACTCGATCCCGGTGACCGCTCCGATCTCGGCCGGGGGCGGGTCTGCGTACGCGTGGCCGCGCGCCTTGAGCGCCTGCCCCTCGGGAGAATCGATGAAGGCCTGCTCGGCCGTGGTGGTCGCCGCGTTCCGCTGCACCGCGCGCGGGCGGGCGATCGCCTCGGGCAGAGTGGCGCCCAGGTCGAGCCGCTCGAGCAGGACCTGAAGCACGGTGCCCGGGATCGTCGAGCCGCCGGGCGAGCCGACCGCGATGAACGGGCGGCCGTCTCTCGTCACGATCGTGGGGCTCATCGAGCTGCGCGGGCGCTTGCCGCCCTTCGCCCGGTTGGGATGGGTCAGCGAGTCGATGTTGAAGTCGGTGAGCTCGTTGTTCATCAGGAAGCCGTAGCCCGGCACGACGATCGCGTTTCCGCCCGTCGACTCGATCGTGAACGTGTAGGAGACGACGTTGCCCTTGGTGTCCGAGACGACGAGATGGGTCGTCGACTGGCGCGGGTGGCTGATCGTCGCGCTGGCGTGCCCGCCCTTGCCGCCGCCCTTCTGGTTGTCGTACGGGTCGCCTGCCGCCACCGGGCTCGTGGCGGCCGTCTCCTTGATCAGCGCGCGGCGCTCAGCCGCGAAGCTGTCCGAGAGCAGACCTTCGAGCGGCACGTCGAAGAAGTCCGGGTCCGCCAGATATGCGTTGCGGTCGGCGAAGGTGTATCGCGACGCCTCGAGCATCAGGTGGAGCGCCCGCGCCCGGTCGGCCGGCGACAGGTCCGGATAGCCCTCGAGGATGTTGAGCGCCTCGCCGACCGTCGAGCCGCCGCTGGACGGCGGGCCCATTCCCCAGACGTCCAGGCCGCGGTAGCCGATGCGGGTCGGCCGGCGCTCGATCGCGCGGTAATCGGCCACATCGCCGGCAGTCATCAGGCCCGGTCGCCAGGCGTGGTCGGCGCCGGCGGCCTTGGGTGGGTGCTGGGCCGCCTCGGCCATCGCGTTCGCCACGGGACCGCGGTAGAACCAGTCCGCTCCGTTTCGCGCCAGCCGCCGGTACGTCCGTGCGAGATCGGGGTTCTGGAGGGTCGTGCCGGGGTCGCGCTCGGTGCCGTCCGGATCCAGGTAGATGGCGGCGGTCGACGGGATGTCGTCGAACCAGGGGATGTTCGGCTTCGTCTGCTCGGCGAACGTGCTGTCGACCTCGAAGCCGTCGCGCGCCACGCGGATGCCGGCTCGAAGCGCCCGGGACAGCGACCAGGTGCCGTAGCGCTTCAGGGCCTTGTCCCAGGTCGCCGGCGTGCCGGGAATGCCGGCCGACATGCCGCTGTAGCGAGCCTCGTTGAAGGCGAGTGCGGCGCCGTTCTCCCAGAAGGAGTCGGGCCGCATCGTGGCCGGCGACTCCTCACGACCGTCGATCGTCGTGACCTTCCCCTTCGCGGTCCGGATCACCATGAACCCGCCGCCGCCGATCCCGCACGAGAACGGCTCGGTCACGCCGAGCACACCCGCCGCCGCGACGGCCGCGTCGACCGCGTTTCCGCCGTCCCGGAGCGCCTCGATGGCCGCGCGGGTGCCGTCGGCGTCGACTGTCGCGGCCGCGCCGCCGCTGCCGATAGCCGTCGGCTGCTTCTGCCCGTTGGCGAGCGCCGCCTGAGGATCTAACAGGACGATCGCGAGGAGAACGACGACGATGAGACGGGTGATAAGCATCGCGGGCGGGTTACCCGGGTCGTGTAATTTGAGACACGCCTTGGTGCCGGTGATCGACGAGCTGTTGGCCCGGAGGCTCGTCGATAGCCAGTTCCCGCAGTGGGCGGAGCTGTCGGTCGAGCCGGTCGAGTTCGACGGGAGCGACAACCGCACCTTCCGCTTGGGCGGCGAGCTGGCCGTGCGGCTACCCAGTGACGAGGCGTATGCGTCGCAGGTCGACAAGGAACAGCGCTGGCTGCCGGTGCTCGCTCCGCGGCTGCCGCTGCCGATTCCGACGCCGGTGGCCAGGGGCGCTCCAGGCGAGCTCTATCCGTACTCGTGGTCGGTCTATCGCTGGCTCGACGGCGAGGTCGCCAGTGAGCAGACGATCGGCGACCTGACCGAGTTCGCGACCGCGCTGGGGAGTTTCCTGGTCGCGCTGCAGCGTGTTGACGCGACCGGGGGGCCGGGGCCAGGTCGCCACAACTTCTACCGTGGCGCTCCGCTCGCGGTCTACGCGGACGAGACCCTGCGGTCGATCGACGCGCTCGGTAGCGAGATCCCGGTCGAGGCGGTCAAGAGAGCGTGGGACGACGCGATGGCCGGTGGCTGGGAGCGCGACCCGGTGTGGCTCCACGGTGATGTCGCCGTCGGGAATCTCTTGCTCCGCGGCGGCCGGCTGGCGGCGGTGATCGACTTCGGTTGCTGTGGCGTCGGTGATCCCGCCTGTGACGTCGTCATCGCCTGGACGCTTTTCTCCGGCTCGAGCCGGGACGCGTTTCGCTCCACCCTCGGCGTCGATCCCGGCACCTGGTCGCGTGGCCGTGGCTGGGCGCTGTGGAAGGCGCTGATCTCGCTTGTCGCGGAGCTCGAGCGTGATTCTGAAGCGGCTGCCCTCTCGCGGCGCGTGATCGATCGAGTGCTTGCCGATCACGCACGGGACACCTGACGGGCCGGGTCTGCTTACGGCTCGGCGAGCGTGCGCGCCATGCGGGCGACCGCGGCCTGGAGCGCGGCGAGCGGCCGCAGCATCAGGGTGATCTCGGCGATCCGGCCGTACTCGTCGGGGCGCTGGACGAGAACGCCGTCGACCGGGTGCTCGCCCACATAGGCCGCGAAGAAGGTGACGCCGTCGAGCTCGCGCGTGACGTCCGTCGACTCGAGGATGCGCCCGATGATCGTGAGCAGGTGAATCACCTGATCGCGGCCGCGATAGGTCTGGACCGGGCTGTGGAAGACGACGTCCTCGGCGAGCAGCGCCGTGAGCGTGTCGGCGTCCGAGCCGCGGATGGCGTCGATCAGCCGACTCACGACAAACCCTCAACCACCCTCAGAAAAGGGTCAGACCCCTTCATGTCGGGAGTCCGAAGCAAGGGGCCGCACGGTGGCGGCCCCTCTGTGACAACTCTGCGACACGTCGGCTACTTCAGCTCGACCGAACCGCCGGCCTCCTCGAGCTCGGCCTTGAGCTTCTCGCCCTCTTCGCGGTCGACGCCCTCCTTGATCGGCTTGGGGGCTTCGTCCACGAGGGCCTTGGCCTCCTTGAGGCCGAGGCCGGTGGCGGCACGGACGACCTTGATCACCTGGATCTTCTTGTCGCCGGGGCCCGTGAGGACGACGTCGACCGTGGTCGACTCCTCCTCGGCGGCGGCACCGTCACCCGCGGCCGCGGCCGGGGCAGCGGCCGCGACGGCCTGGGCGGATACACCGAATTCTTCCTCGAGCGCCTTGATCAGCTCGGACAGCTCGAGAACCGACATCTTCTTGATCTCATCGATCAACTCTGCAGCAGTGGCCATGGGCCCTCCTTATTCCTTCTCGTCGCCCTCGGAGGGCGCATCAGTTTCAACAGTCTCAGTCCCGTCACCCTCGGCATCAGCCGCAGGCTCGTCAGCGGGAGCGTCCTCGGCGGAGGCCTCCTCGGCGGGAGCCTCCCCCCTCGGCAGAGGCCTCCTCAGCGGGAGCCTCCTCCGCCTCAGCCGGAGCCTCCTCCGCCGCGGCCGGCGCTTCCTCCGCGGGCGGTGCGTCGCCGCCCACCAGGCCCTGATCCGCGATCTTCTGGAGCTGGATCGCGAGGCCGGCGATCAGCGCGTTCAGGCCGCGGACGAGGCCGGTGATCGGCGAGGCGATCATTCCGACCAGCTGGCCGTGGAGCACGTCGAGCGGGGGCAGCTTCGAGAGCGCTTCGAGCTGCTCGACGCTCAGCACGTCGCCGTTCATCAGCCCGCCCTTGAACGCGAGCAGGTCGGTCTCGCGCCGGAAGGTCGCCAGCGCCTTCGCGGCGAGCGCCACGTCGCCGCCGTCCGCGAGCACGAAGGTGAATGCGGTCGGCCCCTCGAGGATCTCCTTCAGCGACTCCGCGCCGGCCTGGTCGGCCGCGCGCTGGGTCAGCGTGTTCTTCACCACGCGGAAGCGTGCGCCCGCCTCGGTCAGCCGCGTGCGCAGCTCGGCCGCCTGCGGCACCGAGATCCCGCGGTAGTCGACGGCGAAGACCGCCTCCGACTCCTGGATCTGGCTGGCCACCTCCTCGATGGCCGCGGCTTTCTGTTCTCTGTTCATCTCGTTCCTTTTGCCGTATGCCCAAGCGGGGACACACGAAGGAGCGAGATGCTCCGGCGGGCGCCTCCACCTGCCCCGGACTTACACAACGAGCCGCCGGGGGTCTCGGGCAGAAAAGCTGTGCGGATCAGGCTACCGAGGCCTGCTCCCTCATGTCCTCGACGATGTCACGCGTGCGCGCGGGATCGATCCGGATACCCGGGTTCATGCTCGTGGTGATCGTGACCGTCTGCAGGTAGCGACCCTTCGCGGCGGCCGGCTTCGCGCGCAAGACCTCGTCAAGCAGCGCCGCGTAGTTCTCCAGCAGCACCTTCGCGTCGAAGCTCAGCTTGCCGATCGGCAGGTGCACGATCGCGTGACGGTCGGTGCGGTACTCGATCTTGCCCGCCTTCGACTCGGACACCGCCTTCGCGATGTCCATCGTCACCGTGCCCACCTTCGGGTTCGGCATCTTGCCCTGCGGGCCGAGCACGCGGCCGAGCCGTCCGACCACCGGCATCATGTCCGGCGTCGCGATCGCCACGTCGAAGTCGGTGAAGCCCTCCTCGACCCGCTCGGCGAGGTCCTCGGCACCGACGACGTCGGCGCCTGCCTCCTCGGCCTCGCGCGCCTTATCGCCCTTGGCGAAGACCGCGACCGTCATCTCCTTGCCGAGCCCGTGCGGCAGCGAGATCGTGCCGCGGAGCTGCTGGTCGGCGTGGCGGACGTTGAGGCCTGTGCGGATGTGCACCTCGACGGTCTCGTCGAACTTGGTCGTCTCGAAGTCCTTGAGGATCTCGACGGCCTCGGCCGGCGGGTACTGGTGCTCGCGGTCGACCTTCTCGAGGTTCGCGCGATAGCGCTTGCCGTGCTTGGGCATTACCTGACCTCCACTCCCATCGAACGCGCCGTGCCCTCGATGATCTTCGAGGCCGCGTCGACGTCGTTGGCGTTCAGGTCCGGCATCTTCTGCTCGGCGATCTGACGCACCTGCGCCTTCGTGATCGTGCCGACCTTGTTGCGGTTCGGCTCACCCGAGCCCTTGTCGAGCCCGATCGCCTGCTTGATCAGCACGGCGGCCGGCGGCGTCTTCGTGATGAAGGTGAACGAGCGGTCCTCGTAGACCGTGATCTCGACCGGGATGATCGTGCCGATGTCCTGCTGGGTCTGCGCGTTGAACGCCTTGCAGAACTCCATGATGTTCACGCCGTGCTGGCCGAGCGCAGGGCCGACCGGCGGGGCTGGATTGGCCTGCCCGCCGGGCACCTGAAGCTTGATGAGTGTGAGGACTTTCCTGGCCATGGGCGACAGAGAGAGTAGCGCGCCCGGCTAGATCTTCTTGACCTGGTCGAACCCGACCTCGACCGGCGTCTCGCGGCCGAAGATCGAGACGAGCACCTTCAGCTTCGCCGCGTCCTCGTTGATCTCGGAGATCTCGCCCGAGAAGTCGGACAGCGGGCCGGACACCACCTTCACCGACTCGCCGATTGAGAACTGCGCGCGCGTGCGCGGGCGCTCGGCCGTCTCGCGGTGGAGCAGGCGGTCGACCTCGTTCTGGTTCAGCGGCACCGGGTTCTGCGCCGCGCCGACAAAGCCGGTCACGCCCGGCGTGTTCTTCACGAGCTGCCAGGAGTCGTCGGTCAGGTTCATGTTCACGAGCAGGTAGCCGGGCATGGTGCGCTGCTCTTTCGTCTGCTTCTGCCCGTCCTTCATCTCCTGCACCTGCTCGGTGGGGATGACGATCTGGCGGATGTTGTTCTCCTGGCCAAGCGAGATGCGGCGATGCTCAAGGTTCTGCTTGACCTTGTTCTCGTGACCGGAATAGGTGTTGACGGCGTACCAGCGAAACATCAGTTAGTGGGGTCCCTCTAGAGGATTGCCTGAATGAGCTCGGAGAAGATCGCGTCCAGCAGGCCCAAATACCCGCCCGCGATCAGGACGAAGCCGAGCACCACGCCTGTGAGCGTGACCAGTGCCTGTCGGTTCGGCCACTGGACGCGCTGGAGCTCCGCCCAGACTGCGATCAGAAACTGTACGACACGAGGGCGGTGCTTGTGCGCCTCGCGCGGATCGCGGCCGCGGCGACCCCGCACCGCGTAGCCCGCCTCGCCTGCGCCCGTGGCCGCGCCGTCGTCGACGAGGTCGTCCTCGGCGAAGTCGTCCGCGTGCTCCCACTCCTCGATCTCCTCGAGGGCCTCTTCCTCGGCGAGCCGAGCGGCCTCGTCATCGTCGAGGGCGGCCTCGTGCTCCTTGCGATCGACGAGCGCCTCGTCGTGCTCGAGGAGGAAGTCGGATCGGCCCAGCTCCTCCGGAGGAGCGCCGGCCTCGAGGTGGTCGGCGTCGATGCCGGGCGGGCCGGGCCCATCGACGGGCTCGACCGGCTCGGGCGTGACGCCGGGGATGCTCGCGGCGCTGCCGCCCTGCTGCTCGAGCCGCCGTGCGCGACGCTCGGCCTGGCGCTGCTTTGAGCGCTGGCGATCACGCGCCATGGATCAGCGGGTCTCTTTGTGCGGGGTGTGCTTCTTGCACCAGCGGCAGTACTTCCGGAACTCGATGCGATCCGGGTTGTTCCGCTTGGACTTCTCGGTTTGGTAGTTACGCCGCTTGCACTCCTCACACGCGAGGGTGACGGCGATTCGAACGTCTCCGCGAGCCATGGCTCCTTCGGAAGGTAGTGGGCGTAGGGCGACCGGGGGCACGCTGGCGCACCTCTGCCGGCCGCGAGGTCGACCGATGAGTCTAGCGGCGACGCGGCCAGGATGAGCCCCGCTTGGAGCGACCTTGTTGCAACGGATTCTGTGCTGAAGCGCCTGCTTTGCTGCGCAAACCTCCATTGGATCCGTGCGCCTGCGCCGGTCCCTTCCAATGTTGTGCGCAAAGCGCCTTACTTCCCGCTACGCAGGGAGTGGCGGACGGGAAGGACGGATCCATTTCCACTCTGCTCTACGTACTGGCCGGCTGGGTTGCCCTCAGCCTGGTGACCTATCTGGTGGTGCTGCCGCTCCTCTCGGTCTCAAAACGTGCCGAGCAGCAGCAACCGCGGCCGCGCGGGCTCGCGCCCCCCTCGACGGCCGGCGTTCCGTCCCCCCAGGGGGTCGGCTACTCGGGCGTGGTGCTCCAGCGGCTGGCGGAGCACACCCGCACGGTGCTCGGCGTACACCAGGCGTGGATCGCGGTCAGCCCGCCGGGAGCGGTGGCCGGCTACACCGGCGTCGCGGCCGCCGGGACGGACCCCGACGTGATCGGGCGCCGCCTGTCGGCGCCGTGCGAGGACCTGGGCGGGCTGGCGTCGGCGAGCGTCAGCGTCGGCGGGCATACACGCGGCGCGCTCTGCGTCGGCCAGCGGGTGGATGCTGCTCGGCTCGAGGCGCCCGACTTCGACCTGCTCGCCGAGCTCGCCGGCCTCACCGCCGAGGTGCTGACGCACCACGAGCGGCACGAGCTCTCGTCGGGTGACTCGCAGGCGGAGATCAGCGCGCTCGTGAGGGCGCTGGCCGACGCGGACGGAGACACCTACCGCCATTCGCTCGAGGTAGCGGCGACGGCGCGAGCGGTTGGCGAGCGCCTGCACCTCGACGACGTGGATCTGGTCGAGGTGGAGCTCGGCGCGCTGCTCCACGACCTCGGAAAGCTCCGCATGCCGTCCCACATTCTCCGGAAGGCCGGCCCGCTCGACCCGGACGAGCTGCAGCTGATGCGCCTCCATCCCGAGTGGGGCGCCGAGATGGTGGCGCGCGTGCCCGGCCTCGAGGCGGTGGCGCTGATCGTGCGCCTCCATCACGAGCGCCCCGACGGCACCGGCTACCCGCACGGCCTCACCGCGGACCGGATCCCGATGGCGAGCCGGATCGTCTCCGTCTGCGATGCGTACGGAGCCATGACCCGCCGGCGCGACTACAGCGAGCCGCTCGACGTGAACGCCGCGCTCGAGGAGCTCGAGCTGAACGCCGGAAGTCAGTTCGACCCGCTGGTGGTCGAGGTGCTGGCCTCCTTCGCGCGCGAGCCGGTGGCACTCGCCGTGGCCTGAGCCCGGCTCATCTGAACCGCGCGCTACCTAGTCTTGGGTCCCATGACGACGGTGAGCCCCGAGCTTCGAACGATCGCGGAGACCGCGTTCCGCGCGCTCAACTCGGGAGACCTCGACGCCTACCTGTCGGTGATCGCGGAGGACGTCGAGTTCACCTCGATGATCGCCGAGATGGAGGGCCAGGTCTTCCGCGGGCACGAAGGCGTGCGCGAGTGGTGGGACACCGTTCGCGGCCTCTTCGAGGACGTGCAGTGGGAGCTGCTCGAGCTGAGGGAGTGCGAGCCGGGCGCCGTGGCACAGCTGCGCGCGATGGGCGTCGTCGGCGGCGCAGAGGTCGAGCATGTCGGTCTGGCAGGCGGCCACCTTCCGAGACGGCAGGCTGACCTGGTGGGCGTTCTTCCGGACCGAGCAGGAAGCCCGCGACGCGATCCGCGCTGCTCCCTACGGGCTGTAGGGCGGGTCGCCATACCCGCCGGTGTGCTCGTCGCGATGGCGCAGCTCGATCTGCCGGGCCGCCTCCCTCTCGCGCCGGTGACGACGCTTGGCCTCCCTCCGGTCGCGGCGCTCGTCACGCCGGAGCTGCCAGGACTGCGCTCTAGGTCGCATGAGGCTCCTCCTCAGCACGTCGAGTCCAGCCTGCCAGTGAACTCCTGCGGCGGACCCGTGTCAAGCGCTAGTCGGCCGCCTCCGGCCAGGGGCTGTCGACCATCTCGCCGTCCCCGCCTTCCGGCTTCGGGCCGCCGACCGCGAGGACCTCGAGGCCGTCCGGTCCGGCCTCGAAAGCCCGGATCACCTCGGGAGCAACCCGGACCACGTCCCACTCGCGCACGTCGCGGACCTCGTCCCCGAGCCGAACGCGCCCCGACCCGCGCACGACGACGTACGCCTCCTCCTGCTCGCGATGGTGGTGCGAGATCGGATTTCGGAATCCCGGCGCGTAACGGAACAGGCTCACCCCGAGGTCGCGCGAGCCGATGTCCTTGCGGCCCATCCGCGCCTCCAGGCCGTCCGTCCTGCCCGCGGCGGTGTCATCGACGTCCTGCAGATTCACGATCGTCCAGTCGCTCATCGCCCAGAGGCTGCCACACGCGCGGAACTCCGGTTGAATGGCGCCATGAGCTTCGCCGTCGCCGGTGACAAGTACGACCGCTTCATGGGCCGCTACTCGCGCCAGCTGGCACCACTGCTGATCGAGTTCGCCGGGGTGGAGCCCGGAATGGCGGTCGTGGACGTCGGTTGCGGCCCTGGCGCGCTCACCGAGCGCTTGGTGGAACGGGTGGGCCCGGGGAACGTGGCGGCGGCCGATCCGTCAGAGCCGTTCGTTGCCGCCGCCGGCGAGCGAGCGCCAGGTGCCGACGTCCGGCTCGCGGCCGCCGAGGAGCTCCCGTGGGACGACGATCGCTTCGACGCGGCGCTCTCCCAGCTCGTGGTGAACTTCATGCGCGACGCGGACGCAGGCGTGTCGGAGATGCGGCGTGTGGTGCGGCCAGGGGGCGTGGTCGCTGCATGCACGTGGTCCTACGCCGCGGGCATGGAGATGCTTCGGGGCTTCTGGGACGCGGCGCGACGGCTCGACTCGGGTGCGCCGGACGAGGGAAGCACGATGCGCTACCGGACCGCCGAGGAGCTGGACGAGCTCTGGCGGCGCGTCGGGCTGGCCGACGTGGAGACGGACCACCTGTCCGTCGAGACGCGCTACACCGGCTTCGACGATCTCTGGGAGCCGTTCACCTACGGAGTGGGCCCCGCCGGGGGATACCTGGCGAAGCTCGACCCGGAGCAGCGTGAGCAGCTGCGCAGGGAGCTCTTCAAGGGTCTGGGCGAGCCGGCCGGCCCGTTCACGCTGAGCGCGTCGGCGTGCGCTGTGCGCGGCAGGGCCTGAAGCCGGCGGCTCAGGCAAGCCCGGCCGCTGCCAGCAGATCCCGCGCGGGCCGGGCCGGGTCGTCGAGGGCCCCATCGAGGCGCCCACCGGTGAGCGCGAGCACCTTGCCGGCGAGCTCGTCAGGGCCCATCGGGCGCGCCGGTGAGCCGAGCGCCGCCTCGACGTGGGCGAGCTCCTCGCCTCCGGCCTCGAGCCGGGCCTCCGACTCGAGCAGGTCTGCGTCGGTTTGAACGGTCACGCGCTCGACGCCGGCGACCGCGTCGACGTCGAGGCCGGCGAAGCTCTCGACCGTGGGCGGCCCGTGGAGCAGGGTGTACGCCACGAGATACGGAATCGAGAACTTGGCCTCGAGGCCGTCGGCGGGCGTCCCGTAGGAGGCGGCGGCAACCGAGATCGGGTGAACCGTCACGGTCAGCGGTTCGCCGGCCGGAAGGCCGTCGGCGCGGGCGCGGTCGGCCGCCTCTATCGACGAGTGTGCTTGGAGACAGCACGGGTAGGCCTTGATCCAGTTCTCGGCGATGGCCGCTGGTGCGGTCTCGCTCCGGCCGGGTTCCGCGAAGTGGGCGCCGTAGGCATGATCGAACCCGCGCGCGACCCGCTCCAGCGGCACCGACGCACCGGAGGCCGCGAGGCGCGCGGCGCGGAGCCCGGCGGCGGCCGCCATCCCCACCTGCAACGCCTTCCCGTCGGAGCCGAACGCCACGCGCAGGCCGCCCGCGCCGAGCAGCGCCACGGCGCTGGCGGTGCGCTCGTCGGCCCCGAGCAGCCGCGCCGCGGTGACGGCCGCTCCCACGACGCCGCAGACCGCCGTGGGGTGAAAGCCCCGCTCGTAGAGCGCGGGGTGGCTCGCCGCGGCAAACGCCCCCATCGCTTCGAACCCGGCCGCATAGGCGGCGAGCGCGTCCCCCACGCCTGCGTCCAGCTCCGCACCCAGCACGAGCGCAACCGGCGCCGTGGGCGCGCTCAGGTGGGCGAGCCCCGGCAGGTAGGTGTCATCGAAGTCGAGTACGTGACCGGCGGCCGCGGCTGCGACCACGGAGTCGCCGGTCGCGCGCGCCGCAAGGGCGGCGGGTTCGTGCCGTCCTGCCGACGCGCACGCGAGCCAGTCGAGCAGCGCGTCCGCGTAGCCCGCCGCGCCTTCACTCAAGCGCGGTGGCCGTTTCAAGCGCGTCCTAGCGGCCGCACTGCTCACGCCTGAGGAGCCCGGCGTGCGCTCTCCGTTGTCTTGCCCGAGGTCGGTGACGTGTGTCTTGCATGGCCTTTGGTGACGAGGCCCGTGTAGGCGCAGATGCCGCAGCCGCCTTCGCACGAGCAGTTGACGTAGTAGCGTCGGAACAGACGCTGGTTGGCTAGCCGCCGGCGGTGTTCCTCGTGGACTTCTCTGGGGATTGTCACGCTGCGTCCGGCTCGTCGACGATGCTGAGACGCCTGCCCGCGGGTGTCAGCGTGAAGACGCGGTTCGCTATGCCCTGTGGTCGTACGACCACGACCTCGAACGCCTCTACCCGTCCTCGCGCGTCTGCCTCCAGGATGGTCCGCAGGCCGGCCAGGCCGAGGAATACAAGCCCTCGCAGGTCAAAGACGACTCGGCTTGGTGCGGGCGCTTCGCTGAGTCGGTCGAGCGCGTGCTCGACGGACCCAACGCCCTCGCCGTCAAAGTCGCCCGTAAGCCGCAGCCGCAACGTGCTGTCCGACTCCTCGACGGCCAGGACCAAGGGGCTCGCCGCTGGCATGGCTCCTTCCGGTTCGCATCCTCGGCGGGTGTGGGCACCACGAAAGGGTGAGGAAGCGCAGGAGTCCCAATGGCAGCGGGGTAGGGCGACCCTACTCCCTCTGGGCCCCGCAAGTCGAAATCCCACACTTTGGTAGCGGGTTGCCGCCGCAAAGTGGTCGAACTCTTGTGAGCGAGCGTGCGGCCAGCGTCAGACGTTCTTCCCGTGCTCGCGCTCGCCAGCGGGAACCGTCACCACGACGACGCGCCGCAACCGGACGCCGACGATCGCCGGCGCGCCGTTCCCGGCCTCTGTCTCCGTCGCCGACCGGCGGGCGCGGTCCTCGTCTTCGTCGGGCAGCGTCAGGGCCCTCGTGCGGTCATCGCCCTGCCACTCGTCGTAGTCCGAGAGGCCGTAGTGCTTCCAGAGCGTCCGCTCCTCCTCAGGCGTCAGTTCGCCCTCGGCATCGATACGAGGGGCGTCCTTGACCTTCTCCTTCTGCAGAGTGACGCGGACCTGCGTTGTCCTCCGTGAGCTCGGCGTCGTGGATCGGCACGAGCGTCTCCTTGCGCCCGAACAGCCCCGTCTTCACCGCCGCCCACGCCGGCTCACCCGTCTGACGATCAAGGAAGATGTCCTCGATCGTGCCGATCTTGTCGCCGTCCGCGTCAACCATCTTCATGCCGCGCCACGTCTGCACGTCCTCAACGGTCTTCATCTGATCCTCCCAAGGGTGGTGTCGTGCCTCTCCACCACGCGGTAGTAGGCCCTCGAGGCGCGCATGCAAGCGCGACGGCCGATGACGCACACCTTGAATGACTCCCCCATGCGCCCTACCTACCTAGCTACTTGCCCACAGCTATGTACAGGAGCGTTGCGATGGCAAAGCCGATCCTCGTCGGCTACGACCCGAACAGAGAAGGATCACAGCCCCGTCGATTTCGGCGTGGCGGCCGCGCGCTTCACCGGCGCCCCGCTCATCATCGCGTCGGTGGAGGCCACCGGCACGCTGCAGTCGATCGGACAGGTGGACGACGATCTACTCGCCGACTGCCGGCAGGCTGCGGACGACATCGAAGCGGAGCTGAGGACCGAGGGGCTGCCCGGACCGGTCGACTGCAAGGTGCTGCAGAGCACGAGCGCCGCTCGGGCGCTGCTCGAAGCTGCCGAGGAGGAGGACGCCGGGCTGATCGTGGTCGGCTCATCACGCCGATCGGGCGTGGGACGAGTCCTGGCGGGATCGACGGCACTGCGGCTCATGCACGGCGCACCGTGTCCCGTGGCGACGGTGCCGGCGGGTTGGACTGCGCGCGGGGAGCTGAGCACCATCGGCGTCGGTTACACCGAAAGCGAGGAGGGTCGCGAGGCGCTGCGTGGCGCCCACGCGCTCGCCCAGCGGGCGGGGGCGACACTCCGCGTGCTCACGGTGGCAACGGTGAAGCTGAGCGCGCACGCGGAGACGGAGGCCACCGTCGCCGGCCAGCGAGGGAAGGACCTCGTCGACGTCGAGGGTGAACACCGGCTGCGCGCGGAGAAGGCCCTACAGCGAGTGGTGGCCGCGCTCGGCGCCGATGTTCCCGTCGAGGTCGAGGCATTCGTAGGGGATCCGGCCGAGACGCTCATCCGGGTGTCCGAGCACCTCGACCTGCTGGTGTGCGGCTCCCGCGGCTACGGGCCGGTGCGGGCCGTGCTGCTGGGCAGCGTGTCCCGCCGCGTAACGGCGGAGGCGCATTGTCCGGTGATCGTGCTGGCGCGAGGTGTGAAGGCGGCGCTCGAGGACCTGATGGCGCGCGAGCCGGTGACCGCCGAGCCGGCCTAGTGGCGATCGCGACGCTCAGCGACCTGCCCGAAACCTACCCGTGGGGGGTCTAGTGCCCGGGGAGCTCGTCGACGTCCCGGTGGGTGACCTCGCGCTGAGTGGGATTCTTGCGTACCCGCCCAATGCCCGGGGGATGGTCGTGTTCGCGCACGGGAGCGGAAGCGGACGCCTCAGTCCACGCAACCGCAGCGTTGCCGACACGCTGTTCGAGGCCGGCTTCGCCACGCTGCTCGTCGATCTGCTCACCCCCATGGAGGAGGCCAAGGACCTCCTGACCGCCCACCTACGGCTCGACATCCGGCTGCTCGCCGATCGGGTGGTCGGCGCCATCGACTGGGTTGCCGCCGATGCGAGCATCGGAGACCTTCCGCCCAGTCTCGGGAAGCTTCCCGTGGGCTGCTTCGGATCCAGCACCGGAGCGGCAGCCGCGTTGATCGCGGCGGCGGAGCGACAGGATCGAGTTGCGGCCGTGGTCTCCCGGGGCGGCCGCCCCGACCTCGCGGACGCGGCTCTGGCCCGCGTGACGGCCCCCACACTCCTGATCGTGGGGAGCAAGGACACCGACGTGTTGCGTCTCAACCGCCGCGCCCAGGCGGCACTCGCTGGGGAGTCGCACCTCGAGATCGTGTCCGGAGCCGGCCATCTGTTCGAGGAGCCGGGCGCGCTCGAGCGGGTGAAGGAGCTCACGCGTGACTGGTTCGAACGGCACCTCGGGTCGTCGAGAGGCGCCCGAGGCGATACGGCCGAGGCGACCCAACAGGGCTGAGCCAGTGGCTCGCCCGGCCGCGCGTGCCCCCGACCAGACGCGCGCCGGCCGCCGCGTGCTGCTTCAGCAGCTCGCGGAGCCGCTGCGAACCTTCCTCAGCACTGAAACCGGCAGCGCCGGCCTGCTGCTCACCGCAGTCCTGGTGGCACTGGCCTGGGCGAACTCGCCGCTGTCCGGCGCCTACGACTCGTTCTGGACCACCGAGATGTCGGTGCGCATAGGCGACGCCGATCTGACCAAGGACCTGCGCCATTGGGTCAACGACGGCCTGATGGTGCTCTTCTTTCTCGTGGTCGGGCTCGAGCTGCGGCGCGAGCTCACGATGGGCGAGCTCACCGACCGGAGGGTGGTGACCGTCCCTGCCATTGCGGCGTTAGCCGGCATGGTCGTGCCGGCGGCGATCTACCTGGCGATCAGTCCCAGCGGCGGCGCGGCGAGCGGTTGGGGTGTCGTTATCGCCTCGGACACCGCGTTCATGCTCGGTGCGCTCGCGATCGTCGGGCCTGGCCACTCCACGTCGCTGCGGGTGTTCCTCCTCACGCTGGCAATCTTCGACGACGCCGTGGCGGTCGTGGTGATCGCCCTGTTCTACTCCGACGGGGTCGATTGGGTGGCGCTGGTCGTGGCGGCGGCCTGTGTGCTCGCGCTGCTCGCCCTGCCTCGCCTCAACGTCTGGCGGGGGCCCGCCTATTTCCTGGTCGGCGTGGGGCTGTGGGTGGCGATGGTGGAATCGGGGCTGCACCCGATCGTCGCGGGCGTGGCGATGGGCCTCCTGATCTCCGCCCACCCACCCCGGCGCGAGGAGGTCGAGCGCGCCGCGGCACTCGCAGGCGCCTTTCGTCAGTCGCCAGTGCCGTCGCTCGCCCGCATGGCGAAGCTCAGCGTGGAGCGGGCCGTGTCGCCGAACGAACGCCTACAGGCGAGCCTTCACCCATGGTCGAGCTACGTGATCGTGCCGATATTCGCGCTCGCCAATGCCGGGATAGATCTGCGCGGAGGTGTACTGAGCGAAGCTGTTTCCTCTCCGGTCACCTGGAGCGTGGTCGCCGGGCTCGCGGTCGGAAAGCTGATCGGCGTAGGCGGGGCCTGCCTCGCCGCGGTGGGTCTCGGGCTAGGCCGCTTGCCGCGTGGCGTCGGGCCTGGCCAGGTGCTTGGCGGCGCAGCGCTGTCGGGGATCGGCTTCACGGTCTCCCTCCTGATCGTCGAGCTGGCGTTCGATTCCCCAGCACTTCGCGAGCAGGCCAAGGTGGGTGTGCTCGCCGCAGCGCTCGCTGCGCTGATCGCCGGCGGGGCGATCTTTCGGCTCGCCGCCGTGCTTCTCGGTGAGCCGATGGCGCCCCCCAACGTGCTCGAGCCGCCGGTCGACCCCGGGCGCGACCACATCCGCGGCCCAGTCGACGCGCCGCTCACCCTGCTCGAGTTCGCCGACTTCGGGTGCCCGTTCTGCGGCCAGGCCACGGGGATGGTCGACGAGCTCCGCCGCCGGTTCGGAAACGAGCTCCGCTACGTGTTCCGCCACCTGCCGCTGCCGGACGCGCACCCGTACGCCGAGCTGGCTGCCCAGGCGTCCGAGGCGGCCGCCGCGCAGGGACGCTTCTGGGAGTACCACGACGTCCTCTTCCGGCATCAGGACCAGCTGGAGCCGGAGGACCTCCTCGGCTACGCGGGAGACCTCGACCTGGATGTCGAGCGCTTCGCGCGTGAGCTCGAGGAGGGTGTGCACTCCCCGCGCGTGCGCGAGGACGTGGCGAGTGCCGAGGCGAGTGGTGCGCGCGCCACGCCCACCTTCTTCGTCGGTGACCGCCGCCACGTGGGGCCCTACGACGCGGAGACGCTGGCCAGGAAGCTCGATGCTCGGGAATCCGCCGGGGATGAGGCCCGGGCGACGTCGAGGTAGCCGGCGCTAGAGCTCGCTTCCGAATGTGTCGCAGGCCGCGGCCTCGCCCCCCTCGAAGCCGCGGAGGAACCAGCCGGCACGCTGTTCGCTCGTACCGTGCGTCCACGTCTCCGGGTCGATGCGGCCTACCGTCTTCTCCTGGATGCGGTCGTCGCCGACCGCCGCGGCTGCGTTGAGCCCCTCTTCGAGGTCGCCGCTCTCGAGCAGGCCGCGCTCGTAGGTCGAGTGCGCCCAGACCCCGGCCAGGCAATCCGCCTGCAGCTCGAGGGGGATCGACAGCTCGTTCGCGATCGCGGGGTCCTGCGTCTCGGCCGCCATGACCTGCTGTGTCACCCCGGTCAGGGTCTGGACGTGGTGGCCCATCTCGTGTGCGATGACATACGCCTGCGCGAAATCCCCGGGAGCGTCGAAGGCGGTCGCCAGCGCACGGAAGAAGCCGATGTCGAGGTAGACGCTCGTGTCGAGCGGGCAGTAGAACGGCCCGGTCGCGGTGGATGCCGGCCCGCATCCGGATTTGATGGCTCGGTGGAAGAGGACGAGCCGTGCCGGCTGGTAGGCCAGGTGCGCGCGCGCGAACTCAGCCTGCCACGAGCTCTGTACGTCCTGGAACACGAAGCCCACGAAGCTCACCAGCCGTGCCTTCGGGTCCGGCGCGCCTCGCACGGAGCGGCCGGCGCCCCGACCCTCGCCGGGCCCCGGGAAGCGATCGAAGGGCGAGCCGATCTTCCCTGCGCTGTCGCTTCCGCCCGAGGGGCGCGACACGGTCCAGCCGATGACGACGGCCGCGATCAGGACGACCGCGAGGGCGAGCACACCGACGCCGACGGCCCGGCTCCCGCCGATCGGAGAGCGCCGCTGGGTACGGCTTCCTTGCATTCTCATCCTCTTCCGGGTTCGTGAGCCTAGGTAGGCCGGGCCACACGCCGGTCAACGCCCGGCTGGGGCTTTCCACGGAGCTCCCGCGGCCTATGAACAGCGTCATGACCTCTTCCATCCGTCTCGGCAGAGTCGCCGGCATCGAGATCGGCGCGCAACTGGAGCTGGCTGCTGGTCGTGGGCGCTGATCGTCTGGTCGCTCGCCGACGGCGTGTTCCCGAGCGTCAATCCGGGCTACTCGGACGGCACCTACCTGGCGATGGCGATCGTCGCGGCGCTGCTCTTCTTCGTCTCCGCTCCTGCTGCACGAGCTCGGGCACGCGATCCAGGCGAAGCGGGAGGGCATCGAGATCGACGGCATCACGCTCTGGGTGTTCGGTGGCGTGGCGCGGCTGCGCGGGCAGATGCCCTCGGCCGGAGCGGAGCTGCGAGTGGCGCTCGCCGGACCGGCGGTCTCGCTCGCTGCTCGGCGTCTTGTTCCTGCTTGTGGCGCCTGCGCCTGCCGCTGCCCGGCACCGTGGACGGCGTGCTGTTCTGGCTCGGTCAGATCAACCTCTACCTGCTCGTCTTCAACCTGCTCCCGGCGCTGCCGCTCGACGGGGGTCGGGTGCTGCGCGCGGTGCTGTGGGCGCGGCGCCGGGACTTCGCGTCAGCGACCCGCATCGCGGCGCCCTCGGGACGCGGCTTCGGGCAGTTCATGATCGTCGCGGGGCTCGCGCTGGTGATGTTCGTCGGGCGACTGTCGGCGGGCTGTGGATGGCCTTCCTCGGCTGGTTCCTGCTCGCGCGCCGCGGAGGCGGAGCTCGAGACGGTGACGGCACGCGACGCGCTGGCGGGGTTCACCGTGTCGCAGCTCATGGTCCGCGACCCGGTGACCGTGGACGCCGACACGAGCGTCCAGTCCTTCATCAACCGGGTCTTCATCCCCACTCGGCACACCGCCTACCCGGTCCTGGACGGCGGGCCGGCCCGTCGGAATCGTCAGCTTCCGCGGCGCCCTCGACGTGCCGCCGGAGGACTGGCGCACGACCACGGTCGAGGAGATCATGGTCGACGCCGGCGAGGCCTCGGTCGACCCCGAGACGCTGCTGTCGGAAGCGCTTCCGCGCCTCGCTGACGGCGACCTGTCAGGCGGCTGCTGGTCATGCGCGACGGGAGGCTCGTGGGGCTGCTGTCGCATGACCGACGTGTCGCGCCTGCTGGAGGTGCAGGAGAAGCTCGCGCCGGCCGCGTTTGCGGGTCCGACCGGCGGCCGAGCCGCCCCCGGGCGGGCATCCGCGACGAAGCGCTCACGCGGTGACCATATGGCGGTCAAGCTGAACAGAAGCGCATACGAACATGCTCAGAGGCTGATCAACGATGGCCGGGTGGTTCTCGACGACAGGGACGACTGGAGCGAGCATCAGCCGTCGGCGCAGGACGAGAACCGGTACCTCGAGGAGCACGGCTTCTCCCAGTATGGCCGCTGGTTCCTGGGCGTCGACGACGAGCAGCCGCGCGACACCAAGAGCCACTACAAGTTCCCCTACGGCGACTTCGAGAACGTCCATCGCTGCGGCGTGCTCTCCGCGGAGTCACGAGCGGGTCAGTACAAGCATGACGACGTCAAGGCCGCCGCCGCGCACCTGCACGGGATGCTCGAGGCGCTCTCCCCCAGTCGGGCCGGCTCAGGCGCGGACCGCTGAGACGTCGATCAGGACCTTGACGTCCTCGCCGACCAGCAGACCGCCGGACTCGAGCGTCCGCTGCCAGGTGAGGCCGAAGTCGGTGCGGTCGATCACGCCGCGGATCGAGACGCCGACGCGCTCGTTCCCCCACGGATCCTCGGCGGCGCCATCCACCGTCGCGTCGACCTCGACCTCGCGCGTCCGGTCCTTGATGGTGAGATCCGCCGGCGACCCGGTAGTGACCTCCCTCTATATGTCGGATGCTCGTCGTCTCGAAGCGTCATCTCTGGATAGCGCTCCACGTCGAAGAAGTCGGGCGAGCGCAGGTGGGCGTCGCGGTCGGGATTGCCCGTGTCGATGCTCGCCACGTTCACGGTCCCCCACGCGTGCGAGTTCGACGGATCGTCCTCGGCAGCTTCGAGCGTCCCCTCGAACTCGCTGAACTGACCGCGAATGGTGGCGATCATCAGGTGCTTGACCTCAAACGCCACGCTCGAGTGGTCTCGGTCCGCGCGCCAGGTGCCGGCCGGCACGCGCACCATGCCAAGTTCTGTCTGAAGCTGCGTCATGGCTGCTCCTCTCTTGAGTACACGAGTCAGGCGGGCGGCGTCAGAACTCACTGGTTCCACTTGTCGGCGGTCGACTTGCCGTGCCGCTGGCTCTTCGCCCGAACGCTCGTCACGTCCTGGGGAGTGCCGGCGCGGAACAGCTCGTCCAGCTTGTTCGACATGAGGCCCCTGCTGCGGCGGCGAGCGAACCGCTTACGGAACGGATTCATGGAGCCTTAGCTAGGCCGAAGCCCGTCACCGCCAACCCCGAGCTCGTCGATGACCGCGTTCACCTTCGCCGCCAGGCGCAGCTCGGCGAGGGTCACGCCGGCATGGTGCGGATTGGCGATCGTGAGCCGTACGCGGTTGCTCGAGATCGAGATGTCCGGATGTCGCTTGCGATCATCGGCTCGCCGGCCGATCTGCTCGAGAAAGCGCATCCCGTCGTCGAAGTCGCGGAATCGCAATTCCCGCACGAGCGTGTCGCCCTGCCGTCTCCAGCCACGGCGAGCCAGTCCGCCCACCTGATCCAGTCTCGGGGGACGATGATATGCCCGTCCCAGGTCATGCACGCTGTTGGTAGGGCGCTCCTGTCGAGCTTCAAGTGGCCTATTGACCACATGGACCGGTGAGCGCGATAACGCCACACGCCCCCGAGACGCCCGACTCGCACGGGGCGTTTCCGCGTCTCACCGACGACCAGGTCGAGTTGCTGCTCGAGCACGGCGAGCGGCGGCGCACCCAGGGTCGGCGACGTTCTGTTTCGCGAGGGTGAGGTCGCTCGGAGCTGTTCGTGGTCCTGGAGGGAATGGTGGCGATCGTCGAGGGACTACAGGGGACCGGACGAGCGGGTGATCAGCGTCCACGGTCCCGGCCGCTTCCTCGGCGAGGTCAACCTGCTGACCGACCAGCCATCCTTCACGACGGCCGTGGTCACCGAGCCGGGCGAGGTGCTCGCCGTGCCTGCAGCGCGCCTTCGCGAGCTGGCCGGTCAGGAACCCGCCCTCGGCGGAGGTCCTGCTGCGCGCCTGCCTGATTCGCCGCTCGCTCCTGATGGGCGAGGGGACCGGTCTCAGGATCGTGGGCTCACGGTACTCGCCGGACGCGCGCCGGTTGCGCGACTTCGCGGCCCGCAACCGAATCCCGCACGTCTGGACGGACTTCGAGGAGGACGGCGCCGCGGAGGCCGTCCTCCGCGCAGCTCGGGGTTGCGCCGGAGGAGGCGCCGATCGTGATCTGGCGCGGGCAGCAGGTGTTGCGCAATCCGAGCAACGCCGAGCTCGGGCGCCTGCTGGGCCTGAGGGCCCCGCCGGCGCCCGGGGAGGTGTGCGACCTGGTGATCGTCGGGGCCGGGCCGGCCGGCCTGGCCGCCGCGGTATACGCCACCTCGGATGGCCTCGACGCGCTGGTGCTCGACGCGATCGCAACCGGCGGCCAGGCCGCGACCTCGTCCCGAATCGAGAACTACCTCGGCTTCCCGGAGGGCATCTCCGGCGCTGAGCTGGCCGATCGCGCGCTGATTCAGGCGCGCAAGTTCGGCGCTCGCATCAGCGTGCCGGCCGAGGCCACCGAGCTTGGGCGGCGCGGGGGTAACCACGTGGTCGCTCTGGACGACGGGGAGGGCCTGGAGTGCCGGACGGTGTTGATCGCAACCGGCGCTCGCTACCGCAGGCTCGACGTGCCCCGCCTCGAGGATTTCGAGAAGTCGAGCGTCTACTACGCGGCGACCCCGATCGAGGCGCAGCAGTGCGTGGGCGATCCCGGTGGCGGTGGTCGGTGGCGGCAACTCGGCCGGACAGGCGACGCTGTTCCTGTCGAGGTATGCCGTGAGCGTGCGCCTGATCGTCAGGGAGGACGAGCTGACGGAGCACATGTCGCGCTATCTCGCCGACAGGATCGAGCGGAGCTGCGAACGTCGAGGTGCTGCTCCATAGCGAGGTCCGTGAGCTGGTCGGAGACGACGAGCTCGAGGCGGTCGTGGTCGAGGACAACCGCAGCCGGGAGCGCAGCACGGTCGAGGCGCGCGCGCTGTTCGTCTTCATCGGCGCCGATCCCTGCACGGGCTGGCTGCGCCGGTGAGCTCGAGCTCGACGACGGCGGCTACGTCCTCACCGGCCCCGCCACCGGCTCCGGCGGCCTGCTCGAGACGAGCCGCCCGGGGGTGTTCGCGGCCGGAGACGTGAGGAGCGGATCGGCGCAGCGCGTGGCCGGGGCCGTCGGGGAGGGAGCCATGGCCGTCCGGCTCGTTCACGAGCACCTTCGCCAGACGTACGCCTGATCAGCCCGGTGGACCGCGTCAGCGCGCCGCGACGGCCGGCCGGGGATGCAGCGTCCCCCCGACGGTCTCGTCGCGGTCTCCGCGGACCACGTCGGCGAGCACGCTCGTCCACCCGAGCTCCGTGTCGGGCTCTGCCTTCACCGTCACCAGGTCCGCGGACGGCATGACCGCCGCCAGGCCGCGCCCCCAGCGCGTGACGTAGGCGTCGACCCCGGTCGTGAGCGAGCGCAGGAACCGCCACGCCTCGCGGGCGCCGGGCGCGCTCCGAGCCGGAGCCGCGACCCTCACGCACCAGACGGCGTGGGCGCCCCGCTCGCGCACCGCCTCGGCCAGCAGGACCGTCAGCGCGTCGTGGAGGAGCACCACGTCGTCCTCATGGACGACCGGATATGGATCGCGCACCGCCTCCGCGCAGATCTCTCGCTCGGCGGGGCCGAGCTCGACGGGGGCTTGGGCGCCGCTGCCGAGCATCGCGTCGAGCCGCTCCGCCAGACGGCGGAGCGGCTCTTCGGCGGTGACCTCGAGCCGGGCGGTGGCGGGAGCCCCGGGGAGCGGCGCAGCGCACCAGACCGCCCTGCCTGCGAGCTCGTCGGCCGCCCGCTCGCGGGAGAATCTGAGCGAGCGCTCGTCCCTCGCGGAGGTCGCCGGTCGGAAGTGCTCGATTACAAAGCTGGTCAAGGGAGCCCTCTTCGGGGGTGGGGTAGGACGCGAGGCGGTGGGGTCAACCCCTTCGCGGCGGAAGCTCGCGACGCGATGGGCAGCTCGGGAGCGCGCGGCCCGGGGACGTACTCGACTGCCTGCGTGCGACCGCGTGGCGGCGGATAGAGGGTCATGAGCTCGCGCTCCTCGTCCGGGACGCCAACGCGTACCGGCAGCCCGAGCGTGCGAAGCTCGGCGTGCTGAAGCGGGTGGTCGTGCGTCCAGGCGCCCTGAGGCACAGCAGGTCTGCCACCTCGCGCGCTCGTTCAGGGTCCATGTGGCGCTCGAGCAGGCGTGCGTGAACCCTCCGACCTGGGCCAATGCCTTTCGGCCCATGTCCGCCAGGATCAGGGTCTCGTCGTCGTGCGCTCCGGGGCGCCGGACGACCTCGACGATCGAGGCGGCCGGGTACCGGCCGAGCTGGGGGTCGACGGGCCCAAGGGCAGCGTGCGCGTCCAGCACGACCTCGTCGGCTGCCAGCGCGATCAGCGTTCCGCCACTCATCGCGTAGTGCGGGACGACCGCGGTCACCTGCCCGTCGTGGTCGGCGAGAGCCGAGGCGATCTGGCGCGCGGCGACGACCAGCCCGCCCGGCGTGTGGAGGATGATCTCGATCGACTGGCCGGCGGGGGTCTCGTTGATGGCTCGGAGGACGCTCTCGGCGTCGTCGATGTCGATGTAGCGCACGAGCGGGAACCCGAGCAGCGACAGCGACTCCTGGCGGTGGATGAGCGTGATCACGGTCCCGCCGCGCCGGCGCGAGATCACGTGCAGCGCACGCCGCCGCTGAGCGAGCAGCATCTGGCGCGTGACGGCCGGCTGGAGCGACGCGAGGATGAAGAACAGCCACAGCAGGCTGAACGGGTCGAAGGTCTGCGTGTCAGCGATGGTCACTCGGCTGCACCAGGCCGTAGTCGCCGTCGTGGCGCAGATAGAGCACCCGTCCCCGCCCGTCCTCCGCGTCGACGAAGTACAGGAACCGGTGGTTCAGCCAGTCCATCTCCTCGCGCGCCTTCGCCAGCGTCAACGGCTCGTCGTAGCGGCTCGGCTCGGGGGTGACGATGTCGTTTTCGTCCGCGAGCGCACTGCCGGGCGGAAACAGCAGCCCGACGTGGCCGTCGTCACGACGGTGCACCACCACGTCCTCCCCGGTCCGCGCGTGCCGGAAGAGAAAGAAGGACAGATCGAGGTCGAGCAGCTCGGCGACGGCCTCGAGCGTCGAGAGCGGGACGTCCACATACGTGTGGCGATGCACGATCAGGCGCTCCTCGGGCGGCTTGCGCGCCGCCTCGGGCCGGATCGCCCAGGTCGACGTCGAGGTCCGTCAGCGCCCGCTCGATCACCCGCGGCTCGTTGCGCAGGGCGACCTCCGCGCCCTCGATCCTTCGCAGCTGGCGCCGCAGACGCTCGGTCACGAGCTCCGCGGCCCGCTCCGCGGATTCGCCCGTCGCGTGCGCGGCGAGCAGGCGGCCGTCGGCGAGCACGCTCGCGTCGGCCAGGTACGGCCGCCCGGAGCGCCCGGGCCCGGCGTGCGCAGCGTCAGGCGGGCGCCGGTGATCGGGCGCTTGTGTAGTGGCCCAGCGAGGCGAGCATCTCGCGCGCGGCGCGGGCCTGGTCGCGCGGCACCTCCCCGTCGGCCGTCAGCTCCACCTCGATCGTCGCGGGGTCGAGCCATGGCTACGCTCCGGCGCCCACGGGCTCCGGCTCCACGCGACCTGCCTCGGCGCTCGTCCGGGTTGCGCCAGCTCACGACGCAGCTCGTCGCCCTCGGCGTCGAGCGTGATCGTCGCGCCGTCGAGGATCTCGCCGGAGAGCAGCGCCCGACCGATGCGCGTCTCGACCTCGCGCTGGATGAAGCGCCGCAGCGGCCGGGCGCCGTAGACGGGGTCGTAGCCCTCGCGCGCGATCAGCTCGCCGGGCCGGCTCGGTCAGCTCCAGGTCGAGCCGCCGGTGCGGCGAGGCGCCGGCGCACGTCCGCGATCTGCAGGTCGACGATGTGCTCGATCTCCTCGAGCGTCAGCGGCTTGAACAGCACGATCTCGTCGACGCGGTTGAGGAACTCGGGCCGGAAGTGCGCGCGCAGCTCGCGCCATCACGCGCGCGCGGACCTCGTCGGGGATCTCAGCGCTGCCCGTGATGCCCTCGAGCAGGTGGAGCGAGCCGATGTTGGAGGTCATGATGACGACGGTGTTGCGGAAGTCGACGGTGCGGCCCTGGGCATCGGTCAGCCGCCCGTCGTCGAGGATCTGGAGCAGCGTGTTGAACACGTCGGGGTGCGCCTTCTCGATCTCGTCGAAGAGCACGACCGAGTAGGGCTTGCGGCGCACCGCCTCGGTCAGCTGGCCGCCCTCCTCGTAGCCGACGTAGCCGGGCGGCGCGCCCATCAGCCGGCTGACCGTGTGGCGCTCCTGGTACTCGGACATGTCGAGCCGCACGATGTTGTCCTCGGAGTCGAACAGCGCCTCGGCCAGCGCCCGCGACAGCTCGGTCTTGCCGACGCCCGGTCGGGCCGAGGAAGATGAACGAGCCGATCGGCCGGCGCGGGTCCTTGATCCCCGACCGCGCGCGGATGACGGCGTCGGCCACGAGCTGGACGGCCTCGTCCTGGCCGATCACGCGCTCGTGCAGCACCTCGTCGAGGCGCAGCAGCTTCTCGCGCTCGCCCTCCATCAGCCGGGCCACCGGGATGCCGGTCCAGCGGGCCACGACCTCGGCGATCTCGTCCTCGGTGACCTCCTCGCGCAGCAGCCTGGACTCGCCCTGCTTCTCGTTCAGCCGCTCCTCCTCGGCCTGCAGCCGGCGCTCCAGCTCGGGCAGGCGCGCGTGGCGCAGCTCGGCGGCGCGGTTCAGGTCGTAGCTGCGCTCTGCCTCCTCGATCTCGCGCCGCAGCTGCTCGATCTCCTCGCGCAGCTCCTGGAGCCTGTGGATCGCCTGGCGCTCGGCCTCCCACTGGGCGGTCATCGCGTCGGCCTGCGCAGCGCAGCTCGGCGAGCTCCTTGCGCAGGGCCTCGAGCCGGTCGCGGCTGGCCGGGTCGTCCTCCTTCTCGAGCGCCGCCTCCTCGATCTCGAGCTGCATGACGCGCCGGGTGATCGCGTCGAGCTCCTGCGGCATCGAGTCGATCTCGGTGCGGATCACGGCGCAGGCCTCGTCGACGAGGTCGATCGCCTTGTCCGGCAGGAAGCGGTCGGTGATGTAGCGGTGCGACAGCGTGGCGGCGGCGACCAGGGCGGCGTCCTGGATCCGCACGCCGTGGTGCACCTCGAAGCGCTCGCGCAGGCCGCGCAGGATCGAGATCGTGTCCTCGACGGTCGGCTCGTCCACGATGACCGGCTGGAAGCGGCGCTCGAGCGCGGCGTCCTTCTCGATGTGCCTGCGGTACTCGTGCGAGCGTGGTGGCGCCGATGCAGTGCAGCTCGCCGCGGGCGAGCATCGGCTTCAGCATGTTGCCGGCGTCCATCGCGCCCTCCGCGGCGCCGGCGCCGACGACCGTGTGGAGCTCGTCGATGAACAGCAGGATCCGTCCCTCGGCGGCCTTGATCTCCTGCAGCACGGCCTTCAGCCGCTCCTCGAACTCGCCGCGGTACTTCGCGCCGGCGACGAGCGAGCCCATGTCGAGCGCGAAGACGGTCTTGTCCTTCAGCCCCTCGGGCACGTCGCCGCGCACGATCCGCTGCGCGAGGCCCTCCACGATCGCGGTCTTGCCCGACGCCCGGGTCGCCGACGAGCACCGGGTTGTTCTTGGTCTTGCGGGACAGGATCTGGATCACGCGGCGGATCTCGGCGTCGCGGCCGATCACCGGGTCGAGCCGTCCCGAGGCGGGCCTCGGCGACGAGGTCGCGCCCGTACTTCTCGAGCGCCTCGTAGGCGGACTCGGGGGTCGCGCTCGTGACGCGCTGGCTCCCGCGCACCTCGGTCAGCGTCTGCAGGAAGCGCTCGCGCGTGACCCCGTGCTCCTTCAGCAGCCTGCCCGGCGGCGGTGCCGGAGCCCGCTCGATCATCGCAAGCAGCACGTGCTCGACGGAGACGTACTCGTCCTTCAGCCGCTCGGCCTCCGCCTCGGCGGCGTCGAGCACCTGGCTGAGCGCCCGGGAGACGTAGACCTCGCCGGGCGCCGCCCCCGGCCCGCTCACGCTCGGGCGGCCCTCGAGCTGGCGCTCGAGTCCGGCACGCAGCGCCGGGACGTCGATCTGGGCACGCTCCAGCAGGCGGGGTATCAGCCCGCCGGACTGGTCGAGCAGGGCGAGCAGCAGGTGCTCGGCGTCCACCTCGGTGTGCCCGTAGCGCAGCGCCTTCGTCTGGGCGTCGTGCAGGGCCTCCTGAGTCTTCTGCGGTCAGCTTGTTCGGGTCCATCGCCTTTGCGCCTCCAGTTTCTCGATCCGTTCCAGCAGCTCAGCAGGCCAGAATCGCCCCGGCGTAGTTGAGCCCAGGTCGCGGCGCAGCCGCGTGATCCGGGACAGGCGCGCTGGCGCGCGCCAGTCGGCCGGGTCGACCGCCCCGAGGCTCACGAGACGGCGAACCAGCTCGGGGTGCAGCCCGGCCTTGCGGGCGAGCGCAACGGTGTCCACGAGCACGATGTCGCCGTGCGTCGGCATCAGCCGCCTCTCCCGCGGGTTGAAGGTCGAGACCTCGGCGAGCTGCTCGAACAGATCGCGTTCCTTCTTGCGTCAGCTGCTTCGGGACCTTGATCGAGACCGTCGCGTACAGGTCGCCCCCGCGGCAGGCCCTCGCCGCGCAGGCGCAGCCGCCGTCCGCTGGACGAGCCGGGCGGGACCTTGACCTGGGTCGTGCCCGGTCAGCGTCGGAACCTCGATCGAAGCGCCGAGCGCCGCCTCCCACGGCGTCAGGGGGAGGGTCACGTAGAGGTCGCGATCCCGCACCTTGAAGCGCGGATGGGGCTTGATGCGCACGCGCAGGAGCAGGTCGCCCGCCGGGCCTCCGCCGACCCCCTCGCCGCCCTCGCCGGCTCAGGCGGATGAGCTGACCGTCTCGCACTCCGGCCGGGATGTTGACCTCGTAGCTGCGCCCGTCGGCGAGCGACATGCGACGGGTGCCGCCGGCGGCAGCCTCCTCGAGCGAGAGCTCCAGGGTCGCCTCCTGATCGCTGCCGCGCGTCGAGAAGCCGTCGAAGCCGGCCGTCCGGCCGCCGCCCGCGGCGCCGCTGAAGAAGCTCTCGAAGAAGTCGCTGAAGTCCTCGCCGCCGAAGCCGCCGGTGCCGAAATCGACCCGCACGTCCTCGAAGCCGCCCTGCTGCCCGAAACCTCCGAAGCCCGCCGCACCCGAGACGTCCTCGCCCGCCTTCCAGTTCGCAGCCCAGGCGGTCGTAGCGCTCGCGCTTCTCCGGATCGCGCAGCACCTCGTAGGCCTCCGAGATCTCCTTGAAGCGGTCCTCGGCGTCGGGGTCCTTGTTGACGTCCGGGTGGTACTCGACGGGCGAGCTTGCGGTACGCGCGGCGGATGTCCTCGCTGCTCGCGTCGCGCGGCACGCCGAGCGCCTCGTAGTAGTCGCGGTAGTGCGACCGGCAATCAGTCCTCCCGTCTCTCGGTCTGGGCGACGACCACCTGGGCCGGACGGAGGATCCGGTCGCCGAGGGCGTAGCCCGAGCGGGCGACCTCGACGACGGTGCGGTCTGGCACGCCCTCCGCCGCCACCACCGCGATCGCCTCGTGGCGCTCGGGGTCGAACGGCTCGCCGGCAGCTCCGACACGCGTCACGCCCTGCCGCTCGAGGATCGCCTCCATCTGGTTCGAGCACGGCCTGCAGGCCCGACGGCCACCGGGCTGTCCGTCTCGGCCATGAGCAGGGCGCGCTCGACGCTGTCGAGCGCATCGAGCCACTCGCGCAACAGAGACTCGGTGCTCTCCGCCACCCGGCGCTCGACCTCGCGGGCCGAGCGCTTGCGGTAGTTGTCGAGGTCGGCGAGAGCCCGCTTATAGCGGTCGTCCAGCCTCTCGAGCTCGGCGGCGAGGTCGCGCTCAGGGGCGCTCGACCGGGCCGCCGTCCCCCTCACTCGCGGGTGAACTCGGCATCGACGACCTCCTCGTCCGCGGACTCCTCGCCGGCGCCGTTGCCGGCCGCGCCGTCGCCGCCCGGGTGCGCGCTGGCGGCAGCCGAGGCGGCGGCCGGCAGGGCCTGTACGACCTGCTGCAGGTCGGATATCAGGGGCCGCACCCGGTCGAGGCCGGCCTGCTCCTCGATCGCCTGGCGCGCGTCCGCGACGAGCTGCTCGGCGCGCGCCTTCTCGTGCACCGGGAGGCTGTCCTGGAGCTCGCCGACGAGCTGCTCGGCGCGGTACGCAAGCGTGTCGAGCTCGTTGCGCGAGTCGATCTCCTCGCGCCGGCGCTTGTCCTCGCCCGCGTGCTCCTCCGCCTCCTTGACCATCCGCTCGATCTCGCTCTGGTCGAGGTTGGTGGTCTCCGTGATCGTGACCTTCTGCTCGGCTCCGGTGTCCTTGTCGCGGGCCGAGACGTTGAGGATGCCGTTGGCGTCGATGTCGAAGGTCACCTCGATCTGCGGCACTCCGCGCGGCGCCGGCCGGATGCCCTCGAGGCGGAAGCGGGCGAGCTGGCGGTTGTCGGAGGCCAGCTCGCGCTCGCCCTGCAGGACGACGATGTCGACGGCGGTCTGGTTGTCCTCGGCAGTCGAGAACACCTCCGTGCGACGTGCGGGGATCGTGGTGTTTCGCTCGATCACCTTCGTCATCACGCCGCCGAGCGTCTCGAGGCCCGAGCGAGAGCGGGGTGACGTCCAGCAGGACGACGTCCTCGACCTCGCCCTTCAGGACGCCCGCTTGGAGCGCGGCGCCGATGGCAACCACCTCGTCCGGGTTGACGGTCATGTTCGGGTCCTTGCCGCCGGTCAGGCGGCGGACGAGTTCCTGTACCGCCGGGATCCGCGTCGACCCCCCGACCAGGATCACCTCGTCGATGTCGTCGGCGGTCAGCTTGGCGTCCGACAGCGCCTGCTCCACCGGTCCCCTCGTGCGCTCGATCAGGTCCTGCGACCAGCTGCTCGAACTTCGACCGCGTCAGCGACATGTTCAGGTGCTTCGGCCCCGACGCGTCGGCGGTCACGAACGGGCAGGTTGATCTGCGTGGTCGTGGTCGAGGAGAGCTCCACCTTGGCCTTCTCCGCGGCCTCGTAGAGGCGCTGCAGCGCCTGCGGATCCGAGCGTAGGTCGATGCCCTGCTCGCGCTTGAACTCGTCGGCGATCCAGTCGACGATCCGCTTGTCGAAGTCGTCCCCGCCGAGGTGGCCGTCGCCGTTCGTGGCTCGCACCTCGACGACTCCGTCGCCCACGTCGAGCAGGGAGACGTCGAAGGTGCCGCCGCCGAGGTCGAAGACGAGCACGGTCTCCTGGCCCTGCTTGTCGAGGCCGTAGGCGAGCGCCGCGGCGGTCGGCTCGTTGATGATCCGCAGCACCTCGAGGCCCGCGATCTGTCCCGGCGTCCTTGGTGGCCTGGCGCTGGGCGTCGTTGAAGTAGGCCGGGACGGTGATGACCGCCTCGGTGACCCGCTCGCCGAGGAACTTGCCGGCGTCCTCGGCGAGCTTCCGGATCACCTGGGCGGAGATCTCCTCGGGGGCGTACTGCTTGCCGCGCACCTCGAAGCGGATCGCGTCGTTCGGGCCCTTCACGACCTTGTAGGAGACGATCTTCGACTCCTCGTCGACCTCGCCCCACTTGCGCCCGATGAAGCGCTTGGCGGAGTAGATCGTGGCCTCGGGGTTCAGGATCGCCTGACGCTTCGCAACCTGGCCCACCAGGCGCTGGCCGTCCTCGGTGAAGGCCACGACCGACGGCGTAACCCGCGCGCCCTCGGCGTTGGGGATCACCTCCGCCTGACCACCCTCCATCGTCGCGGCGACCACCGAGTTGGTCGTGCCCAGGTCGATCCCTACGGCCTTCGCCATCGTGCGCTCCTCCCAGTCGGTGTTGCAAGGGAGGTAGGGCGCTGGGAAGGCGGTTCAAGACCAGGCCGCTTGGTCGGGGCGAGCAGCGGCCTACTGGGCGGGGAGAACAGGCAAGTCCCCCACAGGAGGTCGGGAAGGTGGAGTTGTCTTCAGGTCGCGCGCCGGCGTCCGCGAAGCGCGCGAACGATGCGGAGCGGCAGGAGCCCGATGAGCGGGGCCCGGCGCCCGAGATCGTCCCGATCCTCGCGGTCGAAGGCGCTCGCGTAGCGCAGCGCGTCGTCGGCGGTCGGATAGCGCTTGGCGCCGCCCGCGCCGCAGCCGCGCTGGCAACTCCAGCGCATCATGTCGCCTTCGCTCGTGAATCGGAAGCGATGGCCGAGGAGCCGGCAGCGGACCATCGGGAGCCAGCGTACTCCGGGCGGGGCGCGTCGTGAGCACCGCCGCGGCGGGGCGCGTCATCCGCACCCAGGTCCCGGCCCGGCTGGACCGGCTGCCGTGGTCGCGCTTCCACTGGCGGATCGTGATCGGCCTCGGGACCGTGTGGATCCTCGACGGGCTCGAGGTGACGATCGTCGGCGCGATCGCGCCGCGCCTGACGGAGTCGGGCAGCGGTATCGACCTGCACGCCGGCCACATCGGGACCGCGGCCGCGATCTACGTCGCCGGCGCATGCATCGGGGCGCTGCTCTTCGGGCAGCTGACCGACCGGTACGGGCGCAAGAAGCTGTTCCTGGTCACGCTCGTGCTCTACCTCGCTCGCGACCGTCGCGACCGCGTTCGCGTTCGAGCCCTGGTACTTCTTCCTCTGCCGCTTCTTCACCGGGATGGGCATCGGCGGCGAGTACGCGGCGATCAACTCGGCGATCGACGAGCTGATCCCGGCGCGCAACCGCGGCCAGGTCGACCTCGCGATCAACGGCAGCTACTGGGTCGGGATCGGCGATCGGCGGCCTGGCCGCGCTGCTGCTGCTCGACACGTCGCTCTTCGACAGGGACCTCGGCTGGCGGCTGGCCTTCGGGGCGGGCGCCGTGATCGGGCTCGGGATCCTGCTCGTGCGCCGCCACGTGCCCGAGAGCCCGCGCTGGCTGTTCATCCACGGACGCGAGGAGGAGGCCGAGCGGATCGTCGACCAGATCGAGGCCGAGGTGCGCGCCGAGACGGGTCAGGAGCTGCCCGAGCCGGGCGATGCGATCGTCGATCCGGCAGCGGGACGCGATCCCGTTCCGCGAGCTCGCGACGGTCGCGTTCAAGCGCTACCCGCGCCGCGCGGTCCTCGGGCTGGCGCTGTTCATCGGCCAGGCGTTCCTCTACAACGCCGTCGTCTTCGACCTCGGGACGATCCTCCACGAGTTCTTCGACGTGAGCTCGGGATCGGTCCCGCTCTACATGGCGCTCTTCGCGGTCAGCAACTTCCTCGGGCCGCTGCTGCTCGGGCGCCTGTTCGACACCGTCGGCCGCATTCCGATGATCTCGGGCACCTATCTCGGCTCGGCGGCCCTCGTCGCCGTGCTCGGCGTCCTGCTGCTGACCGACTCGCTGACCACCTGGTCGTTCATGGCCCTGGTCCTGGCCACGTTCTTCCTGGCCTCGGCCGGCGCGAGCTCGGCCTACCTCACCGTCAGCGAGGTCTTCCCGATGGAGACGCGCGCGCTGGCGATCGCGCTGTTCTTCGCGGTCGGCACCGCCGTGGGCGGCATCACCGGGCCGGAGCTGTTCGGCCAGTTCATCCACAGCGGCGACACCGACCTGGTCGCGCTCGGCTTCTTCATCGGCGCCGCCGCGATGGCGCTCGGCGGCGTCGCCGAGCTGTTCCTCGGCGTGCGCGCGGAGCAGCAGTCGCTCGAGAACATCGCCAAGCCGCTCACCGCGGAGGAGGCCGAGGAGCTGGAGCCGGCGCCCGCCGCCGTGCCTGCCGGCGCCGCGGAGGCCGAGCGCGACGAGCGTATCCGCGCGCGCGGCGCCCGGCGGAGGGAACGGGAACGGGAGGGACTCCGGCGCTTCCGTCCGGGGCTGGGCAGCTCCTTCTACTCGCCCGGGATGATGGGCACGAGCGGCACCCCCAGCAGGCTGGCCGCGGTCGCCGACCAGGATCTCGATCGCGAGATCGAGGCGATCGTGCGCGCGCTCGCCCAGCACGGCTCGGTCGAGCTCGGCGAGCTCCAGCAGCTGGTCGGCGCCCGCCAGTGGGGCCCGGGACGCTTCCGCGTTGCACTCCGCATGGCCCTCGACGAGGACCGGATCGTTCGCCAGGCGGACGGCGACTATGGCTCAACCGCCGAAGGCGGCGGGGTGGGGCGCCCCGCGGCGCCGGTCAAGTGAGCCGTGGCGGCGCGACCGGACCCGAAACCTCCGCGGCGAAGCCGCCGCCCCGCGGAGATCCGGCGCCAGGCCGCCGCTCCTGCGGGCACAGGCGATCGAGGCCGGACGCCGGGCTCGCCGGCAGCTGCTGCTGCTCATTCCGCTTCTGATCGGCGTGGTGATCGCCTACACGTACCGGTTCGAGCTGTTCGGCACGGACAAGCCGGTGCGCCTGGCCACGGCGGGGGCGCTCGTGATCATCGGCTGGGCCGTGGCACGCAATCTCGGCCGCGCGCTGCAGCCGCTGCTGGCCGACCGGCTCGAGCCCGGCGCCGCGGGCGTCGCCGGCTTCCTGGTGCGGCTGGTGACGCTCATCGCGGTCGTGCTGATCAGCCTTCGCATCGCCGGCCTGCGCCCCGGCACGCTCGCGCTCGGCGCGTCGTTCACCGCGGTCATCTTCGGGCTTGCCGCACAGCAGACCTTCGGCAACATCTTTGCCGGAGTCGTCCTGCTCTCGGCCCGCCCGTTCGTCGTGGGCGACCGCGTCCGCTTCAACGGCTTTGGGATGGACGTCGAGGGAACCGTTGCCGCACACGGGCTCCTCTACGTCACCATGACCGACGGCGCCGATCGGATCATGGTCCCGAACAGCACCGCGCTCGCCATGTCCGTCCGCCCGCTGCGTGAGCCGGCGGCCGTCGACATGCGCGCCCGGCTGCCACAGGGCGTCGACCCGGAGTCGGTGCGGGAGCGCCTTGCCGAGGTCGTGTCCGTCCCGACCAGAGGCCCGCCCCACGTCGCCCTGGAGGAGTTCGACGGCGAGGACATCGTCGTGCGGATCAGGGCGACGCCCGCGATCGACCGCGAGGGCGGCCGGCTGGCGCGAGAGGTGCTCTCCGCGGTCGCGGATCTTCGCGCCGATCCCGGCCGTGTCGCGCAGACAGCAGGCGCTTCCGGCGACAACCGCGATGGGGAGGGCTGATTTCCCGCAATTTGCGAAAATCTCGGCGGATCGCGGGTCAATGGTGCATCGCTCCGGGGGATATCTGGAGGTGACGCCGGCGGTTGGTGGGGAAGGCCGGCGCACCATCCCCGGGGGACGGCTAGGGCGGGTCGCTGAGGGGCCCGGACCGGACCGTAAGGTGACGGTGTCTGTGGGCCGTATATGGGTGTCCTTGCTTGGTTTCGGTAGCCGGCGATGAACGCGACCCCGGATGCGCCGCTGCGGGTCTTGGTCGGAGAGGATCAGCCGATCGTGAGCATGGGGCTGGTCAGCGTGCTCGAGGAGGGAGGCTTCGAGGTCGTCGGGGTGGCGGCCGACGCCGAGGACCTCCTCCGGAAGGCGCGGGCGCACCGGCCGGACGTGGTGATCACCGACATCCAGATGCCGCCCGACTTCACCGATGACGGGCTCCGCGCCGCCGCTCAGATCCGCTCCGAGCTGCCCGAGATCGGCGTTCTCGTGCTTTCGCAGTTCCTCGAGGATCGCTATCCGATCGAGCTGGTGGAGACCGAGCCGAAGGCGTCGGCTACCTGCTCAAGGACCGCATCGGCGATCTGCCCAGCTTCACCGAGGCGGTGCGCCGGGTGGGCAACGGCGGATCGGTGCTGGACCCCGCCGTCGTTCGCAGGATGGTCGGCCGCCAGGCCGCGGATGACCCGATCGAGTCACTCAGCCCTCGCGAGCGGGAGGTGCTGGAGCTGATGGCCGAGGGCCGTTCGAACCAGGGCATCGCCGACGCCCTCGTGGTCACGGTCGCGGCCGTCGAGCGCAACATCACGGGCATCTTCCACAAGCTGGGACTGCCACCCGCTTCCGGCGACCACCGTCGCGTGCTCGCGGTGCTGGGGTACCTGCACCGGTGATGCCGTCGGTCCAGGGCGGAGCCGGCAGGCGCCATCTCATCGAGGCGGATGACGCGGCCCGGCGGCAGCTGGCGCGCGACCTGCACGACGGCGCACAGCAGGAGCTGATCATCTGCCTGACACACCTCCAGCGGGCCCAGCACAAATGGCCCGACGATCCCGCCAGGGCGAAGGAGCTGCTCGACGCCGGCCTGACGGCAGCGGAGTGCACGCTGGCCTCGTTGCGCGAGCTCGCCGGCGGCATCCATCCCGCGATCCTGACCCACCGAGGCCTCGGTGCCGCCGTCGAAGAGCTGGCCGTGAGGCAGCCTCTCCCCGTCGCGACCGAGATCACGGATACACGGTTTGCCGCCCCCCTCGAGGCGAGCGTCTACTTCCTGGTGTCGGAGGCGCTTACGAACGTGGTCAAGCACGCTCACGCCTCGCGAGCGACGGTCCAGATCGGCGTCGAGCGAGGTCGCCTGACCGTCGAGGTGCGGGACGACGGAGTCGGGGGCGCGAAGGCGACGATCGAGGGCAGCGGCCTACCGGGACTCGCGGATCGGGTCGCGGCCTTCGAGGGACAGCTGACCGTGAGGAGCGGGTCAGGAGACGGCACCACCCTGCGGGCCGAGATCCCGCTTGACGAGCCTGCCACGGCCCAGGCCGCGCGCCAAGCTCGATAGGGTCCATCTGCTGCGCCGCTGGTCGGGCCGGACAGGCTTCCGGTCGCGCGCGCCCGGCGACATCGATCCGTCGCTCGCGCCCGGGCCGGTGTTGTCGCCGCTGGATTCCCCGGCCGCGCCGCCAGCCCGAGCCACATCCTGAACCGCGTCGGCGAGCACGTTCAGCGGCGTGCCCTTCTCGATGTAGAGATCGGCCCCCAGCTCCAGCGCCAGCTCGCGCATGCGCTCGGCGGCGAAGCCCGAGAAGACGATGATCCGCGTGCCGGGTGAGGCCCTGGCAATCAGCGGCAGGGCCTCGAGTCCGTCCATGTCGGGCATCGAGAGATCGAGCAGCACCACGTCCGGCCTGCGCTCCGAGGCCATGCGGATGCATTCGCGACCTGTGTCGGCCTCGTCGACCACCTGGACATCCCCGTCCTCCTCGAGCACTGCGCGCACGATCTGGCGCAGCTCCACGACGTCGTCGCACAGGAGCACCGTGATCGCGCCGTTGTCCGGTGGGTCGCTCAAGGGCCTCTCCCGGAGCCCGGCGTCACGGCCGCGCCCTGCGTCCGTCGCAGATCGCCCGGACCGAGCTCGACCTCGCTGTGGCGCTCGCCGAGCAGCTCCGTGATCAGCGCCCGCGCCTTGCGCAACGTCTCCTCGATCGCCTCGCGGCTGCGAGCGTCCTCACCGCGGTCGAGCTCGTACTTCGCCACGGTCAGGCCCTGGACGATGTTGTCGTTCACGTCGAGCGCCTGGCGCTGGCGCACCTTCATGTCCTCGAACATCTGAGCGCCGCGAAGCACGCTGGCGTAGCTGCCACGCAACGACAGGTAGTAGACGCCGACGATCGCCGTCAGCGCATCCCAGACCGCGGTCTGCCAGTGCCAGCCGTCGCGGAGCGCGAGCGCGTTGGCGTCCTCGATTCCGAACGACGGAATCAGCATGTGGAACGCGTGCGTCGCGTGGTGGACAGCGCAGGTAAGGAAGATCAGGCCGGTCGCCAGCCCGAGCTTGTTCGAGCTCACCTGGCCGGTTCTGATCAGCCCGGACAGGATGATGTAGGAGATCGCGAGGTACGCCGCCCCGACGATCAGGTTCTCCACGGTCAGGACGTGCCATAGCTCCATGCCCGCACAGATTCGGTCATCGCGGCACCCGGAGCCATAGGGAAAACCCCAGCCCGCACCACGGGAAAACTCGTTGACAGGCTGGATCTAGCCCCGACGAGCTCTGCAGACGCCCCTATGTAGATGAGCGCCGCGCGGACCTACCGTGCGGAGCCGTGGAAGCAGCGACGACTTACGACAGGCTCCGGGCACAGCCCCGCATCCAACGCGGGGACAGGCTCTCGCCGAGCCGTGAGCGCGCTCTGGTCTGCGCCGCGGCGGCGGGTGACCAGGCCGCGTGCGACCAGCTCGTTGAGAGCTTCATGCCCCTGATCGCGAGCGTCGCCCGAACCTATCGCGGCACGTCGTTCGTGGACCGCGCGGAGCTGTTGCAGGAGGGCGTGGTTGGGCTCTTGCGGGCCGCTCAGCGTTTTGACCCTGACCTCGAGACCCCATTCTGGGCTTACGCCTCGTGGTGGGTTCGCCAGGCGATGCAGCAGCTCGTCGCTGAGATGACGCGGCCCATCGTGCTGTCGGACCGCGCGCTCCGCCGGCTCGCTCGGATCAAGGACGCTCGCCGCGCATCCCTCAGCCGTTGCGGGCGGGAGCCATCGCACGCGGATCTCGTGGCGGCGACCGGATCCACCCGTGCGCAAGTCGACAGTTTGCTGGTCGCGGAGCGGACCCCGCGCGGCTTCGACGAGCCGCTCAGCGCCGAGCAAGGCGGTTCGGCCACGCTCGGGGAGCTCGTGCCGGATCCAGCCGCCCAGGACGACTTCCTACATGTGGTGGACCGCATCGAGGTCGAAGAGCTGCACGAGCTCACCAGCCTGCTCGGCGAGCGCGAGCGCGGCATCGTGTCTGCGCACTACGGCCTGGGCTGCCCGGCGCAGACGCTGCGGGAGATTGCCGGCGGACTCGGGGTCAGCGTCGAGCGAGTGCGTCAGCTCGAGGAAAGGGCGCTGGCGAGGCTCCGTGACGCATTCGAGCACCCCGAGCCCGAGCCCGAGCCCGAGCGGACACCCGAGTTAACGGAGCTGCCGGCGGGCGATCATCCTCACGAGTTGCGTCAGCGCCTGGGCCGAGCCTTGGCCACCGAGCGTGTGACGGAGGCGGAGGCGATGAACATGCTCATCGCGGCGCACGAGGTGGCTGCCTGCGTCTGGATGGATGGCGGCCGTCCGGAGCTGGTGCGGATCGGTCAGGTCGACGGCAGGCTCGTGTGCGAGATCTTCGACCGCGGCCCTGGGTTCAAACGGAAGCGCAGATTTGGGCTGTGGATCGCGCGCAAGCTCAGTACGCGGATCGAAGAGGACACCTCCCCGGCAGGTCACACGGTCAGGCTTTGGATCTAGCCGCTCGGAAGGGCCCGTTTCCATCCAGGCGCACTTGGCCCGTCGGACTCGTGGCCTACCTACAGCCTCACGGCCCCAGACGCTGAAGGAGGAACACATGGCCCTGGCATCGACGCATGGCTCGACGACGGCGCGGGAGCCCGTCGAGGGTGCCACCGCCTGAAAATGGAGACCCTCCTGACCCTCGCCCTTTGCATCCTGGCGGTGCTCATCGAGTTCGCCGTCGCCGCACTGATCGTTGCCCCCAAGGCGGTGGTCCGCTGGTTCGGCCGCCTTGTGCGGCGCCCGTGGGCGGCTCTCCTCGGCACCCAAAGCCGAGCCGGGCATCGCGTCCACCGCGGGGATGAGGAAGCTACGCGTCTCGGTGTCTGAGCAGGACAGCAAGCAAATGGCAGCGACGCTCATCACCTGCCCGAACTGCGGAAAGCGCAATCGCGTCCAACCCGCCTCCGAGGGTGTGCCGCGCTGCGGCGCTTGCCACAGACCGCTTCCCTGGCTGGTCGATGCGAGCGCGGAGAGCTTCGACACCGAGCTGTCCGCTTCGGTCCCTGTGGTGGTCGACTTCTGGGCCCCTTGGTGCGGGCCGTGCAAGTGGATCGCGCCGGCCGTGGAGGAGTTGGGACGGACCCACGCGGGACGCGTGAAGGTGGTTCGGCTGAACATCGACGACGCGCCTGGGATCGCCGACCGCCATAACGTGCGGGGCATCCCAACCCTGCTCGTGATGCAGAACGGCCAGGAGGTCGACCGCCTCACGGGCGCGGCGCGCAAGCCTGATCTCATGGCCTGGCTCGAGCGCCATCTCGGGTCGTCACTTGCAGGCAGAGATGTGCGGCCTAAGTAGACGGCAGGCACCGAGGAGGGCCAAATGTTCAACACAATCGTGCTTGCCCTTGATGGGTCAGAGGGATCGCGCAGGGCAATCCCAGTCGCAGCCGAACTCGCCCGCCAAAACGGGGGCCGGATCGTGATCGCACACGTCGAGCAGGATGTAGCCGGCAAGGGCGGCGCCCCCATCCCGATAACCGAGGACGAGATCCAGGCCGAGATCCGCGAGCAGGCGAAGCGGCTGGCCGCCGACGGGATCGAGGCCAGCGTCGAAATGCGCAACGTGATGCTTGGCGGACCTGCGCATCCGATCGCCGAGATCGCCGAAGAGGCGAACGCGGACCTGATCGTTGCCGGAACGCACGGTCACACGCCGATCGCCGGACTGCTGCTTGGCAGCGTGACACAGCGACTGCTTCACATCGCGCGCTGCCCGGTGCTCGTGGTTCCGCCAGCAGATCGATCCTGACCGCGGTAACCCCCGATATGCGGGCTTTCGTGAAGCCGACGCGGGGACTCGAACCCCGGACCCCCTCCTTACCATGGAGGTGCTCTACCGGCTGAGCTACGTCGGCGCTGGCCCGGTCAGGCTACAGCTCTTTGATGAGCAGCAGAGTCAGATCGGGGCGCCTCAGCAGCTCCTGAGAGGTGGACGGGGCGTACCAGCTCGAGAGGCCGCCATGCGCGTCGGTGACGAGCACGACGAGATCGGCCGGAAGCGTGTCGATTGTGGCGAGGATGGCCTCCGTGGGGGGTTGGTCGGTGACGACCGAGTGGACGGCCGGGAGCTCTTCTCGCATCCGCTCGGTCAGCCGTTCCAGCCGATGGCGGAGGTCGTCGAGGTCGTACTCGCGCGTGAGCGCCGACGTCCCCGGTAGAAGCCGAGCGGTTGCGGGAGAGGGCGGCTCGAGCGCCGCCAGAAGCGTGACCGCCGCTCCATACGGCCGTGCGAGCACCCGACCGGCGGAGAGGGCCGCATCGACGTCGTGGCCGAAGTCGATCGGCACCAGCAGGTTGCGGAGGTTGAAGTCCGGGTGATCCGGCCGGCGCACGGTCCGCAGCAAGATGGGGACGCTGCCGCCGCGCAAGATCCGCTCGGCGATCGACCCGATCAAGCGCGTCCGGAGGTTCGAGCGGCCGTGGGCGCACATCGCGATCAGGTCGGCGTCGAGCTCGTGTGCGTGCGCGTCGATGGCCTCGGCGACGTCCTGGACGGGGCGTTGGTGGACATGGCTCTCCACTGCGATGCCATGCAACCGAAGCGCGTCTGCCCTGCTGCTCGAGGTACGTGACCGCTTCGTGGGCGGTGCCGAGGTGAGGCTCGCCGTGCACCGCCTCGGGTGGTTCGCGTTCGAGCACGTGGAGGAGCAGAACCCGCGCTCCGAGCTTCTCGGCCAGCGAGCGAACCGCCGGCATGACGGCCTCCGCGAGCCGCGAGCCGTCGAGCGGGACGAGGATCCGCGTGAACCTCATAGCCCGAACACCCGCGCGAGCAGGAAGACGTTGAGCGCCGAGATGGCCGCCACCAGACCCCACAGTGGAAGGGAGGCCGCCGGCCGGTTGCGAAACACACCCATGACGTCTGATCTGCCGGTCAGCCAAGCAAGCGGGATGAGGACCGCAGGTATGCCGAACGACAGGATCACCTGGCTGATCACGAGCGCGCGCGTCGGATCCGCGCCCGCGCCTGCGACGACCAGCGCCGGCAACATCGTCACGAGCCGGCGAACCCAGAGCGGGACCGTCCGGTGCAGGAAGCCGCGCATGATCGTCTGCCCGGCGAAGGTTCCGACCGCCGAGGAGGAGAGGCCGGAAGCCAGCAGCGCGATCGCGAACACGGCGCTCGAGGCGCCGCCGAGGATCGGCGCCAGTGTGCGGTGCGCCTCCTCGATGCTGCCGACGTGCGTGAGCCCCGTGTCGTGGAAGGTCGCCGCCGCAAGCATGATCATCAGAACGTTGATCACGCCCGCCACGCCCAGGGCCAAGGCGACGTCCAATCGTTGCGCGCGCAGCATCCGCCGCAGGCGCACCTCGTCGGCGCGCTTACCGCGATCTTGCATCAGCGCCGAGTGCAGGTAGATGACGTGCGGCATCACGGTCGCGCCGATGATGCCCGTGGCCAGCAGCACCGCCTCCTCACCGCCCAGGCGCGGCGGCAGAAAGCTCTGCGCGGCCGCACCGAGATCGGGCTTGCCCATCACGGTCTCGACGAGATAGCTGACGGCTATCACGCCGATCAGCGCCGCGATCACCGCCTCGAACAGCGTGGCTCCGCGCTGCTGGAGCGCGAGCAGCAGGACCGTGCCGATGCTCGCGACGATCACGGCTGGGAACAGCGCCAGTCCCGTCAGGAGGTTGAGTCCGATGCCGGCGCCGAGCAGCTCGGCGAGGTCCGTCGCCATCGCGACCACCTCCGCGCCCAGCCAGGCGGCGAGCACCACCGGACGACGCCCCCGGTCGCGTATGTGCTCCGGAAGACTCCGGCCGCTGACGAGGCCAAGCCTCGCCGACTGGGTCTGAACGACGATCGCGGCCAGGTTCGCCGCGACGACAACCCACACCAGCTGGTAGCCGAGCTCGGAGCCCGCTTCGACGTTGGTCGCGAAGTTCCCCGGGTCGACGTACGCGACGGCAGCGACGAACGCGGGCCCGAGGAACAGCCAGCTCCGTGTCGTGCGGGATCTCAGGCCATCAAGGCTGCTGCACGGACGCCGCTACATCGTCCGCCCGTGGGCGGCTCTTTCGCCTGCTACCGATGGAGTAGTGGGGGGAGCAGGATTCGAACCTGCGTACGCGTTGCGACCGACTTTACAGGCCGGCTCCTTTAGCCACTCGGACATCCCCCCGAGCTATCAGGAGGCGATTGTAGAGGGGGTCTCATCGGCCGTGCAGCCGGGAATCGGGTCGCCCCGGTCGACCTCGAACTCGGCGTACTTGGGACCGCCCAGCGTGAGGCCTCGGCCTCCCTCGACTCGATCGGCCGGAATAAACCACTGCCTTCCATCACCGACGAGCACGAACAAGTAGTCGAAACGTGAGGGGTCGAGCATCTTGGCAACGCCGCTCCAGCTCTGGTTGCCGCCCCGCGTACAGAGTGTTACGGCCCAGCGCGCCTTGGCACGACACGTCGACGTCTTGACCTGCACGCGCAGCACCCGGCCGTCCAGCTCCGCGACGAGGTCCCAGTGGCGGTTGTTCCCGACGGGGATCGCAGACGTGCGCGCCGCGCGAGGCAAGCCAGTACATCGCTGACATCTCGCCGAAGTCGCCCTGTTCCCGCGGCGTGAGCATCTAAGACAAGATGACGCGCGTCGATGCAAGTCCGACTACTCGAACGTGACAATTTCGACGCCGCGGCGCTCATCTTTGCCGACGCCTTTCTCGACGACCCCGGCTGGGTTGCCGTTGGGCCGGATCGGAGTGGGCATCGGCATGGCGTGCTTCGGCGCTATCACCGGACCGCTCTCAACGTCATCGAGCGCTATGGCGGGCCCAGCTATGGCGCCTTCGACGGCGAGCGGCTCACCGGCGTCGCCGCCACCTTCGCGCGCCGGCCTCTACCCGCCGCCCGCGTGGACGCTCGCCTACTTCGTCCCCGGCTTCCTCCTCGCCGGCCCCGCGCCGATCGTCAGGGGGCTCCGGTTCTCAGCCGTCCAGGAGAAGGGGCATCCGCACGACGAGCACGTCTACCTCTGGTTCCTCGCCGTCGACCCGAGCCACCAGCGCGGCGGCGTCGGCCGCTCTCTTCTCGCGCGCGTGTACGAGGACGCCGGGGCGCCCGTCTACCTCGACACGGCGAATCCGGCCAACGTCCCGTACTACGCGAGCAACGGATACGAGGAGCTCGGCAAGGCCGACGGTCCCCGCGGCGCGACGATGTGGTTTATGAGGCGTCCCTGAGGCGCTGCGCCTCGGGGAGGCCCTCGAGCTTCTTCAGCGTGTTGTTCTCGATCTGCCGGATCCGCTCGCGCGTGACTCCGAAGGCGCGCCCGACCTCTTCCAGGGTCCGCGCCTTCTGCCCGCGCAGCCCGTAGCGCATCTCGATCACCTCGCGCTCGCGCGGCGGCAGCGCATCCAGCGCCCGCCGCACGTTCTCGCGGCGCAGGTTCTCGCTCGCCTGCTCGAACGGCGACTCGGCCGTGTCGTCCTCGACGAAGTCGCCGAGCTCCGAGTCCTCCTCCTCGCCGATCGGCTTCTCCAGGGAGACCGGCAGCTGCGCGATCCGCAGGATGTCCTTCACCTCGCGCGCCGTCCACTGGAGCTCGAGGGCGATCTCGTCCGGCGTCGGCTCGCGGCCGAACTCCTGGACGAGCTGGCGCTCCACGTGCACGACCTTGTTCAGCTTCTCCACCATGTGCACGGGGATGCGGATCGTGCGCGCCTTGTCCGCGATCGCGCGCGTGACCGCCTGGCGGATCCACCACGTCGCGTAGGTCGAGAACTTGTAGCCGCGCCGGTAGTCGAACTTCTCCACCGCGCGGATCAGCCCGAGCGAGCCCTCCTGGATCAGATCCAGGAACGAGAGCCCGCGCCCCAGGTAGCCCTTCGCGATCGACACCACCAGGCGCAGGTTCGCCTCGATCATCTGCTGCTTGGCGGACATGTCGCCGCGCTCGATGCGCCGCGCCAGCGCCACCTCCTGGTCGGCCGTCAGCAGATCGACGCGCCCGATCGAGCGCAGATAGAGCCGCAGCGAATCCAGAGAGGGCTCGACCGTCAGGTCGATCTCCGGCTTCTTCGCCGGCGCCGCGCCATCGGCCCCCGGCGGCGGCGGGTCGACGACCCCCGGACTATGCGGCCGGCCGCCGTCCTGCGACACGATGTCCACCCCGGCGTCAACCAGGTTCGCCCGGAAGTCGGAGATCTGCTCCTTCGTCACCTCCACCTCGTCGAGGCAGGCGGCGATTTCCTCGAACGTCAGGAAACCGCGCTCGCGCCCCTCCGCGGCGAGTGCGCGCAGCTCATCTACCTCCATGAAGCGCGCCTCGGCGGGCTCCTCCAAAAGTCCGACAGCGGCTTCGTGCTTCTCCGTCAACCCTCGCTCCTTCGACACGGCATTCAAGAACCGCCGGGGGGCGGTGTTCAGGACATTCGAGTTGTTGGGGGGGCCGCGGTGAAAACCGCGAAGGGCTGGCCGTGGGGGCAAAACCACATGGCATGCAGCCGATTCGGGCCATAGTACAACGACTTGTGCGATTTGCCTCGCGCTGCAAGCGAGCATCGTCCGATCGTCCAACTCGCGCCACGATCGAGCCCCGGAAGCGGGCCGCAGTCCGCCCCAGCTATCGTCAGGTGGTCCCATGACCGACCCCGCGACCCTCCTCGGCAGCGACGTTCAGGCGCGCCGCCCCTCCACCCACGTGAGCCTCTCGCGCGTGGGCGTGACCGGTGTCGAGAAGGTCATCCGCATCCAGGCGAACGGGAGCGAGCAGCTCTTCTACGCCGAGCTCGAGTGCTTCGTCGACCTCGGCCCCGAGCAGAAGGGCGCGCACATGTCGCGCTTCGAGGAGGTCGTGAACGAGGCGATCGACGAGGTCGTCCTCTCTGAGGCCTTCAAGGCGGAGACGCTCGCCGCCCACATCGCCACCCTGGTGCGCGACCGCCAGGAGGGCGCCCGCGCCGAGGTCACGATCGCCGCGCGCTACCCCGAGCACAAGCTCGCCCCCGTCTCCGGCGCGCGGACGCAGGAGATCTACACGCTGTTCGGCTCGGCCGTGGCGAGCGCCACGGGCACGCGCCGGATCGTCGGCGTCGAGGCCCAGGGGATGACGGCCTGCCCGTGCGCGCAGGAGCTCGTCATGGACCGCTCGCAGGAGCGGCTCCGCGAGGACGGCTTCACCGACGACGAGATCGCGCGCGTGTTCGAGGCCGTCCCGGTGGCCACCCACAACCAGCGCGGCATCGGCACGCTCCACATCGGCTGCCCCGAGGGCTGCGACGACGCGATCGAGGCCGCCACCCTGCTCGAGATCGTCGAGAGCTCGATGAGCTCCGAGATCTACGAGCTGATGAAGCGCTCCGACGAGCTCGAGGTGGTCGAGAAGGCGCACATGCACCCGCGCTTCGTGGAGGACTGCGTGCGCGAGATGGTCCGCAAGGCCACAGAGCGATTCGGACAGCTCGGCGAGAACGCCTTCGTCTCAGCCCGACAGGAGAACCTCGAGACGATCCACAAGCACAACGTGGTTGCCGAGCGCCACGGTCTGCTCGGCGAGCTGACCCGCGAGATCCGTGAGGGCGATCGTGCAGCCCGGCACGTAACTATGCGCGAATGGCTCGAGTCATCCTGAACTAAGTCCGTGCACACCCCGTCTGGGGTCAAGGATTTTGATATCCCGCCGATGGAAACGTGTCCCCCAGCACGGAGGCAGTTTTGACTCACGGCCGGCATATCCCTCTCTCCCAGGACGCAGCGCTTGTCGTTGCGCTTGCGGGCACGGCCATTCCGTTCGCCCATTCCGCGGAAGACGAGGCCGAGCGCTGGCTGCGTGCCATGCGACTGCATGGACAGGTGGGATCGATCTTGCAGGCCCTCGGCGTGGGCGAGGCCCCGCTGATGACCGGGTCGGAGCACGACCACTCGGGCGGCCACGGCACGCCCAACATGGGGCCCGACGTCCTGGACGACGTGACCGAGCGCGCCGCCGCGTTCGCGACCGCGCGCGAGGCCGAGAACATCGGCACGCCCGACATCCTGTTCGCGGTGCTGGACGTCTACGGCAAGCTGTTCGACCGCGCGCTCTACCTGCGCGGCACGAGCCGCGAGGAGCTCGTCGAGCGCCTCACCGCTTCTGCCGCGCGGCGCTAGCCGCGTAGCACCCGCCTATCCAGCGACGAGCTGCGCGAGCTTGTCGAAGGCTCCGTTCCAGCCGGTCTCGGCGTGGCCGCGGCTCTCGGGCGGAAGGGGCCCGTCGCTCAGCGTCATGCGCGTCTTTTCGCCGTGGTCGTGGAACTCGACGCGCACGACGGTGGGCTCGTGCATGCCCATCTCCGGCATCGGGTCTGAGCGCAGGACGATCAGCTCCGGCTCCACGAGCTCGACGATCTCGTAGCCGATCGCGAAGTCGCCGCCTCCTCCGCGCCGGACCATCGTGACCTCCTAGCGGCCGCCTACGCGAAGGTCGATGTTGATCCGGTCACGTGGGATGTCGACGTGCTCAGGGCCGTACCAGGCCGCCACCTCGTCAGGGTCGGTCCAGGCCTTGAACACCTGCTCGCGCGGCGCTTCGAAGATGCGCGTGATCAGGACCTGCTGATCGGTTGCGACGGGCGTGGACTCACTCATCTTGCTCTCCCTTCGGACGCAGGTGCGTTTCGAGCCGATCCATCCGGGCCTCCCACGTCCGCTTGCGCGACTGCATCCAGTCCACAGCCTCGTCGAGCGGGTCGGCCTGCATCCGGCTCGGCCGCCATTGGGCCTCGCGGCTGCGAACTATCAGCCCCGCCCGCTCGAGCACCTTGAGGTGGCGTGAGACCGCCGGCAGGCTCATGGGAAGCGGCTCCGCGAGCTCGTTCACGGTCGCCTCGCCCTCGGCGAGCCGGGTCAGGATCGAGCGGCGCGTCGGATCGGCGAGCGCGGCGAATGTGAGGTTGAGCTGGTCGGATGGCATCTAACGGATCGGTTAATTAACGGATGCCATTAAATACCCTCGGTCGCCAAGAATGCAAGTCATCCGGCGGCGCCGGACCGTTCAGGCGCGATCCGGGCTAGCGGTCCTCCGCTCGCGCGCCGCCTCGTCGACGCGACGCCTGAAGTTGAGGAAGTAGTCCGCCCCGCTCGCGATCGTGATCGCGACCATCGCGTAGACGAGCGCCTGCACCCAGGCCTCGGTCGGATCGTTCGCGGCGATGAGGGCCAGCACCGCCACGACCTGGACGATCGTCTTCACCTTGCCGAGCCCGCTGGCGGGGATCACGACGCCCTGCTGGCCGGCGGCGATCCGCAGCCCGCTCACGGCGAACTCGCGCGCGATGATGACCATCGCCACCCAGGCCGCCAGCCGCTCGAGGCTCACGAGGCTGATCAGCGCGGCCGCGATCATCAGCTTGTCCGCGACCGGGTCCATCACCTTCCCGAAGGTGGTGACCGACTGTCGCGAGCGCGCGATGTAGCCGTCGAGGCCGTCCGTGAGCGCCGCGATCGCGAACACGATCGCCGCCACGGTCGAGCCGCCCGGTGTCTCGACCGTCAGAGCGACGACGAGAACCGGGACCAGCAGGATCCGTACGAGTGTTAGTGCGTTCGGAAGGTTGAGCGGGAACAAGCCGGGGCTAAGTTACCCGGCGAAGCCTCCCGGACCACAGAGAACGGTCCTCCAGCTCGTGGAGACGACGCGCGCGCTCGACGCTCCCGAGCGGCAGGTGGTCGGCGTTGGACTCGAGTTCGATTCGGAGCTCATTGAGGAGCTGTGCACCAGTCATACGTTCGACTCTCGCTTTCCTTCATTAACGGGGGGTAAGGATTTCCGCCGCGCCAGGTACTCGAGCCCCGCGGTGCTCCCGATGGGCCCGAGCGGCGACACCGTCGCGGCGAGCAGCGGCCAGGGGAAGATGCGCATCCGGCAGCCGTTCGCGACGAGCAGGCAGAGCAGGATCCAGCCGATGCCGTGCGTCCAGCCCAGGATGAGCTCGGCGTCCTCGCCGAGGCCGCCGATCGCGGTCACGAGCAGCGCCGTGAAGATGCACACCTCGACGAGGCTGTAGAGCCGCACGGCCTGGAAGTAGGACACGCGCGGGAGAGTAGGCGGCTGCGGTGTTGCCAGCTATCATCTGTTAGATGGTAACAAGAATCTGTTACGAGTCAAGTCCGGTTTGATGGAAACACTGCGCACCGTAGGCGACGTCGAGCTCGTGGGTGGGAACCCTGCGCTCGACTTCGTCGACACGATGGGCGGCCTGCAGGGCGAGGCGCCCAAGGACGAGGACGAGTTCCTCCGCTCGTACGAGGACCTGGTCGTGTTCGGCGTGAAGATGGGGACGCTGTCCGAGCGCGCCGCCGGCCGGCTGCGCCGCCTGGCGCGGAAGCGACCCGACGAGGCCGACGAGGTTCTGGCCGAAGCCCGGCGCAGGCGCGATCTCGTCGAGCGCGTCTTCCGGCCGGTCTCGGAGGGATCGCCGCCACCTGCGCCCGCGCTGGCCGAGCTGCGCGACTTCGCCGCCGACGCGATCGCCCGCGGCGAGCTCGTGGCCGCCGATGGCGGCGGCTTCGCCTGGAGCTGGGAGCGCCATGAGGGCCTCGACGCGCCGCTCTGGCCGGTCGCCCACGCGGCGCTCGAGCTCATCACCGATGGCCCGCTCGATCGCATCAAGACCTGCGGCCGCTGCCGCTGGCTCTTCCTCGACACGACGAAGAACCACAGCCGCCGCTGGTGCTCGACCGAGGGCTGCGGGACCGACGTGAAGAAGGAGCGCTACGTGGCGCGCCGGCGCGCGCGGCGGGCCGGGTCGCCGTCCGGCTGAGAGTGCTCGCGCAGCCAGCCGGCCATCGCGTCGGCGGGCATCGGGCGGGCGAGCGCGAAGCCCTGCGCGTAGTCGCAGCCGAGCTGGATCAGCCGGTCGCAGATGCGCTCGTCCTCCACCCCCTCGGCCACCGTCTCGAGGTGCAGGTTGCGCGCCAGCTCGATGATCGAGCGGACGATCGCCTCCAACTCCGGCTCGCTCGTCAGGTCGGTGATGAAGGAGCGGTCGATCTTCAGCGCGTGCACCGGCAGCTCGCGCAGGTAGGAGAGCGACGAGTAGCCGGTGCCGAAGTCGTCGATCGAGGCGCGCACGCCGATCTCGCGCAGGCGCGCGAGCGCGATGCGCGCCTGGTCGTGGTCGCCCATCAGCGTGCTCTCCGTGATCTCGATCTCGAGCGCGCCCGGCTCGAGCCCCATGGCGAGCCGCTTGGCCTCGACGCGCTGCGGGAAGGCCGGGTCGAGCAGCACGCGCGCCGGGACGTTCACGGCGACGGAGATGTCGAAGCCGTCGTCGCGCCAGCGCCGGCAGTCGGTTGCGGCGATCTCGAGCGCGAGCTCGGTGAGCGGCTCTGCGAGGCCGGTGCGCTCCGCGAGCGGCACGAATGTCGCCGGCAGGACCGGACCGACGACCGGGTCGGTCCAGCGGGCGAGCGCCTCCACGCCGACGACCCGGTTGCGGGCCAGCTCGACCTTCGGCTGGTAGTGCATCGTGATCGCGCGGACGTCGATGGCGCGCTTGAGGGCCGTCACCAGGATGAGCCGGCGCGGCGCCTCGTCCTCGATGTCGGGCGAGTAGAACTCGCAGCGCGACTGCGCGCGCTTGGCGCGATACATCGCGGCCTCGGCGCGCTGGAGGAGCAGGTCGGCGTCCTGGGCGTGGGCGGGCGCGCAGGCGATGCCGACGGTGGCATCCACGCTCAGCGTCGCGCCCGCCACGTCGAGCTGGCGGCTGAGCGCGGCGAGGATCTTCTCGGCGGCACCCTTCGCGTCGCCGTTGCGGCTCAGCCTGGGGAGCAGGACGCCGAAGCGGTCGTTCTCCACGCGCGCGACGAGGTCGGTCGCGCGGACCGAGCGCTTCAGCCGGTGGGCCACCTCCACGAGCACGGCGTCGCCCTGCTCTCGGCCGAGCGTGTCGTTCACGTCGCGGAAGCGGTCGAGGTCGACGATGAGGAGGGCGGTGTCCTGGTCGTCGCCCGGCGCCCCGAGGGCGCGCGCCGTGGCCTGGAGCAGGAGCGTCCGGTTCGGCAGGCCGGTGAGCGTGTCGTGGAGCGCGAGGTGCTCCATCTCGGACGCCTGCCTCGAGGCGACGTGGACGGCGGCCATGGGAAGCGCGAGCAGCGGCACGAGGTAGAGCCAGTGCATCGAGATCACCGCCACGGGCGGGCCGAGCGCGAACAGCGTGGCGGCGGACCAGGTGCGGAAGACGAGGTCGGCGCGCAGGTGGTCCGCGATCGAGGCGTTCTGGAGGAGCGCCTCGGCGGTGCGGGTGAACGTGGAGTTCGCGATGAAGAAGACGACCGCGGCGACGACGATCGCCGGCAGGTCGGCGGCCTGCAGGTCGTCGCCGTCCATGAGGCCGGTCCCGCCCATGGCCTCGAGCGCGAGCCCGGCGAGGACCCACGAGATGGCGAGCTGGGCGAGGTTGAAGACGACGCGGTCGACGGGGCGGCGGCGGATGAGGTCGGCCACGAGCGATGCGGCCACCTGAACGACGACCACCTCGGGGATGCCGTAGATGAGGAGCAGCGCGAAGGCGAACGGGGTGGAGAACGTCTCCTCGCCGACCTGCCCGTGGACCTGGATCGGGAAGAGCTCGCCGGCGAGGACGAGCGCGGCGAGCACCCAGAACTCGGCGCTGGCCGGTCCGAAGTCGCCGGTCCCGAAGAGCGGCGAGCGCCACGAGGACAGCGAGACCCGCGGCGCTTACGAGCCGCAGGTAGAGGGTGAACGAGGGTTGCGAGCCAGGCACCGGGGCGAGTTGCGGCGAGACCACCCCTGCGCCCCGGTCCTGGGCCTTCCGGTTGCCGCTCTGGCCGAGCGGCCCAACTGACGGCCGGGAACGTCTACAGCTTACGCGGCGCTCCAAGCGCCTCGAGCAGGACAAGCAGACCTGCCAGCGCAACCGCGGAGCGGTAGGCCTTCACCTGGAGGGTCAACTGCGTACGGCGGAGCTTCGAGGGCATCTTGCCTCCTCGACTAGTCGGGGGCGCGAGCTTGGGGGCAACCCGCTGTATTGCGCCTCCATCGGCCGGCTGCACGAGCTGTTTCAGTGCTTTAGCTCGGGCTGGACATCTGTTGGACAGACGTTCGTCCAGGGTCGCTGCGCGCCAAGAAGGAGAGCCGCTCCGGTGCCGAAGAACTAGTAGCCGCCCCGCCCGCCCCATGACCCTCGGCCTAGCCTTCTGCCTGTTGGTTCTAACCGTCCCTCTGGCGGGCGGAAGGCTGAGCCGCCTCGAGGAGGTGCGGATCCGCTGGGTGTGGCTGGTCGTCCTCGCCTTCGCGATCCAGGTCGTTCTCGTCACGGTCGTGCCGGAGGGCGACGAGACGCTCCACCGGGTCCTTCACGTCTTCACCTACGGGCTCGCGGGCGCCTGCATCCTGCGGAACGTCGGCGGAGCTGCGCTTCCTCTGGGTGGTGGCGCTCGGCGGCCTTCTGAACTTCATCGCGATCGCGGCGAACGACGGCGTGATGCCGGCGTCGCGCGGCGCCCTGTCGGCCGCGGGCCTGGACGTCCGCTCGGGCTCGTTCGCGAACTCGGATCTGGTCGAGGGCGCGCGGGTCGTGGTTTCTCGGCGACGTGTTCGCGATCCCGGAGGGGTGGCCGGGCGCCAACGTGTTCAGCGTGGGCGATGCGCTGATGATTCTGGGGGCGTTCCTGGTGCTCCACGCCGCAACGGGTTCGCGGCTGTTTGCCGCGGGACGCGCCGCCCGCTATCAGCGCACCCTTGCCAGGTAGCTCTTGCCGGCCCGCACGACGACGCTCCGCTTCCGGCGGAAGTCACGCACCACGACGCGGCCGCGCTTGACGGAGGTCAGCGTGCCGTCGCAGCGGTCGGCCACCGTCCAGATCGTCCCGCGCACGGTGGCGCTGGAGTTCCGCGCGCTACTGCGGTAGCGGCCGTTGGCGTTCCCTCGGAAGCGCCTGACGGTTCGCGACCCGGCGGCGCCGGCACGGCCGCCGCGGGCGCGGCAGCGCGCGAAGCTCCCGCCCTTGAGCCGCAGCTCGGTCAGGCCCTTCTGCTTGCGGGCGCGGGACTGCAGCACCTGGAAGATGCCGGCGCTGAACTGCCCGGACTGCGTCCTGGCGGCCCGGCCGGTGGCGCTGACGAGCTCGACGGTGCCGCGCTTCGTGTCGAGGAACGAGCCGACGGGGATCGTGCGCTCGCCCGTCAGCGGCACGAAGTTGAGGCCCTTCTGGCTCGCGCGGGCGCGCCCGCCGCGCGTCGTCGCCCGAGTCGCGACCAGCACGGTGCCCCTCACCACGCTCGCCGTGACCGTGCGGCCGAGCACCGGGCGGCCGGCCCCGCCGCTGATCGCCATCGCGTTGATGATCGGCGGGTTCGAAGCTGACTCCCAGACAGCCACACCCGTGTGGTTGGCGGCCACGGCGGCGCGCACCTGCAGCGCGAGCGGCTCGAAGGCATGCTGGGTCTGCGTCCAGCTCGTGCCGTCGCTCGAGGTGGCGTGCATGAGGCGGCTGCCGTCCGCGGTGATCTGGGGCAGCAGCACGTGCAGCTGGCCGCCGGGATCCTGGGTCAGGTAGTCCTGCGCCGACTCACCGGGCGCCGCGCCGACCGGGGACGCCGGCCCGAAGCCGGAGTCACCGAGGTAGCGGCGGACGTGGAGCTGGCGGTTCACGTCGGTCGCGAGCATGAAGACACCGCTCGGACCGGCCGCCAGGTGCGGATAGTCGGCGTAGCCGATGTCCTGCGCAGGCGTCCACGAGGCGGGGTCGTTGAGGTTCCCGCTGCCCGTGTAGCGACGGAACACGCCCATGCTCGATCCGTTGTCGAAGACGGCGAGTGGCGTGGTCCCGTCGATGAGGGCGACGGTGCCGACGTAGGGATGGGTCGTTCCGAAGTTGGCTCGCTGGGTGCCGACCGATGAGCCGTCGGTGGGCACGTGCTGGAAGAGCATGCCCTCGGTGACAGCGTTTGTGATCAGGGAGATCCCCGCGCCCGGCCCGGGCGTGGCGTCGTAGAAGGGGATGCTGCCGACCAGGACGCCGGCGCCGAATGTCGCGCCGCCGTCGGTCGAGGTGAAGAGCAGGACGCCGTCGAAGGGCGAGCCGCTGAATCCGTAGCGATAGGAGAGGACGCGCACGACGTTGCCCACGACCTGGACGAAAGGCCTGCTCAGGCTGTTGCCGGGCGTGGCGATCGGCCCGGACCGATCGCACGCGGCGGCGCCTCGCGGCAGCCGGCAGAAGTTGAGCGAGGCGTTGGACTCGGCGCCGTTCCAGGCGATGTACGCGGTTCCGCCGTTGTCGACGGCCACGCCCGGGCACGTGGCCCTGTCCGATCGGGAACGGCTGGGCCTGGGCCGCGCCGGCCGCGACCAGCGAGAGCGCGAGGAAGAGGGCCGTGAGCAGCGGTGCCACGGCATGAGGGGTCCGGAGTCCGAGGCGCAAAACGAGTCCTTTCGAGGCATGCGGGACGGTCCGGGGTGCGAGACGACCCTACTCGGGGTCCGCCACCTTCGCCACCTCTGGCGCTCCGCGCCGCAGCGGGTTCCCGCCTACTTGCAGCCAGACGAACCCCGCGCCCGCGAGCCCAAGGATCACGAGCAGCGCGACCGCGATCAGCGCCTCCGGCGAGGTGAGGTCGTCGAGGCTGCCGCCGAGGGCGGTGTAGGCGAAGACCTTTGGAGCCGCGCCGATGAAGGTGCCGAGCGCCATGGCCTTGTAGGTGAGGTGCGTGAGCCCAGCGCTGTAGTTGACGACGCCGTATGGAAGCAGCGGCACGATGCGCGACTCCATGACGGCGACGGCGCCGTTGTCGGTGAGGAACAGCTCGACGCGCTTGGTGCGCTGCGGAAGCAGCCGGCCGCGGTGCTCGCCCGCGAGCTTGCGCGCGATGGCCATCTGGGTGAGCGCCGCGGCGGTGACGCCGGCGAGCGCCAGCGGCGTGCCGAGGGCGGTGCCGAAGAGAAGCCCGGTGGCGCCGGCGAGGATCACCCAGGCGATGGCGAAGTTGGCGAGGACGAAGAGCGGGACGTAGAGGATCACGCCCAGCGCGCCGAGGTCGTCCGCGAAGTCGCGCGCCTCGCTGGAGCTCGGGATGTTGCCGGTGACGGCGAGCGTGCCGACGACGACGAGGCTGAGCGACGCGTAGATGACGATGCGCGTGAGGGCAGCACGCCGCGATTCCATGAATCGAGAGTAATGCGCCGGGGTAACGGTCGTAACGTGCCAAAGCTTCGACATCTAGCCCTTGCTCTCCTGACCGGCCTCATACTCGCCGCGCCGGCGCAGGGAGCCTCGATGGTGTTCATCAAGAAGGGCGACGTCTTTATGGCGCGGCCCGACGGCTCGCGCCAGATCGCCATCACCAAGGACGGGACGGCCGGGCAATCCCTACTTCTCGCCCAGCATCGCCGACAACGGGACGATCGTCGCGGTCAGGGGCATCCACCTGCACTCGTTCCGCCCGAGCGGCCAGCGGATCGTCAAGCCGGTCCAGTGGGCGATCCTGGGGTCGAGCCTGTCGACCGAGGCGCTCGGCGTGGACCTCTCCCCCAACGGCCGGCTCGTGGCGACGGACAACGCGCTCTACAGCACGTACTACGACCCGCGCCGGTCGGAGACCCGTCCGACGCTCGTCGCCCGCTTCGTCGACTTCATCGACTTCCGGACGAACAAGGCGAAGGGGTATTCGGACAGCTACTACGACTACGGCTTCCCCACGTGGATCGACTCCCGGCGCGTGATCACCACGAGCTACGGGATCTTCAACGCCCAGCTCCTCTCGGTCCCGGTGGGCACAAGGACCAGGGGGCAAGACTTCTACCGCGACCCCGGCCGGGACCCGAGCACGGGCACCAACTCGTACATCCTGGCCGACGCCGAGCTCACGCGCGCGCGTGACAAGTTCGCGGTGATGCGCCGGCCGCTCCAGGGTGCGGAGATCAGCGACCTGCGCCCCGCCACCATTCAGATCTACCGGACCGGCAACCCCACCACGATCAGCCGGCCGCTCTGCATGATCGGCCCAGGCCGCAAGATCGGCCCGGATGCCGACCCGTCCTGGTCCCCCGACGGGCGGACGCTCGTCTGGTGGGAGAGCGGGCGCGGGATCTTCTCGACGCCCGTGACGTCGGCGCCCGACTGCGGTCTGAAGCCGAAGCGGATCGTGCCCGGAGGACTGACGCCGGACCTGAGCAAGGCGAACGTGCCGCGCCGGTAGTTGGCGGTCGGAGCCGCGGCTACGATCGCGCGGAGTGACTTCGTCGGCAGAGGCTCAGATCGAGGTCGTGCGGAAGGCGATCGACGCCTTCAACAGGCACGACACCGAGGCGATGCTCGCGCTGGGATCCGAGGACTTCGTCTACGACTGGACCCGAAGCATCGCGCCGAACCGAGGGACCTACCGAGGCCTGGCCGGCATCCGCGAGTTCGTCGAGGACCAGTGGAGCGCGTTCGAGGAGGTCAGGATCGAGCCGAGCGAGTTCGTCGCGCGCGGCCGCCACGTGGTGGTGCCGGCGACGGTGCACGGCCTCGGGCGAGGTGGCGTGGCCGTACACGCGCGGTCGGCACAGCTCTTCACCTTCGAGGACGGCCGCCTGGTGCGAATCACGCTGTACCAGGGGCGCGAGGAAGCGCTGGCGGCCGCAAGCGAATGAGCCCGGCCGCGCTCCGGAAGCTGTGCCTGAGCTTCCCGGGCGCGTACGAGGACTTCCCGTTCGGGGAGGTGAGCTCGGTCTTCAAGGTCGAGAAGAAGCTGTTCGCGATCAGCGCGTTGGAGGCGTCGCCGCTCGTGGTGAGCGTGAAGTGCGAGCCGGAGCTGGCCGAGCAGCTGCGGGGTTCCTACCCCGGGTTGGTCGTGCCCGGCTACCACCTGAACAAGCGCCACTGGAACACGGTCCTGTGCGACGGCTCCCTGCCCGACGAGATGGTGCGCGACATGGTGGAGGACTCGTACGACCTGATCGTGGCGGCGATGCCGCGGGTGGTGAGGGAGCGGCTGGGGTGGGCGGCGTC
>CAWFWX010000003.1:0-1435253 GCA_963819635.1 uncultured Thermoleophilaceae bacterium
GGGGGCTCTCGTTCACGCTACAAACCAAACAATATAGGTCTATACCCGTCCCAGTCCGGCGCAAGCCCCTGACAAATAGTTTGACGTATTGGTAGAGTGAGCCGGTGCCCGCGTACGAGGGTAAGGGCGGTGGTGTGGAGCTCGCCCGCGCCACCGATACGGACGCACGCCGCCGTGAGCTGCTCGAGCTCGTGCTCGAGCGCAACCCCTTCCAGCGCGAGCGGGCCGAGGCTCTCGGGGTGGCCGGGACGTCCGAGCTGGCGGACCTGCCGCCGCTGACGAAGCGCGAGCTGATCGAGGACCAGGGTCGCCACCCGCCGTTCGGCACCAACCTGACCTACCCGCTCGAGAAGTACACGCAGCTCTGGCAGACGAGCGGGACCACCGGCCGCCCGCTGCGCGTGCTCGACACCGCCGAGGACTGGGCCTGGTGGCGCCGCCTGTTCGCCCACACGCTGACCGTGGCCGGCGTCGGGACCCAGCGACCGCGTCGGGCTCGCGTTCTCGTTCGGGCCGCACGTCCAGTTCTGGGCCTCGCAGGAGGGGCTCCAGGAGGTGGGCGCCATGGCCGTGCTGCTCGGCGGCATGACCTCCGCGCAGCGGCTCCAGACGCTCGCGGAGATCGAGGCCACCGCCGTCTGGTGCACGCCCACCTACGCGCTGCGCCTGCTGGAGGTGGCGGTCCAGGAGCGGCTCGAGTCGGCGCTCGAGTCGGTGCGGCTCGTGCTCTGCACCGGCGAGCCCGGCGCATCGCTGCCCGGTGTCCGCTCGCGCATCGAGGAGGGCTTCGGCGCGCGCTGCATCGACCACGCCGGGCTGACGGAGGCGGGCCCGTTCGGCTATCCGTGCCCGGAGGGCCACGGCCTGCACGTGCTCGAGAGCGAGTTCGTCTGCGAGATCCTGGACGAGGACCTGCGGCCGGCCGGGGCGGGTGCCCGCGGTGAGCTGGTGCTCACGCCGCTGGGGCGGACGGGCTACCCGGTGCTGCGCTACCGGACCGGCGACGTCGTGGTGAACACCGACGAGCGCTGCCCCGCGGGCCACGCCGACCGCTGGCTGCCCGGCGGGATCGTCGGTCGCACCGACGACATGGCGATCATTCGCGGGATGAACGTCTACCCGTCCGCCGTCGAGGAGGCGGTGCGGGGAGTGAGCGGATCCGGCGAGTACCGCATCACCTTCTACACGGAGCCGAGCGGCATGGACGAGATCAAGCTCGAGGTCGAGCTCGAGGAGGGTGGCGGCGCCCGCCGCCTCCAGGAGACGATGCGCCAGCAGCTCGGCCTGCGCGTGCGCGTGGTGCCGGTCACGCCCGGCGTGCTGCCGAGGCCGAACGGCAAGGCGCGGCGGGTCGTGGACGCCCGCACGCGGAGGTTCTCGTGAGTCTCCAGCCGGAGCGCCGCAGAGCCGCCCGCCGGCCCAAGCCGCGGCCCATCCGCGGGGCAAGCGAGCAGGTCGCGGTCGAGATCCAGCACCACATTCAGGAGGAGGGCCTCGGCCCGGGCGACTTCCTCGGGCGCGAGGAGGACCTGGCCGCGGAGTTCGGCGTCAGCCGGCCCACGCTGCGCGAGGCGCTCAAGCTGCTCGCCAGCGGCAACCTGATCCGCGCCTCGAAGGGGCCCGGCGGCGGGATCTTCGTCGCCCGCACCGCGGCTCAGGGCATAAGCCGAAGCCTCAGCGACGCGATCTCGATGATGCTCGAGACGGGCGCGGTCACGCTCGACGAGCTGCTCGAGGCGCGGCTCCTGCTCGAGGTCCCGCTGGCCGGGCGCGCGGCCTACCAGCGGGACGAACGGCTCGTCGAGGAGCTGCGCCAGGCGCTCGAGAGGGAGGCCGCTGCCGAGCCGGACGATACGGAGACGCGCGCCGCCACGGACATGGAGATCCACCGCACGCTGGCGGCCGCCGGCGGCAACCGGATGGTCCAGGCGCTCACCGACTGGATCTTCGACGTCGTCCAGCCGTCGCTGATCGAGCTTCTCGAGCCGGCCGTGGTCAAGTCGGCGATCCAGGAGCAGCACCAGACGCTGCTCGCCGCGGTCGAGAAGGGCGACCCGGCGCGCGCCGAGCGCGCGATGAAGGACCACCTGCTCTACCTCCAGGACGTGCTGCGGATGGTGCGCGAGTCCGACGGCGGGGTGCGCGCCGTCGAGGCGGACCGGAGCGACGACGGTGGCTGACCTCCTTCGCCTGGAGGAGGCCGTAGCGGAGCTCGTGCACGATGGCGACAGCGTCGCACTCGAGGGCTTCACGCACCTGATCCCGTTCGCCGCCGGCCACGAGATCATCCGACACGGGCGGCGCGAGCTCACGCTGATCCGAATGACGCCGGACCTGGTGTACGACCAGCTGATCGGAATGGGCTGCGCCTCGAAGCTGATCTTCTCGTGGGGCGGCAATCCGGGCGTGGGCTCGCTGCACCGCTTTCGCGACGCCGTCGAGCACGCCTGGCCGGGTCCGCTCGAGCTCGAGGAGCACAGCCACGCGGGCATGGCGGCGCGCTACGCCGCGGGCGCGTCGAACCTGCCCTTCGCGGTCCTGCGCGGCTACGTCGGGACGGACCTGGTCGACAGGACCCGGACGATCGCGCCGATCGACTGCCCGTTCACCGGCGAGACGCTGACCGCCGTGCCCGCGCTGCGCCCCGACGTGGGCATCGTCCACGCCCAGCGCGCCGACCGCGACGGCAACGTCCAGCTCTGGGGCATCGTCGGCGTGCAGAAGGAGATCGTGCTCGCCTCGCGGCGCTCGCTCGTGACCGTGGAGGAGATCGTCGACGAGCTCGAGCCGCTCCCCGGAGCGATCACGCTGCCCGGCTGGGCGGTCACGGCGGTCGCCGAGGCGCCGCACGGCGCCCACCCCTCGTACGCGCACGGCTACTACGCGCGCGACAACGGCTTCTACCAGCGCTGGGACGCGATCAGCCGCGAGCGGGACGGCTTCCGCGCGTGGATGGAGGAGCACGTGCTGGCCGGGGCGGGGGTCGCATGAGCACCGCGGTCGAGCCCGAGGAGATGATGACCGTCGTCGCGGCCCGTGCGCTGCGCGACGAGACCGTCTGCTTCGTCGGCATCGGCCTCCCCAGCACGGCCGCCAACCTCGCCCGGCTGACGCACGCGCCGCGCACGGTGCTGGTCTACGAGTCGGGCACGATCGGCTCGAAGCCGGCGACGCTACCTCTCTCGATCGGTGACGGCGAGCTGGCGGAGACCGCGGATGCCGTGGTGCCCGTTCCCGAGATCTTCGCCTACTGGCTTCAGGGCGGCCGAATCGACGTCGGCTTCCTGGGCGCCGCGCAGATCGACCGCTTCGCCAACCTCAACAGCACGGTGATCGGTGACTACGACTCCCCGAAGGTGCGCCTCCCGGGCGGCGGCGGCGCGCCCGAGATCGCCGGTCTCGCGCGCGAGGTGATCGTGATCATCCGGCAGTCCCAGCGCACCTTCGTGGAGCAGCTCCACTTCCGCTCGTCGGTCGGCTACGGCGGCGGGAAGGGCGACCGCGAGCGGCTCGGGATGACGGGCCGTGGCCCCGCCACGGTCATCACCGATCTGGGCGTCCTGCGGCCCGACCCGGAGACCTGCGAGCTGACGCTGACCGAGGTTCACCCCGGCGTGACCGTGGACGAGGCGCGTGCGGCGTGCGGCTGGGACCTGCGCGTGGCGGACGACGTCGGCGAGAGCGGGTACGCCCTCGGACGAGGAGCTGCGCGTGCTCCGGCAGCTGAGGGCGACGCTGCAGCCCGACGGCGGCGTGAGCGCGACGGATATCGGACGAAAGGAGCTGTAGTGGCGCAACGAGCGGCGACGGGTGAAGGGGTGATCGGGTATCGCCACGACCACGACAAGGTCGACCCGCCCTACGTCCATCCCGACTACGTCGCCACTCGCACGCGTGGTCCGAAGCGGCCGCTCATACCGATGCGCCACACGCTCTCCGAGATCACCGGGCCGGTCTACGGCCACGAACGCGTCGGCGAGCTCGACCACGACCTGACCCGCCAGCACGACGGCGAGCCGCTCGGCGAGCGCATCATCGTGTCGGGCCGCCTGCTCGACGGCGACGGCCGGCCGGTCCGGAACAGCCTGATCGAGGTCTGGCAGGCGAACGCCGCCGGGCGCTACCTCCACGAGGTGGACCAACACCCGGCGCCGATCGACCCCAACTTCAGCGGTGCCGGCCGCTGCGTCACGGATGACGAGGGCCGCTACCGCTTCATCACGGTCAAGCCGGGCGCCTACCCGTGGAAGAACCATCCGAACGCCTGGCGCGCCGCGCACATCCACATGTCGCTGTTCGGCCCGGCCTTCGCCACCCGGCTTGTGACCCAGATGTACTTCCCGGGCGACCCGCTCTTCTACCAGGACCCGATCTACCTGTCGGTGCGCGAGGAGGCCGACCGCGAGCGCATGGTCTCGGGCTTCGACCTCGAGAACACCGTCCCGGAGTGGGCGCTCGCCTACAACTTCGACATCGTGCTGCGCGGGCGGGAAGCCACGCCGATGGAGGAGTGAGCATGCAGTTCCTCCCGACCCCGTCGCAGACCGTCGGCCCGTTCTTCTCGATCGGCCTGTCCGACGACCCCCCGGCCGCGCTCGTCGGCGCGGGCGACCCGGACGCGCTGAAGCTGGAGGGCGTCGTCTACGACGGCGAGGGCGCGCCGGTGGTCGACGCCGTCGTCGAGATCTGGCAGGCGAACAGGGCGGGGCGCTACGACCATCCCGAGGACACCCGCGACGACGCCGAGCTGGAGGAGGGCTTCCAGGGCTTCGGTCGCTGCGGGACGGACGCCGAGGGCCGCTACGAGTTCATCACGGTCAAGCCGGGGTCCGTGCCCTCTCCCGAGGGCGGGCTCCAGGCGCCGCATATCCTGGTCTCGGTGTTCGCCCGCGGACTGCTGAAGAGGGTCGCCACGCGGGTGTACTTCCCAGACGAGGCCGAGGCGAATGGCGCCGACCCCGTGCTGACCTCGGTCGAGGACCCGGCGCAGCGAGCCGCGCTGGTAGCCGCGCCCGAGGACGGCGGGCTTCGCTTCGACATCCACCTGCAGGGCGAGAGTCAGACCGCCTTCTTCGGCGTCTAGTGAGCGGCGGCGGGGTCTTCCAGGGTCTGTTCGTGCCCGACCACGTCGCGGAGCAGGTGTCCGAGCGGGCCTGGCTCCAGGCGATGCTCGACGTGGAGGCGGCGCTGGCGGCCGCGGAGGCCGAGGCGGGAATCGTGCCGGCCGAGGCGGCCGAGGCGATCGCGGCGGCGTGCGACGCCGAGCGCTTCGATCCGGTCTCGCTGGCCCACGACGCGCGTGACACGAACTCGCCGGTCGTGCCGCTCGTGAAGGCGCTGACGGCGGAGCTGCCGGACGACGCGGCGCGCTGGGTGCACTGGGGCGCCACCTCGCAGGACGTGATGGACAGCGCCTCGATGCTCGTGGCGAAGCGGACGTTGCCGCTGATCGACGACGAGCTCGGGACGCTGGCGCGGAGCTGCGCGCGGCTGGCTGGGGAGCACCGGAGCACGCCGATGGCCGCCAGGACGCTCCTGCAGCAGGCGCTGCCGACCACGTTCGGGCTCAAGGCCGCGGGCTGGCTGGCGGGCGCCGGCGATGCGCGCGAGCGGCTGGCCCGGCTGCAGCTCGCCGCCGAGCTCGGCGGCGCGGCCGGCACGCTGGCGTCGCTCGGCGACGACGGGATTGCGGTGCTCCAGAGCTTCTCGAAGAGGCTGGGGCTGGCCGCGCCCGTCCTGCCCTGGCACAGCGCGCGCGCCCGGGTGGGCGAGCTCGCAGCGGCGCTGGCACTCGCCGCGGGGGCGCTCGAGAAGATCGCGCTCGACGTGACGCTGATGGCGCAGACCGAGGTGGGCGAGGTCGCGGAGAGCTCGGCCGGGGGACGGGGCGGCTCCTCGACTCTGCCGCACAAGCGCAACCCCGTCGGCGCGATCCGCTGCAGCGCCTGCGCGCGCCTGGCGCGGAGCGCCACGACGAGCCTGCTCGGCGGGCTGGCGCAGGAGCACGAGCGCGCGTCGAGCGGCGCCTGGCAGGCCGAGTGGCCGGCGCTCACCGACGCGCTCGCGCTGACCGGCGGGGCCGCCTGGTCCCTGTGCGAGTCGCTCGACGGCCTCGAGGTCGATCCCGGCAGGATGAGGCGGAACCTCGAGCTGACCGGAGGCCTCGTGATGGCGGAGAGCGTGACGATGGCGGTCGCCGGCGAGCTCGGCAGGGCCGAGGCCAAGCGCGTCGTCGACAGCGCGAGCGCCCGCGCGGCGGAGGGCGGGCGCCCGTTCCGCGACGTGCTGCTCGAGGACGAGGCCGTCGCCGGCCGGCTCGGGCCGGACGGCATCGACCACGCGCTCGACCCGGCGGCCTACCTGGGCTCCGCAGACGCGTTCATCGACAGGGCGCTCGAGCGCTACGGGGAGGAGCGGAGGTGACCGACGACGCGCACGAGCGCGGGATGAAGGTGCGTCGCGAGGTGCTCGGCGACGCGCACGTGGACGACGCGGTCGCCCGCACGACCGACTTCACCGCCGACTTCCAGGACCTGATCACGCGCTACGCCTGGGGAGAGATCTGGACCCGTCCGGGGCTCGACCGGCGGATGCGCAGCGCCATGACGCTCACCGCGCTGATCGCCCTCGGGCGCTTCGACGAGCTGCCGATGCACGTGCGCGCCGCGCGCAGGAACGGGCTCAGCGTGGACGAGATCAAGGAGGTCCTGCTCCAGAGCGCGATCTACTGCGGCGTGCCCGCGGCGAACACCGCGTTCGGGATCGCGGCGACCGTGCTCGCCGAGGAGGGCGGCGGGTGAGCGGGGCGCCGAGCATCGCGATCCTCGGGCTCGGCGAGGCCGGCTCCGTGATCGCCGCGGACCTCGCGCGCGGCGGCGCGCGCGTGCTCGGCTTCGACCCTGCCCGGCCGGCGCCGGACGGCGTCGAGGGCATGCCGGACGCGCGCGCGGCGGCCGAGAGCGCCGACGTCGTCCTGAGCGTCAGCTCCGCTCGAGTTGCGCTGGAGATCGCCGAGACGGTCGCGCCGGCGCTCGAGGAGGGCCGCCTGTTCGCCGACCTGAACACGGCCGCGCCGGCGCTGAAGCGCGAGCTCGCCGCCGTGGTCGATCGGAGCGGTGCGGGCTTCGCCGACGTCGCGCTGCTCCGCGGCGTCTCCGACTGGGGGATCGCCACGCCGTCGCTCGTCTCGGGCTCGGGAGCGGAGCGCTTCGCCGAGACGTTCCGACCCCTCGGGATGCCGGTGACCGTGGTGGGACCCGCCGCCGGTGACGCCGCCGCCCGCAAGCTCGCGCGGAGCGTGTTCATGAAGGGCCTCGCCGCGGCCGTCGGCGAGGCGCTCGCCGCAGGGGAGCGGCTCGGCTGCGAGGACTGGCTCCGCCCGGATATCGAGGCGACGCTCACGGGCGCCGACGCGCGCCTGCTGCGCCGCCTGGTCGAGGGCAGCCGCACGCACGCCGCGCGCCGGGTGGAGGAGATGGCCGCGGCGGTGGCGATGCTCGAGGAGCTGGGCGTCGAGCCGCGCGTGGCGGCCGCAAGCGAAGCGTGGCTGCGCTCGCTCGCGGAGACCGGGGTGCCGAGGTGAACGGCGCACCGACCCCGTCCGAGCGCGCCCGCGAGCTCGTGCGCGGCGGCTTCGACCTGCACGTGCACGTGGCCCCGGACGTCGTGGAGCGGCGCATCGACGACGTCGAGCTCGCGCGCCGTTTCGAGGAGGTCGGGCTGGCCGGCTTCGTGCTGAAGTCGCACTACACCTCGACCGCGGAGCGCGCCGCCGTCGTACGCGGCGTGGTGCCCGGGGCGCACGCGATGGGGGCGATCGCGCTGAACCGGGCCGTGGGCGGGATGAACCCGCTCGCGGTGGAGATCGCGGCGCGCGAGGGCGCAAGGATCGTCTGGATGCCCACCGTGGACTCGGTCGTTGAGCAGAAGCACGTGGCGGAGGCGGAGTCCACCGGAGCGAAGCTGCCGGTCTGGGCGAAGGTGCAGGTTGAGCTGCGCGAGCGCGGCATCGTCAGCGAGCCGGTCCCCGCCGTGGCCGACGGCGGCGAGCTGCTGCCCGAGACCCGTGCGGTGCTGCGCGTGGTCGCGGAGCACGACATGGTGCTCGCCACTGGCCATCTCGGGCGCGACGAGATTCGGCCGGTCGTGGCGGCCGCCCTCGAGGAGGGCATCCGGCACGTGGTGGTCACGCACCCCGACTATCCGGCCCAGGACTTCTCCGCCGAGGAGCAGGCCGAGCTCGCCGACGCCGGCGCGATGATCGAGCGCTGCTTCACGACGCCCTACACCGGCAAGTGCACCTGGGAGCGCTGGATCGAGAGCGCGCGTGCCGTGGGCGCCGAGCGCAGCATCCTGTCCAGCGATCTCGGGCAGGTGCAGAACCCGCCGGTGGAGGACGGCCTGGCGCTGATGGCGGACAGGCTGCTCGAGGCCGGCTTCACCGACGAAGAGGTGCGGACGATGGCGGTGGACAACACGCGGGTGCTGGCGGGCGTGGCGTGAGCAGGCACCTGCTCTCGATCGGGGCCCACGCGGCCGACTTCGTCTGGCGCTCGGGAGGCGCGCTCGCGCTGGCCGCCGAGCGCGGCGGCACCGCGAGCGTGCTCGCGCTCTCGTACGGGGAGCGGGGTGAGTCGGGGGAGCTCTGGAAGGAGCCGGGGCAGACGATCGAGAAGGTGAAGGAGATCCGCCACGGCGAGGCGGAGCGGGCCGCGGCCGCGCTCGGCGCGAGCTTCCGCTGCCTCGATCTCGGCGACTATCCGCTCGAGGTGGAGGGCGAGGCGCTCGCCCGGCTCACGGACGCGATCCGCGAGCTTGCGCCGGATGTGATCGTCACGCACACCGACCGCGACCCGTTCAATCCCGACCACCCGGCGGCCTTCCAGGCGGTCGAGCGCGCCCGCGCGCTTGCGGCCGGTGCGGGCGTGGAGAGCGCGTTCGAGACGATCTCGCCTCCGCAGCTGTTCCTGTTCGAGCCGCACCAGCCGGAGCTCTGCAACTTCACGCCGACGACGTTCCTCGACATCACCGCGGTGATCGAGCGCAAGCGGGCGGCCATGGCGGAGATGAAGGCGCAGCGCTACCTCCAGGAGTACTACGCGCAGCGCGCCGAGCAGCGCGCGAATCACGCGCGGCGGGTCTCGGGCAACAAGGAGATCCGCTACGCCGAAGCGTTCCAGCGCTACCTGCCGCAGGTCGTCGGCGAGCTGTGAGCGCGGCCCACGAAGAGCTGGCCCGGCTCGGCTCCGCGACCGTCTACGAGGCGTCCGGCCGCGAGGGGATGGTCGACCTGAGCTTCGAGCAGGTGATCCCCGGCTCGCGCGCGGCCGGCCCCGCGCGCACGGTGCGCTGCGGCCAGGGCGACAACCTGATGGTGCACGCGGTGATGGAGCGCATCGAGCCGGGCGACGTGGTCGTGCTGACCATGCCCGAGCCGGAGCCGGTCGCGCTCGTGGGTGAGCTGCTCGCCACGCAGGCCGAGCGTCGCGGCGCGGCGGCCCTGCTAGTGGACGCGGCGGTGCGCGACGTCGAGGAGCTGCGCGCGCTCGGGTTGCCGGTATGGGCGCACTGGGTCCGCGTGCGCGGCGCGGAGAAGGCAGCGGTCGGGAGCATCGACGAGCCGGTCGAGGTCGGCGGCGCCGAGATCCGGCCGGGCGACGCCGTCGTGCTGGACGAGGACGGCGTGGCCGTGGTGCGGCGCGAGCGCCTCGACGAGGTGCTGGAGGCGTCGCGCGAGCGCGCACTGGGGGAGGTGGCCAAGCGCGCGAAGCTGTCCGAGGGGTCGCTGTCGTACGACCTCGACGGGCTGCGGCGGCTCGTGGAGGGCGAGTGAGCGACGTCGCCCACATCGGCCACGTGGAGCTGCTCACGCCGCGCGCCGAGGACAGCCTGCGCTTCTTCGAGCAGGTGCTCGGCATGGAGGTGGAGGCCACCGAGGGCGGCTCCGTGTTCCTGCGCGGCTGGGGCGACTACCAGCGCTACTGCCTCAAGCTCACCGAGTCGGACCGGGCGGGGCTGGGGCACATGGCGCTGCGCGCCTCGAGCCCGGAGGCGCTCGAGCGGCGCGTGGCGGCGATCGAGGCGGCCGGCCTCGGGCAGGGCTGGAGCGACGGCGACCTCGGCCACGGGCCGGCGTACCGCTTCACCGATCCCGACGGCCACGTCATGGAGCTCTACTTCGAGACGGAGAAGTACGAGCCGCCCGAGGCGCTGCGCCCGTCGCTGAAGAACCAGCCGCAGCGCTACGTGGGCCGCGGCGCGTCGGTGAAGCGGCTCGACCACGTGAACGTGCTCGCGAAGGACGTCGAGCCGAACCGCCGCTTCGCCCAGGACGTGCTCGGCTATCGCCTGTACGAGCGCATCCAGCTCGACGACGGCAGCGAGGCCGGCGCCTGGCTCAGCCTCACGATCGCGGCGCACGAGCTGATCTACGTGGCCGACGCTCGCGGCATGAACGGCCGCCTCCACCACCTCGCGTTCTGGGTCGACACGCGCGAGGAGGTGCTGCGCGCGGCGGACCTGTTCCTCGACAACGGGATCCACATCGAGGCGGCGCCGTCGAAGCACGCGATCGCGCAGGGCTTCTTCCTGTACGGCTTCGAGCCCGGCGGCAACCGCATCGAGGTCACGACCGGCGGCTACCTCGTGTACGACCCCGATCCCGAGCCGACCGTCTGGACCGAGGCCGAGCGGAAGAAGGGCCAGGCCTGGGGCGTGCAGACGGTGGAGAGCTTCCACACCTACGGCACGCCGAGCCCGGAGCCGCCGCCGGGCGTGCCTACGGGTTGAAGTCCGGGTCCGGCTCGACGACCGCCTCCACGAGCAGGGGGTCGTCGCGGCCGGCGAGCGCCGGCACGGCGTCGTCGAAGGCGGCGGTCAGCTCGTCGTGGCTCTCCACTCGCAGCGCCGGGCAGCCGAGCGCCCGCGCCATCGCCGCGATGTCGACCTGTCCGAACTCCGGCCACGGAGCGGCCTCGCTCTGCATCTCGGCGAGCCGGTCCATCACGCGGTAACCGCCGTTCGAGAGGATCACGAACAGGGCGCCCGCGCGGTAGCGGGCGCCGCTCCAGAGCGACTGGATGCCGAAGAGCGCGGAGCCGTCGCCCACAACGGCGACGACCGGCCGGTCCGGCAGCGCCATGCGGACGCCGATGGCGCCGGGCAGGGCGAAGCCGAGCCCGCCCATGGCGGCGCTCAGGAAGCCGAGCGGCCGCCGGGCAGGGAGCCGGGCGAGCAGCTCGGGCCGGTTCGAGGGCGCCTCCTCGATCACGATCGCCTCCGGCGCCAGCCGCTCGCCGAGCGCGCTCAGGACATGGGCGGCGCGAAGCGGCTCGCCGGGGCCGGGCGGAGCGGGCGCGGGGGGCGGGCGCCGCCCGGCCGGCTCGGCGTCCGCGGTCGTGGGGGCGCCCCCGCTCGCCGCTGTCTCCGCGCTTGGGCGCTCGGACACGCTCTGCGCGAGCGCCGCTGCCACCGTCGCCGGGTCGGCGACCAGGGCGAGCTCCACCGGGCTCCGGTGTGCCTCGGCCGGGTCGTCGGTCACGAGCGCGAGCCGGGTGCCCTCGGCGGCCAACGGGCCCGGCTCGTACGGGTACTGGCGGAACACCGGCGCGCCCACGGCGAGCACGAGATCGTGCCCGGCGAGCGCCTCGCGCAGCCGCGCGCGGCCGGCCGGGAGATGGCCCGCGAAGCGGGGGTGATCCTGTGGGAAGCCGGCCCGGGCGCCGAACGACTCCTGCCAGACCGGGCAGCCGAGCTTCTCCGCCAGCGTCACGAGCGCGGTCCACGCCTGCTCCGAGTCCGCGCCGGCTCCGACCACGAGCGCCGGCGTCGCCGCCTCGTCGATCATCGCCGCCAGCCGCTCGATGGCGGCCGGGTCCGGCTTCGGGTCGCGAACGGTCTGGGCGGGCGCCGCGATCTCGTGGGGCTCCGGAGCGGGGGCGAGCCAGTCGTCCATCGGCACGATCACGAGCGCGGGGCCGCGGGCGGACTCCGCCTCGTGCCGCGCACGCGCGAGCGCGCCCGGCACGTCCTGGGCGCGCGCGGGCTGAGCCACCCAGACCGGGTAGTCGCCCGCGAGCCCGGCGAGCCGGCCGGCGAGGAACGGCTCCTGCGCGAGGTGGCGGCGATCCTGCTGTCCCACCAGCACCACGAGCGGCGCGCGGTTCACGCGCGCGGTGGCGAGAGCGGAGACCGCGTTGCCGAGCCCGGCGGTGGTGTGCACGAGCACGAACGCGGGCTCGCGCCTCGCGATCGCCCAGCCCGTGGCCATCCCCACGACGGCGCTCTCGTGCAGGCCGAGGACGAAGCGCATGTCCTCCGGCAGCCCACCCAGGAAGGGGACCTCCGTCGAGCCCGGATTGGCGAACACGGTGGTCAGGCCGTGCTCGCGCATGACCTCGAAGGTGGCGTCCCGAACGGTCCCGGACGTACTTGTCATATGAATTAGTCTTATACCTCGCCTAGACGCCTGCTGATAAGGAGCGTGACATGAGCACCGCGGTAACCGAGCCGACCACGGGCGAAGCCCTACTGGCCGACGAGTCCAAGTGGTCGGGGCGCATCTTCAGCGACGGCTGGGTCGATGCGCCCGAGACGATCGAGAGCTCCGAGCCCGCGACGGGCGACACGCTCGGCACGGCCGGCGTCGGCAACGCGGAGGCCGTGGCCAAGGCGGCGCAGTCAGCTGCGCGCGCTCAGCGCGAGTGGGGCGCCACGCCCTTCACCGAGCGCGTGGCGATCATCCGCAAGGCCGCCGGGCTGCTCGAGCGCCACCGCGAGGAGCTGACCGGCTGGCTCGTCCGCGAGGGCGGCGCGATCCCCCCAAAGGCGGACAACGAGATCAGCGCCTCGATCGGCCAGTTCGACATGGCCGCCGCCCTGATCTCGCATCCGCTCGGCCAGGTGCTCCCCTCGATGGTCCCGGGCCGCACCAGCATGGCGCGGCGCGTGCCGGTCGGCGTGGTCGGCGTGATCTGCCCCTGGAACTTCCCGGTCGTGCTGCCGGCCAGGTCGGTCGGCCCGGCGCTCGCGCTCGGGAACGCCGTGGTCCTCAAGTCGGACCCGAACACCCCGATCAGCGGCGGCGTGCTGATGGCGCGCATCTTCGAGGAGGCCGGTCTGCCCGAGGGCGTGCTCCACGTGATGGGCGGGGGCGCCGAGGTCGGCCAGGCGATCGTCGAAGACCCGAACATCCGGATGATCTCCTTCACCGGCTCGACCGCGACCGGCCGCAAGGTCGGCGAGGCCGCCGGCCGCAACCTCAAGCGCATCGTGCTCGAGCTGGGCGGCAACAGCCCGCTCGTCGTGCTCGAGGACGCCGACATCGAGGCGGCCTCGTCTGCCGGGGCGTGGGGCTCGTTCCTCCACCAGGGCCAGATCTGCCTGGCGGTGAGCCGCCACCTGGTCCACGAGAGCATCGCCGACGACTACGTGAAGGCGCTGGCCGAGCGCGCGTCCCACCTGCCGGTCGGGAATCCGGCCAAGGACCAGGTCGCGCTGGGGCCGATCATCAACGAGAAGCAGGTGCAGCGCGTCGCGCGGATCGTGGACGAGAGCGTCTCGCAGGGCGCGAAGGCGGTGACGGGCGGAGGGCACGACGGCCCCTTCTTCGAGCCGACCGTGCTCGACGAGGTGACCGACTCGATGCCGGCCTTCACGGACGAGATCTTCGGGCCGGTTGCGCCGGTGATTCGCTTCAAGGACGATGCCGAGGCCGTCGAGCTCGCCAACAAGACGGACTATGGGCTCGTCGCGGCGGTGCAGTCCGGCTCGCAGCGGCGCGCAGCCGCTGTCGCCGAGCAGCTCCACGCCGGCATGGTCCACGTGAACGACAGCACGATCAACGAGGAGCCACCCGCTCCGTTCGGCGGCTTCGGCCAGTCGAGCAACGGCGGCCACTTCGGAGGCGTCGCGAACCTCGAGCTGTGGACCGAGTGGCAGTGGGTCACCTCGCGCGAGAAGGCGGAGCCGTTCCCCTTCTGAGAGCCCGCGCGCGGCGCGCCAGGGAGGAACCGTGATCGACGTCGACGGCGTGAAGGCGATCGACGTGCACACGCACGCCGAGGTCTCGCTCGACGGCCACGACCCGATGCCGCCGGAGCTGCGCGAGGCCGCGCGGCGCTACTTCCGCGGCGAGGCCTCCACGCCGAACGCGCAGGACGTGGCCGACTACTACCGCGAGCGCGAGATGGCCTGCGTGGTCTTCACGGTGGACTACGAGAGCCGGACCGGGCGGCCGCCGGTCCCGAACGAGGAGATCCTCGAGGTGGCGGCCGCGAACTCCGACGTGATGATCGCGTTCGCGAGCGTGGACCCGGCGCGCAAGGACGCGGTGGAGCGCGCCAGGCGGCTGATCGCCGACCACGACGTGCGCGGCTTCAAGTTCCACCCGAACATCCAGGAGTTCTTCCCCAACGACAGGAGCGCGTACCCGCTCTACGAGGTGATCGCGGAGGCGCGGCTGCCGGCGCTCTTCCACACCGGCCACAGCGGGATCGGGTCCGGTGTGCCGGGCGGCGGCGGCCTGCGGCTCAAGTACTCGAACCCGATCTACGTGGACGACGTGGCAGCCGACTTCCCGGAGCTGCCGATCGTGCTCGCGCACCCGTCCTTCCCGTGGCAGGACGAGGCGCTGTCGATCGCGATGCACAAGCCGGAGGTCTACATCGACCTGTCGGGCTGGTCGCCGAAGTACTTCCCGCCGCAGCTCGTGCAGTACGCGAAGACGCTCCTGAAGCGACAGGTCCTGTTCGGCTCCGACTACCCGATGATCACGCCGGACCGCTGGCTGAAGGACTTCGAGCAGCTCGAGTTCGACGAGGAGCTGACGCAGCTCGTGCTCAAGGAGAACGCGGCCCGGCTGCTCGGGCTGAGACGAGACGAGGCATGATCGAGCCGGGGAGCCGGCGCGGGGGCGCTCGCCTGACCGCCGCGCGGATCGCGGAGCTCGTGCGCGGCCGCGAGCTCGCCCGCCGCGAGGTGGTGGAGGCGCACGCGGCTCGGATCGAGGAGCGCAACCCCGAGCTGAACGCGCTCGTGGACCTGCGCCTCGAGGAGGCGCTGGCCGAGGCGGACGCGGGCGGGGACGGCGGTCCGCTCGACGGCGTTCCGGTCTCGGTGAAGCACAACTTCGACGTGGAGGGCATGCCGACGACGATGGGCATCCGCTCGCGCGCCGAGCTCGTCGCCGGGCGCGACGAGCCGGCGGTGCGGCGGTTGCGCGACGCGGGCGCGATCGTGCTCGGCAAGGCGAACATGCCCGACCTCGCGATCCGCTGGAACACGCTCAGCTCGCTCCACGGGCCGACGCGCAACCCGCTCGACCCGGAGCGCTCGGCGGGCGGCTCCTCCGGCGGCGACGCCGCGGCCGTCGGGGCGGGGATGGCGGCGCTCGGTCTCGGCTCGGACTACGGGGGCTCGATCCGGGTGCCGGCCACGTGGTGCGGCGTGCTCGGCTTCCGCCCGACCACCGGGCTCGTCCCGCGCGCGCCGGTGCTGCCGCCGCACGACTTCCCGCCCTCGTACGACCTGATGGCGTCGAGCGCCCTGGTCGCGCGTTCGGCCGACGACCTCGAGCTGGCCTTCGACGTGCTGCGCGGCGCGTCGGTCCACGACCCGGCAAGCGTTCCGGTGGAGCCGGCCCCGGCGGGCGAGCCCGGGCGGGTCGCGGTCGTGCTCGGCGAGAGCGGCGCGGTAATCGACCCCGAGGTTGAGCGGGCCGTGCGCGCCGCGGCCGACTCGCTGCGCGATGCCGGCTACGAGGTCGAGGAGGGCGTCGCGCCCGACCTGCGCCGTGCGCCCGAGCTGTGGGCCGAGATCGTCGGCACCGAGCTGATCCAGCAGCGCCTCCCGCCGCTTCGCGACCAGATCGGCGCCTCGGCGCTCCAGCACATCGAGACGTTCTTCGGCCAGTTCGAGCTCGGCGCCGACGTGAGCCGCTATCTCGACGCGGTCTTCGAGCGACGCGCGCTGGCGCGCGCCGTGGCCGCGTGGATGGAGGACCACCCGCTCGTGCTCAGCCCGGTGGCCGGCATGACCGCGCCGCCGCTCGACTTCGACGAGGGGCTCTCGGCCGAGGAGACGCGCGCTCTGTTCGACCGGATGCGCGGCCAGCTCTGGGTGAACCTGTTCGGCCTGCCCGCCGTGGCGCTCGGCGACGGCGCGCAGATCGTGGCCAGGCGCTTCCACGACCGCGAGGCCCTGCGGGCCGCGCGTGCAATCGAATCAGGAGGAGTCTCATGACACATCCCGTCTTCGCCGACCCGCGCACCCCGCGGGAGCTCGGCGACCTGTTCACGGGCATCTGGCAGATCGCGTACGTCACGGACGACTTCGACCGGGGCATGACCACACTGCGGGAGAGCTTCGGCGTCGAGAACATCACCGAGGTGCCCACCGAGGGCGCGACCTTCCTGCGCGGTGACGAGCCCGCCGAGTGGGACGTCCGCGTGGCGATGGGCGCCCGCGGCGGGCTGATCGTCGAGCTGATCGAGGGGATCGGCGGCGAGGTGGACTTCTACAGGCGCGCCCTGGCGCAGAACGGCGCGCTCGGGTTCCACCACCTCGCGACGATCATCCCTGCCGGCGACGAGGCCTGGAGCTCGCTGAAGGAGCTGCTCGCACGGAACGGCCTCGAGGTCGACTACACGGTGCTGATCCCCGACCGTGTCCGCGCCGGCTACGTGGACACGACCGCCGAGCTGGGCCACTTCATGGAGGTATGCCAGCTCCAGGAGGCGGACATCGAGTTCTTCAGCGGGTTGATGCAGGGCGCCTAGCGCAGGTCCAACCCTCAACCAACCCTCAAGGGGTCAGACCCCTAGTTGTTAGTACAACCTTGCCGTGCAGGCCGCCCGCCTCCACCAGGCGGTGGGCCTCGGCGGCCTCGCCCAGCGGCAGCACGCGCGCCACGCGCGTGCGCAGGCGGCCGTCGGCGAGCTGCCTCTGCGAAGCGCGTCAGCGCGCCCGCGTCGGGCTTCACCAAGATCGTCTCGAAGCGCAGGCCGCGGTCCGGGTCCGCGGTGCCGGGCGGGCGCGTGAACACGGCCGTTCCGCCCTCGCGCAGGGACGGGGTGGAGCGGTTCGGTCCGAGGGGCACGGCGTCGAGCACGCCGTCGACGGGCCCGATGCCGCCGAGGTCGGCGTCGCGCGGGAGCACCTCGTGAGCGCCGAGCTCGGCCACCCAGTCTTCGTCGTCCGTGCCGGCCAGGCCGAGCACGCGCACCCCGTCCGCGACCGCCATCTGGACGGCGAAGCCGCCCACGCCCCCGCTCGCGCCCGTCACGAGCAGGGAGTCACCCTCGCCGAGCCCGAGCAGGTCGAGCGACTGGCGCGCGGTGAGCGAGTTGAGCGGCAGCGTCGCGGCTTCCTCGAACGGCACGCCCTCCGGCAGCGGCGCGAGCCAGGCGGGATCGACCGCGGCCCGCTCGGCGTACGCGCCCACACGCCCGCCGATCTGGCCGAACGGGATCATCCCCACGACCCGCTCGCCCGTCTCGGCCAGCTCGCCGGCCAGGTCCCAGCCGGGCACGAACGGGGGCAGGAGATCCGGCATCCGCTTGCGGCGCGAGCCGTCGCGCGTCCCGAGGTCGGTCGGATTGACTGCGGTCGCGTGGATCGCGACCACGACCTCGCCCTCGCCGGGCTCCGGGTCGGGGCGCTCCGCCACGCGCAGGACCTCCGGCGGGCCGAACTCGCTGACCTCGACGACGCGCATGCTCAGCGCTCGCCCGCGCCCACACGCCCGCGCTCGCCGGCGTACGCAACGAAGGCGTCGATCGCGCCAGGGTCGGCGAGCGCGTCACGGCTGACCACCCTCTCCGCGGGCATGCCCTGGAGGATCCGCTTGACCGGCAGCTCGAGCTTCTTGCCGGTCATCGTGCGCGGGATCGCCGGCACAGCCTCGACGGTGTCCGGCATGTGCCGGGGCGAGAGCGCCTCGCGCAGCGACCTGCCGATCCGGTCGCGCAGCTCGCCGGTCAGGGCCTCGCCCTCACGGAGCTGCACGAACAGGAGCAGCTCGCCCGGCCCGCCCTCGGGGTCCTCGAGATGGACGACGAGGCTGTCCAGGACCTCGTCGAGCTCCTCCACGATCGCGTAGAACTCGCCGGTGCCGAGCCGCACGCCGCCGCGGTTCAGCGTGGCGTCGGAGCGGCCCGTGACGACGCAGCTGCCGCGCTCGGTGAACATGATCCAGTCGCCGAAGCGCCACACGCCGGGGTACATGTCGAAGTAGGCGTCCCTGTAGCGCTCGTCGTCCGGGTCGTTCCAGAAGCCCGCGGGCATCGACGGCATCGGCTGCCGGATCACGAGCTCGCCGAGCTGGCCGACCACCTCGCGCCCCTCCGGGTCGTAGGCGGCGGAGTCGACCGCCAGGCAGCGTCCCGCGATCTCGCCGCGGTAGACCGGCTGCATCGGGCTGCCCTGCACGATCCCGCAGCAGACGTCGGTGCCGCCGCTGCCGACGTTCAGCAGCACGTCGGGGCCGAGCTGCTCGTAGATCCAGTCGAACCCCTCCGCCGGGAGCGGCGAGCCCGCCGCGAGCAGCTGGCGGATCCCCGACAGGTCGAAGTCGCGCGCGGGCTGGATGCCCGCCTTGCGGCATCCCATCAGGAGCGCCGGGCCGGCCCCCATGTGCGTCGGCTGCGTTTCACCCGCGAGCGCCCACTGGGCCGACATGTCCGGATACATCGGGTTGCCGTCGATCATCACGATCGACGCCCTCAGGAGCAGCGTCGAGACGAGCGCGTTCCACATCATCCACGCCGTCGTGGTGAACCACATCAGCCTGTCGCCGGGGCCGATGTCCCAGCTCAGCCCGTGGTTCTTGAAGTGCTCCACGAGGATGCCGCCGTGGCGGTGCACGATCGCCTTCGGCAACCCCGTCGTGCCGGACGAGAAGAGCACGTAGAGCGGGTGGCCGAACGGCACGGGGTCGAAGCGCAGCTCGCCCGGCTCCGCGAGCAGCTCGTCCCAGCCGAGCGCGCCGGGCAGCGCGTCGTCCTCGCCGCCCGCGTACGGCACGTGCACCACGTGCTCGAGCGATGGGCAGCGCCGCGCGGACCTGCGCGACCTCGGCGCGCCTGTCGATCCGCTTGTCGCCGTAGCGGTAGCCGGCGATCGCGAGCAGCAGCTTCGGCTCCACCATCCCGAAGCGGTCGATCACGCTGCGCGGGCCGAACTCCGTGGCGCAGGTGGCCCAGACGGCGCCGAGGCTCGCCGTGGCGAGAAAGGCGACCAGCGTCTCGGGGATGTTCGGCAGGTAGGCCACGACTCGGTCGCCGGGTCCCACGCCGAGCCGCTCGAGTCCCGCGCGCGCCCGCGCCACCTGCTCGCGCAGGTCGCCGAAGCTCAGCTCGAACGGGTCGCGCGTCTGCGACCGGGCCAGTACCGCCGTCTCGCCCAGGTCCGCCTCGGTGCCGAGCATGTGCTCGGCGAAGTTGAGCGTCGCGCCGGAGAACCAGTCCGCGCCGGGCATCTCGCGCGAGCCGAGCACGCGCTCGTAGGGCGTGTGGGCACGCACGCCGAAGAAGTCCCAGAGCGAGCCCCAGAAGCCCTCCAGGTCGGCGACGGACCAGTCGAACAGCTCGTCGTAGCCGTCCAGCTCGCGCCCGCGCGAGTCGCGGACGAAGTCCAGGAAGCTGCCCATCCGGGTCGTCTCGCGCACGTCGGCGGGCGGGGTCCACAGGACCTCTCCCTCACGTGTCATAGCCATGGGAGGATCTCCTCGACGCCGTCCACCACGGCGTCCGGGCGCTGCCGCTCGGGCACGCCGTTCATGTCGGTCGCGCCGCTGATCCCGCTGCGCACCAGGATCGTGCGCGAGCCGCCCAGCTTGCCGAGCGCGATGTCCATGCCGATGTCGTCGCCGATCACGGCCGTGTCGCGCGACGGCACGCCCAGGCGCCGCTCGACCTCCTGCACGGCCGCGTGCGACGGCTTCCCGACCACGACCGGGCGCGCGCCGGTGACGCGGGCGATCCCCGCGGTGACCATCGCGCCGCGGCTGAAGATGATCCCGTTCGCGCCCCAGAAGCCGCGCTGGTAGTTGGCCGTCAGGAGGCGCGCGCCGTTCGAGACCGCCCTCGCCGCCCGCTCCATCGCCTCCAGGTCGACCGACTCGACGTGCGCCACGAACACGACCTCGGCCTCCTCGCCGTCCACGAGCGGCACGCCGGCGGCGGCCATGCGCTCGCGCGCGGCCTCGGAGCCGAACACCATCGCCGGGCGGTCCGGGTGCCTGCGCGCGAGGTACGAGAGCGCGCTGCACACGGGCGTCAGCAGCTCGTCGTCCTCGACCGGCAGCCCTTCGGAGCGCAGCCCGCGCGCGAAGGCCTCCGGCCCCATGTGGCTGCCGTTCGTGAACAGCACGAGCGGGCGCCCGGACGCGCGGATCGCCTCCAGCACCGCGGCGGCGCCCGGAAGCGGGACCGCGCGGAAGCTCGAGTCGCGGTGGACGAGCGAGCCGTCCACGTCGAAGACGAAGCCGCGTACGTCGTCAAGCCGCACGGCGCCACACCACCAGGTCGTCGCCCTTCTCCACGCGCACGTACGAGAGCTCCTCGCGCTTCGCCAGCTCGCGCCAGCAGCCGCACGAGCGGATCGCGGCCGGGACGCGCGAGCGGCGGGGGCCGCTCCCTGCCGCGCTCGGCCACCATCGCGTCCACCTGCTCCTCGGGCATCGTGAGCCGCAGCAGCAGCTCCTCCTCGGAGATGCGCTCGCCGAAGCGCTCGCGGGCGCCCTCGAGGCCGATCGGCTCGAGGTGGCTGAGCTCCTCCGCGCGCGGCAGCGACAGCAGCCTGTCGCGCACGTCGGGGTCCACGGGCGCGGCCGGCTCGTAGAAGTGGCCGAGGAAGTAGCGCAGCATCTCGTCGCCGACGTTCGACCAGCGCTCGCCCGAGATCACGTTCATCACGGACTGCGTGGCCACGAACTGGGAGACGGGCGTGACCATGATCGGGTAGCCCATCTCCGCGCGCACGCGCGTGACCTCCTCGAGCGTCGCGTCGAACAGCTCGGGACGGCCGACCTCGGCGAGCATGCGGCGCGTGGTCGTGACCATGCCGCCCGGCATCTGGTGGCGGTAGTACGAGGCGTCGTACTCCGCCGGCGCGCCGAGCGGCAGGCCCTTGTCGAGCGCGAGCGCGCGGAAGTGGGCCGACACGGCCGCGAGCGCGTCGAGGTCGAGCCCGTGCGAGTAGCCCTCGGCCTCGAGGTTGCGAAGGGTCATCTCGCAGGGCGGGTTCGAGGTGCCGTTGGCGGCGGGCGCGACGGCCGTGTGGAGCGTGCGGACGCCGGCCCGCAGGCCCTCCACGTACGCGAGCGGCCCGAGGCCGATCGTGCAGTGGCTGTGCAGCTCGACCGGGCGCGGCGCGAAGGCGGCGATGAAGCGCGGGATCAGCTCGCGGACCGCGCCCTGGGTCAGGAGTCCGCCCGGGTCCTTCAGGTAGAGCCTGTCGATGTCGGGCGATGCCGCCACGGCCTCGGCACGCTCGATGTAGTAGTCGTGGGTGTGCGCGGGGCTGATCGAGTAGGTGAGCCCCACGACGACCTCCTCCACACCCTCCTCGCGCGCCATGCGCGCCAGTCGCAGGAGCGCCGCCGGGTCGTTCGAGGGCTCGGCGATCTGGAAGCGGCGGATGCCGTTCCGGACGACGAGCCTGAACGAGAGCCGCATCAGGTCCTCGCCGGCGGGCACCCAGGAGATGAAGCGCATCCCGGTGGTGATCAGGTTGAGCGGCGTGTCCGGCATCGCCGCGCTGACCAGCCTGATCCGCTCCCAGGGGTCCTCCCTGTGGAAGCGCACGGACACCGCCATGTGCGTGCTCGATGTGAAGTCGAGCGCGCGGAAGCCGACCCGGTCCATCGTGGGCGCGATGGCGAGGACGTCCGGCGTGGTCAGCCCGGTCGCGCTCCAGAGGCTCTGGTTGCCGTCGCGCGTGGTCGTGTCGACGATCTCGACGAGCTCGTTCACGGGCTGACCCGGAACAACGTCTCGCCGTCGGCGATCACCTGCGCGTCCTCGGCGCAGATCTCGACGATCGTGCCCGACACGCCGGCGGGCACCGAGTTCATCATCTTCATGATCTCGATGATGCAGACGATCGTGTCCGGCTCGACCTCCGCGCCGACGTCCACGAAGGGCGCCATCCCGGGACCCTCCGCGCGATAGAAGGTGCCGGGCATCGGTGCGCGGATCGTCTGGGCGGAGTTATCCGACTCGATTCGTGGCTGCTGAGGGGACGCTTCGACCTCGGCAGCCCCGCCGCGCACCACGTGCAGCTTGAACTCGGCCGTCTCGATCCTGAGCTCGTCGAGCTCCGACTCGTCGATCAGCCGCAGGATCTCGCGAACGTCGTCGTCGGTGAGGGCCATCAGTCCTTCTTGCCGGCGCCGAACGTGCCCATCACGAGGTCCATCGCGGACTTGCCCGCGGCCCCCTCCCGCCGCGGCGCCACTGTCACCGGCCGCGACTGGAGCACGAACAGCTCGCCGTCCCCGTCGATCGCCCACTCGACGTCCTGGTGGCCGCCGAAGTGGCGCTCCACCCGCCGCCCGAGCTCGACCAGCGCGCCCAGCAGCTCGTCGTCGAGGCAGGCCCCGCCCTGCCGATCGGCCTCCACGTCCACTCGCTCGGCGCCCTCGGGTCCGGCCACGTACTGCACGGTCTTCGGGCCGATGCCGCGGTGGAGCACCTCGCCGGTGACCTTGCTCACGCGGTACTCGTCGGGCGTCACCTCGCCGCCCACCACCGCGATGCCCAGCCCCCAGCTCGCGTTGATCGCGACCGTGCTCGGATCGCCGCTCACGGGGTTGCAGGTGAACATCACGCCGGAGACCGAGGCCTCGACCATCCGCTGCACGGTCACTCCCATCGCCGCCCTGCCCTCCCCGCCGAGCCGCGCGCGGTAGGCCACCGCCTCCGGGTTGTCGAGGCTGGCCCAGCAGTCGCGCACCGCCCGGCAGACCCGCTCGGCGCCGCGCACCCACAGGTATGTGTCCTGCATGCCCGCGAAGGTGGCCTCCGCGCTGTCCTCGCCGACCGCGCTCGAGCGCACCGCCACCGGCGGCTCGCCGAGCTGCGCGTAGGCGGCGACCACCTCGTCGAGGTCGCCCTCCGACGCCTCGCTGCTCAGGGCGAACCCCGGCGGCACCGGAAGGCCGGCCGCGATCAGCTCGCCCAGGCTCGCGCTCTTGCCCCCGAAGAGCGCCTCGTCTGAGGAGCGCAGGTCGGCGAGCGGCCGGGTGTGCACGCCGTCAGGCTCCGTCTCCGTCCAGGATCGTCACCTGGCCGGTCGAGCCGTCCACGCGCAGCCGCTGGCCGGTCGTGATGCGCGCCGTCGCGGTGCCCGTGCCCACCACGGCCGGCAGCCCGTACTCCCGCGAGACGATCGCGGCGTGGGACATGATGCCGCCGATGTCGGTGACCGTCGCGGCGATCTTGGAGAAGATCGGCGCCCACGCCGGCGAGGTGATCGTGCAGACGAGGATCTCGCCCGCGCGCACGGTGCCGAGATCGCCGAGTCCGCTCACCACGCGCGCCGGCCCCTCCACCTCGCCCGGTGATGCCGGGGCTCCGGCCAGCTCGTTGCCGCCGTCGGCCTCGGCCCACTGCTGAAGGCGCTGCGGCGTGATGCCCCAGAGCATGACCACGATCGGGTCGTTCACCGCCTCGGGCATCGTGCCGAGCGCCGGCGGTGGGGTCCACTCGCCGAGCTTCTCGAGCAGCTCCCCCCGGCGCGCGACGATCGGCGGCCAGTGGTGCGGGCCGAGCGCGGGGCCGCCGGTGGACCAGGTGAGCGACAGCTCCTCGAGCGCCTCCATCGCCTCGTGGCGGGACAGGTTGAAGATGTCCTCGCCGTCCTCGAGGAAGCCGTGCTTCGCGAGCAGCGCGCCGAACTCGCGCACCTTGTTGAAGAAGCGCGACTGGAACCAGTAGTCGCAGTAGAACTTGTGCTCCTCTACGTACGGGAAGACCGTGCGTGCGAGGCCGAGCAGCTCCTCGAACGCCGGCCGCGTCTCCTCGTCGAGCAGCGAGCCGTACTCCTCGGCGAGCCGGTCGCGCTCCCGCGCCAGCTCCTCCGTCGGGCGCTCGATGTCCCTGCCCGCCTTCAGCGCCGCGATGTGCCCGGTGAGCGACGCGTAGGGGATGCTCGGGTCGTCGTGCCAGCTGCCGTAGTAGTGGTAGAGGCCGTCGCCGGTCCCCATGTTGAACCAGGGGTCCTTGATCTCCTCGAGCTGCTCGAGCCAGCTCCGGCCCTCCTCGCTCTGCCCGAGCTCGGCATCGATCTCGTCGGGCGAGCGCCCTTCCGCGAAGGCCGAGTCCACGCCCGAGTCGATGGCCACGTGCGCGAGCCGGCGCAGCTCCGTGTCGGCCCGGAACAGGACCACGTCGAGGCCGGCGACCATCTGCGAGATGTGCTGGTCGGGGATGTCCGGCAGCGCGCCGCGCAGGAACTCGGCGAAGGTGAGGTAGGCCCCGTAGCCGAGCAGCAGGAACTCGAAGTGGTGCTGCCACATCATCTCCGCGCAACGGAGCGTGTGCGAGTAGGCGCGCAGCAGGTCGATGTTCGAGAGGTTCTGCTCGCCGAACACGACCTCGTCGGGCTCGTACTCGGGCAGGTCGGGAACCACGATCGACTCGACCTCGCGGTTGAGCTCCTCCATCTTCGTGCGCCAGCCGACGTAGAGCTCGTCCCAGTTCTGGAAGTAGTAGCCCGCGCGCTTCTCGAAGAAGCCCGCGCGCTCGGCGATCTTGTCGGGGTCGGTGACCGGGTTGGGGGAGATGTAGACGTAGCCGTTGACCACGCGGTAGTCCACGCCCATCGCGGGCGGCACGGCGAACGCGCGGTTCTGCCAGCCGCCGAGCGTGTAGTAGGGGTGGTCCACCTCGACCATGTCGAAGGGCGGCATCGGGAACGGGAAGTGCTGCGAGTTCCAGAACCAGAGCCGCTGCTCGTCGGACTCGCGGCGGTGCTCGTCGAACACCGACCAGTAGGGGTACATCTCCTGCCAGCCCTCGCAGCCCGCCGGGGTCTCGACGTCGAAGGGATTCGGGAACTCGGCCATCGCTATGCCAGCCTGTCCGCGAGCCCGCGCGAGATCCTGTGCGCCGCCGCCTCGATCGTGACCATCGGGTTGACGCCCAGCCCCGTGGGCAGGACCGCTCCGTCCACGACGTAGAGGCCGCCCACGTCCCAGGCCTCGCCGTCCGGGTTGCAGACGGCGTCCTCGCGCGAGCTCCCCATACGGGCCGTGCCCATCAGGTGGAACGCGCCGAGCGTCACCTGCGCCGCGTCCCAGCCGCAGCGGTCGGCCGCGTCGAGCAGGCTCTCGCGGCCGCCGTTCCCGCCGGGCTCGTACGAGACCCAGCCGGCGTGCGAGGAGTAGATCCGGCGCGCGCCGCCCGCCTCGAGGATCCGCGCCGCGCCGTCGAGGCCCTTGCGCATCACGTCGCGGTCGAACTCGGACAGCTGCCAGCGCGGCGTCGGCAGCCCGTCCGGCCCGACCACCACCTCGCCTCCGTGGCGAGCGCGCTGGAGCGCGCCGTAGCCGACCGTGTACCTCATCGACTGCATCAGCTCCGCGCTCTCGCGCGACCCCCTCCAGGGCGCGAAGATCGCGAGGATGCTCGGCGGCGTGGCCGCCTGCTCGTACTTGATGCCGTAGCCATCGCCCATGTCGAGCAGCTCGTCGGAGAAGGTCGCGCCGAGCGTGCCGTCCCAGGGCCTGATCTCCTCGTCGAAGACGCCCCATGTGATCAGCACGGGGTGCAGCATCAGGTTCTTGCCGACCTGGCCGCCCATGCCCGAGCGCACCATGATCGCCGGCGTGTGGATCGCGCCGGCGGCGAGCGCCACCGCCTTCGCCCGGACCGTGACCCTGTGGCCGTCGGCGGTCTCGGCCTCGACCCCGCGCGCCTGGCCGTCCTCGATCAGCACCCGGTCGGCCGACGTGTTCACGAGGATGCGCGCGCCGGCGTCGTAGGCGTCCTGGAGCCAGGTCTTCATCGTGGACTGCTTCGCGCCGATCTGGCAGCCGTAGTGGCAGAGCCGGCAGACCTCCTCCTTGCAGCCCTTGCAGTTCCGCTGCATCACCTCGGAGTGCCAGCCCAGCGAATCGAGCCCGCGCCGCATCGCGTGGTCCCGCTCGGACGGGATGCTGCTCTCCGGGCTGATCGAGATCCGCTCCCATACCGCGTCGAGGCTGTCGTCGAAGTCCTGGCCGGCCCACTCGTCGAGCCCGAAGCGCTGCTTCCAGTCCTCGCGCACGAAGTCCGGCGGGCGGAAGCACCAGGTGTAGTTCACGAGCGTGCCGCCGCCGAGGCAGGAGCCGGCGAGCAGCCCGATGCTCTGGTTGTCGGTCGCGACTCCGCCGCCGTTCAGGTACATGCGCGCGTAGCCCGACAGCTCGTCGCCGTCGAAGTCCTCTTCGCTGAAATAGCCGCCCGCCTCGAGCACGACCACGTCGAGACCGGCGGAGGCCAGGACGCCGGCCGCGACGCCGCCGCCCGCGCCGGAGCCGACCACGCAGACGTCGCACTCGAGCTCGGTGTCGCCGGTCACCTCGAGCGGCTTGAGCGTCTTTGGCGGCGGGTCCGTGGGCGGCCCCAGGGGACCCGGGTAGCCGAGCGCCTCGTCGACCGGGTTCGGCCCCTCGCCCTCGTGCGGGAGGCAGTAGTAGCTCAGGAGGATGCCCTTGCGCAGCGCCTGGAACGCGGCTCGGGCCTGGACGTCGTCCGCGTCGGCGAAGGCAAGCAGAGTGCGCTCGCGGTCCTCCTGCGACTGCGAGGAGAAGGGCGCCTGCTCCGTTCCCGCGAACTGCGTGTCCCACGCGTCCAGCAGGCCGGCGAAGCCCTCCTTCTCCAGCTCGGACGGGTTGGAGCCGACGGCCATGATGATCGCCTCGGGGACGCCGCGCTCGGTGGCGGAGGGCAGCCCGTTGCCGCCGGGGACGAAGCTGTCGCAGATCGAGTCCAGCGCCTGCCGGGCCTTGCCAGTGAGCGTTAGCGTCACAGCCACCGCACCTCCTAGTTGATGTCTCCGATCACGACCTTCATCGCCTCGGCAGGGTGATCCATCGTCCAGCGGAGCGCCTCCGGCGCCCGCTCCAGCGGAAACTCCTGGGTGACCAGGTTCTCGAGACGGTCGCCGTTCCGCTCGACGAAGGCAACCGCCTCCTCGAACTCGCCACCCTGCGCGCAGCTCACGCCGAGCACGTCGAGCTCCTTGTCCACGAACCCGAACACCCGCAACGGGACGTCGTGGTGGGACATGCCCACCATCATCAGCCGGCCGGCCGAGACCGCCGCCTCCATCCCGGCGCGGATCGCGTCGGGCGCGCCGGTCGCGTCCACCACGACCTCGGGACCCTCGCCTCCGGACCACTCGCGCACGAGCTCGACGACCTCGTCCCCGCTCGTCCACGGGAGCACCTCGGCGCCCATGGTCGCGCCGATCTGGAGCCGGCTCTCGAGCTGGTCCACGATCAGGACTGCGGCGGCGCCGCGCTCCGACGCGAGCAGCGCGACCGCCTGCCCGATCGGGCCCGCGCCGAGGACCGCCACTTTCTCGCCCGGCTCGATGCGCGCCCTGTTCACGGTGCGCACGGCGATCGAGAGCGGCTCGGCCAGCGTGGCCACGGCCGGCCGCCGCTCGCTCGTCGGGAACACGAGCGACTCCGGCATGCGCAGCAGCTCCTGGAGCCCGCCGTCGGAGTGGATGCCGATCAGGCTGAAGTTGTCGCACACGTTGTGGCGGCCGATCCGGCACGGGTAGCAGTGGCCGCAGTGGCTCAGCGGGTGGAGCGCCACGGCGTCGCCGGGGGAGAGGCCGCGCTCGCAGTCAGGGCCGACCTCGTCGACGACGGCCGCGACCTCGTGGCCCTGGATGCGCGGAAAGCGGTTCATCTCGCCGAGCTCGCCCAGGAAGAAGTGGAAGTCCGAGCCGCAGATGCCGACAGCCTGTGGCCGGACGATCACCTCGCCCGGCCCCGCCTCGCGCGGCGCGTCGAGGTCGGCGAGCTCCATCACGGCACGATCCCGTGTGACGACGGCGCGCACGCTCAGACCCCGTGTGACATCAGGAGCTGTCCGCCGTCGACCGGGATGACGGCGCCGGTCATGAAGCTCGACGCGGGCGACGCGAGCAGCAGCGCCACGCCCTTCAGCTCGTCGGGCTCGGCCATCCGCCCGATCGCCACGATGTCGTTCCACGCCTCGGGTGGGATCGGCGCCGCGTCGCCGCCGATGTTCGTCCTGAACGGCCCCGGCGCGATCGCGTTCACGTGCACGCCGTGCTTAGCCAGCTCGAGCGCCGCCTGGCGTACGAGGATGATCACCGCGGCCTTCGTGGCCGAGTACGAGTAGCCGACCATCGGGTCGGTGCCGAAGCCGGCCGTCGAGGCCGTCACGACGATCCGGCCGCTCCCCTGCGCCTTCATGTGCCGGGCCGCGGCCTTCATCGTCGACAGCACGCCGTTCAGGTTCACGCCGAGCACCCGCTCCCAGGCCTGCCAGTCCAGGTTCTCGAGCCCGCCGCTCGCGTGGACCACGCCCGGCTCGAGCGAGATCCCGGCGTTCGCGAACGCCACGTCCACGCCGCCCTGCTCATCGGCGACCTCGTCGAACAGGCGCTCGACCGCCGCCGCGTCCGACACGTCGAGCTGCACGGTGCGGACGTCGCCGCCGAGCCGGCCGGCCACCTGCTCCAGGCCGTTGCCGTCGAGGTCCGCGAGCGTCACGCGTGCGCCCGCGTCGGCCATCACCTCCGCCATCGCGAGGCCGAGCCCGCTCGCCGCCCCGGTCACGACGGTACGCGCGCCGGTCACGTCGAACAGGTCGGAGGCTGAGCTCAACCCCAGACCTCCTGGGCCACTTCCACGATCCGGCGCAGCTTCGCCTCCTGCTCCTCGCGCGTGACGAGGTTGCCCTCGGCCGTGGACGAGAAGCCGCACTGCGGCGACAGGCAGATCTGATCGATGTCGACGAAGCGGCTCGCCTCCTCGATCCGCTGCTTCAGCGCGTCCTTGTCCTCGAGCGCGCCGCGCTTGGTCGTGACGAGGCCCAGCACCACGAGCTTGCCCTTCGGGACGAAGCGCAGCGGCTCGAAGCCGCCCGAGCGGTCGTCGTCGTACTCGAGGAAGAAGCCGTCGACGCCGAGCTCGCCGAAGAGCGCCTCGGCGACGAAGTCGTAGCCGCCCTCGGCCACCCACGACGAGCGGAAGTTGCCGCGGCACATGTGTGTCGTGATGGTGATGCCCTCGGGCCGGTCCGCGAGCGCCTCGTTGATGTGGCGGATGTAGCTCTCGTGGAGGTGCTCGGCGTCCTCGCCGCGCTCGGACATCATCTTGCGCTGCTCGGGGTCGTTCAGATAGGCGAGGCTCGTGTCGTCGAACTGGAGGTAGGTGCAGCCGAGCTCGTGGACCATGCGCACCTGGTCGGCGTACGCGCTCGTGAGGTCCTGCCAGAACTGGTCCGGGTCGGGATAGACCTCGGGGTCGATCATCGCCGCGCCGCCGCGGTAGTGCACCATGCTGGGCGACGGGATCGTGAGCTTCGGCGTGGTGCGCGTGACTGTGTCCCGGAGGAACTCGAAGTGGTCGCCGAAGGTCGGCTCGTGAAGGGCGACCCGCCCGTCCACCCTCAGGGCCGCGGGGGTGAAGTCGATCCCGCCCTCCGCGTTCTTGAAGTGCACGACGAGGTCGTCCTCGGCCTTGCTGACCCCCTCGAGCTGGTAGATGAAGTCCATGTGCCAGGACGCGCGGCGGAACTCGCCGTCGGTGGCCGACTGGAGGCCGACGTCCTCCTGCATCCGCACGACGTCGCGGATCGAGTCGTCCTCGAGCGCGCGCAGCTCGTCGCCGGGGAGGCGTCCCTCCGAGAACTCCTCGCGCGCCTTGAGGAGCGCCGGAGGACGTAGGAGACTTCCCACGTGGTCGGCTCTGAAGGGCGGTTCCTTACGGGGCATCGCGAGTCCTCATCGTGGTCGGTTTCGCGTTCAGTATCTCGGATCGAGCGTAATCATCAAACAATTTGACCCGTCGCGTTGCCTGGGTTAGGCTGGCCGCGCCGTCGTCCCCTGAGGAGGAGCTTTCGTGAGGAACCAGCTCGGTCGGCTAATGGTGCTGTTGGTGCTGGCGCTCAGCATGTCGCTCGTGGTCGCAGCCTGTGGCGACGACGATGACGACGGCGGAGGCGGGGGCGGAGGCGGAAGCGGAGCCGACTTCGCCGGCGAGGAGGGCAAGACAGAGGCGTCCAAGTGCGGCGCCGGCAACGGTGAGAAGGCGACTGGCGAGCCGATCAAGATCGGCGCCATCAACACAAAGCTGCCCAGGCACCGACTTCACCGAGATCGGCAGGACCGTCGAGGCGTACTTCAAGTGCGTGAACGACAACGGCGGCATCAAGGGCCGGCCGCTGCAGATGGTGCTCGAGACCGAGGCCATCGACCCGGCGCAGGCCGCGTCCGCCGCGAAGAAGCTGATCGAGACGGACAAGGTGCTCGGCATCGTCGGCAACACGAGCATCATCGAGTGCGCCGTCAACCACCAGTACTACGAGCAGCAGGGCTACTACGTCATCGGCTCGGGCATCGCGCCCGAGTGCTACGGCACGTCCAACTTCGCGGCGGTCAACATGGGACCGCGCCACAGCGTCACGGGCGCCACGCAGTATCTGATCCGTGAGGGCGTCGAGAAGCTGGTGCTGATCCAGTCGAAGGTCCCCGGCACCGAGTACATCGAGGGCGGCTTCCTCGCGCTCGCCAAGCAGGAGGGCGTCGAGACCGAGAGCCTCGCCGAGGCCGTGCCGATCCAGGACGCGAACTCGGTGGCGCTGAAGGTCGTCCAGGCCGCGGGCGACGGCGGTGGCGTGGTGCTGAACTTCACGCCTCCGGAGGCGCTCAAGATCCTCCAGGCCGCTGCGCAGCAGGGGCTCCAGGATCGCGTCAAGTGGGCCTGCTCGACGCCGTGCAACACGGATTTCCTGGCCGACGCGCTCGGGGGCGCCTTCGACGACAAGCTGGGCGTCAACGCCGAGCTGAACCTCGTCAGCGTGGACGCGCCCGACACGAACCTCTACAAGCAGGTGCTGAAGGACTACGCCCCCGACATCGCGCTGGGCAGCTTCAGCCAGATGGGCTTCCTCGAAGGTCGCATCGCGACCGAGGCGATGAACGGCATCGACGGCGAGATCACGAAGGAGAGCGTCAACGAGGCCTTCAAGAGCGTCGAGAACTTCGAGACCGACATCCTCTGCAAGCCGTGGTACTACGGCGACGGGCCGCTCCACATCCCGAACAACACGGACTGGACCGTGACGCCGAAGGGCAAGACCATGGTGCTGAAGGAGGACTGCTTCGAGATCTCGGACGCCGACGCGCCGATCAAGCGGGTCCGCGACCTCGAGAAGGAGAACGGCATCTACAAGCCGGTTGAGTGACAGCGATCAAGGGGCGCCCATAGGGACGCGATGCCAAGCTGGGAAGAGTTCCAACCGTTCATAGTCACCGGTTTGGCGCTCGGTGGGGTGTACGCCCTATCCGGTGTCGGAATGGTGGTGCTTTACCGGACCACCGGCGTGCTGAACCTCGCGTTCGGTGCCGTCGGGGCTATGGGCGCCCTGATCGCCTGGCAGCTCATCAACGAGGGGGGCTGGGGCGAGTACCCGGCCTACTTCGTCTGCATCCTGTTCGGCGCGGTGATCACGCTCGCGTACGGGGTGCTCTTCGGCCCGCCGCTGGCCGGGCGCGACCCGCTCGTCAAGGCGAGCGCCACGCTCGGGCTGGCGCTGATCCTGCTCGGAACGATGTCCTGGATCTGGAGCGACAAGGCGCGCTCGATGATCCTCCCGACCTCGACCGAGAACTTCCAGGTCGGCGACGTGCTCGTGAACTACACGCAGGTGATCGGCCTCGCGTTCGGCGTGACGGTGACGATCGCGACCGTGCTGTTCCTGAAGTTCACGAAGCTGGGTACCGCCATGCGCGGACTCGCCAACGACCGCGAGATCACCGCCACGCTCGGCGTGCCGGTGCGGCGCGTCGAGGCGTCGGCGTGGCTCGCCAGCGGCATCCTGTCCGGGATCTCCGGGCTGCTTCTGTCGAACCTGGTCGGGCTCGACGCCGCGACGCTCACGTTCCTCGTGATTTCGTCGCTGGCCGCGGCCCTGATCGCGCGCCTACAGTCGGTGGTGGTCACGCTGATCGCTGGCCTCGTGGTCGGCCTCGCCACGGCCCTGGCGACTCCGATCCTGTCCATCTCCGAGTACCGCAACGCGACGCCCTTCGTGCTGGCCACGCTGGCGCTGCTGTTCCTGTCCCGCAAGGGCGGGCTGTCGGTCGGCGGCAGGGCCGTCTAGGTGGGCGCGCTCAGGCTCGACAGGGACGAGGCCGTGCGGGCGGCGGTGATCGTGGTGCTGCTCTTCATCGTGCTGCTCGCGCTGCCGGCGCGCATGAGCGCCTACTGGGTCTCGGTCACGACCCAGGTGGCGATCTTCTCCGTTGTCGCGCTCGGGCTCGGGCTCCTGATCGGGCGCGTGGGCATGGTCTCGCTCGGGCAGATCGCGGTGCTCGCGCTCGGCGCCTGGGTGGGCGCGCGGCTCTTCTTCGCGACCGGGCTTCCGTTCCCGATCGTGCTGCTGCTCACCGGACTGATCACGATGGTGCTGGGCACGCTCGTCGGGCTGCCCGCGCTGCGAATGAGCGGGCTCTATCTGGCGCTGATCACGCTCATGCTCGCGGGCGCGATCACCGTCGTGCTCACGGCCACGAACTTCCCGAACGGCGGCGAGGGCTTCCTCGGGCACGTGGAGAACGACTTCGGCAACCCCGAGGTGCGGCGGCCGGCGATCGCGGAGAGCGGTCCGGGCTACTTCCGCTACACGGTCGTCGCCGGCCGGGCTGATGTTCCTGCTCGCGCTCGTCGCACGTGCGCGGCAAGCCCGGCCGCGCCTGGGCGGCCATCCGGCAGAGCGAGCCGGCGGCGCTCGCGGCCGGGGTGAACATCACGCTCTACAAGCTGTGGGCATTCGCGCTGGCCGCGTTCATTACGGGCGTCGCCGGGCGGCCTGCTGGCGGCCAACGTCGGCGAGGTGTTCACCTACCAGTTCCCGACGAGCCAGAACATCGAGCTGCTGGCGGTCGTGCTGATGGGCGGCATCTACAGCATCTGGGGCGCGATCGTGGCCGGCGCGCTGATGAAGCTGCTGCCGGCCCTGCTCGACAACTGGGGCCTGCCCGCCGACCTGCTGACGATCCTGTTCGGGGTCGGCGTCCTGCAGGTGCTCCTGACCGCGCCGGCCGGGCTCGTCTACCAGTTCCCGAAGGACATGAAGCGGCTCGGCGGCGCCGTCGCCGGCCTGTTCAGGCGGAGCGCTCCTGCGGGTGGGCGAGCGTCGTGATCGCGATCCGCGACCTGACGGTGAAGTTCGGCGGCGTCATCCCGCTCGACGCCATCTCGCTGACGTTCGAGTCCGGCACCTGCGGCCTGATCGGGCCGAACGGCGCGGGCAAGACCACGTTCTTCAACGTGCTCAGCGGCTTCGTGCGACCCAGCGGGCGGGTCGGTCGAGGCCTTCGGCGAGGACCTGCTCGCGATGCCTCACTACCGGCGCGCGCGCTGGGGCCTGCGGCGGACCTTCCAGACCGAGCAGGCGATCGAGGAGCTCTCGGTCGCGGGCAACGTCGCGCTCGCGCACGAGCACTCCAAGCTGGGCGACCGCGCGTCCCGCCGCGAGGACGTTCTGGGCGCGATCTCGTTCGTCGGCCTCGACGTCGACCCCGACGCACAGGTGGGGACGCTCGGAGCGCGGGAGCGGCGTCTCGTCGAGGTGGCTCGCGCGGTGGTCGGCAAGCCGCGGCTCGTGCTGCTCGACGAGCCCGGCGCGGGGCTGCCCGACGACGAGACCCAGCACCTCGGCCGGGTGATCCAGAAGATCCCCGAGCACATGGGTGCGCTCGTGATCCTGGTGGACCACGACATGAGCCTCGTGTCCGCCTGCTGCGAGACGACCGCGGTGCTCGACTTCGGCAGGGTGATCGCCTCGGGACCGACGGCGGAGGTGCTGCGCAACAAGGACGTCATGCGCGCCTACCTCGGCACCGAAGAGGTCGAGGGCACGGAGCAGGTGGCATGAGCACCGGCGACAACGGCACGCGACTGGTCCTGGACAGGTTCACGGTCGCCCGAGGCGAGCGGGACGTGGTGCGCGACGTCAGCCTCGAGATTCCGCAGGGCGAGGTCACGGCGCTGCTCGGGCCGAACGGCGCCGGCAAGTCCAGCCTCGTGCTCGGCGTGGCCGGCGTGCTGCGCCCGAGCCACGGCAGCAGCATCAAGCTCGACGGTCAGGAGCTCGCGGGGAAGCGGCCCGAGCGGATCCGCCGCGCCGGCGTGGCCGTGGTGCCCGAGGGGCAGGCGGCTGCTCTCGGATCTGACCGTCGAGGAGAACATCGAGGTGGCGTGCTACGCGCTCTCGCGCCACGACGCGGTCGCGGGGCGCCAGTGGGCGCTCGAGCTGTTCCCCGAGCTGCAGCAGCGCTTCGACACGGCGGCCAGCTCGCTCTCGGGCGGCGAGCAGCAGATGCTCGTGCTCGCGCAGGCGCTCGTTTCGAAGCCCAAGTTCATCCTCATCGACGAGCTGTCGCTCGGTCTCGCCCCCGTAGTCCTGAAGAGGCTGATCCCGACGATCCGCACGGTCGCGGAGTCGGGCGTCGGCGTCCTGTTGATCGAGCAGTTCGCGACCGTCGCGCTCGACCTCGCCCAGCAGGTCCACGTGATGGACCGCGGGCGGATCGAGTCGTCGGGCTCCGCGAGCCAGTTCAAGGAGAACCCCGAGCTGCTCCAATCGTCCTATCTGCTCCGCGGAAGCCTGGAGGCTGCCGGATGAACAAGAAGCGAAACACTCGAGTCGATGCTGACGATCCGCCGCTTCGAGGAGAACGTGGTCGGGCTCTTCCAGGCGGAGGAGTTCATGACGCACTTCCACCTCTACATCGGCCAGGAGGCGACCGGGGTGGCGCTGATGGAGGCGCTCGGGCCGGACGACAGGATCGCCACCCACCACCGCAACCACGGCCACGTGCTCGCGCGCGGCGTGGACCCGAAGCTGGCCTTCGCGGAGATCCTCGGCCGCGAGAACGGCATCAACCGCGGCGCCGGCGGCACGATGCACATGTCGGACTCCGATCGCGGCTTCATCTCCACCTCGGCGATCGTCGGCGGCAGCATCAGCCTCGCGACCGGCGCGGGCTTCGCCATGAAGACGCGCGGCGGCGACGCCATCGCCGTCGGCCTGTTCGGCGACGGCGCGCTCGAGGAGGGCGTCTCGTACGAGTCGCTCAACCTCGCGGCCCTGTGGGACCTGCCGGTCCTGCTACGTCTGCGAGAACAACAGCGAGGGCGCGCTCGGCTCGGCCGGCGGCGGCTTCCCCACCTCCGTCTCGGCGGTGGACGACCTGACCGACATCCCGCGCACGTTCGGGATCCCGATCGAGACGGTGGACGGCCGCGACCCGGAGGCCGTCTTCGAGGTCGTCTCGAAGGGCGTCGAGCACACACGCGCGCGCAAGGGGCCGTTCTTCGTGCACGTGGCCACCGCGCGCTATGCGGGCACCCAGCCGCTGTGGCCGAATCTGCCGACCGGCGAGACCGACATCTCGATGGCGTGGGACGACTCTGGCATCTCCGGCGAGCACGAGCAGTGGTACCGCGAGCACGACCCGGTGCTCGGCTACGCCCGCAAGCTGCTCGCCGCGGGCGAGATCAGCCAGGACGAGCTGACCGAGCTCGACGCCCAGGTGCGCGAGCGCATCGCCGAGGCGCGCCAGTTCGCGCTCGACAGCCCGCGGCCCACCCCCGAAAGCGCACTCGACCACGTCTTCGCCTGAGGAGCCGATCACCATGGCAACCAAGAACTACGCCGACGCGATGCTGGACGTCCTCACGACCTTCATGGAGGAGGACCCCGAGTTCGTCGTGATGGGGAACGAGGTGCTCGGCATCGGCCCGCAGGCGATGCAGTTCGAGCCCTTCCAGCAGAAGTACGGCGACCGCATCTACTTCCCGCCCTGCTCCGAGGCCGCCTACTCGGCGCTGGCGGCCGGCGCGGCGATGTGCGGCCAGCGCATGTTCCTGCACCTCGGCCTCGCGCCGTTCGCCTACCCCGCGTACTCCACGCTCGCGAGCGAGGTCGCGACCGCGCGGCAGGGCTCGGGCGGCCGCGTCAGCGTCCCCGCGACGTTCCACATCAGCCACGGACTGCTGCACGGCGGCGCGGCCCAGCACTCGGAGAGCCCGATGGGCATCTTCTGGGGCATCGCGGGCATCGAGATCGTGGTGCCGTGGGAGCCGGCTGACCTCAAGGGCCTGCTGCGCACCGCGATCAAGAGCGACAACCCGACGCTCGTGATCACGCACGCCTTCGGCTACGGCACCGAGGGCGAGGTGCCCGACGACGACTACGAGATCCCGTTCGGCGAGGCGACCGTGAAGCGCGAGGGCTCCGACGTGACGATCGTGGCCTGCTCGATGATGGTCGCGCAGTCGATGGGCGCCGCCGAGGCGCTCGCCGGCGAGGGCATCGACGCCGAGGTGATCGACCTGCGGACGCTCGTCCCGCTCGACGAGCGGACGATCCTCGACTCGGTCGCCAAGACCGGCCACCTCGTGATCGCCGACGAGGGCCGCCTGCGCTGCGGTGTCGCCTCCGAGATCGCCGCGACGGTCGCCGAGCACGGCTACGACTCGCTCAAGGCGGCGCCCGCCCGCGTCGCCCGGATCGACGCGCCGGTGCCGGGCAACGCGGTCCAGGAGGCGTACCTGTCGCCCAGCGTGGAGAAGATCGTCGACGCCGCGAAGCAGGCCGTCGGAGCGCGCGCCACGGCCTGATGCCATGGCGGTCGGCGGACTCCAGCACCTGCTCGTCCTGACCGACGACATCGACGCGACGCGAGACTTCTGGTGCGGGGCGCTCGCGCTCGAGCCGGGCGAGCGGCCGCCGCTCGAGTTCCCGGGCTACTGGCTCTACGCGGGAGGCGTGCCGTGCGTCCACGTCGCCGAGCGCGCCGCCTACGAGGCGCACTCCGAGAGCATCGGCATCCCGGCCTCCGCGCTGCCCGTGGACCACGTGGCGTTCGGCGAGGAGGGCTACGACGAGGTGGTCGCCCGGCTCGAGCGCCGCGGCATCGAGTCGGCCGCCAACGAGGTGCCCGCGGCGGGGCTGCGCCAGCTGTTCATCCAGGACCCCAACGGGGTCAAGGTCGAGATCAACGTGAAGGAGCCGTCATGAGCGTCGAGCTTGCCAACGCATACTGGACCTCGGCCGGTCCGGTGGAGGTGCACTTCGGCCGGGAGTGGAGCGAATTCGACTTCGCGGACCGCTGCGCCGAGGCCGCGCGGGTGGGGTTCGTCGGACTCGGCCTGTGGCACGCCGACATCGAGCACCAGCTCGAGTCGCGCAGCCTCGCGGACATGAGGCGGATCCTCGACGACAACGGCATCCGCTGCTACGAGCTCGAGTTCCTGATGGACTGGTTCGTCGACGAGGGCGAGGACGCCCGCAGGGAATCGGACCGGATGCGGGAGCTGCTGTTCGAAGCGGGCAACGAGCTCGACGCCCACCACATCAAGGTCGGCAACATCCCCGGCACGCCCTGCGAGATGCCGCGGCTCAAGGAGGCCTACGCGGAGCTGTGCGCCGACGCCGCGCGAGCGCACCTCGGCGAAGGTGCTCTACGAGTTCATGCCCTTCGACGTGAACGTGAACAGCATCGAGTCCGCGCTGGAGGTGATCGACGGGATCGAGAACACCGGCGTCGTGATCGACACCTGGCACATGGGCAAGCTCGGGATCGCGCCCGACGACCTGCGGAAGTTCTCGGTCGAGCCAGCTCGGCTGGATCGAGCTCAGCGACGGCCAGTACGAGAACATGGAGGACACGCTCGACGAGGTCATCAACCGCCGCAAGCTGCCCGGGCGAGGGGGAGTTCGACATCCGCGGCTACGTCGAGGTCGCCCTCGACATGGGCTACAGCGAGCCGTGGGGGGTGGAGGTGCTCTCGGAGGACCTCCGCGCCCTCCCGATGGACGAGATGTACAGGCGCAGCTACGAGTCGGCTGCGTCGCAGGTCGAGCCGGTAGCGGCATGAGCACCTCGGTCGCGGCGGTTCCCGACGCCGCCCTCGACGCGTTCGCCGCCGCGCTCGGCGACGACGCCGTCCTCACCTCGGACGCCGACGCTGCGCGAGTACCGGGACCCGTTCTCGTTCGCGTCCTGGGACGACTACACCGCCGCCGCGGTCGTCACGCCGACGGAGGTCGAGCAGGTGCAGGAGATCGTCCGCATCGCGAACGAGCACAGGGTCCCGCTGTGGACGCTCTCGCAGGGGCGCAACAACGGCTACGGCGGTCCCGCGCCGCGGGTCGGGGGCTCGGTGATCGTGTCGCTGCGCGAGATGAACCGGGTGCTCGAGATCAACGAGGAGCTCGCGTACGCGGCGGTGGAGCCGGGGGTGCGCTGGTTCGATCTCTACGACGCGATCAAGGCGGGCGGGCACAGGCTGATGCCGTCGATCGCGGACGTCGGCTGGGGCAGCGTGATCGGCAACACGCTCGACCACGGCCTCACCTACCTGCCTCAGGCCCAGGACCAGGCCGCGTGGTGCGGCATGGAGGTGGTGCTGCCGAACGGCGAGCTGATGCGAACGGGCATGGGCGCGCTGCCCGGCAGCAAGGCGTGGCACGTCTACAAGCGCGGGCTCGGGCCCACGCCGGACCCGCTCTTCATGCAGTCGAACTTCGGGATCGTGACGAAGATGGGCTACTGGCTGCAGCCGTACCCCGAGGTGTACATGCCCTGCTGGCTGCGCGTCTGGAACGACGACGCGCTGCCGGCGGTCGTGGACACGCTGCGCGGCCTGATGCTCGACAACACGATCAGGAACGTGCCCCAGATCGTGAACATCGTGCTGGTGGCCGCCGTCGTGTCCAGGCGCGACCAGTGGTGGGACGGCGACGGCCCGATCCCCGACGAGGTGCTCGACAGGATCGCCCGCGAGCTGGAGTTCGGCCGCTGGATGATGCGCTTCGCGCTGCACGAGGACGAGGCGGTCGCGGATCTGAAGTTCGAGAAGATCAAGCGGGCGTTCGAGCGCATCGACGGCGCGGAGGTGTGGGGCACGAAGTGCGCGCCGGAGGACGCGGCCGAGCTCGAGAACCCGCACGAGCGGGTGCAGGCCGGCGTGCCGAGCCTCGACCTCAACGAGATGGCGGCGTGGGACGGCGGCCAGAGCGGCGGCCACGTGGGGTTCTCGCCGGTGGCGCCGATGACGGGCGCCGACGCGGGCGCGCTGCGCGCGCTCCTGCGCGGCAAGGTCGAGGGCGCAGGCCTCGACTACATGGCGGCGCTGATCGCGACGAACCCGCGCTGCTTCGTGCACATCACGCTGATCATCTTCGACACGGAGAACGAGGCGAAGGTACGGGCCGCCTACGACGTCGCGAAGCAGCTCGTCCGCGAGTGCGCGCAGCGCGGATACGGGGAGTACCGCGCGCACCTCGACTTCATGGACCTCGCGGCCGAGCAGTACAGCTTCGGCGACCACGCGTACCGGCGCTTCAACGAGACGATCAAGGATGCGCTCGACCCGAACGGCATCCTCGCGCCGGGCAGGCACGGGATCTGGCCCAAGGGCATGCGCGAGCGGCAGAACGGCGGCGTAGTGGCTCGTCGACGCGCGCGGCGTGCTCCGCACGATGTGGCGGATCCGCCTGTTCGAGGAGCGGGTCGGCCAGCTCAAGCGCGCCGACGAGGTGCACGGCCTGATCCACCTGAGCGTGGGGCAGGAGGGGGTGGCGGCCGGGGTGTGCGGGCAGCTGCGCGACGACGACCCCGTCTACAGCGGCCACCGCGCCCACGGCCACGCGATCGCGAAGGGCGCGCCGCTCGGCGGCGTGATGGCGGAGCTGATGGGCAGGAGCGACGGGCTCTGCAAGGGGCTCGGCGGCTCGATGCACCTGGTCGACGTCGAGCACGGGCTGATGGGTGCGACCGGGGTGGTGGGCGGCAACGTGCCGATGGCGCTCGGGAGCGCGCTGGCCGCCCGGCGCGCCGGCGGCGACCAGGTCGCGGTGGTGTTCTTCGGCGACGGGGCGGTGCAGGCCGGCTACTTCAACGAGTCGGTGAACCTGGCGGCGCTCTGGGAGCTGCCGCTGATCCTCGTCTGCGAGAACAACGGCTTCGCCGAGTTCACGGCGCGCTCGGAGCACTCGAAGGTCGAGCGCGTGAGCGACGTGGTGGCGCCCTACGACTTCACGCGCGAGACCGTGGACGGCAACGACGTCGCGGCGGTCTGGGAGGGCTTCGGCGAGCTTCCTGGCCGCGGCGCGGAAGGGGAGCGGGCCGATGCTGCTCGAGTGCCTCACCTACCGGCTGCGCGGCCACTACGAGGGCGACCCGGCGCACTACCGCGAGGCGCTCGCGAAGGACGACTGGCAGGAGAAGGACCCGATCCTGCGCCTCCAGCGCCGCGGGCTCGAGGAGGGCTGGTTCGGCGCCGCGGACGTCGAGGCCGCGGAGCGCGATGCGGCCGCGGCCGTCGAGGAGGCGGTGAGCTTCGCGCGCGCGAGCCCGTTCCCGCCGGAGCGGCTGCTCGCGGAGCTGACCTACGCCCGGTGAGCCAGACGACCTACCTGAAGGCGATCAACGCCGCGCTGTTCGAGGCGATGCGCGCCGACGAGAGCGTGGTCGTGATCGGCGAGGACGTGGTGGAGGGCGGCCCCTACACGGCGACGGCCGGGCTCGCCGAGGAGTTCGGCGTGGAGCGCGTGCTCAACACGCCGATCTCGGAGAGCGCGGTCTGCGGGGTTGCGGTCGGGGCGGCGCAGTCCGGCCTCCGGCCCGTGGTGGAGATCATGTTCATCGACTTCATCACGCTCGCGCTCGACCAGCTCGTGAACCAGGCGGCGAAGGCGCACTTCATGTCGGGCGGGCAGCTCACGGTGCCGATGGTGCTCCGCACGCAGGGCGGCGCCGGCCAGCGCGGCGCGGCGCAGCACTCGCAGAGCCTCGAGAGCTGGCTCACGCACATCCCCGGCCTGAAGGTCGTGATGCCGAGCCGGGCGGCCGACGTGGGCGGCCTGCTCGCCAGCTCGATCGCCGACCCGAACCCGGTCGTCTTCATCGAGAACAAGACGCTCTACTTCAGGCGCGAGGAGGTGGACGACGCGGTCGAGCCCGTGCCGCTGGGGAGCGCGCGCGACGCTCCGCGAGGGGTCGGACGTGACGATCGTCGCGCTGTCGCGCCTCGTGGGCGAGTCGCTCGCGGCCGCCGAGCGGCTGGCCGGCGAGGGGATCGAGGCGGAGGTGATCGACCCGCGCACGCTCGTGCCGCTCGACCTGGAGGCGATCCTGGAGTCGGTGCGGCGGACCAACCGGCTGGTCGTCGCGCACGAGGCCGTGGAGCACGGCGGCTTCGGCGCCGAGATCGCCGCCGCGGTCCAGGCGGCGGCGTTCGACGACCTCGACGCGCCGATCGAGCGCGTGGGCGCGCCGTTCGCGCCGGTCCCGCTGAGCCCGCCGCTGGAGGACGCGTACCTGCCGGGCGCCGAGGAGGTGCGCGCCGCGGTCGTTGAGGGCGGTCGGCCGCTAGGCCGCGCTACTCCTCCGCGCCGCCCTCCAGCACGATCAGGCTCGCCCCGGGCAGCTGCTCGAGCGCGCGCTCGCTCCTGAGCGCGACGTCGAGGTTGCGGCGCGCCAGGCGGGCGTGCTCGCGCGCGACCGCCTCGGCGCGGGAGCCCTCGCCGTCCTCGATCGCCTCGAGCATCGCGCGGTGCTGGGTGTGCGCGACGTAGAGGATGCGGTGCGACTCGGGCAGCTCGGCCTGCACCTGCACGAACGCGCTGGGCGACGCGAACGGCAGCGCCTCGACGTGCGCGATCGCGCTCTCGAGCGCGCGGCTCTTGGCCAGCTTGGTGAGCAGCAGGTGGAAGCGGGCGTTCAGCTTCACGTAGCGCTCGAACGCCTCGATGGCGAGCCGCTCGGGCTCGACGAGCGCGTCGATCTGCGCGACGCAGCCGTGGATCGCCTCGAGCTCGGCCTGGTCCTCGAGCCGCTCGGCGGCCAGCCGCGCCGCCATGCCTTCGAGCACGCCGCGGAGGTCGATCGCGTCGGCGATCTGCTGCTGGGTGAAGGTGGAGACCGCGAAGCCGCCGCCGGGAATCGGCTCGAGCAGCCCCTCGTGCTCGAGCTGGGCGAGCGCGAGCCGAAGCGGAGTGCGCGACACGCCGAGCTGGCTGGCGAGCGGCAGCTCCGACACCCGCTCGCCGCCCTTGAGGCCCCCGTCGAGGATGATCTCGCGCAGCTGAAGCTTCGCGCGAAGCGCCTGCGGAAGGGCGGAGCGGTCCATGCATGCAAGATACCCGCTGCTGCATGCAGGGGCATGCGTCAAATAGCTTGTCATATTGCCCTGAAGCGGTCAGGCTGCAGCCTGACCCCCGAGTCACGGAGGAACCAACCGATGCCCGAGGCCGCAACGACCGAGTTCTGGAAGGACCTCAAGCCGATCACGGACGTCTTCAAGCCGGACGGCCTGCCCGAGGTCTTCTACGCGGACACGACCAGCGACGACATGCGCTACTACGTGCCGCTGACCGAGACCGTGTTCACGCGGCCGCTGTTCATCTCACCCGCGCAGAACCGCTGGTGCGACATCCTGATGGCCACCGGCCCCGGTCTCGTCAACCGCCACTACCACCCGCACCAGGTCTTCGGTTTCACGCTCTCGGGCAAGTGGGGCTACCTCGAGCACGACTGGACCGCGACCGCCGGCGACTTCCTCTACGAGGCACCCGGCGAGGCGCACACGCTCGTCGCCTACGAGCACGAGGACCCGATGAAGATCTTCTTCAACGTCACCGGCCCGCTCATCTGGCTCGACGAGAACGGCGAGCCGGAGGGCCACTTCGACGTGCACGACTACATCGCCGTCTCGAAGGAGCACTACGAGAAGGTGGGCCTCGGCGCCGACTACATCGAGGGGCTCTTCCGCTGAAGGCGGCGCTCCTCTCCGAGTACAACCGCCCGCTCGAGCTGGTCGAGCGGGCCGTGCCGGAGCCGACGCGCCCGGATGATGTGCTCGTGCGGGTCGCGGGGGCGGGCGTCTGCGCCACCGACCTGCACGCGATCGAGGGGCTGATGGAGCCGGCCGGGCTGGTCGCCGCCGGTGGTGCTCGGCCACGAGAACGCCGGCTGGGTCGAGGCCACCGGCGAGCTCGTCCAGACGGTCTCGCAGGGCGACGCCGTGATCCTCTACGCGCCCTACAGCTGCGGCCTCTGCGTCCCCTGCCGGCGCGGCCACGACATGCACTGCGAGCGGCACCAGTTCACGGGCCTGACCGTCGACGGCGGCTTCGCCGACTACGTGCTCGTGTCCGAGCGCTCGGTCGTGAAGCTGCCCGAGGGGGTGGACCCGGTCGACGTGGCGCCGCACGCGGACGCCGGCCTCACCGCCTACCACGCGGTGAAGAAGGTCGCCCACCTGGCGCGGTCCCGGCAGCACGTCCGTCGTGATCGGCGTGGGTGGGGTGGGCCACGTGGGGCTCCAGCTCCTCCGCGTGCTCGGCTCCGGCGCCGTGCTCGCGGTGGACACGGACGCGCGCCGCCTCCGGCTGGCGACGGAGCTGGGCTGCGACGAGGCGATCGGGGGGAAGGCCGTGCCCGACGCGGTGCGCGAGCACACGAACGGCCGCGGCGCGGACCTGGTGCTCGACTTCGTGGGCACCGACCAGACCCACGCCGACGGCATGGCGATGCTGGCCCGCCAGGGGACCTACTCGATGGTGGGCTTCGGCGGGATGGTGTCGGTGCCCTCGGTCGCGATGGTGAGCCAGGAGCAGTCGGTGGTGGCGAACCTCGTGGGCAGCTGGACCGACCTCTGGGACGTGATGCAGCTGCACGCGTGCGGGGCGTTGACTTTGAAGACCGAGACGTATCCACTTGACGACGTGAACGACGTCCTCTCCATGCTGCACGAGGGAGAGGTCACCGGGCGGGCCGTGCTCGTTCCGGATGGAAGGGAGCGACCATGACCATCACCCAGCTCGAGCGACAGGACCTCCTGATCGGAGGCGACTGGAAGAGCGCCGCCGGCGACGACAGGTTCGAGACGACCGACCCCTGGACCGGCGAGACCGCCGGCACCGCCGCGGCCGCCTCGCGCGACGACGCCCGCGCGGCGGCGGACGCCGCGGGCGCGGCCTTCCACGAGTGGTCGCAGACGCCGCCCTCGCAGCGCCGCGAGCTGCTCCAGAACGCCGCCGGGCTTCTGCTCGAGCGCGCGCCGGACATCGCCGGGATCGTCACGCAGGAGACGGGCGGCACGTTCGGGTGGGGGATGTTCAACTGCAGCCTGGCCGCCGGCATGCTGGGCGAGGCCGCGGCGCAGACCACGTCCGTGACGGGTGAGGTGATCCCGTCCGACGTGCCGGGGCTCACCGCGTTCGGCATGCGCGTCCCCGCGGGCGTCGTCGTCGGGATCGCTCCGTGGAACGCGCCGGTGATCCTCGCCACGCGCGCCGTGGCCACGCCGCTCGCGTACGGCAACACCGTCGTCCTGAAGGCCTCGGAGGTCTGCCCGAAGACGCACGGCGAGATCGCGCGGGCGCTCGCGGACGCGGGGCTGCCGGACGGAGTGGTCAACCTCGTCACCCACCGCGGCGAGGACGCGGCCGACGTCGTCGACGAGCTGATCGCGCATCCGGCCGTGCGCCGGATCAACTTCACCGGCTCCACCCGCGTCGGGAGGCTCGTGGCCGAGAACGCGGCGCGCCACCTGAAGCGCGTGCTGCTCGAGCTGGGCGGCAAGGCGCCGCTCGTGGTGCTCGCGGACGCGGATCTCGACGAGGCAGTGGCGGCCGCGAAGTTCGGCGCCTTCATGCACCAGGGCCAGATCTGCATGGCCACCGAGAAGATCATCGTCGAGCGCCCGGTTCACGACGCGTTCGCCGAGCAGCTCGGCGAGAAGGCGGCCGCGCTGAACGTGGGCGACCCGCGCGACCCGGAGACCCAGATCGGCCCGCTCGTCAGCCGCGCGTCGCTGGAGCGCGTCGCCGGACTGGTCGACGACGCGGTGGAGCGCGGCGCGCAGGTCGTTACGGGCGGCGAGGCCGACGGCCCCTGCTACAAGCCGACGGTGCTCACCGGCGTCACGCCGGAGATGCGGATCTACCACGAGGAGTCGTTCGGACCGGTGGTCGGTGTGATGGGCGTGGACAGCCACGAGGAGGCGGTCCGGATCGCGAACGACACCGAGTACGGGCTGGCCGCGTCGGTCTTCGGCCGGCACGTGCCGACCGCGCTCGACCTGGTCCGGCAGATCGAGAGCGGCATCTGCCACGTGAACGGCGCGACCGTGCACGACGAGCCGCAGATGCCGTTCGGCGGCGTCAAGGCGAGCGGGTTCGGCCGCTTCGGCGGCAAGGCCGCGATCGAGGAGTTCACGGAGCTGCGCTGGATCACGATCCAGGAGGGCTCGCGCCACTACCCGCTCTAGGCCAGGTGTCTGACTAGCTCGTGCCCGACCTCGTCCGGGTGCTCCGCGGCCACGAGGTGGCGGCCGTGCTCGAACACCACGAGCTCCGCGCCGGCGATTCCCTCCGCGATCTCCCGGCCGTGCTCGGGCGGCGTCGACGGGTCGTCCACGGTTGCGATCACGAGCGTGGGCGCGCGGATGCGGCTCAGCTCGGAGCGGAGGTCGTGGTCGGCGATCGCGTCGCAGCAGGCCGCGTAGCCCTCAGGCTGGACGCGGCGGAGTGCATGGCGCGCCCGTTCCACGGTCTCCGGGCTGCGCTCCGCGAGCTCCGGCGTGAACCAGCGCTCGAGCGACGCCTCGACGAGCGGCTCCATGCCGTCCGCGCGCACCCTGGCGGCGCGGTCCAGCCAGCCCTCGCGCGGGGGAAGGTACGCGGACGTGCACAGGAGGCCGAGCCGGTCCACGCGCTCGGGCGCGTTCAGCGCGAGCCAGAGCCCGGTCATGCCGCCGAGCGACAGGCCGCAGAAGGAGACCCGCTCGAGGCCGAGCCGGTCGAGCAAGGCGACCACGTCACCGCCCAGATCTGCGATCGAGTAGGGCCCCGGCGGCGCCGGCGAGCCGCCGTGGCCGCGCTGGTCGTAGCGCAGCACCCTGAAGCGATCCCCCAGCTCCGGCATCAGGCCGTCCCACATCGACATGTCCGTGCCGAGCGAGTTCGACAGCACCACGACCGGCGCTTCGGCCGGGCCGTCGAGCGTGTGATGGAGGTCGGTCAAGACGGCGTCGCTGCCCTAGTTCCTCAGCCCGACGTAGTTCTCCGCGAGCGTGGTCGCGGCGGCCTTGGAGGAGCAGACGTAATCGAGCTGAGCACGCTGGAGCCGGGCCATGAAGCCGTCCTCGTCGCCGGGCTGGCGGTGGAACATCGTGGTCATCCACCACGCGAAGTGCTGCGCAGCCCAGACGCGGCGGAGGCAGGCCTCGGAATAGCCCTGGAGACCTGTGTCGTCGCCGGTCGAGAACCACCTGACGAGCGCCTCCGCGAGCACGCGCACGTCCGCCACGGCCAGGTTGAGCCCCTTCGCGCCGGTCGCGGGCACGATGTGCACGGCGTCGCCGGCCAGGAACAGGCGGCCGTGCTGCATCGGCTCGGCGACGAAGCTGCGCATGGGGGTGACGCCCTTCTCGACGATCGGGCCCTCGTTGAGCGACCAGCCGTCGGCTTGGAGCCTGGTATGGAGCTCCTCCCAGATGCGCTCGTCGGGCCAGTCGTCGATGTTCTCGTCGGGCTCGCACTGGAGGTAGAGGCGGGTGAGCTTCGGCGAGCGCATGCTGTGCAGCGCGAAGCCGCGGTCGTGGTGGCAGTAGATGAGCTCCTCGCTGGAGGGCTCGACCTCGGCCAGGATCCCGAGCCAGCCGAAGGGGTAGACGTGCTCGCGCGCCCTGAGCGTGCCCTCCGGGAGCGCGGGACGGCAGACGCCGTGGAAGCCGTCGCAGCCCGCGATGATGTCGCAGCGCAGCTCGTGCTCCTGGCCGCCGTGCCGGTAGCTCAGCGAGGGCTCGCCGGAGTCGAAGCCGTGCGGCGTCACGTCCTCGACCTCGAACAGGAGCGGCGCGCCGGCCTCGACGCGGGCCGCGATCAGGTCCTTCACGACCTCCTGCTGCCCGTAGATCGTGATGCCGCGGCCGCCGGTGAGCTCGTCGAACGGGATCCGGTGGCCACGGCCGCCGAAGCGCAGCTCCACGCCGTGGTGGACGAGCCCCTCGCGCTGGAGGCGCTCGCCCACGCCCATCTCGATCAGGAGCTCGACCGTGCCCTGCTCCAGCACGCCGGCGCGGACGCGCCCCTCGACGTACTCGCGGTCACGGTCCTCGAGGATCACGGACTCGATGCCCTGGAGATGGAGCAGCTGCCCGAGGACGAGGCCGGCCGGCCCCGCCCCGACGATCCCGACCTGCGTGCGGGTGATGTTCTCTGCGCTCACGGGGTAGTCCAATAGCCGTCGATACCGTAACCGCCGAATCTCCTGGCCGGGCGCTCGGCCGGCGCGGCTGGCGCTCACTCGTCACCGGCACCGGCCTGATCGTGGCCAACGTCATGCCGGGGTTCCTCACCGCGAGCCTCGCGCCGCGCATCCGCGCGGACTTCGCCTTCGGCAGATCCAGCCTCGGCCTCGCGGTGGCGCTCTTCTACCTGGTCTCGGCGATCGGCTCGGTTCCGGCCGGGCGCCTCGTCGACCGGGTCGGAGCCGCGTGGGGGTTCCGCCTGTCAGCCGGCTTCACAGTCGGCTCCTGCCTCGCGATCGTCGCGTTCGCGCAGTCGGCGGCGAGCCTGACCCTGCTGATGCTGATCGGAGGCGTTGGGAACGCGCTCGGCGGGCCGACGGTGAGCGCGCTCCTGAGGCGCGAGGTCGCCGTGCACCGCCAGGGGCTCGCGTTCGGCGCTCAACAGGCGGGCGCGCCGATCGGCGCGCTGCTGGCCGGGCTGGCGCTCCCGGCGGTCGCGATCCCCTTCGGCTGGCGCTGGGGATTCGTGGCCGCGGGCGCCCTCGGGGTGATCGCGGTCGCGTGCGCGCCCGGAGTCGTCGGCGCCGTGAGCCCCCGACGTCCCGCCGGGCGGCGCCCGGAGGGCTTCAGCTCCATCCACGCGCTCGGCGTCGCGGCGGCGCTCGCCAGCGCGGCGGGCGTGGGGTTCGTATCGTTCCTCGTGACCTACGCGGTGGACAGCGGGTTGAGCGAGACCGGGGCGGGGCTGCTGCTCGCCGGTGTGAGCCTGGTGGCGACATTCAGCAGGATCATGTTCGGCGTGCTCGCGGATCGCGCGGGGCAGGAGCCGCTGCGCCCCGTGGCCGTCATGTTGATGCTCAGCGCGCCCGGCTTCCTGCTGTTGACGGCGGGCGAGCCGGCCGTGATCGTGGTCGCGGCGATCGCGGCCGGAGGCCTGGGTTGGGCCTGGCCCGGCGGGCTCACGCTCGCGGTGGTGCAGCGCAGTCCCGAGGCGCCTGCTTGGGCGGTCGGGGTGATGATGACCGGCCTCTTCGTGGGCGCGATCGGCGGACCTCTGCTCACGGGGTTCCTGGCCGAGCACGATCGGTTCACACTCGCCTGGCTCGCGTGCGCCACGCTGGCGCTGATGGCCGCCGCAACGATCGCGCTGACGCTCCGCCATGAGCGCACGTAGCCTGGTCGTGCCGTCCTCGGCCATAACCTACGTGACCCCTGAGCCGCGCTGGCGAACCGACCTGTCTGGTAGCTTCGAAAGCGTGACTGCGCAACCAATTTCGGGGCAGCTTCCGCCGCGGGAGCGGCTGCTCGAGGCGGCCGACGAGCTCTTCTATGGCGAGGGCGTCAATACCGTCGGGATCGACCGCGTGATCGCCCATGCCGGCGTGGCCAAGGCAAGCCTGTACACGAACTTCGGCAGCAAGGACGAGCTGATTCGTGCTTACCTGGAGCGCCGCCACAGGTCCCGCCGGGAGCGGATCGAGCAGGCGATCGCAGCCTGGGAGTCGCCACGCGACAAGATCCTGGCCGTCTTCGACCAGCTCGGCGACCTGCGCGGCTGTCCCTCTATCAGGGCTGGTGCCGAGGCGCCTCCCGGAAGCCCGATCGAGGAGGCGAACGACGCTTACCGGCGCTGGATCAGGTCGCTCTTTCGGGGCCTTGCGCGTGAGGCCGGTGCCGGCGACCCGGCAACGCTCGCCGTGCAACTGCAGATCCTGTATGACGGATCTGCCGTGGGCGCGCGGATGGATCGCAACACGCGCGGAGCGAAGAAGGCCCGTATGGCGGCCGAGGTGCTGGTCGACGCCGACGCAGGCTCGAAGCGCAAGCGCTAGCCGCGGAGGAAGGCGTGTACGTCGGCGGCGAACTGGCTGTGGTGCTGGAAGAGAAAGCCGTGGGCCGAGTCGGGGTAGATGGTGACCCGCGCGTCCGGCAGCAGCCCCGCCAGGAGGTGTGAATAGCGCGGAAGGATCATCGGGTCGCTGTCGCCGTTTGCGACGAACACCGGGAGATCGATGGCGGCAACTCGCTGGAGCAGCGCGTGGTTCGGGATCCCCCACGCGCAGACGGCGTCGTACTGCGCCTGGCGGGTCTGCCACGTGGTCGGCTCGTCCCGGTCCGTCGTCCTGCCGAAGATGCGTCCCGCGGCCTCCTGGCCCGCTTGGAGACTCGTGCTCGTGGGGGCGAAGAAGACGCCGAGGTATTGCTGCGGTGCCGTCTCCGGCGTGCCGATCGCTCCGATGACCTCCGGCGCCCAGCCGTGCATCCCCGCCGCGCCCTGCGGTGCCGACGATGCGAGCACGACGCGCTGCAGCAGATCGGGGCGGATCAGCGCGATCTCCTGCGCGACGAAGCTGCCGAGCGAGAAGCCGAGCAGGTCGACCCGCTGGAGGTCCATTGCGTCGAGAAAGGCGATCGCGTCGTGAGCCATCGCCTCGACGGTGTTCGGCGTCATGCCGGTCGTGGCGCCGACGCCGACGTTGTCGAAGGCAACCACGCGGCGCTCTGCGGCGAGCTCGTCGATCAGCGCCGGGTCCCAGTTGTCGAGGTTGCCGCGGAAGTGCTGCAGCAGGACGAGCGGGACATCACCTTCACCGAGGTCGCGGTAGGCGTACTCGATCCCGTTGTCGGCCTCGACACGCTGGATCGCCACGGCCGCATCGTAACAGACAGGTCTGTACGCTGATGCGTCGATGAGCGCGACCATCACAACTCAGTACAGGACGATCGACGGGCTCTCGATTCGCTACGCGGACAGCGAGTCCGACCACGACAAGCACGTACTCCTGACGAACCCCTGGCCGGAGAGCCTCTACGCCTACCACTCGCTCTGGCCGGCCTTCTCGCAAGACGCGCACCTGGTCGCGGTCGACCTGCCCGGCTTCGGCCACTCGGAGCGACGCGACGAGCTGCTGTCCCCGAGCAAGATGGGGGACTTCCTGGTGCGGGTGCTGGACGAATTCGAGCTCGAGAACCCTCATCTCGTCTGTCCCGATGTCGGCACCGGCGCCTCCCTGTTCGCCGCTGCGCGACATCCCGGACGGATCCGCAGCCTGATCGTCGGAAGCGGCGGTGCGAAGTACCCGGTTCAGGTCACGGGCACGCTCAAGACCATCATCGAGGCGCCGGACATGACCTCGTTCCGCGCGCTCGACTCACGCGAGATCCTGCGCCCGGCGCTGACGGGCATCAAGCCCGAGCTTCCCGACGACGTACTCGAGGACTACCTCTCCTCGTACGACGGCGATCGCTTCGTCGAGTCCGCCGCCTACGTGCGCAACTACCCGCAGGACCTCCCGGTGCTCGCCGAGCTCCTGCCGCGCATCGCGACACCCGTGCAGATCATCAGCGGCGCCCATGACGACCTGGTGCCGCCGGCCAACGGCGAGTTCCTGCACGAGCGACTGCCAAAGAGCAAGCTCGACATCCTCGACAGCGGCCACTTCGCCTGGGAAGAAGCAGCGGACCAGTACGCCGCGCTTGCGACGGCCTGGTGGGCGGGCGGATACGCAGACGTCTAACGGCGGCCGCGACGGCCGTGACGTCCTGACCAGGTCGTAGCGTCGCTTTGATGGGCGAGATCATCGAGGGGCTCGGCCGACGCGAGAGGGAGCAGATCAGGGCGCTCCGGACGCGCGGGGCGTTCTTCTGGATCGATGTCTCGCTGAGCGGCACGAGCGGAGACGATCTGGCGGATGCCCTGGGCGTCCCGGACAAGGCGCTCGAGCTGCTCCTCGACTTCGGCGGCGGATAGCTCGTCGACCCGAAGGTTCCACTCGGACGGCCAGCACGTCGTGTTCTCGTTCTGGTGCTACCTCGAGACATCCGGCGCGGGCAGCTCAGAACCGCTCCAACCGATTGAAGTACATGTTCTGATCAGCGGCGAGTACATCCTGACCCTGCACGTCGAGGCGGTTTCGCTGCCGGGCGGGCTCGAGATCGACCCGCCAGAGGGACGCAGCGAGCAATATTTCGTCTACGCGATTCTCGACGCGATGGTGGGCACCGCGTTCGATGCCTTGGGCGAGATCGAGTCGACTCTGGAGGGTCTGCAGATCGTGTCGAGCGACATGGCGTCCTCGAAGCTCCGAGTGGGCACGCTCGGGCGGATCAACTCCCGGCTCTCGAGAATGAGGTTGCGCATGGGACCTCAGCGCGGCGTCTTCGAGCGAATCAGCGAGGAGATCGAGCATGTCACGGGGCTGGGCGCCGATAGCGAGCGCTATTTCGAGCGCGTCGACCAGCAGCTGATTCGCCTGATCAGCGGGATCGATGCCGTCGGCGATGCGCTGGCCAAGCTGATCGACCTGCGTCTGAACCAGACGATCTACTGGCTGACGGTGGTGTCGACGATCTTCCTTCCGCTCACCTTCATCACCGGGTTCTTCGGCATGAACTTCACCTGGATGGTCGACCACATCGACACGGCACTCGCCTTCGTGCTCCTCGGGATCGGCACGCCGCTGCTGGCCGTTGGGCTCACGCTGCTTCTGGTGCGACGCCGGGCCACGCCGGTCGAGCCGGACCGTGGCAGAGCCCGAACACCCTAGGTAGTGGCAATTCGCTGCGCTTGCGCGCGTTCCGCGAGATAGGCGTGAATCAGCTGCACGGCCATCGCTCCCTCGCCGACGGCGGTGGCGCATCGCTTGGTCGAGCCTGAGCGGACGTCACCGGCTGCGAGGACGCCCTGGACGCTCGTCTCGAGGAGGTGGTCGGCGCCCGCGGCGGCGCCCGTGAGGATGAAGCCGTTCTCGTCGCGCGCGACGACGTCGCCCAGCCAGTCGGTACACGGCTGTGCGCCGAGGAAGAGGAACAGGAACGCGAACGGCAGCCGCTCGCCGCTTCGCAGCGTCACCGCTTCGAGTTGGCCGTCGGCGCCGTGCAGGTGGGCAATCTCGCTGCGGTCGCGGATGGCCACGCCGTAGCGCTCGAGTTCACGGACGAGGTAGTCGGACATCGTCTCGCGCAGGTCGCCGCGACGGTGAAGCAGGGTGACGAGCGCGCCGCCGCGCGCGAGCCAGACGGCAGCCTGTCCAGCGGAGTTGCCGCCGCCGACCACCGCGACCCGCTCGGCGCCGCAGAGCTGCGCCTCGGGCGGCCCGGCGGCGTAGAAGATGCTCACGCCCTCGTAGTCGTGGAGTCCCTCAACCGGAAGACGCCGGTACTGCGCGCCGGTCGCGAGCAGGACCGTCCGGGCGGCGATCTCGTGACCCTCCTCAAGTAACAGGGTATGGCGTCCGTTGCCCGGCTCGAGCGAAAGCGCCCGATAGGGCGTGGCCAAGCGGGCGTCGAACTTGCGCGCCTGGGTCACCGCGCGGCTCGTCAGCTCCGAGCCGCTGATTCCAGCCGGGAAGCCCAGGTAGTTCTCGATCCGCCGGGACGAGCCGGCCTGCCCGCCCAGCGCCGTGCTGTCGACGACGAGGGTGTCGAGTCCCTCCGATGCGCCGTACACGGCGGCGCCCAGGCCGGCGGGGCCCGCGCCCACCACCACCAGGTCGACCTCCTCGCGCGGCTCGAGCTCGCGGCCGATTCCGAGCGCGCGCGAGACCTGGCCGGTCGTGGGTGCCTGCAACTGCGTGCCTCCCGGCAAGCGCACGAGTGGCAGGCTCGAGGAATCGAGTCCGGCGACCAGTTCGGCGGCAGACGGGTCGTCCGCCCGCTCGGGATCGCGCCAGGTGAACGGCAGGCGGCTGCTCCGCGCGAAGTCGAGCATCCGCATGGTCGCCTCAGATGAATGCGGGCCCACCACCTCGATTCCAAGGCCTCGAACACCCTGGAGCAGCTCACGCCGGGCGATGAAGGTGGACAGGAGCAGGTCGCTCAGCGGTCCGTCCTCGAACAGCAGCGGCCGCAGCACATCGCGATCGACCGCGATGTAACGCAACGGCTCGGCAACGATCGCCGTCACGAAAACGGTCTGGCCGGAGAGCAGGTTGAGCTCCCCGAGGAAACCGGACGCGCCGTGGCGGGTGATCTCGTTGCCCGCGTCGTCGATGATCGCCACCTCGCCCTCGACGATCGCGATGAACGGGTACCGCTGATCGCCGATGCGATACAGCACGTCGCCAACCTCGGCCGTGCGCTCCTCGCCCAGCTCGCCCAGCGTCGCCAGCTGCGACGCGGACAACCTCGGACTGGGAAGACTCGGCACGAGACAAGCCTAGTCGCGTCGCAATCCTCGATCTGCGCGTCGCCTGCGTGCCAGACGGAGCTCCAGCTTCCTCACCTCAGCCGCGATGATGCGCTCGCGGGTCGTGATGAGTCGGGTCCGAGACTGCATGCGTGCACCTCCGGTCCGAGTGGATGTCTTCGCGACCCCATGGCACCGCGCGGAGATGAGCGGATCATGAGCCGGGCCCGGCCGCGTGGGCGCGAGCCCGTTGTCGGTCGGTGCACTACGCCGACCGAAGTAGGTCCAAGTGTCCACCCGAGCCCGACGACAGGCTCGGGCGGCACGGCGATCATGGGGTGTCAACTCGGAAAGGGACGTTCCTTATGGCCGCAACACCCGAACCGACGTATCCGCAGCCCACCGGGCCGATGGTCGTCGCGAGCTACTCCGACTATGAGGACGCCCAGCGATCCGTCGACTACCTGTCCGACCACGGGTTCCCGGTCGAGTTCACGGAGATCGTCGGCTCCGACCTGCACCTCGTCGAGCAGGTGACCGGCCGTGTGACGGTGGCCCGCTCGGCCGGCGCGGGTGCGGGGACCGGCGCGTGGTTCGGCCTGTTCATCGGCCTGCTCGTGGGTCTGTTCACGACCGGTCCGGAGTGGGTCGGATTGGTGCTGGGCGGCCTGCTGATCGGCGCGCTGTGGGGTGCGATCTTCGGATTCTTCGCACAGTGGGCACAGCGCGGGCGTCGCGACTTCGCATCGGTCAAGAACCTGGTGGCGGATCGCTACGACCTCGTCGTCAGCCGTGAGCCCGGGCGGGCCCGGACCCTGGTCGGCGAGCTGCACTGAGTCGGGGTACGATTTGGGAAGCTGCTGTCCGATCTTGTTGCGGAGGCTGCTGCCTTAGGGCCGATTGAACGAGATGCCCGACATGCCCGAGGTCGTTTCGCGTTTCTTCGAGCGCGACGCCGAGCGCGACATCGAGGCGATCGTCGCGCTGTTCACCGGGGACGCGACGGTGACCGACGAGCGCGCCACGCATCGAGGAACCGATGAGATCCGCGCATGGCAGCTCGGCCCCGCCTCGAGGTACGAGTACCGGACCGAGATCCTGGGCGGGGAGGAGTTGGTCCCGGACCGCTATGTGGTGACGGGTCGTCTCACGGGGAACTTTCCAGGGGGCACCGCCGACCTGAGGTGGGACTTCGCCATCGAGGGCAATCTGATCGCGCGCCTGGTCATCGCGCCCTGACGAAGCGCGGCGCAGCGATGCGTAATCTCGATTGAGTGCGCAACTTCTTGCGATCGACGGAGGAACCGCCCGAGCGGCCCGCGGACCCGGCTCTGCGGCAGGCGAACCTGCGCCGGATCGGCAGCCTGTTCGCTCCCTACCGGCTGCGGCTTGGGGGCCTGCTCCTGCTGATCGTCGCCTCGGCGGCGATCGGCGTCGTGCCGGCGTTCCTGCTGAAGACGGTGCTCGAGGCGATCGGGGAAAACGACACGGCCTCGCTTTCTCTGGCCGCCGGGGGAATGATCGCGATCGCCGTTGCGACCGGTGTCCTCGGCGTGATCCAGACGCTGATGTCCAATCAGGTCGGGCAGCGCGTCATGCACGATCTGCGGGCGGCCGTGTTCCGGCATCTCCAGAGGCTGTCGCTCGCCTTCTTCACGCGCACGCGTACCGGCGAGGTCCAGTCGCGGATCTCGAACGACATCGGCGGCGTCCAGAACGTGGTAACGAACACCGCCACGTCGATCGCGTCGAACGTGACCACGGTCGTCGCGACGATGGTCGGCATGCTGCTGCTGAGCTGGCAGCTGGCGCTGTTCGCGTTCGCGCTGATCCCGTTCTTCGTGCTGTTGACGCGGCGTGTCGGCAACGAGCGCCGGCGGATCGCGAAGACGACGCAGGAGACGCTGGCCGACATCTCGAGCGTCGTCCAGGAGTCGCTGTCCGTGTCGGGGATCCTGCTCGGCAAGACGATGGGCCGCGGCGACGAGCTGGCAGACCGCTTCGAGGGCGACTCGCAGCGGCTTGCCGACCTGGAGGTGCGCCAGCGCATGGCGGGGCGCTGGGTGATGGCGTCGATCCAGACCAGCTTCGCGGTGATGCCGGCCGCGGTGTACTGGTTCGGCGGGCTCGCCCTGGCGGGCGGATCGGATGCCGTTTCGCTTCCGCTGCTCGTCGCCTTCACGACATTGCAGACGAGATTGTTCTTCCCGGTCGGATCGCTCTTGGGCGTCGGCCTCGACGTGCAGACCTCGCTTGCGCTGTTCGACCGCATCTTCGAGTACCTCGACGAGCCAATCGACATCGTCGAGAAGCCGGACGCCAAGCCTCGCGCGACAGCGGGCGACGTCGCCTTCGAGGACGTGTGGTTCCGGTACGGCGACGAATGGACGCTCGAGGACGTGTCGTTCACGGTCCCGGCCGGGACGAAAACGGCACTGGTCGGCGAGACGGGCTCCGGCAAGACGACGGTCGGCTATCTGGCGGCGAGGCTCTACGACGTCAGCCGCGGGCGAGTAACGATCGACGGCGTGGACATCCGCAACCTGAGCTTCCAGGCGCTGAGCGGGCTCGTGGGGGTCGTCTCCCAGGAGACGTATCTGTTCCACGCCTCGATCCGCGAGAACCTGCGCTTCGCGAAGCCGGACGCGACCGACGAGGAACTCGAGCGGGCCGCGGAAGCGGCCCGCATCCACCGCGTGATCGCAGCTCTACCTGACGGTTACGACACGGTCGTGGGCGAACGCGGCTATCGCTTCTCCGGGGGCGAGAAGCAGCGCATCGCCATCGCGCGGACGATCCTGCGCAACCCCCCGATCCTGATCCTCGACGAAGCCACGAGCTCGCTCGATACCGAAACCGAGCGACTCGTGCAGGATGCGCTCGATCGCCTGTCCGAGGGGCGCACGACCATCGCCATCGCACACCGCCTCTCGACGGTGCGCGACGCGGACCAGATCATCGTGCTCGATCACGGCCGCGTCGCCGAATCGGGCCGCCACGAGGAACTGATACACGCCGGAGGACGCTATTCCACGCTCGTCAGCCGGGACGCGGAGATCGCGACCGCGGCGCCCCTTCCGGGCGAGCTTCGGGCGCTCGCTCCAGCGGGATAAGTTCCCGTGACCCCGGGCTGACGGCTCACCCCGGGGCGGCGGACTCCACGCGCCTGAGCGCCATGTGCCATAGCTCCTCTGCGGTATAGGCCCCGATCGTGAGCGTTCGGCAGTCCTCGAGTACCGCGATCCCGCGGCGCCACGGGGGCGACAGAGGGGACATGACCCGGAACAGGCAATGCCCGTCGGTGACGTACGTGCCGGCTGTCCAAGAGCGCTCGCGACGCAGTGATGCGGGAAGGCCGGACGCGAGCATGAAGAGTGGGCCGACTGTCATGGCGATGTCAGTGTCGACCAGCGCGCTGGGCGGGGCAAGGTTGGCCGCACCCGACTGACAGCGGGTGCCTGCACCTGCCCGTGCGCGCGTGAGCAGCCGCCGCGTCGCGCTTTCAGGTGCTCGCCACAGCGGCGCCTTCGGCCGGCACCTGGAGGGGTTCGTCGTCCTTGGGGCTTCCGGCTCGCAGGCGCAGCCCGATCACGGGGAAGATCGCGGTCGACAGGATGCCTGCGCCCACCAGGGAGGCGGCGGTGGCTGAGCGCATGTGCCCCTCGGCGACCGCGATGGTGGTGATAGCCACGATCAGTGGCAGCCCTGTGGCTGAGAAGATCGCCAGGGCAGCTCGATCCCGAAAGCCGAGCACCCCGCGGTACAGGAGTAGCGCGGGAGTGCCGCGCACGATCAGGAAGAGGCCGAGGAAGAGCGGCAACTCGAGCAGGCGTATCGGGTCGTCAGTGAGAGCCGCCAGGTCGAAATTGACGCCGCTCACCACGAAGAAGAAGGGGATCAGGAAGCCGTAGCCGACCGCTGTGAGCTTCGACTCGAGCACCACCACCTCGCGTCCCTTCAACGCAAGCCGCGCAATCACCCCGGCCACGAAGCCGCCCAGGAGCACGTCGAGGCCGAGTGAGGAGGCCAGCGCCCCGAGCGCGAACACCATGACCACCGCGATGCGGATCGCCAGCTGGCCGCTCGTCTCGAGACTGCGGTCGAGCAACGCCCACCCGCGCCCGACGCCGCGGACGGCCATCACCGCCGCCGCGACCGCCACCACGATGAAGGCCGCGAGGATGATCGCGTTCGTCGCGGCGCCCTTCGTCGAGAACACCAGCGTGATGAGCAGGATCGGGCCGAACTCGCCCACCGCGCCCGCGGCCAGGAGATAGGTGCCGAAGCGAGTGCGCAGCTCGCCCGCGTCGCTCAGCACCGGGATCAGGGTGCCGATGGCGGTCGTGGCCAGCGCCGAGCCGGTGAACAGAAGCGACAGGACGACGCCCGTCAACGCGAGCAGTCCGCCCAAGGAGTAGGCCAGGACGAGCGACAGCGCCCATCCCAAGACGGCAAGCAGAAGGGGATGGCCTCGGATCCTTTCGAAGTCGATCTCGTAGCCGGCGAAGAAGAAGAGCATGCCGAGCCCGAGGTTCGAGAAGAAGCGGAGGAACTCGTCCGGCTCTGCGAAGCCCAGCACGTCGGGACCGATGAGGATCCCGAAGACGATCTCGAGGACCACGACCGGCAACGGCAGGCGGGGCGACACCAGACCCGACAGGAACGCCGCGAACGCGGCGGCGACGACGACGGCGAGGAAGGACTCGCTGTCGATATCGATCATGGCGACGGATGCTCTCGGGGATCGATGCCCCAGCTGCTGGAGAACGTCTGGCCCGGCTCCAGCCGGATCAGGCCCTCACCGCTCCGAAACGCGTTCGGAGGACACGTCATCGGCTCGACGGCGAGACTGTGCCGGTCCACGTCAGGAAGCGGATCTCCCGTGAACACCATGACGTACGAATACGCCTCGTCGGCCACGAGCCTGATCTGGGCCGACGTGCTCGGACAGGCGAGGCGCAACGCCCGACCGGTCGCCCTCTATCTCGCGTTCGCGATCGCGGCCGGCGTGATGGCCGCCTTCGGCGTCATCGAGGTCAACACGATTCTGATCGTCGGCGCGATGGCCATCAGCCCCGACATGCCGGTCCTGCTGATGGCTGGGACGCTCACGCTCCTCGTTCAGCGGCGCTGGGGCCGCGCGTCGGCGAGCTCGAAGATGTCGTTCAGGTCCGCGAGTTGATGCCGGATGGCCGCCGACTCGCACGCAATGAGCAGGCGCCCATTACGCCAGTCGAGGGTGCGCTGGCTGCGGATCAGCGCGCCGATGAGGCTCGAGCTGAGCTCCGCCACGTCCGACAGGTCGACGGTGACGGTGCGCTTGCCGCCGAGGACGACGTCGCGAAGCCTTTGCTCGAGCTGCCGCGCGGTGTCGAGCTCGACGGTTCCGCGGATCGTGAACAGGTGCGACCTCGTCCCCAGCGACTCATCGACGATCGAAGCGTCTCCCGACACGGCTCCAATGGTGCCCGCGGCGCGAGCCTTCGCCAAGCTGGCCCGCATGTGTGCCGCGTGGGAGGCACACCCCCCTGAATGGAGGACCCCGGTCGATGCCTGAGGCTTCAGATTCCCCTGACGTGACGGCGATCTTGAGGAGCAGGGCGTTCATCGGCCTGCTCGTGCTTGCTGCCGTCGTAGGTCTGGTCGCGTCCGTCGCCGCCTGGGGCTTCCTCGAGCTCGTGCACCAGGTCCAGGTCGGTGTGTGGGACAAGCTCCCCGACTGGGTCGGGTACGACGACGGCGCGCCGCTCTGGTGGGCGGTTCCGGTGCTGGCGATCGCGGGGGCGCTTATCGCGGTCGCGATCGTGCGGCTCCCGGGGGAGGGGGGTCACGTTCCGGCCGAGGGGCTCAAGACCGGTGTCACCCAGCCGATCGAGCTGTCGAGCGTCCTCCTCGCGGCGGTGGCGGGCATAGGACTCGGTGTCGTGCTCGGGCCGGAGGCCCCGCTCATCGCCCTCGGCGGCGGCTTGGGGGTCTTTGTCCTGCGTCGGGTCAGAAAGGATGCGCCTGACGAGGTGACGGCCGTGATGGCGGCAGCCGGTACGTTCGCCGCGCTCGCGATGATCTTCGAGTCGCCGCTGATCGCGTCGGTCGTCGTCATCGAGGCGGCGGGCCTTGGCGGGCCGCGGTTGCCAGTGGTGCTGGTCCCGGGGCTGCTTGCCGCCGGCATCGGGTCGCTCATGCTGGTGGGCATGGGGTCGTGGACCGGTCTGAACACCGAGCAGATCGCAATCGGAGTCCTCGACCTGCCGAAGTTCGCCCGCCCCGACGTGGCCGACGTCGGGTGGACCATCCTCCTGGCCGCCGCGACGGCGGTGGTGGCGTTCGTCGTGATTCGGCTCGCCCGGGAAGCTCACCCCCGTTTCATGGTGCGACCGTTCCTGTTCCTACCACTTGGGGCCATCGCTGTCGCGGGCTTGGCCATCGCCTTCGCCGAGACGACGAACAAGGGGGTCGACCAGGTTCTGTTCTCGGGCCAGGAGGCCATCGGGCCGCTCGTGTCGGACGCGAGCACGTGGTCGCTCACGGCGCTCGCGCTGGTCATCGCCTTCAAGGGCATCGCCTGGTCGATTTCGCTCGCAGCCTTCCGTGGTGGTCCGGTCTTCCCGGCGCTGTTCCTGGGCGCGGCCGCCGGGCTGATGGCGGCGCAGCTCCCGGGCTTTTCGATCACGCCGGCCGTGGCCGTGGGCATGGGAGCAGCCGTCGCGTCCGTGCTGAGGCTGCCCCTGTCCGCCGTCGTGCTGGCCGTCCTGTTGACCTCGAACTCGGGTCCTGGTGCGGCTCCCCTGGTAATCGTCGGGGTGGTCGTCGCGTACGTGACGACGCAGATGCTGTGGGGCGACGAGTCAGATCACGGCCGTGGACGGGTCGCGCCCGTCGAGGACCGCCATCACGTTGTCGGCACATAGCCGCGCCATCGCGTCCCTGGTCGTGGCAGTCGCCGATCCGATGTGCGGCAGCAGGACGGTGCCCGGCAACTCGCGCAGTTCCGCCGGCACGTGCGGCTCGTCCTCGTAGACGTCCAGACCGGCGGCGCCCAGATGGCCTGAGCGCAACGCATCGATGAGTGCCGTCGTGTCGACCACGGCGCCGCGGCGTGCGGCGGCGAGCATCAGGGCGACCGTGAGCTCGGCGGTCGCGCCCGTGAGGACACCGGGGGTGTTCGTGACTCGCACCCCGCGTGCTCGGGCAGCGTCGAGGTCGATGTTGTCGTAGCCGACCCCGAAGTTCCCCACGGCAGGGCGCCCAACACGACTACTCGTGCACCCGTCTGCCCCATCTGCGGAGCTCAGGTCGACGTGCCGCCGCGAGTCGCGGCGGCCAGCAGGTCCGGAGCGAGGTCGCCGAGCGTGCTGGCGTCCACGAACTCGTTGGCCAGGGGCACCCCGTCGGTCCGAACCACCGCATCATGGAGGGCGTGGGCCCACTGGTGCTCGAGTAGCACCGCGACGATGGCGGCGCCTGGCTCGAGTGTCTCCTTGAGCTGGCGAAGGGTCTCCGCCGGGACGCCGCCCTCGTCGGGGCTCAGCGCCCGCTCCGTAGCCCGATGTCGCTCCCTGGGCTCGAGCCTGAACTGAAGCAGCGGCCCGACGATGCCGCCTGCGCTGCCACTCTTCAGATCGATCGCGACGAGGTCGCCGCTGTCCGGGTCGCAGGCAATGAACAGCGCACCGGCGATCCTCACTGCTCCCCCTGCCTCGATCCGCTCCAGCGCACCCACCAAGCGCCCCTCGAAGCCGGCGTCCGGCCCGAATCGGTACACGAGGAGCTGCGCGGTCTGGTTCATGCTGCCCTCATGCCGGCGAGCAGACCCGCGGCGGCCGCGCGTGACACGGCCTCCGAGCGAGACGAGGCATCAAGCTTGCGATAGAGCGCCCGAACGTGGGTCTTGACCGTGTTCGGTGAGACGAACAGCTGCTTCGCGATCGCGGGGAACGAGAGGTGCGTCGGAAGCATCCGAAGGACGCGCAGCTCGGCCGCAGTGAGCGTGAGGCCGTCTCCTGCCGAGCCGGTGGCCGCCTCGAGCTGTGAGCATGCCTCAGTGACCCAGGCGCGGAGGGTGGGGGACTCGGGGCTTCTCCGCACCAGGCGGGCCGCTTCGGCAATCAGTGATCTCGCGCCCGTGACGTCACTCAGGCCGAGCGACGCGCGCGCGAGCGTGACGCGCGTCTCGGCCTCGTACCACGGAACGAAGTCCACGAGCTGGTCGACCAGCCTGCTCGCCGTGCGCAGGTCCCGATCGGCATCCGCGACCGGCCCGCTGTGGGAGCGCGTCAGGGCGGACACCGCGTAAACCAGTGCGACGATCGGGTATTCCGCCAGCCCACACCCCTCCACACGTGAGCGCGCTCGCTCAGCCAGGATGGCTGCGACGTCCCAATCGTCGCCGTCAATTTCGAGCAGTGCGAGCTGGGCGAGACACAGCGCCTGGACGTGCGGGGCCGCCACAGCGCTCGAGCGTGCGCCGTCGTCCAGGGCGGCTCGGGCTCGTGCGCGGTCGCCGGCGAGTTGATGGGATGCGCCGGCGAGGAGGCGCGAGAACGATCGCGATTCGCCGTGCTCCGAGACCAGCGCGCAGGCGCGCCCCGCGTCGCGGCGCATGTGCACCAAGCCGCGCCCCTCGAGCAACGCGCGCAGCAGCAAGACGGCGCCGTCGAGCGGGTATCGCTTGGCCGACGGGCGTCGTGCCAGGTTGCGGGCGGCGGCCGAGGTCCAGTGGAGCGCCTGCTCTCCGTCTCCGGCAGCCAGGCGGCTGCTCGCGGCTGCCACGGCCAGCGACGGGACGGCGGCGAGCTGGTCGTCGTTGAAATGGTTGAGCCAGCCCGCCAACGTGTCATTCCTGCCGTGGCCTATGTATGAGCTTGCGTGGCGCCAGAGCAGCTCGCCGGATTGCTCGGGGTTTCCAGCGGCGACTGCGTGGTGGATGGCCGAGTCGAGATCGCCGTGCTCTTCGTGCCACGCGCTCGCGCGCGCGTGAAGCTCCGGCTCGCGCCCCGGGTCGAGCCGGCGCAGCTCAGAGTGCAGCATCTCCCTGAACAGCGGGTGATACCGGTAGCTCGTGCCTCCGCGGTCCAGGCTCACCAGTAGGACATTCGAGCGGGCGAGCGTCCCAAGGATCCTGGCTGACCCACCGTGACCGAGCACTGCATCGCAGAGGGGTCCGGACAACGTGTCGAGAATCGACGTGCGGAGAAGAAAGTCCACATGGTCTGGCTCGAGCCTCGCCATCAGCTCGTCGCGCAGGTAATCGGCCACCACCTGGTCATCGCCGGCGAAGCGCGAGAGCGCAACATCCACGTTCGGCTGGGCTCGCAGTGACAGCGCCGCCAGGTAGAGACCCGCGGGCCAGCCCTCGGTTCGCTCCATCAGCGTGTCGAGTCCATCGCACGCGAGGTGCATACCGGCCGCGGTGAGCAGCGCACTCGCCTCCGAGCGAGTCATCGCCATGTCACCGGTGCGCAGCTCGAAGACCCTCCGATGCGCTCGCAGGCTTCCCACCGGCAGGCCCGGCTCGCATCTGGACGCCAGCGCCAGCTGCGAACCCGACGGCATCGAGCGCGCTGCGTCGTCGAGGGCAGCGAACGTCTCGGGCGTGCTGACGAGATGCGCGTTGTCGACCACGAGCACCGTGGGAGGTTGAGTGTCGTGCACTGTTCGCTTTACCGAGGCGACCAGCCGGTCGGAATCATGCTCGCCCGCGCCCAGGTCGATCCACGCGAACCGGCGCCCGTCGCTTGCGGCCCACTCCGAGAGCAACGTGGTCTTGCCGTAGCCGGCGGGCGCGACGAGCAGCACAAACGGAGCCTCGCGCGCCTCACGGAGCCGGCGGACCAGCCGGGAGCGCGGCACGGACCCGCGGGGGCGGGTCGGAGGACGGGGACCCGCCGCGCGCCGACGCCGGGACCGATGGGCGGCGGGCGGAGCAGCGAGTGACGCGGGTTCCATGACCACTCACAGCATCCAGCCGCGCCCCTCACCGGGGCAAGGGGGCGCGCCCCCGTGTTCCGGTAGGCGAGCACCACCGCCCTCCGGGCGGCTGGACCACCTATCTTTTGTGCGTGGCCATCAGTGTTGCCGTAGCGGAAGACAGCCTGATCGTGCGGGAAGGGCTTCGGCAACTGCTCGCGACCGAGCCCGACATCGCCGTGGTTGCCTCATGCGGCGATCTGGACACGCTCCTGGAGGCTGTAGAAGGCCACGAGCCAGACGTGGTTCTGACCGACATCCGCATGCCTCCTACGCAGACGGACGAGGGAATACGCGCCGCAACGATCCTGCGTGAATCGCACCCGCAGACCGGTGTGGTGGTGCTCAGCCAGTACGGCCATCCCAGCTATGCGCTGGCGCTCCTGGAGAACGGCTCGGATCGCCGCGCGTACCTCCTGAAGCAGCGTGTGCACGATCGTGGCGAGCTCGTGAGGGCGATCCGGTCGGTAGCCGAGGGGGGATCGGTGATCGATCCCAAGATCGTCGAGGAGCTGGTGACCGCCAAGGCGCACGCCGACAGCTCCCCGCTCACCCAGCTCACGCCCCGCGAGCGAGAGGTCCTGGCGGAGATCGCTCAGGGAAAGAGCAACACCGCGATAGCCGAGTCGCTGGTGCTCACCAAGCGGGCGGTCGAGAAGCACATCAACTCGATCTTCCTGAAGCTCAACCTCTCCGAGGCCGAGGACGTGAGCAAGCGCGTGAAGGCCGCGCTCGTGTTCCTCACCGCGGAGGGCTCTCCGCCGCAGTAGGCATATCACCCCGTTCGAATGATGCATCCGGCGGGCGCACGCTGTTGGATCGACTAGCGCGAGCGCTCGAAAGGAGCCGATGGTGCAAAACGCAACCGAGATCGATCCGGGCTTGGTCGCCCGTTACGGAAACAGGTTCCTCGTCGACGAGGTTCCCAGCGATGGACCTCCCGGACGTCGGCATGCCCGCTCCAGAGGCGATGCGCCTGATTGCGGAGGACCTGACGCTCGAGGGCAATCCGCAGCGCAATCTCGCGACCTTCGTGACCACCTGGATGGAGCCCGAGGTGCAGCGGGTCATCGCGGAGAACCTCCATCGCAACTTCATCGATCACGCCGAGTATCCGCGGACCGCAGAGATCGAGCAACGCTGCATCAGGATGCTCGCCGGCCTCTTCAACGCCCCCGGCAAGACGGTCGGCGCGCGGACTCAGGGCTCATCGGAGGCGATCATGCTGGGCGCCCTCTCCCTGAAGTGGAACTGGCGCAAGCGGCGCGAGGCCGCCGGCAAGCCGGCCGACCGGCCGAATCTCGTCTTCGGCGGCGACGTCCACGTTGTCTGGGAGAAGTTCTGCCGCTACTTCGACGTCGAGCCGAGGATCGTGCCCCTTCAGGAGCACAGGTACACGATCGGCCCCGAGGACGTGGAGCCGCACATAGACGAGAACACCATCGCGGTCGCGGCCGTGCTGGGCACGACGTTCACAGGGCAGTCGGACGACATTCCCGGGATCAACGCTCTCCTCGCCTCGATCGAGAGCGAGAAGGGCATGCACGTCCCGCTGCACGTGGATGCAGCGAGTGGCGGCTTCGTCTGGCCCTTCCTGTACCCGGACTCCGCGTGGGATTTCCGGCTCAGCCATGTGCACTCCATCAACGTGTCGGGGCACAAGTTCGGCCTGGTGTATCCCGGCGTCGGGTGGCTGATCTTCCGTGAGCCACAGGACCTCTGCGAGGACCTCGTCTTCTACGAGAACTACCTCGGAAAGACGGACGCGACGTTCACCCTCAACTTCTCGACCGGCTCGGCGATGGTGCTGGCCCAGTACTACAACCTCATCCGGCTGGGGCGCGAGGGCTACAAGTACATGATGGAGATGATGCAGCAGAACGCGCGCGTGCTTGCCGAGCACCTCACCGACTGCGGCGACTTCGAGCTCATTGGCCTGGACGAAGAGCAGCTGCCGCTCGTCGCGTTCAGGCTGGCTGAGCCGCGCAGCTACGACGAGTTCGACATCGCGTGGCAGCTCTCCGCGGAGCGCGGTTGGATGGTCCCGGCGTACACGCTCCCGCCGAACGCGCAGCATGTGACCATGATGCGCGCCCTGGTCAAGGAGACGCTCAGCCGCGAGATGGTCGACACGCTCGCCGGCGACATAGCGCGGGCCTGCCAGACGCTGGACGACAAGGGCGGGGTTCACGAGTCCGAGCGCCAGCAGGTGAAAACCTCGACGGGGTACTGAGGAGCGAAGCTGTGACCGATCGCGCCGGCTCCACCCACGAGCAATATGAGCGGCTGTCCTCGCGCGAGCTCCACGACCTGGCGGTTCGGCGCGCCCGTCATCACCTCGACCTCCGCTTCTTCTGGCACCTGATGGAGGTGCTGCCGGCCGCTCAGGCCGCAACCGGCGATCTGCGCGAGGCTGAGGCAGACGTGGCGCAGATGAGCGCGCACCTGAACGACGTCACGGATGCGGGCAAGGGCGAGGTGGCGGAGCAGCTGCGCCCGTTCTACATCGACTACCTCACCCGGAAGGGATGATGCGGCGAGCCAAATGACGTATCGCCGGTCGGACGAATGTCCCCATGTGCCTGAGACATCCGCCCGTTGTGTGGGCTCTTTCCGACCTCGATCCTGGGTGGGCAGAGACATAGCGCGCCAGCGCATGACATGGCATGGCCACCTAGATGCCCCCCGACACCCGGCCTACGTCGCGTCCGCCGGCGACCGGAGCTGACCACGAGATAGCTCCGCCCGTTGCGGGCTTGGCGGCCCTCGGCGCCGCCGGCGTCGCGCTGTCCGCTGCTGCCGCGTGGATAGCGGCGACGGGTGCCGGGCCCGCGCCGCACGGGTTCAGCGCGTTGGTCCACGCCCTGGTGATCGCGGCGCCGATAGGCGCCGGGCTCTATGCGGTGTACGTGCACCCGGGCGCGCGCTTCGGCTGGCTGCTGATCCTTGCCGGGGTCCTGTGGTCGCCCACGATGCTGGCCGAGTCGCCGGACAGCGTGCTCTACAGCATCGGCCGAGTCTGGGTCTGGTTCGCCGAGCTGCTGCTGATCTACCTCGTGCTCGCATTCCCATCAGGGCAGTTCGCGAACCGCGCGGACCGGCTGCTGTTCAGAGCCGGGGCGGTCGCTGTCGGGCTGTTTCTGGTGTTGGCGCTCCTTGGCGACTACCCGACGCCGAGCCCCTGGGCCAGCTGTGACACCGACTGCCCGCCCAACGCGTTCATGCTGCCGAGCTCCGAGCCCGGCTTCGTGGACGCCGTGCTCATGCCGATGACACAAGCGCTCAGCGTGGCTGTGTTCGTGGGCGTCGCGGTGCGTCTCGTCGGCCGCTTGGTGGGCGGCAGCAGCCTGATGCGCCTGGAGCTCGTGCCGGTACTGGCCGCCGCCGTCCTGCGAATGGTCGCGACCGCTGCCTTCCTCCTGGCGCGCGGAGCGAATCCGGAGTCTGACCTCACTGACGTGCTCGGTGCGGTCGCGCTCCTCGGCACGCCCGCCGTATCGGTCGGTTTCCTGATCGGGCTGGTGAGCTCGCGTGCCCGCGCCGCGAGAGCGCTGGGCAAGTTGAGCGGCGCTCTGGGTCGTCCGAGCGCGAAGCAGCTGCAGGACGTGATCGCGGAGGCAGTCGACGATCCGTCGCTGGAGGTCGTCTATCGGACGTCCGGCGATCCGGCCGAATGGGTGGACGACCGAGGACGCCCGGTGGCGCTGCCAGACGCGTCGCGCACCCGCGCGACCACGGAGATCCGGAGCGGCGGCGTGCCCATCGCGGCGCTGGTGCACGATCCCGCGCTGGCGGACACACCGGTGATGACCGAGGTCGCGCATGGCTTTGCCCAGATGGCGCTCCAGAACCAGCGCCTCGAAACAGAGCTGCGCTCCTCGATGAGGGAGCTCCAGGCTTCTCGAAGCCGCATCATGTCGGCGGCCGACCAGGAGCGCCGGCGTATCGAGCGGGATCTGCACGACGGCGCCCAGCAGCGGCTGCTGGCGCTGACCATCCAGCTCGAGCTCGCCGGCGACCTCGTCGAGAGCGATCCCAGCAAGGGCGCCGCACGGCTTCGCGAGCTCGTTCAGGACGCTAACGCCGCCATGGCTGAGATTCGGTCCCTGGCCCACGGGCTCTATCCGAGTCTCTTGGTCGAACGCGGTCTGGTCGAGGCGCTCTCAGAGGCGGCCGCCGCCAGCCCGCTTCCCACGACGCTCTCGACGCGGGGTCTGGGGCGCTACCCGCCCGAGATCGAGGGCGCCGTCTACTTCTGTTGTCTCGAGGCGCTTCAGAACGCCGCGAAGCACGCTGAGGGTGCCAGCTCCGCCACGATCACCGTCTGGCAGGAGGAGGAGGCGGTCCACTTCGAGTTGCTCGATGACGGCGCCGGGCTTCCGGAAGGCTACGCCGGCCACGGGGCCGGTCTCACGAACATGCGAGACCGGCTTGGGGCAATGGGCGGAACGCTGGCGATCGAGTCGAATTTCGGGAGCGGGACCCGTGTGATGGGAGCGGTCCCGGTACGTCCGGTCGAGCTGGCACCTCCAATCGACGGCCTGTTGCGCCAAGCAACCGACGCGCTGTCCGATTGCTTCGCCATCTATCGCGCGGTGACGGACGAGCGCGACAACGTCGTCGACTTCGCCGTGGAGCACATGAATGACGCGGCGCGTCGCGACCTCGGAGTCGGACGTGAGGAGCGAGTCGGCCAAACCCTCGGACGGCTGCAACCCGACTACCTCCGCTCGCAAGCCTTCAGATGGCTCCGGCACGTCGTCGAGCTGGAGGTGCCCGGCGGGCGAGAGGTCAACGCATATGAACCACTCGGAGAAGAGCGCCGCCGCCTTCTGCAGTCCTCAGACATCCGCGCGACGCCACTCGGCGACGGACGAGTCGTCGTGGTCTGGAGGGACGTGACTGAGCATGCCCGGCTCGACGAGGGCCTGCGTCTGCAGTCGACGGTGCTGAGGCATACCGCGGATGGTGTTTGCCTCGTGCGGCGCTCGGACGGGGTGATCGTGTACGCAAATGACCGGTTTGCCGAGATCATGGGCTACGAGGACGGGGAACTGGACGGTAGGCCGGTGGCCGACATCAATTGGGAGGACGAACCCGGCGAGGCGGAGCGCGTCGCGCGCCAGATCAGCGCCGACCTCGACCGCTCGGGAGAGGCGCGCTGCGAGCTGCGCAATCGGCGCAAGGACGGAAGCCTGATCTGGTGCGAGGCGCACGTCGTGGGCTTTGACCACCCGGACCACGGGCGGGTCTGGGTGTCCGTGCAGCAGGACGTGACCTCACGCAGGGAGGCCCGGGCCCGTGCGAGCCGCGGCAACGGTGGTGGCCTGGGCGCCAGGTGGGAGCGCTAGGTTCATCCGATCCGGGCGATGCGACCGGGTGGGGCCTGTGGTGGGCTTGCCCAATGGCCGGGACGGAGGTCTGAGTGTTCCCACGGCTCGTGGCGCCGCTCCTAGCGGGGGCGGTCTGCTTTGCCGCAGGCGCGGACTCTGCTCTGGCCGGGGTGAACTACGGCCCGATTTCGCATAAGGGGTTGAAGAAGGCGGGCGGGGCTTCGACGAGCTCCAAGCTGACGTTGCAGATAGGCCTGGACGCCGACATCTCCGGCATCAACAGCGCCGCGAAGAAGGCCAGCAACCCGAAGTCGGACTCGTACGGGAAGTACCCCTCGCTGTCGACGCTGCAGAGCAAGTGGGGTGCGACGTCGTCGGTGCGGAAGGCGGTCGAGAACGCTTTCAAGTCCCAGGGGGTGACGGCCAAGGTGGACGTGACTCACCTGCGCGCGTGGGCGACCGTGTCGATCGGCAAGGCGCAGAAGATGTTCGGCACGAAGTGGGCCGTCTACCACACGTCCACGGGCAACCAGCTGGTCGCGCTGCCGGTGAACACCCCGAAGCTGCCGAAGGGGCTGAAGGGCAACGTCGACGTCGTTGCGGGCATGCGGCTGATCGTCAACCATGCGCCTCGTCTGGGGATGCGAACCCGCCGCGGAGGCGGGTGGTGGCGCACGCGGCCGCGGGCCCCTACGACGGGGGAACGCCGACGCGTACCGGCACGGTCGGGCCGTCGTGCCTCGCCACGACGCAGCCAAGCGTGCTGGCCTCCTCCGAGGGGTTGTTCCCGAACCAGATCCTGAACGCGTACGGGATCGCGCCGTTGCAGGCGGCCGGCCTGCGCGGACAGGGGATCAAGCTCGCGATCGTCGGCGAGGCGCCCACGCCGACCGCGGACGTCAATCAGTTCCGCAACTGCTTCGGTGCGCAGGGAACGTCGCTGAAGATCCACAACGGCTCCGGCATCAAGCCGATCCTGGAGAGCTCGCTCGACGCGATGGTGGTCTCGATGGTGGCGCCGCAGCTCGATCGGTTCGACCTCTGGGTGCAGCCGATCGGCGAGAGCTCGGACGATGGGAACGTGCTGGGCTTCCTGAAGATGCTGGCGGCGCCGCTCCAGGCCACGACCAACGGCGCGCCGCTGCCGAACGTCGTGTCGGTGTCCTACGGGACGTGCGAGTCGGACGTGTCGCCCTACTCTGAGTCCCGCACTCTCGTCGAGCGCACGCTCGCGGCCGAGGCGGCGCTCGGAATCACGGTCGTCGTCGCCGCCGGCGACACGGGCTCATCCGCGTGCGCGCGCGGCGTCAAGCCCAGCAAGCTCACCTCGGCCGACAAGAAGCCGCAGGCGTCTTGGCCCGCCACCTCGCCGTACGTGCTGGCCGTGGGCGGCACGAACCTGACGCTCAACCCCGACAACAGCATCGCCGCGACCGGCACCTGGAACGACACGGCCTACCCGGCACCGTTCACGGCGACCAAGGGCGGCGGCGGTGGACAGAGCACGTTTGAGTCACGGCCCTGGTGGCAGCCCGAGCAGTCCTTCGCGAACGAGAGCAAGCGGATGGTGCCCGACATCGCGGCCTTCGCCGACGAGAGCCCCGGCTACCCGATCGTCTGCTCGAGCGGCGTCAAGAGTTGCCCCAACTCGTCGCAGCAGGGAATCACGTTCGTCGGCGGCACGAGCGCCGCGACGCCACTCGTGGCGGGCATGATCGCCCTCTGGGCCCAGCAGGCAAAGCAGCAGGGCCTGCCAAAGCCCGGCTTCGTGCCGCCGCTGCTCTACGCCAGGGCCAAGAGCAACCCCGGCGCGTTCATCGACATCACGCAAGGCACCAACGCACTGTTCGGCGGATCGTGCTGCCCCGCCCGCACCGGCTACGACCTCGCGACCGGGCTCGGCTCGCCCATGGCGAATCAGATCGCCGCGCTGCTCGGCGGCTGACCCGCCCGATGAGCGTCGCCTGGGCCTCAGCCATCATCGTCGCTGTCGCCGCCGGCGCGATCGCAGCGATGCTCCTCGTCCGGCGTCGCGCGCCGGAAGGGAGCTACTTCGAGGACGGTGATCGCGCCGCCGGGGTGTTCGGCGTGCTCGCCACCGGCTTCGCTGTGCTGGCCGGGTTCGTGGTCTTCCTCGCCTTCGAGAGCTATGACACCTCGCGGAGCGGCGCCGAGGCGGAGGCGCGCGTCGTGGCCCAGCAGTTCGAGACGGTGCAGTTCTTACCGTCACCAGCGCGCGAGCGAGTATCGGGGGAGCTGGTGTGTTACGCGCGAAGCGTCGTGCACCTCGAATGGCCGCGGATGGAGGCCGGGACGCTCGACGAGACGCAGAACCCGTGGAGTGTGGCCATATTCAGCAGCCTCCGCGGGACCGAGCCCCGTTCCGCGTCCGAGCAGGCGGCGTTCTCGAAGTACCTCGACCAGCGTTCCGATCGCGACGATGCTCGTTCCGACCGCACGCACGGCGGCGACGGGGTGATTCCGGCGCCGCTGTGGATCGTCCTCTTCCTGAGCGCCGCGATCCTGTTCGTGTTCATGCTCTTCTTCGCCGACAGCGGTGAGCGTGCGTTCGTGCAGGCGACGATGATGGGCGGGGTGGCGGTCCTGATCTCGTCGCTGCTGCTGCTGCTGTGGTTCCTCGACAACCCGTTTCACGGCGGTGTTGGCTCCCTGCGGCCTGTCGCGATGGAGCGCACGCTCGAGCTCTTGAAGCAGGAGGCGAACGTCGTCGGAGGTGTCGAGCCCCCCTGTAACGAGGCGGGCTCGCCCACTCCGGCATGATCTTCTTCCAGCTCACGAGCCTTGAGCTGGGCCTCGTCTTCTTCGCGGTGATCCTCGGCGCGACGGGGCTTGGGATCTTCCTGGGCCGGCGCGTTCGGCACCTTTCGGAGACCCTCAAGGAGCCGTTTGGGGTCTTGCAGGCAGCGCTGCTCGGCCTTGTGGCGCTGCTGCTCGCTTTTGGTCTGTCGCTGGCGGTCTCCCGCTACGAAGATCGCCGCTCGAACATCGTCACCGAGGCCAACGCGATCGGCACGACCTACCTCCGGGCCCAGACCCTGGCGGAGCCGATCCGGACCCGCTCGCTGGACCTGCTCGTCCGCTACACGCGAAGCGCCGTCCGCCTGTCGGACGAGGTGCCGGGCAGCGACGAGGCCGACGCCGCCCGCGCACAGGAGGAGCGGATTGAACGTCGGCTGTGGAGCCTCGCGGGAGAGGCTCTCGACACGGCGCCGGTGGCCAGCGCCCCACGTCTCTACGTCGAGACGCTCAACGAGATGATCGACGCTGAGACCGTACGCGTGGCCGCCCTCAGCAACCGCGTCCCGACCGCGGTGCTGGTGCTCGAGATACTCGGCTCCGCCCTCGCCCTCGGTCTGCTCGCGGCCTACCTGGCGATCGTCGGAAGGGGCGTGCTCGCGGTCTTGCTCGCGTCTGCGCTCGTGGCGTTCCTGCTCCTCGTAACCGCCGACCTCGATCGTCCGACCCGGGGCCTGATCCAGGTCCCCGACACCGCGCTGCGAAACCAACTCGTGTCGATGACGGAACCGCCCGCCGCCACCGCGCCCCGGTCCCGCTCGGCGCGGTGACATCACGGGCAAGGTCACCCTCAGGCCATGAACGGCATCAGCTCGGCCGGCATGGTCACGAACGGCCGCATCATGTCGCGGTCCTCGTGCTCGAGGATGTGGCAGTGGTACATGTAGCGGCCGCTGTAGGTCGTGAAGCGCACGGCTATCTCCACGATCTCGTTCGGGTTCACGCGGATCGTGTCCTTCAGGCCCCGCTCGTTGTCGTCGATGGCGTGGTCGAGGTCATCGCCGGGGTCGCGCTCGAGTCTGACCGTGGCGGTGAGGTCGCGGTCCTCGATGCCTCCGTCGGGGATCTCGTATGTGAGCGCGCGCCGCGAGACGATCTGGAAGGGGTCCAGGTGGACGTGGATCGGGTGAGTGTCATCGGTCAGGTTGATGAGCTGCCAGACCTCGTACTCCCCTAGCATCGGGAAGAAGGTCGTCGTGTCCTCGAAGTGCGCCGCGACGGTGCGGTAGCGCACGGTCCGCTCGCCGTCCGTGACAGTCACGCCCGGGCCCGCCGTGTCCTCTCCGTCGACCGGCTCCAGCTCGCGCATGGTGAGCATGTTCGGCTCGCCCTCGAGCTCACGCTCCACCAGCGCGATCGCACGACGCGGCGCGGCTGCCAGCGCATCCGGCGGCGGCGGCGTCGAAGTCGGTGGCGAGATCGCGCGGCACCGTCCGTCGCTTGGACGGTGCGGCGACGACGCGGAACCGCATCACCTCGGGGTGGGGGAGGAGGCCGCCGGGTTCGCGGCGCTCTCGGCGTCGGCGGCAGGGAAGGCGGCGCCGTCGAAGGGAGCGGACGCCGTGTTGAGCAGCGTCAGCTCGCTGCCCGGCTCGAGGTCCGAGAAGTCGACGATCAGGTCGGCGCGCTCCGCCGAAGCGAGCACGAGCCCGTTCGCGGGCACCGCGGCGGCTCCGCGCAGCAGGCCGTGGTCAGTGCCGATCTGGGTGATCCGGTCGAGCTCGGGGCGGCCGTCGCGCATGAGGACAAGCCGGTAGGTGCGGGCGTTCGACCCGTTGAGGACCCGGAACCGGTAGGTCGCCGGCTGGACGTCGAGCACCGGCCAGACCTTGCCGTTCACGACCGTGAAGGGCGGGAACGCCTCCATCACGTCGGGGTCGGTCTTGTGGAGGAGGCGGCCGGTCAGCTGTCCATTCTCGTCGAGGTCGAAGTTGCGGTCCTGGAGCAGGAGCGGCACTTCGAACGGCGGCCCCTCGGGCAGGCCGAGCTCGCGCTCGCGCTCGTCGCGGATGATCCACAGGCCGGCAAGGCCCGCGTACACGTCGTACTTCGTGACCCCCATGACGTGGTCGTGGTACCAGAGCAGCGCTGCGCGCTGGTCCATCGGGTAGTGGAAGACGGCGTGCTGGCCCGGCGCGAACAGGTTCTCGGCCCAGCCGTCGTAGGACGCGGGCGTGAGCCCGCCATGGAGGTGCACGACGGCATGCCCGCCCAGAGCGGCCACCTTGTCGTCGGGGGTGCCGCCGCTGAGGCCGGGACGGCACTGGACCGGCACGCCGTCGGCGTCGGTCGCGGACGGGGCGATCGTCACCGCCAGCGGGAGCGGGCCGCCCAGGTCGTTCATCCACTCGACCGCGACGGGCCGGCCGCGCTCGGCCTCGACCGTTGGCCCGGGAACCGTGCCGTCGTAGCCCCAGACCCTCGATTCGGGCAGGTCGCGGTGAAAGCGGTGCGTGCCCGGGCGCATGCGCACGGTGAGCCGGCCGTCGTACTCGGCGGAGACCAGTCGACGCGGCACGGGAAGCCCGTCGACGAACGGGGTGAGCGGCTTGGTAAGCGTGGACGCCATCAGCCGCCGTTCCGGACTGCTCTTCGGAGGCTCTGCACGTTTGCGGCGAGCACGACCAGCGGCAGGAGCCACCAGGCGGCGGCGCCGGCCTCCTCCAGCCGCCACGTGGCGAGCAACCCGAGGGCGATCAGGGCGGCGACGGTCCAGTCGTCGCCGACGATGTAGTCCACCAGGAACAGGACGACCGCTTTGGTCCATCGCCACACGACCATCAGGCGGCCGCCGCAACGTTGGTGCGCCAACCGGACACGATGTGCATGAGCAGCAGCGCGGCGGCCACGTACAGGGCACCCAGCCACACCAGCGCGAAGTCGCCGCCCGGCCACTCGACGCTCAGGCCCTCGCCCGCCCAGAACGTGCCGAAGGTGACCAGCAGCGCGCCGACGAAGAGCTGCAGCGCCCGCCTGGGAATCGCCGCGACGTACTGGTAGGTCGCCGCGCCGAGGGCACCGATGACGACCACGGACGCTGAGGCGCCCACGATCGCCGAGCCGATTGCGTCCGCCGCGGCGCCGAAGGCGACCACGATCACGGCCACCTCGAGCCCCTCGAGCGAGACACCCTTGAACGCGAGGAAGGCGCCGGTCCAGTCGAAGCCGTCGGGCACGTCGTCGTCCACGTCCTCGCCGCCGACGCCGGTGGCCCAGCCGTCACGCGAGACGATCAGGATGCCCTTGCGGTACCACTGCGAGCCGAACGCGAGCAGGAGCGCGCCGACCACCAGACGGAGCGTCTCCAGCGACAGGCTCTGAAGCGCGGCTCCGAGCGCTGCGACCGTCACGACCAACACCACGAGACCGCCGGCGGCGCCGACCCGCGCCGCCCGCCACGAGCGGGTGACGCCGACGGCCACGACGATCGCGACCATCTCGATCACCTCGATCGACGCCGCGAGGAACGTGGAGACGAAGACGCCCCAATTCATCGGACCTGATTCTCGCGCCCAAAGCGACTGAGCTACCCCAATGATTGGACGGGACGCTTGTTGTCAGTGCGTTGTCACGGGTGAGCTGCCGTACCGGTGGTGCTGGTCGCGTGCGCGGCGTCGAGCGTTGCTAGGTACGGCCCGAGTTCCTCTGCGACGACCTTCTCGTCCGAGGGCCAGGGCGGCTCGTCAAAGACCTCCGACTCGAAGCTCCCTGCTCCTGCAGGGTGGGCGCTCATGTAGACGGGATCCGACCCGGTCAAGAGCTTGCCACGGATTATCGGGTTGAACGCGGGCGCCTTGGTCTGCGACCCGGCGAGGACAGCTATCGCCGCAGCCGCGGCGTCCGCCATTTGGGCGCCCAGGCCGCCGTGCTTGATCGGGTAGTTCGCCGCATCCCCGGCGGCGAACACGTTGCCGCCCGTGCCTGGCACCGAGCAGTGCTTGTCGATCGGAATGAACCCGTGGGCGCCTGCGCCCGGCAGCCCGCGAACCGACGGGCCGGCGACACGCGGCATCGTGATCATCCGCGCCGGGTGCAACTCGACGCCCTGCGGCTCGATGAGCAGCCGGCCGGTCGCGGGAACCTTCGCTAGCGAGTTGCAGTAGACCCTGACCCCGGCCCGCGCGAGCCGATTTGACACGACATCGCTGACGGCGGCCCCAAAGACTGCGAGCGGACGCGCCTCCGGTGTCACGAGCACCAACTCGAGGTCCCGAATGTCCATGCTCTCCGCCCGCTGCGCGGTCATCATCGCGAGCTCGTAGAGCGGCAACGGCCACACCGGGCCGACGGGCTGGATGAAAGCGACGCTGGGGGAGTAGCCCTCCTCGACGTCCTGTACGACGCCCTGGTACGTGGCGTCGGCGTCCGCGTCGCGAAACGTGGTGACGTGCTCGTAGGCCTCGACCTGCCTGGCGCCGACGGCGATCAGCAGCGCGTCGTAATCCACGCGTCTTCCCTCGGCCGTGTGGACGACCTGGGCATCGAGGTCGACCCACTCGAGCGAGTCCGGCACCCAATCGGCGCCCGCGTCACGCGCGATGCGTGCCAGCGGATACCGGCGCGGCGGCCCCGCCGCGAACGGCTCGCGCACCGCCATGGGTCGGTAGACGAGCTCCTCGTTGGGGGCGATCAGCTCGATGTTCACCGAGTCTCCTGCCAGCCGGCGCAGACGAAGGAGGCCTTCGACGCCGGCGATCCCACCGCCGCAGATAACTACCCGAAAATCGCTCATGCAACGAACCTACGCCGCGTTCGGCGCCCTGCCATCGGGGCGCTGCCACACGGCAGTGCGCGAAACTACGTAGAACGCCCAACGCCCCGCGGCAAGCGCGGGGCGAAGGGCTCTCGGAGGACCGCTTGCGCGCGGTCCGGGTTGTCTAGGCGGTGCCGGCGGCGACCTTTGTCGTCGGACTCGGACTCCGCTTGGTGGCCTCGGCGGTCTCCCAGGGCAGCCGGAAGACCATGATCAGGAAGCCAATCCCGATCAGGAACAGGGCCACGCCCGTCACGGCGGCGAACGTGGCGACGCTCTCGGCGAAGAACGAGGTGTTCAGGGCCGTGGCCAGCGCGGTCTCGGTCACCCAGATGTTGCGGGCGCCGTTCTCGAGGGGCTTGCCGGTTTCTTTGTTGATCGCGGCGGCCTTCTCATCGTTTGTGGGCTTGCCGCCCGCAGTCAGGTAGCGGCCCATCTGGGAGTACACCTGGCCGGAGGTGGCCTCGAGGGCATGCACGCGCATGCCGTCGGCGAACAACTTGGCGTCAGCACCGGTGTCGACCGGCTTGTTTGCGATCTGCTTGTCCATGTCGGGGGTGCCGACGATCTGCTCCTGCTTGAGCGTGTCGCGGACCTCCGCACGGCCGTTGAGCCCGGTGTAGATCGAGGCGATGCCAAGCACTATCAGGATGACGCTGGCGACGAGGCCGCCGTATTTCATGAAGGGCTTCACTTGGAGTTCCTTGGTGTCGTGGACGGCTCCGAGAGTGGGCGCCGTCTCTGATTACAAGTCCACCAGCCCGTGGGCTTCGATACCTCCGGAGGAAGTACCGGGTGTGGCGTGATCATCCGGCGAGCGGGCTGTAGTTCTCCGCAAGGACGAGCACCGAGCAGGTGGCGTGCTGCGCCACACGGTCCGACAGGCTCGCGAGCGCCCGTGGGCCGTGCCTACCGTGGCTCCCGAGTACGACCAGGCTGGCGCCGATGCTGCTCGCCATCCCGAGCAGGCGGTCGAGCGGCGGTCCGTCCACGCTGACGACCACGGGATCCTTGCCGGTGATCTCCAGCACGTCGGCTGCTTGCTCTGCGAGCGCCTGCCGTAGGGTGGAATCGGTGCGCCCCGCGTGCGCGAGGACGACGCGCGTGTCATGGGCGGCCACGATGTTGGCCGCGACCACGGCGGCGTGGCGGTCCTCGGCGCCCCGGGTCCCAACCAGCACCACACCGGGAAAGGGGAGCTCCGGACGTCCCCGCGCCAGAAGGGCGGCTACAGGGGAGCTGTGGGCGATGCGCCGGTGGCCATGGGCGCCGACCACCAGCAGGCCGGCGCCGCGCGCGGCCTCCAGGATCGCGCCGCTGACGTCCTGGTCGTGCACAATCACGGTGCTCGCCTCGATGCCGTCGGCGTGAGCAGCGGCGCGTGCGGCCTCGACCGCGCCCACGGCGCGCGCTCTATCGAGCGAGGCCTGGTCGGCCGTGCTCACGCCCGGGGCATCCGCCACCGCGACGAAGGTGAGTGTGTCGCCGGGCGCGACGAGCTGCGTGGCCTGCTGTACCGCGTCCTGCGCGCAGCGGCAGTCGTTGACCGCGCAGACGATCCGGCCGAAGCCGAACTGCGCTCGGACGGGGATGTCGGGATCGACCCTGACGGGAACCGGTAAGGCCATGCACTGAGCTTGACCCCCGCGCTGCCGCTCGGCATCGGCAACCATTGCCGGTATACCTGCGTAGTTGTACGCGTCAGCGAGCCGACGCGGCCGGGCCCGGCTCGCGGTAGCGGGCGGGGACGCGCGCCTCGAGGGTGGTGCCTTCGCCCGCGGCCGACCTGACGCGCAGGCGGCCGTCCAGCAGCTCCACGCGCTCCTGGATGCTCACGAGGCCGAACCCGGCCGCGCTCGCCTTGGGATCGTACCCGCGTCCGTCGTCGCGGACGCGGACCCCGACCTCGCCCTCGATCTCGGCTACGGAGATCGCGACCGTCTGCGCATCGGCGTGTTTCAAGGCATTCCTGAGCGCCTCTTGAGCGATCCGGTAGATCGCGGTTTCCACGTCGGGGTGCAGGCGCTCCGGCGTCCGGCCCGCCTCGTGGTCGAGGTCCACCTCGAGCTGGAGCGCCGGGCCGCCGTCGTGTGCGTGCCGCGCGACCAGCGCCTCCATGGCCGCCATCAGCCCGAGGTCGTCGAGAGACGAGGGCCGGACGTCGTGGATGATGTCGCGCAATCGGTCGACCTCGCCCTGGAGGGCGTCCGCGGCCCGTATGACCGTTGCCCGCAGCTCGGCGTCGTCATCTCGGCGCGACATGGCGAGCATCACTCGCACGGCGGCGATGCCCTGCAGCGTCTCGTCGTGCAGCTCCCGTGCCCACCGACGTCGCTCGGCTTCCGCGGCGGCGGTCCGCTCGCGCTGGCGGTCCGCGCTCAATGCCTGTGCTGTGCTGACGGCGACAGCGGCAGTCGTTGCGAAGGACGTCAGAAGCCGCTCGTCGGCGGCGGTGAACTGCGGCCCGTCCGTAAGGCGATCGAGGGCGACCAGCATGCCGAGCTTGCGGCCGCGGAAGGCCAGCGGGACGTGGAGTCCCGAGTCGAGCTCCAGACCGAGCAAGCCGGCGAGCGACGACTCCTCCACCGTCTGGCCGACCAAGTGCTCGGGCAGCTCCCCGGCAGCGTGGGCGACACGGAGGCCGTCGTGGGATGGCAGCAGGATCACCAGTGCCCTGGCCTCGACCAGCGTCCGGCCGCGGATGGCCACGAGCTCGAGGATCGGGTCGAGGTCGACCTCGCCGGCCAGGGCGCGCGAGATCTCGGTTGTGGCACCCAGCGCGGCGACCGTTCGCTCGAGCTCGTCGCCACGGCTCTCCAACTGGTCGAGCCGTCGTGCGTGGTGGATGCCGATGGCGGCGTACTCCGTCAGGACCAGCAGCAGCTCCTCGTCGGCCTCGTCGAACTCCGCGCCGCCGGCCTTCTCGGTCAGGTAGATATTGCCGTAGATCTCGCCCCGAATCACGATCGGGCCGCCCAGGAAGGTCTTCATTGCCGGGTGCCCGGAGGGAAAGCCGTACGAGTGCGGATGCTGTGCGAGGTCGGCGAGCCGGAGGATCTGCGGGTGCGCGATCAGTTCGCCCAGCACGCCGCGGCCGAGCGGGAGGTCGCCGATGACTTGTCGTTTGTCCTCGTCGATGCCGACGGTGAGGAAGCGCGCCAGCGCATCGCGCTCGTCGTTGAGGAGGCCGAGCGCGGCGTAGCGTGCCCCGGTCAGCTCCTGCGCGGCGCCCAGCACGCGGCGCAGAACCTCCTCCAGGTCGTCGACGTCGAGCAGCTCGTACAGGATCGTGACGAGCCGGCGGGCGGTCCCACCTTCGGGACGGGACATCGCTGCTCAGGCCTCGAGCAGCTTGTGCTCGATGGCGTAGCGGGTGAGCTCCGCACGCGTAGACAGGTCGAGCTTGCGCTGGATGCTTGCCCGGTGCGTCTCAATCGTGCGCCTCGACAGGAACAGCTGTTCGGCGATCTCACCATTCGTGTGCCCAAGCGCCAGCAGCGTCAGGATCTCCTGCTCGCGAGGCGTCAGCTCGCCGTCCGCCTCGCTCCCGACCGGCTCCGTGGCGATCATCGCGCCGACGCGAGGGTTGAGGTAGGTCTTGCCCTCCGCAGCAGCCTTCACTGCCGTTACGAGCTCGTCCTCGGCGGACTCCTTGAGCACATAGGCGCTGGCGCCGGCACGCAGGGCGTCGCGGGCGTAGGCCGGCTCCGTCTGCATGGTCAGGACGACGATTCGCGTTTCGGGCGAGCGCTCGAGGAGCTCGGGGATGTATTCGAGGCTCGAGACGCCACCCAGGTTGAGGTCCAGGACGAGGATGTCGGGCTTGTGGCCGAGGACGGCGCGCAGGGCGCGGTCGATGTCGCCGGCCTCGGCCTCTACCGACCAGCCGGGTTGGGCCTCGAGCACGCGACGGAGGCCGCCTCGGACGACCTCGTGGTCGTCGACGAGCACGAGCCGGATGCGGTCGGCTTCGAGCATCCTCACAGTCAACCCGGTTCAGCGGTCAAGTGCGCCCACAGGCGCGCGGGCCGGCGCCGGCGCCAGGCGGATCCGGGCATCCACGATGACGGCACCGTCGGGCCCGGCAACCACCGGATTGCAGTCGAGCTCGGCGATCTCCGGGTGAGCGGCGGCGAGCGCGGCCACCCGCGTGACAACCTCCGCCACCGCTCCGAGGTCGGCGCGAGGCGCGCCGCGGAACCCGTCGAGGAGCGGGAACGTGCGCAGCTCGCGCAGCATTGCCTCCGCTTCGCGGGGACCGACCGGGGCCAGGCGGACCTGCACATCGCCGATCAGCTCCGCGGTTGTGCCGCCGGCACCGACCGCGACCAGCGGGCCGAAGCGCGGATCGCCGACCACGCCGACAATCAATTCGGGCCCGGGCGCCGCCATGCGCTGCACCAGGAATCCCTCGGGGACCAACCCGGCGGCCGTCAGTGACGAGCGCATCTCGAGTGCCGCTCTCTCGGCGCCCGCGGCCGTGAGGCCCAGGCGCACGGCGCCCACGTCGGACTTGTGCAGCAGGCCGGGCCCGATCGCCTTTACCGCCACCCGGCCGCCCAGATCCTCGGCGGCTCGCCGGACGTCGGGCGGTGTCGCAGCCGACCGGCTCTCGGCGACAGGAAGGCCGACGCTGCACAGCAGAGCATCCGCCGCAGCGGGTGACATCCAGCTGCCCCCTGCGGCGAGTCCGTCGGCGATCACCGCGGCAACCTCGTCGCCCTCGGCCGCGGGCATCGGCGCGGGCGGGTCGGGCGGGGCAGAGCGGTGCTCGGCGTAACGGGTCGCGTGGCCGAGCGAACGGGCCGCCTCCTCGACCGATCCGAACAGCGGAACGCCCTCCTCGACGCTCGCCGGCATGTCGGGTCCGAGGAAGACGGCGAGGACCGGCGTGCCATGCGCGCGCCGCGCGGCCGCAACCGCTCGGATGGCGGCCACAACGTCGGCCGCGCGCGTGGCGAGCGGGCGGACGAAGATCGCGATCACCGCGTCCACCTCGGGATCGTCGAGGACCACCTCCAGCGCGCGCTTGTAGTCCGAGGCAGTGGCCGAGGCGATCATGTCGACCGGGTTGGTCACCGAAGCCTCGGCGGGGAGCGCGGTCGCGAGGGCTGTGCGGGTCGCCTGGCCGAGAGGCTCGACGAGGAGGCCGTCCGCCTCGCACGCGTCGGTGCAGAGGATCGCGGGGCCGCCCGCGTTCGTCACTATGGCAACGCGGTTGCCCCGCGGGAGCGGCTGGCGGCTGAGCACCGCCGCCACGTCGAACATCTCGCCGACCGTGTCGGTACGGATCACGCCCGCGTGGCGGAAGAGTGCGTCCACGGTCGTGTCGGCTGCGGCGAGCAGCGCGCCGGTGTGCGAGGAGGCGGCGCGCTGGCCGGCGGCCGAGCGGCCGCTCTTGACGACGATGACCGGCTTGAGCGCGGTGATCCGGCGCGCTATGCGGCCGAACTTGGCCGGGTTGCCGAAGGACTCGAGGTAGAGGGCGATGACGTCGGTGCGCTCGTCCGCCTCCCAGTATTGGAGGAAGTCGTTACCGGAAAGGTCCGCCTTGTCGCCGGCCGAGACGAACGAGGACACGCCGATGCCGTGCGTTCTGGCAAGGTCGAGCGCAGCGATGCCGAAGGCCCCGCTCTGGGAGGCGAAGCCCACCCGGCCGGGCGGCGGCGCGCCGGGCGCGAAGCTCGCGTTGAGCGAGACGCCCGGATCCGTGTTGATCACGCCGAGGCAGTTCGGACCCACGAGCCGCATGCCGGCGGAGCGGCACACGGCGACCAGCTCGCGCTGGCGCCGCTCACCCGCTTCGCCGACCTCGGAGAAGCCCGCCGAGAGGACCACGAGCGCGCCGACGCCGGCGGCGGCACAGTCGCGAGCGACGTCGATGACCTGGGCCGCCGGCACCCCGACTACGGCTAGCTCGGGCGCCTCCGGAACCTCGCGCAGGGAGGTATAAGCGGGTAGCCCTTCGATTGTCTCGGCGTGAGGATTGATCGGGTAGATCGGCCCCGTGAAGCCGCCGGTGACGAGGTTGGCCATGACCGCCGCGCCGATGCTGCCGGGGCGTCGCGAGGCGCCCACGATGGCGACCGAGCGTGGCCGCAGCACGTGCTCCACGGCGGCCACGGCGGCTGTGCGCTCCCGCTCCTCGAAGCGGCGGCGGCCGTCCTCGGTCAGGGCGGTTGGGAAGGTGACCTTGAGCTCACCTGGTTGCGTGGAAACCTCGACCGGGAATCCGGAGTCGCGGAACGCCCCGATCATCTTGCGGTTGCCGGTCAGCACCACGGCGGTGAACTGGCGCACATCCTCCGCGGCCGCCGCCTCGGCAAGCTGGGCGAGCAGGAGGGTGGCTATACCCCGGCCCTGCCAGTCGTCGGCCACGGCGAACGCGACTTCCGCGCCACCGCTGCCGTCGGGGAAGTACTGGCCATGTCCAACGACATGCCCGTCGCCCGAGGTCACGGCGAGAAGGCTCGTGCCCCCGCGCGTGTCGGTGAACAAGCGTGCCATTTGGCCGAGGTCCGTCGCGGCGCTGAAAAAACGGAGCGAGCGCGCCTCGTCGGAGAGCGCGCCCAGGAACGACTCAATACGGTCGACGTCCTCCGGACGCGCGGGCTGGACGTGGACAGTGGAACCATCGCGCAGCGCGATGTCGGATTCGGCGGCGACGATCGGCATGAGTCCAAGCTCGCACCGCCAGTCCGGCAGCGCACCAGGGCTAGTCCGCAAGATCGCTGCGGTCAAATGCGGGCTTGTTCGGCGCCTGATACCGATGCACGGGCCTCGTCCCGGCACCGAGACTAAGTGCACACAGACGACCCGACATGACGAGGACAACAGGATGAAGGCTCTCGTTTACCACGGGCCCGGCCAGCGCGCATGGCACACCGTCGACGATCCCACGATCGTCGATCCGACGGACATCGTCGTTCGGATCGACAGCTCGACGATCTGCGGCACCGACCTGCACATCCTGAAGGGAGACGTTCCCGAGACGACCCCGGGAACCGTGCTCGGCCACGAGGCCGTCGGCACCGTGCAGGAGATCGGGGCAGGCATCAGCACCGTCGCGCGCGGTGACCGGGTCCTGATCTCGTGCGTCACCTCCTCGGGGGATGAGTGGCTCATCACCGCGGCGCAGAACACGCAGGTCAAGAAGGCCTAGGCCCGGCTTCGCCCGCCGCTGCGCAGACAGGCTCGTGCCGTCCTCGCCGGCGCCATCATCTCGGTACGAGCGAAATGCGCCCAGGGAGATTCGAACTCCCACGGTCCAAACGGACCACAAGGCCCTCAACCTTGCGCGTCTACCAGTTCCGCCACAGGCGCGTAGCCGCCTGAGTATAGAGCCGGGCCGCTGGCCCCTTGATGCCGTCCGAGACCCCGGGTACTCTGCGAACACATGTTCGGATCACGTCAAATCACACGGCTTCTGCGGGAGGTCTGATGGTCGAGCTGAGCAACCTCACCAAGCGCCAGCAGGAGATCTTCGAGTACGTGAAGACCTACGCGCGCGAGCACGGCTATCCGCCGACCGTGCGGGACATCGGCAAGGCGATCGGGCTGACCTCGTCGTCCACCGTGCACGCCCATCTCGCGAACCTGGAGAAGCTCGGGATGCTGAAGCGCGACCCGACCAAGCCGCGTGCGATCGAGGTCCTCGTGGACAGGGCAAAGGCGGTCGTGACGCCGAACGGGCTGCCGCTCGTCGGCCAGGTCGCCGCGGGCCAGCCGATCCTCGCCGAAGAGAACATCGAGGAGTACGTGCCCGTGCCGCAGATCGCCGGCGGCGACGAGGGCGAGTTCGTCCTGCGGGTGAAGGGCGACTCGATGAAGGACGCCGGGATCTTCGACAAGGACTACGTCGTGGTTCGGCCACAGAGCACCGCGACGAACGGCGAGATCGTCGTCGCGATGCTCGAGGGGGAGGCGACCGTCAAGCGCTTCTTCAAGGAGAAGTCGCGCGTGCGCCTTCAGCCGGAGAACGACGCGCTCGAGCCGATCTACGCCCGCGAGGTGGAGATACTGGGTCGCGTGGTCGGCGTCTGCCGGAGGGTGGCATGACGGCCGCGGTGCTGGACCGGCCCACCGTCCGTGCGGGAGGCTCGGAGATCGGCGACGGCGTGACGCTCGCGCAGCTCCTCAACTCGGCGCTTCATGAGGCCCGCACGCACGGCAGCACCGAGTGCCCGGTATGTCACGAGCGCCTGTCATCCACGCGCGCGCGTGAGCAGCGCGGCGGCCGCGAGGCCGTCGCGGCAGAGTGCGGAGGCTGCGGGAGCCGCCTCAGCTAGACGGATCGTGTCGACCTTAGCTCCGCATATCGGGGCAAAGGTCGACATGGTCCGGTGAAGCCCGGCCCCCGCGGAGTCGACGGACCCGGCGATCCGCCCTAGAATTGGTCGACTGCCGGCCAAGCAGCCGCGGGGAGGTCGGGGAGACAACCGGCCCCTCGAGGAAAGTCCGGACACCGCAGGGCAGGGTGGTCGGGGGACCGACCCGGCGAAAGCCGCGGGAAAGTGCCACAGAAACACACCGCCGATGGCGCGGCCTCAGCTGAGTCGCGCACAGGCAAGGGTGAAAAGGTGCGGTAAGAGCGCACCGGCGTCACGGTGACGTGGCGGCCAGGCAAACCCCACCCGGTGCAAGGCCAAGCAGGAGCGACGACGCTGCCCGCCGAGCTCCAGGTAGGCCGCACAGATGGATGGCTGCTCACGACAGGATCCGGCTTATCGGCCGGCTAAGGGAAGGGCCCCGAGAGGGGCCTTTCCTATTGGTCGACGAGCTTCGAGCATCTAAACCTTCATATTTTTCGGTGCGCGGGCCAGTTTCGGGTTTCGCCGGACCCGGTCTCGGCGAAAAGACGGGGACCAGGGGCTCGATGGCATCGGCGACGACCACAAGGAAGCGGGCAGGAGGCGACGCCTACTGCCCGCACTGTCACCTTCTCATTGAGACGAAGGTCGGTGCCGACTGGCCGGAGGAGCCCCAGCGCTGCCCGCACTGCCGCCTGCTCGTGGGCGTCGGACGGGCGCGGCCGACCCCTGCGGCCGAGCCCGGCGCCCGCGGGAGCGCCGCCGGCGTCTTCGCTCACGAGGCGAAGCGAGCCGGAGGCGACGCGTCGACGTCGAAGGACGACGTCTGCCAGGCGATCCGCGACGTGGCCGAGGAGATCGGCTCCCGGCCCGAGCGGCTCCTGATGGTGGACTACCAGCAGCGCGTCTCGGACGACGACAGCATGCCGCCGCTGAGCGACGTCTTCGCCGCCTACGGCAGCTGGAAGCGCGCCCGGCGCGCCGCCGCCAACGGCGCCTGACGCAGGGCCCGCCGTCGCGGCGGGACGCCGACGCAGGTGGCCGGTATTGTGCCGCCCTCGATGGAATGGCTCTTCGTTGTCGGGCCCTTCGTTGTCCTTGGGGTCCTCGTCATCTACTACGCGTTCTCGGGCGGGGACGGCGCGGCGCGCGAGACGGGACCCGCGCGCGGCTCACGCTTCTTCAGCTGGGGGATGATCGCCCTGTACGTGGCTCTCGGCGTGGCCGTGCCCGCGCTCGTGATCGCCAATCGCGGCGAGGCCGAGGGCGGCACCGGAAGCCTGCGAGGCGATCCGATCTCGGGCCAGCTCGAGGAGGGCAAGCAGCTCTTCATCCAGAACTGCAAGAGCTGCCACACGCTCGAGGCCGTCAACGCGCACGGCGTGACCGGGCCCAACCTCGACGAGCTCGGCGGCCTCGACAAGCAGCGCGTCCTCCAGGCGATCAAGCGTGGCGGCACGGGCACCGGGCGGATGCCGCCCCAGCTGCTCGAGGGTGCCGACGCGGAGGCCGTGGCGAGCTACGTCGCCGCGGTCGCCGGCCGCTGAGGCCGCCGGCGGGCCCCGGCGGGCCCGCCCTGCAAGCCTCTTTGCATTTAGCCCGCAAGCACCGGGCTTTTCCGTCCGACGCATCCGCTCGACTGCTAGCATGGCCGCGTCCATCGAAGCCGAAGCCCCGGGGGGAAATCGGGGCGTGGGGGAACCAAGATGGCCAGCCGGCCGGGGGCGAATCGCTCTTTCGCGTAGCGCATCTCTTTCAGCGCGAGCCCGTCAGCTAACCCCGCAGGCGAAAAGAGAGAGAACCGATGCAGACAGCCGGTGCCCGCGCCCTGCGGGAGCATGAAACAGAAGACATGAGCCGCGAGGCGGTCCTGCTCCAGTGGGAGCGGAAGATCGAGGCCGAGGAGCGGCGGCCCAGCCGGTTCGAGCTCGAGGACGAGGGCGAGGGCGGCACCGTGTCCGAGCTCCGTCCGACCGAGGACGCGACCCACGAGGCCCCGCGCCGTTTCGAGCGCCGCGCGGCCGAGCTCCTCACTGAGCAGCCGCTCTCCGAGCGCCGCACGGTGACGATCACCGGCCAGCCCACGCCGGCGCGCCGGCGCGCCCATTCGGTCATGGAGAGCCAGATGGCCCAGCCCGAGCGGCTCGGCCTGTGGGCCTTCCTGCTCGGTCTCTTCCTGATGGTCGTGGCTGCAGGCACCGCGCAGGCCTGACTGGCTGGTCAGCCAGCCCGCTCTCGCCTAAACTTACGGCACGTAAGTTCGTAAGCGGAAAGCAGAGCGGAATGAAGACGAAGGAGAGCAGGTTCCAGGTCCACGACGAGGAGACGGCCCCGGAGGGCAGCGTCCCGATTCTCAAGGGCGCCCTCGCGGGCGGCGGCCAGCTGCCGAACTTCATCGGCGTCATGGCCGGGTCACCGCCGGTGCTCCGCTCCTACGCCCGTTTCCGCTCCGAGCTCCGCAACGGCTCGCTGACCTACGCGACCCAGCAGCGCATCGCGCTGGCGGTCGCCGAGCACCAGCGCAGCGAGTACGCGCTGTCGACGCTTCAGCGCACCGGCCGCGACGCCGGACTCGGCATGGACGAGATCGCGCTCGCGCGCGAGTTCGACTCCTATGACGAGAAGGAGGCCGCGCTGCTCCGCTTCGTCAAGGCCGTGCTCGAGTCGGACGGCCCGCCGAAGCGGCACCTGCACGAGGAGGCGCGCGAGGCCGGCTGGGAGGACGAGCAGATCCTCGAGGCCATCGCACACGTCGCGCTCGCCACCTTCGGGAACCTGATGACCCGCGCCGGCGACGTGCCGAAGGACGGGTCGCCTGAGGATTCCCGGCTCGCCCAGGCGGCCTAGGGCGGCCGCCCGGCCACGGGTTACGATGTCGGCGATGGCCACGCAGCGGACCACCGTCGTGGTGCGCCGGGAGACGTGCTGCTCGTCGTACCACCAAGCCGTCGAGCTGGTGGGCAAGCGCTGGACCGGCGCGATCCTGTTCGTGCTGATGGACGGCCCCACTCGCTTCTCGGAGTTCAAGCGGCTCGTGCCCGATCTGTCCGACCGGCTTCTGTCTGAGCGGATGAAGGAGCTCGAGGGGGAGGGGATCGTCGAGCGCCGCGTCATCGACGCCACACCCGTGAGGGTCGAGTACCTTCTCACCGAGAAGGGTGAGGCGCTCGAACCCGCCGTGCGCGCGCTCAAGCGCTGGGCCAACGCCTGGCTGTAGCCTGCGCGCCATGAGCGACCAGCCTCAGACCGCCGACGACGTCCGCGCCTTCGTCGAGGAGCGCGATATCCGCTTCGTGCGGCTCTGGTTCACGGACATCCTCGGGCAGCTGAAGAGCTTCTCGATCAACGCGCAGGAGCTCGAGGATGCGTTCGAGGGCGGGATGGGCTTCGACGGCTCCTCGATCACCGGCTTCAACGCGATCGAGGAGTCGGACATGATCGCGATGCCGGACCCGTCGACGTTCGCGATCCTGCCCTGGCGCCCGGAGGACAAGGGCGTGGCGAGGATGTTCTGCGACGTCGTCACGCCGGCGCGCGAGCCCTACGAGGGCGACCCGCGCCAGGTGCTCCGTCGCACGCTCGAGCGCGCAGAGGCGATGGGCTTCACGAACTTCTACGTCGGCCCGGAGCTGGAGTTCTTCTACTTCCGCAACGCGCGCCCCGAGAGCGGCGTGCCGGAGGTGCTCGACGAGGGCGGCTACTTCGACCTGACCACGCTCGACGCCGGCTCGGACGTTCGCCGCGAGACCGTGCTCGCGCTCGAGCAGCTCGGGATCCACGTGGAGTACACCCACCATGAGGTGGGGCCGAGCCAGCACGAGATCGACATGCGCTACGCCGACGCGCTGAAGATGGCGGACGACTGCATGACCTACCGGATCACGGTCAAGGAATACGCCATGAAGTACGGGTGGCACGCGACCTTCATGCCGAAGCCGCTGTTCGGCGAGAACGGCTCGGGGATGCACACCCACCAGTCGCTCTTCCGCGAGAGCTCGAACGCGTTCTACGACGCGAACGACCAGTACTTCCTGTCGGACACCGGCAAGGCCTTCATCGCCGGACAGCTGAAGCACGCGCGCGAGATCTGCTCCGTGTTCGCGCAGTGGGTCAACTCGTACAAGCGGCTCGTGCCGGGCTACGAGGCGCCCGTCTATTGCGCCTGGTCGCGCCGGAACCGCTCGGCGCTCGTGCGAGTGCCGCTCTACCACCCCGGCAAGGAGCAGGCCACGCGGATGGAGCTGCGCTGCCCCGACCCGGCCTGCAACCCCTATCTGACCTTTGCGGTGCTGCTCGCGGCAGGCCTCGAGGGGATCGAGAAGGGCTATGAGCTGCCCGAGCCGATGGAGAAGAACCTGTACCACATAAGCCCCGAGGAGCGGGTCCGGCTCGGCATCGAGCAGCTGCCCGAGACGCTCGGCGAGGCCATCGAGCTCACCGCCGAATCCGAGCTCGTGCTGCGCACTTTCGGCGAGCACATCTTCAACCGCTACGTCGAGATCAAGCGCCAGGAGTGGGAGGACTACCGCGTTCAGGTGACCCAGTGGGAGCTCGACAGGTACCTGTCGATCCTCTAACGGAGTCGTAACGCACCGCGAGGGAGCGCTCGGCACAATCACACGATGGATTCGCGCCCCCGCTCCATCTTCGCCATCGCCGCCGGCCCGCGCGCCAAGTGGATCGTCTTCCTCGTCTGGCTCGTCGTCATCTTCATCGCTGCCGGGCCCGCGCAGCTGCCGACGAAGTTCGCGGACGCCGAGAACAACGAATCCACCTCCTTCCTCCCGGGCGACGCGGAGTCGACCCATGCGCTGACCGCCACCGAGGAGCTCCAGGGCGGGGAGCTCGCCCCGGCGGTCATCGTCTACGCACGCGAGAGCGGGCTCACCCCGGCGGACTTCGCCAAGATCCGCGAGGACGTCCAGCGCCTGACGAGCAAGCGCTATCCCGCAGTGGTTCCCGACGGCGCGACCGCCGCCGCGGGCGGCCAGGGAGGCAGCTCCGCGGAGGGCCCTGCAGCCGAAGGCGGGCAACCGCAAGGGCTCCCCGAGGGCTGCGGCGGGCCTACGACCGAGATCCCCGGTCAGCCGAGCGGCTACGCGCCGTTCGTCGGGCCGCTCTGCTCGCAGGACGGCAAGGCGGCGATCGTGACCGCCTACCTGAAGGGCGAGGGCGAGGGCGACAAGATCCTCGACCCGGTCAAGTTCTGGCGCGACACCGTTTCGGATCCGGGCGGCGGGCTCGAGGTGAAGATCACCGGCGGGGCCGGTTACGCCGCGGATGCCATCGAGGTCTTCGAGTCCATCAACGGCACACTGCTGCTGGCGGCGATCACGCTGGTGATCGTCCTGCTGATCCTGATCTACCGGTCGCCGATCTTCCTGTTCGTTCCGCTGGCGGCCGTCATCTTCGCCGAGATCCTGGCGCGCTCCCTCGGCTATGGGCTCTCCGAGCTCGGCGTGACGATCAACGGGCAGTCGAGCTCGATCATGTCGATCATGGTGCTCGGCGCGGGCACCGACTACGCCCTCCTGATAGTCGCGAGATACCGGGAGGAGCTCCACTACAGGCTGGACCGGCATGAGGCGATGGCCGCCGCTATGCGCTCGGCAGGCCCGGCGGTGCTGGCCTCGGCCGCGACCGTCATCGCGGCGCTCTTCTGCCTGACGATCGCCAAGGTCAACGGCACCTCCGGCATGGGGCCGATCGTCGCGATGGGAGTGGCCTGCGCGGCTCTCTCGATGCTCACCCTGTTGCCCGCGCTGCTGACGATCTTCGGCCGCCGCGCGTTCTGGCCGTTCGTCCCGCACTCCACCGAGTGGCTCGCCCCCGAGGGCATTCAGGCCGGGCGCATGCGGCGGCGCATCGCGGACGGGCCACGGGTGCCCGCGCTGCTGATCGTGGTCGGCGCCTCGCTGATCGTCTTCCTGCTGCTCCCGATCGTCATCCTCAACTCGCTGCTGCACAAGGCCACGCGCGGCGTCATCCCGTCGTTCATCGTGGGCCCGCTCGACCGCAACATCTTCAAGCCCTACGAGCTGCGCCGGTTCCGGCACGAGACCGTCGCGGACGAAACCCACGGGTTCTGGAAGCGCGTCGGCGATTGGGTCGCGAAGCAGCCGCGGCGAGTGGCCATCGGCTCGATCGCCGTGCTGCTCGTGTTCTGCCTGGGCCTCACGTTCTTCTCGACCGATCTGACGACCAACGACAGCTACCGCACCAAGGTCGAGTCGGTCGAGGGGCAGGAGATCCTCAGCAGGCACTTCCCGGCGGGCTCGAGCGCTCCGGTCGACATCGTCGTTCCGAGCGAGCAGGACGTGCCCGCCGTGAGGAGGGCCGTGGCGGCTGTCGACGGCGTCGAGGGTGTGTCCGGACCGGTTGCCCAGGGCGACAGCGGCGTGCTCATCCAGGGCGTCCTCGAGCCGGAGCCGTACTCGACGGAGGCGTTCGACCTGATCGACCCGATCCGCGACGCGGCGCACGGCGCGGCGGAGGGCACCCTGGTCGGCGGTGCGAGCGCGGTCGAGTTCGACGTGCGCGAGGCGGCGGCGTGGGACTCCAAGGTCATCCCGCCGATCGTGCTCGTCGTGGTCTTCCTGATCCTCGTCGTGCTGCTCAGGGCGGTCGTGGCTCCGCTCATCCTGATCGGGACCGTGATCCTGAGCTTCCTGGCGGCGCTCGGCGTCGGCTACTTCGCGTTCGACGTGTTCTTCGACTTCCCGGGCTCGGACCCGTCGCTGCCGCTGTTCGCCTTCGTCTTCCTGGTGGCGCTCGGCGTGGACTACAACATCTTCCTGATGGCGCGGGCGCGCGAGGAGACGCTCACGCACGGCACGCGCGCGGGGATGCTGCGGGCCCTGGCGGTCACGGGTGGCGTGATCACCAGCGCCGGCATCGTCCTCGCGGGCACGTTCTCGGTGCTGGCCGTGCTCCCGCTCGTATTCCTGACGGAGATCGGGTTCGTCGTGGCGTTCGGGGTGCTGCTCGACACCTTCCTCGTGCGCAGCGTGCTCGTGCCCGCGCTCGTGGAGCTGATCGGGCCGCAGGTGTGGTGGCCGTCGCGGCTCGCACGCGAGGAGGGCCGTCCCGGGCCGGGGCCCGGCGACGAGCGGGTGCCGGTCGAGGCGTGAGCCGCCCGGCGGGCGGCTGGGAGGGCGGCGAGTACGAGCGGCTCGCCGCCGTCGCGCTGCCCGCGGTTGCCCGCTACGTCGAGGAGAGCCGGCGCGGCGCGCGGCCGGTGGGCGCGCCGCCGCCGCTCGAGGAGCTGATCGAGCGGCTCGATCTGCGCCGGCTGGCGCGGGACGGCGGCCTGGACGGCGAGGACTTCGGGGCGTGGCTCGAGCGCGTGCTCGAACACAGCGTGAGGCTGCATCATCCTGCCGAGATCGCCCACCAGGTGGCCGCGCCCGACGTGCCCTCGGCGATCGCCGATCTCGTCCAGGGCGCGATCAACCAGCCGATGTCGATCTACGAGATGGGCCCGGCCGCGCACGCGATGGAGCGGGTGGTCGTCGAGTGGATGACCGAGCAGATCGGCTGGCCGGAGGGCGGAGGCGGGGTGCTGACCCACGGAGGCTCGCTCGCGAACCTGACCGCCCTGCTCGCCGCCCGCGCCGCTGCCGCCCCGGACGCGTGGACCGAGGGGGTGGACGGCACGCTCGCGGTGCTCGCCCCGCCCTCGACGCACTACTCGGTGCGCCGCAGCGTGGCCATGCTCGGGCTGGGCGAGCGCGCTGTGGTGGACCTCGAGGTGGACGACCTCGAGCGGATCGTCCCGGGCGCGCTCGCGGACGGGCTCGAGCGCGCGAAGGCGGCCGGGCGCCGCCCGATGGCACTCGTTGCCGCGGCGTGCGCCACCAGCACCGGTCTGCACGACGACCTCGACGCCGTCGGCGGCTTCTGCCGCGAGCACGACATCTGGTTCCACGTCGACGCCGCCCACGGCGCGCCTGCCCTGCTCTCGCCGGCGCACCGGCACCTGCTCCGCGGCATCGAGCACGCGGACTCGGTGATCTGGGACGCGCACAAGATGATGCGCACCTCCGCGCTGGCGGCGGCCGTGCTGGTGCGCGAGGACCGGCGGCTCGAGGCCGCGTTCAGGCAGAAGGCCGCCTACCTGATCTACGAGGAGGCCGGCGAGGCCGGCCCGAGCCTGCTCGAGCGCCAGGTCGAGTGCACCAAGGCGGCACTCGGCGCGCGGATCTTCATGAACCTGGCCTTCCGCGGGCCGGACGGCATCGGCCGCTACGTCGGCGAGCAGTACGACAAGACGCTCCGCTTCTGGGAGCTGATCGAGGCGCGCGACGGCTTCGAGTGCCTCAGCCGGCCCGAGTCGAACATCCTCTGCTTCCGCTACGGGCGCGACTCCGATCTGCAGGTGCGGCTGCGCGAGCGGCTGCTCCGGGAGAAGCGCTTCCACCTCAGCTCGACCGAGGTGAACGGCCAGCGCTGGCTCCGCATGTCGGTGATGGCGCCGGCCACGACCGAGGCGACGGTCTCGGAGCTGCTGGACGCGATCGAGTCGGCGGTATCCGAGCGGGGTCAGGCTGAAGCCTGACCCCGCTCCAGCTCCTTCTCGAACCAGTGGTCGGCGAACGGCTCGTCGTTGAACGCGGGCACCTCGCGGTAGCCGGCCGAGCGGTAGAGCGCGATCGCCTCCACGAGCGCGCGGTTCGTCTCGAGGCGCGTCATCCGCGCCCCGCTCGCGGCGGCCTGCGCCTCGAGCTCGGCCAGCAGGCGCCGGCCCAGGCCCAGGCCGCGCGCAGCGGGTGAGACCCACATGCGCTTGACCTCTGTGGGCTCGCCCTCGTGGTGCTTCACCGCGCCGCAGCCCACGGGCTCGCCGTGGAGGTACGCGACGAGCAGGCCGCCCCGAGGTGGGGTGAGCTCGTGCGGCTCAGCGGAGATCCCGGCCGCCGGGTCGAACCCCGTGTCGGAGCGGCGGTCGAGCTCCTCGAAGTACGCGCGGAGGCACTGCCGCGCGTCGGGGTGGTTCGGGTCGAGCTCGCGGATGTCGACCGCCGCGGAGGTCAGGAGGCGCTCGACCGTTCGCATCGCATCCACGAGCGACTCACGCTGCTTGGTGTCGAGCCGCGCCAGCATCGACTCCGCGAGCTCGTGACTCCGCCGGTCGAGCAGCTCGCGCTCGGCGCGGCCGGCGCGGGTGAGGCTGGCGATCCGAATGCGCCGATCGGCGCGGCTCGGCTCCACGCGCACCATGCCCGCCGCCTCCAGGGAGCGCAGGATCCTGCTGAGCTGGCCCGAGTCGAGCTCCAGCCTGTTGCGGAGCGCTCGCACCTCGCACCCGGCCGAGCCGATCTCCCACAGGACGCGCGACTCGCCCAGCGGCCGCTCGCGCGCCAGGAAGCGATCGCTGAGGGCGCCGACTCGCTGCGTCACGGTTCGGTTGAAGCTCCTGACCTGCTCGACGGCCGCCGCGGCCATTCTCTGATGTTAGTCAGAGGTCTAGCGGGCGCGCAATGCCTCGGCGACCATTCGGCGGGCGAGCACAAGCGATTTCGGGTCGAGCCGTGAAGGCCGGTCGCAGGCCATGTGGCGGCAGGGCTCGCCGCCGGCCCCGACGCCCAGCTTGGCGCCGGGCAGGCCGATCAGCTCGAACTCGCGGTGGTCGGAGTTGCCGGTGCTCTCGTCGCGCACCCAGCTGACCGGAGTAGCGACGCGGAACGCCGCCGCGAGCAGCTCCTTTTCCACGCGTGTCCGCGGCGCGGACGCCGGGGAACGCAGCCAGAAGGGACGGTCGCGGCCGACCTCGTCGAGCGACAGCGCCCACTGGAGCCGCCGGCGGCCGTGGTGCGAGCGGGCGCGCCGGGCGAGCGCGAGCGCGCCGAGGTGGTCGGGCGACCCGGTGTAGACGCGCTCCTCGGCGCCGGTCGCGACGAGCCAGACGTCGCACCAGGGCTTGATCAGCTTCAGCCGGCCCGCGAGCGACGCGACCACGCCAAGCCCCGACGCGTTGTCGTTCGCCCCGGGCCCTGCGGGGGTGCTGTCGGTGTGCGCCATCACGATCCGGAGGCATGAGCGCGGCGTGTCGTATACGCCGATCACGTTGCGCGAGCGCCCGCGGCCCGGCACGCGGAACTCCTGCTCGCCGACGCGCAGCTCCGCACCCCGGAAGACTTTCCGCATGAGCCGATGCGCGCGCGCCTCGCGCTCGCTCGTGGCGGGCCGAGGCCCCCAGCCCGAGATCTGGGTAGCGACGCCGTAGGCGTCGGCGGGAACGGGCGCGGCGGCTGCGAGTGCGACCAGGAATGTGGCGATCAAGCCAGCAGTTCCTCCAGCTCACGCGGCTCGGTCACCGGCGCTCGGCACGCGAACTGCTGGCACACGTACGCCGTCGGGCGGCCCTCGACCGGGGCGCGGCCCTCCAGCAGCGGTACTCCGTCGGGATCGCCGCCGGCCAGCACGAGGTGGGGCCGGAAGGAGTCGCGGACCACGCGCTCGAGCGGTCCGAGCTCATCGCCGACCAGCGCGACCTCCTTCACCTGCGCGAGCCGGAAGTCGAGCGCCTGGAGGAGGTGGCCGAACGCCTGCGGGTGCTTCGGCGCGAGCTCGTGGAGGAGTCGCAGCACCGAGTCCGCCCGGTCCGCGTACTCGTGCTCGCCCGTGAGCGCCGCAAGCCTCAGGAGGCCGTAGGCCGCGCTCGAGTTGCCCGCGGGGATCGGATGGTCCTCCAAGTCCTTGCGACGCGCCACGAGCTGCTCGTGGTCCGATGAGGTCTCGAAGAAGCCGCCGTTCTCGTCGTCGGCGAAGCGGGCGATCATCGTGTCGGCGAGCGCACGCGCCTCCGCGAACCAGCGCGGCTCGAAGGTCGCCTCGTAGAGCGACAGGAGCGCCTCGAGTAGGAACGCGTGGTCCTCGAGGTAGGCGTTCAGCTTGCCCTGGCCGTCTTTCCAGCTGCGCAGCAGGCGGCCGTCCGGCTCGCGCAGGTCGCGCAGCACAAAGTCGGCGGCGCCGCGGGCGGCGTCCAGGTAGTCCTCGCGCTCGAGCGTCGCGCCGGCGTCGGCCAGCGCGGCGATCATCAGGGCGTTCCAGGACGTCAGTCGCTTGTCGTCGAGCCCCGGCCAGACCCGCTCGGCGCGCACGTCGTAGAGCCGCTTGCGCCACGCGTCGCGGCGCTCGGGCTCGCCCGGGCCGCGTACGGGGATGTTGCGCCCCTCGAAGTTGCCGCGGTCGGTGGCGCCGAACCACGCGATCGCCTCGTCGGCGTCCGGCTCGCCATCGAGCGCGGAGCGCAGCTCGTCGACGCTCCAGACGTAGAACTTGCCCTCCTCGCCCTCGGAGTCGGCATCGAGCGCGGAATAGAAGCCGCCCTCGGGGCCGCGCATCTCGCGCAGCGCCCAGTCGAGCGTCTCCTCGGTGACCGTGCGGAACAGCTCCTCGCCGGTGACCTGCCAGCCGTGCAGGTAGGCACGCACGAGCAGTGCGTTGTCGTAGAGCATCTTCTCGAAGTGGGGGACGAGCCAGTACGGGTCGACGGAGTAGCGCGCGAAGCCGCCGCCGACCTGGTCGTACATGCCGCCCGACGCCATCGCGCGCAGGGTGTGCGCGGTCATCTCGGTCTCTCCGCGGCGGAGCAGGAACTCGATGGCGGACGCCGGCGGGAACTTCGGCGCCCCGCCGAAGCCGCCGTTGGCACGGTCGTACTGGCCTCGCAGCGACTCGACGGCCTCGAGGAGGACCGCCTCGTCGAAGTCGCGCTCGGAGGGCTTGAGGAGCGCGCCGCCGCGAAGCCGTTCGGCGATCCGCCCGCTGCCGTCGCGGATCTCGTCGCGGCGCTCGTCCCACGCCGTGGCGACCGCATCGAGCACGGAGCTCCAGCTCGGCATGCCCATGCGCGAGTCGGGCGGGAAGTACGTGCCGGCGAAGAACGGCACCTGCTCGGGGGTGAGGAAGACGTTGAGCGGCCAGCCGCCCTGCCCGGTCATCGCCTGGCAGGCCTCCATGTAGATCGAGTCGAGGTCGGGACGCTCCTCGCGGTCGAGCTTGATGGAGACGAAACGCTCGTTCATGAGCGCCGCGGTGGCGGGGTCCTCGAACGACTCGCGCTCCATGACGTGGCACCAGTGGCACGCCGAATAGCCGATCGAGAGCAGGATCGGCCGATCCTCGTCACGCGCGCGTGAGAGCGCCTCGTCGCCCCACGGATACCAATCCACGGGGTTGTCCTTGTGCTGGAGAAGGTACGGCGAAGTCTCGTCGGCAAGCCGGTTGGCCATCGCCTAAAGAGGCTACCCGTGCAGGTGATTACGCAACCAGTGTGATTCTTTACACAGATTCTGTGTAAGCTATCCCCGTGGCGCGAGGGAGGGATCGAAGCCGGCGGCCGAGCGGGGAGCTCTTCCCGACCGATTCTCCCCTTCCGGCAGGACGGCTGATCGGACGCCGCGACGACGTGGCCGAGGTGGCCGCCCGGCTCGAGGCCGGCACGCACCTCGTGGTGGCGGGCCCGCGCCGGACCGGCAAGACGAGCGTGTGCGAGGCGGCCCTGGCGCGGCTCGCCCGGCGCGGTGCGTACACGGCGAAGGTGGATCTGTTCCGGGCCGCCGATGCCGCGGAGCTCGCCGAGGCCCTCGCCGCCGCGGTCGTCGCGAACCGCTCAGCGACACAGCGCGCGCTGCGGCGCGCGCGCAGCGCGGGGCGCGCGGCGCTGTCCGCCGCCCAGGCCCAGGCCGTTCTCAAGCTGGTCGGCGAGCTGGGGGAGGGGGTGGAGCTCGCGGTGACCCCGGGGCTGGCGGCGCGCGACCCGCAGGGAGCCCTCGATCTCGCGCTCGAGCTCCCCGAGCGCGTGGCGGCGGCGGACGGGAAGCGGCTCGTCCTGTTCTTCGACGAGTTCCAGGAGCTGGCCTCTGCGCGCCGGCCTTACGGCGACCCCGACGCCGTCACGAACCGCATGCGCGCGATCTTCCAGCGCAGCTCGTCGGTGTCCTATCTGTTCGCGGGGAGCATCGAGCACGTGATGCGCGACCTCTTCGCGCCGAGCCGGCGCGCGTTCAGCGGCTTCGGAAGCTTCTACTCGCTGCGGGCGATCGCCCTCGAGGAGTGGCGGACGGGGCTCGCCGAGCGCTTCGCCGACGACGAATGCACGATCGGGGACGCCGCGCTCGAGCGGATCATCGAGCTCGGCGGCGGCCATCCGCGGGCGACGATGCGGATCGCCCAACAGGCGCACCTCGTATCGCTGGAGCTCGGCACCCGGACGATCGGCCTCGAGCTCGTGCAGCTCGGCTTCGAGCGCGCCCTCGAGGGTGACCGGCCCACGATGGAGCAGGTGGTCGAGCGGATCCGGCTGCTCCACAAGCAGGGCCTCCTGGTTGCGCGCACGGTGGCGGCCGGCGATCCCCTGCCTCGCCGCATCCAGCCGGGGGTGCGGGACCGGGTCCTCAAGCTGCTGCGGGACGCGGGAGTCCTCGAGCACGAGGCCCGCGGCCGCTGGCGGGTGATCGACCCGCTCCTGCGCCACTACCTGGCATCGCTGGACCCGCTGGGCTGAGCGCGCCTGAACGACGGCATCGAGGGAGGTCCCGAGCGGGCCCGCCATCGATGACTGCCTGGGACAGCCGCGCCCTCACTGAAGCTGAGGGGTAGCCCGGTGCTCCCGGTGCATACCGACGATCCTGCACAGCCCACCGATTGAGTGGTGCGGCTGGATCGTCGGTCTCCAGGCTGAGCGCGCAGCTCGGCTCGCTTGATCTTTCCGCTCGGGGTCTTCGGGAGCTCCGTCGCGAAGTCCACGATGCGCGGGTACTTGTAGGGGGCCGTCTCGGACTTCACGTGGTCCTGGAGCTCTTCGGCCAGGGCGCTGCTCGGCGTGTGGCCGTCGCGCAGCACGACGACCGCTCGCACGATCTGGCCGCGCACTTCGTCGGGTGCCGCCACGGCGGCCGCCTCGGCCACGGCGGGGTGGGACACGAGCGCCGACTCGACCTCGAACGGGCCGATCCGGTAGCCCGCCGAGATGATCACGTCGTCGGTCCGGCCCTCGAACCACAGGTAGCCGTCGTCGTCCTGGCTGACCCGGTCGCCGGTGCGCCAGGGCTGGTCACGGGGGCCGTCGATGAAGAAGGTCGGCACGGTGGCGGGGTCCACGACGAGCTCGCCCTCGTCGATCCAAGCTCGAAAGCCGGGCAGCGGCTTCCCCATCGATCCGGGCCGCACCGGCGGCCCGATCGGCATCCCCGTGAGGTGCCCCGTCTCGGTCTGGCCGTAGCCGTCGTGGACGTCCACGCCCGCGCTCTCCTGCCATGCCCTCACAACCTCGGGGTTCAGCGGCTCGCCGGCCGCGCAGGCGTGGCGCAGCCCGGCGAGGGTGCGGAGCTCGGCTCGCTTCGCGATCGCCCGATACTCGGTGGGGGACATGCAGAGAACGTTCACGCGCTCGCGCTCGACGAGGTCCAGCCGCTCCTCCGGGTCGAAGCGCGCGTCGTGCAGCACGGCCGCCGCGCCGCGCAGCCACGCCGCCACGAACGCGTTGCGTGCCGACAGCGACCACCCGCTGGCCGCGGTGCACCAGCACAGGTCACCCGGGCGGGCGCCGTACCAGTGCTCCGCCTGCACGTCCTGGCCGGCGAGGTACCCGTGCCCGTGCCTGATCGGCTTCGGCTCGCCGGCTGTCCCCGACGTGAACACGATCAGCGCGGGATGCTCGTCCGGGAGCTCCGCGGCCGGTACGGGGGCGTGCTCGAACAGGCTCTCGTCGGGCACGGCGAGCACCGGCCCCTGGAAGCCGCTCGCCGCAATGACCTCGAGGTCGCGCGCGTCCGCGACCACCGCGACCGGCTCGACCGCTTCCATCCGCGCCCTGACGTCCGCCGGCCGCAGCTGCTCGGCGCATGGCTGCGCCACGGCGCCGATCCGCCAGCAGGCGAGCATCGCGTAGGCCCACTCCGGACGGTTGCCGACGACCGTCATCACGACGTCGCCGCGGCCGACCCCGCTGGCCGCGAGCGCGCCGGCCATCCGCGCGGAGCGCTCGGCGACCTCGCCGAACGAGATCTCTCGGCGCTCGCCGTCCCGCGCGATCGCCACGAGCGCGAGCCGCGACGGCTCGGCGGCGTCCACGACCCGGGCGACGAAGCTCATTCAGGCGGGGACCAGCGCTCGCCGCGGCTGAGCCGCTCGAGGCCGAGCCAGGCGAAGTCCATTGCGATCTCGACGAGCTGCGACCTCGGTGCGTCCGGATGCTCCGTCCACCAGTTGGCCATCGACTGGGCGCCGCCGACGAGCATCTCCGCCAGGAGGCGCAGGGAGCGGTCGTCGCCGACGCGCGTGAGCTCACGAGCGCCGGGATCCTGCGAGATCAGCAGCGTGACCTCGGCGGTCACCTGCTCGACCATCCGGTCGAGCACCGCCGAGGACTCGGGATCGGTCGCGTCGCGGAACAGCATCCGCCACGCGTCGCGGCGCTCCTCGACGAAGGAGAAGAACGCCTCGAGGCCGATCGTGAGGCGCTTCACGGTCGACTCGATCTCCACACCCGAGAGCGCGCCCGCCACGCGCTGCGTGAGCTCGCGGGCGTTGCGCGCGATCAGGTCCGCGTGCAGCTCCTGCTTCGAGGCGAAGTGCTCGTAGATGAGCGCCTTGGAGACGCCGGCCTCGCGCGCGATGTCGTCGAGCGAGGTCGCGTGGTAGCCCTTCTCGGAGAAAGCGGTCAGCGCCGCGTCGAGGATCGCGCTCCTTCGCTCCTCCGCCGTGAGCCGGCGTCTAGTAGGTGCCGACATGGGTAATGGATGCCCGCGGAGCTCTGTGACGTACCTCACAGTTAACTGACTGACCGGTCAGTTAGGTTTTCTCCGTAGCGGGAAGAATCAGTCGCGAAGCGGGATTCAAAGCTGGAGGGAGCTAAGCAGATGCGAGGCAGGATCATCGTCGCAGGGAGTGTTGTGCTGGGCGCGCTCGCCGCCGCCGGGCCCGCGTACGCGCAGTCCACGGGCAACGAGCCCGCGGGCGGCGCGGCGATCGGAGAGGCGATCGGGGCGACCGTGGGCGCGATCGTGGCCACCGCGATCGTCGTGGCGATCATCGCCGGGCACCGCAGCGGCCGAAGCAGCCTGCTGAGCCGCTTCGGGGACTGGGCGGAGCGTCATACCGGGCTGCCCGCCTGGGCGTCGGTGCCGTCGGTTCTGCTCGGCGTGTCCCTGCTCGTGGCCGTGCTCGGCATGTACTGGGACATCTCGCTGCACATCGACAACGGCCGCGACGCCGGCCCGCTCGCCAACCCCGCGCACTACCTGATCCTCGTGGGCCTCTACGGCGTGCTCGTCGCAGGCGTCCTCTCGATCGCGCTGGCCGGCACGGAGCGGCCGACGAAGACCGCGATCCACCTCGGTGGCGACTGGTGGGCGCCCGTGGGCGGGCTGATGATGGCCGCCTGCGGGGCGTTCGCGCTGTCGGGCTTCCCGCTGGACGACCTCTGGCACCGCCTCTTCGGCCAGGACGTGACGCTCTGGGGCCCGACCCACCTGATGCTGATCGGCGGCGCGTCGCTCGCGACGCTCGGCGGCATGGTGCTCATGGGCGAGGCCATCACGGCGATCGGCCGCGACCCCGAGCGCGAGGGCACGCCGTGGGTCTACCACGTGCGCCGCGCCCTGCTCGTGGGCGGCTTCCTCGTGGCGCTCTCGACCTTCCAGGCCGAGTTCGACTTCGGCGTCCCGCAGTTCCGCGAGATCTTCCAGCCCATCCTGATCATGCTGGCCGCCGGCATCGGGCTCGTGACCACGCGCCTCTACATCGGCCGCGGCGGCGCGCTCCTGGCGGTGGGCGGCTACATCGTGATCCGCGGCTTCCTGGCGATCATGGTCGGCGGCGTCTGGGGCCAGACGACGCCTCACTTCCCGCTCTACATCGTGGAGGCGCTGCTCGTGGAGGCGGTCTTCGCCCGCGCGGCCGGGCGCAGCCCGGTGGTCAACGGAGCGATCGCGGGTGGCCTGATCGGCACGATCGGCCTCGCCGCCGAGTGGGCCTGGACCCACATCTGGATGCCGATTCCCTGGAACGCCTCGCTGCTGCCCGAGGCCGCGATCGCCGGGATCGTCACGGCCGTGGCGGCCGGCGCCCTCGGCGGCTTCATCGGCGCCTCGCTCGTCGGCAGGAGCGGCGCGCTGATCAGCCGCGAGGACGGACGCCGGCTGGAGAGGCCTGATCGCCGCGCGGCGCTCGTCGGCGGCCTGGCCCTGATGGCGGTCATCGGCTGGGCGCTGCCGATGTCCACGACAGGGCCCGAGCGCGCGCAGGTCGCGCTGAAGGAGGTCCAGTCCGGGCCGGAGCGCACGGTGGCGGGCACGATCCGGCTCGACCCGCGCGACTCCGTGGACGACCCCGAGTTCATCAACGTGACCGCGTGGCAGGGCGGCGGCAGCGTCATCGACCCGCTCGAGAAGGTCCGTCAGGGCGTCTACCGGACCACGAAGCCGATCCCGGTCTACGGCGGGTGGAAGTCGACGATGAGGATCCAGCAGGGCGATGCGCTCATCTCGATGCCGCTGTTCCTGCCGAGGGACAAGGCCATTCCCGCCAAGGAGGTCCCGGCGCAGGCGAACTTCACGCGCGGGTTCCTGGCAGATCACGAGGTGCTGCAGCGCGAGCGCAAGGAGGGCGTCTCCGGAGCGCTCACGCTCGTCGGGTACCTGACGGTCCTGGCGATCGCGCTCAGTCTCATCGCGCTGATCGGCTGGGCGCTTCTGCGGGTCGATCGCGGTGAGGCTCGTCCGGCGCGCGCAGGCAGGACTGGGCGCCCGCGGGCCGAACTCGTGTGATACCGCATTAAAGAACCGGCGACGCTCGCCGAGACATCTGGTAGCTTCCTCGCCACGCCGAGTCCGCGGTAACGCGGAACGGGGGAACCAGGTTGTTGGTGGCCACTGGCCACTGGGGCAAACCTTCGAAAGAAGGCGCGCAAGCTCTTTCAGCGCGAGCCCGTCAGCTAACCCCGTAGGCGTTCGAAAGAGAATGCCTTCCACCTTCAGCAACAAGTTGCTGCTCGCCGCGCTTTGTGCCGCGAGCTTCCTCGTCCTCGCGCCCGGCGCGATGGCGCAGAGCTCCTCCGCCATGAGCGGCGGCGGCGCGTCGTTCGTGCCGCCCCCGCCGCCGCCGGAGAAGGGCGCGCTCATGAACGGCCGCCTGATCGCGCCGGCGTCGGCGCCCTCTCGGGTCAAGCGCGTCATCGCCGCGGCGAACGAGATCGTGGAGAAGCCGTACGTGTACGGCGGGGGCCACAAGCCCTACCGGCGCGGCTGGCTCGATCGGGGCTACGACTGCTCCGGCGCGGTCTCGCACGCGCTCCACGGCGGCGGCTTCCTCCGCTCGCCGCTCCCGAGCGGCGCGCTGATGAGCTGGGGCCGGAGCGGCCCGGGCCGGTGGATCACCGTGTACGCGCACGGCGGCCACGCCTACGTCGTGGTGGCCGGCTACCGCTTCGACACCTCGATGCGCGACCCGGATGCCCCGGGTCCCGGAAGCGGTCCGCGCTGGAGCAAGACGCTCCGCACGTCGTCGGCCTTCGTCGCGCGGCACCCCTCCCGCTACTAACCGGAACCTCATTCCCATCTCATCCCGGTGTTGTGGGATGGGGTGATGACCAATCTCCTCGCGACCGCCGCGGTCCTCGCCGCCGCCGCCGTTCCATCTCCCGCGCCGTCGGACTTCACCACGAAGATCGACAACCCGTACTGGCCGATGAGGCCGGGGAGTCGCTGGGTATATCGGGAGACCGATGCGGGGGGCGCCCGTCAGCGCGTGGTGGTGACGGTCACACGCCGGACCAAGCTGATCGCGAACGGGGTGACGGCCCGAGTCGTGCACGACGTCGTCACGGAGGACGGCAAGCCGGTCGAGGTCACCGATGACTGGTACGCCCAGGACAGGGCCGGCAACATCTGGTACCTCGGCGAGGACACGACCGAGTACGAGAACGGCAGGCCGGTCTCGAAGGAGGGCTCGTTCGAGGCGGGTGTCGACGGAGCGCGGCCGGGGATCATCATGCCGGCCGACCCGCGCGTCGGCATGCGCTACCGGCAGGAGTACTACAAGGACCACGCCGAGGACCGGGCGCGGATCATGAGCCTGCGCGAGCGGGCAGAGGTGCCCTTCGGCTTCTTCAAGCGGACTCTGATGACCCGCGAGGAGAACCCGCTCGAGCCGCGTGTCCTCGAGTACAAGTTCTACGCCCGCGGGGTCGGGCCGGTGCTCGCGGTGTCCGTCTCCGGCGGAAGCGACCGCGAGGAGCTGGTGCGATACCGGCGCGGCGGTAAGTAATCTGCGGCCCCATGGCCGTAGCCGCAACCGCCTACACAGACAAGACCGACGAGCAGAGGGCCATCACCGAGATGGTCCGGCAGTTCGTCGACAACGAGGTCATCCCCGTGGCCGAGGAGCACGATCACGAGGACTCGTTTCCGGAGGCGGTCGTCGAGCATATGAAGGAGCTCGGGCTGTTCGGGGTCACGATCCCCGAGGAGTACGGGGGCATGGGGCTCGACCTCACCACCTACGCGATGATCGTCGAGGAGCTCTCGCGCGGCTGGATCTCGGTCTCCGGCATCGTGAACACCCACTTCATCGGCTCCTACCTGCTCATGAAGTTCGGGACCGACGAGCAGAAGCAGGAGTTCCTGCCGCGGATGGCCACGGGTGAGATCCGCGCCGCGTTCTCGCTGTCGGAGCCGGAGGTCGGCTCGGACGTCCAGGGCATCAAGTCGACCGCCAAGCGGACGGACGACGGGGCCTGGGAGCTGAACGGCCAGAAGATGTGGGTAACGAACGGCCTGCGCTCGGCGCTCGTGTTCGTCTTGATGAAGACCGACCCGAAGGCCGACCCGCCGCATCGCGGGATGACCTGCTTCATCACCGAGAAGGAGCCGGGGGCGCACGAGAACGACGGCCTGACCGTCCCGCCGCAGATCAAGAAGATGGGCTACAAGGGCGTCGAGTCCACGGAGCTCGTCTACGACGGCTACGTCTGCCCGGCCGAGCGCATCCTCGGCGGCGAGGAGAACGGGCTCGGCAAGGGCTTCGCGCAGATGATGGACGCACTCGAGGTCGGCCGCGTGAACGTGGCGGCGCGCGGGGTGGGCATCGCCCAGCGCGCGCTGGAGCTCGCGCTCCGCTACTCGCAGGAGCGGAAGACGTTCGGCAAGCCGATCGCGCAGCACCAGGCCATCCAGTTCAAGCTGGCCGACATGGCCACCAAGATCGAGGCAGCGCGGCTGCTCACCTTCAAGGCGGCGCGGATGAAGGACGCCGGCCAGCGCTCCGACCTCGAGGCCGGCATGGCCAAGCTGTTCGCCTCCGAGACCGGCAAGGAGGTCGTGGAGGAGGCGTTCCGGATCCACGGCGGCTACGGCTACTCGAAGGAGTACGAGATCGAGCGGCTCTACCGCGACGCGCCGCTCCTCCTGATCGGCGAGGGCACCTCCGAGATCCAGCGCATGGTGATCGGCAAGAAGCTGCTGGAGCGCAACAAGATCTAGGCTTGGCCGCGTGTCAAGCGCGGATACCAAGACTCTGATCAAGCAGGCGGTGGAGAACCTCCAGGACGAGCTGCCGGCTCTTAAGCAGCTGAAGCTGGTGATCAGGCTCGAGCTGCGCTCACACGGCGACGTGCCGATCTGGCGCGTCGAGGTGCCCGGGCCGAAGATCGACAAGGAGGCGGCGGGCGACGCCCGCGTCGACGTCTCCGTGGCGCGCTCGCACTTCAACGAGCTGGCCGCCGAGGGGCGGCTGAAGGACTGGGTAGACGCCTACCAGCACGGCCACGTGCGCGTGAGCGGCGATGCCGCCGTCACGAAGCTGATCGGCAACGTGATTCAGCGCCAGCTGGCGCGGGCGTAGCCGGCTCTAGCCGCGCGCCATCAGGGATACCGCGGCTGTTAGGGTGCGTCCACCTCGGGAGGGAGGACGCATGACGGGTCGTCAGGTGCTCTGGTTCGTCACGATCGGCGCCCTGGGGATCGCCGCGCTCGCAGGGGGAGCCGCCGCGGAGCCGGCCCCGGCTCCTCAAGGTGCGGCCGCAGACGGCCCAGGCGCGCTGTCGCACTTCGATCTCGCCCGCAAGGACTGCGTCGGCACTGCCCGTAACCGGCGCTCCAAGGTCTGGTTCACGGTGGCGGACGGCGTGCTGAGCGACGTCTATTTCCCGACGAACGACACGACCAACAACGAGACGCTGCAGTTCATCGTCACCGATGGCGCCACGTTCACGGACCTCCAGACCCGCGACATGACCTACACGGTGCGCGCCCTGGACGACCGCTCGCTCACCTGCAGGGTCACGGCGAGGGCGAAGAGCGGCCGCTACAGGATCGTCACGGACTACCTGACGGATCCCGACCGGGATACGGTGCTCATGCGTTCCAGGCTCGAGCGGCTCTCGAAGCACGGCGGCCCGCTGAGGCTCTACGTGCGCTTCGACCCGACCCTGAACGGCAACGGCGGCGGTGGCGACGGCAACGGCGGCCCGGACAGCGGTGACGTCGCGAGGGCCGGCGGCCATACGTTGCTGGTCGGCTCCGATCCCGTCACGACCACCAACGCCGCCAACCGCGACTACGCGGTGCCGGTGCACAGCGCGCTCGACGCGTCGCGGCCCTTCCTGGCGGTGTCGAACGGCTTTGCCGGTCAGGCGAGCGATGGCCTGACGCAGCTCGACGCGCAACAGCGGTTGACCGACACCTTCGCCGCGGCGTCCCAGGGCAACCTGGTGCAGACCGCGCGCGTCGACCTGCGCCACGACGGCAGCTTCACGCTCGCGCTCGGCTTCGGGACCAGCGAAGACCAAGCGGTGCACGTCGCGCGCCGGTCCCTCGGCGAGCCGTTCGGCCGACTGGCGAACGACTACGACCGCGGCTGGCACAGGTACGACGGGCGGCTCCGCAGGCCGAGGCGCCCCCACGGCGTGTCGCCGAGCCGCTGGGCCAAGCTCGTCGACGAGTACTACCTGAGCGCCAACTACGTCAAGGCCGCGGAGGACAAGACGTTCCCCGGCGCCGTGGCCGCGGCGCTTGCATCCCCGTGGGGCCAGGCGGTGTCCGCGGGCGACCCTGGCAACACGTACTTCGGCTCCTACCGCGAGGTGTTCGCGCGCGACCTGTACGAGGCGTGGACCGCACTGCTCGTCGCGGGCGACCGCAATACCGCGCGGGACATGACGCGCTTCCTCTTCGAGCGCCAGCAGCTACCGGACGGGTCGATGCCGCGCAACAGCCTCACGAACGGCAAGGTGGCCCCCGACTCGTTCGGCACCCAGCTCGACGAGTGCGCCTATCCGCTCGTGATGGCGCTGGCGGTGGGCCTGACCGGGCCCACGTTCTACGAGGACCACATCAAGCCGGCCGCCAACTTCGTGATCGCTCACGGGCCGACGTTCGGCCCGGAGCGCTGGGAAGAGCAGGGCGGCTTCTCGCCGTCGACGATCGCGGCCGAGGTCGCGGGCCTGCTCGCGGCGGCCGAGATCGCGGACCGCAACGGCGATTCGACCTCCGCGGCCGTCTGGCGCGGGGTCGCTGACGAGTTCCAGCGCAAGATCAAGGACTGGACCGTCACCACGAACGGGCCGCTCAGCCCGGACCCGTACTTCATCCGGCTATCCAAGACCGGTGATCCGAACGCGGCGATCAGCTACAACCTCGGCAACGGCGGCCCCACGCTCGACCAGCGCGAGGTGATCGACGCCGGCTTCCTCGAGCTCGCGCGACTCGGCCTGCTCTCCGAGCACGACGCCGACCTGGTTCGCTCACTGGACCTCGTCGACGCCATCATCGGGCGTACGACAGACAGCGGGGACGGCTTCTACCGCTACAACGGCGACGGATACGGCGACCGCTCGACGGACGGCCGTCCGTGGGCGCCGAGCGGACAGGGCAACGGCCACCTGTGGCCCGTCCTGGCGGGTGAGCGCGGGCAGTGGGAGCTCGACACCGGAGACCTGGCGGGGGCCGTGGGGCGGCTCGAGGCGATGCGCGGAATGGCGTCCGGCGTGGGGCTGATCCCCGAGCAGGCGTGGGAGCTGCCCGACCTGGCCCGCTCGCCGTTCGGGACGGATCCGACAGTCGCGTCGATCGGGTTCGAGAACGGCGAGCCGGCCGGCTCGGCGTCGGCGCTGACCTGGTCGGCGGGCCAGTTCGTGCGGCTGATGCTCGACGTCTCGGCGGGGCGCGTGCTCGACCGCCCGCGCTACACGCGGCGCCGCTACGTCGAGCAGGCCCAGCAGCAGACGCAGCTCACCGTGACCTCGCCCGCCGACAACTCCGCCGTCACCGGGACGGTTGACGTTGCGGGCACATCAGCGCCCGGAAACTCGATCGCGGTCGCCGTGACCAACACCGACCGCAACTCTGAGACGACGCTTCATACGACCACGGCGGCCGGCGACGGAAGCTTCAGCCTGCAGATTCCCGTGAGCGGCGGCACGTCGGTGCTGAACATCGTTGCGACCAGCCCCTCCGGGGCGACCGCGCGCGCCGCCAGGACCGTCGTCTTCGACTTCGTGCCGGGCACGGTCCTGTTCGAGGCGGGCGACCCGGACAGCGACGACAACGGGCCGGGCAACTACGCCTATCCCACGTCCGGCGACTTCAAGCCGGGGGCGTTCGACATCCAGCAATTCCAGGTCATCGACTCGGGCGACCAGATCGTGTTCCGGCTGCGTACGCGTGACCTCTCTCCCACGTTCGGGAGCCCGCTGGGTGCCCAGCTCGTGGACGTCTACGTGCACGTTCCGGGCGCCGCCCAGCCCTCCACGGCGGCGTCCTTCCCGCAACGGAACTACGCGATCGCCCAGTCGGGCGCGTGGTCCCGCCTTATCGAGGTGCAGGGATTCGGCGAGCGCTTCGTAGACCAGACCGGTGCCACGCTCGGCGATGTGACGATCAGCGGCAACGCGGTCTCCCGCTACATCACGTTCGGCGTCCCCAAGGCGAGCCTGGGCACGCCTGGGCCGGGCTGGGGGTTCACGGTCGTGTTGACGGGCCAGGACGGGTTCAGCCCGGACCAGGCACGCGGCTTCGCGCCGACGCCCCAGTCGTTCCAGTTCGGCGTCTGCGGGACCGCGAGCGGCGACGCGCACTGCACAGCCGACCCGTCGACCGTGCCGAAGGCGATCGACGTGCTGACCCCGGCCGGCGTTGACCAGTCCGACGAGCTCGACTACACGGTGCACAGCCCGGTGACGATCGCGCCGGTGATGATCCCGTAGCGTGCTAAGCGGGCGTCAGTATCAGCTGAGTGCAGGTGAAGAAGGCCGCGTTGCGGCCCTTCTCCTTCTGGATCCGCACCTCCCAGACCTGGGTGCGCCGGCCCACGTGGAGGGGGCGGCCGATGGCGGTGAGGACGTCGCCCACCCGGCCCGCGGCGAAGACGTTCGCCTTCAGCTCGGCGGTTGTGAAGTTTGAGCCCGGCTCTAGGTGGCGGGCGGTGCCCCACGCGGCGACGGTGTCCGCGAACGCCACCCATACCCCGCCGTGCACGTAGCCGCCGGGGTGGAGGTGCCGGCCGTCGACCTCGAGGCGCCCCTCCACCTCGTCGTCCTCGATACGGACGACCTCGATGCCGAGGTCGCCGGGGAAGCTCCCCGAGATGGCCTGGCGGAAGCGCTCGGGGGTGACCTCGGGGTTCGTCAGGCGGCCTTCTCCAGCAGCGCGCCGCCGTCGTAGAGCTTGATGACCCTGACGGTGTCCGGCGGCGAGGCGTCCAGGCAGAGGCCACAGAGGACGCACTCGTCGAGGTTCGTCTCGACGATCTGCACGCCGTCCTCTGCCGCGGCGTAGATGTCGACCGGGCAGGCCTCCGCGAGCTTCTTCGCCAGCTCGGGATCGCCGCTGACCGAATCGTCGACCTCGACGCCGATGAAGACCCCGTCCTTCCTCACGCCGCGACCCCCATCCGCTCCTTGACGAGATCGGGGATCTCCGCGATCTCCTCAGCGACCACGATCCCCGCTGACGCGAGCCGCTCGATCTTCTCGGCGGCCGTGTCCTCCTTGCCCTCCACGATCGTGCCGGCGTGCCCGAAGCTCATGCCGGGCATCTCGTCCATGAAGCGGCCCGCCATGAAGGCGACGATCGGCAGCTTGCGCGTGGACTCCTCGGTCACGTGGCGCGCGAGCTCGGCCTCCATGCGGCCGCCGGGCTCCGTGTAGATCACGATCGCCTCGGTCTGCTCGTCGGCCTCGAACAGCGGCATGAGCTCGGCGTACGAGGAGCCGATGATCGCGTCGCCGCCGATCGAGACGGCGGTCGACTGGCCGAGGCCGGCCGCGGTGAGCGTCGAGGACATCTCCGTCGTCATGCCGCCCGAGCGGGAGATGACGCCGACGGGGCCGGCGCTGTAGGCCTTCGCGGCGTCCCTGGCCGGGCCGCCGATCCCGCCCATCTTGATCACGTCGGGGACGATGATCCCGAGGCAGTTCGGGCCGATGATGCGCGCCCCGCGCATCGACGCCAGCTCGACCATCTGCGCCACGTCTCCGCGCGGGATCCGCTCGGTCACGATCACGATCAGCTCGATGCCGTTCTCGATCGCCTCGAAGACGGCGTCCTTGGTGAAGGCGGGCGGAACGGTGACCACCGAGCCCTTTATTGGGCCGCCGTGGTGCTCGACCGCCTGCTCGACCGTGTCGAACACCGGCACGCCGTGGACGTCGCGGCCCAGGCGCCCGGGCGTCACGCCGCCGACCACCTTCGCGCCCTTGCCGTAGTCGATGCACTCGCGGGTCAGGTTCACGGCCTCGCGGCCGGTGATGCCCTGGACGATGAAGGTGGTGTTCTCGTCGATGAGAATGCTCACACGGCCGCTCCCTGAGATCTTCTCCACAGCACGCCGGGCGGCTTCGTGCATCGACACCGAGCGGTCGCAGTACTCCACGCCGTACTTCTCGAGGATCTTGAAGCCCTCCTCCTCCCATGCGCCCGGGATGCGGAAGATCGCGATCTTCTCGGCCGGGTCGTAGCCCAGCTCGAGGCAGGCCTTGATCACCCCGCGGGCCACGATGTCGACCCGCGTGTTCGACACGATCGACATCATCACCGCGATCTTGTCCACGCCCGGCTTCTGGAGCACGAGCTTCGCGAGCCCCGCGGCCTTGCGGACGGACGGGTTGCCGCCGATCTCGCAGTAGTTGGCCGGCCGGCCGCCGTGCGCGCGCACCGCGTCGAACAGGGTGAGCGAGCCGCCGCCCGCGCCGATCACGAGGCCGAGGTCGCCGTCGAACTCGGTGACGTTGCCGGCCACGCCGCGGTGGTCCATGGCGTCGACCTCCTCGCCGGCCAGCTCGAACTCGGTGGGCTCGCGCGCCTCGCGCGTCTCCTCGTCGCCCACGCCGAGCTCCTTCAGGATCGCCTGCTGGCGCGGCCGGGCCTCGTTCTCCATGTCCATGTGGGCGTCGAGGGCGACGAACGAGCCGTCCTCGAGCTCTCCGAGCGGATTGATCTCGGCGAGCGTCATGTCGTATTCGACGAAGAGCTGGGCGAGGCGGGACAGGATCGGTGTGATGCGCGTCAGCGGTCGCCCGGTCACGCCGGTGGAGGCGATGACCTCCTTCGCCATGTAGTCGCTGAACGGCTGGATCGTCGAGAAGTGGCGGCGGCCGACCTTGTCGGGCTGCTCCTCGGCCACCTGCTCGATGTCGATGCCGCCGACGGGGGAGAAGATCATCACCGGCTGCTTCCGGAGGCCGTCCCAGACGACCCCGGCGTAGTACTCCTGCTTCACGTCCGCCTTGGGGTCCACGAGCACGCCGCGCGGCATGTGGCCGCCGATCTCCAGCTTGAGGATGTCCTTCGCGTACTCGGCGGCCTGGTCGGGACCGTCGGCGAACTTGACGCCGCCGGCCTTCATGCGCCCGCCGGTCAGCACCTGCGACTTGATGACGGTCGCGCCGCCGATCCGGTGCGCGATCTCGCGCGCCTCCTGGTCCGTGGTCGCGAACCCGAAGTCGGTCACCGGGATGCCGGCCCGCTTGACGATCTCGCGGGCCTCGTACTCGAAGAAGCGCATGGCGGCGCGGAACCCTATATAACCGCTCTATGCGGGGGTTCCTGGTGACGGCGGCGGTCACGGTCACATTGCTCCTGCCTACAGCCGCCCTCGCCGCGCCGCGGCTCGCAGGCGAGCGGCCACTCGTCTCCTCGAACGTCGAGCCGCTCGCCACGCTCCCGGTGCCGAACCCGATCGGCGCCCGCTTTCGCGACGGCTACATGTACGTCACGACCACCGAGGGGCTGACCGTCTACGACGTCACGAAGCCGGAGCTGCCGGTGCCGGTCGGCGCGCTGCCGCTGCCCCACTTCGAGAACGAGGACGTGGATCTCGGCGGCGACATCCTGCTCGTCTCGAACGACCCGAGCGAGGGCGTGGGAGTCCTGTACGTGATCGACATCTCGAACCCGCGTGCCCCGACGCTCAAGGCGGCCATGCCGAACGGGTTCATCGAGACAGGGGTGCCGGGCATCTTCGACCTGCCGGAGCCCCAGGAACCGGGGATCGGCCACACCGCCTCGTGCATCCAGCAGTGTCGCTTCGCCTACCTCGCGGGCACCTCGCGCGGCATCCAGATCGTCGACCTGCGCGACCCGGCGAAGCCGACGAAGGCGGGTCAGTTCGTTCCGGCGATCACCGGCATCGCGACGCACGACGTGCAGGTCGACCGGAAGGGGCTCGCGTGGATCGCGGGCGCCGATGGCACGGCCGCCTACGACGTGTCAGACCCGCTCAAGCCGCGCATGGTGATGCGGACCGACGAGTCGATCAAGAACTCGGGCCAGCTCGGCTTCCCGGGCCCCGACCCGGTCTTCGGCATCGGCGGCGAGGGCGAGACGCCGATCGACCTGATCCACCACAACAGCCTCCACTACTCGAAGCGGCTGGTGGCGATAACCGAGGAGGACTACAACCGGCCGACCTGCAAGGGCGCCGGGTCCTTCCAGACCTGGGGCATCGTGGGCAAGCGGCTCGCGCTGCTCGACATGTTCACCACCGAGCTCGACAACCTGGTGCAGGGCAAGGGCTGGGCGCCGGTGACCGGCCTCTGCTCGGCGCACTACTTCGACGAGCGCAACGGGCTGGTCGCGATCGGCTTCTACGAGGAGGGCACGCGCTTCCTCGATGTGCGCGACCCGGCCGGGATCCGCCAGGTCGGCTACTGGGTGCCCACGAAGGGCGAGACGTGGTCCGCCTACTTCCCGCCGACCGACCGGAGCGGCGAGATCGTCTACGCGCTCGACTTCGCGCGCGGGATCGACGTGCTGCGGTTCGACCGCGGCGACAGGCGCGTGCGGCGAGCTCCCGTGCGGCGGTCCTGGCTACGCGAGCGCCCGGGGTCGCCCGGGACGGGAGCGGGGCGGACGGGACTGTCGCGGCGCACCGACTTCGGGTTCGTGTGCCGACTGGGGACGCGGCGGAACGCGGTGGCGCCGAAGCCGGCGCTGCCGGGGGTCGAGCTGCCGGCGCTTCCCGTGGGCTCATAAACGACGGCATCGAGGGGCGGCCCGAATGGCCGCGCCTCATCGGCTGTCCTGGGTTGTGGCCCTATATGGGCCTCTAGGCAGGACAGCGGCCTAGAAATCGCCTCCTTCAATGCTGCCGTTCGCCGGCGGTGGCGCGGCGCGCGGCCGCGCCGCTACCCCGGCGCCCGCGCCAGGTAGCGCTTGCCGGCGCGCACCAGCACCGTCTTCTTGCGGCGGAAGTCGCGCACGACCACCCGGCCACGGCGTACGGTGGTCAGTGTGCCGTCGCAGCGGTCCGCCGTGGTCCAGATCGTGCCGCGCACGGTCGCCGACGAGTTGCGGCCGCGGGTCCGGAAGCGTCCGGTCGCGTTGGAGCGCAGGCGGCGGACCGTGCGGCGTGAGCGCTGGGCGGCGCCGGCCGAGCCGCGCCGGCGCGCTGTCCGGCAGCTGCTGAAGCTCGAGCCCTTCAAGCGCAGCTCGGTCAGGCCCTTCGCCCTACGGGCCCGGGACTGGAGCACCTGGAAGATCCCGTCCGCGAAGCGGCCGGACTGCGTGCGCGAGCCCCGGCCGGTCGCGCTCACGAGGTCCACGCTGCCGCGCTTCGTGTCCAGGAAGGAGCCCACCGGGATCTGGCGCGCCTCGGTGAGCGGCACGAACGTCAGTCCCTTCTGGCTCGCCCGGGCGCGGTCCGCTCTGGCCGTCTGACCCGGAATCGCGATCAGCACCGGTCCGTCGCCGACCGGCCCCACGTTGACCTCCCTGCCGACGTCGGGCACGGGGAGGTCCGCGAGCCTGACCGGCGGAGGCGGCGGAGGCGGAGGAGGAGGAGGTGCGCCTTCGATCTGCCGGACGCGGTTGTTCACGGCGTCCGCGATCAGCAGGTGGCCCGCCGTCGTGAACGCCACCCAGAACGGCCTGTTGAGCTGCGCGGCTGGTCCCGGCCCGCCGTCGCCGCCGAAGCCCGGTGTTCCAGTTCCCGCGATGGTGCTGATCGTGCCGTCCGGCGCGACCCTCCGGACACGGTGGTTGTTCGCATCGGCGATGACGAAGCCGCCGTCGGCCGTGGGAGCGGCGGCGAGCGGCAAGCTGAGCTGGGCGGCCGTCGCCGGGCCGCCGTCGCCGCCGAAGCCGGCGGCGCCCGTGCCCGCCACCGTGGTGATGACCCCGTCCGGCGCGACCCGGCGGATGAGGTTGTTGTCCGAGTCGGCGATCAGGAAGCCGCCGTCGGGCATGAGGGCCACCCCCGCCGGGCCGTTGAGCAGCGCCAGCGCCGCCTGGCCGTTGTCTCCCGCCGAGCCTGCCGCACCGGTGCCCGCGACCGTCGTGATCGTGCCGCCGGCGTCGACCTGGCGCACCCGGTGCTGGTCGTTGACCCCGATCAGGTAGCTGCCGTCCGGCCTGGCGGCCAGCCCGACCGGAAAGGCGAGTGCGGTGTTCGTCGCCGGGATGTTGTCGCCGCCCGTGCCTCCTCCCGCGACGGTCGTGATGATGCCCCCCGATACCCGCCGGACGCGGTTGTTGTTGGAGTCCGCGATCAGGATGCTGCCGTCGGGCAGCTCGGCGAGCCCGTTGGGAGCACTCAGCATGGCGCTGGTCGCGGGTCCGGTGTCGCCGCCGAAGCCGGCCGTCCCGTTCCCCGCCACCGTCGTTATGACTCCCGACGGCGACACGCGCCGCACCAGGCTGTTGCCCTGGTCCGAGAAGACGTAGCCGCCATCGGCCGTGCCCGCCACCGCGGTCGGCGTCCTGATCTGCGCCGCCGTCGCGGGGCCGCCGTCGCCGCTGAACCCCGCCGTACCGGTCCCCGCCACGGTCGAGATGTCGCCGGTCGCGGCGATCGCGAGCGACACACATACGGCGAGCGCGGCGCTCGGCCGAGCGCGCCGCGCGACGGACGCGAGTCACGCGTCCACCCTAACCCGAAAGCCCGGCGGGATGGAGGCCTACGCCGGCTGGAGCTCGTACGCCTCGGCCAGCTCCGGATCCTTCCGGGCCAGCATCTCGGCGAGGTCGACCATGACCTTGCACTGCTTCCAGGTCGCGTCGTCCTGCATCTTGCCGTCGATCATGTGGACGCCGCGGCCGTCGGGTATCGCCTCGATCACCTTCTTCGCGAACTTCACCTCGGCCGGATCCGGTGAGAAGACCTTCTTCGCGATGTCGATCTGCGCCGGATGGAGCGACCACGCGCCCACGCAGCCGAGCAGGAACGCCGCCCGGAACTGGGTCTCGCAGCCCTCGGTGTCCTTGATGTCGCCGTAGGGCCCGTAGAACGGCAGGATCCCGGCGCCCGCGCAGGCGTCCACCATGCGCGCGATCGAGTAGTGCCAGGGGTCCTGCTGGGCGCTCAGACGCGGGGCGTCCGGGTTGTCCGGGTCAGGATCCTCGATCACCCGGTAGCCGGGATGCCCGCCGCCGACCCGGGTCGTCTTCATCCGGCGGTTGGCCGCGAGGTCGGCCGGGCCGAAGCTCATTCCCTGCATGCGCGGGCTCGCCGTGGCGATCTCCTCGAGGTTCGTCACGCCCTGCGCGGTCTCGAGGATCGCGTGGATCAGGAGCGGCCGGTCGAGGCCCGCCTTCGCCTCCAGCTGCGCCAGCAGGCGATCCACGTAGTGGATGTCCCACGGTCCCTCCACCTTCGGCACCATCACCACGTCGAGGCGGTCGCCGATGGCGGCCACCAGCTGCGTCAGGTCGTCGAGCACCCAGGGGCTCTCGAGCGAATTGACGCGGGTCCAGAGCTGGGTCTCGCCCAGCTCCATCTCCGAGCCCACCCGGATCAGCCCCTCGCGCGCCGCCTCCTTGCGGTCCACCGGGATCGCGTCCTCGAGGTTGCCGAGCAGGATGTCCACCTGGGGCGCGATGTCGGGCGCCTTGGCGACCATCTTCTCGTTCGAGAAGTCGAGGAAGTGGATCATCCGCGACGGCCGTACCGGGACCTCGCGCAGCGGGTCCGGTGCGCCGATCGCCAGTGGCTTGAAGAAGTCGCGTGGGTTGCGCATGCGCGCCGGAATCTAGCGGGGTGACTAGGATTGCGCGCCCCATGAGCGAGACCGAGGCGCAAGCAATGGAGACGGGCCAGGCCGAGCGCGAGGCATCGGGGGCACGCCCCTATGGCCGCTACCTCGAGGACTTCGAGGTCGGGGCGGTGTACAAGCACTGGCCGGCGAAGACGGTGACCGAGGCGGACGACCATCTCTTCTGCCTGATAACGATGAACCACCACCCGCTGCACATCAACGACGTGTACGCAGCCCAGTCCCAGCAGGGCAGGAACGTGGTCGTCGGCCCGCTGGTCTATTCGCTGGCGCTCGGGATGTCGGTCGCAGACGTGTCAGGCAAGGCGATCGCCAACCTGGCGACGGAGGAGCTCTCCCATCCCGCGCCGGTCTTCCACGGTGACACGCTCTTCGCGGAGTCGGAGGTGCTCGAGCTGAGGCCGTCCGAGTCGAAGCCGGACCGCGGCGTCGTGAAGGTCCACACGCGCGTCTTCAAGCAGGACGGAACGCTCGTGGCCGAGTTCAAGCGCGCGGTACTGGTCCCGCGCCGGCCCGACTAGCCGCCGACGCCGCCCAGCGGCGTCTCGGGTCGCGCGCCCACCTGCGCGACCCAAGCGGTGGCCCTGCGCCGGCCCATGTTGCCCCTCGCCTTGCCGGCGCCCATGAACCTGTAGGTCGGGCTCATCAGGACGGCCCGGTGCGGCGGCGAAGCCATCCAGCGCGCCACGGTCGTCCGGACGCGGTCCTTCCAGCCGCTGTGCCATTCGAGCGTCTCGCCGACCATCAGGAAGTTGCCGCCCGCGCGGATCGACGCCAGGTGGCCGAAGTAGTCCCTCTTCAGCATGTAGCGCGCGTAGCTGCGCGAGGAGCCGGTGAGCTCCTCCGAGACCCTGAGTCTGGGTAGCCCGCTCGAGCGCCTGATCTTGTTCACCTTTTCGATCAGCGCCACGCTCTCGGGCGGGACATTCGCCGCGGCCAGAGAGGGCGCTGAAAGCGCCAATGTGACCCCCGCCATTGTGATCCCCGCCGCAACCGCAATCCTTGCGTGTCGCATCCCCCGACTCCTCTTTCCTCGGCGCCTACGGGGTTAGCTGACGGGCTCGCGCAGGAAAAAGGAGTCGCGCTACGGATCGAGGCATGCGCCATCTGTCCGATTCGCCCCAGCGACCGGCTTGGTCGCCACTGGTTCCCCCGTTCGCCCTGCGGCCTCCCCGAAGGGCGATTCGGCAGTGGTGGCTGCAATCTACCCACCAGCCCGGCTGGACGAAACCGGGCGTCCTAGTCGCTCGACCGGGCGAGCATTCGCCCGAGCCTGATGGCGAGAGCGCAGATCGTGAGCGTGGGGTGGTGCGGGCTGTAGCTCGGGAATGCGGAGCCACCGGTGATGAACAGGTTCTCCAGGCCGTGGTGGCGCTGGTCGGCGTCGACGACCCCGCCCCGCGCAGCCATGTGGCAGGTGCCCAGGCTGTGCGAGCCCTCGCCGCGGCGCAGCGTGGCGACGATGCGCGCCCCGAGCGGGCGCAGGCGGCGCTCCAGGTCGGCGTACATAAAGCGCCGGCCGCGCGTGATGTACTCGCCATCCGCGGGATAGGCGACCCGGTTGAGCGGCAGCCCGAACTCGTCCTTCCGGGACGCGAGCTCGATGCGCCGCTCCGGCTGTGGCAGGTCCTCTCCGACCGTGTCGAGGACCAGCCGGCGCTCGAAGCGCCGCCTCGCCCGCGCGCGTGCGCGCCCCCCGCTCAGCCCGGCCACGACGTCGTCGATCAGCATCGACTCGAAGTCACTCCCGGGATTGAACGGGATCACGAGCTGTGAGCCGCGCTCTGAGCGCCAGTCGCCGTCCCGGTAGGCGTGCGAGATGCCGGTGGTGAGCGCGGCGCCGCGCCCGTGTGGAACGGGCCGGTCCACCTCCAGCTCGAGCACACGATGCCCGTGGTCGAAGAGCCAGCGGCCCACATCCGGCCCGTCAAGGCCCGACCGCAGGAGGATGGCCGGGTTTTCGATCCCGTTCGCGGCCAGGACCACGACGCGGGCCCTGACCACGCGTGGCTCGCCGGCGCGGTCGAGCGTCTCGATCGCCGTCACCCGCCCCGCACGGTGGCGCAGCCGCGCCACGACGGTCTCATCCCGGAGCTCGAGCTCCGGGCTCTCGCCAAGGCCCGCATCCAGCACGTGCAGCATCGAGAAGCGCGCGTCCACGGGACAGAGCTCGCAGGTGGTCGCCCCGCAGCAGGCCGAGCGGCCGCCCACACGGCGGCTCGTGCGCGCCTGTGGCAGCGGGGCGAACGGGCTGAGCAGCGGAGCGACCAGCTCATCGACCGGCGACAGGGGATGGGCGGGCAACGGGGCGCCCTCACCGGCAACGCTCAGGACGTGCTCCGCCTCCTCGTAGTACGGCACAAGCTCGTCGTAGGAGAGCGGCCAGTCGCGCCCGACCCCGTATCGGCTCCGCAGCTCGAAGTCGGCGCGAACGAGCCGCGGCGTGACGCCGGTCCAGTGCAATGACGAGCCGCCCACCCCGTAGGTGTAGTTCCACGGATAGTCGCTGCCTTCGGCGTCCTCGTGGTTGTGGTGCGCGCCCTGGCCGTCAACCTCGTGCTCACCGGTCTCGAGCTGCTCGCGGTGAGAGCGGCGCCCGCCTCGCTCGAACACCGTCACGCGGCGGCCCGCCCGGACGAGCTCGCGGGCCACGAGCAGACCGGCGAAGCCCGACCCGACGACCGCGACGTCGAGCTCGTCCACCGTCAAGCGCGGAGCAGGCCCTGGCAGCGGCCGTCGGGCGGCCGCTCAACCTGACCGAGGTACACGAGGCTGTCCATGCGTTGCTGGAACATCGGACCGAGGAGCCCCGCGACGGCACGCCGCCGGGCACCATCGGCGGGGACGAGCGTGCCGGGGAAGGTCGTGGCGGCTAGGAAGGCCGCAGAGCGAGCGTCGTACTCGGCAGCCCCGAGCCGGTCTCGCGCACGCTCCAGCATCTGCGTGGCGAGGTCACGGTCGACTCCGAGCGCCGACGCCACATGGTCCTCGAACTCGCCGCCGACGGCGAAGCGCCCGTAGTACAGGCCGCCGACGGCTGCCGCTCCCGCCGCGCCCGCCCCGATCGCCTGCCGCCGCGTCAACCGCCTCACGCCGGCGGGACCTCGAGCGACGCCGCGCTCCGGAACGGGTGGTACCCCGAACAGCGCGAGCCCGCGAAGACGTATACGCGGTCGCGGTACTCCACCATCACGTGGCCGTGCATCGGCGGGTCCATGCTGGGGAGCGCCACCCACTCGCGCGTCGCCGGGTCGAAGGCCCAGGTGCGCCCGGTGAGCACGCGGTAGCGGAGGTTCTCGCCGCCGCTCGCGACGAGCCGCCCGTTCGCAGCCTCGAAGCCGAAGCCGGCAGTGGCCTCGGGCGGACCGGGGAGGCGCTCCCAGCGGTCGCTCGCCGGGTCGTAGCGCTCGAAGTCGTCAAGCGCGACCGCGTTCCCGCGCCTCCCCCCGAGCGCATAGAGCTTGCCGTCGAGGGTGGCCGCGCCGAGGTGATCGCGGGGCGATTGCATCGGCGCGAGGCTCTCCCACCTGCCGGTGTCGAGGTCGTAGGCCTCGAGCGTCGTCTTGCGCTGCTCGTCCACCACGCCGCCGACGACATAGATGCGGTCGCCGATCGTGACCGCGCCGGCGGCGCCGCGCGGCGTCGGGAGCGGCGGCAGCTTGGACCAGCGATTGCTCTCGATGTCGAAGCGCCAGGCGCGGCCGGTGGCGGCGGTCTCGGCCAGATGCGCGGTGAGGCCGCCGAGCACGTACAGGTCGCCGCGCGCGGCCGCGAGCTGAATGTGGTTCAGCTCAACCGGCATCGGCGGCAGCTCCTTCCACTCTCCTGTGCGAAGGTCGAAGCGCTCCAGCTCCTCCGCGGAGTCCACGTACTCGAAGTCGTCGTCGTAGTCCTCGATCCCTCCGAGCACGTAGACATACCTGCCCACCCGGACGCCCGACGGGCCGTCGCGGACCTTGGGCGCGCCCGGCTCCTCGCGCCACGCCTGACCCTCGCCCGCGTGGATCGTGGAGCCGCAGGGCTCCTCGTACTTCTGACCGAGGAACTCCTGGACCGCCGTCTCGCCGGGCAGCTCCACGACCGCGGCGAGCGGGACGAAGACGATCAGCGCCGCGACGAACGTGACCGGCACGGCGACGCGCCAGCTCATCCGGCTGAGCCTACTCACGAGCGGCCCTCGGCGAGCCGGCCGAGCCGGGCGCGAACGGTGGGCGGCGCGCGCCGCGCCGCGCGCACGAGCGCCAGCGCCGCGGCGCCCTTCGCGCTGCCCGCGACCGCGACCGTCTGCACCGCGTGCGTCTCGGTCGCGAAGCGCGCCTTGTACTCCTCGTCGCCCAGCAGGAAGCGGTAGCGGCGCACACCCGCGTCGAACGCGTCGCGGATCGTGTGGGCGGTGAGGACGAATCCCACCGAGGCCCGCTCCCAATCCGGGTCGCGCCCCTGCTGGTAGAACCAGTCCACGTTCCCGATGCGGAAGCCGTACCAGGCGGCGACCGGGCGGCCGTCGAGCTCGGCGAACCAGAGTCTGAGCCAGCCCGCGCGCAGCGCCTCGGCCGCGAGCTCGCGCTGGAACGGGACGAGCTCGGGCGGAAACGCGGTGGTGCCTGCTCCGAAGCGGGCCTCGTGCAGCCGGATGAGAGTGGTCATGTCCTGATCGAGGCGGGCGGGGTCGTCGGCGAGGCGGAAGGCCAGGCCGTGGTCGCGGATGAGCCGGCGCTCGAACTTGCGGACCTGCTGGCGGAAGTTCGAGCTCCGGGCTGCGAGGAAGGCGTCCCAGTCCGGCTCGGACAGCTCGAGCTCCGGGCTCGGCTCCGCGCGCAGGATCCGCCCGCCGAGCTCCGCCGCCCAGCCGTCGCGCTCCGGCAGGCGTTCGGCGAGGGCCACGTCCCAGCCGTCGCGTTCGCGCAGGACGCGGGCAAAGCTCGCCCCGACCTCCGCCCGGTCCTCGGCGGCGGCCAGCGGCGCCTGCTCGTCGGCCGGGCGGTTCCCGATGAAGCGCAGCATGCGCAGGCGGCGAACGGTGGAGAGCTGGAGCGGCAGGATGCCGGCGATCCGGCCGTCGTCGTCCACGCAGCGAAGCGCCCGCAGCTCGCGGCCGTCGCCGAAGTGCCGCCACCACGTCGATGCCCACTCCCAGCTCGTGAACGGGTTACCGGCGGCGTCCGACAGCCGCCGCCAGTCGGATTCGGCATCCTCGAGCCGCTCGATGGGATCGAGCCTCACGCGGCTAGCGGAACGACGCGCCGGCGCGCGCCACGTTGCCGGCCCTGTCGGTCGCCCGGATCAGCTCGCGCCAGCGGCCCGCGCCGATCTTCCCGCGGAGGGCCACGCGCCACCGGAAGCTAGCCCCGCGGGTGCGGGTCAGCGTCGCCGGCAGCCACACCGGCCTGCTGCAGGCCCTGGCTCGGCCGGGCCTCCTCGCGCGCCTGCTCCACCACCGGCAGTGCGAGCCGCTCCTCAGCGCCAGGGCAGCCTCGACTCGGCGGACGCCCCCGTCGTCGCTCACGCTCCCGCGCAGGACGCCGTGCCGTGCGTCCGAGCCGGGCCGAGCGGAGAAGCTGATTCGCGGCCGCCGCCTGTCAGTGGCGGGGCCGCCCGGGCCGGGCCCGCCGGGCTCCGGGCCGGGCGAGAACGCCGTCACGTCCTCGTAGGTCGCCACGAGCGAGCCGCCGCCCGGCGGGATTTCGATCTCGTGCCGGCGGGCGCCGCCGTCGGACCACGACCGGAAGGCGTAGTCGCGCCCGTCGCGCGAGAAGCTCTCGCCCGCGCCGAGCGTCGTGCGGAAGCCCACGGCCGCGGTGAGATCGACGGGCGTGGCGAACAGGCTGCCCGCGTAGTCCAGGGGCGCTCCGGCGGGAACGCTGCGGAGTGTCAGCGCGGCCGTCTCGGGACTCACGACGAACGTCTTCGAGGTGCTCGCCCCCTGAGTGTCGGTCGCGGTCAGCCGGATCTCGTAGTGCGAGTCGGCATCGTGGTTCCCCGGCACGGTGAAGCTGACCTGGCCGACGCCCGTCCATGAGCGCACGGGATGAAAGTGCCCCCCGTGGCGGAGCAGCACCGTCCAGTCGAGCTGAGCGTCGGGCAGAGCGCCTCCCTCGTCGCTCGCCGAGCCCGTCAGCGTGAGCAGGTCCCCGCCGCGGTAGCTGGGCGGGGACGCGGTCACCTCGAGGCCGTCGGGCGGTGCGGCGTTGCCCGGGTGCACGACCACGGTGTCGGTGTCCGACTTGCCCCCGCTCGTGACCGTGACCCGCGCGGCGAAGGCCCCGTCGGTCGCGTAGGTGTGCGTCGGGTTGGGGGTCGTGACGATGGGACTCCCGTCTCCGAAGTCCCACTCGTACGTCAACGCTGCGCCGCCGCTCGGCGGCGTGGAGCCCACGCTGCTGAAGTCGACCGGCTGGCGCGGGTCGCTGAACACCGGGGTCGCGGATGCCTGCGCATGAGGCCGCCCGGCTGGATCGAAGGTCACGCGGTAGACCCCGCCCGTGCCCGGCGAGAAGCCCGGGTCCACGTAGACGAGCTGTCCGCTCGGGTCCAGCTCCAGGTCGGTGAACGAGATGTTCGAGATGAAGGGCGTCACCGACGGCGTCGATCCGTCCAGCTTCACGGACGAGACGGTGGCCTGTGCGTAGTCGCCGAGGAACATCCCGCCGTCGTACTCGTCCGGGTAATCGCCACCGGGATAGGTCGGCCCCCCGACGATGGCGCCGCCGTGGCCCGAGCGGTCCCACCACCAATCGGGCGCAGTCTGGGGGCCGGGGTCGTCGCAGAGCGGGTCGTCTTCGTAGCCGGGCGTCGGCGCCGGGCCCTCCCGGCAGGGCCAGCCGTAGCTCTTGCCGCCGCCCACGAGATCCAGCTCCTCGAACGAGTTCCAGCCGACGTCCCCCAGCGCGAGCAGACCGTCGTCGCGGAGGGTGAAGCGGAACGGATTGCGAAAACCCTTCGCCCACAGCTTCGCGCAGGCGTGCGTCAGGTCGGTGTCGGCCGGGCAGAACGGGTGACCGGGAAGGCCGCGGCCCTCGCGGTCGACATGAAGGATCTTGCCGGCGAGGCTCTGCTCGTTGAGTGAGCGAAAGGCCTGCGGATCGACGTTGTTGAACTCGGCCCCGTCGCCGGTGCCGACGAACAGCGTGCCGTCGGGCGCCGAGCGGACCGTGCCGATCGAGTGTGTGCTCGAGTCGGAGGGCAGGCAGTCGAGCGTGTTGCTGGGCGCCGGGCAGGGCCCGGTGGCGTGAGTGCCGAGCAGGACGGTCTCGTTCGTGAGCTCGCTGTTCGGCGCCGGGCCGAGGGTGTAGCGAACGAGGCGCGAGACCATCGGACCGGTGCTGTCCGCCATGAGCCCGACGTCGCGCGTGTAGACCACGTAGAGGTAGGGCTGCGCGGGGTACTGCGAGTCCACGGCCAGGCCGAGCAGGCCGCGGTCGTCGGTCCCGTTGACCTTGTCGCGGATGTCCAGAATCGGAAAGCTGCCGGCCTGGCCCGGGTTCTGCACCTTCACGACGCCGTCCTTCTCCGCAACGAGCATCCGCCCGTCCGGAGCCCACGCGACCTGGACGGGGAAGTCGAGCTCGTAGAGCAGGCTCTCCTCGCCGAACGAAGGGTCGGCGTAGGTCGCCGCGCCGGCCGGCGCAGCGCAGGCGAGCGCAGCCGCGATGGCTGCGACGACCAGCAGGGCATCCCTGCCCAGCCTCATATTCCTGCGCGCGTCCAAGACCTCAAGGTACCCCGCAGTCCAGAATAGGACGGGTCGCACGTTTTTGCGCGGCCTTTCGCGGTTATCGTGCATGGACACGTGAGCAACACGCAAGACAAGCTGACGGTGGATCCGGCCGTACCGGTGTCCGATCTGCTGGAGCGCCTCGAGGCTCAGACCGCGACTCTCACCGAGGCGCGGGTGCGAGGGCGCCAGCTGGAGCGCCTGCTGCGAGGGCAGGTCGAACGGCGTGAGGGGCTCGAGGCCGAGCTCGAGCGGGAGCGCGAGCAGAGCGCACAGATGGCCGGCGAGCTCGACGCGCTGAGGGGAGAGGCGGAGGCGCGCCAGGCGGCCGACGCCCAGGTGCAGGAGCTCCTGGCAACCGTTCAGGCGCTGGAGCAAGAGGTCGAGAGCGCCCGCATGCAGCTGGAGGCGCTGCGCGGTGAGCTGGCGTCGAAGCGCCCGCTCGGGCAGCGGCTCCGCCTCCGTTCCTGGCGCTGATCTCTCACTCCGCCTGGGTCGCCCGTCCAGAACGGCGGCCGCTCTCGAAAGCGCCCGCGGTATGCCTCCGAGACATGAGGCATGCCCCTCTGCGGCGGATTCGCCCGTTCGCTGTGCGCTGTCGCGCTGCTCTCGGCGCTCACGTACGCCGCGCCCGCCTCGGCATCCGCCGCCAAGCCCGGCAAGCCGCGCCGGGAGGCACACCTCAGGTGGAGCGCCACCCAGCTCGAGCACCGCTGCGGGACGGCGGCCGCGATTCGTCGCGGGCGCCTGCTCCGTCGTGGCGCCAGGGCTCGCGGTGCGCGCGGGCTGCACCGCGCCCAGCTCCGCTGCCGCGCGTACCGTGAGATCAAGGGGCGCGGCCGGCCAGAGCCCGTGGCGCCGTGGACGCCCGCGCCGGACGCTCCGCAGCTGCCGGGCCAGGGGCCGGCGCCTCGGCCGAGCAACCCGGCGCCTCAGCCGAGCAACCCGGTGCCGCCGGCGGACCCCTCGTGCCCGGGGTTCTCGGCGTTCGGCGGTGGTCTTGGCGCGCCGGAGTGCTGGCGCCCGTACGGCGAGGTGTCGCCCTGGAACCGCCGTATCGCGCGGAGCACCCCTGCGTCACCGCGCTCGGCCGAGGTGGTGCGGCGCATGCTGTCGTGGGGAGCGGCGCAGAACATGCTTGCGGGGCACGCCGACACCGGTGCGGACTACTACCACCCGATCTACTTCTCGAAGGCGTCCGACCCGGTCTTCGTTCTCGACGCCACTCAGCCCTGGGGCACCGCCGAGATCGAGGGCCATCGCATCAACATTCCCGACGCGGCGCGCCCGGCCGCGGGCGGGGACGGTCACATGTCGGTGATCACCGAGGACGGCTGGGAGTACGACCTGTGGACGGTCTCGTCGAAGCCGGCCGGCGGTGGCACGCTCCGGTTCGGCTGGGGCGGGCGGACGCGTGTGGATGGCGACGGGCTGGGCTCGAACGCGACGGCGGCCCACTTTGGCTTGGCGGCGGGGGTGATCCGGGCGCCCGAGCTCGAGGCGGGCCGGATCGACCACGCGCTCTTCATGGGCGTGCGCTGCACCGCGGCGCCGGCCGCCGCGGTCTACCCGGCGGCGCCGAACACCGCCGAGGCGTGCTCTAGACAGCGCGGCGAGAGCGACGAGGATGCGCCGCCGATGGGAGCGCGCTTCGTGCTCGACATGTCCGACTCCGAGATCGAGGCGTTGCGCGTGCCCGGCTGGAAGAAGACGATCCTGCGGGCGCTGGCGAGCTACGGGATGATCGTCGGCGACGCGATCGGCTCGGGATCCTGGGGGCTGCAGCTCGAGTCGGGCTCGACCTACACGAGCTTTGGGAAGCCCGACCGCGTGGCCGCCTTCGCGCGCTCGAGCGGCGCTCCGACCTGGAACGGGATGTACGTCCTCAACCTCCAGGACGGCGTCGACTGGAGCCGGCTGCGGCTGGTCGCGCCGTGCGTCTCCAGCGGGGGTTGCTGAGTCCGGCCTGAAGGACCCGGCTGAGGAAGCCCGCGCCCCACGCGTGGTGCATCGTCACGAGCGCCGCCGGCGCGAGCAGCAGGCAGCGCTGGCGCCGGCGGACGGCCGCGACCGCGGAGACCGATACGAGCGCGGCCAGGTAAGCGGCGGGCGCCACCAGTGCGATCGGGCGCCACAGCGCGATTACGAGCACGAGCAGGTGCCACGGTACGAGCACCACCGGAGCGAGCTGGCGCGGCTTGGGCCAGAGGCGGTGTTTCACGCACGTGGACGCCCGGCCGCGTCCGTAGCGCCAGTACTGGCGCGCCAGCGCCGTGAGCGAGTCGCGCGGGTAGTAGTGCACGACGAGCTCGCCGTCGAGCCAGATGCGCTCGCCCGCGCGCAACAGCCGCAGCGACAGCTCGCTGTCCTCGTTGTGGCTGAAGCCCTCGTCGTATCCACCGACCGCCTCGACCGCCGAGCGCCGAAAGCAGCCGTGCTTGCCGTGGTCGACCCAGCCCGACCAGCCGCCGAGCCTGTAGCGAGAGCCCCCGACGCCCACCGCGGTGCTCTGCGCGAACGCGACGGCGGCCTGGAAGCAGCCGTGGTATGCGGGGGCGTCGCTGAACGCGACAAGCGCGGCGCCGGTGTCCTCCGCGGTTCGCAGCGCGCGCGCAACGAAGCCGGGCGGATACTCGGCGTGCACGTCGCAGCGAAGCAGGTACTCCGCGCGCGGGTCGGCCGCGCGCATGGCGAGATTGAAGGCGGCCGACTGCAGGCGCCCGGGGTTGTCGAGCATTCGCAGGAACGTCAGCTCGCCGGCAAGCCGCTCCGCGATCGCCCGCGTGCCGTCGGCGGATCCGCCGTCGAGCACCAGAATCTCGATCCGGTCAGTGGGCTGCTCTCCGCTCAGCAGGCCGCGTACGCAGGCCTCGAGGTAGCGCTCCTCGTCGAGTGCCGGGAGCACCAGCGTCACGAACGGAGGGGCCGCGGAGTCGCCCATCCGGGGCACCCTACGTGGCCCCTCGGCCAAAGCCCCTGGACGGATGTTCGATGCGCCGTCTTGCAGACCTGACGGTCGCGGCGAAGAGTTCCGAGAGGAGAGGTAGTGCTCCTCTCGCCCTTCCGCCCCGGGCTGGTCCTCCTCGCGTGCGTGGTCACGGCCCTCTGCCTGCTAGCGCCGGCCACCGGCTCCGCTTCCGGCGCGCGCTCCGCTGCGCAGCCGGGCGCGGCGGCGGCCGGCCCCGGTCACGTCCGCGCGGTGCGCCCGTGCTCGCCCGCAAGGCGCAGCTACCGGCGACTGCTCACGCGCAAGCTCCGCCGCCAGATCCGTCACACCGAGCGCCGCGGGCGCCGCGCCGGACGCCCGCGGGCGCGCCTGGCACGCGCGGTCCGGAAGACGCGCAGGTGCGGGCAGCGGCGCCGCGCCGCGCGGCGCGTTCACCGCACCACGCCGCCGGAGGCCACCTCGGCCGCCTGGCGCCCGTACGGGCCGCGCTCGCCCTGGAACCGCCGGGTCCGGCGCGGCGCGCCCGTGGATCCCCGCTCCGGGCAGGTCGTCCACCGGCTGCTCTCGTGGGGTTCCGCCCAGAACCTCCTGGCGGGCCATGCGGACACGGATGCGGACTACTACCACCCGATCTACTTCTCGAAGGCATCCGACCCGGTCTTCGAGCTCGACGCCACTCAGCAGTGGGGCAGCTCGGAGATCGACGGACATCAGATCCACATTCCGGAAGCCGCTCGCCCGGCGGGCGGCGGCGATGCCCATATGTCGGTGATTACGGAGGACGGCTGGGAGTACGACCTGTGGACGGTCTCGTCGAAGCCTCGCGGGGGCGGCACGCTCCGGTTCGGCTGGGGCGGGCGCACGCGTGTCGATGGCGACGGGCTGGGCTCGAACGCGACGGCGGCGCACTTCGGATTGGCGGCGGGGGTGATCCGGGCGCCCGAGCTCGACGCGGGCCGGATCGACCACGCGCTCTTCATGGGCGTCCGCTGCACCGCACAGGCCTCGACGGCGGTCTACCCCGCGGCAGAGCACACCGGGGAGCCCTGCTCGAAGAACCGAGAGAGCGACGAGAACGCGCCGCCGATGGGAGCGCGCTTCGTGCTCGACATGTCCGACTCCGAGATCGACTCGTTGCGCGTGCCCGGCTGGAAGAAGACGATCCTGCGGGCGCTCGCGAGCTACGGGATGATCGTCGGCGACGCAATCGGCTCCGGCGCCTGGGGGCTGCAGCTCGAGTCGGGCTCGAGCTACACGAGCTTCGGCGCCGCAGACCCGCTGGCCGCCTTCGCGCGCCGCGCCGGGCTCGGACAGTGGAACGGCATGTACGTCTTCAACCTCCAGGACGGCGTCGACTGGAGCCGGCTCCGGCTTGTGGAGCCATGCGTGTCGGCAGGCAACTGCTGAGCTCGCCCGGACGCTCGCCTAGACTCCAGCGGCCCTGAGGCTGGCGGCTTACATGGACTTCCGCTACGAGCGGCGCGGAGGCGCGCTCTACGCGGAGATGCCCTTTGCGCTCTTCCTCGCGGGGCTGCGGCCCCACTTCGACGGCCTGCTGCTGCTGGGCCGCCTCGCGGATCCCGGCTCGCCGCTGCCTCATCGCCTGCCCGGCGACGTGGAGCTCGCAGAGCTCCCCTCCTATTCGGCAGCCTCGAGCCCCGTGGCGGTGCTCCGCGCGATGCCTGCCACCGTCCGTGCTCTCGTTGCGGCACTGCGCCGGGTCGACGCGGTGCTCGTCTTCGGTCCTCATCCGATGTCGGTGCTGCTGGCCGTCATCGCGCTCGCGATGCGCAAGCGCGTGGTGCTCGGAACGCGGCAGCGCTACCGCGACTACGTGCGCCACCGCCACCCCGGCCGCCGTGACCTCTGGCTGGCTGCGGATCTTCTCGAGGCGGCCTGGCGGTTGCTCGCGCGAGCGCTGCCGATGGTGGCCGTGGGCCCGGACCTCGGTCGATCGCTTGCACATTCGCGCCGCCTGCTCGAGGTCACGATCTCGCTCGTCCGCGACGAGGACGTTGTGACTCCGGAGACGGCGCTCGCGCGGCGCTACGACGGCCGGGTGAGCGTGCTCTCGGTCGGTCGTCTCGACCCGGAGAAGAATCCACTGCTGCTGGCCGACGTGCTCGCCCAGCTGGACGCGCCCGGTCGCTGGCGGCTGGACGTCTGTGGCGAGGGGGTGGAGGAGGCGGCGCTGCGTGACCGGCTCGAGCGGCTCGGCGTGGATGACGAGGCGGTGCTGCACGGCTACGTGCCGGTCGACGACGGCCTCACTGGGCTCTACCGCGATTCGCACGTCTTCCTGCACGTGTCGCTGACCGAGGGCATGCCGCAGGTGCTCTACGAGGCGTTCGCGGCCGGCCTGCCCGCGGTGGCGACGGAGGTGGGCGGCGTCGGCACGGGGCCGGAGCGGAGCGCTGTCCTGCTCATCCCTCCGAGCGACGCCGGTGCCGCCGCCCGCGCCATAGAGCGCGTGGCCAGTGAGCCCGAGCTGCGCGAGCGGCTTGTTCGCGCGGGCCTCGAGCTCGCCCGTGCGCGGACACTCGAGGCCGAGTCCCGGAGGGTCGCGCACTTCATCCTGGCCGGTGGGGCCGCATGAGCGCGCTCGCCGGCCGGCGTCCTTCCTTCGGCACCCGGACGCGGTGGCGCGGCGCGGCACCCTGGCTCGCCGGCTCGGCGGCCACCGGGGCCGTCCTCGGAGCCGCGACCGCCGTCCATCCCCTGCTCGGCGTTGCGGTGCTCGCGATCCCCGCCCTCGCCTGGCTGTTCCTGCGGCCGGCGTGGCTCCCGTCCCTGTTGGTGGTGACCGTCTTCGCGGAGTCCCTCGAGCTCGGCGGCCTCACGATCTCCCGGCTGTCCGGACCGCTTGCAGCGGCGATCGTCGTGGCGCATCTGGTCACGCACGGCCTGCCGCGCTTCCCACGGCGCGAGGTGCTCTGGGCGGTGACGGCCTACACGGCGTTCGCGCTGGCGAGCGTCATCTGGACGATCAACCCGGACGACTCCTTCCAGGAGAGCGGGACGGCCTTCGCGCTCGCGTCGCTGGTGCTGTCGCTCATATACATGGCGAGCTTCGCGGTTCTGGTCGAGACGCGGGAAGACCTTCGCCGGCTCGCCGTTACGGTGTGGTTCGTAGCGGTCGCGCTCGGAGTGGTGGCGATCGCGCAGTACTTCGCGGGCTACGAGCGCGCGGTCGCGTACGCGGGCGATGCGAACTTCTTCGCGGCTCTGCAGGTGCTCGCCCTGCCGATCTGCCTCGTCGTCGCCTCACACGTGGAACGGGGCGGGCTACGGCTCATCGCGCTGCTCGGCGTGGGCGTCGTCGTCGGGTCGGTGCTGGTCACGCTCTCGCGCGGCGGACTACTGGCGCTGTTCGGGGTGCTCGCGCTGATCGCCTTCCAGCCGGCTCGCGTGATGTTCCGCTCGCCGGGGTTCAAGCGGCTCGCACTGCTCGTGGCCGTGATCGGCGGTGGCGTCCTGCTCTGGGCCGCCTTCTCCGACCTCGAGGCTCGCAGCGAATCGCTCTTCACGACCGCGGAGGGCGGCTCGGGACGGGCCAACCTCTGGCGGGCGGCCGATACGGCATGGGAGGAGCACCCGTTGCGCGGGATTGGCTACGGGGCCTTCCCGAACGAGAGCACCACGCTGCTTCGGCAAACGCCCGGGGTCGACTTCTCGGCCTACCGGCTCCGCCAGGGCGGCCAGGTGGCCCACAGCGCGTACCTCGGAACGCTGGCGGAGCTCGGCGTCATCGGGCTGGCCCTGTTGGTGGCCGTCCTCGTGAGCGCGGTGACCACGCTCCGCTGGGCGGCGCGAACCGCGCGGGCCCGCCCCGACCCGATCGTCGCCGCGGCTGCGCAGGCGCTGCTCATCTCGATGGTCGGCTTCCTGCTCGTGTCGGCGTTCCTGTCTACGGAGACGGACCGAGGGCTTTGGGTGCTCCTGGGAGTGAGCCTTGCCCTGGCCCGGATAGCCGCGCAGCCTGCCAAGATGCGGGAGCTTCCTCGATGAACGAAGTTGCCGACTCGACAGGCTCGTCCCTGCGCCGCTACCTGGCCGCAATCCGCCGTCAATGGCTGATCGTCGTGACCGTTCTCGTCGTGACGCTCGCCGTCGCGGGCTGGTGGCTGTCGCGGCAGGAGTCGCAGTACGCGTCCGAGATGAAGATCGTCGTCGGCCAGGGCCAGGCGCTGTTCGGCCCCGACGTCTCGTTCGCGGTCGAGCCGTTCACTCAGACGATGACCGATCTGCTCGAGAGCGAAGTCGTCGCGCGCCGGGTCAAGACGGAGCTCGGCCTGGAGGATTCGCCGGGCGAGATCCTCGACCAGCTCGAGGTCGAGACCAAACCCGACGCGTCGGTCCTCAACCTCACCTACAAGGACACCGACCGCGCGCAGTCCCAGGAGGTGCTGCAGCGGATCGGCGAGGTGTTCACGGAGCTCGTGGACACGCGCTTCGGCGACCAGGCGGCGCAGGGGCAGACCGGCACGGACGGCCAGCCGAGCGCCGACCAGACGCCGCCCGTGACCGCCACGATCTTCGACCCCGCCCACGCGCTTCCCGACCGCGTGTCGCCGAAGCCGACTCGCACGCTTGCCATCGCCGGTCTGCTGGGCCTCGTGGCGGGCATCCTGCTGGCGCTGGTGCGCGACGGGTTTGCGAACCGGATCCGTACCCACCGCGACGCCCAGGACGCGTTCGGTGCCCGGGTGGCAGGGGTGCTCCCGCCGGGGACCGTCGGGACGCGGCCGTCCCAGCTGCCGCATCTCCCGCCGCGGATGGCGCAGCGGATCGGGGATGCGCTCGAGATCCTCGGCGCCACCATCCGCTTCTCGTCAAACGGATCGGAGTCCGGCGTCGTCCTGGTGACCAGCTCGCTGGCCGAGGAGGGCAAGACGACGGTCGTCGCGAACGTGGCGGCGCTCCTGGCACGGTCGGGCCTCCGGGTGATCGCGGTCGAGGGTGACCTGCGCCGCCCGGCTCTGCACCGCTTCTTCGAGATCCCGGCGGAGCAGCCGGGTCTCGCGGATGTCGCCCGCGGCGAGATTGAGCTTGACGACGCACTCGTCCCGGTGCCGGTACCCGGAAGCCTGCGGGCGGCACGAGCACACGCGACCGAGCCGGTCGAGGCCACCGCAGCCGGGACCGCCTGGGAGGGACGCTCATACGACGCGCAGAGCCTGATGCTCCTCCCCGCCGGCACCCGCCTGGGGGAGACGGACGACGTGTTCACGATGGGCCAGGCCGCCGCCCTGGTGGCGCACCTCCGCGAGCGAGCCGACTACGTCATCGTCGACTCGGCGCCCCTGCTGCTGGCCCCGGACGCCTACCCGTTCGCGCAGGTGGCGGATCGCGTGATCGTCGTGGCGCGCGAGGACGCCCTGTCGAAGGACGACGCGCAGTCGGCGCGGGAGACGCTCAACTCGCTGCGCGTGCGCGACTTCACCGTGATCCTCACCGAGGCCACGGAGGCCGAGCGCAGGCCGTACGGCTACGAGGCGCCGTCCACCTAACCGCGGGCGCGCGAGACCGCGAGCCGTATCCGGCCGAGCAGGTGCGACGCGCGGCGCTTGATGCCCAGCGGCCGCCGCGCGCCGTAGATCAGGGGATAGAGCCTTCGCTCCAGTGGCGACAGGACCGAGTCGCGCCGGTGCTCGTCGAGGTTGGCGAACAGGCTCGGGTGCCTGGCCCTCAGCTCCCGGTACAGGCGCGCGTGGTTGCCGGTCACGGAGCGGAGCATCCTGACGCCGTGGACTCGGTATCGCACGACGGGCACCCCGTCCGCGAACACCGCGGTCCCGCCGCGCTCGGCGAGCGTCATCCACAGGTCCCAGTCTTCGTAGCCGACCATCCCGCCGACGCTCTGCCAGCCGCCGACCTCCTCCAGGAACGTGCGCCGGAACATCGACGCGACCGGGTAGCGATTCCTGAACGCCACGAGATAGGGATCGAAGCGCCGCGGCACACGGCGCAGCGTCTCCACCCCGTCCCATTCGAACCAGTCCCCGTAACACGCGTCCGCCCGCGGCGCGTCCTCCAGCACATCCGCAAGGCGCGCAAGCGAGCCCGCAACGGCGAGATCGTCCGAGTCGAGCGGGAACACGAAGGGCGCGCTTGTCGCGGCGAGCCCTGTCGTGCGCGCTGCCGGCAGCCCGCGGTTCTCCTCATGGCGCACCACCCGGACGCCACCCTCCTCGAGCCGCCGGAGCACCTCGATGGTGTTGGGGTCGCTCGAGCCGTCGTCGACGATGACGACCTCCATGGGCTCCGGCTCGTCGATGGAGGCGATGGTGTCGCCGACGGTCGCGCCGTCGTTGTAGCACGGCACGATCACGGCGACGCGCACCCGGGACTCGCTCACGTGAGGTCCTCGACATGCCTGTGACGGCCGAGCCGCGCCATCAGCGGGCCGCCGCGAATCCGCCTCACGAGTGGCGAGACCTTGAGCCTGAAATGCCGCGGCGTGTCCCTGTGGTAGACGCCCACGCGCGGCCAGTAGAAGCGCGACCTGTGGACCAGGTCGCGGGACAGCCCGGCGGCGGCCTCGAACCCCGCGGACCGCGCCGCAGCGATCACACGGCCGTCCGCGGCTCCGAACGGATAGGCGACTGTCACGCAGCTCACGCCGAGCTCGCGCTCGCAGTCGGCCTTGGACCCGGCCAGCTCGTCGGCGAGCTCGTCGTCGGAGACCTCGGTCAGGCAGGCGTGCGTGCGGGTATGCGCGCCGATCTCCCAACCTCCGCTTGCGAGCTCGCGCAGCTGCTCGCGCGACATCCCCTGAAGCTCCTGCGCATGTGAGGAGTCCTGCCAGTGATCGACACCCGGCCAGCTCATCGGCGCCTCGCCGAACGCCTGCCGGGTCGGGACGAACACCGTCGCCGGGAGGCCCAGCTTGGCGAGGATGGGGTAGGCCAGGCTATGGACGGACTCGAAGGCGTCATCGAAGGTGACGACCAGGGTGCGCTCGTCCACGGCGTCGGCTCGCGTGGCCTCCGCGAATGTCGCGCCGCGGTACCCGCGCCGCTTGAGCAGGCCGAGCTGCCACTCGAGCGCGTGCGGGGTGATCGAGAGGTCGGCATCCCAGGTCGGGCTGACCGCGTGGTAGCAGAGCACGAGCACGTCGCTACCCCGCAGGCTCACGCGCCAACCCTCCGAGCCGCGGCGCCCTGCTCCATGCGCCACAGGAGGCCCGCGGCACGGCGCTCGAGCGTCAGGCGCCCGAGCCGTCCCGCCAGCCCGGCTCCGGCGCGCGTGACGGCGCGAACCGGCCGCAGGCGCGTGCCCGCCTCGACGAGGCCGCGGAGCGGACTCGGCAGCCCGCGAACGGCGAAGTCACGGGGGAGGGGCCCCAGCAGCTCGGCGTGCCGGCGGTGCACCGCCGGCAGGTTCGTGCCCGAGCTGCGCGCGTCGCGCACGAAGCCCTCGGGACTGCGCTCGTACATGTGCGTGGCACGGAGCGAGCGGTCGAAGACGCCGGTGAGGCCCGCCGCCTCGCAGCTCAAGCCGAAGTCCATGTCCTCGTGGTAGCCGCTCACGACCCGTCCGACCTCGCCTCGCAGCCGGAGGTAATCCGTGCGCCTGATCGAGAAGTTGCCCGCCCACATGCTCGGGAGGATGGTGGCTGGTTCGCGCTCCCAGCCACTCACGACTCGCTCGTACTCACGGCCGTACAGCTCGCGGGCGAAGTCGCCTCTCCGCGGCGGCCGCTGCTCGAGCGGCATGTATCCGAGCACCACCAGCCGCTCGGCCCCGGCGTGCCGGGCCGCGTGACCCGCGACGAGGCCGGGACCCGCGATCACGTCGTCGTCCAGCGTGAGGACGACCTCGCCGCCGGCCGCCTCCGCGCCTGCGAGCCGCGCCCGAGGCAGGCCGCGGTTCTCGATGACGATCGCCCTGAGCCGCGGGTCCTCGTGCGCGAGGCGCGCGACGAGCTCCTCTGATTCGTCGGTGGAGCCGTCCACGACCACCAGGATCTCGTGGGCCGCCGGTTCGGCCAGCAGCGGCGCGAGTGCGGCGGGCAGCCGCTCGCGCCGGTTGAAGGTGGGAATGACGACCGATACCGACGGCGCACTGGGCGAGCTCACCGTCGGGCGGCCTTCATGCCGGCGTACTTCCCGAGCAGACCGGCGGCTCGGCGATAGTTCAGGAGGTGGAAGAGCCGCGAACGCTCCTGATCCGGGCGCGTCAGCCACTCGCGCGCGAGATCGCGCGTGGTGTACGGCGTCATCTCGACGAGCCGGGCAAGCGCGCCCGTCTCGCGCCGCTCGCGCCGGAAGTACGCGAGCGCGCCGGCCTTCCACCGATGACGCTGTTCCACCCAGAGCTCGGGGTCGAACACGATCTTGCCTCCCGATGCCATCACGCGGACGGCCCACTCCTTGTCCTCGACATAGGTCTGCTCGTCGAACGGAAGCTCCTGCCATACGGACCGGCGCCAGGACGATGCGTGGTTCGAGAAACCCCAGAACGGGTTCCGCGAGACGTCGCCGGGACGCTGAGCGTAGGGGTGCTCGAGTGGCCGCCCGTCGGGCGTGGTGAGGCTGCTCGCCACCGCGGCGACGTCCGGGTCGGCGTAGTGGGCGAGCGCCCGCTCCGCCCAGTCTTCGCGCGTCAGTCGGCAGTGCGACGAGAGTGCGAAGACGACGTCCCCGCCGGCGCTACGCGTGCCGAGGTTCAGGGCAAGCCCGGGCGTGTACCCGCCGCGCGGGATCTCGATCAGGCTATCGGCCCAGGACGCCGCGATCGCGAGCGTGTCGTCCGTCGAGCCCGAGTCGACGACGATCAGCTCGAGCTCGACCGTCTGACGACGCAGGTCCGCGAAAGCGGCGCCGATCGTTGCGGCGGAATCGAGAGAGCGCACTATTACGCTGGCTGTGGGGGCCACCACGCGCCGAAGCGATATCACATCGACCTGTTGACTCCATGCAGCTGAAAGCCATTCGCGGCGTCCCGTGGACCGTTGCCTCCTATGGCGCCAGCAGGGCGGTCAACGTGCTCACCACGGTGGTGCTCGCCCGGCTCGTGGCGCCGGAGGAGTTCGGCCTCGTGGCGCTCGCGACGCTCGCTCTCAACCTGCTCGGATTCGTGAAGGACCTCGGTCTCGGCGGGACCGTGATCGTGCGCCAGGACCTCGATCGCCGGGCGCTCGGCACGGTGCTGACGCTCATGGTGGTGGTCAGCGCACTGCTCGGTGTGGTGGCGGCGGCCACGGCGCCGCTGCTCGCGGATTTCTTCGACGAGCCCCGCCTCGAGGGCGTGCTGTACGCGATGTCCACGCTGCTGTTGATCAGCGGGTTCTCGTCCTTCTACGAGATCCTGCTCCAGCGCGAGATGGAGTTCAAGCGCCGCTTCGTCGCGCTGATCGGGCAGAGCGCCGTGATAACCGCCGTGTCGATCCCGCTCGCCGCGGCGGGAGCGGGGGTATGGAGCCTGGTGGCGGGGCAGATCGCCGGGCTCGCCGCGTTCGGCGTGCTCGCCTTCGCGCTCGCCCCCTACCGGGTCAGGCCGACGTTCGAGCGCTCGATCGTTCGCTCCCTCTTCGGTGCGGGCAGCGGCTTCCTGCTCCAGAACCTCGGCATCTTCGCGCGCCAGAACGCCGACTACGTCGTCGTGGGACGGGCCTTCGGCGCCGCCCCAGTGGGCTTCTACTCCATGGCCTACAGACTGGGCGACCTCACGTACTGGGCAATCGCGGACCCGGTCGCCCGCGTGACCTTCCCGAGCTTCGCGAAGACCCGCAGCGGGGGCGGCGACATCCGCGCCAGCTTCCTGAGCGTGCTGCGGTTGGTGGCGCTCGTGAGCTGTCCGCTCGGGGTCATCCTCAGCGGAGCCGCCGATCCGTTCACGGAGGCGCTCTTCGGCGAGCGCTGGGCGCCGATGATAGGCCCGCTTGCCGTGCTCGGGATCTGGGCCGCGATCCGCCCCGGAGAGACGACGCTCAACTGGCTCCTCAACTCGATCGAGCAGGCGCGGGTGGTGGGGGTCTTCTCGATGGTGGTGCTGGTCGCGCTCGTGCCGGCGCTGATCCTCGCAGCGACGCTCGGCAGCATCACCACGGTCGCATGGGTCGTGCTCGGCGACCTGCTCGTTTCGCTCGTCTTCATGAGCGCGATGGTCGCGCGACGCGGCCAGGTGCCGCTGGCCGATCAGTGGCGCGCCGTGGCGCCGGTTGCCGTGGCGTCGCTCCCCGCGTGGGCGGCCTCCCGCGGAGTCGCGAGCGGCCTGGACGACGCCCCCTCCGGGGCCGCGCTCGCGGCATCGGTGGCCGCCGGGATCGCGGCGTACGTGGCGGCGCTCGTGGCGATCGCCCCCGGCCTGCTCCGCGACGGACTTCGACAGGTTGGGCGCACGTTCGGCCGCGAGCCCGCGCGCGCCGGCTAGCCGCGTCGCGTCGCCGCCGGTCGCCGTGGCAGCGGCTCGCCGGCGAGGATCGCCGCCGGTGCCTCCATGAGGAGCCACTCGGAGGATCGCGGCGCGAGCCGATCGGCGGCGACGGCCGCCGCCGACAGCAGCGGGCGCCGCCCGGAGGACATGCCGTGGGAGTCCGAGGCGAGCACGTGCGCCAGCCCCTCGCTCACGAGCGAGGTGGCCAGACGGCGGGTGCGCGAGCGGCGAGGGAGCTCGATCAGGGAGTCAGCGCCCACCTGAAGCAGTACGCCGTCCGCCACGAGCGCCGCCAGTCGCGCGGGCTCGTGCTGGAAGGTCGGGTTGCGCTCGGGATGGGCCAGCAGGATCCGGTAGTCGCGCTCGTGCAGGCGCGTGATGAGCCCGTCGAATGCCGGCGCGAGGGGTGCGTAGGGCGCCTCGAGCAGCAGGTCGCTGCCGCGCTGGCGATACGAGACCTTGCGGAGCTCGTCGCCGCCGGAGCGGTATGCCCACGCCATGTCCACCTCGCCGCCGGGGAGCAGCTCGACCGGGATCCCCGCGTCGTCGACCGCGTCCTGGAGGGCCGCGACCTGGCCCGCGAGCGCGTTCGGGTCGACGCGCGGATGATCGGCGCGCAGGTGAGGAGTGGCGGCCACCATGCGCACGCCGTCGGCCGCCATCTCGCGAAGCAGGGCAAGCGCTTCGTCCAGGTCGCGCGCACCGTCGTCTACGCCCGGCAGGACGTGCGTATGAAGATCGATCACGCGCTACTCGGCGGGCCGCAGCACAGCGACTAGCGTGAGAAACAGGATCCTGAGGTCGAGCCAGAGGGACCAGTTCGAGATGTACCAGTTGTCCCACTCGACACGCTCGGAGAGCGACGTATTGCCGCGGAAACCGTTCACCTGCGCCCAGCCGGTGATGCCCGACTTCACGCGGTGCCGCTCGTCATAGCGGTAGACGCGCGTACCGAACGCCTCCACGAACTCGGGGCGCTCCGGGCGAGGGCCGACGAGGCTCATGTCGCCCTTCAGCACGTTCACGAGCTGCGGCAGCTCGTCGATCGAGGTGCGGCGCAGGAGGCTGCCCACGCGGGTGCGCCGGTCGGCGCCCCCCTCGACGCCACCCGGGGCGATGTCCGTGTAGAGCGGAATCACGTTGGCCGCCCTCGCGGCCTCCTCCTTCTCCAGCTCCATCGACCTGAATTTCAGGATCTCGAAGGTGCGGCCGTCGCGCCCGATGCGGCGCTGGCGGAACAGGACCGGGCCGGGCGAGCTGAGCTTCACGGCGATGTACGCCGCGGCGTACATCGGAGAGAGCACGAGCAGGAGCAGCGCGGCGACCGCCCGGTCGACGACGTGCTTGACCGCGAAGTGCCAACCCTTCAGGTTGATCGAGTGCAGCCCGAACAGGGGCAGGGCTCCGAGATGCTCGAGCCCGATCTTCGTGTTGACGCTGTCGAAGAAGCGCGGGACGAGCGAGATCTCGATGCCCGCCTCCTCGCACTGCCTCACGAGCGGGAGCAGCTGGCTGTCGGGCGTGGAGCTGAACCCCAGCACGACGTGCTTCGCCCCGGTCTCCTCGGCGAGCCGGTGAAGCTCGTCCGGCGCGCCCAGCACAGGCCCCTGGCGCTCGGGGACCATCTCGTCCGGTGGGGGGTCGGAGTCGAGGTATCCGACCGGCAGCAGGCCGAGGGCCGGCTGGTCGAGCAGGCGCTGCTCGACCTTGGCGCCGATGCGCCCGGCTCCGATGATGAGCGTCTTGCGTGCCACGAGCCGCGTCGCGCGGGCCCGATGCTGGGCCCAGGCGAGCAGCGTGCGGCCGGCGACCAGGTAAGCGGTGCCCAGCAGCCATGCCCTGGCCACCAGCGGAGCCTGGTCCGTGCCGGGACTGAACAACGTGACGGCCGCGATCAGCGAGATGGCCGCGAGCGAGGTCGCGGCCACCACCGCGCCGACCCCGTCAGCCAGCCGCATCTGGATGCGATCGCGGTAGAGGCCGCGGATCGCCAGGAACCCGATGACCATCGGGATCATGAGCCAGATCAGCACGTCGCCCTCGAGAGCCGCCCCCGCGGCGGGAGCTCCCAGGATCGCGGCGACGTTGCCCAGCGCGAGCAGGCCGGCGTCCATGCCGATCCGGAGGAACGTCCAGCCGCGCCCCTCGAAGAGGCGACGCCGGCGCAGGCCGGCGGTGGCCGCGAGTGCGACCTCGGCCGGCCGCTCCACACCGGGAGCGGGCCGCTCGAGTCCCGGAACGCGCCGGTCGCGCTCGGGAACCGGCCGCTCCACGGTGGCGGAGCTCGATACGTAGGCCTGGCTCATCGGCCCTATTTGTGTGCTCGGTTGCCTGAGGCCTAGGCCGATCCGGGGCCGCGCGTCAGGCGCCGCATGCCAAGGCCGACAGCGGCGAGCATTGCGCCCGCGCCGGCCAGCAGGGCGACGTCCAGACCAGTGAACGGCAGCGAGCCGCCGCTCTCACTCGCGACCTGAGGCGACTGGTTTGCGTTGACCTCGCCCTGCACCTGACCTGCTGTGTCGTTGTAGCCCGTCACTGAGGACTGGCCGAACGCCGGTGCGGCGATCGCCAAGGCCATGACGAGCGCTGCAAACCAAACGGTGAAGTTCTTCATGTGTCTCCTTAAGTTACCCGCGGCCGCCATCATGTCGGCCCGTACCTAGCCGGTACCCCCCGCCGCGGTTGCCCTGCTCAACCTTCATAGCATGGGTGCAACGACTTTGCCAGGGGCGCTTTGCCCGTGAATGCCAGATTTCTAGCCACTTTTTTCGTGCAAAGCCGATTGTTTTTCATGGAGCGCGCTGTAAGCGCGCACGAGCCCGGTCCAGAATCCTCGCGTTGACTGCAGCTACGGTTAGTTGTCCTCCGTTATGGAGAGTAGCCAGTGCGTAGCGAACAGGCTCGTCACGTGGTCGCAGAGCGCGTACGCGGGTGAGCAGTGCGAGGGCGCGAGCGCGGTCGCCGCGCTCCGCCGCGAGCGCGCCAAGTTCGAGCAGCGCGTAGGCGTCACCGGGCTCCCGTTCGAGCGCCGACCGGAATTCGGCTTCGGCCCGGCGAGGCCGTCCGAGCTCCAGGGCGATGGCGCCCGCGACCAGATTGGGGCGCGCGGACAGGGGGTTCAGCGACTCGGCGCGATCCAGCCGCTCGAACGCGGCCTTGGGATCGGCTCGCCACGAATCGAGTGCGCGCTGGGTGTCGCGCTCCGCGAGGAACGGGGCACCGATGACGACCGCGCCGGCCAGCGCAGCGGCACACGCCGCGACCAGGACCGGTCTCGACAGGGCTCGCCGGGCCGGGAGCTCGCCCGCGGCGGCAGGGGCGGCGGCCAGGCCGAGCGCGGCGAAGGCCGCGCCGGTCACCGCGGGGAACTCCCACAGCCAGTCCACCGACCCGTGCGCTAGCCAGTACGCCACGATCGCGAGCGCTCCCGTGCTGACCCAGGCGAGTCCGGGCCCGGCGCGGCGCCGCCGCGTGACCGCTGCGACCAGGGCCGCTCCGATCGCACCGAACAGGAGCAACGCGCCGACCAGCCCCGTCTGCGAGAGCACGCCCAGCTCCAGCGAGTGGGCGTAGCGGGGCTGCTCGAAGCTGTCGCCCCGGCGCAGGTACTCCTCCTGGTAGTTCTCGACACCGATCCCCGCGACCGGGTGCTCCTCGAAGAGATCCCATGCCACCCGCCAGAAGTCGTAGCGGTAGGTGCCCACGCTCGTGAACCGAGAGCTGCCGGACTCGGGCTGGCCGCCCTGCTTGAAGTCGTCCCACGCATCGGATGCCCGGCTCGGAGCGCCGGCTGCGATCAGGCCCACGAGAACCGCGATCAGGCCGACCGCCGCGAATCCCGCGAGCGCGCGCCGATCGGGCCGGCGCCGCGGGCGCTCCGGCGGCGGCCGCTTCCGGTCGACGAGCGCAAACGCCGTTCCGGCGAGCCCGAGGACCACCGCGCTCGTGATGGTCGCCGCCACCGCGTCGGAGACCAGATCGTCGAGACGCGCGGCGGAGAAGTCGTCGTGCACGGCCAGGAGGCGGCCCGAGACGATCGCCGTCATCGCGGCTACTCCGACCACGACCCCCAGTGCTCGCAACCGGCTCGGCGCCACGATCACGAGCACGGCCAGGCCGATCGGCAGCGCGATCAGCCAGCCCCGGCTCTGGCCCAGCAGAGCCATCGCGGCGAGCGTGCCGGAGCCCGCCAGCGCCGCCCCGCGAACCGGCACCGGGAAATCTCGGCTGGCTGCGAGTGAGAGGCAGGCGAGCAGGCCGATCGTCCACAGCGCGACGTTCGCGTTGACGTACCCGGCCGGCTCGACGAGCCTGCCCTCGAGGAAGAAGCCGAGCGGCCGGTCCGAGAGGTGCACCCTGATCAACTCGATCAGCCCGATCCCGGCCAGGCCGAGTCCCAGGACGGCCAGCAGGACGCGACCGGCGCGGTTCGTCAGCGGCCAGCTCGCGAACAGGACCAGGATGAGCAGGTACAGCAGCGTGCGGTTCGCGCCGTCGAGCGCGGCGTCCTGGCGGTCGGCCCACAGGATCGACAGGTAGGTCCACGCCGTGTACGCCGCCATCAGGCCGAGCGCGAGCGCGACCCCGCGCCCCGGGAAAGGGGGCGGGCCGACGGCGACGACGGTCACGACCAGCAGCGCGAGCGCCAGCAGCGCCACGGCGCCCCAGGTGGTCAGGTGGAAGCCCGCCTCGTCGGCCGCCATCGCGAGCAGCGCGCCGATGAGGACGAGCATCGCGAGCGACGCTGGGGTCTGGCGGAGGTTGTAGCGTCGAAGCGTGCCCGTCCTGCTCAAGCTGTTGTACTGGGTCGCGGTCGTCGCGATCTCCGTGGCGCTTGTCGTCGGGCTGATCCTCTGGTTCGAATCGCGCGACGCCTCCGAGCTCGAGAAGCCGTCCTCCGGCTCTTCCGTCACGACCCTCGCCTGACGCGCGGCGGCCCGCGGCGCTCGAAGCGCGCGAAGACGATCACGCGCTGCGCCGCGCTGTAGAGCGGATGGCACGCGCTGAGGACCAGGCGCTGATAGCCCACCCGGTCGAGCACTGAGAGGTCCTGATCGTCGACGATCTTCGTTCGCTCCACCCGGTACCGGAAGCGGCCGTCGGGCATGTCGAGGGTGATCCGGTCACCGCGGTGCACCTGGTCGATGTTGCGGAAGGGCGCGCCGTAGGTCGTCCGGTGGCCCGCGATCGCGGTCGTTCCCGGCTCACCGGGAAGCGGCGTCTCCGGGTAGTGCCCGGGGCCCTTTCGCAGGCTGTCGACGTCCGTGCCCTCCACGACGTACTCGGACACGCCGATCGACGGGATGTCGATCCGGGCGATCGAGTCGCCCTTGAGCGGCATGCGCCGGACGACCCGGCGCGGTGGATCGAAGAAGGCGGTCTTCAGCTCCTGCTGATGCTGATTCGCCACGTACGCGGAGACTGGTTCCTGCCAGAGCAGGGTCACGGCGGCGTCGGCGATGAGCAGTGCGCCGCTCACCATCATCACCGAAGCCACGAAACGCAGCGCGGCACGCACCCGGGGCAGTGTAGGGGCCACCGAAGATAGGCTTACCGGCCTCGTCAGCCGGAGACAAGGAGACCCGCAACCCCGTGACGCAAGCCACGACCGCTGGAACAACACACAGGGAGCTGCTCGCCTGGGTCGAGCAGGTGGCCGATCTGACCCAGCCAAGGGACGTCCATTGGTGTGACGGGTCGGCTGACGAGTACGACGACCTCTGCCAGGCCCTCGTGGACGCCGGGACCTTCGAGCGGCTCTCCGACGCGAAGCGGCCGAATTCCTATCTGGCCCGCTCCGATCCCGGCGATGTGGCGCGCGTGGAGGACCGCACCTTCATCTGCTCGCGGAGCGAGGATGACGCCGGGCCGACCAACAACTGGCGCGATCCGGCCGAGATGCGGGAGACGCTGACAGAGCTGTTCAGGGGCTCGATGGCCGGCCGCACCATGTACGTGGTGCCGTTCTCGATGGGACCGCTGGGCTCGCCGATCGCCCACGTCGGCGTCCAGCTCACCGACTCGCCCTACGTGGCCGTGTCGATGCGGATCATGACCCGCATGGGTCAGCCGGCTCTCGACGTGCTCGGGAGCGACGGCGAGTTCGTGCCCTGTCTGCATTCGGTCGGCATGCCGCTCGCGGACGGGACGGACGACGTGCCGTGGCCGTGCAACGACGAGAAGTACATCGCCCACTTCCCGGAGACCCGCGAGATCTGGTCGTTCGGCTCCGGCTACGGCGGCAACGCGCTGCTCGGCAAGAAGTGCTTCGCGCTGCGCATCGCGTCGGTGATGGCGCGCGACGAGGGCTGGCTCGCGGAGCACATGCTGATCCTCAAGCTCACCTCGCCCGACGGGAGGGTGAAGCACGTGACCGGCGCGTTCCCGTCGGCGTGCGGCAAGACGAACCTCGCCATGCTGATCCCGACGCTCCCGGGCTGGAAGGTCGAGACGGTCGGCGACGACATCGCCTGGATGAAGTTCGGCGACGACGGACGGCTCTACGCCATCAATCCGGAGGCCGGGTTCTTCGGCGTGGCGCCAGGCACGTCCGAGAAGACGAACCCGAACGCGATGGCGACGATCCGGAAGAACTCGATCTTCACGAACTGCGCGCTGACGGACGACGCCGACATCTGGTGGGAGGGGATGGGCGACCCGCCGGGCCACGCGATCGACTGGCTCGGCCAGGACTGGTCACCCGACGCCGACCACCCGGCGGCGCACCCCAACGCCCGCTTCACCACCCCGGCTGCGCAGTGCCCCTCGATCGCGCCGAACTGGGAGGACCCGAAGGGCGTGCCGATCGACGCGTTCCTGTTCGGGGGCCGGCGCGCGTCCGTGGTACCGCTCGTGACGGAGTCGTTCGACTGGGAGCACGGGGTCTTCATGGGAGCCATCATGGGCTCCGAGAAGACAGCCGCCGCGTCGGGTGCGGTCGGCAAGCTCCGCTTCGACCCGATGGCGATGCTGCCGTTCTGCGGCTACCACATGGGCGACTACTTCAGCCACTGGCTGGCGACAGGTCGCCGCGAGGGTGCTCGGCTGCCGAAGATCTTCATGGTCAACTGGTTCCGGAAGGACGATGAGGGACGCTTCCTGTGGCCCGGCTTCGGCGAGAACAGCCGCGTTCTCGCGTGGGTGTTCGAGCGCTGCGACGGCCGCGCCGACGCGGACGAGACCCCGATCGGCCTGGTGCCGGCGGAGGGGTCGCTCGACACCTCCGGGCTCGAGCTCTCGGCGGCCGCACTGGCGAAGCTGCTCGAGGTCGACCCGAGCGAGTGGGGCGAGCAGATCCCGCGGCTCCGCGAGCACTTCGCCATGTTCGGCGACAAGCTGCCGCACGAGCTCACGGACCAGCTCGAGGCGCTCGAGCGGCGGCTCGCGCCCTAGGGCGGCACCTCAGACGACGTTCCGCTCGGGCCGCTCGGCTCGGCCGGCCGCGAGCGCTGAGACGTCCACGAACGGCTCGCGGCCGAGGTACAGGTCGCGCACGATCTCGCCGACCGCCGGCGCCTGCTGGAAGCCGTGGCCGGAGAAGCCGGTCGCGTAGAGGAAGCGCCCCGGCCGGGCCTGCGTCCCGCCGGGAGATCGCGTGCTCGCACGCACCGCGTGCTCGCCGATCAGCGCGTTGTGGTCCGGGGTCATCTCGTAGTCGCCCCACCAGCCGCCGGCGATCGGCGCGTCGAGCAGGACCGGCGCCCGGCGGCGGAGCACCGGCTCCGCGCGCTCGAGCCACTCGTCCTGGGTGTCGCAGACGTCGTTCGTGCCGAACAGGAGGCCGGGTCCCTCGCGGTGGAAGTAGAAGCCGGTCGAGAAGTCCACCGTCATCGGCAGCTGTTCCGGCACCCTCGCGACCTTGCCGGTGAACCCGATCCTCCTCCGCTCCGGCCTGACGGGCAGCGCGACGCCCGCCATCGCGCCGATCTCAGCCGACCACGGGCCGGCGGCGCAGATCACGCACTCGGTCTGGACGCGCCGGCCCTCGTCCGCGACCAGCACCACGCCCGCCTCGATGCCCGTCACACTCGCGTGCGTCTCTACTCGCGCTCCGTTCGCACGAGCTGCTGTCGCGTAACCCTGCACGGCTCCGTCCGGCGTCGCGTGGCCGGCGAGCGGGCAGAACGCACCGGCCAGGACGCCGTCCAGGCGCGCCAGCGGCGACAGCTCGTGGGCCTCGTCGACGCTCACCATCCGGCTGGGCACGCCGAGCCGGTTCTGCAGCTCGACTCCCCGTTCGAACTCCGTCAGGTCGGCGTCCGTCGACAGGAGGAACAGGTAGCCGACGCGTCGCAGGTCGACCTCCCAGCCGGGCCGCTCGGCGAAGGCGCCCCAGGCCTCGAGCGAGCGCAGCCCGATTCTCACGTTCAGCTCGTCCGAGAACATCGCCCTCACGCCGCCGGCGCCCTTCGCGGTCGAACCCGAGCCGAGCTCGCCGCGCTCGAGCAGCAGCACGTCCTCCACACCCGCCTCCGCGAGGTGGAAGGCGATGCTCAGGCCGATGACGCCGCCGCCGACGACGACCACTGAGGCATGCTCCATCGCACGGATACGCTAAGGGGCATGAGCATCACGGACACCAGGACTGTCGGTTCGATCATCGGCGGCGAGGAGCGGAGCGATGGCGAGCGGCTCGAGTCGCGCAACCCCGCGAACCTCGACGACCTGATCTGCGAGGTCGCCCTCGGCGACGCCGACACGTTCGTGGACGCCTGCCGGGCCGCCCGCGCGGCGCAGCGCGACTGGGCCGCCGTGCCCGCGCCGGTACGGGGCAACGTCGTCAAGCAGATCGGGCGCATCGTCGAGGACAACAAGGAGGCGCTCGCGCGGCTCGTGACGCGCGAGATCGGGAAGCCCTACCCGGAGTCGCTCGGCGAGGTCCAGGAGATCATCGACACCTGCGACTTCTTCCTCTCTGAGGGACGGCGCCTGTACGGGCAGACCGTCCCGAGCGAGATGCCGGACAAGCAGCTCTTCACATTCCGCACCCCGGTCGGGGTGGCGGCGATCATCACCGCCGGCAACTTCCCCGTCGCGGTGCCCTCCTGGTACCTCGTGCCGGCCATCCTGTGCGGCAACGCGGTCGTCTGGAAGCCGGCCGAGTACTCGCCGGCGCTGGGCGACGCGCTCGCGCGGCTGTTCATCGCCGGCGGCCTCCCCGAGGGGGTTCTCAACCTGGTGCAGGCCGACGGCCCGACCGCCTTCGAGGGCCTCGAGCGCGCGCTGGACGAGCGGCTCGTCGACAAGGTCGGCTTCACGGGCTCGTCGCCGGTCGGCTCGCGCATCGGCGAGCTCACCGGTCGCCACGGCCAGTCCGCCTGCCTCGAGCTCGGTGGCAAGAACCCGCTCGTGGTGATGCCGGACGCCGACCTCGACCTCGCCGTCGAGGGCGCGCTCTTCAGCGGCTTCGGGACGGCGGGACAGCGCTGCACCTCGCTCGGCACGGCGATCGTGCACGAGTCGGTCCACGACGAGTTCGTGCGCCGCCTGACGAGCGCCGTCGAGGAGGCCGCGATCGGCGATCCGACCCAGGAGGTCCTCTACGGGCCGATGATCCACGAGCGCTTCGCGGAGCGCTTCGAGGACTGGCTGGGCCTGATCCGCGACCACCATTCGGTGTCGGGCTCGACCGGCACCGGCCGCATCACGAGCGACAACCCGCGGAACGGCTTCGTGGGGGATCCGGACGCGGGCATCTACTGCCATCCCACGATCGTCGACGGGGTCACGGCCGAGGACGAGATCTACTCGACGGAGACCTTCGGCCCGATCATCGGCGTCGCGTCCTTCTCCGACTTCGACGAGGCGATGGCGCTCGCCAACGGGCACGGCTATGGCCTGTCGTCGGCCGTGTACACGAACGACCCGAAGTCGGCCTTCCGCTTCCGCGAGCGCGTCAGCGCGGGCATGGTCTCGGTGAACAACTCCACGAGCGGGGCGGAGGCGCACCTGCCCTTCGGCGGCAACGGCAAGTCGGGCAACGGCTCGCGCCAGTCCGGCATCTGGGTGCTGGAGCAGTTCACGCGCTGGCAGTCGATGAACTGGGACTACGCCGGCAAGCTCCAGAAGGCGCAGATGGAGGTCGCCGAGATCCTCGGCGACGCGGGCTACAGGCTGGCCTGGGACTAGGTTCGCGGACGGCCCAGCCGGCCGGAGACGCAGGCGCGTGTTCGCTCGCGAAGGGCGGCCGCGGGGGGCTCGTACCAGGCGATCGACACGTGGCGGCGGCGCTCGAAGACGCCGCCCGCCCGGCGGATCGTCCTCCTGACCGTCGGGGCGAGCTCCGCGGCGCGCCGGGGATCCGCATAGAGCCCCACCGACGCCGCCGCGCTGGGACTGCGCAGCCACAGGACGAGGTCCGGCGCGTCCGCATCGCCCGGCTTCGGGATGCGCACCAGGGTCGGGATGCCGGCGCGTTCGAGGCAGCGCTCGAGCGCGGCGCTGCGGAAGAGGTTCCGCCCGATCGGTGAGCCGTAGCCGACCCTCGTCGGGCCCACGCGGCTGTCCGGGAAGCGGGCTCTGGAAGGCGACCGCGCCGCGGGCGCGGCCGACGCGCCGCGGGATCAGGTCCTGTACTCGGAGCGCCCGCACGGCGTCGGCCGCTCGCATGTCGAGCACCCGCGGGCTCCTCGACGCATGGCCGATCGCGCCGCGCCCGATCCGCGGGCTGCCTGTGATCGCCCTGCCGTCGACCCGGCGCCGCAGCGTGAGCACGGTGGTCTGGTAGCGCAGGTCGGCGGTGCATGCGAACGAGCCATCCGGGGTGTCCATCGCCACGATCCGGTCCTGTGTCACCGCCACCTCGATGCGGCTGCCGGTCTGGCGGGCGGTCGCGCGGCCGTTCCCGCGCCAGCAGTTGCCGCTCTCGTAGAGGACCGTCACGGTCCGGAGGTCGAGGCCCACGCCCAGCACCTCCCAGCGCGACGGGCGCGGCTCGACGCGGCAGGGCGTGCCGCCGCAGTCCGCGTTGAAGGTGGGCTGCTCGCCCGCGAGCGTGCCGGCCGTGGCGAGAGCGCTGCACCCGAGCACGGCCGCGACGGTCGCGATGCGAGCGACCATGCGGCGGCTCACGGCTCCTCGTCCTGGTCGAGGCGCTCCGCCGGTTCGCTTCTCACCGCCTGCTGGGCCTCGGTGCGCGGCACGCCGCCCGCCCTGAGCAGGTCGACCGCGAGGATGCGCACCTGCCCGACGATGTGCACGGCGGAGAGGTTGGCGGTCTCGTCGAGCACGGCGTTCGCGAGCCTGACGGCGCGCAGGGCCGCCTCGCGCGACGGCGCGGCGCGGTCGTCCTCGAGGAGCGTCTCGAGCTCGCGCGCGGCCGTGGCGAGCTCACGCATGGCGGCCACGACCTCCGGCGGGGTCGAGTCGTCGAGCGCGATCGCGCGCGTGACGCCGCGCGCCAGTGCGCGCGTGTTCTCGATGGCCAGGCCGATCTCGCCGACGGCGGCCACGTAGCGCTCGAGCCTGCCGAGCTTGCCGCGCCGGCTGAGCGATATGCGAGCGGCGTCGCCGGCCTCGGCGAGCGTCGCGCCCAGGCGCTCGTACGCCGGGTCGAGGCGCATCACGGCGGTGAGCGCGCGCTCCGCCTCGCCCTCGTCACGCTGCTCGAGCGCGTCGGCGATGAGGCCGAGCGCCGTGGCGAGCCGGTCCAGCACGGGGCCGAGCCCCTCGCGCACCAGCCGCACCGGGTCGACGGGGAGAAGGAGCGCGCCCACGGCGAGCGCGGTGCCGCTGCCGACCAACGCGTCCAGTGCGCGGGTGAAGTCGAAGCCCTCCGGTGGCTGGAGCGTCGCGACGAGCACGGCCGACGCGCCCGCCTGGGAGGCGAGCAGGGTGCCGCCGCCGACCAGCGTGGCGGCGAGCATGGCGAGGCCGGTCACTACGCCCACCTGCCAGGTGCCCGTCCCGATCACATGCACGAGCAGGTCGGCGATCGCGATGCCGACCGAGACGCCGATGGCGAGCTCCACGGCCCGCCTGCGCCGCTGGCCGACGGTGAGGCCGAGCGTGATCACCGCCGATATGGGCGCGAAGAACGGCGTCGTGTGGCCGACGACCTCCGTCGCGATCAGCCAGGCGAGGGCGGCGGCGACCGACGCCTGCAGGATCGGGCGGGCGGTGGCGATGATCCGCTCGCGCCGCACGCGAACGCCCGCCCGCGAGACCTCGGCCGCCTGCTCGATCAGCTCCGCGCGCGGAGGGATGCGCTCCGTTGCTTCACGCGCGAGCCGCCGCGTCGTACCCGCCTCCGGCAGCCGCCACGGGCGGCTCGGGCGATCACCGGCGCCGGCGGGGGAGTCCTCGGCGTGACGATCGCTTCGAGCGGGAGGCTCCTCCGCGGTCACCGCCGGTACCAGCGCGGCGACACGTTCGGCGGCGGGCCGAGGGCGGCCCGGGCGACCAGCATCGTCGGCTCCCTCAGGGCCACGTGCCCCTTGAGGGCCACGCCGAAGTGCTCGCCGAGGCCGTCCACGCTGTCCGCGCGGATCCCGAACGCGGCGGCCAGCGCCACGAAGTCCGGGTTGGTGAGGTCCACGCCCTCGCGCGGGTCGCCGTGGAGATCCTGGTCGTAGCGGATCATCCCGTAGCCGCCGTCATCCACGATCACAGCGGTGAGCGGGATGTTCTCCTGCTTCGCGGCGGCGAGCTCGCCGCAGGCGTACAGGAAGCCGCCGTCGCCGGAGATGCTCACCGCCGGCCCCGCTCCCGCCAGCGCGGCGCCGAGGCCCTGGGGGAACGCGCACCCGAGCGTTCCCCAGCCGAGCGGATAGGAGAGCTTCCGGGGCGCCGGCGTTCTGTGAAAGCCCCCGAGCCAGTAGCCGGGGATGCACATGTCGCACACGACGACCGCGTCGTCCGGCAGGGCCGCCTCGAGCGTCTCGAGGAACAGGCTCGCCTCGGGATCCTCGTCGGCGATGCGGGCGCGAACGCTCCGGTTGAGCTCTCGGATGCGGCGCGCGAGCGAGTCGAGGCCGCCGCGCTCGCCGAGCCGCTCAGCCAGCGCCGCGGTGGCCTCCCTCGCGTCCGCCTCGATCACGAGGTCCGGGCGGTAGTTCTTCGAGGCATCGGTGGGGTCCACGTTGATCGCCACCAGGTGGGGCGGCTGCGGCTGCTTCCAGCCCTGGGTCATCATCCCGTCGAGGTCGCTGCCGATCGCGACGATCACGTCGGCGTCGTCCCAGAGCTCGCCCGCCTCCGGCACGTGCGGCGAGCTGTCCACGAGGCAGGGATGGCCGGGCGGCAGCAGCCCCTTGGCGGAGAACGTGAGCATCACAGGCGCCACGAGCCGCTCGGCAAGCCGCGCGACGGCATCGCCCGCGCCCGACTGAAGGGCGCCGCCGCCGGCCCAGACGAGCGGCCGCCGCGCCCGCTCGAGCAGCTCGGCCGCTCGCTGGACCTGACCCCGGTCGAGCGAACCCTCAACCACCGAGAAGGGGTCTGACCCCTTTGAGAAGGGGTCAGACCCCTTGAGTCGGGGCGACTCAGATGTCGCCTCTTGGCTGAGCAGGTCGGTCGGGATCTCCACGTACACGGGGCGGGCGGGCGGCGCGAGGGCCGTGCGCACGGCGCGGGCCACGGCTGGGCCGATCTCGTCCGCGGAGCGCACGCGGATCGCCTCCTTCACGACCGGCATGAACATGGCGGCTTGGTCGGTGGCCTCGTGGAGGACGCCGCGCCAGACGCCCGGCCGCCGCGCCGTGGTCGGTATGTCGGTTGCGATCACGACGATCGGCTGCCGCGACGCCCATGCTTCGCCGACCGCCGCGAGCGTGTTGGCGGCACCCGGCCCGGTTGTCGTGAGGGCCACGCCGACCCGGCCGCTCGCGCGCGCATAGCCGTCCGCCGCATACGCGGCCGTCTGCTCGTGACGCACGCCGACCAGGCGGATGGGGGAGCCGTTCAGCTCGCGCCATAGGGCGAGGTTGTGGACGCCCGGAAGTCCGAACGCGACGAGCACGCCCGCGTCCTCGAGCGCAGCCACCGCCGCCCGTGCCCCTGTCAGGATGCCGCCCGATGGAGAGCTCATCGGGAAGCGCACCCCCTGGTGGCGAAGCCGCCGCGCGCGAGCCGTCGGCCGGCCGCGTCCCGCTTGCCGGAGTGCGGGTCGCGGACCTGTCGCGCGTCCTCGCCGGGCCGTACTGCACCATGGTGCTCGCGGACCTCGGCGCGGACGTGGTGAAGGTCGAGCGGCCCGAGGGCGGTGACGAGACGCGCTCGTGGGGGCCGCCCTTCGCGGGTGGCGAGGCGGCCTACTACCTGTCGGTCAACCGAAGCAAGCGGAGCTGTGCGCTCGACCTCTCGCAGCCCGAGGGCCGCGAGCTCGCGCTCGAGCTGTGCGCGCGCGCCGACATCGTTGTCGAGAACTTCAAGGTCGGCGGAGCGGACAAGCTCGGCGTGGGCTACGACCGGGTGCGCGAGCGGAACCCGCGCGTCGTGTACTGCTCGATCACCGGCTTCGGCTCGGAGCGAGAGCCGGTGGGCAGGCCCGGATACGACTTCGTAGCGCAGGCGGAGTCCGGCCTGATGTCCATCACGGGCCCCGAGGAGGGGCCGCCGTACAAGGTGGGGGTGGCGCTCGTGGACGTGCTCACGGGGCTCCACGCGGCCGCCGCCGTCCTGGCCGCGCTTCACGGCGGGGAGGGCGCGCGGATCGAGGTGCCGCTCCTCGACAGCGGCCTCGCGGGGCTGGTGAACGTCGCCCAGAACGCGCTGGTCACGGGGCGGGAGCCGGAGCGGCATGGAAACGCGCACCCGAACATCGTGCCTTACCAGGACTTCGAGACCTCGTCAGGCCGGATCGCGGTGGCCGCCGCGAACGACGGATTGTTCCGCGCGCTGTGCTCCGCCATGGGGCTCGGTGAGCTCCTCTCCGACGAGCGCTTTGCGACGAACGCGGGTCGGGTCGAGCATCGAGGGGAGCTCGTGCCGGTGCTGGCGGACCGCTTTCGGGAGCGGTCCGCGGAGGACTGGCTGGCGGATCTGGACGCCGCCGGGGTGCCCGCCGGCAAGGTGCGCTCGGTGCCGGAGGCGCTCGAGGCCGCCTCGGCGGCCGGGCGCCCGGCGACGATGACGGTCGAGCACCCCACGGCGGGACCGCTCGACCTGGTGGCATCGCCGATCTGGGGCGCGGCGCGCCCCGATCCGACGCCGCCACCGCTGCTGGGCGAGCACACGGCCGCCGTTCTGGCTGAACTGGGACGCTCCCCCGACGAGATCGCCGAGCTGGCGGCGCGGGGCGTGGTGGGCCTGGGCCCGAACTAGTGCGTCTCGCCCGGGCTCGAAGCCGGCGGGCGGGACTCCTCGGCGAGTGAGGTGATCGTGAGCTCGCCGCGGGAGGCGTCGCTCATCACGTCGGTGGCCTCGTCGGACGAGCGTGCGTAGAGCTCCACCAGCATGTGGATGACGATCCGGTCCTCCTCGTGCTTGTGGAAGCGCACGTGCGTGAAGAACTCGCGGGTGCCGTGGTCGCCGAAGGCGGCGAACGCCAGTGACTCGGCAGCCTCGGGGCCGGAGCAGGACTCGACCTGGTCCGCGTCGACCGACACGGTGCACGACGCGACCCAGGGGGTACCGGTGACCATCCGCTCCCAGCGATCCTCCACGGGCTCGATGCGGGAGATCCGGCGGCCGTCCTCGTCGTAGAACGTCAGCGACAGGTGCGGCTGGTCGTGCAGGCAGTCGAGGCACTGCACCACGGCCTCCTGGACCTCCTCCACGGGGTCGACCGCCTCGCCTGTGTCGGCGTCGACCTTCAAGATGCCCTCGTAGTGAAGCTGCACCTCCAGGTTCTGCGACCAGCAGCGGTAGCACCGCAGCCAGCTCGACTGCGTGCCCAGCGACTCCTGTGCAGATCCCTCCATGTCTCCATTATGGCCATGGCGGCAATGCTCGCCCCCATGGGTTGCTCTTTGGGCGCCGACGACGAGCCTCAGCCGGTGTCCGGCGTCCCCAGGGAGATCGCCGCAACCGTGCAGCAACTCGAGCAGGCGGTGGCCGAGCGCGACTACGAGGAGATCTGCACGAGGCTCTTCACTGCCAGAGCCCGGCAGCGCGCCGGCGGCGAGGACTGCACCGCTCAGCTGCGCTCCGCGGCGGAGGATGTGCGGCGACCGACCATCGAGATCGAGGGAATCGACCTCAAGGGGGATCGGGCCACCGTGCGCGTGGTCACCCGTGCCGTCGGCCAGACGCGCCTGGAGGACGACCTCGAGCTGCGCCGCGAGAGCGGGCGCTGGCTAGTCGAGGCTCTGGGCTAGCGCCTCGAGCGTCGCGTCGAAGTCGCTGCCGGCGATTCCCCCGACGCAGGGCGACGTCGTGCCGCTCTCCGCGTAGCGCCGCACGGACGCGCGCGCCTCGTCGGGCGACCCGATCGCGCCCAGCAGGCCGAGGAACTCGTCGGTGGCCCCGGCGTCGGGATCGATCCCCGAGCGCTCCAGCATCGCGCGGTAGTAGGGCAGGTTGAAGTACGGCACCAGCTCGCCGCGCAGCTGCTCGCGCGCCGCCTCCGGCTCGTCGGTGACCGCCGACGGCACGGCCGCCACGATGTCGAAGCCGTCCATGTCCCGCCCGGCCTTCGCGCGGCCCTCCGCGACCGTCGGGACCACTACGTCCCGGATGTAGTTCGGGTTGCAGAGCCAGAGCACGACCCCGTCGCCGATCTCGCCCGCGAGCCGCAGCATCCCGGGGGAGAGGCCCGCGAGGTAGATCGGCATGTCCGCGCGCGGCTCCCAGCCCATGCAGCGGAATGCGGTTCCAAACTTCTCCCCGGATGGCGGGTCCTCGCCGCGCAGGATCGCGCGGACGATCGCGACGTACTCGCGCATCTCGCCGAGCGGCTTGTCGATCGACTGGCCGAACCAGTGCTCCACGACCGGCTTGTGCGACACGCCCAGCCCCGCGATCGCCCTGCCCCCGGAGAGCTCGTCCAGGGTGGCGAACGACTGCGCCATGTTGGCCGGCGTCCGGGCGTAGATCGGGATCACGCCGGTGCCGAGCTTCACACGCGAGGTGCGGCACGCGTAGCCCGTCAGGAGCGTTATCGAGTCGCGCCCCGCGATGTGCGTGACGAACAGGGACTCGTAGCCCAGCTCCTCAGCCAGCCCGACGCGGCGCAGGGCCGAGTCGAGCGACCGTCCCGCACCGATGAACGCGCCAAGGGCCAAGGCCCGCGAACACTACCGGCGCTACGAGGCGACGCTGCCGAACAGCGCCGCGTCGTGGCGAAGGCGCTCGCGGATGCGGCTCTTCAGCTGCGAGTGGATCTGCGAGACGCGGCTCTCGGACACCTCGAGCACCTCTCCGATCTCGCGCAGCGTCAGGTTCTGGACGTACAGCAGCACGGCGACCTCGCGCTCGCGCGGCGACAGCCGCTCGAACGCCCTCCGGAACTTCACGCGGGCCTCCTCGCGGGCGGCCTGGTGCTCCGGATCGACCTCGGGGTCGTGGGCTTCGATCGTCTCGATCAGCTCGATGCCGGTGGTCCCGTCCCTGACGGCAAGCGACGACAGCGATGTCAGGTCGGAGCGCCGGATCTCGTACTCCTTCTCGCGGAGCTCGGCGGGCGTCAGGTTCATCATGTTCGCGAGCTCGACGCGGGTGGGTGGACGGCCGTGGGCGCCCGTGAAGGTCTCGCGCGCCTTGACGAGGTCGCGCTCGAACCGGCGCAACGAGCGCGGCGCCCAATCGCGGCGCCGCAGCTCGTCGAGGACCGCTCCGTGAATGCGCGTCCAGAGGTACGGCTCCAGGCTCGCGCCCTTCGACGGGTCGTAGCGGTCGATCGCGCCGATCAAGGTCTCTATCCCGCACGAGATCAGGTCATCGACTTCGCACGACGCAGGCAGCTCGCGGATCTTCTTGTAGACGATGTGCTTGACGAGCGGCACGTACGTCAGCACGAGGCGATTGCGCAGCGCGAGGTCGCCGGTCTCCTTGTACTGCTGCCAGAGTTCCTCCGCCATCCCCGTTCGGATCGGGATTTCGGAGCCGGCTCCAGATCCCCCGTTCGTGGTAGTTGATGCCCCCAGGCGAAGACCCGTCCTCCGATCGTAGGAACCGGAGGTAGTCCCCCAAAGGTCCGAAAGGGCGATGGCGGATTCGCGGCCTCGACCGGATGCTCGAACTGCCATGGAAGCGGGTACGCGTCGGCGCCGTGGTCTGACCGCTCGCGAGCGGGAGGTGCTCACGCTCCTGGCGCGCGGATATACCGGCGAGGAGGTCGCGCGCCAGCTGCAGGTCTCGGCCGAGACCGTGCGCGCGCACGTGCGGAACTCGGTGACGAAGCTCCACGCCCGCACGCGCCTGCACGCGGTCGTGCTGGCGCTCCAGCGCGGCGAGATCAGTCTCGAGTAAGCAGCACCGCGAGCACGATCACGAAGACGACCTGGCCGACGCCGAAGGCGACGCCGAGGTTGGCCGCGCCGAGGAGCTCGGCGACACCGACAGTGGCACCGAACGCCGCGGCCAGGATGAGGACGTCGCGGAGGATGCGCGCACCGGCCTGGCCGGGTGCCCCGCGAGTCCCGCGCGGATCGCGCTGCTCGCCGGGCGCGGGCAGATCGCGCGCCGCTCGCGGATCGCGGTGGCCGCCGGCCGCGCGCGGATCTCGCTGATCGCGCGCCGCGGGCGCAGCCTCCGGATCGCGCCGCCGTCGCCGGCTCACCGCGCCGCCTCCAGCGCCGCCAGCAGTCCGGTGACGCTCGCGCCGATGTCCTGCTCATCGAGCAGCCGCTCGGCGGCGCGGCGGCCGCCCAGCTCGCGCAGCGCCCGCTCGCCGTGCTCCGCCGTGAACTCCCTCAATGCCGCTCCGCGCCTGGCGCGGACTCTGCGCTCCGCGACGTCGCTTCCTGCGCGATGCGCCTCGAGCGCGTCCGCCAGCTCCTCGATCCCGCTCGGGGGCGGGACCGATGAGACGGCCAGGACCGGCACCTCGGGCGAGCCGACCGCCTTGAGCGCCTGGCCGAGATCGCGGCGCGAGCGCGTGGCCACGTCGCCGAGGTCGGCCTTCGTCACGACCAGCAGGTCCGGCACCTCCATGATGCCCGCCTTGAGGAACTGGAGCACGTCCCCGGAGCCGGGCTGCACCACCACCGCGACGGTGTCGGAGACGTCCTCCACGTCCGTCTCGGACTGGCCGACCCCGACCGTCTCGATCACGACGGCGTCGAACGCCGGCGCGAGCGCCTCGGCCGCCTCGCGCGTGGCGGCGGCGAGCCCGCCCAGGCGGCCGCCGGCAGCGGTCGAGCGGATCAGCACCCCGTCGTCGCGTGGGTCGTGGTCGATCCGGGCGCGGTCGCCGAGCAGCGAGCCGCCGGAGCGCTTCGAAGACGGGTCCACCGCCAGCACCGCCACGGTCGTCCCGCGCCGCCGCCACTCGGCCACGAGCGCCGAGAGGAGCGACGACTTGCCCGCCCCGGGCGGCCCGGTGATGCCGATCACGTGCGCCCCCGGCTCGCCGCCGAGCGCACCCGGCGAGACCTCCGCCAGGAGCGCCCGCGCGGCCTCCCGGTCGGCCCGGTTCTCGATCACGTTGAGCGCGGCGGGAGCGGCCGACCGGTCCCCGTCGCGAAGCCTGCGGCCGAGCTCTGCCGGATCGGTGGCCATGGCCGCGGCAGCTTAAGGGTCAGACCCTTCACATTGTTAAGGGTCTGACCCTTTGGCCGGGAGCAGCGCTCGCAGGTCGTCGATCGTGTCGGCCTCGGCCGCGGCCTTGTCGGGCCGGTAGCCCTTCACGCGGGCGAAGCGGAGCGCCACCCCGCCCGGGTAGCGGGTCGAGGACTGGACGCCGTCGAGCGCGATCTCGACCACGAGCTCGGGCCGCACCATCACCGCGATCCCCTGCCGCTCGGTCTCCCGTGCGAGGAGCTCGCGCGTCTGCCACTCGAGCAGCTTGTCGGTCATCCCCTTGAAGGTCTTGCCGACCATCACGAACTCGCCGCTGCGCGGGTCGCGCGCACCCAGGTGCAAATTCGACAGGCGGCCCTGGCGGCGTCCGTGGCCCCATTCCGCGCCCAGCACGACGAGGTCGTAGGTCCGTACCGGCTTGACCTTGCGCCACGCCTTCCCGCGCCGCCCCGCGCTGTAGCGCGAGCTCGCGTCCTTCACGACGATGCCCTCGTGCCCCGCTTCGAGTGCCTCCTCGAGCACGCGCTCCGCCGTGCCCGCGTCTGAGGTGAGCACGCTCGGGATGCGCAGGCCGGGAGCGATCGCCTCGAGCCGGGCGGCGCGCTCCTCGAGCGGCGCGTCGAGCAGGTCCTCGCCGTCCACGTGGAGCGCGTCGAACAGAAACGTCACGATCCCCTCCGGCGGCGCCGCACTGTCGATCTGCGAGACGGTGTCCTGGAACGCCGCCGGCCCCTCGCGCGTCATCCAGAGCGCCTCGCCGTCGAGAACGGCCTGCTCGACCGGGAGCGCACGAACGGCGCGGACGATCCCGGGCAGCGTGTCCGTGATCTCGTTCAGGTTGCGCGTGTACACGCGAACCTCGTCGCCGCGGCGGTGGATCTGGATGCGGATGCCGTCGAGCTTCCACTCGACCGAGGCTCGCTCGAAGCTCGCCAGCGCGTCGCGCACGTCCTCGGCGGGGGACGCGAGCATCGGGAAGATGGGGCGGAAGATCTCGAAGCCCACCTGTCGCAGGCCCTCGTCGCCCTCCGCGATCGCGATCTCCGCGGTCTGGGTGAGATCGCCCGAGAGCATGAGCGCGCGGCGGGCGAGCTCTGCGGGCACGCCGGCGGCCTTCGCGACCGCGTCGACCATCAGCCCGGCGAGGGCGCCCTGCCGCAGCTCGCCGGTGAAGAGGCGGCGGATGAAGTCGGCCTCGTCCTCGGTGGCCCGTCCCAGCAGGTTCGCCAGGATTTGACTGCGCCCCGCCGCCGAGCCGCTGCCGGTCGTCTGCTGGACCTCCGTGATCGCCCGGTCCAGGTCGAGGATCGTCACGGACGGCGCATCGAGAGGTTCGTGCTCGAGCTTGTAGATCGTGGAATAACCCACCCCGACCCTGCCCTGGCGTGGCGCGCCGGCAAGGAATCCCACCGCGGGCACGATCTCTTCCCGCTCGAGCCGCCGCAGGAGCTCGGCCAGCAGCGCGATCTTCTGCGAGCGGGAGCTCGTGGCCGCCACCTCTCCGGAAGCGGCTACGACATCGGCTAGGAGGGTTACGGGACCGCCACCACGCCGTTGCGCTCAGCCACGAGCGACACGATGTCGCCCATGATGCGGGTGACCTCGAAGTCCTTCGGCGTGTAGACGCGCGCGACGCCGGCCTCGAGCAGCGCCTCCTCGTCGGCCGGCGGGATGATGCCGCCCACCACCACCGGCACATCGGCACCGGCCTCGCGCAGCTCGGCCAGCACGGCCGGGATCAGCTCCGCGTGGGAGCCGGAGAGGATCGACAGGCCCACCACGTGAACGCCCTCGTCCACGGCGGTGCGCGCGATCCGGGCGGGCGTCAGCCGGATGCCCTCGTAGACCACGTCCATGCCGGCGTCGCGGGCGCGGACCGCGATCTGCTCCGCGCCGTTCGAGTGCCCGTCGAGCCCAGGCTTGCCTACGAGGATCTTGATCCGGCGCCCGAGCGCCGCGGACACCTCCTCGACACGGTCTCGCAGCGCGCGCAGCGCGTCGTCCGACGCCGCCGCCGCGGCGTCGCCCACGCCGGTGGGGGCGCGGTATTCGCCGAACACATCGCGCAGCGCGTGGACCACTCGCCGGTCGTCGCGCCGGCCCGGGCGGCCTCGAGCGTGGGCAGCATGATGTTCAGCTCCGGGTCGGCCGCCGCTGCCCGGAGCGACTCGAGGGCCGCGCTCACCCTCTCCTCGTCGCGACTCGCGCGCCAGGCGCGCACCGCCTCGACGGCGGACGCCTCGACGGCCGGGTCCACGCGCAGGATCCCGCCGTCCTCGCCCGCCTGGAGCGGGGACGGCTCGGCCTCGGTGTAGGAGTTCTGACCCACGACCTTGAGCTCGCCGGCCTCGATGCGGCGCACGCGCTCGCGGTGCGACTCCACGAGCTGCGTCTTCATGTACGGCACCGCGGCCACGGCGCCGCCCTGCTCCGCCACGATCGCCATCTCCTCGCGGGCGCCCGCCACGAGCTCCTCCACGAGCCCCTCCATCACCTTCGAGCCCTCGAAGATGTCCGGATACTCGAGCAGGTCGGTCTCGTAGGCGAGGATCTGCTGGATCCGCAGGGACCACTGCTGATCCCACGGGCGCGGCAGGCCGAGCGCCTCGTTCCACGCCGGCAGCTGAAGTGCGCGGGCGCGGGCGTCCCGGCCCATCGTCACGGCGAGCGCCTCGAGCACGATGCGGATGATGTTGTTCTCGGGCTGCGACTCGGTCAGGCCGAGCGAGTTCACCTGCACCCCGTAGCGGAAGCGGAGCAGCCGCTCGTCGTCGACGCCGTAGCGGGTGCGCCCGAGCTCCTCCCAGAGCTGTCCCATCGCGCGCAGCTTCGCGTGCTCCTCGACGAACCTGATTCCGGCGTTCACGAAGAACGACATGCGGCCGAACACGCGCGGGAAGGTCTCGTCCGGGACGCGGTCCCTGACCCGGTCCAGGACGGCCTGGGCGGTGGACAGCGCGTACGCGATCTCCTGGACGGGCGTGGCCCCGGCCTCCTGGAGGTGGTACGAGCAGATGTTGATGGGGTTCCAGCGCGGCACCTCGTCGACCGTGAAGGCGATCATGTCCGCGATCAGCCGCATCGACGGCTCGGGCGGGAAGGCGTACGTCCCGCGCGACAGGAACTCCTTGATGATGTCGTTCTGGGTCGTGCCCTGGAGCGATTGCCGGTCGACCCCGTTTTCCTCGGCAACCGTCATGTAGAGCGCCAGCAGCCAGGCAGCGGTGGCGTTGATGGTCATCGACGTGTTCATCTCGTCGAGCGGGATGCCGTCGAGGAGCGTGTGCATGTCGCCCTTGTGCGCGACCGACACCCCGACCTTCCCGACCTCGCCGCGCGCGATCTCGTCGTCGGGGTCGTAGCCCGTCTGGGTGGGCAGGTCGAAGGCCACCGACAGGCCGGTTTGGCCCTTCGCAAGGTTCTTGCGGTAGAGCTCGTTCGACTCCTTCGCGGTGCTGTGCCCGGCGTATGTGCGCATCACCCAGGGCGCGTCGCGCTCGGGCAGCCTGTGCTCTTCCACGGAACTGATTGTATGGTCCGGCACCCTGTGAGCCGCCCGATCGACGTGCTTCACCTGGGCCGCGACCGCGTGATCTGTGCCTACGAAGTGGGCGGCGCGATCGTCGATCCAGGCCCCGCCTCAACCGTCGAGACTCTGATCGACCGCCTCGGCCCGGTCGAGCCGCGCGTGCTCATGCTCACGCACATCCACCTGGATCACGCGGGCGCGACTGGCGTGCTCTGCCGGCGCTACCCGAAGCTGAAGGTGTACGTGCACGAGGCCGGCGCGCCGCACCTCGTGGACCCCTCGAAGCTCCTGAAGAGCGCCGGGCGACTCTACGGCGACGACATGTGGGAGCTGTGGGGCGAGGTCGCGCCGGTGCCGGAGGAGCGGATAACGGTTCTGACCGGCGGCGAGACGGTGGAGGGCTTTCGCGTGGCCTACACGCCCGGCCACGCGACCCACCACGTGTCCTACCTCCACGAGGACTCCGGGGACGCCTACGTCGGGGACGTGGCGGGGGTGCGCATCCCGCCCTACCCGTACGCGATCGCGCCGACGCCCCCGCCGGACATCGACGTGGAGGCCTGGCTCGACTCGCTGCACACGATCGCGTGCTGGAACGCCCAGTCGCTCGGCCTGACTCACTTCGGGCAGGTCACGTCCGTCGCCGACCACCTCCATCGCATGCGGACCGCGCTGGTCCAGTCCGCCGAGCGCGCACGGATGAAGGACGAGGAGACCTTCATCGCCCACATGGAGGAGGACCTGCTCGACGCGACCGACCTGGCCACCGTCGAGTGCTTCGAGCAGGCCGCGCCGCCGAACCAGCTCTACATGGGGCTCGAGCGCTACTGGCGGAAGAAGGCCGAATGACGGAGACGGTCGAGCTTCCGCGCGTGGGGGAGCCGGGCAGCGGCCTGGACGACAACTGGCGCGTCATCGTCCTGAACGACAATCACAACACGTTCGAGGGCGTGGCCTTCGCACTGTCCTCGACCCTTCCGGGCGTGAGCTACGACGCCGGGATGTCGATGGCCAACACGATCCACTCGAGCGGCCGCGCGATCGTCTGGACCGGCGCCCGCGAGCCGGCCGAGCACTACTGGGAGCGGCTGAAGGACGCGGGACTTACGATGGCGCCGCTCGAGCAGGGCTGACGGCCTCGCCGTCGCCGACGACCTCCCAGAACGTCGGCAGGATCGGCACCTGGTAGCAGCCGGACAGCTCGATCCGGTACTCGGCCAGCCGCTCCGAGTACCAGTAGCGCTCGAAGTGCGCCTTGGAGGGAAAGGTCGCGCGCTGTACGAAGTCGAGGCGCCCGTCGAGGTTGCGCGTGAACCGCCACTCCGTGGCGCCGTAGTCGAGCACGGCCTCGGCGGCGGGGAGCCAGCCCTCGGCGAAGCGATCGCCCCGGAACGGGTTGATCGGAAAGCGGATCTCAACCTGGATCATGCGCCCACCTCCGCGCGGATCGCGCCCGGCCCGTCGGCCGTCTTTCCCTGTCCGTCCTCGTCGGCGCCGACGAGGATCGAGATCTTCCCGAGGTGCTTGTTCTCGAGCATCAGCTGGTGCGCCTCCGGCACGCCCTCGAAGCCGAGCGTCCGCCACAGCACCGGCCGGATCTGGCCCGACTCGATGAGCTCGTTCGCCTTGTTGCACTCGTAGGCATTGGCGAAGTGCGACCCGATGATCCGCTTCTGCCGCATCCACAGGTAGCGCACGTCGAAGTCGAGGTTGTAGCCCGTGGTGCCGGCGCAGATCACGACCTTGCCGAACGGCTTGACCGTGAACACGGAGGTGGGGAAGGTCGCCTTGCCGACGTGCTCGAACACGATGTCGGGCGAGTCGCCGAGCAGCTCCTTGACGCGCTTCGAGAACTCGCGCGACACCTTGAAGCGCGCCTTCTCCTCCTCGGGCGACTCGCCGCCCTTCCGCATCATCCCGCTGAACTCGCCGCGGTCGATGTAGTCCACCGCGCCGAGCTGCTTCACGAGCTCGCCCTTGTCGGGGCTCGACACCACGCCGACGGCGTGGGCGCCCGCGAGCGCGCAGAGCTGCGTGGCGAACACGCCGAGGCCGCCCGCCGCTCCCCAGATCAGCACGCGCTCGCCCGCCTGGAGGTCGCACTGCGTCATCAGCATCCGGTAGGCGGTGAAGTAGACGAGGCCGTACGACGCCGCCTCGTCCCAGGTGAGCGCCTTCGGCTTCGGCAGCAGCTGCTGGGCCTGGACCTTCGTGAACTGGGCGAAGGACCCCCAGGTGGTCTCGTAGCCCCAGATCATCTGGCTGGGCGCCGCGAGCGGGTCGAGCCCGTGCACCTCGGGATCCTCGTAGGACGCGATGTTGCAGTGCAGCACGACCTCGTCGCCCGGCTTCCAGCGCGTCACGCCTTCGCCGACCTTCCAGACCACGCCGGAGGCGTCCGAGCCGCCGATGTGGTGGCCGTACTCGGGGTGGTCGCCGTAGCGCCAGACCCCGACCGGCTCGCCCAGCGCCGCCCAGACGTTGTTGTAGTTCACGCCGGCCGCCATCACGCGCACGATCACCTCGAACGCGCCCGGCTCGGGCACCTCGATCTCCTCGAGCTGGAAAGCGTCCTTCGGCTCGCCCTCGCGCTCCTCGCGGATCACCCAGGCCGCCATCGTCCGTGGCAGCTCGCCGGGCTCGACGTCGATCTCCGAGACCTTGTTCACGTCCACCGCCATGAGGGGCGGCAGATTACCGCGTGGCCTACGCAGCCTCCGCCGCAGCCTCGGCCACAGCCGCCGCGGCCTCAGGCTCGGTGGCCGCGTCCGGCCGGTGCACCGGCTGCCCGCCGATCAGCCGGAAGGCCAGCACCACGCCGAGCGCGGCCACTCCGGCCGACAGCCACATGCCGCTGGCGAGCGCGTGGATGAAGGCGTTGTGCGCCGCGTCGGCTGCCGCCGGCGGCAGGTTCGCGCCGTCCGTCGCCGTGCCGAGGCTCGCCACAAGGCGCTCCTGCTGGGCCGCGCTGATACCGGTCCCGGCGAGGTCGTGGGCGATGTCGTTGGTCGCGATGTGCTGGAAGAGCGCCCCCAGCGCCGCGACTCCGAACGTGCCGCCGACCATGCGGCTCATCGACAGGATCCCCGAGCCGACGCCCGCCTTCTGCGGCTCGACGGCGTTCATGGCGGCGGTCGACATCGGCGACATCACGAGCGCCATCCCGATTCCCATCAGCACGAAGGCGGGGAGGAGGAGGCCGTAGCCGGTGCCCACGTCGATCCGTGTCTGCAGGAACAGCGCGACCGTCACCAGGCTCAGTCCGGCGACCATCGGCAGGCGCGGTCCGATGCGGTCGGCCAGCCGGCCGGCGAAGGGTGCGATCAGCACGATCATCAGCGTCGAGGGCAGGAAGCGCACGCCGGCCTCGATGGCCGAGTAGCCAAGGATGTTCTGCATGTAGAGCGCCGTGAAGAAGAACATCGCGAGCATGGCGAAGGAGACGATGAAGCCCACCAGGTTCGCGCCGAGGAAGGACGGGGAGCGGAACAGCGTGAAGTCGACCATCGGCTCCTGCACGCGGTGCTCGATGACCGCGAAGGCGGTGAGCCCGACCGCGGCCGTGACCAGGAGGGACACGAGCTCGAGCGATCCCCAGCCCCAGCTGTTGCCCTCGATCAGGGCGAGCACGAGGGCCGTGAGCCCGATGGAGATCGTGGCGATGCCGGGCCAGTCGATCGTGTGATGCTTCGACTCGTCACGCGACTCACGTGTGGCGAAGAGGGTGACGGCGACGGCGCCCACCGCGACCGGCAGGTTGAGGAAGAAGATCGCGCGCCACGAGACGTACTCGGTGAGCGCGCCGCCCACCACCGGCCCGATCGCGAGCGCGAGGGCGGACACGCCCGCCCAGGTGCCGATCGCCTTGCCGCGCTCCGCGGGCGGGAACGTGACGGTGATGATCGAGAGCGTCGCCGGCATCATGAACGCGGCACCGACGCCCTGGACGGCGCGGCCGGCAACGAGCCAGCCCTGGTCGGGAGCGAGCCCGATGGCGGCACTCGAGATCGCGAACACCACGACTCCGAAGAGGAACATCCGCCGGCGACCGAGGATGTCTCCGAGCCGTCCGCCCGTGACGAGCAGGACGGCGAAGGTGAGGGTGTAGATGTTGACCGTCCACTCGAGGCCGGAGAGCGACGCGCCCAGGTCCTCCTGAATGGAGGGCAGCGCGACGTTCACGACCGTGTTGTCGAGCATGATCATGAAGAGGGCGAAGCACATCGCCGCGAGCGTCCACCAGCGGCGGTTGCCCTCGTTCAGGCGGATGCGGTCTGTCACAGGGAAAGCCTTTCGACGATTGGATGAAGGGCTGCGCCGAGGGCGTCGCGCTCCTGTGGCTCGAGATCGGCAACGAAGCGGCGTACGCCGGCGGCGCGCACGGAAGCGAGGCGCTCGTAGGTGGTGCGCCCGCGTGCGGTGACCGTCAGCAGCTTGGAGCGGCGGTCGCTCGGGTCCTCGGTCCGCTTGACCTCGCCGCGCTGTACGAGTCCGTCGACGGCGCGGCTGATGGCGGGGAGGGAGAGGCCTGTTGCCTCCGAGAGTCCGCCGAGCGAGATCTGCTCGTCGGCCTCGGCGAGGAGCCCGAGGCACTTCAGCTGCGAGAAGGAGATGCCGGCCTCCTGAAGCGAGGTGAAGAACTCCCGGTTGGTGGACCAGAGCAGGTGCCTGACGATCAGGCCCAGGTCTCTGGAGACCCCGTCGAGGCCGGCGGCCTCGGCGATTCTCTCTGCTGAAGATGCTTGCACGCAAACAAGTATTGCAGACAAGCATCGATTTGCCAACGCGCGGAACCTGAATGATGGACACAGCCGTATAAGGGCCATGAAGCGGAAAGCACTCACATTGGTCGTGCTCGTGGCGGGTCTCGTCGTGGCTCCACAGGCGCCCGCGCAGGACACGTCCGCGGACACGCCGCTGCTTCGCATGCGGGACGGCCACGGGAGCGACCTCCTGTTCCGCCTGAATCCGCGCACGCTCCAGCAGGTGGGCCGCCCGATCCGGACATTCCGCGGCGGCTCCGACCTGAGGATCTCGCCGGACGGGAGCCGTCTGGCGTTTGCGGATCCCTTCCAACGGGGCCGCCGGGGCGCGCGCATCCACTTCGTCGACGTCGAGGGCTGGCGGTCGATGGGCGTGGCGCGGGTCGGCCGCTACGGGTGGCTCACGGTCGGCTGGGTCAGCGCCGACCGCGTCGTCGCGATCGCGGGCGAGGAGTCCGGCGCCAGCAGCTCCTGTGGGTGGACGCGGACAGCCGGAAGGTGGTCGCGCGCCGCGCGTACTCCGGCTGGAGCGTGAACGCCGTGACGGTGCCCGGCGGCCTCGCCGTGGTGCTCGGCCCGAGCAAGGGAGTCGGACCGGTCCGGATACTGCTCGTCGACGAGCGCGGCGGGATCCGCAGGATCGAGCTCGACGGCATCGAGGCGGGCGCCGACTACGCCGAGCCGCCCGACCCGGCCGGGCAGATCCTGACGCCGGCGGTCACGGTCGATCGCGAGACGAACCGTCTCTACGTGGTGGCGGCACGAGGACTGCTCGTCGCGGAGGTGGACCTCGCCTCCGGCGTGGTCGGCTACCACTCCCTCGGAGCGAGCGCTTCGAAGGGCAACGTGGGCGTCTGGTGGCGCGACGCGGTCTGGGCCGGCGACGGCCGCATCGCCGTGACCGGCACCACCTGGCCGCCGCCTCGCGGGCGCCGGGCGGCCAGCGTGCCCGTGCCGTTCGGCGTCCGGACGATCGACACGCGCAGCTGGTCCATCGACACGCTCGACCCGCGCCCCGACTCCATGCACGTGGCCGGCGGCACGGTCCTCGCCTCGGGCACGCGCTTCTTCGAGGCCGGCCGGCGCTCGAAGAGCACGGGGCTGCTCGCGTTCGACGAGACCGGGCGGCGCGCCTTCACGCGCTTCCGGGGCGAGATGATCGCGTTGCTCGGCAGCCGCGGGCGGCTCGGCTACGTGTGGGTCCGGAGCACGCGGACGGCGCACGTGATCGACCTGCAGGACGGCCACACGATCAGCCGGATCCGCACCGGCCGCGGGTCGCCCCACCTGCTGTCGCCGCGTTAGGCCTGGGGCGAGCCACGGCGTAGGATCCGCGCGTGCGCGCCACCCTGTTCGGCGTTCCCGCCTCGCATCCGAGCCTTGCCGCGGAGCTGATGCTCCGCCACAAGGGCGTGGACTACCGCCGCATCGACCTCGTCACGGCGGCGCACCGGGGGCTCTTGAGAGCGCTGGGCTTCCCGGGCAACACGGTGCCCGCGCTCAAGCTCGGCGGCGCGAAGGTCCAGGGCACGAGGCAGATAGCGCTGGCGCTCGACGCGCTCGTCCCGGCGCCGCCGCTGTTCCCGGCCGACGCCGAGCGGCGGGACCAGGTCGAGGCCGCCGAGGAGTGGGGCGACGAGGTGCTCCAGCCCGTGCCGCGCCGGCTGATCTGGAACGCGCTGAAGCACGACCGCTCCACGGCGGGCACCTATCTCGAGGGAGCGAAGCTCGGCATCCCGACCGCCGTGGCGAGTCGCACGATCGCGCCGATCGCGGCCGCGGCGCGCCGCTTCAACAACGCGACTGACGAGCGCGCCCGGCGCGACCTGGAGGCGCTCCCCGGCCTGATCGACCGGGTGGACGAGCTGATCGACCAGGGTGTGATCGGCGGGCCTGAGCGCAACGCCGCCGACTTCCAGATCGCCACGAGCATCAGCCTGCTGCTGACGATGGACGACGTGCGGCCGTCGATCGAGGGGCGGCCCGCCGAGCGGCTGGCCCGCGCGGTGGTGCCCGATCAGCCGGGCCACATGCCGAGCGTCTACGCACCCTGACGCCCGTTCCGTCGGGACCCCGTCGTACGCTCGGCAGTCCAGATGGAAGCCGCCACTCCACTCAGGCAGCCGCACGTCCGCGTAATCGGCGATCGCGTGGCGATCGAGGGACTCGTCGTCGACGACGAGTGCGCCGTTCGCCTCGTCCGCGAGCGCGAGCAGAACGGGCACGACCCGGTCAAGACGGTCACCGACGCGGTCGAGATCGGCGCGCGCGTGCTCGACCGAGAGCAGGCGGGCGCCAACGCCGAGTTCGTGAAGACCGAGTTCGAAAAGGCATCGCGCGATGTGCAGCACGAGTTCACCGAGCAGGCGCGCACGATCGCCCAGTTCTTCGAGAGCCAGTTCGCGGCCGTCTTCGGCGAGGAGGACGGGCAGCTCGCCAAGGAGCTGGAGCGCCGCTTCGGGGACGGCAGCGCGACTTCAGTGCAGAACCGCGTGCGCGAGGCCATGGCCGAGACGCTCGCCAGGTCGCGCGAGGAGCTCGTCAGGCAGTTCTCCGCCTCGGACGAGCGCAACCCGCTGGCCGACTTCAAGGCGGCCGCGGTCCAGCAGATCCACCAGGCGGCCGCCCGCTCGGACGCCACGCAGCGCGCGCTGCTCGAGAAGATGGCCGAGCTCGAGAAGCAGATGCAGGCGCTGCGGCTCGAGAAGGAGAAGCTCGAGGAGGTCGAGGCCGAGCGCGAGCGCGGCACGGCGAAGGGCCGGACGTTCGAGGAGGCCGTGGCGGAGGCGGTCGACGCGATCGCGGTGGCGCAGGGCGACGTGGCCGAGGCCGTCGGCGATCTCAAGGAGGCCACGGGCAAGGTGGGCGACGTGGTCGTGGCCATCGACGCGTGCAACGGCCCCGCCCGCGGGCGGATCGTGGTCGAGGCGAAGGACCGGCGGTTGTCAGGTCCCAAGGCCATCCACGAGCTGGACCAGGCCATGTCGGAGCGCAGCGCGGACTTCGCCGTCCTCGTCGTGCCGACCGAGGACGAGGTGCCGGCGAAGATGCAGCTGCTGCGCGAGTACAACGGCGACAAGCTCGTGATCGCGCTGGATCCGGACGGGGGCTGCCTCGGCCTCGAGCTCGGCTACCGGCTCGCCCGAGCCCGCGTGCTCATGAAGCGCTCCGACGCCGACGGCATCGACGCCGGCGCCGTCCACGACGCCGCCGAGCGCGCGCTGGCGGCTCTCGCGGAGGAGCGGAGGATCAAGCAGCAGCTCACCGCCGCGAAGACCAACATCGGCAAGGCCTGGGACAGCGTGGACGCCATGACGGAGCGCGTCAGGGATCTGCTTCAGGAGATCGATGCCCTGGTGCGGCCCGCCGGCGAGGCGGACTCGGCTACGGACGACCAGCTGGAGCTCTAGGGCAGCAGCAGGTCGTTGTTGGAGTTCTGGCGCTCCTTGCCGATCACGAGGACCGCGGGCCGGATCTCCTTAGGCACCGCCTTCTCGGAGCCGGCCTTCACCTCGTAGCTGCCGGTCTCGAGCGTCTTCTGGATCGTGACGGTGTCGCCCGGCGCCACCGGCCCCTGGCGCTCGACGATCGACTCGCCCTCGAGCGTGACGGAGTGCTCGGCCTTGGTCTGGTTCGAGATCGTGATCTCCACCGGCCCCGCGCCGATCTTCGAGGGCGAGACCGTGACCTTGTCGTCCTGGATCACGCCGGTGAGCGCCTCGCGCACGGGCGCGCGCGCCTCGTTCTTGAAGTCGTCTTCGCCGCATCCGGCGACGATGGCCGCCGCAATCGCCAGCCCTGCGCAGGCTCGCATCCTCGTCCCCACGCAGGGAACCTATCCGAACCAGACCGATTTACGCGCCAGTACGAGGTCGTCCAATTCCTCCTGGATGCGCAGCCGGATGCGCTCGGAGAGGCGCCCGACGAGCGCGATGTCGTCAGCGTCCTCGGGGGCGTAACCGCTCAGGTCGATCGGCTCCAGGAAGCGGATCCGGAACTTGGCGGGGAGGTACATCAGCCCCGCGGCGAGGCCGAACTGCGGGAAGGCGTGGTTGATCGGGAAGTAGATGAGCCCGGTGAGGCGCTCGAGCAGCGGCACGTGGGCGAAGATCGGCATCGCCTCCTCGGCGCCTATCACGGCCGTCGGGACGATCGGCACCCCCGCGCGCATCGCGGTGCGCACGAAGCCGCCGCGCCCGAAGCGGCGCAGCCGGTATCGCTGCCAGTAGAGCTTCCTGCTGCCCTTCTGGCCCTCGGGGAAGACGAGCACCAGGCGCTGCTCGTCTCGGAGCAGCCGCTGCGCGTTCTCCGGGTGCGCGCCGACCAGGCCGATCTTGTTGGCCAGCATGCCCACGCCCGGATAGCCCTTGAACCAGTTCTCGCCGAGCATGTAGAGCGGCCGCGGTCGCTCATGTTCGTTGCGGATCGCCTGCATGATCATCGGCGCGTCCGGCGGGAGCGCGCCGGAATGGTTCGAGACGATCAGCGCGCCTCCCGAGGAGGGCACGTTCTCGATGCCCTCCACGTCGACACGGAACCAGTAGCGGTAGTAGAAGTCGAGCAGCGGCTCGACCAGGTCGAAGATGCGCTGGGAGCGGCCCCAGTCGTCGACCTCGCGACCCGGCTCGGCGGCCGGCACGAGCTCCCGCAGGTCGCGCAGGTCCACCGGCTCCTCGGCGCGCGGCTCCCGCGGCAGGTCCAGCACATCCGTCTGGTGGTCGTAGCCGTCGGCGGGCGGGCGGCGGCCCAGCAGCGGGCTGTCGCTCGAGAGCCCGTGCCGGCTCGTGGGTCGCCGCGGTTCAGCGATGCGGGAAGGGTAGAGCCACGAGCTCCGCGGAAGCGCCGCCCACCTCGAGGGTCGCCCCGGGCTCCGCCTCGCGCCGGACGAGGGCGAGCCCGATCGGGCCGAGCCTGGGGGAGACGCAGGTGGAGGCGAGGCGCCCGACGACCTTCTCGCCGAGCCTGATTTCGCTTCCGCGCTCGGCGGGCTCTGAGAGCAGCAGCCCGCGCAGGTGGCGGTTCGGCTTGCCCCGGTAGTGCAGGCGCGCGACCGTCTCCTGGCCCACGTAGCACCCCTTCGTGAAGCTCACGGCGCGCTCGTTGATGCCCGCCTCCTGGGGCATGGTCTCCGCGTCCATGTCGAAGCCGAGCCGCGGCCGGCCGGCCTCGATGCGAACGCACTCGGCGACCTCCTCGGACACCGGCTCGACCTCGAGGACCGTGCCGGGCTCGCAGATCACGTCGACGCCGAGCAGGGTGGCCACGTACAGGCCGTGCTCGCCGGTCACGAACGAGTGCTCCTCCTCCGGCGGCGCGGCGTCGAGGCGCTCGCGCGCGCCGGGCCCGACGAGCGAGAGCAGCGCGCGCGTCTCGGTCAGGTCCTCGAACTGGACATCCCGGCCCAGCGAGTAGGTGCGGAGCATGTGCGCGAGCACGGCGTGCCCGATCGCCTCCGTGTCGAGCAGGAACCAATCGTCGCCGCGCAGGATGCGGAGGTCGGTGCGGAGCTTCCCCTTGTGAGAGAGCACCGTGGCGTAACAGCCGTGGCCGGGCTCGAGCGCCTCCACGTCATTCGACACCTGCCCCTGGAGGAAGTCGGCGGCCTCGCCCCCGCGCACGAGGAACTTCGCCCGCTCCGAGCGGTCCACCAATCCGGCCGACTCGGTGACGAGCTCGTAGTCGCTTGTAGCGATCACGCCCCTAGTGTACTTTTAGGCAAGGCTAAAGATGAAGATGGGGCAAGGCAAACTTTCGCGGCGCAAGCTGCTCGGAGGCGCAGCGGGCGCCAGCGCGGCGCTCGGGCTGCACCAGGCGGTCCCTCACCAGGGCCTTCACACCGCCGTCGACGACGCATTCGCGCAGTCCGACGCGCACGGCGGCGGTCACGAGATCCAGGGCAACGGGGCGCTCGTCACGCATCCCGCGCACTCCGGCGCGGTGGGCCGTGTGGATCCACGCACGAACGGCTTCGATCCGCAGGAGATCCTGCGCGACTTCGATGAGGGCCGGGTCGTGAACGGCGTGCGCCAGTGGGAGCTCGTCGCGGAGGAGAAGACGATCGAGGTGGCGCCCGGCGTGAAGTACGACGCCTGGGCGTACAACGGCCGCGTGCCCGGGCCCACGCTGCGTGCGCGCGAGGGCGAGCGCCTGCGGGTCCGCTTCGTGAACGGAGGCCGGCACCCGCACACGATCCACTTCCACGGCATCCACACCGCCCGCATGGACGGGGTGCCCGGAGTGGGCGCCGGCGACATCCAGCCGGGCGAGTCCACCACCTACGAGTTCGAGGCCACGCCGTTCGGCGTCCACCTCTACCACTGCCACTCGATCCCGCTCGCCGAGCACATCGCCAAGGGCCTGTACGGCGCGTTCATCATCGACCCGAAGCAGGGGCGCGCGAGCGCGGATGAGCTCGTGATGGTCATGAACGGGTTCGACACCAACTTCGACCGCTCGAACGAGGTCTACGCGGTGAACACCGTGGCCTTCGACTACCTACACCGCCCGGTGGTCGTGAAGCGGAACCAGCCGGTGCGGATCTACCTCGTGAACGTGCTCGAGTTCGACTTCGTCAACTCGTTCCACGTGCACGCCAACTTCTTCGACTACTTCCCGACCGGCACCCGGCTCGAGCCGCGCGACTTCACGGACACGGTGGTCCTGGGCCAGGGCGAGCGCGGCATCCTCGAGCTCCGATTCCCCTACACCGGGCGCTACATGTTCCACGCCCACGTGAGCGAGTTCGCGGAGCTCGGCTGGATGGGCTTCTTCGAGGTCAGGGACTGATGGAGGCCGCGACCGCGAGTCGCACCGGGCGCCCTCCGTGGCTCGCGGGCCTCGCGCCGCTCGCCGTGCTCGCGGTCGCCATCGGGCTGTTCGTGCTGCTCGACGCGCCCGGCCTCGACCGGATCGGAGTCCCGCAGGAGCAGCTGTCCGTGGAGCGGACCGTCCTGAAGCCGAACGAGATCCAGCTGCACGTCCGGAACGAGGGAGCGGACCCCGTTCGGGTCCGCCAGGTGATCGTGAACGACGCGTTCGCCGCGTTCACCGAGTCGGACGACCAGATCGGCCGGCTCGGCGGCGCCGAGATCGACGTCCAGTATCCGTGGATCGAGGGCCAGGACTACGAGGTGATCCTGCTCACCGAGACCGGCGCGACGATCGACCACACGATCACCGCCGCAACCGAGACGCCCGGCGCCGACCTCGACTTCTACGGCCTGATGGCGCTGATCGGCCTCTACGTTGGGATCATCCCGGTCGCCATCGGGATGCTCTGGCTCCCCTGGCTGCGCGGAGTCGACCAGCGCTGGATCCGCTTCCTGCTCGCGTTCACGATCGGCCTGCTCGCGTTCCTGGGCATCGAGGCATTGCTCGAGGGAACCGAGATCGCGGGCGAGGGCGCCGCCGCGTTCGGCGGCGCCGCGCTCGTCTGGCTCGGGGCCGCGGCCGCGTTCCTCGCCCTGGCAGGAGTGGATGCCTGGCTGCGCGGCCGCCGCTCGCCGGGGAGCGACGGCACCGGCGCGTCGGAGCACGGCAACGGGGATGGTGCGGGCGCCGCCGGGATGTCGATCGGCGCCGGCGCCGGGCTCGGCTACCACGCCGCGCTGCTCGTCGCGATCGGGATCGGGCTTCACAACCTGGGCGAGGGGCTCGCGATCGGGTCGGCCTACGCGGTCGGCTCGCTGGCGCTCGGCGCGTCACTCGTGGTCGGCTTCGCGCTGCACAACACGACGGAGGGCCTCGCGATCGTCGCGCCGGTCGCGCGCGAGCGCAGCGCGCTGCTCGGCCGCCTGGCGCTGCTCGGCCTCATCGCCGGCGCGCCCGCCGTGCTCGGCGCGTGGATCGGCGCGTCGGCGTACCAGCCCGGCCTGGCCGCGCTGATGTTCGGGGTCGGCGCGGGCGCCATCGCGCAGGTCATCGTTCAGATCGCGCCGCAGGTCCGCGACACCGCGGGGCGGTTCCTGCACCCGCTCGCCGTCGGCGGGCTGCTCACGGGGCTCGCCGTCATGTACGCGACCGGGCTGCTGGTGTCGCTCTGATGGCCGCCGCCCCCCGCTCGGAGACGGTCGAGCTCTCGAACGCGGTCCAGGACTACACGAAGGCGATCTGGTCGATCGCCCAGCGCGGCGACGGCCCGGTGTCCACGTCCGCGATCGCCGAGCGTCTCCACGTCTCGGCGGCGTCGGCGTCGGCCATGGTCAAGCGACTCGAGACGCTCGGCCTCGCGACGCGCGAGCCCTACCACGGCGTGCAGCTCACGCGCGCCGGCGAGCGCGTCGCGCTCGAGGTGCTCCGCCACCACCGCCTGCTCGAGCTGTACCTCGCCGAGGCGCTCGGCATGCCGTGGGACCGCGTGCACGCGGAGGCCGAGAAGCTCGAGCACGCGATCTCGCCAGAGCTCTCGGAGCTGATCGCCGCCAAGCTCGGCAACCCCACGCACGACCCGCACGGCGATCCGATTCCCACGCGCGACGGCGAGATCGACGAACAGCCCACGCGCGCGCTCGGCGACCTCCGCCCGGGTGAGCGGGGCATCTTCACGCGAGTGTCGGACTCGAACCCGGACATGCTGCGCTACCTGTCCGAGCGCGGCATCGCGCCGGGCGCCGAGGTCGAGCTGGTGGGCCGGGAGCCGTTCGGCGGGCCGCTCACCGTGCGCGCGAACGAGCGCGAGCACGCGCTCGGCGACCAGCTCGCGCGGGCGATGCGCGTGGAGCCGGGGAAGTAACGTTCCATAAGTGGGGCTGGCCAACGACTTCCAGGCAGTGCTCGACTCGCTCCCGCCCGACTGGACGCAGATCGAGCTGGACCTCCGCATCGCCGACGAGCACCTCTACACCGACGCGGCGACGCTGCTTACGCAGATCAACGCGATGCCGTACTCCCAGCACGACTGGCACTGGCGCGTCCGCTCGGCCCGCGAGTTCGGCCACGCCGCCGCCCCCCAGACCGTGCGGGGGACGCTCGCCCTTCTCGACGCCGAGGGCATGGAGGGCGAGCTCGTGCTGCGCGAAGCGCGCTCCGGACGGGTCGAGGTCGTCCAGATGTGGGGACGGCCGGAGTCGGTGCGCCGGGAGTTCGACAAGCGCCGCGCGCAGTAGGGCTGAGTCATGGCGCGCGTCGCGCTCCTCTGCCCCGACCTCCTGTTCGGCTCGAAAATCCAGGGAGCGCTCCGCGCGGCGGGCCACGAGCCGGTCGGTCCGGACGAGGAGGCCGAGGTCATGGTCGTGGACCTGACCGACGATGCCGACGCCCGCATCGCGCAGGCGGAGGGCGCCGGCGTACCGCGGCTCGGCTTCTACTCGCACGTCGAGCAGGACGTGCGCAGGCGCGCCGAGGACGCCGGCTTCGAGCGCGTGGTGCCGCGCTCGCGAATGGCGCGCGAGGCGCCCGCGCTCGTCGAGTCGCTCCTCTAGCCGATCGCCGGCTTCGCGTCCTTCGGGGCGTAGCGGTGATGGAACATCAGCGCGTTCCCGTCGGGATCGCTGAAGATGGCCATGTGGCAGACGCCGCTGTCGATCGTGTCGGCGACGAACTCCACGCCCTTCGACTCGAGCTCCTCGCGCGCGGCCGCAACGTCGTCCACCTGCAGCGCGATCGGATGCCCGTGCGGCTTGAACTCCTGGCCGAATGCGTCGGACTGCATCACGGCGACGGTGAGCGAGCCGGTCTCGAACTCGCGCGCGGGCATGCTGCCCCATTGCTTCGAGCGCTCGAGGCCCAGTACCTCGCCGTAGAACTGGTCCGCCTTCTCGAAGTCGCGAGTGGGCACGGTGATGAAGTCGACGCCGGTGATGTTCATTCACCGGACGCTAACGGAGCCAGAACGCCTGCTCCACGTCGGGCGCCTCGCGCAGGATTCCGAAGCGCTCGTCGAAGGCCGCCCAGCCCTCGAGCGCCGCTCGGTTGAGCTGCACGGCTGGTTGCAGCGCCGGTGCGACGGCGGCGAGCTGGGCGCGCACCAGCGGCTCGTCCGCTCCCGACGCGCGCACCAGCTCGTCGATGGTCGCCGCGCGGTCCCTGAGCGCCTCGTCGGTGCCCTCGGCGATCGTGGCGAGCATGTCGTCCACGAGCCGCTCACGCTCCTCGAGCGTCTTCCGCTTCACGGCCAGCACGAGCTCTGGGTAGCGGGGGGCGCCGTAGTCGTCCACGCGGAACTCGCGCGTCTCGATGCCCCGCTCGCGCAGCGTCACGCCCTCGGCGTTCCAGAACGAGACGACCGCGTCGACCTTCCCGGTGATCAGGCTGGGCACGGCCGAGAATCCGATCGTCACGGTGTTCACGCGGCTGTAGTCGCCTCCGTCGTGCTCGACGACCGCTCGGAGCACCGCCTCGTCGGAGGGGAGGCCGGTCACGCCGACCCGCTTGCCCTCGAGGTCCCGCGGACGCCGCACGTCGCCCTTCTTCGCGATCACCGCTGCGAGCGGGCGCTGCACGAGCGCTCCGACGCCCACGATGTCGCTTCCTTCCTGGCGTGCGAGCCCCAGATCATGGATGTCGACCACGGACATGTCGGCACGACCGGCGGCCAGCAGCTTGAGCGAGTCGGTGCTCGCGGCGGGCACCCGGATCTTCAGATCGGTCGCGTAGATCCCGGCGTGGACGGCATTGGGCTGGAAGTCGAGCGCGATCGTGCCGGGCTCGGACGCGCTGCCGGAGTCGTCTCCGCCGCAGCCCGCAAGGCAGGCCAGCACGAGGATCAGGGAAAGGAATCGGCGCACGACGGCGAAGAGTACGAGCGGAACGGTGAATGCCATGGAGGTGACCGAAGTGCAGGACCGTGGGCCCGCGGCCTATATCGCCGAGTTCGTCGGAACGCTGGTGCTGGTCTTCTTCATCACGGCGGTGGTCTCGCTGTACATCGTCGCGCCGAGCGCCGCGAACCCCGCGCCGTTCAAGGACTTCTCGGTGATCGGCCTCGTACACGCGTTCCTGCTGTTCGGCCTGATCCAGACGCTCGGGCTGATCTCCGGCGCGCACTTCAACCCGGCCGTGACGGCCGTCATGACCGTGCTGCGCCAGATCAAGCCGCCCGACGCCGCGATCTACATCGTCGCGCAGCTTGGCGGTGCCACAGCCGGTGCGCTGCTCACGAAGGCATTGCTGCTCGACGAGGGCAGGGACGACAACTACGGCGCGACGACGGTGTCCAACGTGATCGATGGCGACATCCTGCCCGGCATGCTTGCCGAGGGGATCGGGACGTTCTTCCTCGTGTGGGTGATCGTCGGGGTGGCGGTGAACCCGCGCGCCACCAAGGAGTGGGCCGCGCTCGCAATCGGCGCCGCGCTCGGCATGGGCGTGATGGTGATCGCCCCGCTGACCGGAGCCGGCTTCAACCCGGCGCGCAGCTTCGGCCCCGCCATCGTGTCCGGCGAGTGGGGCGGCGCCGACGTCTTCCTGCTCGTCTACGTCCTGGCGCCCGTGCTCGGCGCGATCATCGCCGGCCTCCTCTACTTCAACCTGGTGATCGCACCGGGGAAGCGCGAGGCGGGCGGGATCGAGCCGGTCGGCTAGCCGACCAGACGACGAACGCGACGATCGAGGCACCGGCCAGGAAGTCGGTGAAGATCGTCGCGTACCAGAACGGCGCGATGTCCGGCGAGCCGTATACGAAGTGGAGCGGCGTGATCAGCCCAGTCAGCGAGTAGACCAGCAGAGGCACGTGCGCGTCGCGAGGGCGGCCCTGCCCGTACAGCCTGTAGCCATACAGCCCGATGGCCGTGAGCAGCGGCCAGGACAGGACGATCAGGACCTGCACGACCGGCCCTCCGCCGGGGTAGCTGTCCACGTCGACGAAGTTGTGCGAATAGTGCGCCGCGGTGGAGAGCATGCTGAACCCAAGGATGACTCTTAGGAGGGGCATGCCCTAAGCGCCCACCCAGCGGATCCGTGCGCCCGCCAAGCTCGGGCTGGCGCGGCGCGCCGGCGCTTCGTGCTTCGAATCGGCGGCCGTCGCCTCGTCCCCGGCCTCGAGCGCCTCGAGGCTCTGGAGCACCTCGGCGCGCAGCACGTCCAGGTCGCGCAGGCGGCCGAGGAGTCGGTCGCGCACGGCCTGCAGATCCTCGGTCGAGAGCAGCGCGGCTTGCCCCGGCGGAAACATGCCCGGCCCCTCCGGGGCGAGCGGCGGTGGTGGCAGCCGGACGAGCGCCGCCTCAAGCTCCGCGATCTGGCGGTGGAGCTCCCTGCGGGTGGCCGCTCCCCCGCCGGGTGCCCGCGCAGCGACAAAGGTCCCGCGGCCCTGCTCGCTCCTCACGAGCCCCTCGGACTCGAGCCGCGAGTAGACCGCACGCGCGGTGTTGACGTTCACGCCCGCGACGTCGGCGAACTCGCGGACGCTCGGGAGCCGGTCGCCGGTGCTGAGGGTGCCGTCCTGCACGGCCGCTCGGATCCGGCCTGCGAGCTGGGCGCCGAGCGGTACACGAGCCGCCCGGTCCACGGTCAGGTCGAGTTGAGGCGGCACGCGAACATGCTACCGCACTGTGCGGGTGTGACAGCACAGGTAAGCACCCCCTGTGCGCGGTACTGTCTTGCGGAAGTGCCAGTACTGTGATAGCACACTAGCCCGAAATGGTCCGAGCGACTGCCGATCGGGTGTTCCTGCCGACCAAGAACCTGCTTGAGCAGGTCGGCGACATGATGATCCTTACCGGCAAGACGCTGGTCTCTGCGATCAGGCCGCCGTATCCCTACGGCACCGAGTTCGTCCAGCAATTCCTGTTCATGCTGCGGCTCTGCTGGCTGCCGCTGACGATCTCGATGATCGCGATCAGCTACGGCGCGCCAGGGCTCCAAGCGGGCAACTTCCTCGTCCTGTTCGGCGCCATCGACCGGCTCGGCGGCTTCTTCGTGCTGGCGTCGATCCGCGAGTTCGCGCCGAATGTGACCGCGATCATCCTGGCCGGCGTGGGCGGCACGGCGATCACCGCCGACCTCGGCGCGCGCAAGATCCGCGAGGAGCTGGACGCGCTCCAGGTGCTCGGCGTCGACCCGATCAAGAACCTCGTGGTGCCGCGCTTCCTGGCGCTGATGATCGTGACCGGGCTGTTCAATGTCTACGCGATCATCTTCGGGCTGACCGGGGGCATCGTGGCGACGCTGGCGTTCGACGCTCCGCTCGGCCCGTTCTTCGCGACGCTTCTCAACAACGCGTCCGTCACCGACCTATGGGGGTCCGTGGTCAAGACCGCGCTGTTCGGGGCCATCATCGCGATCGTCTCCTGTTACAAGGGGATGACAGCGTCCGGAGGGGCCGAGGGCGTCGGGAGGGCGGTCAACCAGGGCGTGGTGATCGAGTTCCTCGCGATCTTCGCGTTCAACTACGTCTTCACGCAGACGCTGCTCGCCACCCATCCCGAGATCTCGGTGATCAAATGAATGCGAGCGTCGTGCAGCCAGACGGGGCACCCCAGAGCTGGAGCGAGCGCCTAGCCGTCGCGGCCCTGGCGGTCGTAATCGTGCTCGGCAGCGCGCTGGTCTGGATCGGCGTGCCGGTCGCGGGGCTCTGGGTTGCGGGCCGCGTCACCACGGATCCGCTCAGGTTCATCATGTTCTCGCTGCTCGCGATACCGACCACGATGGTCGCGCTCGGGTGGCTCCTCTATCGCGCTGGGGGCCATTACGAGAGGCTGCGCGGGACGGAGCGACGCGGCTCATCGCCGCCCTCCTGGCGCTCGAGTCTCAGCGAGGAACGCGCAAGCGACCGCCGCCGGAAAGGCGGACGGCCTCTGATCGACATCTCGATGACCGCGTCCGCGGTCACGGCCCTCGTCGTCATGGCCATCTGGTTCTTCTTCTACGCCACATCCACGCTGGCCCCGCTGCCATGACGGACGTGGCCCGCGGTTGGATCGCGTCGTTCGGGGAGATAGCCAAGTTCTGTGCGCGCGTCGCGGGCGCGGTCTTCAACGGCAGGGTCTTCCAGTTCTTCGGCGAGGCGCTGCGGCAGGCCGGCATCCTGATCCTGGGCTCCGCCGTGGTGATCTGGGGCCTTGCGTTCATCCTCGGGCTTCAGTGCGGCATCGAGGGTGCCTACTTCAGCCGGTCGACCGGCGCGCCGGCCTACGCGGGCGTGTTCAGCGCCTGGTGTGACCTGCGCGAGATCATGCCCTATGCCTTCGGCTACATGATGTCCGCGAAGGTCGGCACCGGCCTCGTCGCCGAGATCGGCGCGATGCGCATCTCGGACGAGATCGACGCGCTTGAGGTGATGGGCATCAACTCGCTCGTGTTCCTCTGTTCCACGCGCCTGCTCGCCGCCTGGCTTGTGCTGCCGTTCATGTACATCGCGGCGGTCGGGGCCGGCTTCCTTGCCAGCTACCTGGCGGTGGTGCAGCAGATCGGGGAGGTGTCGTCGGGCGGGTTCTTCCTGATCTTCTGGATGTTCCAGAACCCACCCGATCTCTTCTACAGCGTCATCAAGGGGATGTCGATGGCCACCGTGATCGTGCTGGTGGGGTGCTACTACGGCTTCACCGCCAGCGGCGGGCCGGTGGGCGTGGGCACGGCGACGGCGAAGTCGATGGTGCTGAACACGGTGATGGTCCACCTGGTCGGCATGGTGGGGACCCAGATCTTCTGGGGCTCGAACCCGAGGGCACCAATTGGCGGCTAGCGCCGTCACCGAGCGCTTCGCGCCCGCCGCGCCGCGCACGAGTCCGAACGAGCATGCGGCGCGCCAGACGCTGCTCCAGCAGGTGCGGCGGTTGGAGGAGGAGTCGGTCGGCCTCTTCGCCTCGGCGTGGCCGCGCAAGAGCCTCGACCTGGGCCTCTCGCGGCCCACTCGGGTGGGCCCTCGCCTGCTGACGCTCGGCGAGCTGGAGAAGCTCCGCGACGACCTGATCGAGCACCTCCGGCTCGGCCGTGAGCTCCTCGCCGAGCGGGCCACCGCCGAGGAGCAGAGCCGCCGGCTGATCGAGGAGATGCTCCTCGATCCGGCCAGTCATCGGTGGGTGCACGTGTCCAGCGAGGACATCGGCGAGCCGGGCTGCCGTCACTGGCACGTGCGCCCCCGCGCCGGCCTGCTCGGCATGCTCATGCGTTGGTGGCGGGTGGTGGTCTCGTCGGGCTGCCCGTAGGGCGCCTGAAAGCATCGCTCCGCGCGCGCCCGCGGCTTGCGCACTACCGAAACAGGTCCTGGTCCGCCGGCCGCCGCAGCGCCCGCGGCGCCCGGGCCGTCGTCCGTCGGTGACGAAGCGCTCGAGGCCGCGCACGAGGACGGCCGGCTCGAGCGAGTCCTTCGCCCGCGCCAGGTCCGCCGCCGCGGCGATCGAATCGGCCACCGCGATCGAGGTCGCGTGCAGCGTGCGGCCGAAGGCGTCGGCCCGGCCGCTCCACTGATCGAGCGGCGCAAGGCCGGCGGCGCCGAGCGCGACGTCGGTCTGCCCGAGGCGCCAGGCGCGCCCGAAGGAGTCCGCGATCACCACGGCCGGCCGCACTCCCCGTACGGCCTCGATCCCGGACCGGAGCGCGGCGGCCGACCGGTCCGGGTTCTCGGGCAGCAGCACGACCTCGCCGCCCTCGCCGGACGCGTTCGACTGGTCCACGCCGGCGTTGGCGCACACGAGGCCGTGGTGGGTCACGCAGATGAGCGTGCCGTCCACCGCCCGGAGCAGCTCGGCGGACTCGTCGAGGACGGCCTGAACGAGGCGAGCGTCCTTCCGGTGCTCGGCCGCCAGCTGCGCCGCGCGCTCGCCCGGCTCGATGTCGCTCAGGCGGCGGATCCTTCCCTCGGCCTTCGAGACGACCTTGTGGGCGAGCACCAGCACGTCCGTGGCGGCGAGGTCGTCGGGGGCCGCCGTGGCGAGCAGCTGTGCGAGGTCATCCCCTGGCCGGATCGGCGGGAGCGGCGGGAGCGCGCTGACGGTGAACGAGCTCAGACGGACGCCTGCGGGACGCGCACCGGCACCGCTCCAGCGCGCTGGAGCTGGCGAAGCGCCCCGCGGGTCGAGGGCGCCTGGCCGCGGTGGCGCTCGAGCTCCCGCGCCAGCTCGGCCAGGTCAGCGGGGGTGTCGACGTCGAGCGCCAGGGTCGGGACGTCCTGGGCGCGGTGCGGCACGCCCGCCTGCTCTGCGGCCGCGACGTGGCGCGCGAAGCTGCCCTCGCCGAAGCTCGGCACGATCGCGTCCGGCGGCGTCAGCACGAGCGCGTTGGTGCCTGTTCCGTGGCGATCGGGCACGATCACCAGCGCGCGGGCGCCCGCGATCAGGCCCGCGAGCTCGCCGGGCTGAACAAGCGGCGTATCGCCGGGCACGAGCAGAACGCGGTCGAAGCCCTCCGCGACCGCATGCCGGATTCCGATCAGCGCGGCCTCCGACTGCCCCGACTGCGCCGTGTCGGGCAGGACGAGCACGCGATCGGCGCGTGCGGCCGACTCGGCGGCCGGGTCCGAGGTCACCACGACTATCCCGTCGAGGCCGGGCACGCGCCGGAGCGTGCCGAGCACGTCGGCGAACATCGCCTGCGCGAGCGCCTTGCGTGAGCCCGCACCGAGCGATTCGGCGAGGCGCTGCTTTGCGGCAGCGAAGCTCTTTACTGGAAGAATCGCGAGCGTTCTCATCGGCGGATGCCGGCGGCTGTCGCGAGCCTACCGAGTCGCGCGCACCGAGGCCGAGAAGTCGAGCACCTCGCGCGCGAGCCGTGCACGATCTGCGTGCGTCTCCATCAGCGTGTCGGTCACCAGCTCGGCCGCCGTGCCGGAGGGCTCGTCGGCCACGACGCCGTCGATCACGTCGCCATAGGCGCGTGCGATCCCGGCAGCGCTCAGCTCGATGCCCGCCTGCTCGCAGAAGGGCTGCGTGGGCCCCTTGATCGACTGCCCGCCCACGAACGGGCTGACCGCGACGACGGGCGCGCGAGCCGCGCGCAGGGCCTCGCGCATGCCGGGAAGAGCGAGGATCGGGCCGATCGAGATCACCGGGTTGGAGGGACCGATGACGATCGCGTCCGCCTCCGCGACGGCCTCCAGCACAGCGTCCGACGGCTCCGCCCGCTCGACCCCGCGGAGCTCAACCGCATCGATCGGGCCCTCGGCGCGCTCCACGATCATGAACTCCTGAAACGGGATGGTGCGGCCGCGCACGCCCACCCACGTCGAGACCGGCTCGTCGCTCATCGGCAGGACGCGCGCGCCCACGCCCATCGCCTCCACAACCGCCGCGTGCGCCGTCGTGAGCGGCTCGCCGTCACGGAGGCGCTCGGTCCGGAGCAGGCACATCGCGAGATCGCGGTCGCCGAGGCGGAACCAGTGCGGGGCGCCGGCGCGCTCCAGCGCGTCCATCACCCGCCAGCTGTCGTCACGGAGTCCCCAGCCGCGCTCGTCGATCTGGTCGGCGAGCCAGTACGTCACGAGGTCGGGGTCGGGGGACACGTGGACCCCGTAGACGTCGATGTCGTCGCCGGTGTTGGCGACCACGGTCAGCTCGTCGCAGACGTCCGCGAGGCCGCGCGCGAGCTTCGCACCGCCGGTCCCGCCGGACAGGAGCACCACCGATTCCATTGCGGGTAGTCTGCCCGGCTGCCCGTGCGACTCGCGGATCGAACAGCCCTCGTCACCGGCGGGGCGTCGGGAATCGGCGCCGCGACCTGCCGCCGGCTCGCGGCGGAGGGGGCGCGGGTGGCGGTCACCGACGTGAACCTCGACGGCGCGCGCGAGGTGGCCGGCGAGATCGACGGCGCCGCCTTCGAGCTGGACGTGCGCTCGACCGACTCGGTGCGCGTGGCGCTCGAGGGAGCCGAGAGCGAGCTCGGGCCGGTGGACGTGCTCGTGAACAACGCCGGCTACGACGAGTGGAACTGGTTCACCGCGACCGACGAGGCGCTCTGGCGCAGGGTGCTCGAGGTGAACCTCGTCGGCGTGATCGCGTGCACGCACGCGGTGCTCCCCGGCATGCAGGAGCGCCGGCGCGGGCGGATCGTGAACGTCTCCTCGGAGGCCGGGCGGGTCGGCTCGAGCGGCTCCGCCGTCTACTCGGCGGCGAAGGGCGGCGTGCTCGGCTTCACCAAGGCGATCGCGATCGAGAACGGCCGCTACGGGATCACCGCGAACGCAGTGGCGCCCGGTCCGATCGAGACGCCGCTGCTCATGTCCGCGCCCGAGCAGCTCGGCGACGTCGGGAAGCGCATCGTGGACACGATGATCGGGTCCACGAACCTGCGGCGGCTCGGCCACCCGGATGAGGTGGCGGCCGCGATCGCGTTCCTCGCCTCCGACGACGCCTCGTACGTGACGGGGCAGTCGCTCGGCGTGAGCGGCGGGCTTGCCAGAATCTGACCGTGCCCGAACAGGTCAGGATTCGCGAGGTCGGCCCGCGCGACGGCTTCCAGAACGAGCCCGACGTCATCGCCACCGAGGACAAGGTCTGGCTGGTCGACCTGCTCGCGCGCACCGGAGTGCCGCGGCTCGAGGTCACGAGCTTCGTGCGCGCCGACGTGATCCCGCAGCTCGCCGACGGCGCCGAGGTCCTGCGCCGAGCGGCGATCCCCGACGACGTGTCCGTGACGGTCCTGATCCCGAACGAGCGCGGGCTCGAGAACGCGCTGGAGCTCCGTGACCGCTTCGACGAGGTGAACCTGTTCCTCTCGGCGTCCGAGACCCACAACCGCCGGAACGTGAACCGCTCGATCGAGGAGTCGCTCGAGGGTCTCGAGCGCGTGGTGGCCCGCGCGCGCGAGGAGGGGCTCCGCTGCGAGGGAGTGATCTCGGTCGCGTTCGGCTGCCCCTACGAGGGCGAGGTGCCGCGCGAGCGCGTGCTCGAGATCGCGCGACGGCTCGTCGCGGCGGGCTGCGAGGAGATCGCGTTCGGGGACACCACCGGGATGGCCAACCCCGCGCAGGTCGAGCGCTTCTTCGACGGGCTCGATCTCGGCGTCGAGCTCACCGGCCACTTCCACAACACGCGCGGGCAGGGGCTCGCGAACGTCGTGTCGGCGCTGCGAGCCGGGGTGCGCAGCTTCGAGAGCTCGTTCGGCGAGCTGGGCGGCTGCCCGGTGCCGCCGGGCGCGACCGGGAACGTCGCGACCGAGGACCTCGTCTCGATGCTGCACGAGATGGGCTACGAGACGGGAATCGACCTCCCGAAGCTGATCGAGGCCGCGAGCGAGGCGCAGCGTGTGCTCGGGAGACCGCTCGGCAGCCACGTGCTCACCGCCGGCCCCGTGGAGTGGGAATAGGACTCACACGGCCCGGGTAACCCCGGCCCCATGGCGACGCCCACGATCGAACGGCCGCCCGACGAGCGGGAGCGCCTGCGGGACGGCGAAGAGCGTCCGAGCACCTACCGCACGCTCGACGAGCAGACCGAGTCCGGCCGCCTGTCGCCGGCCGAGGAGCGCTTCGAGCGCCGCAGGCGCACGATCGGGCTGTTCCTTGGCCCGCTCGTGTTCGCGGCGATGCTGGCGTTCCCGTTCGACCTCGAGCCTAACCAGCACCGGCTCGCGGCCATCCTCGCCTTCGTCGTCGTCTACTGGGTCAGCGAGGCGATCCCGATCCCGGTCACGGCCGTGCTCGGCGTCGCGCTCGTCGCGCTGTTCGAGGCGACCCCGCCGCCGGCCGAGGGCGACGCCGCGACCGACGTCGTCTTCGCGGCCTTCGCGGACGACACGTTCTTCCTCTTCATCGGCAGCTTCATCATCGCCCAGGCGATGGTTGTGCACGGGCTGCACCGGCGGCTTGCCTATCGCGTGCTCGGCAGCCGCTACGTGGGCGGCTCGACCTACCGGATCATCCTGGCCTTCGGGCTGATCGGCGCGCTCACCTCGCCGGTGATGTCGAACACTGCCGGCGCGGCGATGATGCTGCCGATCGCGCTCGGCGTGATGGGCGTGGTGGGGCGCATGGTCGCCAACCAGATGGACGGCGACCACGACCCGCACCGGTTGCGCTTCGGCGCCGCGCTGATGCTCGTGATCACCTACGGCATCACCGTCGGCGGCCTGCTCCTGCCGATCGGGAGCCCGCCGAACCTGATCGGGCGCAACCTGCTCGAGGACGCGACCGGCGAGCCGATCACCTTCCTCGAGTGGTTCCTGATGGCGCTGCCGATCGTGGTGGTCATGTTCGTCGCGGTCGTCGTGATCGTGACGCTGATGAACCGGCCGGAGGTCAAGGAGGTCGAGGGCGTCGAGGAGCACGTGGCCGAGGAGCGCGCGAAGCTGGGGTCGCTCAGCCGCGGCGAGAAGAACACGCTGTTCGTGCTCGGGTTCGCGCTGGTCGGCTGGTTCCTTCCGGGCCTCGTCGGGATCGTCGCCGGCGACGACTCCGACGCCTACACGCAGGTGGGCGAGGCGGCCAACGAGGGCATCGTGGCGATCGTCGCTGCCGCCGCCCTGTTCGTCCTCCCGATCGACTGGGCGAAGCGGAAGTTCACGCTCACCTGGAACCAGGCCGCGCGCATCGACTGGGGCACGATCCTCCTTTTCGGCGGCGGCATCGTGCTCGGCTCGATGCTGAGCCAGACGGGCCTCGCCGAGGTGATGGGCGAGTCGATCGCCGACAGCCTCGGCGTGTCGAGCCTGTTCGGCATCACGGTCGTGATCGTGATCATCGCCGTCCTGATCTCCGAGACCACGAGCAACACCGCAAGCGCCGCGATCATGGTGCCGATCGCCATCTCGATCGCGGCCGCGTCGGACCTCGACCCGACCATCCCGGCACTCGCCGCGATCTTCGGGGCAAACTACGGCTTCATGCTGCCGGTTTCGACGCCACCCAACGCGATCGTCTACTCCTCCGGGTTCATCCCGATCACCCGCATGATCAAGGCGGGCGCCGTATTCGACGTGATCGGCGCCGTCCTCTGCATCGTGGGCGTGTTCGTGATGGCGAACCTGGTGGGGCTGGCGTAGCGCTAGCGCGTCCCCTCGCCATCGCGGTCGCCGCCGGCGCGGCGTCCGTCCTGCCCGGGTTCCTGGTCGGCGCGCTGGCGCTCCAGATCCGCGGCGACCTCGACGTGCGCGTCGAGGCGGTGGCGGCCGGGGTGTCGGTGTTCTTCTTCGCGGGCGCGCTTGGAGCGGGGCTCGGCGGGCGGCTCGCCGATCGCATCGGAGCGGGTTCCGCCCTGCGCGCGTGCATGCTCGTCACGGCGGGCTGCCTCGTGGGGGCGGCAGCGCTCGCGAGCTCGCTCGCCGTGCTGCTGGTGCTGCTCGCGGTGGCGGGCCTGTCGAACTCGGTCGCGCAGCCGGCCACGAACCTGTTCGTGGCCGAGGAGGTGCCGGGCGACCGGCAGGGCCTCGGCTTCGGGATCAAGCAGTCGGGGATCCCGGCCGCGATCGTCGTGAGCGGGCTCGCGCTGCCCCTGCTCGCGATCCCGCTCGGCTGGCGGCCGACCTTCGCGATCTGCGCACTCGGCCCGCTCGCGGTGGCCATCCTGATGCGGCGCGGCGGCGCCGGCCGCCCGGGTCGGCCACCGGCCGTCGGCCGCCCGTCGCGCGCGCTCGTCCTCACCGCGGTCGGCGCGGCCCTCGGCACGGCCGGACCGTCGGCGCTGGGCGCGTACCTCGTGGCGTCCGCGGTAGACGTGGGCATCGGGGAGGGGACCGCGGGAGTGCTGGCGGCGCTCGGCAGCGCCATCAGCCTGGCCGTGAGGGTGTCGCTCGGCGCGCGGGCGGATCGCCGCCGCGCGTACGGCCTCGAGACGGTCACCGTCCTGCTGCTCGCCGGCTCGATCGGCTTCGCGCTGATGGGAGTGCACGCGATCGGACCGTTCGTGGCGGGCGCGGTCGTGGCGTTTGCGCTCGGCTGGGGCTGGCCCGGGCTCTTCAACCTCTCCGTCGTCGCCGGCCACCGCGAGACTCCGGGCTCCGCGACCGGCGTGAGCCAGACCGGCATCTACGTCGGCGCGGCCGGCGGTCCCGCCGCGTTCGGGGTGATCTCCTCCGAGCTCGGCTACAGCACGGCGTGGCTGCTCGTCGCGGGCCTGATGCTGCTGTCCGCGGGCGTGATCTGGCTCGCGGTGAGGGAATCGCGCGCGATTCGTACGCTGGAGGGGGTTTGACCTTTCGGGTCCGGGTATAACCCAAACTCAGCCGCCGGGGCCGGTTTTCGGCACATATGGGTTCCCCCGACCCTGCCCCGGCATTCGCGACAATGGGCCCGGACCACGGCATCCGGGCCCGTCGCATTTAAGGGTCTGACCCCGCGCCTACTGCGGGGTCAGACCCTTAACAATCCGCGGGGTCTGACCCCGTCCCTACTGCGGGGTCAGACCCTCGTCTTTCTAGGGTCTGACCCCGCCGTCCGCGGGGTCAGACCCTTAACAATCCGCGGGGTCAGACCCTTAACAATCGCTAGCGCCCCACGAACTCCGGATCGCGCTTCTCGAAGAACGCCTTCGCGCCCTCCGCGAAGTCCTCCGATGCCGCGAGCACCTCCTGCGCCGCCACCTCCTGCTCGAGCGTCACCGACAGCGCCGGCTTGGCCGCCGCGTCGAGCACGCGCTTCGCCAGGCCGACCGCGCGCGGCGCGCATGCCAGGAGCTCGTTCGCGAGCGCCTCGGTTACCGAGTCGAGCTCGCCCGCCGGCGCGATCCTGTTCGCGAACCCGATCCGGTGCGCCTCGCGCCCGTCGATGACCTTGCCGGTCATGATCAGCTCCTTGGCGTTGCCGAGCCCGACGACCGCCGGCAGGCGCGAGCAGCCGCCCACGTCGGGAAGCAGGCCCACCCGTACCTCCATGATCCCGGCCACGGCGTCCTCGGCCATCGTCCGGAAGTCGCACGCGAGCGCGAGCTCGAACGCGCCGCCGAGCGCCGCGCCGTGGATCTGGCAGATCGTCGGCTTCGGCATCTCCTCCAGCAGGTTCCACGCCTGAAGGATCGGCCGCCTGCCCTCGCGGGTCCGCTCGGGCTGCTCCGAGAGCGAACGCAGGTCGTTCAGATCCATGCCGGACGAGAACATCGGGCCCTCGGCGCGGAGGACCACAACCCGAACCGAATCGTCGACTGCGGCGCCTTCGGCGGCAGCCGCCAGCTCGCGAATCACCTCCGTGCTCAGTGCATTGCGCTTTTCCGGGCGGTTGAGCACCAGATGCCGGACCGCACCGACGTCTTCGATGTTCACGAGAGCCATGGTGTTTGAGGAGGCTATTGCAGCGGGAAGGAGCGCTTCCCGTGAGGCAGAACCGACCCCGCATGGAAACGCGCGACATCGCCGCGGTGCTGATCGGCCTGGAGGTGGGTCTCGGGATCGGGCTGCTCGCCTTCGGCACGACGCTGCTGGCCCCGATGTGGATGGGGCTCCTGGGCGCCGTCGTTGGCCTCGCACTGAGGCGCGGCCGGCTCCAGCTCATCCGCCGCGCGCTGCGCAGCCAGTTGCGCGCGGCTCGCTGATACGTTCAGGCTCATGTCGGACCTGAAGGACGCGCTCGACCGCGCCCGCGGCGGCGGGCCTGAGCGCCACCACGAGAAGTCGCGCGACCAGGGGAAGCTGCCGGTGCGCGACCGCGTGGCGCGGCTCGTGGATCCAGACTCGTTCGTCGAGGACGCGCTGCTCGCGAACTGGGAGCAGGACGGCTTCGGCGCCGACGGTGTCGTCACGGGCATGGCGACGATGGGCGGCCGGCCGATCGCCCTGATGGCGAACGACCCCACCGTGAAGGCCGGCTCCTGGGGGCCCAAGACGGTCGAGAAGATCATCCGCATCCAGGAGCAGGCGCTCGAGCACCTGGTGCCGATGGTCTACCTCGTGGACTCCGCCGGCGCGCGGATCACGGACCAGGTGCAGATGTTCCCCGGCCGCCGCGGCGCCGGACGGATCTTCCACACCGAGGTGAAGCTGTCGGGCGTCGTGCCGCAGGTGTGCGTCCTGTTCGGGCCGAGCGCGGCGGGCGGCGCCTACATCCCCGCGTTCTGCGACGTCGTGATCATGCGCGACGGCAACGCATCGATGTACCTCGGCTCGCCGCGCATGGCGGAGATGGTGATCGGCGAGAAGGTCACGCTCGAGGAGATGGGCGGCGCGCGCATGCATACGGGCGTGTCGGGCTGCGGGCACTTCCTCGTGGACTCCGACGAGGAGGGCATCGACCTGGCGAAGGCCTACCTCGGCTACTTCGGCACGAACTGGCGCGAGGGCCCGCCGGTGGCGCCGCCCGCCGACCCGGCCGGCGAGTTCCCCGACATCCCGGCGGACGAGAACAAGCCCTTCGACATGCGCGAGCTGATCGACGCCCTGGTGGACGCCGACTCGTTCCTCGAGGTGCAGAAGCGCTGGGCGAAGGAGCTGATGGTGGGCTACGCGCGGCTCGACGGGCGCGTGATCGGGATCGTGGCCAACCAGCCGAAGCAGCGCGGCGGCGTCCTGTTCGTGGACTCCGCGGACAAGGCGGCCCGCTTCATCTGGACCTGCAACGCCTTCAACGTGCCGCTCCTGTTCCTCGCCGACGTGCCCGGCTTCATGATCGGGACGCAGGTCGAGCGCCAGGGGATCATTCGCGCCGGCGCGAAGATGATCTCGGCGGTCTCGGAGGCGACCGTTCCGAAGCTGTCGGTGATCGTTCGCAAGGCGTACGGCGCCGGGCTGTACGCGATGGCGGGTCCGGCGTTCGATCCGGACGCGTGCATAGCGCTGCCGAACGCGAAGATCGCGGTGATGGGCCCGCAGGCGGCGATCAACGCCGTCTTCTACAACCAGCTCCAGGCGATCGAGGACGAGGAGGAGCGCGCCCGCCGCACGGAGGAGCTGCGCGCGGAATACAGCGAGGAGATCGACATCCTGCACCTCGCCTCGGAGCTCGTGATCGACGCGGTCGTGCAGCCGGGCGACCTGCGCCGCGAGCTCGTGAAGCGCTTCGCCGCCTACGCGTCACGCGACCGCTCCTGGCCGGACAAGCGCAACCCGGTTACCCCGGTCTAGGCCGGAGGGGCGGCCATCAGCTCCACGCGGTGGCCGCCGGGGGCGCGGACGAAGCAGCGCGCGGCGCCCCAGTGGCGCGGGCGCTCGTCGACCTCGTAGCCCTCGTCGCGCAGCTGTGCGACGACGCCGTCCCAGTCGGCCACCACTACGGCGGCGTGTCCCTCGGGAGGGGCGACCGGGTCGTCCTGCCACTGGAGGTGGATCTGAGTGCCGTCCGCCTGGACCCAGGCGGAGCGCTCGCCGAGATTGTCCGGCGGCTCGACCTCATGGAAGCCGACGGTCTCCCAGAAGCGCTTCGCGGCCGGCCAGTCCTCGCGGCGCAGCTCGAGTGTCACGTGCTGGAGCACCAATAGAATCTTCCCAGTGAGCTCGACCCAAGCGCCTTCCGCCTATCGGTGGGTGGTGCTCGCGGTCGGGTCGGGGGCCACGGCGTCGCTGTCGGCCGTGCAGGGAGGGCTGCCGGCCATCTCGCCCGCGATCCAGGACGCGTTCGACCTGTCGCTCGTGCAGGTCACGGCCGTCTTCACGTCCTTCGCGATCGGGACGGTCGTGACGCTCCTTGCGTGGGGCGTCCTGTCGGACCGGCGCAGCGAGCGGCTCGTGATCGCGGTCGGTCTCGGCGCGGGCGCCGTCGCGATGGTCGGCGCGGCGCGCTCGGACGGCTACACGGCGCTGCTCGCTTGGATGGCGCTCGCCGGGATGCTCGGCTCCGCGGGGATCGCCGCGAGCGGGCGCGCGGTGTTCGGCTGGTTCCCGCGGACCGAGCGCGGGCTGGCGCTCGGGATCCGGCAGACGGCCGTCCCCGCGGGCGCGGCGCTCGCGTCGTTCTCGCTGCCGCCGCTCGCGTCCGCGGCAGGAGTCGATGCTGCGCTGTACGCCCTCGCGGGGGTGATGGCGGCAGCCGCGATCGCGTCGGCCATCTGGCTGCGCGAGGGCCCGCGCGTCGAGTCGGCCGCGCCGCCGGCCCCCGACGCCGCGCGCGATCCGCGCATCTGGCGGCTGAGCGCGGCGTCGTCGCTGATGATCATCGGCCAGATCGGCGTGACGTCGCTGCTCGTGCTCTACCTCTACACGGAGCGCGACTGGACCGCCGCGCACGCCGCGCTGGCGCTGGGCGGAGTGCAGGTGGGCGCCGCCATCGCGCGCGTGTCGGCGGGGCGCTGGTCGGACCTGCGCGACGAGCGGATCGAGCCGTTCCGGCGCCTTGCGGCGGTGGCGGGAGTGCTTCTGCTCGGCGCGGCCATCGGCGGACCGACTGCCGTTCCGCTGCTGTTGGCCGGCGGCGTCGCGGCCATGAGCTGGAACGGGCTGTCCTTCACGGCGGCGGCGGAGATCTCGGGCCGCCGCCAGGCCGGCAAGGCGATGGGAATCCAGAACACGGCGATGCGCGTGGTGGCTGCCGGCGTGCCGGTGGGGCTCGGCGCGCTCGCCTCGGCGGTGTCGTGGCACGCGGTGTTCGCCGTGATGGGCGTCACGCCGCTGGTGGCTCGGGCGCTGCTCGCGCCGCTCGTGGACGACGAGCGCCGCCGCCGCCACGAGCGGGAGGCGCGCCTAGAATCACCCGCCCATGCCGGAGGGACAGCTCCTATGGACGCCGTCGGATCCTGACGCCAGCGAGATGGCCCGCTTCATGCGGGCGCGCGGTCACTTGTCCTACGACGAGCTGTGGAGCTGGTCCGTGGAGGACCTCGAGGGGTTCTGGGGCTCGCTCTGGGACTGGTTCGAGATCGAGGGCGGCTACGAGCGCGTGCTCGGCGAGCCGCGAGATGCCCGGGGCGGACTGGTTTCCCGGTGCGTCGCTGAACTACGCCGAGCGGCTGTTCGATGCGGCCCTGCCGGGTGAGGTGGCGATCGTCCACGCCTCGGAGTCGCAGCCGCTGGCGGAGCTCACCTGGGCCGAGCTGGCCGACCAGGTCGCGCGCTGCGCGGCCGGCCTGCGGCGGCTCGGGGTAGGGCGCGGCGACCGCGTGGCCGCGTACATGCCGAACGTCCCGGAGACCGTGGTGGCCTTCCTCGCCTGCGCGAGCATCGGCGCGGTCTGGTCGAGCTGCGCGCCCGAGTTCGGCACGCCGACGGTCGTGGACCGCTTCAAGCAGATCGAGCCGAAGGTGCTGATCGCCACCGAGGGCTACCGCTACGGGGGCAAGGACTTCGATAGGCGCGACCGCGTGGCGGACATCGTCGCGGCGATCCCCTCGATCGAGCACACCGTGATGGTCCCGAGCGGCTGGGAGGAGCTGCTGTCCGAGCCCGCCGAGCTGTCGTTCGAGCCGGTGCCCTTCGACCACCCGCTCTGGGTCCTCTACTCGTCCGGCACGACCGGCCTGCCGAAGCCGATCGTCCAGGGTCAGGGCGGGATCCTGCTCGAGCACCTGAAGAAGGCGCGCCTGCACATCGACCTCGCGCCCGGCGACCGCTTCTTCTGGTTCACGACGACCGGCTGGATGATGTGGAACTTCCTCATCGGCGGCCTGCTCGCCGGCGCCGCGATCGTCCTGTACGACGGCCAGCCGGACCCGGAGCGACTGTGGGAGTTCGCGGGCGAGGCCGGCGCCACGACATTCGGCACGAGCGCCGGGTTCATCGCGGCGTCGATGAAGGCCGGTATGGAGCCCTCGCCTTGGGAGGGGCTCCGGAGTATCGGCTCGACGGGCTCGCCGCTCCCGGCCGAGGGCTTCGAGTGGATCTACGAGCGGTTCCCGGACGTGTGGCTCTTCTCGACGAGCGGCGGGACCGACCTGTGCACGGCGTTCGTGGGCGGCTGCCCGCTGCTGCCGGTCTACTCCGGCGAGCTGCAGGCGCGCTGCCTGGGTGCCGCCGTCGAGGCGTGGAGCCCGGACGGTCGACCGCTGACGGGCGAGGTGGGCGAGCTCGTGATCACGCAGCCGATGCCGTCGATGCCGATCTACTTCTGGAACGACGAGGGCGGCGAGCGCTACCGCTCGAGCTACTTCGAGATGTTCCCGGGCGTGTGGCGCCACGGCGACTGGATCAAGATCACCGATCGCGGCACGGCGGTGATCTACGGGCGCTCGGACTCGACGATCAACCGCGGGGGCGTCCGCATGGGCACGAGCGAGATCTACAGCGCGGTCGAGGGCGTGCCGGACGTGCTCGACAGCCTCGTCGTGGACGTGGACGACGAGATGATCCTGTTCGTCGTCGTACGCGACTCGCTCACCGACGAGGTGGTCGCGGAGATCCGCCGCCGGGTGCGCGAGCACTGCTCGCCGCGGCACGTGCCGGACCGCATCGTCCAGATCCCGGAGGTGCCCCGCACGCTCTCGAACAAGAAGCTCGAGGTGCCGGTGAAGAAGATCCTGCTCGGGGCGGCGCCGGAGAGTGCCGCGAGCCGCGACTCGCTCGCGAATCCCGATGCGCTCGACTGGATCGCCGAGTTCGGCGTCCGGGCTAGCTGAGCTCCTCGTCGATCGCCTCGACGATCTCCACGCAGACCTCCTCCACCTTGGCCAGCGTCTCCTCCTCCAAGCGGTTCTCCGTGCCGGTCACGGTCACCGCGGCGAGGCGTGCCGAGCTCGCGGCATAGCCGTCGCTCGCTTCGCGGTTGACGATCGTGTCCACGTCGGCCGCGCCCGTGAGCTGGGGATGGGAGCGCACGGTCAGGAGTGGCCCCTCCTTCTCGGTGAGCCGGACCTCCCCTCCGCCGACGGCATCGAGGTTGAGCACGATCGTGTCGCCCGGCAGCTCCGCACGGTGGGCCTTGAGGAAGGCGCGCATCCCCTGCGCCATCGCCTTCTGCGATCCGGTGAAGACGACGTGCACGCCGAAGTACTCGAGCTGCCCGTCGAGCCGCTCCGCGAGGCGCAGCACCGCACCCACGCCCGAGGCGTTGTCGTTCTCGCCGTAGGCGGCGGGGGAGAGGGCGATGTCGAGGAGCAGCGCGACGTACACGATCAGCACGACCGTCGGGATGAACTGGACGACGGTGAGGAACGTGCCCTCCATCCCGGCGGCGCGCAGCACGCAGCAGGCGAGGAGAACGAGCAGGGCGATGAACATCGGGCGGAGCGGCCGCGTGCGCGTCGGGCCGGTGTCGTAGTGGGCCACGAGGAGGAGCGCGCCGTCCTTGTCGCGGTCGCCCCAGGAGACGACGTTCTGCGAGGCGCGCCTGCCGGCCAGCCTGCGTGTGGTCGGAGTGATGCCGGACAGGTCGAGGAAGCTCAGGATGGTCGCGAGCAGCACGAGCCCGGTACCGAGCGTGGCGCTCGAGACCGAGAGGACGCTGCCCACGACGGCCACGACGGCATTGACCGCGAGCCCGCTCGCCCAGCCGGGCCAAACCGAAAAGGACTCCGTTTCGGCCTCCCGGCCCAGGTCCTCGAGCCGCCTCGCCAAGTGCTGAGCAGCCCGCCGCTCGGCATCCGAGCCAGGCGCCCGCGGCCCGAACTCGTCGACGAGCGTCTCAGCCTCCGCGTAGGCATCCATGCCGACCTCGCTCCGCACGTCTTCCCTTATGCCCGGGGTGGGATTCGAACCCACAAGCCCTTTTGGGGCGATCGATTTTGAGTCGATTCCGTAGACCAGTTCCGGCACCCGGGCGCGGCATTAATCCTAGGCGCGGGCGCAGCCGCTACGCCGGCTGCGGCTCGCCGCCGCGGGCTGCAGGGCCGTAGCGGTCAGCCTCGTCGCGCGAGACCTCGATCTCCGTGTTCCACTGCTGCTGGAAGCCGCGCATCGCGAAGGCCACGAGCAAGAGCTGCACGGGCACGAGGATGATCGTCAGCAGGCCAAGGATGGAGGGGTCCAGGGCCGGATCGTTGAAGCCGGCCTTGTCGCGCTCGAACCAAGCCGGGCCCGCCACCGCCGCGACGACGGCGAACAGGACCGCGAGGCCGGCCGCTACCGGCAGCACGCCACGATTCCACCTGGTTACGAAGTACGCCATCACCAGGTACACGATCGCGTACAGGAACGAGACGATCTCCATGCCCTGCAGCTCGGACCAGCCGCCCAGCGTGACGATCAGGATCAGCGCCGCGCTGACGACCAGCAGCAGGATGACCACGGCCTTCGTGGCCTTGGACTCCGGCTTGTCCCGGTTGGGATGGACGAGGACGGTGTCGGCCATCGCGGTCACAATACCCTTGTACCGGCGTTTCTTGCGCCGGTCAGGCGGGCGTGGCGCAACTGGTTGACGCGCGAGTTTTAGGTGCTCGTGGCCGAGAGGCCGTGGGGGTTCGAATCCCTCCGCCCGCATTTTGACGAGTTCAGAGATCCGCGACGTGTCCAGGCATCCGTCGCTCGATGATCGCTTCGACCCGGCCGTTCGCATCGTCGACTACGACCCGCGCGTGGCCGGCTCTTGCCGACGCGGAGCTGCGCGGCGATCGAGGACGCGCTCGGTGAGGTCGCCGTCCGGGTCGAGCACGTTGGGTCGACCGCCGTCCCCGGTCTAGCGGCCAAGCCCATCCTCGACCTTCAGCTCTCCGTGAACGCGATCGAGCCGCGAGACCGTTACGCCGAGCCGCTCGAGCGGCTCGGGTACCTGTTCGTCCCGGCGCCGGAGTCGCCGGACTATCTCCTGTTCGCGAAGCCGCCGGAGCGTCCGCGTACGCACCACCTGCATGTCTGCGCGGCCGGGAGCGAGCACGAGCTCCGGCACCTGGCCGTGCGCGAGTTCCTGCGCGCGCATGCCGACGAGGCGGAGCGCTACGCGGCGCTGAAGCGCGAGGTGGCTGCGCGCCATCCGCAGGACCGGCTCGCGTACATGGCGGGCAAGGAGGAGCACCTCAACGCGCTCGAAGCGCGCGCGGTCGAGTGGGCGGGGAGCCGGGAGGGGGAGTAGTCGCGTTGCCGAGGGCGTGCTCGGGCGACAGCTCATCCGAGTCGTCAGCCAGCAGCTCGCCGAGCAGCGGGCCGAACTTGAACAGGTTGGCGCCCGCGAGGACGGAGACCTTGCCCGCCTTCCAGACCCCGAAGGCGTCGGCTCCCCAGGGGAGGAGGCTCGTCTCGCACAGGCGCACGCTCGCCGGCTGCGGATCCAGCCCCGGCATTCCGCGCTCGACGTAGGCGCTGAGGCGGGCGAGCGCCTCGTCGACCGGCGGCTCTCCCGAGCCGCCCAGGCCGATGGCGTAGTGGAGGCCGTCCGGCATGGGCGCGGCGTACACCGTCTCGCCGTGGACGTCCGAGCGGTCCAGCAGGCAGGCCAGCGCGGAGCCGGGCTCGCGCACGGGAAATGCGGCGCGCGTGTGGAGGTCGACCTCGAGCGGGATGTCATCGAGCTCGAGCTCGTGGGCCAGCGGATGAAGCCCGGCCCCCGTGCAGACGATCGCGCGCTCGGCCGACCACAGGCCTTCGGAGGAATGGAGGGAAACTCCCTCGCCGTCGGCCTTCACCGCGAAGACCCGGGCCGAGACGAGGTGCTCGCCGAGCGCCGTGGCCAGCCCGTCGATGGCCCCGCGCACGTCGATGTAGCCGCCGAGCTCGTCGAGCAGAGCCCGGTCCTCGGGCGGCTCGATCACGGGCAGCACCCCGACCTGCTCGTCCCGGTCGAGGAACCGCGCCGGAACCCCGGCCGCCTTGAACGCCGCTGCCCGCTCGTCGATGTGCGGCCCGCAGATGAGCACGCCCTGCCGTCCGAGCAACCGCTTGCCGAGCTCCTCCTCGAGCCGCTCCCACTCGGCGCGAGCCCGGACGGCGAGCCGGATCAGCCGCTCGTCGTCATGACCATGGCGAAAGACCCGAGTGCGACCGGCCGACTGACCCGACCCAGGCGAAGCCGCCTCGAAGACCCGGCAGTCGACCCCACGGCGCCGCAACGAGTAACCCGCCGACAGCCCGGCGATCCCAGCGCCCACGACGGCAACCTCGGTACGCGAAACGGCCACGCCCGCACTGTACGACTCACCACTTGGGCCCGATGAACTCGTCCATCAGGGCCACCGCCTTGCGATGCGAGATCGAGATGTTGCGCGGATTCGACTGAGTCCAGCGAATCCCGAGCATGTCGCAGTGCTCGCAGAAGATGCGCCGGATGTCCTCGCTCAGGTTCGAGAAGAAGTAGCGCGGATACTCATACTGGGCGACGCGCCCGCTGGGCAGCTTCGTCTTGAAGCGATTCATTGTCCGGCAGCCGTCGGAGTGGATGAGACCGCGAAGCAGTTCCTGCGGGAACTCTGTGGTGATCTCCCGCTGCCATGGGTCGAGCTCGATCGGTCGCAGATGCTTGCGTCCGGCACCGTGTTGAGGAAAGGCCTCACGCCAGGCCACGGTCGACGCGAGCACGCGTACAAGGTTGTCCTTGGGCCGGTAGCGGCGGGTGGTCGTCCTCGGCATTGTTTGCAGGATGGCCTCCTCGGCCAAGTCGACGATGCCGGGATAGCGGGCGTCGAGGGCGATCATCAACTGCGTTCCCTTTGGGTTGAGGCACCCGTCGCCGAGATACAGCCCGAGGAGATACGCGTAGGTCGCGGGGTCCGGTGGCCGCCATGGCGTGGGACGCCCCGGGCCGCGCGGACCGCGGTCGGGGTGGCGCCGCCAGTGCTGGACCGTGCCTCGCGGCACGCCGGTGATGCCGGCGATCGCGTAGTCGCTCGCGCCGCGGGCAAGCCACTTGTTGACCTGGCGGCGTTCGGCGAGCGCTCGCATATATACGAACATATGTTCCCCGCAAGTGCGGACACCATGGGACACGGATTCCGTCCGGTGCCCGGTACGATCCTCACAGGGGGCAGTAGTTCAGTGGTCGAGAATGCCGGTCTCCAAAACCGGAGGTCCCAGGTTCGAATCCTGGCTGCCCCGCTTCACTAGCGTGATTCGAGTTGCCCGTGGCGGGGAATGAAGCGTCCGTGGGCGGAATCGTTGGCTACCTGCTCTTCTTCCTCGCCGGCGTCGGCTTCGGCTTTGCCGCGCCGCCCAAGTGGCGCTGGCTTCCGCTTCTGTTCCCGCTGGCGCTCGGCCTCTGGGCGCTCGTGAAGTACGGGCCGGATGCGTCCGTGCTCATCCGCCTCGTCTTCGCGCTGATCATCACGGCGCTCGGGATCCTCCTCGGAGCGCTGATCGACACGCGCTCGCGCGAGGCCGGCGAGCATCCTCGGTACGCCTAGCCCCGCGGTGGACGGCTAGGTTCCCCTCCGCACCGCGACCGGAGGAGACCGCCTTGGCCACAGTGGAGACCGTCAACGGGCCCGTCGAGCTGGATGAGCTCGGGGTCACGCTCATCCACGAGCATTTCCGCGCGACCGACGAGGCCACGCGCTTCCAATTCCCTCACCTCTACGACGAGGCGGCGGAGTGGGAGGCCGCGATCTCGGACGCGAACGCCGTGAAGGGCCACGGTGTCGGCACCGTCGTCGAGCCGAGCGCGATGTTCCTCCACCGCGACGTCGAGTTCAGCAAGCGGGTCGCCGACGAGAGCGGACTGAACGTGATCCCCGCGACGGGCGTCTACACCTACGACCACCTCCCGCAGGCGCTCGGGAACCGGAGCGAGGACGAGATCGCGGACATCTTCGTCCACGACATCGAGACCGGGATCCAGGGGACCGGAATCAAGGCCGCCTTCATCAAGTGCTCCGCCGACGAGCCGGGCGTCCCGCCGAACGTCGAGAAGATCCACCGCGCCGCCGCGCGCGCCTCGCAGCGGACCGGCCGGCCGATCATGGCCCACTCGCGCCCCGCGAGCGGCACGGGCCTCGAGCAGATGAAGCTCTTCGCCGACGAGGGCGTCGACCCCGCGAAGGTCCAGATCGCCCACACCGGCGACAGCGACGACCTCGACTACATCGAGCGCCTTCTCGACACCGGCTGCTGGATCGGCATGGACCGCTACGGGCTCGACATCTACCTCCCGACGGAGCAGCGCCAGAAGACGGTCCTCGCCCTCCTCGAGAGGGGCTACGCGGACCGCATGTTCCTGTCGCAGGACTGGTGCTCGACGCTCGACTACTTCACCGCGGAGCAGGAGGAGCAGTTGAAGCCGGTCGCCGCCCCGAAGTGGAGCATGACCTTCCTGTTCGAGGAGGTGATTCCCGAGCTGAAGGAGCGCGGAATGACCGAGGAGCAGCTCGACCAGATGATGGTCGAGAACCCAAAGCGCTGGTTGGCCTAGGCGCGTCCGCCGAGTATCGGGCCCAGCAGGTTGCGCGCGCCGTGCGGGTCAGGCGCACTTCCACGCCGCCCGGGCCACCGCGCCGCTCAATGAGCTGTCGCTGCTCGGCGCCCAGGTCCCATCCGGCGACGAGCAGCTGTCCGAGCGGCCTGGGCCATCTTCGCGGTGAGGGCGGAAACCTGCTCCATCGGCGACCCACCCGTCGTCGGGAGGTCCCGGCTGCGCTGCCATCAAGCCGGCTGATCATGGCCAGGAGAAACGGGTCGAGTTCGTCCGAACTCGCTTGGCGGGTCTCGCCGCGCCCTCCTCCACCTCGGCATGGGCTCCACTCTACGGCTCTAGCCCGCGGCGCCGTCAAGCCGCTCCGGTCCCGTTGTTCCGGCGTTCGTCGGGCTGCCGCGTGAGGGTGTAGGTGTGTCCCGAGTCGGCGCCCCTTAGAGTGATCCCATCGGGTCCAGGAGGCCACATCCAGCGACGAAGCTGCGGTAGAGCGCGCAGCACGCGACTACATCGAGGGATGGTTCGATGGCGATCCCGCGCGGATGGAGCGCGCGCTTCATCCGCAGCTAGCGAAGCGTCTCTCGAGCGAGACGCTTCGGGCGCTGAAAGCGTTCGCACGCTGACGGCGCAAGAGATGATCGGCATGACGGCGAGCGGTAAGGGCCAGAAAGAGGACGTCGACGATCGCCGGATCGAGGTGGAAGTCCACGATGTGTCGGAAAGCGTCGCGAGCGCCACTGTTCGCTGCGCGCTCTATGTGGATCTCCTCCAGCTCCTGAAGACGCGGGACGGCTGGAGGATCGTCAACGTGGCGTGGCACGACCGCTAGCCGGGGAGCGAGCGCCCGTGAGCTCCCGGGCGAGTCGCCGGCATGCGACGATGCCCTCATGCAGACGCTCAAGCCGGGTGGACGACTCGGGCTCGTCCTGCATCCGCACAACGACCCGACGCCGGTCATCGGGAAGATCACGAGCTGGGCGCGGTCGCACGGCAAGCGGGTGATCGCCGACGCCCGGGACGCCGCGCGCCTACCCGACGACGTGGAGCCCGTGAGCGCGGCCCAGCTGGCCAACGAGGCCGACGCATTGGTCAGTCTCGGCGGCGACGGCACGATGCTCGGCGCGTTGCGACTCGCGGCCGAACGTCCCGTCCCCGTCCTCGGCGTGAACCTCGGAAGCCTCGGCTTCCTGGTCGAGGTCGAGCCGGACGAGCTCGACGCCGCGCTCGACCGGCTCAGCATGGGCGACTACACCGTCGAGGAACACAGCGCGGCGGTGCTGACAGATGGAGGCGACGAGTCGATCGCGTTCAACGACATCGCCCTGGCCAGCGTGCCCGGCGAAGGGTCGGTACAGGCGTCGCTGACCGTAATGGGGCGCGCGAGTGGGTGCTACCGCTGCGACGCCCTCGTCATTTCCACGCCGATCGGCTCCACGGCGTATTCGTACGCCGCGGGAGGGCCACTCGTGTCGCCGATGCTCGAGGCCATGATCATCAGCCCTGTGGCGCCGATATCCGGCATCTCCCGGCCGGCAGTGATTTCGGCCGCCGAGCCGATCACGCTGGCGCTGGTGGAAGGCAGTGGCGAACCGGCGCTCCAGGTGGACGGCACGATCGCGCGACGGATGCAGCCCGGCGAGGCGCTCGAAGTCCGCCTGCGACCCCGGGCCGGCCTCGTGGTGCGGCTCGACCCGGAGCGCTACCAGCGCCGCAGCGCGGCCAAGCTCAGCCTGCTCGACCTGCCCTTCCTGCCCGAGGAGATGCGCGACGTGCTCCCCGGCCGCGATCCCGTGGCCCTGACCCAGTAATTGTCGCTAGATTCGGCCTCCACAGCAGGTTCGCGGGCGTGGTGTAATGGCTGCACAAGAGCCTTCCAAGCTCTTAGTACGGGTTCGATCCCCGTCGCCCGCTCTCAGGGTCGACATCGCAATGGACTGCAGTATCGACGCCCCAGGAGGTACGTGATGAGAGGTGCTGGTCGAGCGGCATTCGCAGCGGTCCTGCTGTTGATCGCGGGAACGCTCAACATCATCTATGGCATCGGCGCGTTGGACAACGCGAACATCTTCGTGAACGACACGAGGTACATCTTCACCAACCTCAACACCATGGGCTGGGTTCTGATCGTCCTCGGCGTGATTCAGCTCACCGGAGGCTTCTCGCTGCTCTCGGGCAGCACATACGGCCGGGTGATCGGGATCATCGGCGCCAGCCTCGGCGCGATCGGTGCTCTGCTGTCGATCGGCGGCTCCGACCCGTGGTGGTCGCTTGCGATCTTCGCTCTGTGCGTCTACATCATCCACGGCATCCTCGTGGTCGGAGAGGACGAGCGCGCGCCCCGAGCCTGACCGGCCCCGGCGCGTGAGTCGCGAGCGCGCCGTTCGGACGCTGACGTTCTGGTTGCGGCCGGAGTTCGTGTTGCGCGTCCTCAACCGGTTTCAGAAGCTCGCGGGCTTCGACCGCTCGATCGCCCTGGCCTCGGGAGCGCTCACGGCTCTCATCCCGCTGGCGATCGTCGCGAGCGCCCTCTCGTCGGACCTCGGAGGCAAGGACACGGCCGAGCGCATCATCGACCGTTACGACCTGACCGGAGGCGGCGCCGAGGCAGTCAACGACATCTTCGCGCCGGCATCGGGCACCAGCACGAGCCTCGGCATCGTCGGGTTCCTTTTCCTCTTGATCACGGTCCTGAGCTTCTCCCGCGCCGTGCAGCGCTTGGTCGAGCAGACCTGGGAGCTCGACCCGTTGAGCGTCCGCAACACGTTCAACGGGCTGCTCTGGATCGGCGGGCTCGCGCTGTACGCCGCGATCAGCGGCTTCCTCCAGGTCGCGCTGGGGCGCAGCAACGTGGACCTCGCCGCGGCGCTGCTCGCACTGCCGCTGACGGCGGTCTTCCTGGTCTGGAGCGCCTGGGTGCTCAGCGCCAAGCGGATCGAGCGCCACGACCTACTGCCGTTCGGCATCGTCGGATCGGTCCTGCTCGCGGTGTACTCGGTGGGCGCGGCGGTGTACGTGCCGCACCTCTTCAGCACGTACGCGACCCGCTACGGGGTGATCGGCGCCGTCTTCGCCATCATCTCGGCGCTGTTCTGCGTCATGGTGGTGGTGGTCGGCTCTGCGGCCGCCGGCCGCGAGGTCCGCGATGAGCTCGACCGTATTCAGCGGGGCGAACGGCCCGCCGAGGACGAGGTCCGGCGCCAGTGGGATCAGGTCATCGGCGATGCGCGGTCCCGGTGGGACACGCTGCGGACACAGGTCCAGGAGCGGCGGAACAAACGCCGCGGTTAGGCCCCGTAGCGGAACCGCACCATCCGGGCGTGGTCGTCCTTGCCGAAGCAGCGCATCAGCCACAGCTCCTCGCCGAGCTGGCGGTTGCCGCAGCGGAAGGAGGCGTACGTGCAGCGGGTGCCGTCCGCGTTGCAGACGAAGCGGTCGTTCCAGAAGGCCTTGACCATCCGGCGGCCCGTGCGGCAGCCGACCACGCGGGTGCGGATGTTGTCGACGCCCGCGCCGACGACCGGCTTGGTCGTGAAGATCGGCTTGTCGCCGCGGTAGCCCTTGGGATAGCCGTAGTTCCCGCAGGAGCGAATCTGCTGGGCCGCCGCAGGGGCCGCCAGCATGGTCGCCGCCACCGCCGCGACCACCACATTCAGAAGAACCCTGCGCATGCTGTCACGCTATCGTGAGCCCACCACGGGGCGTGGCGCAGTCTGGTAGCGCATTCGGCTGGGGGCCGAACGGTCGCTGGTTCAAATCCAGTCGCCCCGACTGTCAGGAGCCAGCAGGGCGCGCGTTGTCGAGGCGGGCGCGAATCGCGTCCCGCCCGCGGCCGATTCCATCGGGATCGCCCAGCTGGAACACGAGGTCGGCCATCTGGAGGTAGGCGTTCAGCTCGAACGCGAGCTGCTCGGGCTTGATGGCGCGGTCGAGCTCGCCTCGCTCCTGCGCCTCCCGCACCGCCTCGGCGAGGCGTGCGATCCACTCGTTGCCGACCTCGACGACCCGGTCGAGCACGGGCCCGGGCTTGCCGGCCTGCTCCGAGCCCACGACGGCGAAGAAGCAGCCGCCTGGAAACACCCGCCGGTCGATGTGCGACAGCATCCGCTCGCAGAGGCGCTCCAGACGCGCCAAGCCGGGCGGCTCCTTCTCCGCGGGAGCGATGACGTCGGCCAGGAAGATCGACCTCGCCGTGTCGATAGCCGCGAGCTGCAGCTCCGCCTTCGAAGCGAAATGGGCGAAGAGGCCGCTCTTGCTCATGCCCGTGGCCTGCGCAAGCCGTCCGATGGAGAGCCCGTCGATGCCCTCCACCGTCGCGAGCCGCGCGGCCGTCTCCAGAATCAGCTGCCGGCTGCGCTCGCCGTCCGCGCGCTGGCGTCGGCGCGGCTGAGCTACATCGGAAGCGGGGTCCATGCTTGACAACTTAGCACGATCGGTCGTACTCTCCACATCATGCATAGCACGATCGGTCGTTCTTCTTTCGATACAAGCAGGCCGGCGACGACCCTGGGGCGCCTGGCAGCATGGGCAGCCGACCACCGCCGGGTCGTGGTCATCGCTTGGGCGGCGGCCGTGCTCGTCCTCGGAGCTCTCGCCCCGTTTGCGGACAGGGCTCTCTCGGGCGCGGGTTGGGAGGCTCCCGCCTCGGAGTCGGGGCAGGCTCGCCGCGCGGTCGAGTCGCACTTCCCCGGGCAGGGCGCGTATGCGCTGACCGTCGTCGTGAGCGGCCCACGCGCCGGAACCCCGGACCCGGCGATGCGCAGCGCGCTCGCCGGAGTCGAGCAAGTGCTTCGGAGCGACCGAGCCGTGAGCGGCGTGCGCGCACCCCGACCCGGGGTCACGCTGTCGCCGGACGGCCGCACCGCGATCGTGACCGGGCTGGCCGGTGCACCGCCCTCCGAGATGGTCGAGGCCGCCGGTCGCCTCAAGCTGCGTCTCGCCCGGCTGTCCACGCCCGAGATCGCGGTGCGACTCACCGGTCCGGCAGCGATGTGGTCCGACTTCAATGCCGCGAACAAGGCCGCGATGATGAAGTCCGAAGCGCTTTCGTGGCCGCTCACGCTCGCACTGCTGGTGCTCGCGTTCGGGACGCTCGTGGCGGCCGGCCTGCCGCTACTGCTCACGATGGTTGGCCTGCTCGGCGCGGGCGGGCTGCTGTTCGTCGCCGGACAGCTCTTCGATGTGTCGATCTGGGCGATGAACTTCGCGATGATGTTCGCGATCGCGCTCGGGATCGACTACGCCCTCTTCATCGTGGTCCGCTTCCGGGGCGCGCTCGCGGCCGGCCTGTCGTCACGCGATGCCACGGTGCAGACGATGAGCACGGCAGGCAAGGCGGTGCTCGCGAGCGGCCTCACGGTGATCGCCGCATTGCTGGCGGTGATGCTCGTGCCCGTCCCGACGTTCCGGTCCGTGCCGCTCGGGATAGTGCTCGCCGTCCTGTCGGTCCTCGCGGCGACGCTGACGCTGCTGCCCGCCGCACTGTCTGCGCTCGGCCACCGAGTCAACGGCGGTCGGATTCGCCTGCGTAGCGCCGGGGCTCATCGCAGCGAGCGTTTCGCGGCCTGGGGTCGCCGCCTCTGGTCGCGACCGATTCCGTACGGCGTCGCGGCGGTCGTGATCCTGCTGCTTCTCGCCGCGCCGGCACTCGGACTGCGGACCGGGATGCCGACGATCGGGGTCGTTCCGCACGATGCCGATTCGCGCGAGGGTCACGCGCTGATCGAGCGGGCGTTCGGGGTGGGTGCGCCGAGCCAGCTCCAGGTCGTGGTAGACGAGCGCGATCTCGCGCGTGCCACGGCCACCCTGAAGCGGGATCCGAAGATCGCGCTGGTGACGCCCGCGCAGCGAGGTGGCGGTCGCGCACTCTTCGCCGCCGTGCCGGAGGCCCGCGAGGGCAGTCGCGAGCTGCAATCGACGATCGATGCCGTGCGCGACGAGCTCCCGGCGAGCGCACTGGTCGGCGGTCCGGCCGCCGAGAACCGCGACGTCGAGCGCGCCCTCGTCTCGCGCCTGCCGCTGGTAGTCGGCGTCATCGTGGGCCTGGGGTTCCTACTCCTGGTCGCGCTGTTACGCGCGCCACTCGCCGCCGCGGCGGCCGTCGGCCTCAACCTGCTCTCCACCGCGGCGGCGTTCGGCGTCGCGCGGCTCGTGTTCCAGGATGGAGCGCTCGAGCAGCTACTCGGATTCGAGTCCCAGGGATTCGTGGACGCGTGGGCGCCGATCTTCTTCTTCGCCCTGGTGTTCGCCCTGGCGATGGACTACACGGTCTTCCTGCTGGCGACGATCAAGGAGCAGCACAGCCGGACCGGAGATGTGCGCGAGGCTGTAGTCGAGGGTCTCGCCGGGACGGGCCGTGTGATCAACGCGGCGGCGGCGGTCATGGTCGTGGTCTTCATGACGTTCGCGCTCGCCGGCCCGCTGCCACCTAAGGAAATGGGCTTCATTCTCGCCGTGGCGGTACTGCTCGACGCCACGCTGGTCCGGCTGCTCCTGCAGCCGGTCGTCCTTCGCCTTCTGGGCGCGCGCGCCTGGTGGATGCCGAAGTGGCTCGATCGCCTGCTGCCACGGATCGGGCTCTCTCACTGACTAGCGAGGCTCGCGCTCCACTTCCACCAGCCCTTCCCGCACCGCCCAGAGGGCAGCCTGGGTACGCGAGCTCAACCGGAGCTTGCGGAGAATCCTGGACACGTGTGTCCTGGCCGTGCGCTCGCTGATGTCGAGCTCGGCGGCGATCTGCTTGTTCGGCTTGCCCGCCGCCACGAGCCGGAGCACGTCGAGCTCCCGCGAGGTGAGCTCCGAGACCGGGTCCTGGTCTCGCCCCTCCCGAAGCGAGGACATCAGGCGCCGGGCGACCACGGGATCGATTTGCAGCTCGCCTCGGTGCACGGCCCGGACGGCGGCCGCCACGTCGTCGGCATCGGAGTCCTTGAGCACGTAGCCCGAGGCCCCCGCCCGGAGCGCGGCGTGGACGCGCTCCTCCTCGGCGAAGGAGGTGAGTGCGACCACCTCGATGTCGGTGTAGAGAGCGCGAACCTGACGGGTTGACTCGATGCCGTCGATGGGCGCCATCTGCAGATCCATGACGACCACGTCGGGCCGGCGCCCGTCCGAGTCCATCGACGCGAGCAGGTCGAGCGCCTGAGCGCCGCCTGCTGCCTCGCCCAGGACGTCGATATCGGGCTCGCTGTCGAGGAACGCAAGCAGCCCGCGGCGCACGACCTCGTGGTCGTCGACGATCACGACGCCGATGGTCTCGTCCGCGCGTCGGCTCCATCTCAGGCGCCATTCGTCTCCGCCGGGACGCGGACTCGGACGAGCGTTCCAGACCCCGGCGCGCTCGTGATCGTGATCTGTCCCCCGATCTCGGCGGTCCGGCTGCGCATCGAGTCCAGGCCGAAGTGACCGGGATGTCGGGCGGCGGGATCGAAGCCCCGCCCGTTGTCGCGGACCTCGACGATCACCTGGCTCTCGCTGCGCCACGACCCGGACGTGCGCGGCGCTCGCCCCAGCGTGCTTCCTGACATTCGACAGCGCCTCCCGCCCGATGGCGAACAGCTGGGTTTCGACGCGCTCGGACAGCGGCAGCCGCGCGCCCGGTCCCCGAACATCGACCGTCAGCCCGTCGGAGGGGCGTACGCCCAGGGTGTCCCGGGCGAGCGCCGCAACCAGCCCGTCATGGACGGGGTCGCGGCCCAGCTCGAAGATCAGCGAGCGTATGTCGCCCTGCACTCCTCTGGCCAGGTCCGCGATCGCGCCGAGGGACTCGCCGACGCGCCCGGAGGGACTGCCTCCCTCCTGCACCAGAGCCTTCTGGGCCGTGCGCGTGTGCAGCACGGTCGAGAACAGGGCCTGGGATACCGAATCGTGGAGATCTCGAGCTATCCGGCGCCGTTCCTCCATCGCCCGCGCGCCCTCCGTTCTGCGTGCTTCGGCGAGCTCCCTGGAGGATCGCTCGCGCTCGCTCACCACGGCGCTCAGGAACAGCGTCGTCAGTGCCGCGACCCAGATGTAGAGCTGGGTGCTGAGGGTGCGGTGGTCGATCTCCTGCTCGGCGAAGGGCCCGAGGTCGTGCGCGGTTTCGCCGATCGCCACGCAAGTCGTGATCGCAATCGACAGCGTCGCCCCCGGAGGTCCGAACCTGAAACCCGCCCAGATCAGCGCCGGAAACACCGTGTACCTGACTGGCTCGTCCGTTGAGAACGAGATGACGCTGAGCGCGACAACGCTCACAACCATCGCGGCGCCCTCCCATGTCCGGATGCGCCGCCATGCGCCGAGCGGATGCTGAGCCCACGCGAGCATGAGCGGGAGGACGACCAACCCGCCGGATGTGTCGCCCAGCCACCAGGTGCGCCAGAACTCGGCGGCGTCCGACTGGTCGATCACGCCGCCGGCGAGCATCGAGATCGTGCCCGCGGTGGCGCTGATCGCAGTCGCGGTCGCGAGCGCGACAAGCATGCCGCCCACCTGCTCGACGCGGTCCATAGCTGCGTTCGGACCGATGAGCCGGCGCAGCAAGAGCGCGCCCACGATGATCTCCGCCATGTTGCCGGCCTGCTGGCCCAGAAGGCTTCCGACGGGGATCGAGCTGTCGTCGAGCAGCAGCTGCCCGTTGACGACGAACTCACCCAGCAGCACTCCCGGCCACCAGCGGATTCCCCACAGATAGAGCGCGGCGATCCCGAGTCCGGCGGGCGGCCAGATCGCCGACACCGAGGCCGTGTATCGCAGCGTCTGCCCGAGCTTCGCGGCGCCGTAGTAGGCAGCGGCGAGAAGCAGCACGCCGCCGAGCTGGCGAGGTGTCGGCCACGGCACACCGCGCCAGGCCGCGCGGCTCGGCGTGGGGCGTATGACGGGCAGCTGTGCTTGAGTCGAGATCGGGCGTCTCCCTCGCGGTGGGAGGGATCGGGGGCGCTACTCGATCACGTTAACGCGGCTGCGCCTATGAGCCAAATGACCTACGGCCGGGTTGAGCGAATGTCCCGCTTCCAGTGCGACATCGGCCGGTTGTTGCGCCACTTTCGGCGCACGATCCTGGACGGATGGAGCAGCGCTCGAAAACCGGCCTCGAGGTCTGCCCGATGTGCAGTCAGGAGTTCGTGTCCATGGCCCGCTGTACCAGGGCAGGCGACGGAACGTGGTGGCTGCTTCTTCGCTGCGGCGCGTGCGGCACCTGGCACGAGACCTTCGCCCGCGACGAGGCAGTCGCGGCGTTGCAGAAGGCGATCAGGCGCGGTGTGAACACCGTTGCCGAGCGCGTCAGGTTCCTAGACTTGGAGGAGATGCGTTCGCAGGTCGATGCTTTCAGTCAGGCGCTCCACCTCGATCTCATCGGTCCCGATGACTTCAAGAGCGCCGGTGACGGACCCGACTGACCTACTGCGCGGACGGGCCAGCGAGTGCGCTGTGCTCGACGAGTTCGTCGCGGACATCCGCCGCGGAGAGGGCAGCTCGCTGGCTCTTCGGGGCGAGGCCGGGATCGGGAAGACGGCGCTCCTGCAGTACCTGGTCGGGTCGGCGTCGGAGGTCACCGTCGTGCGGGCGGTGGGCGTGGAGTCCGAGATGGAGCTGGCCTTCGCGAGCCTGCATCAGCTGTGCGCTCCGATGCTCGATCGCCTGACGCGGCTTCCGGGTCCTCAGCGCCAGGCGCTCGAGATCGTCTTCGGGCTGAGCGCCGGCGCGGCACCGGATCGGTTCCTCGTCGGACTGGCGGTCCTGAGCCTGCTGTCGGAGGCCGCCGACGAGCGTCCTCTCCTGTGCGTCGTCGACGACGCACAGTGGCTGGACCAGGCCTCGGCTCTGACGCTGGCCTTCGTGGCGCGGCGGCTGCTCGCGGAGCCGGTCGGGATCGTGTTCGCTGCACGTGAGCCGGGGGAGGAGCTCCGGCACGTGCCCGAGCTCGAGGTGAGCGGCCTTCGCGCGGGCGACGCGAGGGCGCTGCTGGACTCCGCCGTGCGGTTCGTACTCGACGAGCGAGTCCGCGATCGCATCATCGCGGAGACCCGGGGCAACCCGCTGGCGTTGCTCGAGCTGCCGCGCGGGTTGAGCGCGACGGAGCTCGCAGGCGGATTCGGCGTGCCCGGGGTGCACGCGCTCCCCGGCCGGATCGAGGAGAGCTACGTTCGCCGGCTCGAGGCGCTCCCTGCCGACGCGCGGCTGTTGCTGCTCGTCGCGGCCGCCGAGCCGATCGGCGATCCGCTGCTCCTCTTGAGAGCGTCCGAGCGCCTGGGGATCGAGGTCGCGGCGGCCGAGGCGGCCACGCTCGGGCTGCTCGAGCATCGAGGAGCGCGTGACCTTCCGTCATCCGTTGGTGCGCTCGGCCGTGTACCGATCCGCGGGCGCTCCTGAGCGCCGAGCGGTGCACCTGGCGCTGGCGGAGGCGACAGACCGCGATGCCGATCCCGATCGTCGCGCGTGGCATCTCGCCGCGGCGGCCGCGGGGCCCGACGAGGACGTCGCGCTGGAACTCGAGCGCTCGGCTGGCCGGGCGCAGGCGCGCGGCGGCCTCGCCGCCGCCGCGGCGTTCCTGCAGCGAGCGGTCGCGCTGACCGGCGACCCCACGCGACGCGCGGACAGGGCGCTCGCCGCCGCCGGGGCCAGCCTCGGGGCGGGCACCTTCGATGCCGCCCGTGGGCTGTTGTCGGCCGCCGAGGTCGGCCCGCTCGACGAGCTCCAGCGTGCCCGGCTCGACCTGCTCTCCGCCGAGGCCGCCTACTCCGAGAGCCGCGGGAGCGACGCGCCGGCCCTACTGCTTCGAGCGGCGAAGACCCTCGAGCCGCTCGACCCGCAGCTCGCGCGTGAGACCTATCTCGACGCGTGGAGCGCGGCGCTGTTCGCCGGGGCACTCGCGACCACCGCGGGGATGCACGAGGTCTCGCGCGACGCCATGGCGGCTCGCGGGCCCGCCGAACCGACGCGACCGTCAGATCTGCTGCTGCATGGCTTTGCCCTGGCGTTCACGGACGGCCGCCCTCCCGCGGCGCCGGTTCTGGCGCAGGCCGCGGCCGGCTTCGCGGGCGACGATGTCTCGATCGAGGAGGTCCTCCGCTGGGGCTGGCTCGCGACCGCGGCTGCCGTGATGGTGTGGGACTTCGAGACCTGTCTCGCGGTCGCGACGCGAGGGGTCGAGGTGGCCCGCGAGGCCGGGGCGCTGACGGTGCTCGCGGTCAGCCTCAACGTGATGGCGCAAGCCGTGGCGCTCGGCGGAGAGTTCGGAAGGGCGCGACTCTTGGTTGCCGACGCCGACGGCGTCACCGACGCCACGGGCGCGCGGGTCGCGCCGTACGGCGCCCTCGTGCTGGCCGGCCTTCAGGGCCGCGAGGTGGAGGCCTCGGCGCTGATCGACGCCACCATCGAGGAATGCACGGCGGGCGGGCAGGGAACCGCGGTCCAATACGCATGCTGGGCGCGCTCCCTGCTCCTCAACGGGCTCGGCCGCTACAAGGAGGCGCTTGCTGCCGCGCAGGAGGCGAGCGACGACACGCCGGAGCTGTTCGTCTCCGTGTGGGCGGCGATCGAGCTGCAGGAGGCCGCGACCAGGTGCGACGAGGCGGAGCTGGCGCGCGCGGCTCACGAGCGGATTGCCGCGGCGACTGCCGTCGCGGCCACGGACTGGGCCGTAGGCATCCGGGCTCGGTCCGATGCGCTGATGAGCGACGGCGAGACGGCCGAGCGCCTGTATCAAGAGGCGATCGAGCGGCTGGGCCGCACACGATTGCGCCCCGAGCTCGCGCGCGCTCACCTGCTCTACGGCGAGTGGCTGCGCCGGGCGAACCGCAGGGTCGATGCGCGCGCGCAGCTCCGCGCCGCCCACGACCAGTGCAGCTCGATCGGCATGGAGGCGTTCGCCGAGCGCGCCGGTCGCGAGCTGCAGGCCACCGGCGAGACGGTGCGCAAGCGCCGGGCCGACACCAGAGACGATCTGACCGCGCAGGAGCTGCAGATCGCCCAGCTGGCCCGCGACGGGCTGTCGAACCCGGAGATCGGTGCGCGGCTCTTCCTGAGTCCCCGTACCGTGGAGTGGCACCTGCGCAAGGTGTTCGCCAAGCTCGGGATCCACTCCCGCCGTGAGCTCGCGACCGTGCTGTCGAGCCCCGACTCCGAGCTCGTCCCGACCTAGCTCAGTCGCTCCGACTTGGCCGGCATCGTGACCTGGTCGACGTAGGACTTCGTGCGCGCGATCGCGTCGTGGTCGAAGCGCGCCAGCCTCCAGGCGATCGCATCGACCTCGTCGTCGAGCTGGTCGTCGGCGATCACCCGGTTCACGTAGCCGTACTGCTCGGCGCGCTGCCCGTCGAGATCATCGGCGACGAGGAGGATCTCGAGAGCACGACCGCGCCCGACCAAGCGGGCCAGCCGTGCCATCGGACCGCCGCCGGGTATGACGCCTATACCCACCTCGAACTGGCCGAGCAGCGTGTTCTCACGCGAGGCGAACCGCAGGTCGCAGGCGAGCACGAACTCGCTTCCCGCGCCGCGCGCGCGTCCCCGAATCGACGCGATGCTGACCACCGGCGCACGCGCGAGACGCACGAGGACGTCGATCCACGCCGACAGTCCGGTGGGACCGACTCCCAGCGCCGCCGTCTTGCCCGGGTCGTTCTCCACGTCGTAGTGGGCCAGGTAGAAATCGCGGTTCCGGCTGTCGAAGACGACGACGTTGAGGTCCGCGTCATGTTCGATCAGGCCGACGAGCTCGCCGAGCTCGGCGACCGTCGTCGCCGTGATCGTGTTGATCGGAGGGTGGTCGAAGCTGATTCGGCAGTAGCCGGGGCTGCGGCGGTCGACGCTGAAATGAGTCCACGATTGGGCCCAAGCTTCCGAGCCCCGGCTGTTGTTGGAAAAACCGGCGTCGACGGTGCTCATGGCGAGCTTCTCGCCGGCGCGGCGATGCCCTTGACGTCCGCCATGTACTGATCGGCGGCGGCGTCGGCCTCATCGGAGGTGCTTCCACCCTCCCGGGCGATCATGTACGCCGCGTACCAGTCCCACCAGTCATGCGGTGGCGCGACCGCCTCGAACGAGCCGTGATGCTCGGAGGTCTCATGCAGCAGATCCGCTCGTGACGCGACGTCCATGTCAGTCCTCCCACACCCGGCCCGGGAGCCGGTTCGTGATCTCTTGGAGCTGCCAGCCGTTGCCATCCGGGTCCGTGAATGACGCCCGAGCGAAGTAGGAGCGCCCTTCCACGGACTCGAAGCCCGGGGGCTTTGCCTCCATCACCTCGCTGACGTCAACGCCGCGGCTGATGAGATCGTCCCGGGCGGCGTCGATGTCGTCGACCACGAGGATCATTCCCTGGCAGGAGCCCGGCTCGGCGGTTGTGCCGCCCTTCCCGAACTGGATCGAGCACTGCGAGTGAGGCGGGGTGACCTGCACCGTCCGGATGTCGTCGCTGACGATCAGGTCGATGTCCATCCGCCATCCGAGGCTCTGATAGAAGCTCTTTGCCCTATCGACATCGGAGACAGGCAGCGTCACGACCTCGAGCCCCATGTCAATCGTGCTCAGCTCCGCAGCCTCCGTCGAAGTGGCGCTGCTCGCGTCGGTACTGCTCATCGCGACCTCCAGCTGACGGTTTGGTATTGCGTTGACTGTCGCCCCATGGCCGATCCTTCGCGCCCGTGGGGTCCCTGGTCGAGGCACGGGACCAGGGGACCGACCAGGGGTCACACGGGCGCGAAGGGGGGACGCGGGGCGCAAAGCTCGAAGCATGGCTTCCACCGCCGGCTCGGCCATTGCGCACGAGCCGCAGCTGCTCGGCCAGACCGTCGTCCTCATCGGCGGCAGCGCGGGAATCGGCCTCGAGACCGCCCGTCGCGCGCGCAGTGAGGGCGCCGACGTGGTACTCGCCGGCCGGGATCCCGAGCGCCTCGAGCAGGCGGCGCGCGACGTCGAGGCTCGGAGCACAGCCGCCTTCGACGCCAACGACGCCGCGTCGCTCAGGGGCTTCTTCGAGGACCTGCCCGACCCGATCGACCACGTGCTGATCACAGCCGGCGGCCCGCACTACGTCCCTCTGCTCGAGATGGACGCGGCTCAGGTGCACGACACTCTCGGGGACCACGTGGTGATGGCGCTCGCGGTCGCGCGCGCCACCCGCGGCAAGATGAGGCCGGGCGGCTCGCTGCTGCTGATGGGCGGCACGGGCGGCCGGAAGATCAGTCGCGACCTGGGGCTGTTCTCGGCGGCGACCGCCGTGCTGCCTCCCTTCACGGCGGCGCTCGCGCTCGAGCTCGCCCCGATTCGGGTCAACCTCATCGCCGCCGGCTTCGTCGACACCCCGTTGTCGGCGTCGCTCCTCGGCGACGGACTCGAGGCCCGGCGCGAGGAGCTCCGGGCGAAGCTCCCCATCGGGCGCGTGGTGGGACCGGCCGACGTCGCCGCGCTCGCCGTGCACCTCATGGCGAACACCGCGCTGACCGGCGCGACATACGACATCGACGGCGGCCAGCAGTTCGTCTCATGACCGGCCTGAGCCAAACCGGCGCGATTGGGCTCAGCCGCGATCAGGCGCGGGCGGTGTTCGGGCAGGTCATGGGCCTCGTCGCCCTGACGCTCGGGTTCCTGGCCTTCGGCGCGTACATCGGCCGCGATCTGAGCGGGGGCTGGGGAATCCTCTTCTTCATCGCGAGCTTCGCGTGCATCTTCGGCCTCAACGTGGCGTCCTCGCGGCGGAACGAGCAGCTCGCGATCACGCTTCTGTTCGGCCTCGGCCTGCTGCTGGGGCTTGCGCTTGGGCCGGTGCTGAGCTCGTATGTCGAGGCCGATCCAGCGGCGGTCTGGCAGGCCGCCGGCGCGACGGGCGGATTCGTCGCGGCCCTCGGCACGGCCGGCTACGCGACTCGCCGCGACCTGTCCTCGTGGTACCGCGTCCTGTTCTGGGCGCTGCTCGGGCTGATCCTGTTCGGGCTCGTCGCGATCTTCGTCTCGATCCCGGCCGAGAACCTGATCTGGTCGATCGCGGGCCTCGTGATCTTCGGCGGCTACACGATCCTCGACTTCAACCGGCTCCGTCGCTCGGGCCAGGAGGACGCGGTGCCGATCGCCGCGAGCATCTTCCTGGACGTGACGAACATCTTCCTGTTCTTCCTGCAGCTGTTCGGCAGCCGGGACTAGGCGACCGTGTTCGAACGTGTGCACATGCCCGCCCTCGACGGGGCGACTGGGTGGCTCAACTCCGAGCCGCTCGGCCTCGCCGAGCTGCGCGGCCACGTCGTGCTCGTGAACTTCTGGACCTTGACCTGCATCAACTGGCTGCGCCAGGAGCCGTACGTGCGCGCGTGGTCGCAGGCCTACCGAGACAGCGGCTTGATCGTGATCGGAGTGCACACGCCGGAGTTCTCGTTCGAGCACGACTTCGACGGCGTGCGGCGGGCCGTGAAGGAGCGTGACATCGACTACCCCGTCGCGGCCGACAACGACTACGCCGTCTGGAGCGCGTTCGCCAACCACTACTGGCCGGCGCTCTACTTCGTCGACAGCGACGGGATCATCCGCGACGAGCACTTCGGCGAAGGACGTTACGAGCGATCTGAGCGCGTCATCCAGGAGCTGCTCGGCGTCGAGCGCGAACTTGTCTCGGTCGAAGCGCTCGGCGTGGAGGCGGCGGCGGACTGGGACCAGCTGCGCACCCCCGAGACCTATCTCGGCTCCTCGCGCATCGAGGGCCGCACGTCCGCGCCTCCCGAGGACCTGCGCCTGAACCACTGGACCCTCAGCGGCGAGTGGACGATCGGGCCCGAGAACGTCCTGCTCGAGGAGGCCGGCGGGAGCATCGCCTACCGGTTCCAGGCGCGCGACGCGCATCTCGTGCTGTCGCCCGGAGCTCGAGAGCCGATTCCGTTCCGGGTAATTCTCGACGGCGAGCCTCCCGGCGCGTCACACGGCGTGGACGTGGACGAGGAGGGCAACGGCCTGCTTTCGGACGGCCGCCTGTACCAGCTCGTGCGCGAGCACGACGCCGTCCGCGAGCGGACGCTTCAGATCACCTTCCTCGAGCCGGGCGCCGAGGCGTACGCGTTCACGTTCGGGTAGCCAGCGAAGGAGTCGCGGTGAGCAACGACTACGACGTCATCGTCCTGGGCGCGGGGTCGCCGGGTGAGCACTGCGCGGGGGCGCTGGCCGAGGGCGGCCTCCGGGTCGCGGTCGTCGAGCGCGAGCTCGTCGGGGGTGAGTGCTCCTATTGGGCCTGTATCCCGTCGAAGACGCTGTTGCGGCCCGGCGAGGCGGTTCACGCAGCGCGTGAGGCGGCGGCGAGCGCGGAGGTCGATGTCGACGAAGCGCTCGCCTGGCGTGACTTCATGGTGTCGAACTACTCCGACGCGGGCCAGGAGCGCTGGCTGGCCGACCACGGGATCGACCTTCTGCGCGGCACCGGCCGCCTCGCGGGAATCGGCGCGGTCGAGGTGGACGGCGTGCGGCATACCGCCGAGCACATCGTCCTGGCCAACGGCGCCGATCCGATCGTGCCGCCCATCCCGGGCCTGCGAGAGCTCGACGGAATCTGGACGAACCGCGAGGCAACCGGAATGAAGGCGGTCCCGCGGCGCCTGCTCGTGCTTGGCGGCGGTCCGGTCGGCGTGGAGATGGCACAGGCCGTGCGTCGGTTCGGCGGCGAGGTCGCGCTGGTCGAGGGCGCCGACCATCTGCTCGCGCGCGAGCCCGCGCCGCTGGGTGAGGCGCTGAGCGAGGTCCTGCGCCGCGACGGCATCGAGCTCGTGCTGGGTGTGCACGCCAGCGGCGCCCGGCGCGAGGGCGAGGACTACGTTCTCGAGTTCGGCGACGGGCGCGAGCTGCGCGGTGATCGCCTGCTCGTCGCGACCGGACGGCGGCCGCGTGTCGACGGGCTCGGTCTCGAGACCGTGGGCATCGACCCCGACTCGCACGGGGTCCCGGTCGACGCTCAGCTGCGCGCGGGCGAGCGCCTCTGGGCGATCGGCGACGTCACCGGGCTCTTCCCGCTCACCCACGTCGGCAAGTACCAGGGCGACGTCGTGGCCGCGAACATCATCGGCGAGCGGCGTGAGGCCAACTACGAAGCCGTGCCGCGTGTCACCTACACGGACCCGCAGGCGGCCGCGGTGGGGGCGGCCGAGGCGCGCTTCAGCGGTACAGCGCTCGTGTCAGAGCTGCCGAAGACCGAGACCTACACACGCGAGTACGCCGTTTCCAATGGCTTCCTGACGCTGCTGAGCGACGGCGAGCGCCTCACCGGCGCCTACGCGCTCGGTCCCGAGGCGGGCGAGTGGCTGCAGCAGGCCACGCTGGCGATCCGCGCGCACGTTCCGGTGGAGGTCCTGGCCGACACCATCCAACCGTTTCCGACGTTCTCGGAGATCTACATCGAAGCTCTGAAGGCGCTACGCGGCGAGTTCGCGGCGGCTTCCCCCGCGGAGCACAGCTACACCTCTTAGGCAGGATCGTTGCCGGTTCTCAGGACCGGGCAGACGAACCCGAAGGTCGGGTGCGACTCGAACGACTCGGAGAACGACGAGGTGGGGGAGGCCTTGGTGCCGAACCAGGAGCTCTTCACCGGCGCCTTCACCTTCTTGCCGGTGCGCCCGCCGCTGTCGATCTTGACCACGTCGACGCCGCGGTAGGCGTCGGCGGTGTAGACGATCTCGCCGTTCGGGTCGGTCGGCGACCAGTAGGCCGCCCAGGTCGAGCCGTTGGCCGGGATGTAGTAGCCGACCTGCGCGATCTCGGTCGGCGTGCGGTAGTCGAGGAAGCGCACGCCCTGCTCGTACCAGCCGACCGCCGCGACGCCGTCCTTCGCGTCGAACCAGTGCGACGAGCAGTTGACCGTCACCGGCGCCTTGGAGTCCACGGCCCCGCTCGTGAACATGCCGTTCAGCTCCGTCTCCCAGGTGTCCCGAGGCGCGATCGTGCCGCTCTTCAGGCCGGAGAGGTCCCAGGTCTCGAACTTGCCCTGACCGCGGCACCCGCCGGGTGGGACCTCGTCGGTGTCGATGTAGTCCTCCTCCGTCACGAGCAGCGTCTTCCCGCGACGCTGGGAGTTGTGGAGGATGAAGTCGTTGTAGGGCGAGGGGTTGCGCCCCGCGTCGCCCGTGGTGCCCACCAGCTGCGGGGCCAGCGGATTCGCGGTCAGCTTGTAGCCGGCAGCACCGCCGCCGCCCACGTTCCAAACCGTGCCGGTGCTGTCGAGCTCGGTGTCGTGCGACACGTTGAACGCGTCGCTGTCGGCTGCGGCCGACTCGAACTTGCCGAGCGAGCGCGGCGCGGTCGGCACGCTCACGTCGACGACCTCGACGCGGTTCCCGCCGTCGATCCACAGCTGCGAGCAGTCGGCCTTGACGAAGTTCGCGATGTGGCCGGAGCCGCGCTCGCCGCTGGCGGTCAGGCCGAGCGGCAGAACCGCGCTGACCGTGGGCGACGTTGGGTTGGCGATGTTGATCACGTAGAGGATCGAGCCGAGATCGAGCTCCGCGCGGTCGTTCACCACGATCAGCTTGTTGCCGCACAGGTCGACGTCCTCGTTCTCGAAGTGCGGCAGCGCGAGGAAGCCGGCCGGGACCGGCGTGTCGGCCTTGGCGATGTCGAGCACGGTGACGCCGCCCCAGCCACTCACGAAGGCGTAGTGGTCCTTGAAGGTCATGCCGGCTGCGCTGCCGGGCACGTGCCCGACCACGTGCACGTTGCTCGACGTCGCGAGCGGCGGCTCGGCCGGGAGCTGCGCGGCGGCCGGCACGGCAGCCAAGAGCGCGGCCAAAGCGGCCAGCACGAATGACGACGAAAGGCGACCCACCTCGTGCAGCTTTCCCGTGCAGGTCGATCCTTAACCGGGCAAGGAGGGGTGGTCTGAGATAGCGTGGCCCAATGAGGAGGGCGTCGCTGACCCTCTTGGTGCTCGCGGCCACTCTCGGGGCCGCCGCGTCCGCTCACGCCGCCGCCTGGCTGACGCCGCCGGAGACCCTCTCGACCGGCGGCGGCGACGCGAGCGCCCCGCTTCGCGCGGTCGCCGATCCGGGCAAGGACCTCTTTCTCGCGTGGAAGCGCGGCGACGTGATCGAGGTCGGCGTGCGGCCGGCCGGCGGCTCCTTCGGCCTCGCCCAGCTGTACGGATGCCCGCCGAGCACCTTCTGCTCCTCGGCCCACGATCCGGATGTGGCGGTCGATGCGGACGGCAACTCCATCGTGGTGTTCGTCCTCGACGGGCTTCTCAGAGCATTCGAGCGGACGGCCGGCGGCAGCTACGCGCAGCTTCCGGACATCACCTCGGCCGTGAACGTGAGCCAGCCGCTCGCGGAGTTCATGCCCGACGGCACGGCGATCGTCGTCTGGCGGCAGGAGAACTCGGGGCTGCTCGCGGCGGAACGACCGCCAGGCGGCTCGTTCGGCGCCCCGATCCCCATCCACGCCGAGTCGGGCGGCGAGGAGGTCGGCCCGAACGCGTACGCGCTCGCGACCGGCGGTGCGGGCAGCGCGATCGTGGCGTTCGCGACGGAAGCCTCCTCCGCGAGCACCACGACGGCCAGGCTCAAGACCGTCTACCGCGCGCCCGCGGGCTGGGAGGGAACACAGCAGGTCGCGCAGAAGAGCGTCTCCAGCGACCTGGACTGTCTCCGGTCGATCGCCTTCGTCAGCCCGGCCGTGGTGTTGGACCGCGCCGCGAACGCGGCCGCTGCAACCCGCATCTTCCTGAGCAGCACCAACGGGCCAGGCGTGGGCTGCGGCCCTGAACCCCCGGTCCAGACGAGGGTCCTGGCCGCCCGTCGGCCGGCCGATGTCGCCTGGTTGCCGCCCGTCGAGTTCGAGAACTCGTCCACAAGCGCGGGCGACGCGCCCGCGCTCGCGTTCACCTCGGCGGGCGAGGCGGTGGCGGCGTGGGGCCAGACGGCCGTCGGCGGCAGCTCGATGCGCTACGTGGTCGGGCCGGCCGGAAGCTTCACGTTCGGCGCCGCCGCGACCGTTCCGGGGAGCGCCACGGCTTCAGGGGACCTGCTCACGGACCCTCAGCTGGTTCCGCTGGCCGAAGGGGGCACCCTGCTGGGCTTCATCCGCCAGAGCGGTGTCGACTGGTCCATTGCGTACTCACTGCGACCGGCTGGCGCACCATTCGGGGCCACATCGCCGGCGACGACGTCAGCGCAGGTGCTGACGCGCCTGAAGCTGGGGGCCACCCCTGCCGGCGACGTCGCGGCGACGTGGCTGCAGGACGACGACGCCGGCAACGCGCGCGTCCGCTCGCTGATCTATGACGCCTCGCCGCCGACGATCGCGGACGTGAATGTGCCTGCGAGCGGCGACGTGGGGGGCCAGCTCGCGATGAGCGCATCGGCTACCGACGCGTTCTCGCCGGTCACGTTCGGCTGGGCGTTCGGCGACGGCGCGACCGCGACCGGGGCCGCGACGACGCACGCCTACGGAGCGACGGGAAGCTTCGACGTGACCGTCACCGCCACGGACGCCGCGGCCAACTCGTCGACGGCGACGAGGACGACCGCGATCGCGGTCGACCCGAGCCCGGAGTTCCTCGGCGGCATCGTGCTGGCGAACGCGCGTCTTAGGGCCGCCGCGCGGGGCGCCAGCGCCATCCCCACGCAGCGCCGGCGCCGCCGCGTGCCGATCGGCACCCGCGTCACCTTCCGGCTCAGCGAGGCCGCATCCGTGCGCTTCACGGTCGAGCGTGCGCGGGCGGGCAGGCGTGTGCGCGGGCGGTGCGTGAAGCCCACCCGCCGGAACCGCCAGCGGCGGAAGTGCACGCGCTACGTGCGTCAGCGAGGCAGCTTCACCGTGCCGGCGGGCGCCGGCGAGACGCGCTTCCGCTTCACGGGTCGCCTCCGGGCGCGGAAGCTGCGGCCGGCGCGCTATCGCCTCGTCGCCGTCGCCACCGACGAGACCGGCAAGCGCTCCGCGCCGACGCGGGCGAGTTTCACGATCGTCCGCTGAGGGCTAGGCTGGCCGACCTTGCGGCTCTGCGTGATGGTCGAGGGGCAGGAGGGCGTGACCTGGGACGACTGGGTCGCGCTCGCGCGCGCAACCGAGGAGCTCGGGTTCGAGGCGCTGTTTCGGTCGGACCACTACGGCCCGGTCGTCGGCGAGCGGGAGCTCGGCTCGCTCGACGCGTGGACGACGCTCGCCGCCCTGGCCGCGATCACCTCGCGGATTCGGCTCGGCACGCTCGTCTCACCGGCAACCTTCAGGCATCCGTCGGTCCTGGCGAAATCCGCGGTGACGGTGGACCACGTATCGGGCGGGCGCGTCGAGCTCGGCATGGGCGCCGGGTGGAACGAGGGGGAGCACGTGCGCTACGGCTTTCCCTTCCCGCCCACGAGCGAGCGGATGGACATCTTCGCCGAGCAGCTCGAGATCGTGCACCGGCAGCTCACGCGCGAGCCGTTCTCGTTCGAGGGCGAGCACTACCGGCTCGAGGACGCCAATCCCCAGCCGAAGCCGGTCCAGTCGCCGCACCTGCCGCTGATCGTAGGCGGGCGCGGGCGCCCCCGGAGCGTGGCGCTCGCGGCGCGCTGGGCCGACGAGTACAACACCGTCTCGCCGACGCCGGACGAGTGCCGGGCGCTTCGCCAGCGCATCGCGGAGGCCTGCGAGCGCGAGGGAAGGGACCCGCTTCCGCTCTCCGTCATGACCGGCCTGATCCGCTCACCGGACGAGGCGGTCCGGCGGCTGACTGAGCTGGCGGAGGCGGGCGTGACGCGCGTGATGCTCCAGCACTTGGAGCATCGGGATCTGGATGTGCTCGACGTGATCGCAAGAGAGGTCGCGCCGGCGGTTGCACCGCGCAATTCACGCGGATAGGTTCGGTCGATGAAGACTCGCGTCTGGATCCTCGCGCTGCTGTCCATCCTCGCACTGGGGGCGCTGATGGCACCCACTGCGGGGGCGAAGAAGAAGGCCAAGCATCAGACGAATGAGCGCGAGCAGAGCCCGCTCGTGATCGGCCACCGCGGCGCGAGCGGCTTCGTGCCGGAGCACACGCTCCAGTCGTACAGGCTGGCGATCAAGCTCGGGGCGGACTACATCGAGCCGGACCTCGTCGCGACGAAGGACGGCGTGCTGATCGCCCGCCACGAGCCGATCATCGGCGACTCCAATCCCGCCACCACGGGCGATTCGACGAACGTCGGGGACCACCCCGAGTTCGCCAGCCGCGAGAAGACCAGGACGCTGGACGGCGTTCCGACGACCGGATTCTGGGCGTCCGACTTCACGCTCGCGGAGATCAAGACGCTCGGGGCCAGGCAGACGCGCGGCGGACGCCCCACCGAGTTCAACGGGAAGTTCAAGGTCCCGACTCTCCAGGAGGTCATCGACCTCGCGCAGCGCGAGTCGAAGAAGCGCGGCAGGACGATCGGCATCTACCCGGAGACGAAGCACCCGACCTTCCACCAGACGCTCACTCCGCCGCTGCCGCTCGAGGGCAGGCTCGTGAAGGTCCTGAAGCGCAATGGGCTCAATCGCCGGAGCGCACCGGTCTTCATCCAGTCGTTCGAACAGGCGAACCTCAAGCAGCTGAACAGCATGACCCCGGTGCGGCTCGTGCAGCTCATGGACGCCAACGACACCGACGCGAACGGCAACCCGACCTTCGCCGCGCCGTTCGACCGTCCGTACGACTGGACTGTCTCCGGGCGTACGGACTTCTTCGATTACTTCGCGACGAACGCCGGTCTCGACGAGGTCAAGACCTACGCCGACGGCATCGGCCCGTGGAAGGTCTACATCATCCCGATCACCGGGGGAGGGGGCGGGGTGCCGAAGACGCCGACCACTCTCGTCGCTCGGGCGCACGCGCGTGGCCTGCTCGTGCACACATGGACGTTCCGCGACGACGCGTTCCCCTCCGGCTTCGCGGGCGGACCGGTCGACGAGTATCTCGCCTTCTACAGGGCAAAGGTCGACGGGGTCTTCTCCGACTTCCCGGACACGGCTTGGGCCGCGAGGGAGATCTTCAGGGGTCTCTAGGTCAAGAGCAGAACAATTGCGGCGATGCCCACGGCGACGACGACCGCGCGCAGCGCCCCCGGTGACAGCCGCCGGCCGTAGCGGGCGGCCAGCTGGGCTCCCACGACCGAGCCGGCCGCGATGAGCGCGGCCGGCGCCCAGGCGACGTGGGCGACGGCGATGAAGACCAGCGCCGCGACGCCGTTCACGACGCCGGCCAGCACGTTCTTGAGCGCGTTCACCCGGTGGAGGTCGTCCGGGAGGGCGAGGCCGAGGATCGCGATCAGGAGGATGCCCTGGGCCGCGCCGAAGTAGCCGCCGTAGACGCCGGCGAGATAGACGAAGAGCCGCGGCAGCCCGGTGCCGTGGGCGTCGGGCGGTGGCCGCCGCTCGGCGACCAGCCGGTCGAGGCGCGGCTGGAGGACGACCGACACCAGCGCGATGGCGATGAACACGGGCACGATCGCCTCGAAGGCCGAGGCCGGCAGAACGAGCAGCAGCACCGCGCCGGTGACGCCGCCCAGGCCGGACGCGATCGCGAACCGGAGCGTGCGCGTCCGCCCGCCCTCGAGCTCGCGCCGGTAGCCGATCGAGCCGGCCACCGAGCCCGGCACGAGACCGATCGTGTTCGACACGTTCGCCGTGACGGGGGAATACCCGAACGCGAGCAGCACCGGGAACGTGATCAGCGTGCCGCTGCCGACCAGGGTGTTGATTGCTCCGGCCGCCATGCCGGCGGCGGCGATGGCGGCGATCTCGGCAGCGCCCACGGGGCGGCGATGCTAGCCCGCTCGCCCCGTGATGCGCACCGGCACCTCCCGACCGGTTCGGAGTCCATCCCGAACCGCACGCGCAAATGTACCCGCTGTAGCCTGCTGTCATGCGCGTGATCGACTGCGACTGCGGCAGGACGCTCCAGGCGGCGAACGACGAGGACCTGGCCGAGGCGGTGCGCGAGCACGTGGCCGAGGACCATCCGGATATGGAGATGTCCGGCGACCAGGCCGAGCAGCTCGTGAGCGCCAGGGCGTACGACGCCGCGGACTCGTAGCTAGCCGGCGGCTGCCGCGCGAATCGTCCGGAGCAGCTCGTCAGGGGGGCAGCCCTTGACGAGCGACGAGCGCGCGCCGGCGCGCAGGCTGTCGGCCTCGGCGTTCGGGGCTCCCGGAGCGGTGAGCGCCACGATCTTCGTGTCCGGGCTGCAGTTCAGGATCTCGCGCGCTGCGACCGGGCCGCCGCCACCCGGCATGACCCAGTCAAGGACGGCCACGTCGGGCTGATGCTCCCCGGCCAGCTCGATGGCGCGCTCCGCGTCCTCGGCGGACCCGACCAGCTCGAGCTCGCGGTCGCGCTCGACGATCGCCTCGATCAGCGCCCGGGCGAGCGCGTCGTCGTCGGCGATCAGGAGCGTTAGAGCCATCCGGTGATCTCTTGTAACCCAGTTGGGGATTCCTCGCGAACCTTGAGCGCTCCAGATTCGTCCTGGGCAGATCTGGCGTGAGAGTCGGCTCGGCGGGGTACAAGCCCTTTCGGAGGGACCCGGACATGTTCCAGCATGAAGCTGTAAGCGAACATCTGAGCGACCACGCGGTCGCGACCGTCGAGTGCGATGTGCCGGTCGGCTGGTCGCTTCAGGAGTGGCGCGCCGTCCGCGGGCTGGCGAGGGAGGTCACCACAGAGCTTGAAGGGCCGTGGTGGCGCCGGCTACGACGAGCATCGCGCCGATCGCGCGCAGCAGCTGTCGCTCGCTGAGGCGACCCGTCAGGCGGGCACCGATCAGAGCTCCGGGCACCGACGCCGCTGAGCCGATCGCGAGCAGGTCCCAGTCGACGCCGTCGGGGGTGTGCCCGAGCACGCCCGCGATGCCGACGCACACGCCGACGGCGAGGTTCGTGCCCACGGCCCTGGCCGGCAGCTCGCCGACGTAGCGCAGCAGCGCGGGCATCCGCAGGGCGCCGAGGATGAGGCCGACCAGGCCGCCGAGGAGGCCCACGCCGAGCCCGGTGAGGACGGCGGCGCGGATGTCGAGCTCCTCGCCGGGCGGCGCGTCGCGGCGCGCCGGTCGCTCGCGATCGCGCAGGAGGTCGATGCCGAAGTAGAGGAGCACCACCCCGATGGTCACGAGCAGGACGTCGTTGGGGAGCAAGCCGGACAGGTAGCCGCCGGCCACGGCTCCGACCATCGACGGAGGGGCCATCCATGCGAACAGCCGCCAGTTGATCCGCCCGGCTCGGATGTGCACGACCGCCGCCGCGGTGGCAGCCACGCCGGAGATGCCGATGTTCGCGCCGGCGCCGGCCGCCGGATGGGAGGCGATGAGGAGCACGGCCGGGAGGCGGATGTTCCCCAGCACGAGGCCCACGACCCCGCCGGCGAGCGCCACGGCGAAGCACCATGCGCAGAAGGCTGTGAGTTCGAGTGGGCTCATTGAGAATCGTTCTCAGTACGATCGGGGGGTGAAGCGGCTCGGCATTCTTGCGGTGGCGGTGGCTGTGGCGATTTCCGGCTGCGGCGACGACGGCTCGTCCGCACCCGACGGACCGACCGTCGTGGCGACCACCACGCAGGTGGCGGACCTCGTCCGGGAGGTCGGCGGGGGCCGCGTGTCGGTCGACGGGATGCTCCGGCCGGGCGGCGATCCGCACGACTTCGAGCCGCGCCCCAGCGACGTGGCAGCGGTGGCGAAGGCCGACGTTGTGTTCCGCTCGGGCGGCGAGGTGGACGACTGGCTCGGCGACGTGATCGACAACGCGGGCGGGGGCGCGGAGGTCGTATCGCTGATCGACTCGGTCGACCGGCTCGACGACGATCCGCACTGGTGGCAGAACCCGCTGAACGCGGTGAGTGCGGTGAAGGTCATCCGCGCGCGGCTGGCGGAGCTCGACCCGGACGGAGCGAATGCCTATCGCCGCAACGCCGGACGGGTGGAGCGCGAGCTGCGCCGTCTCGACGGTCGCATCGCGGCGTGCGTCGAGCGCGTGCCGGCGGCCAAGCGCAAGATCGTCACGACCCACGACGCGCTCGGCTACTTCGCGGACCGCTACGGGGTGAAGGTGGTCGGCGCCGTGATCCCGTCGCTGTCGACGCAGGCCCAGGCCTCGGCCGGGGACGTTCAGCGGCTCGTGGAGCAGATCCGGCGCGAGGGCGTCGAGACGATCTTCCCCGAGAGCTCGGTGAACCCGGACATCGAACGCGCGATCGCGCGCGAGGCGGGCGCGCGGATCGGCGAGTCGCTGTACGCCGACTCGCTCGGGCCGGGGGGAAGCGCGGGGGAGACGTACGAGGGCGCGCTGGCGTTCGATGCCGGCGCGCTCGTGCGCGGCATGTCCGGCGGAAAGGTCGCCTGCCGGCTCTAGCGCCGCCGGCAGGTGGGGCACTCGCCCCGGAGCGTCACGTCGTGCCCGTCGATCGCGAAGTCCACGCGACTCGCCAGGCGCTCGATCGCCCGCTCCAGGTCCGAGTCCTCGAACGGCGAGACCTCGCCGCAGGTGTCGCAGACGATGTGGTGGTGATGCTCGCCGCTCGGCCCGAGCGGCTCGTAGCGGGCGACGCCCTCGGCGGCATCGACACGGCGGGTCAGGCGGAGCTTGTCGAGCAGCTCGAGCGTCCGGTAGATGCTCGCCACGCCGATCTCCTGGCCGCGGTCGTGCAGCCGATCCGCGATTTCCTTCGCGGTCACGCTGCAGCCGAGGTCGTCGAGCGTCTCGACGACGGCGGAGCGCGGACCGCTGAGGCGGTAGCCCTCGCGCTCGAGCTCGCGCTGTGCGTGCTGGGTCCAGTCGCTCACGAGATGAGCATAGGCTCCGCGCCGTGAGGAAAGCCGTGCACGACCTGAACAACCAGCTCGCGGTGATCCTCAACTACACGAGCTTCGTCCTGGAGGACACCCCGGCGGGCGATCCGCGGCGCGAGGACCTGCTCGAGATCCAGCGCGCCGCGCAGCGCGCCCGCGACGTGACACTCGAGCTGCTCGGGTCGCAGCCCCCCGCGGACTAGCCGCCCGCGGAGCTGAAGCCGTCGGCCACCTTCTGCCAGTTCACGACGTTCCACCAGGCGTCGATGTAGTCCGGGCGCTTGTTCTGGTACTTGAGGTAGTAGGCGTGCTCCCAGACGTCGACGCCGAGCAGCGGCGTCTTGCCGTCGGTGAGCGGGTTGTCCTGGTTGGCCGTCGAGAGGACGGCGAGGCCCGAGCCGTCGTGGACGAGCCATGACCAGCCGGACCCGAACTGGCCGACGCCGGCCTCCTTGAACTTCGCCTGGAAGTCGCTGAAGGAGCCGAAGGCGGAGTCGATCGCGGAGGCGAGCTCACCGTCCGGCTCGCCGCCGCCGTCCGGGGACATCCACTCCCAGAACAGCGAGTGGTTGTAATGGCCGCCGCCGTTGTTGCGGACCGCCGTGCGCTTGTCGTCGGGAATCTGCGACAGGTTCGCGATCACTTCCTCGATCGGCTTGTCGGCCCATTCCGTGCCCTCGAGGGCTGCATTCACCTTGTCCACGTACGCCTGATGGTGCTTGTCGTGGTGGACCTTCATGGTCGCCTCGTCCACGTGCGGCTCGAGCGCGTTGTAGTCGTAAGGGAGCGGCGGTACCTCGTAGGGCATGGAGTCTCTCCTTCGGTCGATCGGTGGGTAGGACTCTATGCGCTTGCTCGCCGTCCGGCCGCCCGGCCCACGCTAGAGTTTCGGCTCGCTCGCGGCTGTGGCGGAACTGGTAGACGCCCAGGCTTCAGGTGCCTGTGCTCCGAAAGGGGCGTGGAGGTTCGACTCCTCTCAGCCGCATTTCCGTCCGAGCGTAAAGCGAACATGTGTTCGTATGACGCGTTCGGTCGAGTTAGTCGATCAAAGCCTCGAGCTAGCCGGTGAGGGACTCTCGACGTCCGAGATCGCGCGCCGGCTGGACCTTCCCCGCTCGACGGTACGTGAATGGCTAGCCGGCCGCCTGCCGCTCAGCTGGCATCGTCGCGGCGTCTCCGGCGGATGTGCCATGTGCGGCGGAGTCCACGACGTGGAGTACCTGCCGGCGGCCTACGTCTACCTACTCGGGATGTACCTCGGAGATGGATGCCTGTCGGCGCATCGGGGCGGCGTGTTCAAGCTGCGGATCTCGCTCGACGCCCACTATCCGGGCATCGCCGCGGAGTGTGAGCGGGCGATCCGCGCCGTGATGCCGAATAATCGCGTCGGCCGTGTCGGCTACGGCACCTGGCACGAGCTGTACGCCTACTCGAAGCACTGGGCCTGTTTGTTCCCGCAGCACGGGCCCGGACGCAAGCACGAGCGTCGTATCGCCCTGACTGAATGGCAGCGCCGCCTGGTCGCCCGCTGGCCAGCGCTCCTACTGCGCGGCTTGATCCACTCCGACGGCTGCCGCTTTCAGAACACAGGGCGGGGGTGGTCACACCCGCGCTACTCGTTCGCCAACGTCTCGGACGACATCAAACGGATCTTCTGCGACACCTGCGAGCTGATGGGGCTGCATTGGACCCGCTCGGGCGAGAAGACGATCTACGTCTCGCGCAAGGCGGACGTCGCGGTGCTGGATCGCTTCGTCGGGCCGAAGACGTGACCCCGTCAGTCCGGCTCAGGGCTCCGTGCCCCAGACCAGCGCGCCGTCGTAGTAGAGCGTCGCCTTAGGCCAGTCCTGGAAGTCCGTGTTCGTGCCGTAGCTGTGGTCGTTGCGTTCGTCGAACGGGGAGTAGTCGGACTTCTGGATGCGCAGCTGGATGTCGTTTGTCGTGCCGCCGGCGGCCAGGCTGCCGGCGTTCGACTTGAAGACGATCTCGTCGTAGGTGTCCGCACCGGGGCGAGCGGGGGATACCGGGACGATCCTGGTCGTGACCTTGCCGGTCGGCGTGCAGTCGAGCCAGGCGTAGTCGCAGTAGCTGACGGGGGTGGAGGCCGAGTCCTTCGTGAACCAGTAGCGCACCGTGACCTTCGTGAGGTCCTGCGCGCTCGGCGAGCCGTTGACGACCTGCAGCCAGGGTGTGATCGCGTTGTCCGTGGGGGAGGTCGGCGTGTTGTTGCGGTAGAGGACCTTCAGACCGGCCCCGGCCGGCGGCGTCGGCTGCCAGTTGGTCGCCTGCAGCGTCTGGGGGTTCGACTTGCTGTCTGAGAACACTCCGAACGACACGCCCGTGAAGAAACCGGCCGCGACGGCGACGGCGATGGCCACTGGCCACGCGAGCCGGAGGCTCACCCGACCCCCACGGGCTCGGCGCGTTTCGGGGGCCCGTCGGCGGCCTGCTCTTCGCGGTCGTGGCGAGCCACGGCCTCGCCCGCCTCACGCCACAGCGCTCTGCAGATCACGACGAAGATGACGGCTGCGGGCAGCCCGATGACGAGCAGCTGCACCCAACGGTTCGATAGCGCGATGTAGACGTAGCCGAGCTTCTCGATGTGGTGCTCCACGCGCGCCTGCTGGGGCTCGTCGAGCACGATCGTCCACGGGTCGACGTCCGCATTGGCGTCGCCCTTGGTGCGGTACTGCACCACGCCGCCCGCCGGCTTGCCGTTCACCGTCGTGCCCTGCGGCGCACGCGAGATCTCGTGGAGCCTGTGCGTGACCGGGTCGGTGACGTCGTACTCGGGCGGCGGGGCGAACGTGATGATGTCGCCGACCGCGAGCTCCTCCACGGGCACGACCTCGTCGTAGACCACCGACCCGGTGCCGATCGCCGGCTCCATCGAGCCCGAGATGATCACGTAGCGCTCGTAGCCCAGCAGGGCCGGGACCAGCATGAGGCCGGCCACCAGCAGGACCGCGCAGAACGCCACCCAGTTCAGCACGTGCAGGATGCGGCGGCCCAGGCTCATGGCTCGGAGAGGGCCGTCCACTTGAAGGAGAAGCTGGTCCGGACGCCGACACGGGAGACGTCGTCGTCCTCGGAGGGCCAGAGCAGCCCGATCTCATACGCGCGGCGCTCATTCGCCGCGAACGTGCCGAGTTCGACCGTCCCAAGGTCCTTCAGCAGCCCGTCGTAGCGCTGCACGTTCGACGGGCTGGTCTCGCGCACGGTGATGCGAATCACGTCTGCGAGCGTCCTGTCGCTCGGCGTGTTCGTGATCGCCGAGAGCCCTAGGTTCAGCTTCGCCTTGTGGGCTGTGTTCGTGACCTGGACGGTGCCGGCCCGCGTCACGCCCGGCTTGAGCGCGGTTCCGTCGAGGAGCTCCCCGCTCTTCGACAGACCGATCTGCACGGTTCCGGCCGCGAAGGCGTTCCCGGGGTCGCTGCTCGAGGCCGTGTAGAACGCCCCGGAGAAGCCGACGATGAACACGACGACCGTGGCTACCACGCCGCCGGCGAGCAGGAGCAGCATCAGGCGCGGCTCGCGCACCACGCGACGCGCGCGGGCCCGCGCCGGGATTGGGCGCGGCGCGGCTAGGAGGTCGCGTCCCAGTTGAACTGGATCTTCGTCGACGAGCTCTTGTACGCGTTGTCGCCCGTCGTCGCGGAGCCCGGCACTCCGCTGTCGGGGAACGTCACGGTGAACTCGTACGTGTGCCCGTCGCCCGCCCCCCAGGTTCCCAGGCCGATCCCGGGCATCGCGTTGTAGTTCCCGTTGTAGATCACCTTCCCGCTGCCGGTGTCGACCACCCTCAGGTTGAGGACCTCCGAGAGCTTGCCGCCGTTCGGGCCCGGGGTGTCGGTCAACCCGGACGACGAGAGCCGGAACTTGCCGTCCACGTCGCCGGTGTTCTCGATCGTCACCCGGCCGCTCTCCCTGTCGCTCGGAACCATGTTGGCGGCGGCCAGGATGGCGGCGCCCTCCGCGCTGTTGCTCTGCGAGAGGTTGCCCGCGGTGAAGGTGTTGTTGGGATTGGCGGAGCTTGAGCTGAACACCGACACGGAGGCCACAACCACCGCGGCGGCGAGCCCGAGCAGGATCAGTGCGACGATCCAGAGCTTCGAGTTCCGCAACAGCCAGCCGAGGCGCTTGCGGCCGGACACACGCTCCTCGGTCGCGGGTTCCGAAGCTTCGGTCGGCGTCGATGGGACGCCTGGGGGCGAGGCCGAGGTGCTCACGAAGGCTCCTTCCTGTGCGAGTGACCCCGCCCGAGGCTACGCCTCCGCAAGGGTGACGCAACGGGCTCGGCGCATACGCACAGGTTGCGGCCGCGCAACCACTGCAGGGTCGTTCAGCCGGAGGGCGTCTAGACGGAGCTGCGGCGACGCTGGGGCGTGCCGAACACGTAGTCCCAGAACGGGGCGCTTACGCCGAAGCCCTTGGTGTCGTCCTGGAAGTGGTGGCGCATGTGGAGCTCGCGGATCAGCTTTCCGAGCTTCGTCCGCGGATGGTGGTGGTGCACGTGGTAGTGCGTCATGTCGTACGCGAGGTAGCCGGTCAGGAAGCCGGCGGCGAAGATGTGCGCCCAGGGCGTGCCCAGCACAAGGATGAAAAGGCCCCAGAAGCCGAGCGCCAGCGGGATGCTCACCGACGGCGGCATCACCAGGCGGAGGGGGTCGTTCGGATGGTCGTGGTGGACGCCGTGGATGATCCAGTGGAGGCGCGCTCCGATGCCGTCCTCGGGCTCGAAGTGGAACACCAGCCGGTGCATCCAGTACTCGGTCAGCGTCCAGAAGACATAGCCCCCGAGCACGAGGCTGACCACCTGCAGCGTGGTGGGCTCCCCGCGCGCGCCGACCACGAACAGGGCCACGATCGCCGGCACGAAGATCAGGAGCGGAACCATCGGGTGGACCCTGGAGAGCCGGTCCAGCAGCTCGGAGTCGAACATCCTCGGCGATGCCTTGAGGACGTCTGTCCGGCGTGCTTCCACAGCCCGAATTTAGCGCACGCTCCGCCCCGTGTCAGGCCGAAAGTTCGGGTCCCCTAACTCGATGCCCAGAGCGAGCGCCAGGAGACGATCAGGAAGTCGAGCCCGAACGCCGCCGTAGCGGCATATATGACCGTCTCAGGGTGGGTCGTTTCCCCGGCGAAGACGCGCCCGAGGAGGTAGCAGGTGACGGTCGCCATGAAGAGCAGCCTGCCCGCTGTCTGCATGTGAGAAGTGTCGGCAGCACCCGCGTGGCTCCTGTGAATGGGCCGTGAACTCGAAGTGAACGTCCGGTTGCCGGCGGTTCTGCAAGCCTTGTTGCATGCGCTACGCCGCGTTCATCCGGGCCGTGAACCTAGGCCGTAACCGGCGCGTGACGAGCGCTCAGCTCAAGGCGCTGTTCGAGGAGGCCGGCGCCGAGGAGGTCGCCACGTTTCGGACCAGCGGCAACGTCGTGTTCGAGGCGCCGCGCGACATGGCACGCGCCCTCGAGACGCACCTCGAGAAGGCGCTCGGCCACGAGGTCGTGATCTTCCAGCGCACAGCGCGCGACGTGAAGGCGATCGCCGCGCACGAGCCGTTCCCCTCCAAGGACGTCGAGGCGTCGAAGGGCAAGCTTCAGGTCGCGCTGCTCGGCAAGAAGCCGGCGGCCGCGACCCAGAAGAAGGTGCTTGCGCTCGCGACCGACCAGGACCGGCTCGCGTTCGGGAAGCACGAGCTCTACTGGCTGCCCAGCGGTGGGACGATGGAGTCGGAGCTCGACCGCAAGGCACTCGACAAGCTGCTCGGGCCGTCGACGATGCGCACAATGGGGACACTCGAGCAGCTCGCCGCGAAGTTCTTCGACTAGGCGCTGACCCAGCACTGCCAGCGCTCGAGCGTCCTGAAGCCGAGCGCCTCGTAGATCCGATGGCCGTAGGGGCTCGACTGAAGCCATGCCCAACTCGCCCCGGCCGCGAGGCCGTCGGCAACCACGCGGGCGGTGATCGCAGCGCCGTAGCCGCGTCGCCGGTGGGGCGGAGGCGTGGCCACGTTGAAGACGGCCACGTAGTCCTCGCGCGTCACGCCGAGGGCGGTGGTCACCACCTGTCCATCGATCTCGCCGACATAGGCTCGTAGACCGTCCATCGCCAAGACCGGCGCGGGCAGCAAGCGGACGAAATGCTCAGGCTCCACCTCGAACCCCGCCGCGGCGATCTGGGGGTGCAGGGACGCGTCGTCGCGCCCAAGCTCTCGAATCGTCAGGTCCGGAGCGGCGGCGTGGGCCCGGTCGAGCGGTTCGGGATCGTCGAGCCACATCAGCGGCGCGTCATCGTCCGGAGTGAGTCCCTCCTGGTCTGCCACGGCAACCGCCGCGTCGTCGCTCCCGGGCCTCAGCTGGAGCAGGTGCGGCAGGCCACGCGCCCTCAGCTCGCCGAGCAGGCGCCGGATCTCACGGGGATCCGGGTCGAGCCGCGAGCACCAGATTCCGTTGAGGCCGGCCAAGGGGATGCCGGTCGCACAGGCGGAGATCCCGTCGCGCGCTCTCCATCCAGGCGTCCGGATGAGCGGCCATGAGCGCCTGCCATGTCTCGACGAGCGCCGTGGCGGCACGATCGGCCTGGTCGGTGGTCACGACGCGGCACGTTAGAGGGAGAGGTGCGGTTGGGGATAGGCTCGCCCGCGCGTATGCGAGCGGGCGCCGTGAGTGTCGTGCTGGTCGCCATGGTGCTGTCGGGCGCCCTGGCGGAGGCGGCCGTCGCGGCGCCCGCCACGAAGCCCTGTCCCGACGATCGCGCGGTTCGCTGCGGGTCGATCGCGGTGCCGCTTCTGCGCCCCGCTCAGGACGGCGGCGGGCGCAAGCTCAGGGTGCGGTTCCGCGTGTACCCGCGCACCCTGCGCGCGCGGCCCGCGCTCGAGCCGATCGTGGCGGCCGAGGGCGGTCCGGGCTACCCGACTATCGACTCGGCCGAGTCCTACCTGTTCATGCTCGGCCCGCTGCGCCGGCGCCATGACCTGATCGTGATGGACAACCGCGGAACGGGGCGCTCCGGCGCGATCGACTGTCCGCGCCTCCAGGCCGGCAAGGGGACCTACTCGCGCGAGGTCGGCCGCTGTGCACGGAAGCTGGGCCGGGCCGCGAACGCCTACGGCACCGGCGCCGCGGCCGACGACCTCGCCGCCGTGCTCGACAAGCTTCGCGTGCCGATGGTCAGCGTCTACGGCGACTCCTACGGCACCTACTTCGCGCAGGCCTTCGCGGTGCGACATCCGAGCCGGGTGCGGGCGGTCGTGCTGGACGCCGCGTACGCCGTCGACGGCTACGACCCCTGGATCCGAGAGGAGTCGGTTGCGCTTCGATCGGCCTGGGCGGAGGTCTGCCTGCGGACGGTGGGCTGCGACGAGGACGTCCTCGGCACGCTCCGGCGCTGGGCGGTGCGGCTCGACCGACGGCCGCTGATCGCGACCGGGCGGGACGCCGACGGCGGCCGCCACCGGATTCGGCTGGACGGAGCCGCGCTCGGCCAGATCGCGGGCGACGCGTCGTACTACTACACGGTCTATCGCGACCTGCTCGCCGCGCTGCGGGCACATGGGCGGGGCGACCGCGAGCCGCTCCTGCGCATCGCGGCGGAGGATCTGCCCTTCACCGGCGGCGGGCCGGTGGCGAGCTACTCGGAGGGCGCATACGCGGCCGTGTCATGCCACGACAACCCCACGATCTGGGACCCGTCTGCGCCGGTGGCCGAGCGGCGCGCGCAGTACGCCGCGGCCCGGGCGGGGCTCGCCACGGACGCCTACGCGCCGTTCCCGAACGACATCTGGCTGCGCTCGCTCTACATCAACCAGTACGTCACCGGCTGCATCGAGTGGCCGGCCCCGCGCTACCCCGACCCGCCGGTGCCGCCCGGGGCGGCGTACCCGGGCGTGCCGGTGCTGGTCCTGGTCGGTGACCTGGACGTGATCACGCCGCTCGGCGACTCCGCCCGGGCCGCCTCACTGTTCCCGAACTCGACGCTGGTCAGCGTGCGCAACGTCGGGCACGTGACGGCGCTCGCCGACTATCCCGGCTGCGCGGCGGGAATGGTGCGCCGCTTCCTGACGACGCTGTCGGCCGGCGACACGAGCTGCGCGTCGCGTGTTCCCGAGATCCACGTCGTGCCGGCGTTCCCGAGCCGGACAGCGGTCGCTCCTCAGGCCGAGAGAGCAGGGGCGAACGACCGCGCCACGGCCCTCGGCCGCCGAGCGGCCTGGGCAACGGCTTGGACTGCCGGCGACGCGCTCGCACGCTGGTGGCTGATGTCCGGCTCCAGCGGCCACGGGCTGCGCGGGGGGTCATTCGAGGCCCTCGGCGATTACCTCTCCTATTCGCCGGTCCGGCTGCGGATGCGCCGAGCCCGCTTCGTTCGGGACCTTGCCGTGAGCGGCACCGTCGTGTGGGACCGGCGTGCGAGCAGGGTGACGGCCCGCCTACGGGTGGCGGGCGCGGCAGACGGGCGGCTGCGCCTCCGCTGGGATCTTGCGGCGCAGCGGGCCGTGGCCTCGATCGACGGCAGGCTGGGCGGCCGTCGCGTGTTCCTGAAGACGCCCGCGCCGTAGCACCGTCGCGGCCGGCACGGCGGCTTGCAGGGTGGCGGATGACCAAAAGGCGCGGATACGCTGGGCTTTCGTGTGGAATCGAGGGGTTCTCCGGGCGGCCGTCGCCGGCTTGGTGGTTGTCGCAGCCGCCGCTGGTCTGGCTCTTGCGGTCATCGCGCCGGCACGCTCTCGCCCCGCTGAAGGCCACCAGGGTCGGAGCCACGGCGAGCCGACCGTGCGCGGCCCCGCACGTCCCCAGACGATCGTCGTGGTCGTCTTCGACGAGCTCCCGCTCACGTCGCTGATCGGCGAAGGCGGCCGGATCGACGCGGCGCGTTATCCGGCCTTCGCGCGCCTGGCTCGCGATGCCACCTGGTACCGCGGAGCGACGTCGGTCCACGACAGCACGGCGCTCGCCGTACCCGCGATTCTCGACGGCCGCTACCCGCGCGCGGGCTTGGGCTCGGACGTCTACTCGCACCCAGCCAACCTCTTCACGCTCCTCGAGCAGCGCTACCAGGTGAATGCGTCCGAGGAGGCGACGGGACTCTGCCCGACGAGCCTGTGCGAGCCGGAGGCCGGCACCACCGCGAGTCACCTGTCGGGCGGGAAGGTCGAGCGCTTCCGCCGCTTCGTCAGGTCGATCCGGACGACGCCGCGTCCGACGCTCTGGTTCAAGCACACGCTGCTGCCGCACGTGCCCTGGCAGTTCTATCCGTCCGGGCGGCGTTACCGGCGGCACGCGCCCGAGCCGATTCCGGGTCTGAACGGCGAGCTGGGCTTCGGGGTGCCATGGCTCGTCAAGGTCTCCTACCAGCGCCACCTCCTCCAGGTCGGATTGGCGGACCGCCTGCTCGGTGAGCTGCTCGGCCGCCTGCGGCGGCTGGACCTCTACGACGGCGCGATGATCACCGTGGTCGCGGACCATGGGATCGGCTTCCACGTGGGCGTCGAGCGCCGCACCGTCACTCCGGGAAACGTGGAGGACCTGGCGCCCGTGCCGCTGCTCGTGAAGTTGCCCGACCAGCGACGCGGAGACATCGTCGATCGGCACGTCGAGACGATCGACGTGCTGCCCTCGATTCTGGAGGTGGCCGGCGCACCCGTGCCGGAGGAGCTCGACGGCCGCTCCCTGCTCGAGCCGGTCTCCTCCCAGGCGCGCCGTGTGAGGGTCTTCCACCGCGTCGGCACCGAGCTGAACACGATCGGCGGCGACTACGTCTTCTCGGTGAGCGCGCTGGAACGGCGCCGAGAGGCGGCGGTGCGCCGCAAGCTTGCGCTGTTCGGGAGCGGAGCTGGCCGCCGGCGCTCGTCCCTCTACCGCCTCGGCCCGCACGCGGAGCTCGTGGGGCGGCGCGCCGCGACGATTCCCCACCTGCCGGGGGTGGGTACCGCCCAGATCCATCAGGCGTCGGAGCTGCTGGACGTGGAGCCCGCATCGGGCTTCGTGCCCGGCCAGATCACGGGGCAGATTCCCTACGGCAGACCAGGGGGCGGCCGCCCGCTGGCGCTCGTCATGAACGGGCGGGTCGCGGCGGTCGGCGAGACCTTCTCGCTCGCCGGCTCCGCCACCGAGAGCTTCGAGATGATCGTCCCGGAGCGGGCGTTCCGGCGCGGGCCGAATGACGCGCGCGTCTACGAGATAGTGACGCTCGGCGGCCGGCCGGCGCTGCGGCCGCTCTGAGCGGCGCCCGCGCCTTCGGCTTCGGTCAGCCCCGGGCGCGCGCCAGGTAGCTCTTGCCGGCGCGCACGACGACGTTGCGCCTGCGACGGAAGTCGCGGACGACGACGGTGCCGCGCCTCACCTGCGTCAGCGTGCCGTCGCAGCGGTCGGTGGTCGTCCAGATGGTGCCGCGCACGGTGGCGCTCGAGTTGCGCCCGCGTGTGCGGAACCGCCCTACTGCGTTGGACCGCACCCGACGCACGACACGAGCCGAGGCCGAGGCCTTGCGCCCGCCGGATGAGCCGCAGCGGTTGAAGCTCCCGCCCTTCAGGCGCAGCTCGGTGAGGCCGCGATCACGCCTCCTGCGTGACTGGAGGGCCTGGAAGAGGCCGGCGCTGAACTTGCCCGATTGGACCCTCTGGCCCTGGCCGGTGGCACTCTGCATCTCGACGGTGCCGCGCCTCGTATCGAGGAAGGAACCGGTCGGGATCTGGCGCGCCTCGGTGAGCGGCACGAAGGTGAGGCCCTTCTGGCTCGCGTGCGCCCGGGCGGCGGCGGTCGCGCCCGCCGGGACCGCGATCAGCACCGGGCCGCTGCCCGGCACCGGCCCGACGTTGACCTCCTCGCCGAGGGTCGGCACGGGGAGGTCCTCGATCTGCTGCGCCTCGACGGTGAAGGTCGTGGTCGCCGCGGGGCCGAGATTGCCCGCGCCGTCCCGGGCGCGCACCGAGAAGGTGTGCTGCCCGGCCGGCAGCGCGGGGGTCGTGAAGGGCGACGAGCAGGCGGCGAACGCGCCGCCGTCGATGCTGCACTCGAAGCTCGACCCGGGTTCGGTGGCGTTGAACTCGAAGCTCGGAGTCTCGTCCTCGGTCGGACCGGACGGACCCGCGGTGATGCTGGCGTCGGGCGGCGTCGTGTCGGCAGTCGTAATCGTGAATGTGCTGCTTGCGGCCGATAGGTCGGGATTGCCCGCCGGGTCGATCGCAAACACGGCGAAGGTATGTGAGCCATCGGCCAGTGCGGCAGTCGTAAAGGGGGTGTTGCAGGCACTGAATGCGCCGCCGTCGACGCTGCACCGGAAGGTCGACCCCGGCTCATTCGACGAGAACGTGAACGTCGGGGTCGAGTCCCCAATGGTGCCGGAGGGCCCGGAATCGATCACGGTGTCGGGCGGGGTGCTGTCGCCGGCGGTGCTGGGGTCGGACGTCACGGGAGTCGTGTCGGACGTCGTCGAGACGTCGACCGTCCACGGCCCGGCGCTGGATGGATTTGTGACGCCGGTGAAGTTGAGCCGCAGCGCCTGGTTGGGGTTGACGGTGGTGTTGTTGTTGAGGAAGCAGTCGATCGAGAGGCCGTTGGCGCTGAAGCAGCTGCCGATCTGGACGTCGCTGGTGTTGAAGACGGCGCCGCTGACGCCGGCCAGCCCGGTGCCGGTCGGGAAGCTGACCGTGATGCGGCTGTTGGCGTCCTCGGCCAGCCCGCCAGTCGCCGAGGTTGTGAAGCGCGGGACCCATCGTGTCGTCACGCCGGGTGCATCTGAGTCGAGTGTCAAGGTGACGCCGCTGACCGGGTTGTCGGCCACGACGGTGTAGGTGGGTGATGCGACGGGTGTGGTGTCGGATGTCGTCGAGACGTTCAGCGTGCGGCCGCCGGCCGGGGGGTTGGTGACGCCGCTGAAGACGAGCCGTAGGCCTTGGTTGGGGTTGACGGTCACGTTGTTGTTGAGGAAGCAGTCGATCGAGAGGCCGTTGGCGCTGAAGCAGCTGCCGATCTGGACGTCGCTGGTGTTGAAGACGGCGCCGCTGACGCCGGCCAGCCCGGTGCCGGTCGGGAAGCTGGTCGTGATGCGGCTGTTGGCGTCCTCGGCCAGCCCGCCGGTCGCCGAGGTGGTGAAGTTGACCCGGTATTGCGTGCGCGCGCCCTCCGCCGCCGACGGCGAACCATGCACGACCGAGATCGCGCTGACCGGGTTGTCGGCCACGACGGTGTAGCTGGGTGATGCGACGGGTGTGGTGTCGGATGTCGTCGAGACGTTCAGCGTGCGCGCCCGGCCGGCGGGGTTGGTGACGCCGCTGAAGACGAGCCGTAGGCCTTGGTTGGGGTTGACGGTCACGTTGTTGTTGAGGAAGCAGTCGATCGAGAGGCCGTTGGCGCTGAAGCAGCTGCCGATCTGGACGTCGCTGGTGTTGAAGACGGCGCCGCTGACGCCGGCCAGCCCGGTGCCGGTCGGGAAGCTGGTCGTGATGCGGCTGTTGGCGTCCTCGGCCAGCCCGCCCGTCGCCGAGGTGGTGAAGTTGACCCGATACTGCGTGCGCGCGCCCTCCGCCGCCGACGGCGAACCATGCACGACCGAGATCGCGCTGACCGGGTTGTCGTTGACGATCGTGTAGCTGGGTGATGCGACGGGTGCGGTGTCGGATGTCGTCGAGACGTTCAGCGTGTGCGATCCGGCCGCAGGGTTGGTGACGCCGCTGAAGACGAGCCGTAGGCCTTGGTTGGGGTTGACGGTCACGTTGTTGTTGAGGAAGCAGTCGATCGAGAGGCCGTTGGCGCTGAAGCAGCTGCCGATCTGGACGTCGCTGGTGTTGAAGACGGCGCCGCTGACGCCGGCCAGCCCGGTGCCGGTCGGGAAGCTGATCGTGATGCGGCTGTTGGCGTCCTCGGCCAGCCCGCCCGTCGCCGAGGTCGTGAAGTTGACCCGGTACTGCGTGCGCGCGCCCTCCGCCGCCGACGGCGAACCATGCACGACCGAGATCGCGCTGACCGGGTTGTCGGCCACGACGGTGTAGGTGGGTGATGCGACGGGTGCGGTGTCGGATGTCGTCGAGACGTTGAGCGTGCGGCCGCCGGCCGGCGGGTTGGTGACGCCGCTGAAGACGAGCCGTAGGCCCTGGTTTGGGTTGACGGTCACGTTGTTGTTGAGGAAGCAGTCGATCGAGAGGCCGTTGGCGCTGAAGCAGCTGCCGATCTGGACGTCGCTGGTGTTGAACACCGCGCCGCTGACGCCGGCCAGGCCGGTGCCGGTGGGGAAGCTGGTCGTGATGCGGCTGTTGGCGTCCTCGGCCAGCCCGCCCGTCGCCGAGGTCGTGAAGTTGACCCGATACTGCGTGCGCGCGCCCTCCGCCGCCGACGGCGAACCATGCACGACCGAGATCGCGCTGACCGGGTTGTCGGCCACGACGGTGTAGGCCGCCGACTGCACCGGGGTCGGGTCGGTGGTCGTCGAGACGTTCAGCGTGTGCGAGCCGGCCGCAGGGTTGGTGACGCCGCTGAAGACGAGCCGCACGCCCTGGTTGGGGCTCACGACGACGTTGTTGTTCAGGAAGCATTGGATCGACAGGCCGCTGGCGCTGAAGCAGCTGCCGATCTGGACGTCGCTGGTGTTGAAGACCGCGCCGCTGACGCCGGCCAGCCCGGTGCCGGTCGGGAAGCTGGTCGTGATGCGGTCGTCGGCGGCCTCGGACAGCCCGCCCGTTGCCGTGAAGTTCACCCGATACTGCGTGCGCGCGCCCTCCGCCGCCGACGGCGAACCATGCACGACCGTGACGTTCGAGACGTCGAACGCGGAGAACGGGCTCGACCCCACTCCGGCCCAGTCCCACCGGAACACGGCAGCGTCCGCCTGAGGCTTGGTCTGGGCCGTCGCCGAGCCGGCCGCGGCGCTTGGCGCCAGCGTCCCGGCGGTTAGGAGCGCCAGCAGAGCAACCGCTGCCACTGCTGTGACCGCCAGCCCGCGCCGGAGGAAGGCGTACCTATAAGCGAGTCCGGGACCCCTGATTGGTCCAGTCTCCACCCGGTCGGCCTTGAGCGCAAATGACCCCAGGGATGAATGCGCCATCCCTCGCGTCGGGCCGCCGCCGGGGCGGTGTCCGAACGCATCCCTCGGCGCCCGGACCGCGAGGTCACGGTCGTCGAACCACCGCCGCCCGCTGAACGATCTCCACGTACTCCTGCGACATGGCCGCCGAGCGCGAGAGTCGAAGGGTTCGGCAGGATGGGGGTATGCCGAATGGTGGACAGGGCGACCGCTTCCGCACTCGACCGGCGCCCGACGGGCCGGGACTCGAGATCGTCTTCTTTGACGCACGCACGGGCGAGGAGCGTGCGCTGGGCGTAGTCGACGACTACGGACAGGCGCAGCTGTTCATCTCCGGCGCGCTGGCCGCGATCGAAGCGTCCGGGGCGTACGCGCGTGGTTACACGGCCGGGCTCGAGCTGCGTTAGGCGGCGCGCTCGGGGCGGGCTTCGGCAGTACTACCGGCGTCTAGCGCGGGCCGCTCGCCTGACGCGCTCGCAGTTTTGGTTGACGGCGTCGGTGCGGTCGGCGATGACCTTGTCCGGCCGCCGCCGCAGTCGATCGTGTCGCGCGTCCCATCGCGGGCAGCGATCTCGTCGTCGCCCCCGCCGGCCGTGACCTTGTCCTTGCCGGCGCCAGGCGTGATCGCGTCGTTCCCGTTGCGCCCGTCGAGCTTGTCGTTGCCGGCGTCGCCGTTCATCCGGTCGGAGCCGCCGGAGCCCCTGAGGAGGTCCGTCCCGGTACCCCCGATCAACCGGTCGTCGCCCGAGAGCCCGAACAGGCAATCGTCCCCACCGCGCCCGCTGAGGACGTCTCGCCCGGCGGTACCCACGAGCACGTCGTCACCCGGAGTCCCAACGGTGAACGGCACCGTGCCGGGGCTTGCGCAATCGCGGGCGACCGGAGACGGAGGCGACGGGGGAGAAGGGCCAGATCCGACCGGCGGAGCGTCGTCCACGCAGCGAACGGTGACGGTGACCGTCGCGCTGGAGCCGCCGTTGAGCGTGTAGGTGAAGGTGTCCCTGGTCGCGCCCAGGTCGTTGCAGTAGTCCGCGTTCGGCTGGTACGTCACGCCCCCGGCCGCTATCGCCGCGCTGCCGTTCGCGGGCTGGGTGACCGAGGCGACGACAATCGGGCCGCCGTCCGCGTCGGTGTCGTTGGCGAGCACGCCGATCGCCGTGGCGCCGTCGTCCTCGGTGACGACGGCGACGTCGTCCGTCGCCGTGGGCGGGGCGTCGAGGCACAGGGCGCCGGCAGTCGAGGAGGTGTTGCGGTAGAGCATCACAGCGGAGTTGCCCTGGTCGGCGATGACGAGGTCGGCGAGGCCGTCGCCGGTCAGGTCGTCCACGGCCATGGTCACGCGCGTGGCCGTAGCCGGATTCTGGTAGCCGAGCTGTGGGAGGTCGCGGCCGCCGTCGAAGTTGCCGCTGCCATCGCCGAGGTGGATCATCCCGGTCCCATACGTGCCCGCGGCGACCACGTCGTTGCACGCGTCGCCATCCACGTCGGCGACCGCGACGGCGTCGACGCCCGGCGTCGAGGGCAGCGTCCTCTCGACCTGCTCGAGGCCCCCGCTCCCGCCGGGGTCCCACTTGAAGTAGTGGATCGAGTTCACCCGGGCGCTCAAGCTGTTGACCGTCTGGCCCACGAGCACGTCGAGGTCGAGATCGTCGTCCAGGTCTCCGAATGTGGCCGATTCGAGGCCGCCGGACACGCTGCGTGTGCTCGAGCTCGCCCACACCAGGGGAAACGCTGGCGCGAAGCCGAAGATCCCCAGCTGGTTGCCGGTCGCATCGCTCAGGACCTCGTCGGGCGGCACGCCGGCAGCGCTTCCGTTCAGGTCGCCGACCGCCAGCGGTCCCTGCACGGGGGCGTGGTTCGTGTCGCACACGATCTGACCCGGGTCGAGCTCGTAGCTGATGCACAGCTCGCGGCCGAAGCTGCCGACCGCATGCTGGAAGACGAGCAGCGGAACGGGATTGCCGTCCGGCCGTCGCATCAGCGCGAGCATGTCGAGCGTCGCGCTCCCGAGGTATTGCTGGATGCCGAGGTTGATCGCCTCCGGGTTGCCCAGCCCGCCCGCGCCGTCCCCCGTGAGCCGGACGACGTAGGGCGTGCAGGCCACGTACGCGTCGAGCTTGCCGTCGGGCTGCAGCCGGTCACCCGGCGCCGGCTGGGTCACGTCGCCGAGCGTGATGTCCACCGCCTTGCCCGCGCACTGCGCCCCGGCTGTGTACGGCTGCATCGGCGCGAAGGTCCCGTCGCCGTTGTTGAGCATCACTCCCACGCTGCCGGGCGAGAAGAGGGCGACCACGATGTCCTTGCCGTGCACGCCGTCGAGATCGCCGATCGCGACGGACTGCGGGGCAGCCGCCAGGGGGATGTCGGTGCGATCGAAGCTCACCGACGCCTCGGCCGTGGGCACTCCCCCCAACGCCGTTCCGAGGAGCATTACGAGCGTCCAGCGGCTCAGGCGCCAGGCAGGAGGAGAGATGCAAGCGACCCTACTCTGTCCGTCCCATGGCCCGGGCCCGGCAGTACCGCCACGGGGATTCGAACCCCGGTTTCCGCCGTGAGAGGGCGGCGTCCTAGTCCCCTAGACGATGGCGGCGCGGCGAGCGATTCTAGCGGCCCTGAGGGCGTCTGCCTTGCCGGCGGGCCGGTGGGGTGGGATATGCTGCTCGCGTTCTACGGCCGGTGGTCGAGGGAAGTCGGGTGTCAATCCCGCGCGGTCCCGCCACTGTGAACGGGCGCTGATGCGTCGCATCTAGCCACTGGGGAGCCGACGGCTCACCGGGAAGGCGCGGCGCGGAGTCCGAAGCCAGGAGACCTCACTCCGGTCAAAGCCCATTCGACCCTCGAGGAAGGGGTGGCTCGATGACCGATCGCCTCCGTAAAGCGCTCCCCGTGGCGCTACTGCTGTTTGTCCTCGTGGCGGCGCCCGGCGCCGTCGCGGCGCCCGTCACGGTGAACCTGCGTGTGGAGGGCGTTGCCGACACGATCTTCGACGGCTCCGTCGTCACCGACGCGCATCAGACGACGACGCCGACCGACGGCGTGGCGCGTCCCTGCGACGGCACGAACTCGGGCGGCGCGCCCCGGCCGACCGCGATCGGCGCGCTCGATGACGGCTCGAAGGCCGCCGGCTTTGCGTGGGACGCCGGCTGGGACTCCGGCTTCGGCGACTACTACCCGTTCCTCCAGATCGGGTCGGAGACGATCGACTCGTCCCACTACCTCGCCTTCTACCTGAACTGGGTGTACGCGAACTTCGGCGGGTGCACCCAGACGGTCGAACAGGGCGACGAGGTCCTGTTCGCGCACTCGAACTTCTCGCAGTCGAACGTGCTTCGCCTCAGCGGCCCGACCACGGCGACGACAGGGCAGAGCGTGACCGTGAACGTCGAGGAGTTCGACGGCTCCAAGGGCAAACCGCGCCGCGGGCGCGAGCGTTCTCGGAACGACGACGGGCGCGGACGGATCCGCGACGCTCAGCTTCGCCCAGGAGGGCATCTACCGCCTCAAGGCGGAGCGCGACGACGCGGTCCGCTCCAACGCCGTCGTGCTGTGCGTCGATCCGCCCGGGGCGACGCCCTGCACCTCCACCGACAGCGCGGCGCCGTCGATCGAGTCGGGCTTCGAGCGAATCCGACCCGGCGCTGCCGGGCCGGCGCCTGGCCAGCCGCGACGGGCGCTCGCGCACGATGCTGTTGGCATGGTCCGCGGGCGACGGAGCCGGCAGCGGCATCGCGCACTCCAGCGTCGAGGTGAGCGACGCGAACAACGGCGCCGGCGCGAGCCAGGCCGAGCCGGAGTGGCGGACGCTGCTCGACAAGGCGCCCGTCAACGGGCTGCACTTCCGAGGCCAGTCGGGGGACGCCTACCGGTTCCGCATCACGGCAACCGACCGCGCGCTCAACTCCGCGACCATCGTGACCGACCCCGTGCTGATCCCGGTCGACGACCGCGACCGCCGGCTCCTGCGTCTCTCGCCCGGTTGGAAGCGGACGCGGGCGGCGAGCGCCTGGGGACGCACGACGGTTCGCGCCGCGCGCGCGGGCGCCACCGGGCGCATGAGCTTCCGGGGCACGCAGCTCGCCCTGATCGGCCGCAAGCTGCCGGGGGGCGGGCGGCTCCGGGTGACCATCGACGGCCGCAGCCGGACCCTCCGGGCGCGCGGTCGGACCGGGCACCGGAGCGTGCTGTGGGTGAGCCCGCGGCTCGGGTCGGGGGCGCACGTGCTGCGGCTGCGCTCGCTCGGCGGCGGACCGGTTGAGCTCGACGCGGTCGCGCCGTCGCCATGAGGGCGCGCGCCGCGCTTGCCGGCGGCCTGGCGGCGATGGCATTGGCCTCGCCGTCGGACGCGAGCGCCGCTGCCCCCAAGGTCCAGCAGATGATCGTCTTCCGCGACGGGCACGCGCTCACGAAGCGCGTGTCCACCGCGGCGACGACGGTCAGGGTCGGCGGCCGCACGTGCGCCGCCGGCGATCGCACTCCGCTGGCCGCGCTCGTGCGGAGCAGGCCCGGCCGCTTGGGGCTGCGCGACTTCGGCGCGTGTTCTTCACGCGCGCGTGACGGAGCGGGCCTGTTCGTCACGCGCCTCGGCGCGGACCGCAACCGCGGCCAGCGCGGCTGGGTCTACAAGGTCGGGCGCCGCGCGGCCAGCGCGGGCGCGGGCGACGTCAGCGGGCCGTTCGGCAACGGCCGGCTGCGCGCCGGCCAGCGGATCACGTGGTTCTACTGCGTCCGCGCCGCGGACTGCCAGCGCACGCTCGAGGTCCGTGCGACGCCGGCGCCCGGGGGCATCGTGGCCACCGTCCGCGGCTACGACGATGCCGGCAAGGGCGTTCCCGTCGAGGGCGCGAGCGTCAGCGCCGGCGGCCTCACCGGCCTGACCGCCGCCGACGGCCGCGTGCAGCTCGCGCTCCCCTCCGGCACGTACCGGCTCGCGGCCCGCAAGGATGGCCTGGTGCGCTCATTCACCGAACGGGTCGAGGTGCCGTGAGGCGTGTCCGCGCGCTGCTCGCAGCCCTCCTGGTCGCCGGTCTCGTCGCCGCGGCGGCGGGCTGCGGATTCGGCGAGGGCGATGAGCGCGCGGGCGGCGGAGCGACGCTTCGCGTCACGCGCGACTTCGGCCACCGTCCGCTCGGCGAGGTCCGCCTCGACAAGGTCCGCGAGGGCCAGACGGTCATGCGGATGCTGCGATCGGAGTTCGACGTCACCACGCGCTTCGGCGGCCGCTTCGTGCAGTCGATCGACGGGCTGTCGGGCGAGGGCGGCGAGGGCCAGGTCGACTGGTTCTTCTTCGTCAACGGCGTGGAGGCCGACAAGGGCGCGGCCGAGTGGGAGGTGTCGCCCGGCGACCGGATCCAGTGGGACCGCCGCGACTGGAGCGCCGCCATGCGCGTGCCCGCGATCGTCGGCGCCTACCCGGAGCCGTTCGTGAGCGGGGTCGGCGGCAAGCGACGGCCGGTGCGGGTGGAGTGCGAGGACGTCGAGGCGCGAGCGTGTTCCGAGGCGCGCAGCCGGCTCAGGGAGACGGGTGTGCCGACCTCCGCCTCCTCCATCGGCGCCCCCGGCACGGAGGAGGTCACGCGTCTCGTCGTCGCCCGCTGGCCGGAGGCGCGCGGTGTGCGCGGCGCCTCGGAGCTCGAGAACGGGCCCGAGTCGAGCGGCGTGTTCGCGCGTTTCAGTGACGATGGAGCGACCCTCGAGCTCCTCGACGAGCACGGCGAGACCGTGCGGCGCGTCCGCCGCGGCGACGGCGTGGGGCTGGTGTTCGCGCTCCAGCCGCGTGCCGAGGAGCTGCTCTGGGTCGTGACCGCGCTCGACGAACAGGGCCTCGAGGCGGGCGTGCGAGCGCTCGACCGGACGAAGCTGCGTGACGCGTTCGCGGTGGCGGCCACGGGCGACCGCGTTGAGAAGCTTCCGGTGAAGAGCGAATGAGCCTGATCCCGGTGTACCGAAGCCGGCCGAGCGCACTTCACGCGGCGCGCGCCGGCGCGGGAGCGGCGCTCTGCGGAGCGCTCGCGCTGACGGGAGCGCTGTACCTGCATCCGCTGATCCTGTCCGCCGCGCTCGCGGCGATCGTGCTCACCGGCGTCGTGGCCGGCGTCGGCGCCGAGATCGCGCGCTCGCTCAGGTTCGCGCTCCCGTTCGCGCTCCTCATCGCCGTGATCAACCCGCTCGTCTACCCCGAGGGCGACACGCTCCTCATCCGCGGCGGCGAGTTCCTCGGCAGGAACATCGACATCACGCTCGAGGCGACCGCGGCTGGGGTCTTCAACGGATTGCGCGTGATCGTGATCGTGACCGCGTTCGGCCTCCTGTCAGCCGCCGTCGACCCGGACGAGCTGCTCCGGATGTTCCGTCGCGTGTCGTACCGCTCGGCGCTGACGGCGACGCTCGCCACACGGCTCGTTCCCGTGCTCGCGCGCGACGCCACGCGGATGAGCGACGCGGCGCGCTGCCGGCCGCGGCCGCCCGGCCGGCTCGCCGTGGCTCGCGCGGCGCTCGCGGGCGCGCTCGACCGGGCGGTCGACGTGGCGGCTGCCCTCGAGGTGCGCGGCTACGCGCTCGGCGGCCGGACCGCGCGGCGTGCCAGGCCGTGGTCGCGTCACGACTTCCGGGTCGCGGGAGCGGCGGCGGTGATCGCCGTCGGGGCGGTCACGGGCGCGGTCCTCGGCGTGGGCACCGTCGAGCCCTATCCGACGCTCCAGGTCGAGACGGGGGGCACCGAGGTCCTGCTGAGCGCGTCGCTCGTGCTCGTCGCGCTGTCGCCGTTCGCGGGGCGCGGGGCGCGCATGGGGGTGGCGCATGCGTGAGCCGCTCGTGGTCGCGTCGGCGTTCGGCTACCGCTATCCGGAGGCTACGCGCCCGTCGCTCAACGACATCTCATTGACGATCGAGCCCGGGACGTTCACCGTGCTCGCGGGGGTGTCGGGCTCCGGCAAGTCCACTCTGCTGCGTGCATTCTGCGGGCTCGTGCCGCACTTCCACGGCGGCGAGGCGAGCGGGCTGCTCACGGTCGGCGGCCTGGACGTGCGCGAGCACGGGCCCGGAGAGCTGGCGGCGGTGTGCGGCACCGTCTTCCAGGAGCCCGAGACCCAGGTGGTGATGAGCGGCGTCCGCGCCGAGCTCGAGCTGCCGCTCGAGTACCGCGGCGAGCCCGCCGGCGCCGTGGCGCGCGCGGTTGAGGAGACCGCGCTCGGCCTGGGCGTGGCACACCTCCTCGACCGGCGCACCGACACGCTCTCGGGCGGCGAGCTGCAGCGCGTCGCGATAGCGGCGGCCATGGTGCACGACCCGTCGTTGCTGGTGCTCGACGAGCCGACGTCCCAGCTCGATCCCGTGGCCGGCGACGAGCTCGTCTGGCAGCTGCGGCGCCTGAACGAGGACTGGGGCACGGCCGTGGTGGTGGCCGAGCACCGCCTCGAGCGCTGCCTGCCGGCGGCCGACCGCGTGATCGCGATGGTCGACGGCGCGGTGGCGTTCGACGCGGCGCCCCGCGAGTTCCTCGAGTGGGCGGCGGCCCAGTCGCCCCCCGCGCTTGCGACGCCGGCGGCCCGCCTCTTCTCGCTCGCGGGGCTGCGGCCCCTGCCGGCCTCGGTGAAGGAGGCGCACGCCCGCCTGCGCGCCGACCGCGCGGCCCCGATGGGCGATCGTGTCGACCTTATGCATCACATAGATGAAAAAGGTCGACACGGTGCCCGGCTGAGGCTCCCTTGGGTGCGTCGTAACGGTGCCGAGCCCCACCCGGCGCTCGCCCTCAAAGACGTCTGGTACGAGGTCCACGATGGCCCCGTGATCCTCCGCGGCGTCTCGCTCGAGCTCCACCCCGGCGAGCGGGTCGCGCTCATGGGCCGCAACGGCGCGGGCAAGAGCACGCTCCTGCGGCTCGCCAAGGGACTGGAGGAGCCCACGCGCGGCAACGTGGAGCGCGCCGGCGAGGTCGCGCTGCTGCTCCAGAACCCGGGCGACTACCTGGTCCACGGGCACGCCGTGGAGGACGCGGGCGTCGCCGGCGTGGCGGCGGCCGGGCTCGCTGGACGCGAGGACGCGAACCCGCGCGACCTCTCCGGCGGCGAGCGCCAGCGCCTGGCGCTGGAGGTGGTCCTCGCAACGGACACCCCCAATGCGGCCGTTCTACTCGACGAGCCCACCCGCGGCATGGACCGGATCCACAAGGACGCCCTCGCCACCCGCATCCGCGAGCTCGCCGAGGCCGGCAGCGCCGTGATGGTGGCGACGCACGACACCGAGTTCGCCGCGGCTCTCGCGGACCGGATCGTGCTCCTCGGCCAGGGCGTGGTGATCGCCGACGGCGAGCCGAAGGAGGTGCTCGGCGGAGGCAGACATTTCTCGACCGAGGTGGCTCGCGTAACGAACGGAGCCGCACTGCTGCCGGAGGAGGCCGCCGACCTGCTCGAGAACACACCCTTCAATGCCCGGTCGGATGGCGGCGAGGCGACACAGGCGGAGATGGCGAAGTGACCTGGCAGGCCGCCTCGCTCACGCTGCTCGCCCTCGCCCTCGCGGCCGGCTTCGCCTGGTACGAGCGCGAGCGGCCGCCGGCTCGCGTCGTGGCCGTGGTGGCGGCGCTCGCCGCGCTGGCGGTCGTGGGCCGGCTCGCCTTCGCCGCGTTCCCGAACGTCAAGCCGACCACGGACATCGTGCTGTTCGCCGGCTACGCCCTGGGCGCGATCCCCGGCTTCGCGGTCGGCGCCGTTACCGCGATCGTGTCGAACATCTTCCTCTCGCAGGGCCCCTGGACCGTCTGGCAGATGGCCGGCTGGGGCGCTGTGGGCGTCGGCGGAGCCCTTCTGGCGCGCCTGCTTCGCGGCCGCGAACCGAACCGATTCGTGCTCGCAGCGGTTTGCGGACTGGCGGGACTGGCGTTCGGCGCCTGGATGGATGTGTATCAATGGACACTCGCCGCGCGGCAGGACCTCGATACATATGTGGCTGTGGCAGGAACCTCACTCCCCTACAACATCGCCCACGCGGTGGGCAACGTCGTGTTCTGCCTGCTGATCGGGCCGGCCTTCCTGCGCGCGCTCGCGCGCTACCGGCGCCGGCTCGAGGTGCGCTGGGAGCGCTCGCCCGCGCCGGTCGCGCTCGGGGCCATCGCGGTCGCCCTCGTGCTGCTTCTGCCCGCTGCCGCCGTGGCCGCGACGCCGGCGGAGCGGGCGACGAGCTACCTCGTCAAGGCACAGAACAAGGACGGTGGCTTCGGCGCCACGCCGAGCGCGGGCTCGAGCGCGCTCTACACGGGCTGGGCCGGCCTGGCGCTCGGCTCGGCCGGGCGCAACCCGCAGGACGTGAAGCGCCCGGGCGGGCGCTCGCTGGCGCGCTACCTGCTCCGCGGCGCCGGCTCGCTCAGCGAGATCGGCGAGATCGAGCGCAACGCCCTGCTCGCCAAGGTCGCGGGAATCAGCGCGCGCGCCTTCGGCGGGCGGAACCTCGTCGCCGAGATCCAGGGCCGCCGCCGTCACGACGGCTCGATCTCGGGCTATGTGAGCTACACCGCGTTCGGCATCTTGGCCCTCAGGGCGAGCGGCGCGTCCGCGGGTGGCTCGACCATCCGCTGGCTCGTGCAGTCCCAGAACGACGACGGAGGCTTCGGCGTGGCGCGCGCGTCCGCGAGCGACGCCGACATGACGGGCGCGGTGCTCCAGGCGCTGGCGACCGTCGGGCGCGGCGGCAGCGCCGCCGCGGAGCGCGCCGTCGGGTGGCTGCGCGCCAACCAGAACGGCGACGGCGGCTTCGGCCCCGTCAAGGGCCGCGACTCGAATGCGCAGTCCACCGCCTACGCGGTGCAGGGGCTCCTCGCCGCGGGCGCCGGCGGAGGCGCCGTCTCTCGCGCGCGCAGCTATCTGGCCGGGCTCCAGCGCGGCGACGGGAGCGTGGCCTACTCCTCGTCCTCGAACCAGACGCCCGTGTGGGTGACCGCCCAGGCGCTGATGGCCTTCCAGGACGACCCGCTGCCGATCGCCACCGCGCCGCGGAAGAAGCGCCAGCGTGCCGACGCGAGCGCCAAGAAGGAGCGCGAGGGTGGCGGCGCGGCGGCGGGCGGAGGCAGCGGGAAGGCCGGCGAATCGAAGAAGGGCGGCGACGCGGCCGAGTCGGGCGGCGCTGCCGCGGAGGACGAGGCCGGGCTCGGGGCCGGCGGCGGCGTGGCGGCGACGGGCGAGCCGGTGCCGGAGTCTGAGGGCACGACGGCCACCGCGCTCGCGAAGAAGGCGGCCACCCAGGGGGCCACCAAGGGCCCCGAGCCGGTGCCGCTCTGGGCGGGGATCCTGGGTGCTCTCGCGTTGGGCGCGCTCCTGTGGCTGCTCCACCGCTTCGTGCTGCCGCGTCGTGCCGACGTGGGATAGTCAGTTGATGACCGAGGCCGACCCGCTCGCCGGGGCGCTCACCCACCCGGAGCAGCTGCGCGACTTCTACGACGCGCCGATGAAGGCCGCGATCCGCAAGGACATCGGCGAGCTCGACGAGATGTGCCGGCGCCTGATCGCCGCGGCGCCGATGCTGTTCCTGGCGACGCACGACGAGGACGGTCGCGCCGACGTGAGCCCGCGCGGCGGTCCGCCCGGCTTCGTCACGGTGCTCGACGACAGGCACCTGGCGATCCCGGACGCCACCGGCAACAGGCGCCTCGACACGCTCGAGAACATCGTGTCGAGCGGGCGGATCGCCCTGATCTTCGTCATCCCCGGGCGCGATACGACGCTCCGGGTCGGCGGCCGCGCGGTCGTGACCGCCGCGCCGGAGGTGCTCGAGCGGCTCACGCCCGTCGGAAAGCCGCCGCGGACCGCCATCGTCGTGGAGGCCGACGAGGTCTACACGCACTGCCCCAAGGCGTTCGTGCGCTCGAAGCTCTGGGATCCCGGCAGCTGGCCCGACCCGGCGACGCTGCCCACCTCCGCCGAGGTCACGCTCGCGCACCAGCGAAACCCCGAGCTCACGCTCGAGCAGGTGCGCGAGCGCGAGCGCGACGCGCTCGCCAACCGGCTCGAGTAGGCACCGGTCGGCCGCCTCAGCCGCTGAGTGCCCGCCCGATGAGGCGGTCCATCACCCGATCGGGCAGAACCCTCGCCATCGCGGCGCGGAGCTTCGCGTCGTTGCCGACGAGGTAACGCGTGCGCGGCCGGCTCGAGGTGAGCGCCGTGCCGATGACCTCGGCCACCGCGGCCGGCTCGATCCCGCGTTCCGTTTCGATCTTCGCGGTCTCCGAACGCACCTTCTCGACCATGCGCCCATAGAGCCGCTCCGCCTCGGGCAGCACGTTCTCGAGCATGTCGTCCGCGAGCTCCCTGCCCTTGTTCCAGATCGGGGTCTTCACGCCGCCGGGCTCGATCAGGATCACGTCGACACCCTGCGGCCGCAGCTCGCGCCGCAGCGAGTCGCTCAGCCCCTCGAGCCCGAACTTCGAGGCGTTGTAGGCGCCCACGAGCGGCAGCCCGACACGCCCGCCGATCGAGCTCACGTTCACGATCCGGCCGCGCGCACGGCGCAGCGCGGGAAGGAACGCCTGCGTGACCGCGGCCTGGCCGATCAGGTTGATCTCGAGCTGTTGGCGGAGCTTGTCCATCGGCAGGAACTCGAGCGGCGCGGCCACGGCGATGCCGGCGTTGTTGACGAGGCCGGCGAGCGCGAGGTCGCCGAGCTCGTCCCGCGCGGCGGCGATCTGATCGGCGTCGGTCACGTCGATCCGCACGGTGCGGACGCCCCGGCCCTCGAGCCGCTCCGCGTCCTCGTCCTTGCGGACGGCGCCGATCGCGTCGAAGCCGAGCGCCTTCAGGTGGTGGACGGTCGCCTCGCCGATGCCGGTCGACGCGCCCGTGACGAGGACTGTTCCGCTTGGCATGGCGCGGGACCCTATTCGCTAGCTTCGCGCGGGTGGAAGTCGACGAGGCGATCCGCACGCGGCGGACTCACAAGGTCTTCGGATCCGAGCCGGTACCCCGTGAGACCCTGGACGAGCTCTTCGAGCTGGCCCGCTGGGCGCCGAACCACAACCTCACCAACCCGTGGCGCTTCCGCGTCCTCGGCCCGGAGTCGCTGGCGCGGCTGAAGGAGGAGGCAGGGGAGGAGGCCGCCGCGAAGCTGGATCGCGCGCCGACGCTCGCGGTCGTGTCCGTCGTCGAGAGCGGCGACCCGGTCCAGGACGAGGAGGACTACGCGGCCGCCTCGGTGGCGGCCTACATCGTGCTGCTCGCGGCTCACGCGCGCGGCCTCGCGGGCTACTGGCGCACCCCTGCGGTGCTTCGCACTCCTGGTGGCCGCGCGGCGGCGGGCGTCCCGGACGGGGAGCGCGTCCTCGGCCTGCTCCACCTGGGCCCGCTCAGGCAGGAGAAGGAGGCGCCCGAGCGGATGGCCCCCGGAGACTTCGTAACGTACCTGCCGTGATCCCGCGTGCAGACGCTCTCGCATCGATGGAGCGGGACAGCTTCGACCTCGTCGTCGTCGGCGGCGGGATCACGGGCGCGGGCGTGGCCCTGGACGCCGCGTCGCGCGGGTACAGCGTCGCGCTGGTCGAGAAGTCGGACTTCGCCGGCGGCACCTCGAGCCGCTCGTCGAAGCTCATTCACGGCGGCCTCCGCTACCTCCAGAACTTCGACCTCGGGCTCGTCCGCGAGGCGCTGCTCGAGCGCTCGCTGCTCGTGAAGCTCGCTCCGCACCTCGTGACGCCGCTGCCGTTCATCGTGCCCGCGTTCGAGGGCAAACGGCTCGACCGGCTCCTCGGCGTCGGTCTGAACATGTACGACGTCATGTCCTGGCGCCGCGGTCGCGACGAGGCGGAGGAGTGGAGCCCGGAGCGCCACCGTACGATCGACGGCCCGGAGGTCGTGGAGCTCCTGCCGGGGCTCGCCGAGCGCGACCCCACCTCGGGCTTTCTGTTCTACGACTGCCAGACCGACGACGTGCGCCTGGTGCTGACAGTGCTCGGCGAGGCCGAGCGCTTCGGAACCGTGATCGCGAACCGCTGCGAGGTCACCGGACTCGTGGAGCGGGCCGGCCGTGCCGCCGGCGTGCTCGTACACGATCGGCTCGCCGACGGGGAGTTCGAGCTGGCCGCGACCAACGTCGTGAACGCCACTGGCGTGTGGGCCGACCGGATCCGGCCGCAGGAGCTCTACGCGGAGGAGGAGATGCCGGTGATCCGGCCGAGCCGAGGCACGCACGTGATTCTGCCGCGCGAGCTGCTCGACGTGCGCGCCGGCGCGATCGTGCCGGCCGGGGGCGGGCGCACCGTCTTCGTGCTCCCCTGGCTCGGCCGCACCCTCATCGGCACGACCGACAACGACTACGAGGGCTCGGTTGAGCATGTGCCGCCCGCCGACGAGGACGTGGCCTATCTGCTCGAGGCGGTGAACTCCTTCTTCGGCACGGAGCTGGGCGCCGGCGATCTCAGCGGCGCCTACGCGGGCGTGCGGCCGCTGATCTCGACCGGCGACCCGAAGAAGTCCGTGGACATCTCGCGCAAGGCCGAGCTGTACGAGACGAGCTCCGGTCTGGTGACGATCACCGGCGGGAAGCTCACCACCTGGCGACGCATGGCGAAGCTGGCGGTGGACCGGATCGTGGAGCGCGAGGGCCGCGAGGCACCCTGCCGGACGCACGAGATACAGCTGGGGATGCCGGTCGACCCCGACACGCTGCCGGAGGCGCCCGGAGTCGACGAGGACACGCGCGTGCACCTCGCCTCGCGCTACGGCTACGCCGCCAACATCGTCGTGAGGCTCGCTGAGGCGGAGCCGGCGCTCGCGGCCCGGATCAGCCCCGGGTCTCCCCGACATCGCCGCCGAGGCGGCCTTCGCGGTCGACCACGAGCAGACGCACTCGGTGGCCGATGTGCTCCTGCGGCGGACGCGGCTGGGGCTGCTCGACGCGCGCGGGCTGTGCGAGCCCGGGGCGGAGGGACCACGCACCGTGGCACGCGCCATGGCGGGCCAGCTCGGCTGGGACGAGGCCCGCGTGGAGCGCGAGGTGGCCGACTGGCGCGAGGTGGCGGCTGCCGAAGGGCTGGTACCGGAGAGTGTGGCCCCGAGCGCCGCGCCCGCTCCGCAGGCCGAGCCGTCGCCCACCGCGCCCGGGGCCGCCCCGGAGGAGGCCGCGTGAACCTGAGGCTGCGCGACCGGGAGCTCGACGTCTCGGGGCCCGTGCTCATGGGCATCGTCAACGCGACGCCGGACTCGTTCTCCGACCGGCAGGGGCCGAAGGACCCCGACGAGCTCGCGGAGCTCGGGCTGCGGCTGCTCGACGAGGGCGCGGCGATCGTGGACGTGGGCGGCGAGTCCGGCCGCACCGACACCGAGGCGGTCTCCGTCGACGAGGAGGCCGCCCGGGTCGTGCCGGTGGTGGAGCGGCTGGCCCGCCATGGGGCGCTCGTCTCGGTGGACACGTGGCGCGGCCCCGTGGCACGCGCCGCGCTGGACGCCGGTGCCGCCATGATCAACGACGTGAGCGGGCTGAGCGACCAGAGCGTGGCGGACGCGTGCGCGGAGACCGGCGCGGCGCTCGTGATCACGCATACGGAGGCGCCGCCCAAGACGAAGGTCTACCCGCACTACGACGACGTCCTGACCACCGTGCGCGACTTCCTCGGCGACCGGATGGCCGCCGCGGTCGCCGCTGGAGTCGGCGAGGACCAGATCGTGCTCGACCCCGGCATCGACATCGCGAAGGCGCCCGCCGAGTCCGTGGAGCTGCTGCGCCGGCTGCCCGAGCTTCGGTCGCTCGGACGGCCGCTGCTGCTCGCGGTGTCGCGCAAGGACTTCGTGGGGGCGCTCACCGACCGCCCACCCGCCGGCCGCGACGCCGGCACGCTGGCGGCCGTGGGCGCCGCGGCGGACGGCGGCGCGAGCATCATCCGGGTGCACGACGTGGCCGGGGCGCGCGACTACCTCCGCGTGCACGACGCGCTGATGAACGGTGCCGAGGCGGACCTCCAGCTCGCGCCGGGGCTACGCAGGGAGCCGGTGTGAGCGACGGCCTGACCATCGCCCAGCTGTCCGACCTCCACTGCGGGGCGCCGAGCTTCGTGCCGAGCCTGCTCGACCGCGCGATCGTCGAGGTCAACGAGCTGGAGGCCGACGTGGTCATCATCTCGGGAGACCTGACCGGCGACGGCTTCCGCGGCGAGTACGAGCTCGCGCGCGAGTACCTCGACAAGATCGCCTGCCCTCGGATGATGGTGATCCCGGGGAACCACGACTCCCGGAACGTCGGCTACGTGCACTTCGAGGAGCTGTTCGGCGCGCGACGGTCGGAGCTGCACCTGAACGGCGTGTCCATCCTCGCCGTCGACTCGACGGAGCCCGACCTCGACAACGGGCTGATCGGGCGTGGCCGCTACGAGTGGATCGAGGAGCGCTTCGGAGCGAACGAGGCGTTCCTGCGCATCTTCGTGCTCCACCACCACCTGCTGCCGGTGCCGGGCACGGGACGCGAGCGGAACATCGTCCACGACGCGGGCGACACGCTCGAGTGCCTCCAGCGCGCCGACGCCCATCTGGTCCTCTCGGGCCACAAGCACGTGCCGTACGCCTGGCGGCTCGAGAACCTGTTCGTGGTGAACGCGGGCACCGTCTCGACCACCCGCCTCCGCGGGAAGACGAAGCCCTGTTACAACGTGATCGAGGCGAAGCCGGAGCGCGTCACCGTGTTCCGGAAGTACCCCTTCCACGAACAGGACGCGATCCTCTCCTTCGACCCGCGCACCTACGAGTACGAGAAGCACCAGGGGCTGCTGGGCGAGACGGCCACCGGCTGAGGCGGCGGGCGTGCCGGTGATCGCGCTCATCGACGGCGAGCACCACCCCTCCGTCGTGCGCGAGGCGCTGGCGCGGCTCGACCTGGCCGGGGTCGTGTTCCTGGGTGGGGAGGAGAAGCTCGCGCCCGGCTCGCTCGAGGAGCACTACGGGATGCCGGTCGAGACCGACGTGGAGGAGGGGCTCCGGCGGCTCGCCCCGGGGGCCGACGCGGTCGTGGACCTGGCCGACGAGCCCGTGGCGCCGGCGTCGCGGAAGCTCCGGCTGGCGGCGCTGGCGCTCAGCCTCGGGCTCGCCTACGAGACGCCGGGCGCTCGGCTCGACCCGCCGCGCTACCAGCCGCTCGAGCTCGACCGGCCCAAGCTGGCAGTGATCGCCACCGGCAAGCGCACCGGGAAGACCGCGCTGGCCGGTCACTGGGCGACCCTGGTCCGCGACCTCGATGCCGACCCGGTCATCGTGTGCATGGGTCGCGGCGGCCCGCCGGAGCCGGTGCTGGTCGAGTCGCCGCCATCGCTGGACGAGTTGATCGGCATCGCCACGGCGGGCGGCCACGCCGCGTCCGACTTCCTCGAGGACGCGGTCATTGCCGGCGTCCGGACCGTGGGCTGCCGGCGCGTCGGCGGCGGGTTCGCGGGCGCGCCGTTCGACTCGAACGTCCCGGCGGGGGCCGCGCTGGCGGCATCGCTCGACTCCGGCGCGATCATCTTCGAGGGCTCGGGTGCGTGCATCCCGCCGATCGAGGTGGACCGCACGGTCTGCATCCTGGGCGCCGGGCCCGCCGAGCCGTTCGCGGAGTACCGGCTCGCGCGCGCCGACCTCGTGGTCGCCGCCGAGGGCGCTCCCGACCCGCCGGCCGATGCGATGCCGTTCTCGCTGCGCCCCGAGCCGCTCGACCAGGTGCCGGACGACGCCCGTGTCGCGGTCTTCACCACCGGCGCGACGGAGATCCATGAGGTTCCGGACCCGGTCCTCGTGTCCACGAACCTCGCTCGCCGCGCGCGGCTGGCCGCCGAGCTCGACCGCGCGGCGGCCGAGCACTGCGACGTCTACCTCACCGAGCTGAAGGCGGCCGCCATCGACACCGTTGCCATGCGGGCGCGCGCGGAGGGCGCGAGCGTGGTCTTCATCCGCAATCGGCCGCTCGGCGTGGACGACGCACTCGTCAAGCTCTATCGCGATGCCCGCAGAAAATGATCGATCCGGCGCGGGCACGCCCGCGCCCTCCCGCGAGACCATCATCGTCCACAAGGGGCACGGCCTGCCGTACTCGAAGGGGCTGATGGCGCAGGCCATCTCCGCGACCGGTCTCCCGCCCGGCCGGGCGTTCGAGCTCGCGCGGGTAATCGAGGAGCGCCTCGACGGCGGCAAGATCCGCACGGCCGACCTGCAGGCCCTCGCGGAGGACGTGCTGCGCACCGAGCAGGACGAGACCACGGCGCGCCGCTACGCGAGCTGGCGCCGGCTCGACCGCCTCGAGCGGCCGCTCGTCGTTCTCGTGGGCGGCACCACCGGGGTGGGGAAGTCCACGATTGCGTCGATGCTCGCCGGGCGGCTCGGCGTGAACCGAGTGATCGCGACGGATGTGATTCGGCAGGTCCTCCGGGCATTTTTCACCCCTGAGGCCATGCCCACGGTCCACCACTCGGCCTTCGAGGCGGGCGGCATTGCGGGCTACCGCGACCAAGCCGAGCACGTGGGCACCGGAATCACCGCGATCGTGGACCGCGCGGCCAACGAGGCCAAGCCGGTCGTGGTCGAGGGCGTGCACGTGGTACCCGGTGCAATTCACCCGAGGACGCGGGAAAGATGCGTGCTCGTGGAGGCACTAATAGTGGTGGAGGACCAGGACCTTCATCGTGGGCACTTCTCACACCGTCGCGGAACCAGGCCGGCCGAGCGTTACCTCGCTAACTTCGAAGGCATACGTCGACTCCAGGATCACCTGTGGGAACGAGCGCGCTCCGAGGGGGTCGCCGTGATTGACAACGACAACGTCGACGACACGCTCGCGCGGCTGATGCAGCTCGTGCTCGATGCCGTCCAGGAGGACAAATGAAGCTGTTCATCGACACAGGGTCAGTGGCCGAGGTGGAGGAGATTGCCGCCTGGGGAGTGCTCTCCGGCGCGACCACCAATCCGACGCTGCTGGCCAAGGAGGAGGGCGACCCGGGCGACGCCATTCGCCGCATCTGCGAGCTCGTGGACGGGCCCACGTCGGCCGAGGTCGTCTCCGACAACGCGCGCGAGATGGTCGTCGAGGGCCGCGCGCTCGCGGGGCTCGACGACCGGGTGGTGGTCAAGGTGCCGTTCTCCGCGGAGGGGCTGGCCGCGACGCGCGAGCTTTCGTCGGACGGGATCCCCGTGAACGAGACGCTCGTCTTCTCGGCCGCGCAGGCGCTCCTCACGGTCGAGGCGGGAGCGACCTACGTGTCCTGCTTCATGGGGCGGCTGGACGACATCTCGATCACCTCGGAGGATGTGGTCGCGGAGATCGTCGAGGCGCTTGGCCCGAATCGCGAGGCGCAGGTGCTCGCCGCGTCGATGCGCAACCCCGTCCACGTGGTCACCGCAGCGCGGCTCGGCTGCGAGGTCTCGACCGTTCCCTACAAGGTGCTGAAGCAGATGCTGGCGCACCCGCTCACCGAGGCGGGGATCGGCAAGTTCGCCGACGACTGGAAGAGCAGGCCCGAGTTCGGCGACTGGCTGCGCGGGCTGGTCGACGAGCGCGTCGCGGCGAAGCACTAGCGGGGGCGCCCGCTAGGGTACGGCGCCGCTATGTCGGTGCTGAACAGGAAGGAGCTGGCGGACAGCCCGCTGGCCGACCTCCACCAGATCGCCTCGGAGCTCGGTGTCGAGGGCTATCGCGCCATGCGCAGGGATGACCTGATCGGCGCGATCCTGGGCGCGAGCGGCGTGGCAGACGAGCCTGCGGAGGAGGAGCCCGCCGCGGAGGAGCCCGCCCCGGAGGAGCCCGCCGCGGAGGAGCCCGCCCCGGACGAGGCCGCCGAGGAGGAGCCCGCTGAGGACGAGCCCGCGGAAGACAGCTCTGAGGACACGTCTGAGGACACCTCCGAGGGGACGTCCGAGGACACGTCGGAGGGAACGTCCGAGGACGAGCCGGACGAGGTCCCGGCCGACGAGACGCTCGAGGGGAGGCCGCGCCGTCGCGGCGGCCGCGGGCGGCGTGCGCCCGCGAGCGAGGAGGAGCCCGAGGTCGTGGAGGACGAGCTCTCCGACGAGGAGATCGCCACCGGCGTGCTCGACGTGCTGGCGAACGGCAGCGGCTTCGTGCGCGTGGATGCCGCCGGGCAGTCGCGCGAGGACGTGTACGTCTCGCCGGCGCAGATCCGTCGCTGCGAGCTGCGCGCCGGCGACGAGGTGAGCGGGCCGGCACGCGGCCCGCGACGCAACGAGCGGCACCCGTCGCTCGTGCGCGTGGAGAGCGTGAACGGCGCGGACGCCGAGCCGGTCGAGGAGCGCCCCTGGTTCGCCGATCTGACCCCGGTGTTCCCGTCGCAGAGGCTGAACGGGCCGAAGGCGCTGAAGGACGTGCCGTTCGGACGCGGGTCGCGCGTGGCCGTCGCGGGACCGCCCGGGGCGGGCGCAACGACGCTGCTGCGCCACGTCGCCCAGGAGCTCTCGAACGACGAGGAGGTCGGCCTGCACGTGGTCCTCGCGGGCGCGCTGCCCGAGGAGGTCACCGAGTGGCGTCGCACCGACGGCCTCGAGGTGTCCGGCGGCAGCTTCGACCGTTCGCCGGACGCGCAGGCCCAGGCCGCTGAGCTCGCCGTGGAGCGCGCGAAGCGGCGCGTGGAGCGGGGCGGTCACGCGGTCGTGGTGATCGACTCGCTGGAGGCGCTGCCGGCGGGCGCGCGCCGCCGAATCTTCGGCGCCGGCCGCGCCACCGAGGAGGGCGGCACCCTGACCGTGATCGCGGCGGTGGGCGACGAGCGCGAGGCGCTCCGCTGGGCGACGACGCGCGTGGTGCTCGAGCCCGGCGGAAAGCTCTCCCCGGAGAGCGGCACCGTGCACGGCGAGCTCCTTACGTAACGACTTGCACTGAGGGCATAGGGGTGAGGCGCTTTATGAACCCTGTGGGGTACATAAGTCGACTAACCCCCGGGAGGACCCTCGTCCTTTACCGCTGTCGTTCGTCGGACCCGGCTCGGCGCACCGGCTACCGGCGGTACGCCACCCGGCGCCAGCTCGGCTCGGGCGAGAGCTCGATGAGCTCGAAGTTGCGATCGGGCTGGGCGTAGCCGAACGAGCTCGACGTGTCGTCGAACACGACCTCGAGCTCGCCCTCCATCACGCGCTGATCCAGCCAGGCGCCGCGGAACACCAGGCGGCGGATCCAGTGGACCAGCGAGCGCTCGGACGGCCCGTTCAGGTCGGGCCAGCATTCGTTGATGTGCTCGCCGAGATCGGAGTGGGGCTCGAGCACCTCGCCGTTCACAGCGAGGTTCACGAGGTCCTCGCGCTCATCGTCGCCGAGGGGCCCGTCGACGAAGCCGAGCTTCCAGGCGGCCTGCTCGACGCGCTCGGTGAAGTCACGCTCGTTGAACGTGAACCTGAGCTCGCCGTACTCGAGCACGTAGTCCGAACCGGACTCGTAGTTGCCTCTGCGCGCTGTATCCATGATGGGTGACTCGCCGGGCCCGACCGCCCCGCCTGTCACGGATCGGCCCACGGCGTCGCGATCATAAGCCCGTTTCCTTCAGCACCGTGCTTTGTGCAACGCGGGTTGCACCCCATTCGCTTCTTATGCTTGCGATGTGAGCGAATCAGACACGGGCGCTGCGTACGAGGACGAGCTCGCGGCGTTCCGCGGCGCGGCCCACGCGCTCGTCGACGGCGTTGCCGATCACCTCGCCGCGCTGCCGTCGAACCCCGTCTGGCAGCCGCTCCCAGACGCCCTGCGCGAAGAGCTGCTCGGCCTGCCGCTGCCGGAGCATCCGGTCGCGCTGGATGAGCTTGTCGCGACCGCCGCGCGCGATGTCCTGCCGTACGCGATGGGCAACGGCCACCCGGCCTTCTTCGGCTGGGTGAACCCGCCGCCCTCGCCCGCCGGCGTCATGACCTCGCTGGCCGCCGCCGCGATGAACCCGAGCGTCGTCTCCGGCGACCACGCCGACGTCCACCTCGAGCGGGCGGTGGTGCGCTGGCTGGCCGAGCTCGTGGGCTTCCCGCACACGCAGGGCGCAGGCCTGCTCACGAGCGGCGGCTCCGCGGCCACGATCGTCTGCCTCGCGGGCGCTCGCAGTCGCGCGCTGACGGCGGCCGGCCATGACGTACGCCGAGACGGCCTCATCGGCGCCCCGCGGCTCACGGCCTACGTGCCGGCCGAGGCCCATAGCTGCGTGCGCCGCGCGCTCGAGCTGCTCGGGCTCGGCAGCGCCGCGATGCGCGACGTGCCGCTCGAGGGAGGCCGGCTCGACGCGACCGCGCTGCGCGCGTCGATCGCCGCCGATCGCGCGAGTGGCGCCCTGCCTGCGCTGCTCGTCGGCTCGGCCGGCACCGTCAACTCCGGCGCGATCGACCCGCTCGACGCGCTCGCCGACGTCGCGGCCGCCGAGGGCGTCTGGTTCCACGTCGACGGCGCCTACGGCGCGTTCGGCGTGCTCGACCCGGCGATCGCGGCCCGCTACCGCGGCATGGAGCGGGCCGACTCGCTGGTGCTCGATCCCCACAAGTGGCTCGGCGTGCCCGTCGACTCCGGCTGCGCGCTCGTGCGGCGCGGCGAGGAGCTGCGCGACGCATTCAGCCTCATCCCGCCATACCTCCGTCAGGACACCGACGCGCGGGTGGGCACCTTCGCCGAGCTCGGCCCCGAGCAGACGAGACCCTTCCGCGCCCTGAAGACATGGGCGACGATCGCCGCACGCGGGCGCGCCGGCATCGCGGCCCAGGTGGTGCGCGCGAACGAGCTCGCCCGCGAGCTGGCGAGGCTCGTGGAGAGCGAACCGGAGCTGGAGCTGGCCGCCGCCCCCGAGACCTCCATCGTCGCCTTCCGCGCGCGCCCGGCGGACTGCCCGCCGGCCCGGCTGGACGAGCTCAACCGGGCACTGCCGGAGGCGGTGCAGGCCCGCGGCCGCACCTTCGTCACCGGGACCGTCTTCGACGACCGCGAGACGCTGCGCGCCTGCATCCTGCACCCCGACACGAACTCCGAGCACCTCGCGACCCTCGTCTCTGAAGTGGTCGCTCAGTCGAAGCTGTCGAGTGCCTCGCCCCGGTCCAGGTAGGTCTGGATGCGAATTGCTCTGCCGTTCTTGAACTCCGCCACGCAGCTGAAGGGTGACTCGGTAGGCACTCCGCTGCTCTTGCCGCGAATGCGGAGGGTGCCGGTTGCCACGAGGCGGTCGCCCACGTCGCGGATCTCGGCGAAGTCCATACGGCGCTCAACGAGCACCTCGTCCAGATCCCGGAGCAGTTGGCGGACGCCGGCGTGTCCGCGGTACACGGTCTCGTCGCCGCCGAGCACCACGGGGAGCACAGGACGCCACTCGACCTCGTTGTCGAGCTCATCCAGCAGCGCCTCGACGTCGCGGCAGTTGTACGCCTCGATCACTCGCTTGAACGCCTCGACCGTCTCCCGCGACATGCGCGGTCAAGTATCGCGCGAACGTGCGACGGCGATGAGGTCGCTGAGGACGCCCTGGCCTGCGAGCTCCAGTCCGGCGCCGGCGCCGATGATCGTGACGTCTCCAACCGGCTCGGCTCGGCATATCACCGCGTTGGTGGTGCCGCTGATGGCTGCCAGCGGATCGGTGTCCGGGAGCAGGACGGGCTCTACGCGGGCGGTGACGTCGCCGGCTCCCTCCGGCTCGAAGAACTCGAGCGTCGCGACGTGCCTGATGCTCCCGCCGGTGGCGCGCGCCTCGTCGATCTGAGCCCGGCTGATGCTCGGCGATTCCGCGGCGGACCACCTGCTCGCGGCGCAGCTGTCTGCCGAAGACCAGACCGGCGAGGATCATCGTCTTGGCCATCGCATCGGAGCCGTCGACGTCAGCTTCGACGCCACGCTCGGCGAGGCCGGCGGCCTCCGCTTCGGCCAGCGCGTCCTCGTAGGAGCGGCCGTTCGCCATCGCCGAGAGGATGAAGTTGCTGGTCGCGTTGAGGATCCCGCGCAGCGCGGTCGGCCGAGCTCCCGCGAGGCCCTCCACGAGCGGGGCCAGCACCGGCGTTCCCGACATCACCGTCGACTCCGCTCGAAACGCGAGCGTGTTCGTGCGCGCCAGCTCCGCGAGCTCCACCCCATGAAGGGCGACCGGCCACTTGTTGGAGGTGACCACCGCCATCCCGCGTCCGAGCGCCTCTCGCATATGGGAGAAGCCCGGCTCGCCGTCGAGGGGACTGCCCGTGACCTCGACCAGCACATCTGCTTCGCTGGCCTCGAGCCCCTCGATCGCAGTCGGCCAGTGACGGATCCCGGGCTGGTCCACGATCGACGCGCCGCGGGCGAGCAGTCCGATCACGGCCGAAGGGTCAAGCCCATCCCCGTGATAGACGAAACCGTCACGCGCGTTGGCAACCCCCACCACCGTGAAACCGACTCCGTAGCGGCGAGCAAGTCGCTCCCCGCCCGAGTCGAGCGCCCGAAGCAGCCATTGGCCCACCGTGCCTAGGCCAACGACCACTATCCGCGAATGTCGTGTCCGTTCGTTCCTGATGTTCAAGTGGCGCCGGCGTCCACCTGCTCGTCCTCGCCCTCGTCGGGCTCCTCGGTCATGGTGAGCACACGCAACGCGTCGGGCGGCAGGTGCAGGCCGACCGCCGCACCTGACGCCAGAGCAGCCTCCGAGATCCCGCCGTCGTTCGGCACCATGGCCTTGAGCAGCTCGCCGCCGAGCACGCGGATGTGTACCTCGTACGCGCCACCCAGGAAGACCGACCGCTCGACCATGCCGGGCATCCGGTCCTCCCCGGTCGTGGAGTGGGGCTCGATCTCGATGCGCTCCGGCCGGATCATCACCTTCACGTTGCCGCGCGCGCTGGTCGCGCCCTGCCGTGCCCGGAGCGTTCGGTCGCCGACTTGGACCGTGCAGGTCCCGCCGTTCTCCCCTACAGCCGTCGCGCTGAGCAGGTTCGAGACGCCCAGGAAGTCCGCGACGAAGACCGTGTCCGGCTCCTCGTAGATCGCCTTCGGTGAGGCCGCCTGCTCCACGCGGCCCTTGTTCATCACCGCGATCCGGTCGCTCATCGTCAGCGCCTCGCTCTGGTCGTGGGTGACGAAGATGAACGTGATCCCAAGCTCGTTCTGGAGCGCCTTGAGCTCGACCTGGAGGTTGCTCCGCAGCTGCGCATCCAGCGCGCCCAGCGGCTCGTCGAGCAGCAGCACGCGCGGTTGGAGCACCAGCGCGCGAGCGAGCGCGACGCGCTGCTGCTGTCCGCCCGACAGCTGGTCGGCCTTGCGCCGCGCGAACTCCGTCATGTCGACCAGCTCGAGCGCCTCGCCCACCCGCTTGGCGCGCTCCTGCTTGGTCAGCTTGTGGTACTTGAGACCGAACGCCACGTTCTTCGCCACGTCAAGGTGCGGGAACAGCGCGTAGCTCTGGAACACCGTGTTGACGTTGCGCTGATGCGGGGGCACGCGCGCGACGTCGTTGCCGTCGAGCAGGATACGTCCGCTGGTTGGACGCTCGAAGCCGGCGATCATCCGCAGTGTGGTGGTCTTCCCGCACCCGGACGGACCGAGCAGGGTGAAGAACTCGCCGGGCGGCATGTCGACGTCGATGCCATCCACTGCCACGAAGTCATCGAACTTCTTGCACAGCTCCTCGAGGCGGATCTCGCCTTCCATCAGACCTCCAGGGTCGCGAGCGAGGTTGCCTCGTCGCGCCCCGCGAAACGGCGGTAGACGAGGTACGCAAAGACGAGCGTCAGCAGCGTGATCATGAGGTTGACCGTGGCGATGGCGTTCAGCGCCGGAGTCGGGGCGCCGCGCGCGCTCGAGTAGAGGAGCATCGACACGGTCGTGGTGCTTGCGTCGCTCGACAGGTACTGGGTCACGACGAAGTCGTCGATCGAGGTCGCGAACGCCACCGCCGCGCTCGCGACGATCGCCGGCGCGAGCAGCGGCAGCAGCACGCGGAAGAACTGATCGCGGCGCGGCGCGCCCAGGTCCGCGGCCGCCTCCTCGAACTCCGGACCGATCGAGACCAGGCGGCCGCGCACGATCACGACCACGTACGACAGCGTGAAGGTGATCTGCCCGATCGCCTGCGCGTCGGTCCCCAGCCCGATCCCGCCGAACACGTTCAGGAACAGCAGCAGCAGCGCGACTCCCATGACGATCTCGGGCGTCACGAGCGGCAGCAGCATCAGCGAGTTGACCGTGCCGCTGCCGCGCCCGCGCCAGCGCTGCAGGCCCAGCGCGAGCGCCACCCCGAGCGGCGTTGCGACCGCGACGCAGATCACGGCCAGCAGCAGCGTGTGCTCGAGCGCGTCCCGTAGCGCCGGGTCGTGCAGCACGCTGCCGGTCTCGCCCGTGAACCAGCGGGTGGAGAAGCCCTGCCAGGTCGTGCGCGAGCGCCCGTCGTTGAACGCGAACGCGATCGCGAGCAGCACCGGGAGCACCGCCCAGACGATGTAGCCGCCGGTGATCAGCGCGAGGAAGCGCGGCTGACCCCAGGGATTGCGCAGCCGGTTCATGTCGTCTGGGCGGTGGTCCCCGCCTGGCGGGTCGTGCGCAGGTAGTAGAACATCAGCCCCAGCAGGAACGTCGAGAGGAGCAGCGTCAGCGCGGCGCCGGTCACCTTCTCCGACCCCTGTCGCATGAACTCGTCGATCTGGTTGCCGATCATGTTCGTCTGGGTCGAAGCCGAGACGAGATCTGCGGTGTAGTAGTCGCCGAACATCGGCAGCGCGATCAGCACCGCTCCAGCGAGGATGCCGGGCATCGACAGGGGCAGCGTCACGCGGAAGAAGGCGCTCGCCGGGCTCGCGCCGAGGTCGCGGGCCGCGTCGATCTGGCGGCCGTCGATGCGGTCGATCGCGACGAACAGCGGCAGGATGAAGAAGGGGATGTAGCCGTACAGGAGCGCGAGGATGACCGTGATCGGCTGGCCGTTGAGCCAGCCACCGGGCTCGTCGAGCAGTCCGATCGAGAGGAACAGCTGCTCGATGCCCGTGGCGGCGAGGACGTCCGAGCCGATCCCGTCCGGCGCCAGCAGGTTGATCCACGCCAGCATCCGCATCAGGTAGTTGATCCAGAGCGGGAGGATCAGGGCGAGCAGGATCACTCCCCTCCAGCGGCCGGCGTGCCGGGCCGTGAAGTAGGCGACCGGGTATCCGACCAAGAGCGACAGTCCAACGGCGATCACGACGAACTCGATCGTCCGCAGCGAGACCTTCAAGAACGGCCCGCCGCTGAAGAAGTTGTCGAGCGTGTCGAGGACGTAGCCCACGTTCCAGTCGAGTGGGTTCCAGTGCGGGACCGGCTGCGAAAGGGTGTCCTGGTTGCCGAAGGCCACCGCCAGGACCGCGTAGAAGGCGACCAGGAAGAACACGGTGAGCCATGCGACGCCAGGGAGCGCCACCAGGCGCCACGTCCAGCGAGACAGCATCAGCCCGCCTTGAACTTCGACCAGGCGTCGTCCCAGAACCGCTGCCCGGTCACGCTCAGCTGGAGCAGCTCCTGGTTCGCCGCGAACTGGTCGGGCCGCACGACGGCCTGCTCGAGGCTCTTCGGGATCAGGTCCTGCTTGAGCAGCGCGTCGGCATCGATGTTGTTCTGGGGCGGTGTGTAGCCGGTGAAGTTGACGAAGTTGTCGTAGGCGTTCTTCTCGTCGAGCATGAAGTTGATGAACTGGTGCGCGAGCACCGGCCGCTCGGTCGTCTTGCCGACGCAGAAGAAGTCGTTCTGGACGACCCCGTTCTCCTCCGGCCCCCAGAACGACAGCACGTCGGCCTTCACGCCGGAGGGCAGGTAGTAGAACGCCGCCGAGAGCAGGTCCCCTGACCATGAGTGATGCAGCACCGTCTTGCCTTCCGGCAGCGTCTGGTAGTCGGTGATCGTCACCTTCGGGTTGCAGATGCCGCTGAGCTCGGACAGGTCGCTCTGCGCCTTGTTGACAAGGTCCTCGTCCTCGGTGTTGAGGTCGGGCCGGATGCCCTTCCGCAGCGCGTCGCGCTGCATCGGCATGCTGAGCGCGTCGCGCCGGTCGTCGAGGATCCCCACCTTGCCGCGGTATTCCTGCGCCTTCCAGAAGATGTCCCACGGGACGTCCATGCCGGCGACGTCCTCCCTGACCTTGTCGTTGCGCCAGCCGATTCCGTCCATCCAGACGACGTAGGGAATCGTGTAGTGGCTCCCGCGGTCGTAGAAGGGGTCGGCGAGCTCCGCCCAGACGTTCGTGGCGAGGTTGGGCAGGTACGAGTGGTTGAGCGGGGCCAGCAGCTTGTGGGCGATCAGGTCGACGATGTTCGAGCCGGACAGCCCGACGATCAGGTCGAAGTCGACCGCGCCGGAGGACAGCTTCGAGATCGCCTCGTCGGCCGAGTTGTAGGTCGCGATCTCGACCTTCGTCCCGAACTCCTTCTGGAAGCGCTTGAGGGTGACCGGGTCGAGGTAGTCGGCGTAGTTGTAGATCCGCAGGGGACCCGGCTCCGCGCTCTGCCCGTCCTTTACCGGCTTGTTCTCGTCGGTGATCGCCCAGGTGACGGAGTTGTCAGTCCGCGGCAGCGGCAGGCCGCCCGGGCCGGTCGGCTTCTGGACGACGAGCTCGGCGGCCGCGCCGGTGGCGCCGGCCGCTTCCGCGCCGACAGGGGTCGTCGTGTTCTCGCATGCCGCAAGGCCGGCAGCGACCCCTGTCGCCGCCACGGCCCCGGCTGCCCCGCGCGCCAGCTGGCGCCGGGTGACACCGGATCGATCCTTTGGGTGCGGCACTGCGACTCCCCCTCAGCTCTCTCGTGGCAGGCCGGATTCTAAGGCTGAGACCAAGGTCGTCAGGAGCGGCCTGAAGCGGGCCTCGAGGAAGTCGTCGCTGGGCGTCGTGACGTGGTTGAGCACCGCCCCCTCGACGAAGTTCGCGATCACCTCGGCGGCCGGCTCGGGCAGCCCGGCGCTGCGCACGACATGGTGGAACCCGTGCATGTAGGCGATCGTCCAGCGGCGGGCGAGCGGGCGCAGGTACTCCTCGCGCCCCGCCTCCAGCATGAGCTCGTACTGCGCGAGGACGAACGCCAGCGGATCGTTGATCTGCTCGTCGGCGAAGCCGACCATCCGGTCGATCAGGTCGTCCTGCGTGATCTGTGACGGGCAAGCGGTGTAGCGGCGCACGCACTCGATGGACCGGGCGATAATCAGCTCGAGCGCCTCCTCGACGAGCGCGTCCTTCGAGTCGAAGTAGTACGTCGTCGAGGCCAGCGCGACGTTCGCCTCTTGAGCGACCGCGCGGTGCGTGACGCCGGTGACCCCACGCTCGCCGATGAGGCGGAGCGTGGCCTCGAGGATCTCCTGCCTGCGCGGATTGCGGCGCTTGCCGCTGGCCGGAACGCTCATGCCGGGCCGTCGGGTCATGCGTAATGTACGTTTGTACACCTTCCGATGGCCGAGCGCTATGACGTCATCGTCGTCGGCGGCGGATTCGCCGGGGTCACCGCCGCCCGGGAGTGCGCGCTGCGGGGCCGTCGGACGCTGCTGCTCGAGGCCCGCGACCGGCTCGGAGGTCGCACGTGGAGTTCCGACTGGAACGGCTTTCCGATCGAGTACGGGGGCGCATGGGTGCACTGGCACCAGCCGCATACCTTCTCGGAGCTGACCAGGGCCGGGCTGTCGGTCTCCATCAGCGAGGACACCGGTCACGCCCACTGGCACGTTGGCGCCGAACGACGCACCGGCACGATCGCGGAGCGGGACGTCATCGCCCGCCGCGGCTGGGACAGCTTCGTGGAGGGCGTCCGTGAGGCCCTGCCCCAGCCGCATGCCCCCCTGACCGCACTGCCCGAGCTCGCGCGGTTCGATCGGCTCAGCATGGCCGAGCGGCTCGCGGAGCTCGACCTCGACGAGGAGACGCACGACGTGTTGGCCGCCGAGCTCGAGTCCGTCGCACACGGCCGGCTGTCCGAGGCGGGCAGCGTGGCGATTCTGCGCTGGCACGCGCTCTCGGGCTACAGCCTGGAGCTCACGCAGTTCACGGGCGGTCGAGTGACCATCGACGAAGGCACGGGAGCGCTGGTCGCCGCCATCGCTGACGCCGCCGCGTTCGAGCGGCGGCTCGCCACGCCGGTCGCGTCGATCGTCAGGGGCGACGGGCGCGTCGAGGTGCGCACACGCGCCGGTGAGGCGTTCGTCGCGGGCGCCGCGATCGTCGCCGTGGCGCTGAACGCGCTCGATGCGATCGAGTTCAGCCCGGCGCTTCCGGAGGACAAGCAAAGGGCGATCGAGCTCGGCCAGGCCAGCCGCGGCATCAAGGTGATGATCCATGCCCGCGGGGAGGGCGTCAGCCAGAACTCGATCCGCTTCAAGCATCCGTTCGGCTACCTGAGCAGCGAAGTCCTGCGCGACGACGGGACGCAGCTGATGATCGGATTCGGCTTCGATGCGGAGGGCTGCGATCCGTCCGACCTGGCCGGGATGCAGGCCAGCCTCGACGAGACGCTCCCCGGCTACGAGGTCCTGGACGCCACGTCCCACGACTGGCTCGCCGACGAGTTCTCGCGCGGAACCTGGGCGATCCACCGCCCGGGCTGGTACGAGCACCATCACGCCGCGATGCGCCGGCCCGAGGGCAACGTCATCCTCGCCGGCTCCGACCTGGCGAACGGCTGGGCCGGCTTCATCGACGGGGCGATCGAGTCCGGCCTGCGCGCGGGCGCCTGGGCGCGGACGCTCGACTAGCCCGGGGGGCTTAGAAATTCAGCCGCCGGACTCCATGCAGGCATGGACGAGCAGCGGCTGATCCTGGTTGTGGAGGACGACGAGGCCACTCGTGGCGTTCCTGGTCGAGAACCTGGTCGCGGACGGGTTCCGGGCGGTGGGCGCGTCGAGTGCGGGGGAGGGGATCCGCGCGATCGAGGTGAGGCGGCCGAGCCTCGTGGTGCTGGATCTCGCGCTCGAGGACAGCAGCGGACTCGATCTGCTCGACCGCGTGCGGCACGCCGACGGGCTGGCCTCGCGGATCGACCCGGACCTGCCCGTGATCGTGCTGACCGGCCGCGTGGCGAGAGGCGGACCGCGTGCGCAGCTTCGCCCGCGGGGCGGACGATCACGTGCTGAAGCCGTTCCTTTACGCGGAGCTGCTCGGACGGGTGCGCGCGGTCCTGCGCCGCGCCGAGGGCCGGCGGCGACAGGGGGTGCTCCGGGTGGGGGAGCTGACCGTCGACCCGAGCACCCGCGCCGTCCGCCTGGCGGGCAAGAAGATCGAGCTCGCGGCGAAGGAGTTCGCGCTGCTGCACGCGCTCGCCGAGGAGCCGACGCGCGTGTACGGCAAGAACGAGCTGCTCCGCGACGTCTGGGGCTTCCAGAGCCTGGGACGGACACGCACGCTTGACGCGCACGCCTGCCGGCTCCGGAAGAAGCTGAAGCCATCGTCGCGACCCTGGGTGGTGAACGTGCGAGGCGTCGGCTACAAGCTGACGGAGGCGGTGTGACGGACTCCGAGCTGATCGCGCGCGCGGAGCACGAGCTGCGCGGCGCGGCCACAGCGCTCGCCCTTGCATGTGAGGCCCTCCGGCGAGACCCCGCGGCGAGCGGGCACGCCGCGATGATCGACGCGCAGCTCGACCGGCTCCGCGCCGGGCTCGCCGATCTCGGGGCAGCGAGAGAGGGAGGCAACGAGGTGCCGGTGTCCGAACCCGTCGAGCTGTCTGCGCTCACATGTGCCGCCTCGCAGCCCTGGGACGACCTCCTTCGAGTGGGAGGGCGGTCCCGCTCCGGCGAACATCGACCGGCGTCGGTTCGCAAAGGCGCTCGGCAACGTGCTCGCGAACGCCGCGGAGCATGGCGCGGGTGATATCCGTGTGACCGGCCGGGCACACAACGGCGGCGTCCGGTTACAGGTGCGGAACCGGGGCCGCGGGCTGGCGATCGCGTCGGAGGCCGCCGAGGAGCTGGGCGGCTCCCTGCGCTTCGAGATCGTGGAAGACACCGCGGTGGCGACGTTGGATCTGCCGGCAGCGTGACCGCGCGGCGGCGGCGGGGGTTGCTGCTGCTGTCGGTGGCGCTCGCCAGCGGTGGGCTTGCGGCGTCGCAGGTGCACGAGCGAGAGCGGAGAGCGGTGGAGGAGCTTGGACCGGCCGTCGAAGTGCTGGTGGCGGCGCGTGATCTCCGAGCTGGTGCCAGGGTGATGCCCGATGCCATCGGAGTTCGGCGAGTGCCCGCCCGGTTCGCCCCGCCCGACGCGCTCGGATCCGTGGAAGGTGTCGTGGGGGCGCTCATCTCCGTGCCGGTTGCCGCGGGCAGCTACCTCAACGCCGGGCTGTTCGAGGGCGGCGAGGAGGCGGGCGGGGCAGAGGTGGCGCGGCGGGGCGAGCGGGAGGTCACCGTCGGCGTCGCAGGAGGCGGCGCATTCGGCGACCTCGTGCCGGGAGCCCGTGTCGATGTCCTGGTCTCCACCGAGACGGGTCCCGCCGGCGGTCGCACCGTGATGGCGCTTGCCGGTGCGGAGCTGGTGCGGATCGGGGAGACGCCGGGCGGCGGATACTCCGGTTCGGATCCCGGCGAGGCCGCGTCCGGGCCGACCGCGCTCGCCACTCTGCGAGTCAGCCTCCGCCAGGCCATCTACCTCACGGCCGCCGACAACTTCGCGAGGGAGATCCGCCTCCTGCATCGCCCGCGGGGCGATCCGTCCCCCGCAGGGGGGACGATTTCGCAAGGCCAGCTCTGACGTACGGCTTGGCCCTCCTGAAACGTTCATCCAGTGCGAGGGTCTTTGAGGTAGGGATGATCAAGCTGCATCGACTCCGAATTCAGCGGTCGCACAAGCCGGCCCGCCGGTTGTCTGCGCGCAGCCGGCGAGACGCAAGCCAGCCGCCGGCAGTTCCGGAGGACGCGGTGCTCTACAACTGTGCCTGCGGGAACACCTTCACCGCGGCTGTCACCGCGACGGTGACCTGCCCGGCCTGCGGCGAAGCACAGGCCTGGTAGCCCGGCCCAGCTAAGCGACGCCGGAGCGCTCGAGGCGCTCCACGGTCCCGTCGTCGCGGCCCAGCAGGGCCAGGTCGGCCATGTCGAGGAAGAGGCCGTGCTCGACCACGCCCGGCACCGCGTTCAGCGAGGTTGCGAGGTTGGCGAGGCCCGCGGGGTCTATTGACGGCGGAATCGCCGCGTCCAGGATGTAGTGACCCTCGTCCGTGAGGTACGGGTCCGAGTCGTTCTCGCCCATCCGCAGCTCCGCATCGGGCAGGAGCGGGGACAGCCGCCGGCGGGTGTCCTGCCATCCGAACCGCACCACCTCGACCGGCAGCCGGAAGCCCTGCCCGAGCCGCTCCACCTTCTTCGACGCCTCGGCGACCACCACGAAGCGGCGTGCCGCCGCGATCACGATCTTCTCGCGCAGCAGCGCGCCGCCGCCGCCCTTGATGCACCCGAGCCACGCGTCGATCTCGTCGGCGCCGTCCAGGGCAAGGTCCAGCTCGAAGCTCCCGTCCAGCTCGAGCACCTCGATTCCGATCTCCTCGGCCACCTCGCGGGTGCGCTCCGAAGCCACCACCGCGCGGGTGCCGGCGGGCAGCCTCCTGGTGAGCGCCCAGACCGCGCGACCGGACCCGAGGCCGATCGTCATCCCGGGCTCGACGAGCTCCGCGGCGGCGGCAGCAGCGGCCTCTCGTGCGTCCACGGCGCGCAGCTTAAGGGGTCAGACCCCTCCCGCCACGGGGCGCCGTGACGCTTCATACCGCAAAGGGTCTGACCCCCGGCGGTCCTCACGGGACAAGGGGTCAGACCCCTCACGGGACGCAAGGGGTCAGACCCTTCACGGGACGAAGTGCCGTGACGCTTCATGCGGTAAGGGGTCTGACCCCTTCGCACTTACCGTCCCTATACTTACTAATCCTGAGTAAGCACGACTCAACTATGACCTTGGAGAACGAAATGGAAACGATGCTGCTGGTCCCGGTCGACGACTCGGTCGTCTTCCCGACCATGACAGTCACGCTGGCGGTCGACGTCGGCACCGAGGAGCGCGTCGTGCTCGTTCCCCGCAAGGGCGACGAGTTCGCCTCGGTCGGCACCGTCGTCCAGGTGGCCGACCGGATCCGCCTGCCCGGCGGTGGCCGTGCCGTTGCGCTCGAGGGCCTCTACCGAGGCCGGATCGGCGCCGCCAGCACGGGCCCCGACGGCAACCTGCGCGTCGAGGTCGAGCCTCACCCCGACGACGAGCCGGTCGACGGGAAGACGCGCGAGCTCGAGCGCAACTACCGCGCCGTGGTCGAGGAGCTCCTGGAGCTCCGCGGTGACGACGGCCGCGTGGCCGCTTTCGTCCGCTCGATCATCGAGCCGGGCGCGCTCGCGGACACCGCCGGCTACTCGCCGGACCTGACATACGAGCAGAAGGTCGAGCTGCTGGAGATGCTCGACGTCACCGAGCGGCTCGAGCGCGCGCTGGAGCTCCAGCGCGAGCGCCTCACCGAGCTCGAGGTGCGCCGCCAGATCCGCGACGACGTCCAGTCGGGCGCGGAGAAGCAGCAGCGCGAGTACTTCCTGCGCAAGCAGATGGAGTCGATCCAGAAGGAGCTCGGCGAGGACGACGGCTCGATCGTCGAGGAGTACCGCAAGAAGATCGCCGAGGCCGGCATGCCGGACGAGGTGCGCGAGCAGGCCGAGCGGGAGCTCGGGCGGTTCGAGCGCATGGGCGAGCAGTCGGGCGAGAGCTCGATGATCCGCTCCTACCTCGACTGGCTGATCTCCGTGCCGTGGTCCGAGCGGAGCGACGAGCGGCTGGACCCGGTCCACGCCCGTGAGGTGCTGGACGCTGACCACGCCGGGCTCGAGGACGTGAAGGACCGCATCGTCGAGTACATCGCCGTGCGGAAGCTGCGCGAGGAGCGCGGCATCGCGGAGGACAAGAAGTCCGGCGCGATCCTGACGCTGATCGGGCCGCCCGGCACGGGCAAGACCTCCATCGGGGAGTCGATCGCCCGCGCGACCGGACGCGAGTTCGTCCGCATGTCACTCGGTGGCGTGCGCGACGAGGCCGAGATCCGTGGCCACCGGCGTACGTACATCGGCGCCCTGCCGGGCCGGCTGGTCCGTGCCCTGAGGGACGCCGGGACGATGAACCCGGTGATCATGCTCGACGAGGTCGACAAGGTCGGCGCCGACTGGCGCGGCGACCCCAGCGCGGCCCTGCTCGAGGTGCTCGACCCGGCGCAGAACCACTCGTTCCGCGACCACTACCTCGACGTGGAGCTCGACCTCTCCGAGGTCGTGTTCATCGCCACGGCCAACATGGCCGAGACGATCCCCGCGCCGCTGCTCGACCGCATGGAGGTCGTGCGCTTCGACGGGTACACGACGGATGAGAAGGTCGCCATCGCGAAGGGCTACCTGTGGCCGCGTCAGCGCGAGCGCAATGGCCTGCGCGAGGACGAGGTGGCGATCGCCGACGAGGAGCTCGGCACGGTGGTGACCGAGTACACGCGCGAGGCGGGCGTCAGGAACCTCGAGCGCGAGCTCGGGACGCTGCTGCGGAAGACCGCGACGAAGATCGCGTCCGGCAAGGCAACCGCGCCGGTCACGATCGACCTGGACGAGCTGCGTGACGCCCTCGGGCGGCAGCGCTTCTTCCAGGAGTCGGCCGAGCGCACCGCGATCCCGGGCGTCGCCACGGGCCTGGCCGTGACGGGCGCCGGCGGCGACGTGCTGTTCATCGAGGCCACCTCCATGAAGGGCAAGGACGGCCTCGTGCTCACCGGCCAGCTCGGTGACGTCATGAAGGAGTCCGCGCGAATCGCGCTCTCCTACGTGCGCGGGCACGAAGACGCGCTCGGCATCGACGAGGACGCCTTCGACGGCCGGGAGTTCCACCTCCACATCCCGGCGGGGGCGATCCCGAAGGACGGCCCGAGCGCGGGCGTCACGATGACCACGGCGCTCGCGTCGCTCCTGAGCGGCCGGCCGGTGAAGCACACGGTGGGGATGACCGGTGAGGTCACGCTCCAGGGCCGGGTGCTGCCGATCGGCGGGCTCAAGCAGAAGGTGCTGGCCGCGCACGCGGCGGGGCTCACGGACGTGATCCTGCCCGAGCGCAACCGCGCCGACCTGGACGACGTGCCGCAGGAGGTCCGTGACGAGATGGCCTTCCACCCGGTCATGACGGTCGACGAGGTGCTGGAGCTGGCTCTCGAGCCGGCCCCGGCCACCGCGCTGGCCGCCTAGAAGGCGAGCAGCACCAGCAGCAGCACAACTACGACGAGGGCAACGAGCGCCACAACGGCGATAAGGCGGGGCGTCCAGGTATCCCTGGCGCCCCGCCGGCCCTCGTCGACCATCGGGGCCCGTCGCATTGGGCCCGGGCGCTGGCCGATCTGAATCGTCCGGCGCTCGCCGGGCGCCGGCGGAGCCGGCTCGTCGGGTGGGGCGAGCCGCTCAGCCGGCGCCGGCTGTTCCGCCGGAGGCGTCTCGGCGCCGGTCGGCGCCTCGTCCGGCTGGATCCGCTCGGTCGGCGCTTCGGCGGCCTCGGCCGGCTCTGCCTCCGGCACCGTGCCATCGGGCGGCTCGCTCGGCTCTGCCGGCGGAGCCACGCGCCGGGCGATCGGCCCGACGCCGCGGTTCCCGGCGGCCGACGCGCGTGCCCGTGACATCCAGGCGTTCCGCTCCTGGCGGGCGCGGTCGCGGGACTCGACGAGCGCGTCGCGCTCCGTCTCCGCGGCCGTGACCCGCTTGAGCGCGGCGTCGCGCTCGGCGCGTGCGCCCGCGGCCTCGGCGGCTGAGCGTTCGCGTGCCGCCACGGCCGTGTCGCGCTCCTGGCGCAGCTGGCTGAGCTTGGTGTCGGCCTGCGCCTCCGTCGCAGCCACCTGGTCGCGGGCTCGCTGAAGCTCGGATTCCAGCCTCCTCGCGCTCTCCTGCGCCGTCCGGGCCCGCTCGCGGAGCTCGCGCGCCGCCTCCGAGTGGGACTCGCGCACGCGCGCCAGCTCCTCGTCGCGCCGCTCCACCTCGGCGAGCGCCGCCGCCAGCTCGGCCTCGAGAACGGCGGTGCGCGGCCGGCGCGCCGGACGGCGCTCCGCGGCGGGCGCCGCAGCCTCGGCCTCCTCGACCGGCCCGTCGGGGAGCGGAAGCTGGACGACGAGATCCGGGCTCACGGTCAGCTCGGCGTCGTCGAGCCGCTCCGGGGGCCCGGTCCACAGGAACGCGGCGATCCATTCCTCGCCCTCCTCGGCGGCCCACGGCTTGTGCTCGAGGACGGCGAGCATCCTGCGCCGCTGGCCCCCCGCCTGCACGTCGAGCGTGGGCCGCAGGAAGCGGTGGCCGCGCAGGCCGAACCAGCGCCCGCTCACCTCGAGCGTGTCGGGCGCGGTCCACTCGAAGCGCTCCACCGCGAAGCTGACCTCCCGGACGTCCACGACACGGTCCGATGTGCGATCGCGCGCCACGGTCACAGGCTCTTCGTCAGCCCGCCGTCGACGAGGAGCGCCACGCCCGTGATGTAGCTCGCGCGCTCCGAGCACAGGAACGCCGCTGCCGCGGCGATCTCCTCCGCTGTCCCGAGCCGCCCCGCGGGGATCTCCTGGCGCGCCACCTCCTGCGCCTTCTCGATCGAGCCGTGGAGGTGGCTGATCCGCTCGGTCGCGATCCGGCCGGGCAGTATCGAGTTGAGCGTGATCCCGTCGGCCGCCAGCTTCTGGGCCAGCGTCTTGAAGGCGCCGAGCAGGCCGGGACGGTGCGCGTTCGACATGAGAAGCGTCGGAATGGGCTCGCGCGCCGCGGACGACGAGATGCTCACGATCCGCCCGAAGCGCCGCTCCCGCATGCCGGGCGCCACCAGCTCGATCATCTCGATCGGCGCCACCACGAGCTCGCGGTGCGCGGCCTCCCACTGCTCGCGCGTGAACTCGAGCGGATCACCGCCCGGCGGCCCGCCCGTGTTCGTTACGAGGATGTCGATCGGGCCGAGGTCGGCCTCCACCGCGGCGATCAGGTCCGGCGCCGCGTCGAGGTCCAGCGTGTCGTGCACGTACGGGCGAGCGCCGATCTCGCTCGCGGCCGCCTCGATCTTCTCGCGGGTGCGGGAGCTCACGGCCACGCGCGCGCCCTCCTGGGCCAGCTCCCTGGCGACGCCGAGGCCGATGCCCTGCGAGGCGCCGGTGACGAGCGCGACCTTCCCGTCGAGACCGAAATTCATGGGCGCTCAGCGTACCCAGCGAGTCGCCGGGGCGAGCCGCCCCGTACCCCATCTGGGTGATCAAGTACGACGGCCTCGACTCCGATGTGCTTGGATGTACGACTTCTGATTCGAACTGCCGAGTTCTCGCTGTCCCGACAGCGGGGAACGGGGGACCCAATTGCGGCCATCACGGCCGCTGGGGCGAATCGCGACCTGCGCGTCGCGTAGCGCCACTTTCCGGCGCGAGCCCGTCAGCTCACCTCGTAGGCACTGGAAAGGGGAATTGCTGGTGCGAAGGAGTTTCGATGCCGTGCGTGGTCCGCATTTCGCGAGCCTGCTGGTCGCCGCTGTGCTGTTCGCCGCGGCCGCCGTCCCGGCCCTCGCGGATCCCGGCGCCACCGCGTCGGGCGGCGCGAGCGCGTCATCCGAGGTCGTCGTGAAGCGCGGCGACCGCGGCTCGGCGGTGCGCAGCATCCAGCGCGGCCTCGGCATCGCCGCCGACGGCGTCTTCGGCCCGATGACCGAGCGCGCCGTGAAGCGCTTCCAGCGCAAGCACGGCCTGGTGGCGGACGGGATCGTCGGCCCCATCACGCGGGGCGCGCTCGGCCTCCAGCCGTTCAGCGCCCGCTCGGTGCGCAGCACGCGTGGCGTCCGCCTTCCGGCCGCGCTCCGGCGGATCGCCGAGTGCGAGTCGGGCGGCAATCCCCGCGCGATCTCGCCGGGCGGCACCTACCGCGGCAAGTACCAGTTCAGCCGCGAGACGTGGCGCAACCTGGGCGGGTCGGGCGACCCGGCCGACGCGCCCGAGTGGCAGCAGGACAAGCTCGCGCTGAAGCTGTACCGCCAGAGCGGCACCGCGCCCTGGCCCAGCTGCGGCTAGGTGCTGAGCGCCTCGCTCCGGCGCCGGCCGACCGATAGCCCGACGAACGTGAAGCCGCACAGCACCGCCAGCGCTGCGTAGGGCACCGCATCGGCGGTCGCGTCGGCCACGGCGCCTCCGACACCCGCGCCGAACACGTGCCCGAGGGCCCAGGCCAGGTTGGAGATTGCGAACGCCAGGGGCTGGTCCAGCCCATGCGTCCTCGGCGGCGTCCGACAGGAGCGCCATGCCCGGGGCCCAGAATGCGGCCAGGGCGACGAACGTGAGGATCATCGCCAAGGCCGACGAGAACGGCGGTCTCGGGCAACGGCAGCAGCACCGCCATCACCGCGGCGCCGATCAGACCGGCGCGGATCGGGGTCATCCGCCCGGCGCGGTCCGAGAAGCGGCCGGCGAGCGGGCTCACGACCGCCTCGACCGCCGCGCTCGAGCAGGAACACGGCTCCGATCGTGGCTCCGCGCGACGCCGAGATCGTCGAGTCGGAGCGGCACGAGGACCTCGATCACACCGGCGAACAGCGCCGGCAGCGTGAACACCCAGAACCCGAGCAGCACCGCCGGGCGACCGAGAGCGCGGAGCATCGCTCGCACCCCGGCGCTCTCCTCGGCCTCTGGAGGCGTCATGGTCCATGCCCAGCGGCGAGCCCGGCGGCTACGACGCTCACGGCGCTGAAGACCGCCTGGGGGCTGAGCAGGGTCGCCGCGCCACCCAGGACAGGGCCGAGCAGGACGCCGACGATCGCAGCGCTGAGCGCGGCACCGATCAGCTCGCCGCGGCGCTCGGGAGGCGAGACCGAGACGAGCCACGCCATGCCCGCCGACCACATGCAGGCCCCTCCGACGCCCTGGAGGAACCGGGCGGCATCGAGCAGCACGACGTTGCCGGCGAACGCGAAGGCAAGGCTGGTGACGCCGAGCATCAACAGCCCGAGCAGCAGCGTGGGCTTCACTCCCCAGCGCGTGGCCAGCCACCCGGACGGGATCGCGCCGACGAACGTGCCGGCCGGGTACGCGGCCGTGAGAACGCCCGCGCCCGTCTTCGAGAGGTCCAGCTCGTCGGAGTAGTGGGGGAGGAGCGGCGCGACCGCGGCGAAGAACATGGTGTCCACGAGCACCACAGCGGCCACGAGCCAGAACAGCCGGCGCATCCATACGATGCTACGGGAGCCGTGCCACCCATTCGCGAAGAGCTCGAGGACTGGCTGCGCATCCCGTCCGTCTCGACGGGAGGCGGCGATGCCGACGCGCTGGGCCGCGCGTGCGACTGGGTGATCGAGCGGATCGAGGCCGCCGGCGGCAGCGCCGAGCGCGTGTCGGTGAACGGCAGCCACCCGATGGCCGTCGGCGAGCTGAGCGCGAGCGAGGCGGGTGCGCCCACCGTCCTCTCGTACGGGCACTACGACGTGCAGGACCCAGGGCCGCTCGACATGTGGGAGTCGCCGCCGTTCGAGCCCACCGAGCGCGGAGGTCGTCTGTACGCGCGCGGGGCCGCCGACGACAAGGGCAACTTCCTGCCGCTGCTCCACGTGGCCTGCGAGCTCGCGAGCGCGGGCGAGCTGCCGGTGAATGTCCGCTTCCTTGTCGAGGGGGAGGAGGAGGTGGGGAGCGAAGCCGTGCTCCACCACCTGCGCGACGAGCCGCCCGCGGTCGACTGCGCGATCGTCTTCGACTCGCTGATGGCCGACGAGCGTACGCCCGCGATCAACACCGGCGCGCGCGGGCTCGTACAGGGCCCGGTGGAGGTCCGGACCGCGGGGCGCGACCTGCACTCGGGCCTCTACGGCGGGGCGGTGCTCAACGCGACGCACGTCCTGATGGACGTCCTGCGCGAGGTGCTGCCGGGGCCTGACGGCCGGGTGCGCGACGAGCTCCGCGCCGGCGCCACGGCGCCCGGCGACGCCGAGCGCGAGTCGTGGGCGATGCTCCCGAGCGGGCCGGAGATGCTCGCCGAGGCGGGCGCGGCGGAGGTCACGCCCGGCGCCGCGGCCGAGTTCTGGGAGCGCACCGGCGCCCAGCCGTCGCTCGACGTGAACATGCTCACCGGCGGCGAGCCGCGCACCGTGATCCCCTCCGTAGCGAGGGCCCAGGTGAGCCTTCGGCTCGCGCCGGGCCAGAGCTCGGGCGAGATCGCCGTCGAGCTCGAGCGCCTGTTGCGCGCGGGCGTTCCCGACGGCGCCGAGCTGTCCGTGGACCTCGACCTAGCCGATCCGGCCCTGTTCGACGCCGGGGATCCGGCGCTCCAGCTGGCGGCGGAGGCGTTCGAGCGCGCCTGCGGGACCCGGCCCGCGTTCGTCCGCCTGGGCGGGACGCTCCCGCTCCTCGCGGTGCTGGCGGAGCAGAAGGTGCCCACGATCGTGAGCGGCTTCGCCCTCGCCGCCGACGCGTTCCACGCGCCCAACGAGAGCTACCGGCTCGAGAGTCTTCGGCTCGGCGAGCTCACAGCCCGCGAGCTGTACCGCTCCCTCGCCGGCCTCCGGCGCTAACGGTCGCCTCCCGGACGCCGATAACACCTGCGTGGGCGTCCCCAAGCGGCATCTGAAGGCTGTCGACGGCAGCGGCATCGCGGCCGATCCCTGGGAGCAGCGCTTCCGGTTGCTCGCGGCCAGCGTGCGCGCGCTCGTATCCGTGCACGACGCGGCCGGCTCGTTCCTGTACGCATCGCCGCTCGTGTCGGAGCTCACCGGCGTGCCGCGCGACACCCTGCTCGGGAGCCCGATCCAGGCGCTGATTCACCCCGAGGACGGCGATCGCGTGATGGCCCTCCACCGCGGCTGGATGCGCGGTCCCGGGGCCGAGACGGTCGAGTACCGGCTGCTCGCCGCCGGCGGCGGCTGGTGCCCCGTGGAGACCACCTTCGTGGCCGGCGACCGCGCCGAGGTCCAGTGGCTCACCCGCAGGCTCGACCTGGTGGGCCAGGAGCCGCAGACCGCGGCCGAGATCGATCCTGCAACAGGTCTCCCAACCCGCTTCTCGCTGCTCGACCGGCTCGCGTGGGCGCTTCACCCGGCCGGTTCCGGCGCGGCCGGCGTCGTCGTCGTCCGCCTCGAGGGCATCGAGCGGCTGGGCGAGGACCGCGGCCGCCCCGCCGGCAGCGTGGTCCTGCGCGAGATCGGCCGCCACGTCAGCTCCGCGCTCCGCCCGCTCGACCTCGTCGGCCAGCTCGACGACGAGCGGCTCGCGGCCGTCTGCGCCGGCGTGCACGACGCAACCACCGTCGCCCGCATCGCCGAGCGCATCCTCGATGTCGCCCGGCGTCCGATCGGGCCGGGCGGGCTGCCCGTGCTGCCCAGCGTGGGCGCGACCTGCGCACCCGCGGGCCAGCGACGCCCCGCCGCACTCCTCCAGGCCGCCCTCCAGGCGGCCGACGAGGTGAGCGGGCGCGGCGGCAACGCCTTCGAGATCGTCTAGCCGGTAACCCGCCTCAGGCGGTGGATCAGCACGCGCTTCGCGCGCGGGCTCGGCACGCTGCGAACCGACCAGCCCTGCTCCGGCGCGGCGGCGAGGAAGCGCTCCGCCGGGACGCGCCCGGGATCGGACAGCAGCACCAGCCCCGTCTCGTCCACGAGTCGCGGCAGCAGGTCCAGCAACTGATCGACGTTGCGCGCCTCGTAGAGCACGTCGCTCGCGAGCACGAGCGGCCACGGCCCGCGCTCCACGATCGCGTCGGGCTCGGCCCAGGAGCAGCGCAGCGTCTCGAGCTCCACGCCGTTCCGCTCGGCGTTGGCTGCCGTGGCGGCCACCGCGTCCGGGGACCAGTCGGTCGCGAGCACCCGCCCCCCGGCCCGCGCGGCCGCGATGCTGGGCAGGCCGAGCCCGCAGCCGAGCTCCAGGGTGGGCCTCCCGCGAAGCGCCCGAAGCGACACGTCGTGGGCGAGCGCCACCGCGCTTGCCCACAGCTCGGCCCAGTACGGCAGGAACTCCTCGTGCTCGAACGCCGCCTCGGTGATCAGCGCGTCGGCGTCACGCGGCCTGAGTAGATCGACCACCCCGCCGGGAAGGGGGATGTGCTCGGCTATCACACGAGTCGCCCGGCCTCCCGCGCGGCCTCCTCTGCGGCGTCGAGCTGGCGCTCGATGAGCTCGAGGCCGGAGGCCCAGAAGCCGGGATCGGAGAGGTCCACGCCCACGATCGCCCCGAGCTCCTCCGGCGGCCGCGAGCCGCCGGCCCGCAGGAGGTCGAGGTAGGACGAGACGAAGCCCTCGCCCTGCTCCTCGTACTTGCGGTACACGGACAGGGCCAGCAGGTGGCCGTACGCGTATGCGTACACGTAGCCGGGCGCGTCCACGAAGTGCCAGATGTACGACCACCAGATGCCGTAGTCGTCGTCGACCTCGACGCTGTCCCCGAGCAGATCCGCCTGCGTCGAGAGCCAGAGCTCCTGGAAGCGGTCGACCGACAGCTCGCCCTGCTCGCGCCGCGAGGTGTGGATCGCGTCCTCGAAGCGGTTCATCGCGATCTGGCGGAACACGGCGGCGACGGCGCCGTCCAGCGCCCCGGCGAGCAGGTCGAGGCGCTCGGCCGCGCCCGGCGCGCGCTCGAGCAGCCGCTCGAGCACGATGTTCTCGCCGAAGATCGACGCGGTCTCCGCGAGCGTGAGCGGCGTCGTGAAGTGGAAGATGCCCTGCGGCCCCGCGAGCGTGGCGTGCACGCCGTGGCCGAGCTCGTGGGCCATCGTGAGCACGTCGTGCGGCCGCGAGGTGTAGTTCAGCATCACGTACGGGTGCGCCGACGGCACCGTGTACGAGCAGAACGCGCCGCCGCGCTTCCCGGAACGGGGCGGGCCGTCCATGTAGCCGCCGGTGAAGAACTCCTCGGCCGTGGCGCCGAGCTCAGGCGAGAAGGTGCGGTAGCAGTCGAGCACGATCTCCTCGGCCTCGCCGTAGGGGATGTGGTCGTCGCTGTCCGACACCGGGGCCATCCGGTCGTAGTACGCGAGCCTGTCGAGCCCGAGGAGGCGCGCCTTGAGCGCGTACCAGCGCCGCGCGAGGTCGTAGCGGCCCTGGACGGCATCGATCAGCGCCTCGACCGACTCGTCGCTGGCCTCGTTCGCCAGGTTGCGCGACGCCAGCCAATGCTTGTAGCCGCGCAGCCGGTCCTTCGTGGCCTTGTCCTGGAGCAGCGTGTTGAAGACGAACGCGCGCGAGCGGAGGTCGGGGCGGAGCGACGCCGTCACCGCCTCGGCGGCGACGCGCCGGCGCTCGCGGTCCGGGTGCTGGAGCAGCGAGAGGCCCTCCTCGAGCGAGGCGGGCTCGTCGTGATCCGGCAGCTCGACCTCCAGAGCCGACGTCTGCTCGGTGAAGAGGCGCTGGAACGCCGAGCCGCCGGTCACGTTCGTCTCGGTGAGGATGCGCTCCTCCGGCTCGGAGAGCTGGTGGGGCAGGTAGCGGCGGAGGTTGCGCAGGTGCTGGGCGCAGAAGCCGAGCTCGGGCGCCTCGAGCAGCTCGCCGGCGCGCTCGTCGGGGACGAGGTTCCACTCGAGGTCGAAGAAGAGCAGCTGGGTCTCGATCGCCGCGCCGAGCTCGCGCGCCTTCTGCATGCGCGCGCCGCGCTCGGGGTCGGCCGTGTCGAGCGAGTAGCTCAGCATGGCGTAGGAGCCCGCGCGACCGCCGAGGTCGTGCATGGCGCCCAGCTCCTCCATGGCCTCCGCCAGCTCGGCCACGTCGAGCTCGTGGACGCGGCCCTTGTAGCGGGCGGCGAAGGCCTCGGCGCGCTCGCGCGCCTCTTCGAGCATTGCCTGGACGGCCTCCGGGCCGCGGTTGTCGACCAGCGGCTCGAGGTCCCAATTGGCGGCTGCCAGCTTCTCGTCTGCGGTTGCGCTCACAGAGCCGAGGTTAGCCAGAGTAGTCGTAGAAACCGCGCCCCGACTTGCGGCCGAGGAGGCCCGCCTCGACCATGCGGTTGAGCACGGCGGGCGCCACCGAGGCCGGGTCCCTGAACTCCTCGTAGAGCGACTCCGAGACCGCCAGCAGCGTGTCGAGCCCGATCAGGTCCGCGAGCTGGAGCGGGCCCATCGGGTGCGCGCAGCCCTTCATCATCCCCTCGTCGATGTCCTCCTTCGACGCGAAGCCCGACTCGTACATCCGGATCGCCGAGAGGAGGTAGGGGATCAGCAGGGCGTTCACGACGAACCCGGCGCGATCCTGCGAATGGATCGTGGTCTTGCCGAGCGTCTCTTCCGCGAACGACGTGGCCAGCTCGATCGTCTCGTCCGAGGTCATGATCGAGCGGACGACCTCGACGAGCGGGAGCACCGGCACGGGGTTGAAGAAGTGGAGGCCGACCACACGGCCGGGGTGCGTCGTCTCGGCGCCCAGCTTCATGATCGGCACCGACGACGTGTTCGATGCGAGGAACTCCGCCTCGGGGAGCGCCTCGTCCAGCCGCTTGAAGACACGGCGCTTCAGCTCCTCGTCCTCGAAGACCGCCTCGATCGCGGCGTCCGCGCCCTCGACGTCGGCGAAGCTCGTCGTGAAGGCCAGCCGCCCGGCGGCCGCCTCGCGGTCGGGCGCGTCCAGCTTGCCCGCCTTGACCGCGCGGTCGAGCGAGCGCTCGATCGCCGCCTCGGCGCGGGCGACGCCGGCTTCGTCGGCCTCGATCACGGTCACATCGACGCCCGAGCGGGCGCAGACCTCCGCGATCCCCGAGCCCATCAGCCCTCCGCCCACGACGCCGACTCGCATCGCGTTGACCTTATCTTCTGACCGTGGCCTTCTCGCTCTCGCGAGCTCGAGCATCCGATCGTCCAGGCGCCGCTGGGCGGCGGGCCCGGGATCCCCGCGCTCGCAGCCGCCGTGTCGGAGGCCGGCGGCCTGGGTTTCCTCGCAGCCGGCTACCGGACGACGGAAGCGGTGAGGACCGAGCTCGGAGATTTGCGCGGGCTGACCGCGCGCCCGTTCGGGCTGAACCTGTTCGTGCCCGGGCCCGCGAGCGGCGATTCCGCCGCGCTGGAGCGCTATGCCGATGCGATACGAGCGGAGGCCGCGCGGCTCGGAGTCGAGCCCGGTGAGCCGCGCCACGACGACGACCACTGGGAGGCGAAGCTCGAGCTGGCGCGCGACGAGCGCGTGCCGGTGGTTTCGTTCACGTTCGGGTGCCCGGAGGGCGGTGTGGTGCGCTCACTTCGGGAGGCGGGCTGTGCGGTGTGGGTCACGGTCACGACCCCATCCGAGGCGACGGCCGCGGCCGGCGTCGGGCGCCGACGCCCTGGTGGTCCAGGGCATTGAGGGGGGTGGGCACCGGGGGACCCATGATCCCGCTGCGCCTGGCGACATCGGGCTGCTCGCGCTGCTCCAGCTGGTCCGTGCCGTGACGGAGCTTCCGCTGGTGGCCACGGGCGGCATCGCGACCGGTCGCGGCGTGGCCGCGGTGCTCGCGGCCGGCGCCGCGGCGGCGCAGCTGGGCACCGCGTTCATGCTCACTCCGGAGGCGGCCACCGCGTCCGCGCATCGTGAGGCCCTGCGCGGCGACGTACCGACCGCGGTGACGCGCGCGTTCACCGGCCGCAGCGCGCGCGGGATCGAGAACCGCTTCATGCGCGAGCACGAGCCCGAGGCGCCGCTCGCGTACCCGGAGGTGCACAACCTGACCGCGCCGCTGCGGGCGGCCGCGCGGGAGGGTGGCGACGCCGACGGCTTCAACCTCTGGGCGGGGCAGGCGTATTCGCTGGCGGTTGCAGGCGTGCCGGCGGGGGAGTTGGTCAGGACGCTCGCTGCCGAGGCGCGCGAGGCGCTTCGAACTGCAGCATTGAGGTATTCGGGTTAGGCGCTTTTTGTACCCCAGGGGGTACAAAAGTCGACTTACCCCGATGAGCCCTCGCTCATCGGCCGGAACGTCGTCGTGAGGATCCGCAGGTTGCGGGGCCGCGTGACGGCGAACAGGACGACCTCGGCCACGTCCTCCGCAGCTCATCATCTGATCGAGACCCGGGTCGCCGTGCTCGCGGCCGGTTCCGATCGCGAACTCCGTGTGGACCCCGCCGGGCGCGATGTTGGTCGCGCGTACGCCGTGCTCGCGGAGCTCGTGGTCGAGCGCGCGGGTGAAGCCCACCTGCCCGAACTTCGAGGCGTTGTAGACGGCCTCCCCGGGGAAGGCCCGGACGCCCGCCACGCTCGCCAGCGAGACGAAGTCGCCCTCGCCGGAGGCGATCAGGTGCGGGAGCGTGGCCGCGGCCGTGTAGAGCGTGCCCTTCAGGTTCACGTCGATCATCGCCTCGAGCGCGTCCGGGTCGAGCTCGAGGAAGGGCCCGTACGAGCCCACGCCGGCGTTGGCGACGGCTATGTGGAGGCGGCCGAAGCGCTCGACCACCTCGGCGGTGGCCCGCTCGACCGCGGCGCGGTCGCGCACGTCGCAGGCGATGCCGAGCGAGCGCTCGAGTCCGAGGTCGTCGCCGCGCCGGGAGATCAGCCCCACCGACGCGCCGGCGTCGTGGAGCGAGCGGGCCACGGCCGCGCCGATGCCGCCGCTGGCGCCGGTGATGAGCGCAACCTTGCCGTCAAGCGGAGTCACTTGCACCGTCCAGGCTTTCGATGAGGTCCGCGACCGAGCCCACGATCCTCGAGGGGCGGTACGAGTAGCGCTCGGCCTCGCCGGGTGTCGTCACGCCCGTCAGAACCAGGATCGTCTCGAGCCCCGCCTCGAGCCCGGCGACGACGTCGGTGTCCATGCGGTCGCCGATCATCGCGGTGGTCTCCGAGTGGGCGTCGATGGCGTTGAGCGCGGAGCGCATCATCAGCGGGTTCGGCTTGCCGACGTAGTAGGGATCGACCCCGGTGGCACGGCTGATCAGCGCGGCCACGGATCCGGTCGCGGGGAGCAGGCCGTCGGGAGTGGGGCCGACGTTGTCCGGGTTCGTCGCGATGAAGCGCGCGCCGCCCGCTATGAGGCGGATCGCCAGGGTGATGCGCTCGAAGCTGTAGGTGCGGGTCTCGCCGAGCACGACGTAGTCGGGATCGGTCTCGCTCAGGGTGTAGCCCTCGTCGTGCAGAGCCGTGGTGAGCCCGGATTCGCCGATCACGAAGGCCGAGCCGCCGGGGCGCTGGTCGGCGAGGAACTTGCCGGTCGCGAGCGCAGACGTCCAGATCGACTCCTCCGGCACGTCGAGGCCCGTGCGCCTGAGCCGCGCGGCCAGGTCGCGCTGCGTGTAGATCGAGTTGTTCGTGAGCACCAGGAACGGCAGGCCGAGCTCGCGGAGCCGCGTGAGGAAGTCGTTGGCGCCGGGGACGGCCTGCTGCTCGCGCACCAGGACGCCGTCCATGTCCATCAGCCAGGAGCGGATCTCGCGGGGGGTCATGTCGCGTAATTCTCGCTGCCCATGACGTGCAGAGAAATGTACGGCTCGTTGCCGACCACCCAACTGTCGTGCCCGGGCGGCACGTAGAAGAGGTCGCCGGGCCCCATCACCCGCTCCTCGCCGTCGTCCATCTTCACGGCCGCCCGGCCGCTGATCACGAGGCCCACGTGCTCGACCATGCATGACGCGGCGCCGGCCGGCCCCCCGACGTGCTCGGACCACTTCCAGCCCGGCTCGTAGGTCGCCCGGCCGATCGTCATCGGCCCCACCGAGTAGAGCTCGAAGCGGCCGTGCTCGAAGGTGCGCGTCTCCGTGGGCTCGTCCAGGTTCACCAGCGTGAGGTCCATTCCGGCGAAGTCTGGCGTCTCTCGCCGCGCGCCGCTGTCCGACCGACCGGGGGCGAATCCCCGTGCCCGCGGACTCCCCCGGGCATGGAAGCTCTCGACGACCTCGCCGCCGCCCTGCGCGAGCGGCTGATCGAGCGGGCGCGCTCGGGCGAGGCGGGTGACGCCGCGCTCGACGCGGAGGTGCGCTCGCTGGTCGAGCGCGAGGCCGGCTCGCTCCCGGACGCAGAGCGCCAGGCGCTCTGCCGGCGGGTGCTCCTGCTCGCCACCGGACTGGGGCCGCTCGAGCCGCTGATGGCGGATCCCTCGGTCGACGAGGTGATGGTCAACGGGCCGGCGCAGGTGTACGTCGAGCGGGCCGGCAAGGTCCATCACACGGGCGTATCCTTCGCAGGCGAGGCGGAGCTGATGCACGCCATCGAGCGTGTGCTGGCGCCGCTGGGGCGGAGGGTGGACGAAGCGTCGCCGATGTGCGACGCCCGGCTTCTCGATGGCTCGCGGGTGAACGTCGTGATCCCGCCGCTGTCGCTGTCGGGGCCGTGCCTGACCGTGCGCCGCTTCAGGCATGAGGGCTTCTCGCTGCGCGAGCTGGTGGAGCGCGGGACGATGCCGGGCGAGGTCGCGGAGCTCCTGGCGCTGTGCGTGGCCGCCCGGGCCGCGGTGCTGGTGAGCGGCGGGACCGGCTCGGGCAAGACCACGACGCTCGGCGCTCTCTCGGGTGCGATCCCCGGCGAGGAGCGAATCGTGACCATCGAGGACGCCGCGGAGCTGCGGCTGCGCCAGCGCCACGTGGTGCGGCTCGAGTCGCGGCCGGCGAACCTCGAGGGGCGCGGCGAGGTGACGATCAGGCAGCTCGTGGTGAACGCGCTCCGGATGCGGCCGGACCGGATCGTGGTCGGCGAGGTCCGTGGCCCGGAGGCGCTCGACATGCTGCAGGCGCTGAACACGGGCCACGACGGCTCGCTGACGACGGTGCACGCGAACTCGCCCGCCGACGCCCTCCGGCGCGTGGAGACGCTCGCGCTGATGGCGGGCGTGGGACTGCCGCACGCGGCCATCCGCGACCAGGTGGCGAGCGCGCTCGACGTGGTCGTCCATCAGACGCGGCTCCCCGACGGCTCGCGCGTGGTCGAGTCGGTGAGCGAGGTGGCACGCGTGGCCGGCGGAGCCGGAACCCGCGAGCTCTGGAGCCGCGGCAGCCGGCTGCGGCCGCCCGGCCCGGGCGAGCTCGCGAGGCGGCTGGACGCGCTGCGAGGCGCGCGCTCGTGACCGCGGCTTTCGTGGCCTTCGTCGCGGGTGCTTCGGCCGGACTCGCGGCGCTCGAGCTCGGCGGGGGCGTGCGCGCGCTGCTCCTGGCGCGCGGACCGCGGTGGGTGCGGTTGATCGCGGCTCTCGTCGAGGCGCTCGTTCGGGTGGGGCGGGAGGGCCGCGATCCGGGCGCCGTCGAGCGGCGGAGGTTGCTCCTCTGCGGCTCGGCGGTCGCGTTCGCGGCGGGGTTCGTCACCTTCGGACCGCTCGCCGGGCTGGGGCTCGCCGCCGCGGGCCCGTTCGCCGTCGCGCGGGCGCTCGCCGCCCGGCGGCGCCGGTACCGGTCGGCGGTCGACGCGGGAGTCGCGGAGATGGCGGTCGCGATCGCGGACGCCCTCGCCGGCGGTCGCTCGCTTCGATCGGCGCTGGACGACGCCGCGGCCGGAATCGGCGGCGCGGCCGGCCATGAGCTGCGCCGCACCGCCGCCGAGCTGGCCGCCGGCGCCGCGACCGACGACGCGCTCGAGGCGATGCGCCGGCGCGCCCGCTCGCCGGGCATGGACACGCTCGTGGCCGCCTGCCTCCTGCAGCGCCGCGCGGGCGGCGACCTCGCGCGGCTGCTGCGCGAGAGCGCCCGGGCGCTCGAGGATCAGGCGCGGCTCGAGGACGAGGTGCGGTCCGCGACAGCCCAGGCGCGCTTCACGGCGCTCATCGTCGTGCTGCTGCCCCTGGGCGGCGCCCTGCTGGCCGAGCTGGCCAGCCCCGGCTGGTTCGTGAGCCTGTGGAGCTCGTTCCTGACCGCCTGGCTGGTGGGAATCGCGCTCCTCCTCCAAGTCCTGGCGGCGATCCTGATGCACCGGCTCGGCCGCCTCCGATGGTGACCGGCCCGCGGCCGCCGACCGCCGTCCCAGCCGACCGGAGCAGCGGCGGCCGATGCTGAGCGCCTGTCTGGCATTCGTCGCAGCCGCCAGCGGCACCGCCGGGGTGCTGCTGCTCGTTCCCGAGCCCGCCCGGAGGCCCGGCACACCCGCGACCCGGCTGCTCCTGGTCCTCGCCTCCGCCGGCCGGCTCCTTCGCCCGCCCGGAGCGCCGGCCGATCTCCGCGGGCGCATCGAGGCCGCGGGGCGGCCGGCCGGCCTCGGCGTTCGCGAGGTGATGGCCGCGAAGCTCGCAGCCGCGCTCCTCGGAGCGACCGTCGCCGTGCCGCTCGCCGCGCTCGCACCCGGTCGGCTCGGCCTGCTCCTCGGGGCGGCGGCACCCGTCGCCGGCTTTCTCGCTCCCGACCTCTGGCTCGGCCGCCTCGGCGCCGAGCGGGCCAGGCGGGTACGCCGCGAGCTCCCGGGCCTGCTCGACATCCTGCGCGTGACGGTCGAGGCGGGCGGGTCGCTCGCCTCGTCGCTGAGGGCGGTGGGGGAGCGAGCCGAAGGTCCGCTCGCTCGCGAGTGGGTGGCGGTGGCGAACGAGGTCGCCCTCGGCGTCCCGCTGAGCCGGGCGCTGGACGAGCTCAGCGCCCGCCTCCCGCAGGCTGAGATCGGCGCCTTCGTGGCGGCGCTCCAGCGGGCCGGCCGCCACGGCGCGCCTCTTGCCGACACGCTCGCCGCCCAGGCCCGCGCCGCCCGCTTCGCGCTTGCGCGCAGGATCCGCGACGACGCCGCCCGGGCCGGCCCCAAGCTCCAGCTCGTCGTTGCCCTGCTGCTCGTGCCGTCGGTCCTGCTCCTGGTGGCCGCGGCGCTGGCATCGGCGCTGCTCGATGGCAGCGCCGATGCCGTGCCGCTCTAGGCCCCGCCTCCCGCGGGGCCGCCCGCGTACCCCTGAGTCAGCAGGAGACGATCAGGTGGAACGGCCGGTCGACCGTTGTGGCGCCGGTGCTGTCGCGTGTCACGACGAGCACGCCGTTCGCGTTACCGGCCAGCGCGCTCACCGCGATCTCGCCCGCGGGTGGGGCCCCGTCGGCGGTGTCGCCGAGAGTCGCGAAGTACGTGCAGGCCTTCACGTCGACGCCCATGACCACCTGGTACTGGCCCTCGCCGGTGCGGCTGGCCGAGGTCGTGCCGCGCCCGCGTGACAGCGAGCCGGTGGCGGAGACCACCGCGTGGCGGCTCAGGCCGTCGGCCACGCCGGCGTCGTCGACCTTGCGGATGTCGCCGGCGTCGAGCTGCGACGCGTCGAGCGTCGTCTCCTTGATCGCGCCGCCTCCGAAGCCGTTTGGCTTGGCCTCGTTGCCGCGCAGCGTCCCGTCCTTGAAGTCGCGGTTGCGAATCGAGCCGTCGACGATGTCATCTGAGTCGATCGTCGCCGCCGCGTACGCGACGCCACTGAGGGCGACGAACAGCGCGAGGCAGGCGATTACCAGTGCAGGTGAGGGTGTTCGTATTCGGTCCATGGTTACCCGAACCAGGTAACCCGCCCCCAGTTGCGGGACGCTGCAGACAACCCACCAAATCGCGCTTCTGCACGAAGGATTGCGTGCAGAAGCGCTCCCTGGGCGCTAAATCGCGCCTCGAGGGGGCATTCGTCCCACCGCGTGCCACCCCATTTATTCCGCTCTACAGAGCCAAAAACAGGCGATCTCTGGCGCAGCGCGGACCACCATCGGACGGAAAGGTGGGGAATCGTGTTGCAGAGTGGGAGAGAGTGGGGTACGGTGGCACCCAGCAATCGACCGGAGTGGCGGGGCTCCTCCCACTCCGCCACTCCGGTCTGAACTTTCTCCCGGGGACATGAGCATTGGCGTTTCGAGGCCACTTCGAGCACTCGCTGGACGCGAAGAACCGGCTCAGCATTCCGGCCCGGTTCCGCGCGGCGTTCTCAAGTGGAACCGTTCTGGCCAAGGACTTCGAACCCTGCGTCGCCGTCTGGACCGCCGAGGCGCACGAGGCGATCGTCGAGCGCGCGCTGGGCGCCCTGAACCCGATGGGCAAGGACTACCGCCAGCTGTCGCGCTACTTCCAGGGCAACTCCTTCGACACGGAGCTCGACGCGAGCGGCCGCGTGATCCTTCCGGCGCCGCTGCTCGACCACACCCGCATCGAGAAGGAGGTCGTGGTCGTCGGCGTGGGGGACCACCTCGAGGTCTGGGCGAAGGAGCACTGGCAGGACCAGCAGCAGGCACTCGACGCGGAGATCGGGGAGGTGACGGAGCGCCTTGGCAATCCTTCTTGACATGACGCGCGCGCACGTACCCGTCCTGGCCGGCGAACTGATCGAGCTCACCGCGCCGGCTCCGGGCGAGACGGTGGTCGACTGCACCTTCGGTGCGGGCGGCCATGCGCGCCTGATCGCCGACCGAATCGGCTCGACGGGCACGCTCGTCTGCATCGACCGTGACCCGCTGGCGGAGGAGCACTTCGCCGAGCTCGCGCGCGAGGTGACCTGTGAGACGCGCTTCCTGCGGATGGACTACGCGGACGGGCTCGCGCTGCTGCGCGAGGAGGGGCAGTCGGCGGACGTGGTCTACCTCGACCTCGGCATCTCCTCGATGCAGGTGGACGCGCGCGAGCGCGGCTTCTCGTACTCGTACGACGCGCCGCTCGACATGCGCATGGACCCCGGCCAGCAGCTCGACGCGCGCGAGATCGTGAACACCTGGGACGAGCGCCGCCTCGCCCAGCTGTTCCGGCGCCTGGGCGAGGACCCGAACTCGGGACGGATCGCCCGCGAGATCGTGAGGCGACGCGATCGTGAGCCGATCGAGACCACCGGTGAGCTCGTGGCCGCGATCGAGGCGGCGCTGCCGGCCGCCGTGCGGCGCAGCTTCGGCGCCGGCAGCCCCGCCAAGCGCGTCTTCCAGGCGATCCGGATCGCGGTGAATGCCGAGCTCGACTCGCTCGACCGCGCGCTGCCGCTTGCGTGGGGGCTGCTGCGCGAGGGCGGCCGTTTCGCGGCGATCTCCTTCCACTCGCTCGAGGACCGGCGCGTCAAGCGCTTCCTCGCGGAGCGCGCGCGCGGATGCGTGTGCCCGCCCGACTTCCCGGTCTGCGTCTGCGGCCGCGAGCCCGAGGCCGAGCTGATCACCGGCCGCTCGGTCGTGCCCACGCCCGGCGAGGTCGCCGACAACCCGCGCGCGAAGTCGAGCCGCCTGCGCTCGGCCCGCAAGCTCCGGTCGGGGTCCGCCTGATGGCACGAGCGGCAGCAGCCGCGGCGCGGCCCAAGGCGGCGCCCGCCCGGGCGAAGGCCGCGCCAGCGCGCCACAAGGCAGCTCCCGCCCGCGCCAAGGCGGCGCCCCGCGCGCCACTCGACTCGCCGCCGCACGGCCTCCTCGCGCGCCGTCCCCGCTCCGCGTCGCATGTCGGGCGGCGCGGCCGCGCCGGCGGTGGCGCTTCCGGTCCGCGTCCTGAACGCGCCCTTCGCCCGCGCCGCACGCCGTCGCACCGGTGACGTCCTCGACGCCCTGCTCTCCGGCCGCGGCTGGATCGCGCTCGTGTTCGTGCTGCTCGCCGGCATCGTCTTCTTCAACGTCGACCTCCTCCAGATGAACCGCGACATCGCCCAGAACGCCGACAAGATCTCGACGCTCAAGGGCGAGATCGCGAGAAACAGGCTCGATGTGGCTCGGCTCGCGTCGAGCGAGCGGATCCAGGAGTCGGCGGCCCAGCTCGGCCTCGTGCTGCCCGCGCCCGGCGAGGTGCGCTACCTGAAGGCCCGCCCCGAGCGCGACGCGCACCAGGCCGCGAAGCGCATCACGGCTCCGAACCTGTCCTACGTGCCGCCCGAGCCGATCGACACGGCCCCGGAGCCGGTTGACACCACCATCACGGATCCCGCCGCGACCGACCCGGCGGCGACCGACCCGGCGGCCACCACGACCTATCCAACAGCGACGGCAGACCCGGCGGCGACCGACCCTGCCGCCGCCCCAGCGCCCACCACCACGGCGACCCCGGCGGGCTAGCCCGTGCCGGCCACGCAGCGCCGCCCGCCGACCCGCCAGCGAAGGCGCGGGCCGGGGCTCCCGCCTACCCGGATCGTGGAGCGCCGGATCGGGCTGCTGTTCGCGCTGTTCCTGCTCCTGCTCGGTCTGGCCGCGCTCAGGGCGACCTGGCTCGGCACGGTCAAGTCCGGGTCGTTGTCAGACCGTGCCGTGAGCCAGCAGATCGAGGACATCGCCGATCCGGCGCGGCGCGGAACGATCTACGACCGGAACGGCGTGGAGCTGGCGGTGTCGGAGGACTCGGTCACCGTCTTCGCGCATCCGTTCCTGATCAAGGACCCGGCGAAGCAGGCCGCGAGGCTCGCGCCCCTGGTCGGCCGCGACGAGGACGAGCTGCTCCGCGAGCTGTCCGACCGGCAGAAGGGCTTCGTCTACCTGCGCCGGAAGATGGACGCGACGGTCGGCGAGCGAATCGAGAAGCTCGAGATCGAGGGGATCGGCACGGTCACCGAACCGAAGCGCGTCTACCCGCAGGGCTATCTCGCCTCGCAGGTGCTGGGGCTCGTGGGAACCGACAACGTGGGCCTGTCCGGCCTCGAGTACTCGCAGGACGAGGGGCTCGGCGGCGATGACGGCGAGCGCCGGCTCGTCAAGGACGCGATGGGCGAGCCGGTCAGCCTCGTCGAGACGAAGCGGGCCGAGCCCGGCGACGACCTCAGGCTGACGCTCGACGCGCGCATCCAGGAGCGGACCGAGGCGGTGCTCGCCGAGGTCGGCCAGACCTACACGCCGCAGGGCGCGACCGCCGTCGTGATGGACCCGCGCAGCGGCGAGATCCTCGCGCTCGCCAACTGGCCGCGCGTGGACGCGAACAACGTGGACGGGGCGCCGGCGTTCGCGCGACAGAACCGGGCGATCCAGGCGAACTACGAGCCGGGCTCGACCTTCAAGGCCTTCACGGTTTCGGGGGCAATCTCGGAGAAGCTCGTCGAGCCCGGTACGACGCTCTCGGTGCCGCCCGAGATCCAGGTCGCCGACCGGACGGTGGGCGAGGCGCACGACGCCGGCGGCGGCATCAAGAGCGTGGCCCAGATCCTCAAGGAGTCCTCGAACGTCGGCTCGGTGATGATCGGGCTGAAGCTGGGGGCGAAGCACTTCGACAAGTGGGTGCGCCGCTTCGGCTTCGGCAAGCCGACCGGCGTGGACCTGCCGGGCGAGGAGGGCGGGATCGTCCTCCGTCCCGAGCACTACTCGGGCTCCTCGATGGGGAACATGCCGATCGGGCAGGGCATCGCCGTCACGCCGATGCAGATGGCGACGGCCTACACCGCGATCGCCAATCACGGCCTGATGCGGCCCCCGTACATCGTCCAAGGCCACCGTCCCGCGGCGAAGCGGGTCCTGTCGCGCCGCACGGCCGACGAGGTCTCGCACATGCTCGAGGGCGTCCTCGCCGCAGGCGGGACGGCTGAGGAGGCGCAGGTCGAGGGCTACACGCTCGCCGGGAAGACCGGCACCGCGGAGAAGGCGATCAAGGGCGGGTACTCGAAGACCGACTTCATCGCGTCGTTCATCGGCTACGCGCCGGCGAAGAACCCGCGCCTCCTGGTGGCGGTGATGGTCGACACCCCGCGCGGCGACATCTACGGCGGAACCGTGGCGGCGCCCGCGTTCGAGCGCATCATGGAGTTCGCCCTGCCGTACCTGAAGATCCCGCCGGGCTAGGCGGCGTCGGAGCCGTCGGCGTCGTCGTCGCCGTCGGGCGGGGCCAGCGCGTCGCGCATCCGCTCCTGGGCCATCCGGAGCTGCTCCACGGCGCGCTCTGAGGCGAACGCAGCGCCCTGCGCCGCGGCCAGCTGGGCGTCGATGCGGGCGAGGCGCTCGCGCATGTGCGTCTGCGAGTCCTGAGCCTCCCGCAGCTCGAGCTCGGCCTCCGACAGCTTCGAGCGGAGCGACTCGACCTCCTGGGCCGCCATCCGGGTGCGGTCGAGCTCGCTCTCGGTGTCGGCGAGCTTGATGCGAAGCTCGGCCGCCTGAGCGCCGGCGCGATCGAGCGCCTTCTGCGTGACGACGAGCTCGTCCTGGCTGTCCTTCGCGACGGAGTGGGCCTCTGCGGCCTCCAGCCGGAGGGCCGCGACCTCGCCCGCCTCTTCCCGCAGGGTCGCGATCTCGGTTTCGAGCCCGGTCACCTGCTCGCGAACGCGTTCGAGCTCCTCGGCCGTCTCGTGCGCCGTCTCCAGCTCGCTGGAGAGCTTCTCCCTGGTGCTCTGCTCGTCGGCCAGCCGGCCGGCGAGCTCGTCGCGCGCCGTCGCGAGCTCGGCAAGCCGGGACGCGAGCTCGTCCTTCGCCGCGCGCTCCTCGTCCAGCCGGGCCTCGGCGGCCGCGGTCGTCTCGGCGAGCCGGGCCTCCGCGGCCGTGGTCGCCTCGGCCATCTCATTCTCAGCGGCGGCAGTTGCATCGGCGAGGCGCTTCTCGGCAGCGGCGGCTTCCTCGGCGAGCCGCGCCTCGGCGGCGGCGCTCACCTCGGCCATCTGCTCCTCGGTCGCCGCGGTCGCCTCGGCGAGGCGCTCCTCGGCGCGCTCGGTGGCGCCTCGCGCCTCGCGCAGCTCCCTGATCAGACCCTCGTTCTTCGCCCGCGCACCGCTCAGCTGGGCGTTGAGGCCGTCGCTCGCGGCGCGCGCCTGGCCGAGCTCCGTCTCGAGCTCCTCGAGCTCCGTGCGCGACTCGGCGAGCTGCGACTCCAGTCCCGCCCGCGACGCGAGCGCCTCGTCCCGGGCGGTCTCCGCCTTGGTGCGGGCGGCGAGCGCTTCATCGCGGGCCGACTCGGCCTTGGCGTGGGCCGACTCAGCGTCCGCGAGCGACGCCAGCGCCTCATCTCGTGCGGTCTCGGCCTGCGTCGTCGCCTCGCGCAGGGCGTCGAGCTGAGCCTCAGCCTGCTCACGCCCCGCAACACCCTCGGTCGCGGCACTGCGCGCCCGTTCGACCTCGCCCCGGACCTCGTCGAGCGCGGCCTGGGCCTCCGTGGCGGCCGTGCGGGCCCCCTCGAGCTCGCCCTCGGCCTTGTCGCGGGCGGTTTCCGCCTCGATCGCGGCTGTGCGGGCCTGCTCGAGCTCGCTCTCGAGCCCGTCGCGTGCGGCGACGGCCTCGTCGCGTGCGACCTCGGCATCGGCGGCGGCGCTGCGGGCCTCGGCGAGCTCGCTTTCGGCCTTCTCGAGCGCGGTGCGGGTACGGGTGAGCTCCGCCTCCAGGTCGACCCCTGCGGCGTTCGCCTGCTCGAGCTCGGCGGCGAGGCGTGCTCGCTCGGAGAGCGCCTCCTCCAGCTCGCCGCTGTGATCGGTCGTCGAGGCGCGCGCCTCCACGAGCTCCGCCTTGACGCTCTCGAGCTGGGAGCGTGCCTCGGCGAGGTCGGCCTCGAGCGCGGCCCGCGCGGCGGCGACCTCGTCGCGATCGCGCTCGGCGCGGTCCGCGGTGGAGCGCGCTTCGGCGAGCTGGGCCGCGAGCGACTCGGCCTCGCTGCGTGCCTCCGCAAGCCGTGCGTCGACACTCTCGGTGGTGCTGCGCGTCTCGGCGAGCTGCTCCGCGAGCGTCCTGCTCTCCTCACGCGCACCGGCGAGCTCCGTCGACGCCCGCTCCAGCTCGGTCCGTGTCTCCTCGAGCTCCGCCGCGTTGCCGGCAGACGCCGCAACCGCCTCACGGAGCTGGGAGCCGAAGCTCTCCCGCTCCCCGAGCGCGCGAGCGAGCTCGGCCTCGAGGCGCTCGACCGCGGCGCGTTGCCTCGGTGAGCTTCTGATCGTGTTCCTCGCCGGCGGAGCGCGCTTCGGCAAGCTCCGACTCGAGCTGCTCAGTCCTCGCGCGAGTCTCAGCGAGGCCCGCCTCGGCCCGGTCGGCGGCCGCGCGTGCGTCGGCCAGGGCGGCCTCATTGCCCTCGGCGGCGGCGCGCGCCTCGCGCAGCCTTGCCTCGACTTCCTCGTCCTGGGTGCGGGTTCCTTCGAGCTGGCGCTCGAGCTCCTCGACGCGCGCGTGAGCCGTATGAACGGTCTCCGCGAGGGTGTGACCCTTGGCGTCCGCGGCCTGGAGCTCGGTCTCGAGCTCGGCGGCGCGGCCGCGGATGCTCTCGAGTTCGCTCTGCGAGGCCGCAAGTTGGCGGCGAAGCGACTCGACCTCCGCCTGCGGTGCCTCCGCGCCTTCGCGCGCCGCGGCCAGCGCGGCCTCGATCTCGGCGATGCGGCGCTCCGCCGCCTCGCGCTCCGCAGCGAGCTCGGCCTCGACGAACGCGACCCGCTCGGTGGCGCCGTCGCGCGCTGCGACAAGATCCGTCTCGATCTCCGCGATGCGCTCTGAGGCGGCCTGACGCTCGATCTCCGCGACGCGCTCGGCGGCTGCCTCGGCCTCGGCGATCCGCGCGGCGGCGGCTTCGCGCTCGGTCTCGGCGGCACGCTCGGCGGCTGCCTCGGCCTCGGCGATCCGCGCGGCGGCGGCTTCGCGCTCGGTCTCGGCGGCACGTTCGGCGGCTGCCTCGGCCTCGGCGACCCGCACGGCGGCGGTCTCAGCGGCTGCCTCGGCCTCGGCGATCCGCGCGGCGGCGGCTTCGCGCTCGGTCTCGGCGGCGCGCTCGGCGGCTGCCTCGGCCTCGGCGATCCGCTCGGCGGCGGCCTCGCGCTCCGCGGCGAGCTGGGCGTCGACGTCGGCGCTGCGCGTGGCGACCGCGTCGCGCTCGGCGGCGAGCGCCGCTTCGAGCTCGGTCACCTGTGTGCGCAGCGCGTCCACCTCGGCGGTTGCCTCGTCCGCGGCGGTGCGCGCGGCCGCCAGCTCTGCCACGAGCTGGTCCTGCTGCGCGCTGCTTCCGGTCGCGACGTCACGGGCGGCCGTCATTTCGGATCTGGAGGCCTCGAGATCGGCCTGGGCCTTCACGAGCTCCGTCTCGGCGCCGACAAGCTTGCGGCGCAGCTCGACGAGCTCCACCCGCATCCTCTCGGCCTCCTCGGAGCCGACGCCGGCCGCCGCGGCGGCGGCCTCGGCCGGAGTTCCCTCGCCGCTCGGCATCCACCTGCCAGAACACGGCGGCCGTGCTCGCCGGCTTGGCGGCCGGGGGGCCCGAGCCGCCCTCGGCGTCCTCGGCCGCCTCGGCCTCTGCCGCGAGCTCGGCGAGCAGCGCGTCCAGTGCGGAGCGGGTTGTCGCGGCGGGCTGCACCTCGAGCTTCGTCATCACCGCGATGTCGTTCACCGCGAGCGAGTCGGCCGGGTCGGTCATCGCGACCAGGAGTCCTCCGCCCACGAACCCCACCGGAAGCGCCTGATAGCGCTTCGCAGCCGACGGCCGGATCAGGGCCGCGGCGCCGCGGTCCAGCTCGAAGTCGTTCAGGTCGATGTAGGCGAGCCCGTAGCGCTCGGCGGTCGCCCGCGCAAGCTGCTCCTCGCTGATCGAGCCCTTCTCGACCAGCACCTGGGCGACCGTGCTGCCGCTGCGCGCCTCGCGCACGGCATCCTCGACGGCATCCGCGGTTGCGAAGCCGAGCTCGACGATCACATCGCTGAGGAAGCCCGACCGTCCGCCGGGCTCCGACGGCGGCACGACGCCCTTGGGCGGCGGCGGCGTCGCGGTGCTCGCCTCCGAGCTCACACCGGCTCCCCGGCGAGCTCGGCGGCGCCGCTGCCGGCCTCGGCCTCGATGCGGGCCAGGGCCGACTCCGGTGACTCCGCGTCGCCGAGCGAGCAGATCGCGTAGGAGAGCTCGAGCTGGGCGGGCCGCTCGTGGGTCACGCGCGTGAGCGCCTGGCCGTAGCGGCCGATGAACGCGGCCGCTCCCTCGAGCCCCTTGCAGCCCACGAGCACCGCGCCGAAGGTGTCCTCGCCGAGTCGGCCGGCGTGGTCGGTGCGGCGAATGGCGGTCTGCATCACGTCGGCAGCATCCTTCAGCATCAGCTCGGCCACCGCTGAGCCGTGCCGCGACGCGACCGTCGGCAGGTTCGAGATCCGGAACGCGAGCACGTACGTCTCGAGCGTCCCGCGCTCGGCGAGTCGCCACTCGCGCTCGGAGGCCTCCACGAACGCGACACGGTTGAGGAGGCCCGTGAGCGAGTCGGTCCGCTCGGGGTCGCGAAGCCGCTCGCCCAGCCGTCGCAGGTCGGCGCGCCACTTCACGCTCTCCCACTCGTATGTCAGTAGACGGCCAGCGACCGAGAGGACGTCGAGGTGCTCCTGCGTGAAGACATCTGTGCCCGAAGCGAGCGCGCACAGCGTGAGCGCGCCGGCGCCCGAGCTCGAATCGAGCGGAAGCGCCAGATACGAGCGCACCGAGAGCTGCTGGAGCGACTGCGGATCGAGGAAGCCGCGGCTTCCGCCGTTCGCGCCGGGCGCGAGCGGGACCGTCGAGCCGGCGCCCAGGGCGGAACTGGCCGCGCCCCGCACGTCGATGAGGCGCAGCTCGCCCTCGTCCCAGTCCACCCGGCCAAGCAGTATCGACCCAGGCGGGAGCTCGGCCTCGATCAGGTCGAGGACCGTGTCAGCTGCCTCGGAGAAGCTTGTGAAGCGCCTTTCCGCGAGACGAGCGAGCGCGCTGAGGACGGTGCCGCTCACGGGGTCTGTATCGGCCACCTGGACGAAAGTCTGAGGGATGCATGGCCAGCGGGTCGCCCGGAGCGGCTAATAACCTGCCGGAATCCATGACCTTTCGCGACCTGATGGGGCGTGACGCGCCCGAGGTCGAGATCTCGGCTCTCGCTTACTCCAGCAACAGCGTCACCCCGGGGGCGCTGTTTTTTTGCGTGCCCGGATTCACCTCGGACGGCCACGATTTCGCTCCAGAAGCGGTGAAACGGGGGGCCGTCGCCCTGGTCTCGGAGCGCCGGCTGGACCTCGGTGTGCCCGAGGTCGTGGTCGACGACGTCCGGGCCGCCATGGGTCCGGCCGCCGCGCGGTTTTATGGAGACCCGACGGCCGGCCTGGACGTGGTCGGCATCACCGGCACGAACGGCAAGACCACCACCGCCTTCCTCGTCCGCCACCTCCTCGAGGCCGCCGGGCGGCAGACCGGCCTCCTCGGGACCGTGAAGCGGGTCGTGGGTGGGGTCGAGGAGGAGGTGGAGCGGACCACGCCCGAGGCGATCGACCTCCAGGCGACCTTCAGGCGCATGCAGGACTCCGGCGACACCGCGGTGGCGATGGAGGTGTCCTCGCACGCGCTCGAGCTCGGCCGCGTGGCGGGCATCCGCTTCGCCGTGCGCGTCTTCACGAACCTCACCCAGGACCATCTCGACTTCCACGAGACGATGGAGGCCTACTTCGAGGCAAAGCGGCGGCTGTTCGACGGGCCCGGTCTTTCGGTGGTGAACGTCGACGACGAGCACGGGCGGCGCATCGCCTCCGAGGTCGACGCCGTCACCTTCGGCATCGAGCGCGACGCCGACTACCGCGCGCGCGAGATCGAGTTCGACTTCGCCGGCTCGCGGTTCACGCTCGAGACGCCCGACGGGCCGGTCGCGGTCGACTCGCCGCTGCCGGGGCTCTTCAACGTGCTGAACGTGATCGGCGCGATCGCGGCCGTGCGCTCGCTGGGGGTCGAGGAGATCTCGCTCGAGGGCTTCGAGCGCGTGCCGGGACGCTTCGAGCCGGTGGACGAGGGGCAGGACTTCGGCGTGCTCGTCGACTACGCGCACACGCCCGACTCGCTCGAGAACGTGCTGCGCACCGCGCGCGAGCTCACGCGCGGGCGGCTGCACGTGGTGTTCGGCGCCGGCGGCGACCGGGACCCCACCAAGCGCCCGCTGATGGGGCGCGCCGCCCGCCAGTACGCCGACCGCCTGCTCGTGACGTCGGACAACCCGCGCAGCGAGCCGCCCGAGGCGATCATCGATCAGGTGATGGAGGGCGCCGGCTCGGATGCCGAGCGCGACGCCGACCGCCGCCGGGCGATCGGGCGCGCGATCGCGGAGGCCGAGCCGGGTGACGTCGTGGTGATCGCCGGCAAGGGCCACGAGCAGGGGCAGGAGTTCGAGCACGGCCGCAAGGAGCCGTTCGACGACAAGGCCGTCGCGCGCGATGCGCTCCGCTCGCGGGTGGCCACGTGATGCTCGGCGAGATCGTCATGGGCGGCTCGGCCTCGCTCCTGATCTGCATGTTCCTCGGGCCGAAGTTCATCGACTACCTGCGCCTCAAGGAGTTCGGCCAGCAGATCCGCGAGGAGGGGCCGGCCGGCCACCACGGCAAGGCCGGGACGCCGACGATGGGCGGGCTGGCCATCTTCCTCGCGATCGCCGTGCCGTTCCTGATCCTGTCCGAGTACCGGGCTGCGAGCCTGGCCGTGCTCGCCACCGCGCTCGCGATGGCGGCGCTCGGCTTCGTCGACGACATCATCAAGCTGCGCAGGCGGCGCTCGCTTGGGGTCTCCGGCAAGACCAAGCTCCTCGTTCAGGGGGTGGCCGCGATCGCGCTGTGGATCGCCGTGAAGGAGAAGGTGGGCCTGAGCGATTCGCTCGACCTGCGGGTGATCGACAAGCACGTCGAGCTCGGACTCGCCTATCCGGTGTTGATCTTCCTCGTGCTCGCCGGCGCCACCAACGGGGTGAACCTCACCGACGGGCTCGACGGCCTCGCGGCCGGGCTGCGCCGCGATCGTCCTCCTCACCTACACGGTCATGACGTTCGTCAACGGCCAGCAGGACCTTGCGCTGCTGAGCGCGTGCCTGGTCGGCGCGTGCGTTGGCTTCCTCTGGTTCAACTCGTTCCCCGCGTCGGTCTTCATGGGCGACACCGGGTCGCTGGGGCTCGGCGGAGCGATCGCCGCCCTCGCGGTGGTCACTAAGACCGAGGTCCTCCTCATCGTGATCGGCGGGATCTTCGTGATCGAGGCGCTCTCGGTCGCGATCCAGGTGTTCGCCTTCCAGCGCTTCCGGAGGCGCGTGTTCCTGATGGCGCCGATCCACCACCACTTCGAGCTCGCGGGGTGGTCGGAGACGAAGATCATCCTGCGCTTCTGGATCATCGCGGCACTCTGCGCGGCGGTCGGCTTCACGCTCTACCAGGCGTCGATCCCGGGGTGAGGCCGCCGCTTCCCGAGGGGCCGTACCTCGTGGTCGGGCTGGCGCGGTCGGGCACGGCCGCAGTGCGGATGCTGAGACCGCACGGTGAGGTGGTGGCGGTGGACTCGGGTGCGCCCGAGGTGCCGGACGACATCCACGCGCATCTGGAGAGCGACGGGGTCGAGCTGCTCGACGGGGTCGCCTGCGTCGTGAAGAGCCCGGGGGTGCCGAACGAGGCCGCGGTGATCGCTGCGGCCCACGAGCGCGGGCTGCCGGTGCTGGGCGAGCTCGAGCTTGCGTGGCGGCTCCTGCCGAATCGCTTCGTGGCCGTGACCGGGACGAACGGCAAGACCACGACCACGGAGCTGCTCGGCGCGATCTGGCGCGCGGCCGGCCGCCCGGTCGCGCTGGCGGGGAACGTGGGCACGCCGCTGTCCTCGCTCGTTGGGGAGGTGGACACGGAGACGACCATCGTCTGCGAGGTGTCGAGCTTCCAGGCCGAGGACTCGGAGGCGCTCGCTCCCGACACGGCGCTCCTCCTCAACATCACGGAGGACCACCTCGACCGCCACGGCACGTTCGAGGCCTACCGCGATGCGAAGCTGCGGCTGTTCGCCAACCAGACGCCGGAGCAGGTGGCCGTCGTTCCGCCCGGGTTCGAGGTGCCGGGCGAGGGGCGACGGGTCGAGTTCGGGCCGCTGCCGCTGCCGGAGGAGGAGATTCGCCTGCGCGGCGCGCACAACCTCGAGAACGCCCGCGGCGCCGCGGCGGCCGCCATCGCCTCGGGCGTCCCCGAGGACGCCGTGGCCGGCGCGCTCCGCACCTTCGCCGGGGTGCCGCACCGGCTGGAGGAGGTGGGCTCCGTGGGCGGCGTGCTCTACGTGAACGACTCGAAGGCCACAAACGTCTCCTCGGCGGTGCGCGGCATCGAGGCCTTCGAGGGCGGCGTGCACGTCATCCTGGGCGGGAGCTTCAAGGGCGGCGGCTTCGAGGGGTTGCGCGACGCGCTCGTCTCGCGAGCGGTCGCGGCTTACCTGATCGGGGAGGCGGCCGGCCGCCTCGAGGCCGATCTCGAGGGGACGGTTCCGCTGCGCCGCTCCGGCGACCTCGCCACCGCTGTGCGCGACGCGGCGGCGGCCGCGCGGCCGGGCGAGGTGGTGCTGCTCTCGCCGGCATGCGCCAGCTTCGACCAGTTCCGCGACTACGAGGAGCGCGGCGAGGTCTTCAGATCCCTGATCCCGCGAGGATGAATCCGGTCCTGGCCGTAGAAAACGGTCTGGATGCCGCGGAAGCGCCCGGTCGAGTACTCAATCCTCTACACCGCCACGCTCTGCCTGCTCGCCGGCGGGGCCGTGATGGTGTACTCGGCGAGCTCGGCGGAGTCACTCCTGTCGGGGCCCGGCGACCCGTCCTACTACCTCAAGCGCTACGTCATGTTCGGCCTGGCCGGGCTGGTGCTGCTGCACCTGGCGTCGCGGCACGGGCTCAGGGTGATCCGCGCGCTCACGCCGATCCTCCTGGTCAGCTCATTCGCGCTCACGACGGCGGTGATGCTGCCGGGCGTCGGGGTGACCGTGAACGGCGCCACGCGCTGGCTCGGCGCGGGGATCCTGCAGTTCCAGCCCTCCGAGCTGCTGAAGGTGTCGCTCGTGCTGTACGCGGCGCAGCTGCTTGCGGCGCGCCCCGAATCGGTGCGCACGGTGGCCACGATGACGAAGCCGCTGCTGCTCGTGGTGGGCGCCGCGTGCGCGCTGCTCATGAAGCAGCCGGACATGGGCACGACGATGGTGATCTGCTTCGCCATCGGCGCGTTGCTCGTGGCGGCGGGCACGCCGATGCGGAACCTGGCGCTGATCGGCGGGACGCTGGTCTTTCTCGCGACCGTGCTCGCGATCGCCGAGCCGTACAGGCGCGAGCGGCTCTTCTCGTTCCTCGACCCGTTCGCGGATGCGGGCGACACCGGCTTCCAGGCGGTCCAGGCGCTCACCGCGATCGGCTCGGGCGGGTTCTTCGGCGTAGGGCTCGGCGAGTCGGTCCAGAAGATCTTCTACCTGCCCGAGGCGCACACGGACATGATCCTGGCGATCATCGGCGAGGAGCTCGGGCTGTTCGGGATCCTCGGGCTGATCGGCCTGTACGGCATGATCGGCTACGCGGGCCTGCGGGTGGCGAAGCTCGCCGCCGACCGCTACTCGAAGCTGCTCGCGGCCGGTCTGACCTCCCTGATCCTGTGCCAGGCGACGCTGAACTTCTTCGCGGTGCTCGGGCTGATGCCCCTCACGGGCGTGCCGCTGCCGTTCATCTCGTACGGGGCGAGCAATCTCGTGGTGCTGATGGGCGCGATGGGGCTGCTCTTGAACGTCGCCGCGACCGGCGGACGGGTGGCGCGCGCCGAGCGTCCCGAGCTGCGCGCCGTCGACGGAGGTGGAAGTGCCAACGATCGTGATCGCGGCCGGCGGGACGGCGGGACACGTCGTGCCGGCGCTCGCGGTAGCTGACGCGCTCCGCGAGCGCGGCGCCGGCGTCGAGTTCATAGGAGGCGAGCGTGCGGAGGCGGAGCTCGTGCCGGCGGCGGGCTACCCGCTCCACACGCTGCGGGTGGCGGGGATCGACAGGACGAACCCGCTTCGGGCGGCGCGCGCCCTGCTGCTCGCGGCGCGCGCGACCGGGCGGGCTCGGCGGCTGCTCCGGGAGATCGGGGCCGATGCCGTGCTTGGGGGCGGGGGGTACGTGGCCGGGCCGGTCGGGCTCGCGGCGCGAACGCTGCGGCTACCGCTCGTCCTGACCGAGGCGGACAGCCATCTGGGCGTCTCGAACCGGCTGCTGGCGCCGTTCGCGGCGCGGGTGTGCCTCGCGTTCCCGATCTCGGGGCGGACGGGATCGAAGTGGCTTGTCACGGGACGCCCCGTTCCTCGGGGCACTGAAGGGGGTGACCGCGAGGCCGCTCGCGCGCGCCTCGGGCTTCCTCCTCAGGGTTCCTGCCTGCTCGTCTTCGGCGGCTCGCTGGGCGCCCGGCGGCTGAACGACGCCGCGATCGACGCCTTCGGGGCGGCGGCGCCGTGCGCGGTGCTGCACGCCGCCGGCCGGCGCGACTACGACGTCCTGCGCGCGCGGCTCGTATCGCTCGGTGCGCCGCCTCACTACCGGCTCTTCCCGTACGTGGAGCCGTTCGCCGACGCGCTCGCCGCGGCCGACCTCGCCGCCGCCCGCGCCGGCGGGTCGGTGTTCGAGTTGGCCGCGGCCGGCCTGCCGTCGATCCTCGTGCCGTACCCCCACGCGACCGGCAACCATCAGGACGCGAACGCCCGCTTCATGGAGGACGCGGGCGCGGCCCTGGTGATACCCGACGCCGAGCTGGACGGCCCGCGGCTCGCGCGCGAGGTGGGCGGGCTGCTGGCGGCGCCGCAGCGAATGGCGGAGATGTCGAACGCGGCACGCGCGGTGGCGAAGCCGGACGCGGCGGAGCGGGTGGCCTCCGAGGTGCTGCGGCTCGTGACGAACGCGCCGCCCACGCCGGGTGCCACGAGTTTCCCATGACTGTCATGGGTTTCTCGTGGCACCGCGCCTAGAGTGGGCGCGCGATGGGCGCTGACCCCCTCACCGCGCCGTTCGCCGGACGGGCGCTCCACTTCGTAGGAATCGGCGGCGCCGGCATGAGCGGGCTCGCGCTCGTCGCGCGGGAGCTCGGCGCGAGCGTCACCGGCTCGGACCAGGCGGAGTCGTCGTACTGCGAGCGCCTGCGGGCCGCCGGGATCGAGCCCGTGATGGGCCACGACGCTGCGAACGTCCCGGATGGCGCCGAGGTGGTGGTCTCGACGGCCATCCCGGAGGACAACCCGGAGCTCGCCCGGGCGCGCGAGGCGGGCCTGCCGGTCCTCCACCGCGGCGACCTCCTCGGCGAGCTGTCGCAGATGAAGCGCACGATTGCGGTGAGCGGGACGCACGGGAAGACCACGACCGCCTCGATGGCCGCGCTCGCGTTGATCGAGACCGGCCGCCGGCCGGCCTTCGTGATCGGCGGCGAGCTGCGCGCGGCCGGCACCAACGCGGCCTGGGGGGAGGGGGAGTGGGCGGTGATCGAGGCCGACGAGTCCGATCGGTCGTTCCTGAAGCTCGCGCGCGACGTGGCGGTGGTCACGAACATCGAGCTCGATCACCACTCGACCTACGCGCGCCTCTCGGAGCTCGAGGACGCCTTCGCCGAGTTCACGCGCCCGGCCGCCGTGCGCGTCCTCGGCCCGGACGTCGACCTGCCCGGCGAGGGCGATCCCGTCACGTTCGGGATCGAAGACGGGGCACTCAGTGCCGAAGACGTAACCCTCGGTGCAGGCAGTTCACGTTTCCGTGTGGTGGCGGCCGCGGGGGACGGCGGCGTCGAGGTCGCGCTTCAGGTTCCCGGCACACACAACGTCCTGAACGCGCTCGCCGCCCTGGCGGCGCTTCGGGCCGCCGGCGTCCCGCTGCAGGAGGCGGCGCCGGCCCTCGCGAACTTCACTGGTGCCGGCAGGCGGTTCGAACGCCACGGGAGAACCGAGACCGGCGCAGAGGTATATGACGACTACGCCCACCACCCGACTGAGGTGCGCGCTGCGCTCGAGGGCGCCCGCACCCTCGCCCCGCGGCGGCTCGTGGCCGCCTTCCAGCCGCACCTCTACTCGCGCACGGCGATGCTCGCGCGCGAGTTCGGACGGGCCCTTGCGCTCGCGGACCTGGTCGTGGTGCTCGACGTCTACCCGGCCCGCGAGCGGCCCGAGGACTTTCCCGGCGTGAGCGGCTACCTGATCGCCGAGGCGACGGCCGATTTCGGCGGCGGCCGGCCCGTCTGGTGGATGCCCCGGCTGGACGAGGCCGAGAGGCAGCTCCGCGGCGAGCTGGAGGAGGGCGACCTCCTCGTGACGATCGGCGCCGGGAACGTGGACGAGCTCGCCGTGAGGCTGGCCGGCTCGTGACCGAGCGGCCGCGGGATGTCGCCGTCGACTACCCGCTCTCGCGGCTGACGACGGTCCGCACCGGCGGGCACGGAGACTTCTTCTTCCGGCCGCACTCGGCCCAGGCGCTGGCCGAGGCGCTCACGTGGGCCGATGCCGACGGCATCGAGGTAGGAGTGGTCGGTTCCGGCTCGAACCTGCTGATAGCGGATGAGGGTTTCCGAGGACTCGTGATCAAGCTCGACGGCTCGCTCGCCACGATCGAGCAGGAGGGCGAGCGCCTGCTCTGCGGCGGCGGGGCGCGGCTGCCGCAGGCCGCCGCCTTCGCCGCGCGCGCCGGGCTCACCGGCCTCGAGTTCGGCGTGAACATCCCGGGGACCGTGGGCGGCGCCGTGAGGATGAACGCCAACGCCTACGGCGGCGAGCTCGCGCGCGTGCTCGAATGGGTCGACGTCACCACCGCCTCGGGCACCGACCGGCGCACGCCCGATCAGCTGGGATTCGAGTACCGCCGGTCGAACCTCGGCGCCGGCGAGATCGTGGCGCGCGCTTCGTTCGCGCTCAGCGAGACCGACCCGCTGTCCGTGAAGTCCACGCTCGGCGACATGCGCTCCGCACGGCGCGCCGCGCAGCCGTCCGGGATCAAGACATTCGGCTCCACCTTCAAGAACCCCGACGACCCGCGCGCGGAGGGCCGAACGGCCGGGGTCCTCCTGGACGAGGCAGGGTGCAGGGGCCTCACCGTCGGCGGCGCCCGCTTCTCGGAGAAGCACGCGAACTTCGTCGAGAACACCGGTGACGCGACCACGGCGGACGTGATCGCGCTGATGGGCGAGGGCAGGCGCCGGGTGCGCGAGCGCTTCGGCGTGGAGCTCGAGCCCGAGGTGCAGTTCCTCGGCGAGGTGGACGCGAGCCCGCTCTGGGGCGAGCCGTGAGCGCCGCCACGGTCTCGTTGCGGCGCGGCCTCTCGAGGCCCGCACGCGCGGTCGGTCTCATCCCGCCGCGCTTCCGCCGCCGGCTTCTGATCGCCCTGGCCGCGGCGCTCGTGCTCGCCGCCGCCTACCAGCTCTGGCTGCGCGACTCCTCGCTCGTCGCCGTCGAGGACGTTGCGGTGACGGGCCTCACGACGAAGGACGCCGAGCGCGTGCGCGCCGCGCTCGTCTCCGCCGCGCATTCGATGACGACGCTGCACGTGCGCCAGGACGAGCTCGAGAAGGCAATCGCGGCCTATCCGGTCGTCCGGGCGCTCGAGGTGCGCCCGGACTTCCCGCACGGCCTTGCGATCCACGTGGTCGAGCACCGCCCGGCGGCGCTCGCGGACGGGCTGCCCGTGGCCGGCGACGGCACGATCCTGCGCGGGCTGCCGGTCGAAGGACGGCTTCCGACGATCGACACCCGCGGGGCCGTCCAGGGCAACCGTCTGAAGGACCCGGCCGCCCTTCATGCCGCGCGGGTGGCGGGCGCAGCCCCGGCGCCGCTTCGCCCGCGCCTCGAGCGGGTCGGCCTGCGAAGCCCGGACGGCATCGTCGTGGAGCTCCGCGAGGGGCCCGAGATCATCTTCGGCGACGCCCGGCACGTTCGTGCCAAGTGGATCGCCGCCACCCGCGTCCTGGCCGATGCCGAGGCCGAGGGCGCCACCTACATCGACGTCCGGCTGCCGGGGCGCCCGGCGGCCGGGGGCCTCCCCGCGGCCACGCTCGCACCGGTGGCGCCGGCGGGGAGCGAGGCGGTCACGCCGCCGGCGGCGACCGCGCCTCCGGAGACGACCACGGTGGATCCGGCGACCGAGCAGCTGGCGCCGCCGGCCGGCACGACCGAGACGCCCCCCGCCGAGCCGCAGAGCACGCCCGCGCCGGCTCCGCAGAGCCCTACACCGGCGCCCGCGCCCACCGATTCCACCGGTGCCGGCGGCGCGTCGCCGCCGCCCGGGTGACCCTCAAGCGCGACTTGAGCTTTACCCCAACCCTCCAGGGATGCTCTAGGGTTACGCTGCACAATTTCTTGCGAGGGCGATTGACACTTCCCGCGAACTCCACCTAGAGTCTGGGCTTTGGGGGAGCGGGAAACCCTCCACTCTTGCTTGAGCTTCGGACGGTAAAAGGGCACCACCTCAACATGGACACGGGTAGCTACCTCGCGGTCATCAAGGTCGTCGGCATCGGCGGGGGCGGCACGAACGCCGTCAACCGCATGGTCGACCAGGGCCTGAAGGGCGTCGAGTTCATCGCCGTCAACACGGACGCGCAGGCGCTCCAGATGTGCGATGCCGACATCAAGCTTCAGATCGGCGACCAGCTCACGCGCGGCCTCGGCGCGGGCGCCAACCCCGACGTGGGTTACGGCGCGGCGAACGAGAGCAGGGACGAGATCAAGGAGGCGCTGAAGGGCGCGGACATGGTCTTCGTGACGGCCGGCGAGGGCGGCGGCACCGGCACGGGCGCAGCGCCCGTGATCGCCGAGGTCTCGAAGCAGGAGGTCGGCGCGCTGACCGTCGGCGTGGTAACGAAGCCGTTCGACTTCGAGGGCACCCAGCGGATGCGCCAGGCGGTCGAGGGCATCGACCGGCTCCGCGAGCAGGTGGACACGATGATCGTGATCCCCAACGAGAAGCTGCTCGCCGTGGTCGAGCGCCGGACGAGCATCCTCGACGCCTTCCGTGAGGCCGACGCAGTCCTCGGTCAGGGCGTCCAGGGCATCACCGACCTGATCACAACCCCCGGCCTCATCAACCTGGACTTCGCCGACGTGCGCACGATCATGCAGGACGCCGGCTCCGCGCTGATGGGCATCGGCGAGGCCTCGGGCGAGAACCGCGCCGCGGAGGCCGCGAAGAACGCGGTGTCGAGCCCGCTGCTCGAGCAGTCGGTCGAGGGCGCTACCGGCATCCTCCTGAACATCACCGGCGGCACCGACCTCGGCCTGTTCGAGGTGAACGAGGCCGCCGAGATCATCCAGAGCGCGGCAGACCAGAACTCGAACATCATCTTCGGCGCGGTGGTCGACGACACGCTCGCCGACTCGGTGCGTGTGACGGTCATCGCCACAGGCTTCGAGCGGCCCAGCCGCACGCCGCTCTTCGCGGAGGACTCGACCGGGCGCCGGCGCGAGCCGCGTCGCCGCGACGTGACGCTCGACGACCGGCAGCGCGCGTCCCTCGAGATCTCGGACGACGACATCGACGTTCCGTCATTCCTGAAGGACTGAGAGAGCTCCTCCCGCCGGACACGGCGCGGGCCTTCGAGGCCATGCGCGCCCTGCGCACGCACTACGCCGACGAGGCCGAGTTCGTGCGGCGCGTCGACGAGGTGCAGCGGCCGCAGGGCTACCGAATCGTCGGCGCTTTCGAGGGCGAGCGCTGCGTCGCCGTGGCGGGCTTCCGGGTGATCCGCAACCTCGCCTGGCACGACACGCTCTACGTGGACGACCTCTCGACGCTGCCGGAGGCGCGCGGCAGGGGCCACGGCCGCGCTCTGCTCGAGTGGTGCAAGGACGAGGGGCGGCGCGAGGGCTGCACCCAGTTCCATCTCGACTCCGGCGTGGGCCCCGAGCGCGAGGACGCGCACCGGCTCTACTTCAACACCGGGCTTCGCATCACGAGCTTCCACTTCGCGGCGCCGCTCGAGTGATGGACGCGGCCTCCCGCATGGCGCTCGCGGCGGAGCGCGAGCTGGAGGCGCTGGTGGCGGTCTCGTCGCCGTCCGGCGACGTGGCGGGGGCAGAGGAGTGCGTCGCGCTCGCCATCGCCTTCCTGCCGACCGAGGCCGAGGTGGAGCGCCCGGAGTGCTCGACGCCCCGTCACGCGCCCGACCTCGTGGGGCGGCTGCGCGGCAGCGGCACGAAGCGGCTGCTCCTGCTGGGCCACCTCGACACGGTGGTCGCGCATGGAGCGCACCGGCCGCTCGCACGCGACGGCGACCGGCTGACGGGCTCCGGGAGCGTGGACATGAAGGGCGGGGTGGCGCTGGCGCTCGCCCTCATGCGCGAGCTGGCCGAGCGGCCCGAGCTGTACGCGGAGGCTGCGGTGCTGCTCGTGAACGACGAGGAATGGCGGACGGCGGCGTTCGTCCACGCGGAGCGCTTCGCCGGCTTCGACGCCTGCCTCTGCTTCGAGGCCGGCGAGCGCGGGCCGGCGGGCGAGGAGGCCGTGATCGTGAAGCGGAAGGCCGCCGCCACGCTGCGCGTGGACGCGCACGGGCGATCGTCGCACTCGGGCTCCGCGCCCGAGCGCGGGAGGAGCGCGCTGCTCGCGCTGGCGGCCGCGGCGCAGATCGTCGCGCGCTGCAGCGACCCGGCCGGTCCGGACCGGCTCACGGCGGTGCCGACGATCCTGCGCTCTGGCGACGCGTTCAACGTGGTGCCCGCCGCGGGCGAGCTCCTCTGCGACCTGCGCGCCGACCGGCTCGAGGCCTTCACTCCCGTGTTCGAGGCTGTGCCGGGCGAGCACGACGAGGTCAGGCTCGAGGCGACCATGCTGCGCGCATGGCCCGGTATGGACTCGCGCGAGGCCACCGCCGCGGTGCTCGCGCGCGCGAGCGAGCGCCTGGGGCGCCCGGTCGTCGGCAACGAGCGCGGTGGCGCAAGCGACGCCAGCCATGTGGCAGCGGGCGGGATCGAGCTCACGATCGACGGCCTCGGCCCACGCGGCGGCGGCGCGCACACCCCCGACGAGTGGGTGAGCGCGGCGTCGCTCCACAGCCGGGCGGAGGTGGCGCTGGCGGTGACGTCGGCGGTGTTAAGGGTCTGACCCCGGACGGGGTCAGACCCCAGAACGACGGGGTCTGACCCCTTCGGGGTCAGACCCGGCTTAGCCCACGGCTTCGGGCGTCGCCTGCTGGCGCTCGGCCAGCGCGCCGGGGAGCGCGTGGCGCGACTTGATGTCGAGCTTGCGGTACACGCGCCCGAGGTGCGTCTCGACGGTCTTCTCCGAGACGAACAGAGCCTGCGCCACCTCGCGGTTCGTGAGGCCCTCGGCCGCCAGCTCGGCCACGCGCACCTCGCTCGGCGTGAGTGCCTCGACCCCGCTCGCCGGCTCGCGGATCAGGCGCGCACCGGAGCGGGAGAGCTCGTCCTTGGCGCGGTTCGCCAGCGCCGTGCCACCGCACTCGGCGGCCAGGGCGTGGGCGCGCCGCAGCACGTCACGGGCCGCGCTCCGCTCGCCGCTGCGGCGCAGCTCCGCGCCCAGCTCGCAGGTCACGCGCGCGAGCTCCAGCTTTGCGGTTCCGTTCTCGAGCGTCGCGACCGCGGCCTCGAGGCCGGCCTGACGCTCGTCGGCCGGGCCCGCGAGCGCCACGGCACGCTGTGCGATCCCCACGGCCCGCGGTGTGCCCAGCTCCTGGGCCAACCGGAGCTCCTCCTGGGCGAGCTCGAGCGCGCGCTCCTCCTCGCCCAGCTTCGCGAGCGCGACGGATGCGACGGACCGCCAGGGGAGGAGCGTCGGAGAGCTGCAGCCCCAGGAGTCCGCGCGGTCCAGCGTGAGCGCCACATCGGCCGCGCCACGGGCGTCGCCCTGCGTGAGCATCAGCCAGGCGCGCGCGAGGGCGAGGTCGTCCTGCACCACGGTGTCGGGGTCGCCCGCCGGCGGCAGCGCCGCCACGATCGCCTCGAGCTCCTCGAATGGCCGCTCGCGCTCCATGCCCGCGAGGACGGCGACGGACGCCGCGATCGGGGCGTGGCCTCGGGCCCGCGTGGCGTCGCGCGCGATCCGGAGTGCCTCCGCGGCGTCGGCCTCGGCGCCCTCCGCATTGCCGGCGCGGTACCGGGTCCAAGCGCGCTCAGCGAGGAAGACCCCCGCTGCCGAGCGGTCGCCGTACTCGCGCGCCGCGCGCACGAGCCGGTCGAGGATGTCGCGCGACTCGTCGAAGCGCTCCAGGAGCGTGAGCACGAACGCCGGCATCGGCCGCCCCACGCTCGCCCGCATGACGGACTGGTAGTAGCCGTGCTCCTCGACGGCAAGCGCCCGGTGGATGAGGTCATTCGCGCGGGCGGCGTCGGCGCGCTCCACGACCGAGATGAACGCCTGCGTGATCAGAGCGAAGCGCTCGAAGTCGGTCTGCGGCGCGCCGCGCGGCTCCTCGAGGTAGTCGAATATGTCCCCGAGGCGGCGGCGCACGGTCGCGCTCTCGAGCCCGGCGGCGATCAGCGTCTCGAGCAGCGGCTTGGCGTCCTCCGACTCCTCGTGGACGTCGGAGAGCGCGTGCTCGAGCACGTCGGCCGCCTTGGTCGCGCGCCCGGCCATCAGGTCCAGGACCGCCGTCCAGTGCAGGGCGCGGAGACGCGTCGGCCCGCCGGCCTGCGCAGCCCGCTCGAGGTGGTCGGCCGCGTCCGGGTCCCCCGCGTGCGCGGACGCGAGGCCGAGCTCGAAGAGGATCTCGCCGAGCTCGTCCGGCTCGGGGCGCTCGAGTACGGCCCGCTCGAGGTACTTCACCGAGGCCGACGGATCGCCGAGCGCCTCCGCCCTGCGCGCGGCGCTCCGCAGAGCCGCGCGCGCCCAGGCGCCCTGGCCCGGGTCGCACACGAGCAGGTGGGCTGCCACGGCCACCGGGTCCGCGTCGCGGTCGGCGAGCATCCGAGCCGCCTGCTCGTGGGCGCGCGAGCGCTCCACGGCCGGCATGTCGTCCTCGATCGCGGCGCGCAGGATCGGATGGGTGAAGCGCAGGTGCGGCGCTCCGGTCACGAGCCCGGAGCGCTCGAGCTCGGCGAGCGCCTCCGCGGCGGCGTCCTCCGGCACCTCCGCGAGCGTCGACACGTCCCTCAGCGCCACGTCGTGCTCGCCCAGGATCGCGAGCGCCCGCGCGACCGGGCCGCCGGCGCTCGGCAGCCGCTCCAGCCGCAGCAGCACGGAGGCACGGACGGTGTCGGGGCCGAGCGACGCCACCCGGTCCGCGCTCGCCGCGGTGGGCTCGATGCCCTCCGCACGGATCTCGCTCACGAGCTGCTCGAGCAGGAACGGGTTGCCGCCCGTGGCGTGGTGGCACGCCGCCGCGAATGCGGGGTCGCTCGAGCCGAGCAGCGCCTGGATGCGCGCCCCCGCGCCCTCCGTCGAGAGCGGGCCCGGCCGGATCGACGTCGTCGCAGGGTCGGCGAGGATCTCGGCGAGCGGGACCGCGAGCTGGCCGACCTCGGCCGTCCGCACCCCCAGCAGCAGCACCATCGGCAGGTCGGCGATGCGGAGGCTCAGGAAGCGCTCCGCCGCCATCGAGGCCTCGTCGGCCCACTGGGCGTCGTCCACGGAGATCACGAGCGGCTGCTGCCGGGCGAGGTTCGCGATCAGCCAGTAGAGCCCGTGCAGGCGCTGGTACATGAGCTCCGGGTTGTCGATCTCCTCGGCGCTGGCGGGATCGAGGATCGGGAGTGCGAGCTTCGCGGCGCCGGTGAAGAGCGCGGCGCGCTCCTCCTCGGACTTGCCGAGCGTCACGGTGTCCGCCGTCTGGCGCACGATGCCGTACGGATAGCTCCGCTCCAGCTCCGTGGCACGCACCGAGATCGTGTACATCTCGCGCGCCTGAGCGAGCGCCAGACAGGAGCTCACGAGGCTCGACTTTCCGATTCCGGGCGGCCCCTCGATCGCCACGACGCTGCCGCGGCCCGCGATCGCGCCCGCCAGCGCCTGGTCCAGCGCGCCCAGCTCAGCCTGGCGCTCGATCAGATCCGGGTTGTTTGTGGCGGCTTGCGAGTCGATGAAGAATCGGGGTAGATCTCGGGGGTGCTCCCGATGCGGGGGAGCCCCAACGGCGCGACCATGGTCGCATGTCAGAAGCCGAACCCGTCACCGCGCACGTCGAGCTCGTCCTCGAGCCAGAGGGTGTCCGAGGCGTCCTGCGCGCCCAGCATACGCCCGATCTTCTGTTCTCGGGGTGGCTTGGCCTGGCCGTCGCCGTGGACCAGTGCAGGCGCGCCGCGGAGAGCTCGGCAGCGAATGGATCGATACCGGGAGACGCCAAATGAGGATCACGACGGGGGAGGCCGCCGCGGCTGGACGGTCCTGTTCTTCTATGGGCGCGACTTCGCGGCCGTGACCCCATCCGAGCTGCGCGGCTTCGCGGAGCTCGAGGCCGAGTTCGCCGCCGAGGGCGACCGCGATGGCGGCCAGCACCGACTCCTGGTACGTCCACCGAGCCTGGCGGGCGCTCTGCTGCGACGAGCGCACCCTGCAGCTCGCGGCCTGATCTCCAGGGGGTAACCTGCGGGCGGTTTGCCGCCCGCCACCGACACTCTCCGACGGACTCCGCTCTTCGAGCGCCACGAGCGTGCCGGAGCCCGGCTCGTGCCGTTCGCGGGCTGGGAGATGCCGGTGCAGTACGAGGGCATTCGCCAGGAACACGTGGCGGTGCGGACCGGCGCCGGCGTCTTCGACGTCTCGCACATGGGCGAGATCGAGACGAGCGGCCCGCAGGCCGAGGACTTCCTCCAGCGGATCCTGTCGAACGACGTCACCCGCATCGCCGAGCGCGGCGCCCAGTACTCGGTGCTCTGCCGCGAGGACGGCGGCGTGCTGGACGACCTGTTCACCTATCGCCTCGCTGACGGCCGCTTCCTGACCGTCACGAATGCGTCGAACCACGAGAAGGACCTGGCCTGGTTCCGTGACCACGCCGGCGAGTTCGACGTGGAGGTCAGCGACGCCCTGGACCGCTGGGCGATGCTGGCCGTCCAGGGCCCGGACGCACGCGCCGCGGTGGAGCGGATCGAGACCGGCGAGCGCGCGGTGCGCGCGAGCACTCGTTCTCCCGGCGAGCTCCCTGCGCGGCTGCGCACGGCCGACCTGGCCGTGGCCGGCGTGGACTGTGTCGTGTGCGGCACCGGCTACACGGGTGAGGACGGCGTGGAGATCCTGATTCCGCCCGACGGCGCGACGGCCGTCTGGGACGCGCTGCTCGGGCAGGGCGTCACCCCGGCCGGCCTGGGGGCGCGCGACACCCTTCGGCTCGAGGTCTGCTTCCACCTGTACGGCAACGACCTGTCCGAGGACCGCAACCCGATCGAGGCCGGGCTCGCCTGGTGCTGCAAGCTCGATACCGGCTTCATCGGCTCGGACGCGCTGCGAGGGCTCGAGCCGCAGGACACGCTGGTCCCGTTCGCGTTCACCGGGCCAGGCATCCCGCGCCAGGGCAACCCCGTCCATAGTGACCATGGCGACGGCGTCGTGACGAGCGGCTCGCTCTCGCCCTGCCTCGATGTGGGGATCGGGATGGCCTACGTGCCGGTGGCCGCCGCGGCGCCGGGAACGAAGCTGGAGGTCGACGTGCGCGGCAAGGCGCGCGCGGCAGAGGTTCGCGAAAAACCGCTCTACAGGAAGGAGACAAGTGGCTGAGGCCGGCTACCCGGACGACCTGAAGTACCACGTCGAGCACGACTGGGCGCGGATCGAGGGGGACCAGGCCACCTTCGGCATCACCTGGTACGCCCAGGACGCCCTCGGCGAGGTGGTGTTCTTCGACCCGCCCGAGGTCGGCGCCTCGGTGACGAAGGACGATGCCTACACCGAGGTGGAGTCCGTGAAGGCCGTCTCCGACGTCTTCGCCCCGCTGTCGGGGGAGATCGTCGAGGTGAACGAGGCGCTCGCAGAGAGCCCCGAAAAGGTCAATCAGGACCCGTATGGCGAGGGCTGGATGGTCAAGGTCCGGCTCTCCGACCCCTCGGAGGTGGACCAGCTGATGGACGTGAACGCCTATCGGGAGCTGGTCCAAGCGGGTAGCTAACGTCGTACAGGCCGAGATGAGCCGCTACACGGGAGTCACAGACGAGGACCTTGGCGCCATGCTCGGCGCCATCGGGGTCGACTCCCTGGAGGAGCTGTTCGCGGACATTCCGGAGTCGGTCCGGCTCGGCAGGGAGCTCGACCTCCCGCCGGGCAGGTCGGAGCAGGAGGTCTACGAGCACCTCGCCGCGCTCGCGGGGCGCAACCGCAGCGCCGAGGAGGAGGTCACCTTCCTGGGGGCGGGGATGTACGACCACTACGTGCCGGCGCTGATCGACACGCTCCTGTCGCGCTCCGAGTTCCTCACGCCCTACACGCCGTATCAGCCGGAGATCTCGCAGGGCGGCCTCCAGGTCATGTTCGAGTTCCAGACGGCGATCTCGGAGCTCACCGGCCTGCCGGTGTCCAACGCCTCGGTGTACGAGGGCCCGAGCGCGGTGGCGGCGGCCGGCTACCTGGCGAAGCTCGAGACGCGCCGGACGAAGCTGGTCGCGAGCCGCGGGCTCCACCCGCATTCGCGCGCGGCGCTCGCGACGCACGCGGCGGGCTACGGCATGGAGGTCGTGGAGGTGCCGCTCGACGACGACGGCCATACCGACATCGAGGCGCTCGCCGCCGCCGTGGACGACGACACCGCCGCCGTGTTCGTGCAGCAGCCGAACTTCCTGGGCACGGTCGAGGACCTGGGCGCGCTCACCGAGGCCGGCAAGAGCACGGGCGGGCTGTTCGTCTGCGCCGCCGACCCGATCCCGCTCTCGATACTGAAGCCGCCCGGCGAGCTCGGCGTGGACGTGTGCGTGGGGGAGGGTCAGACGCTCGGCAACCGGCTCGACTTCGGCGGACCCTCGTTCGGGTTCTTCGCCGCCGCCGAGCGCTTCATCCGCAAGATGCCGGGCCGGATCGCCGGCGAGACGCGCGACGTGGACGGCCGCCGTGGCTTCGTGCTGACGCTCCAGACGCGCGAGCAGCACATCCGCCGCGAGAAGGCCACGCACAACATCTGCACCGCGCAGGCGCTCAACGCGCTGGCGGGCGTCATCTATCTCTCATGGCTCGGGAAGCGTGGCTTCGTCGAGCTGGGCGAGCTGCTGCTCCGCCGCACGCACTACGCGCGCGAGGCGCTGGGCCTGGAGGCGATCAACCCGGGCCCGGTCGTGCGCGAGTTCGCCGTGCGGGTGCCGGACCTGGATGCCGCGATCGCCCGCGCCCGCGAGGCCGGGATCAATCCCGGATATCCGCTGCGGCGCGATTTTGCCGAGTATCCGGACGGTCTTCTCATTGCCGTTACAGAACGGCGCACCAAGGAGCACATCGATCGGCTGGCGACGGTCCTCGGCGGGGAGGCGGCGCCCTCCCCGGCGACCGCTTCCGCGACGGGAGTCGGCGTATGAGCGACGACACCGTCACCGTTTTCGAGCGCTCCCGTGAGGGACGTCGCGCTTTTGTCGCCCCTGAGACCGACGTGCCCGACGTGCCGATCGAGGACCTGCTTCCCGCCGACGCCATCCGTGAGCGGCCGGCCGAGCTTCCCGAGATCTCGGAGCCCGAGCTGGTTCGCCATTACACGACGCTGTCGTCGAAGAACTTTCACCTCGACGAGGGCTTCTACCCGCTCGGCTCGTGCACCATGAAGCACAACCCGAAGCTGCACGAGCGCGTGGCGGCGCTGCCCGGACACGCGCGGCTGCATCCGCTGCAGGACCCCGAGTACGCCCAGGGGGCGCTCGAGCTGATGTGGAACCTGCAGGTCGCGCTGGGCGAGATCGCCGGGCTGCCGCACGTGTCCCTCCAGCCCAGCGCGGGGTCGCACGGTGAGCTGGCGGGCCTCCTCCTGACGCGCGCCTACCACGAGGACCGCGGCGAGCAGCGCACGAAGGTGCTGACCCCGGACACCGCGCACGGCACCAACCCCGCGACCGTGACCATGGCGGGCTACGAGGTCGTGAAGGTCGGGACTGCCGAGGACGGCGGAGTCGACCTCGACGACCTGCGCGCGAAGGCGAGCGACGACGTGGCCTGCCTGATGCTCACGAACCCGAACACGCTCGGGCTGTTCGACCGCAACATCGAGGAGATCGCGAGCATCGTCCACGACGCGGGCGCGACGCTCTACTACGACGGGGCGAACCTGAATGCCGTGATGGGCATCACCCGGCCGGGCGACATGGGCTTCGACATCGTGCACTTCAACCTGCACAAGACGTTCACGCAGCCGCACGGCGGGGGCGGTCCGGGCGCGGGGCCGATCGCCTGCTCGGACCGGATCGAGCCGTTCCTGCCGATTCCCCAAGTCACCCGCCGCGCCGATCGCTTCGATTTGGACCACGACCGCCCGAAGTCCATCGGAAAACTGCGCGGCTTCCAGGGCAACTTTGGCGTGTTCGTGCGCTCGTACGCCTATATCTGCTCGCTCGGCCGCGATGGGCTAAAGGACGTGTCCGAAGTAGCTGTCCTGAACGCCAACTACCTGAAGGCGCTGATGGGCGAGCCCGGTATCGCTGAGTACCTCCCCATCGCCTTCGACCGCACCTGCATGCACGAGTTCGTCCTCTCCGGGCGCGGCGCGAAGGAGGAGCTCGGCATCAGGACGCTCGACATCGCGAAGCGGATGCTCGACCACGACGTGCACCCGCCGACCGTGTACTTCCCGCTGCTGGTGGACGAGGCGCTGATGGTCGAGCCGACCGAGACCGAGACGAAGGAGCGCCTGGACCAGTTCGCCGAGGTGGTCCGCTCGATCCTCGAGGAGGCGAAGGAGGACCCCGAGGTGGCCCGCACCGCCCCGCACACCACGCCGGTCCGCCGCCTCGACGAGGCCGGGGCGGCGAAGCGCCCGGTGGTGCGCTGGCATCCAAGCGGCCAGGTGGACGAACGGCAGCGGTGAAGGGGGTGCTCCTTCAGTTAGCCGCGTAATACGCGGTTAATCGACGGAACCCCCTGCGAGCCCACCCTTAATGCCGTCGTTTGGCCGATCGCGGCGCGGGGCAAGCGGAGGGCATGAGCGGCCTCGGCGGCATCGCACCGCAGGAGCGCGACCTTTCGCGCAAGCGCGACCGTCAGGCGGCCGTCGTGCTCGCCGTCGCTGCCGCTGTCGGCATGCTCATCTTCTTCCCGTTGGGTCTCGTGCTCGGGCTCGTGGCGGCGGGCTATTCGTACGTGTCGGGCGCGCGGATTGCCTGCTGGGTCGCGCTGGCCGTCGTCGGCATCGGCCTTCTCTCGGTGCTCTTCGGGCTCACCAACTTCGACGGCGGGATCTTCCAGGGCTAGAGTCGCGCCCATGGAGGGCGCGCCCGCCGGCACCGTCGCGAACCAGGGGATCACCGCCGCCGAGCTGCGGCTCGCGGCGCGCAATCACGGGCTGCCGCTCGAGGCGCTCCGGCATGACATCACGCCGCCGGGGCTCCACTACCTGCTGATCCACTACGACATCCCGTCGGTCGATCCGGCGGCGTTCGTGCTCGAGGTCGGGGGCGCGGTGGAGCGGCCGCTCACGCTGTCCCTCGACGAGCTGCGTGCCCGGGAGCGGGTGGCCGAGCCGATCACCTTCGAATGCGCCGGCAACGGCCGCGCGCTGCTCGAGCCGCGCCCGCTCAGCCAGCCGTGGCTGACCGAGGCCGTGGGGACCGCGGAGTGGGGAGGGACGCTGCTCCGGCCGCTCCTCGACGAGGCGCGCCCGAGCGCGGACGCGGTCGAGGTCCTCTTCAGCGCCCTCGACAGGGGCATCGAGGGAGGCGTTCCACAGGCCTACGAGCGCTCACTCCCGATCGCCGAGGCGGAGCACGGCGTGCTCGCATACGACATGAACGGCGCTCCCCTGCTGCCTCAGCATGGGTTTCCGCTACGGCTTGTCGTCCCGGGTTGGTACGGCATGCAGAACGTGAAGTGGCTCGTCCGGATCACAGTGCTCGAGGAGCCGTTCGGCGGCTACCAGAACGCGGTCGGCTACCGCATGTACGAGCCGGACGGCACGCCGGGCGAGCCCCTCACGCGCATGCTGCCGCGGTCGCTGATGGCCCCGCCCGGGGTGCCGGAGTTCATGACCCGCGAGCGCCACGTCGAGCCCGGCCCGGTCACGCTCACCGGACGGGCGTGGTCGGGATACGGGCCGATCGAGCGCGTCGAGGTCTCGACCGACGACGGGTCGACCTTCAATGCCGCCGTTCTGGACCCGCCCCTGGGCGAGCATGCCTGGCGCGGCTGGCACTTCGACTGGGACGCGCCCGCCGGCGAGCACGTGCTCTCGTCGCGCGCGACCGACAGCGCCGGCAACACGCAGCCGCTCGAGCCGCCCTGGAACCTGAAGGGCTACGCGAACAACGCGGTCGAGCGGATTCAGGTCGTGGTCCGCGGCCCGTCAGACTGGCCGCCCCGTGCGCATCTTCAGCGGCATCCAGCCGACCGGGCGCAAGCACCTCGGCAGCTACATCGGCGCGATCCGGGGCTTCCTCGAAGGACAGGAGCGCGGCGACCCGGCGATCTACTGCATCGTCGATCTGCACGCCACGAGCGTCTCGTACGACCCCGACGCGCTGCCGGGCTTCGTGCTCGACACCGCCGGGATGCTGATGGCGGCCGGACTCGATCCCGATCGCTGCATCCTGTTCCGCCAGTCCGACGTCGCCGAGCACTCGGAGCTGTGCTGGCTGCTGGCGTCGGTCACGCCATACGGCGACCTCCAGCGGATGACCCAGTTCAAGGACAAGTCCCAGCGCGAGCAGCAGCTGGTGCGCGCCAGCCTGTTCCTCTATCCCGTGCTCCAGGCGGCCGACATCCTGCTCTACAAGACCGACGAGGTGCCGGTGGGCGAGGACCAGCGCCAGCACGTCGAGCTTTCTCGCGAGATCGCGCGGCGCTTCAACTCGACCTACGGCGAGGTGCTCGTGGAGCCCCAGGCGGTGATCCCGAAGACGGGCGCGCGCATCATGGACCTACAGGACCCGGAGTCGAAGATGTCGACCACCGGGGAGAACGAGGCCGGCCGCGTCTACATCGACGACGAGCCCGAGGCGATCATCAAGAAGATCAAGCGCGCCCAGACGGACTCCGGCAGCGACATCGTGCGCGCGCCGGACAAGGCGGGCATCACGAACCTGATCGACATCTACTCGGTCGCGCGCGGCGTGGACGCCGAGGAGGTCGAGCGCGAGTTCGCCGGGCAGGGCTACGGCGCGTTCAAGCAGGCCGTGGGGGAGGCGACAGCCGAGCTGCTCGCGCCCGTGCGCGAGCGCTACCGCGAGCTGCGCGCCGATCCCGGGGCGATCGAAGCGGCGCTCCGGCAGGGCGCCGACCGCGCCCGCGAGATCGCGGTGCCGGTCATGGCGGAGGTGCATTCCGTCATGGGAATCGGCCCGCGATAACAGCATCGCTCCGTCGCGGGCACCGCCCGCGACCTCGCGCAAGGCAGCGTCCGGCAGAGCCGTTAAAGAAATAGCTTGTGACGCCGATCACAAGACATATGAAGGCGCTCGACCGCCCTCTGGTCCGGCCGCTCCTCATTGTCCTGCTGGCGACGCTGGTCTGGACGATGTGGGTGACGGACTTCGGCGTGCACCTCTGACCGAGGCCGCGTCTAGTCTCTCCGGCGATGTCCCTCGCCGCGCTCGACCTCGACCTCGAGGTCTTCAACGGGCCCTTCGACCTGCTCCTGACGCTGGTTCTGAAGGAGGAGATCGACCTCCTCGAGGTCGACCTCGCCGAGGTCGTGCTCGCCTACGTCGAGCACCTCGAGCGCGCCGGTGAGCTCGACCTCGAGGCCGCCACCGAGTTCCTGGTCCTGATCGCGGCGCTGCTCGAGCTGAAGTCGCGGCTGATGCTCCCCGCCGACGACGAGGAGGGGCTCGACATCGAGCCGGTCGAGGCCGCCGAGGAGCTCCTGGCGCGGATGCTCGAGTACCACCGCTATCGCCAGGCCGCGGAGCACCTGCGCGCCCGCCTCGAGGCCGAGCACGGCTACCGCTACCGGAGCGCGCCCCTGCCGCCGGAGCTGCGCCGCGTGTCGGTCGAGGCCGCGGAGTCCGCGTACGACCCGGAGCAGCTCGCCGAAGCGCTCGGCGGACTGCTCACCGTGCCGCCCCCGCTCGACCTGCGCCACGTGCGCCGGCCCGCCGTGTCCGTGGAGCAGCGCCTGCGCCACCTGCGCGACCTGCTCGCGCGCCGCAGCCGCTTCTCGTTCGACGAGGCGGTCGAGGGTGCCGACCGGCTCACCGAGGCGGTCACGCTGTTCGCTCTGCTCGAGCTCTACAAGGCGGGGGAGGCGAAGTGGGAGCAGGAGGTCCCGTTCGGGCCGATCACGGTGGTGCCGTCATGAACGAGCTCGCGCGCATCGTCGAGGCGCTGCTGTTCCTGTCGCCCGAGCCGGTGTCGGTCGAGCGCCTCGCCGACGCCTGCGAGGTCGGCGAGGGCGAGATCGTCGAGGCGCTCGCGCGCCTGCGTGAGCACTACGCCGAGGGCTTCCGGGGCGTCGTGCTCCGCGAGGTGGCCGGCGGCTTCACGCTCGCCACGGACCCGGTCGCCGAACGGGCCGCCCGCCGTCTACTGGCGCGGCCGCGCACACCGCCGCTCACGCAGGCGCAGGCCGAGTGCCTTGCGATCGTGGCCTACCTTCAGCCGGTCTCGCGGCCCGAGATCGCGCGTATCCGCGGGGTGGCGTCCGAGTCGGCGGTGGGGACGCTGCTCGAGCGCGGTCTGATCGAGGAATCCGGGCGCTCGCGCTTCGGCGCGGTGATGTACCGGAGCACGGAGCTGTTCGAGAAGCTGTTCGGCCTCTCGGGCCTCGACGCGCTGCCGGACCCGGGCCGATTCGACCCCACGCCCGAGGACGAGGGAGAGCTGCGCGAGCGGCTCCTCCGAGCGGGCGAGCAGCGCGCGAAGAACCTGACCACATAAGCGGCGCTTATCGGCGCGCGAAGCAACCGCGATTGGGCGTGATGGCCGCCGTCTGCGAATCTCGATCGCGTGTCACGCCGCTCCGTCGCTCTGCTCCTCACGCTCAGCGCCTTCTGGGGCGCGTCGTACCTCTTCATCAAGGTCGGACTCGACGACGGCATGTCGCCGTGGGCCGTGGTCTCCGCGCGCACCGCGCTCGCGGCGCTCGTGCTCGTCCCCCTGGCGCTTCACCGCGACGTCCTGCGAAGCCTGCGCGGACGCTACCGCCCCATCGTCGTGCTCTCCTTCGTGCAGGTCGCGGGTCCCCTCAGCCTGATCGCGCTGGGGGAGGAGCACATCTCGTCGTCGCTCGCGGGGATCCTTGTCGCCAGCGCCCCGATCTTCACGTACCTGCTCGCCTTCGCACTCACGGGAGAGCAGCGCGCGAACACGGCCGGCCTCGTGGGTGTCGCAATCGGGATCGTCGGCGTCGGGATGCTGCTCGGCGTGGACGCCGGCGGGGGCTCCGACGCCCTGCTCGGCGGCCTCATGGTCGTCACGGCCGCATTCGGCTACGCGGTCGCGGCCTGGTACCTCAAGCGGAACCTGACCGGCGTGGAGCCGGTGGCGACGGTGGCCGGCACCCAGCTCGTGGCCGCGCTCGTGCTGCTCCCGCTCGGGCTGACGCACGTCCCGGCCGAGGTGCCGGGAATCGACGCGATCGCCTCGATCCTGACGCTCGGCGTCGTCTGCACCGGCTTCGCGTTCGTCATCTTCCACACGCTCGTGGCGAGCGACGGGCCGGCCAGAGCGTCGCTCGTCGGCTACATCGCGCCGGTGTTCTCGATCTTCTACGGCGTGACGCTGCTCGACGAGAGCTTCACGGCCACGACGGCCCTGGGCCTCGTGCTGATCCTCGGCGGCTCCTGGCTAGCGGCGGGCGGCGAGCTGCCCGCACGCCGCCGCGATGTCGCGACCGCGGGTGAGCCTCACGGTGGTCCGGACACCCCGCTCCTCGAGGACCGCCCGGAAGGCGGCGATTGCGTCCCGGCCTGAGCCCCGGTAGCCCGAGTCCGTCGGGTTGTAGGGGATCAGGTTGACCTTGAAGGCGCGCCTCGGCTCGAGCGCGTCCGCGAGCGCCACGGCCTGCTCGTAGCGGTCGTTCACGCCCTCGAGCATCAGGTACTCCACGAACACCTGGCGCCGGCGGCGCTCGTGCCAGCGCAGGCACGCGTCGAGCACGTCGCGGAGCGGATAGCGGTCGTTCACCGGCATGAGCTCCGAGCGGAGCGCCTCGTCTGCGGCGTGCACGGAGAGCGCGAGTCGCACCGGCGGCCCGTCGGCGGCCATGCGGTCGATGCCCGGGATCCAGCCGACCGTCGACACCCCGATGTTCGAGTGAGCGATGCCGATGTCGGGGAAGCGCTCGCACGCCGCGAGCACGCTGTCGAGGTTCATGAGCGGCTCGCCCATCCCCATGAAGACCGCGTGGTTGACCGGCTCCTTCCGGCGGAAGTGCAGCGCCTGGTCGAGGATCTCCGACGCCGTCAGGTTGCGGCCGAAGCGCATCGTGCCGGTGGCGCAGAAGGTGCACGTCAGCGGACAGCCGGACTGGCTCGACACGCACAGCGAGCGGCGGCCGTCGCGGTAGCGCATCAGCACCGCCTCGACCGGCCGGCCGTCGTGGGTCTCGAAGAGGGCCTTCTCGGTGCCGTCGGAGGCCGTGGCGGTCTGAACGACTCGCAGTGAGGAGAACGGGACCTCCTCGGCGAGCTGCTCACGGAGCGCATGGGGGACGTTCGTCATCTCCTCGTAGGAGGCGGCGCCGCGTGCCGCCCACTCCCAGATCTGGCGCGCACGGAAGCTCGGCTCCTCGGCCGACGTGAGGCGCTCGTCGAGCAGGCTCAGATCCACGACCGAGAGTTTGGCGCACGAAGCATGCGATCCGGTGGGCCTGGGCAATGGGGTGACCGGTGGCACCCACGGCACGTGATGCGATCCCCGTGTTCGGGGACAGGCAGCTGCTCGACGCGGTACTCGATGCGGCCGCTTCGCTGATCGTCGTGATCGACGTGGAGGGCCGGCTCGTGCGCTGGAACCGGGCCTGCGAGCAGCTGCTCGGCTATGCGGCCGCGGAGCTCGAGGGACCGGGCGCGCTGCTCGACCTGGTGCCGGCGGCGGAGCGGTCGAGCGCAGAGGTGGCGAGCCGGCTGCTGCTCGCCGGCGAGTCCCCGGTCCACGCCGAGTTCCACTGGCGCACGCGCGGCGGCGAGCTCCGGCTGATCGAGTGGTCCACGACCGCCCTGACGGGCCCGTCCGGAGAGGTCACCTACATGGTCGGCACGGGCATCGACGTGACCGAGGCGCGCAGGCTCGACGAGGAGCGCATGGCCGCGGAGGAGCAGCTCCGCCACATGGCGGATCACGACCCGCTGACGGGCCTCCACAACCGGCGCCGCTTCGAGGAGGAGCTCGAGCGTCACATCGCGCACGGGCGCCGCTACGGGATGACCGGCGCGCTGCTGCTGCTCGACCTGGACGACTTCAAGGAGGTGAACGACGGCTTCGGGCACCGGGCGGGCGACGAAGTGCTCGTCGCCGTGGCGGCCATCCTCCGGAACCGGCTGCGCGAGAGCGACATCGTGGCTCGCTTCGGCGGCGACGAGTTCGCGGTGCTGATGCCGGTCGGCGGCCTGGAGGAGGCGTCCGAGCTGGCCGACCTGCTCGCCGGCGCGGTCTGCCGGGACGTGCCGAGCCCGGCGGGCCCGCTCTACGCGAGCGTGGGCATCGCCCTGTTCGACAAGTCCACGACGGCCGACGAGATCCTCAGCGAGGCGGACGACGCGATGTACGCGGACAAGCGCGCGTCGCGGCGGCCCGTGCGGCATTTGCGGTCGGTGGAGTAGGGGCCCCGGGCGGTTGCTCGCCGCCGGCGAACGGCGGCATTGAGGGGGGTCCTCCGTGAGTTAGCCGTGATACGCGGTCAGATTCCCTCACACCCCCCTTTACCGCTGCCGTTCGCTCGCGCCCGCGCGTAGCCTCCGCCCATGCGGCTCGCCAAGTTCCTCGCGCACGCCGGGGTCGCCTCGCGGCGCGCGGCCGAGGCGATCGTGGCCGAGGGTCGTGTGACCGTCGACGGGGAGACGGTCACGGATCCCGCGCGGGACGTCGACGACTCGAACGCCGTGGCGCTCGACGGGCGTCGCGTCGAGGCGGAGCCGCGGGAGATGTACGCGCTCAACAAGCCGGCCGGGGTCGTGTCCACCGCCCGTGACACGCACGGGCGCCCGACGGTGGTGCAGCTCGTGCGCTCGCGCCGGCGGCTGTACCCGGTCGGCCGTCTCGACGCGGACACCACCGGCCTGATCCTGCTCACGAACGATGGCGAGCTCGCCGAGCGCCTCACCCACCCGCGCTACGGCGTGAAGAAGGTCTACCGCGCGCGGATCAAGCCGGGGCGCCTGTCGCCGCGGGCGCTCGACGCGCTGCGCGAGGGCGTGGAGCTCGACGACGGCCGCACCTCGCCGTCGCAGGTGCGCCAGCCCGCGACGGGGGTCGTGGAGATCACGATCCGCGAGGGGCGGAAGCGCCAGGTGCGGCGGATGCTCGAGGCGGTCGGGCACCGCGTCGTGGAGCTCGAGCGTGTGGCATTCGGGCCGCTCGGCCTGCGCGGGCTCGAGCCCGGGCAGAGCCGCCGCCTGACGAAGGCCGAGGTGGAACGGTTGCGCCGGTCGACGGAGACGCGCCGCGGCCCTGACGAATCGAGGCGGAGACGGCCCGGCTGACACAATCCGCCGCCGCATGGAGCTGCGCGCGCTGCGAGGCGCCATCTCGGTCGAGGCCAACGAGTCCGACGCCATCCTGTCCGCCACCGAGGAGCTCGTTCGGGCGGTCATGGACCGCAACGCGCTCGAGCCGGAGCAGATGGTCAGCTGCATCTTCACCTGCACGAACGACCTCGACGCCGAGTTTCCCGCCGTCGCCGCGCGCAACCTCGGCCTGTCGTCGGTCCCGCTCCTCTGCGCGAGAGAGATCGACGTCCCCGGTGCGCTGCCACGAGTGATCCGGCTCCTCCTTCACTGCTACGCGGACCCGGAGATCGAGCCGAGGCACGTGTACCTGCGCGAGGCCGAGTCGCTCCGGCGCGATCTCCGGGGCGCCCAGTGACCGGCCTCGAGTTCAACGCCCGCGTGAAAGCGATCCCGGTCTACCCGGCGGCGTCGACCTACGCGTTCGACGGCGAGCTCGTGAAGCTCGCCTCCAACGAGACCCCGTTCGCGCCGCACCCGCAGGTGCTGGAGGCTGTGGAATCCCAGCTGCGGACGCTCAACCGCTATCCGGACCCGGCCAAGGCCACCCTTCGCCGCCGTCTTTCGGACCGCACGGGCGTCAGCCCCGAAAGGATCGCGGTCGGCAACGGCTCCTGCGAGCTGCTGCTCGCGGGCGCCGAGGCGATGCTCGAGCCGGGCGCCGAGGTCGTCTACGCGTGGCCGTCCTTCTCGATCTACCCGCACCTGGCGGCGATGGCGGGTGCGCGCGCGGTCACGGTGGCGCTGAACGAGGCACAGGAGCACGACCTCGAGGCGATGGCGAACGAGGTCACGGCCGCGACCCGGATGCTGATCGTCTGCAACCCGAACAACCCGACGGCCACGGCGCTCCCCCCGGCGGCCATCGACGAGTTCCTCAGCGCCATACCCCGCAACGTCGCGGTGATCCTCGACGAGGCGTACATCGAGTTCTGCACGACCCAGGACCCGGACGAGTCGCTCGACCTCCTGAAGAGGCACCCCAACCTGATCGTCCTGCGCACGTTCTCGAAGGTCTACGGCCTCTGCGGGTTGCGCGTCGGCTACGCGCTCGGCTCCGAGCAGTTCCGCCTGGCCGTGGACCGCGTCAGGCAGCCCTTCTCGGTCAACGCCCTCGCCCAGGCCGCCGCGACCGAGGCTCTCAACCACATGGACGAGGTGGAGCGCCGCGTCGAGCAGACCGCGATCGAGCGCGTGCACGTGGAGACCGAGCTCGAGGAGCGCGGCTTCGCGACCACCGAGAGCCAGGCGAACTTCTCCTGGGTCTCGCTCGGGGACCGCGACGAGGACGAGCTCGTGGACGGCCTGGCCGAGCTCGGTGTGATCGTCCGGGCGGGCGGGGCGCTCGGCCAGGCGGGCTGGATGCGCGTCACCTACGGCACCCGCCACGAGAACGACCGCTTCCTCGCGGCTCTGGACCAACTGTCGTGAGCCTGCTACAAACCTTTAAGTGACTCGCCTGTCCACGCTTCGGCGTGATCTCTCTCACCGCTGGTATCCGCGATTTAGCTAGGCGCCGGGCGTCGTTCGACGCCGCGCCGCATATCGCCGGATCAGCAACCAACTTTGAGAGGCTTTAGGGACAGATGATGATCGTGATGAAAGAGGGGGCGTCCGAGGCGGAGATCGCCGCGGTCGTCAAGCGCGTGGAGTCGGTCGGCGCGCAGGCCCACATCTCAGCGGGCGAGCTCGTGACGGTGATCGGCGCGATCGGCGACCGCGAGCACGTGGCGAACCTCGGACTCGAGGGCGCGCCGGGTGTCGACCACCTGGTGCCGATCCTCAAGCCGTACAAGCTGGCGTCGCTCCAGTACCGGCGCGAGCAGCGCACCATCCTCGAGATCGAGGGGCGAAGAATCGGCGGCGAGCACTTCGCGACGATCGCGGGCCCGTGCACGGTGGAGTCGCGCGAGGTGCTGCTCGATGCGGCTCGCACCGTGAGGGACGCCGGCGCCCAGTTCCTGCGCGGCGGCGCCTACAAGCCGCGCACCTCGCCGTACTCGTTCCAGGGGCTCGGCGAGGCCGGCCTGCGCCTCCTCGCCGAGGCCAAGGCCGAGACCGGCCTGCCGATCGTGACTGAGCTGATGGACGTGCGCGACCTCGAGCCGGTGCTCGAGGTGGCCGACGTCGTGCAGCTCGGCGCGCGCAACATGCAGAACTACACGCTGCTCACGGAGGTCGGCCGCGCGGGCAAGCCGGTGCTCCTGAAGCGCGGCCTGTCGGCCACGCTCGAGGAGCTCCTGATGGCGGCCGAGTACATCCTCAAGGAGGGCAACGAGCAGGTGATGCTCTGCGAGCGCGGCATCCGCACCTACGAGCCGAGCTACCGCTTCACGCTCGACCTTATGGCCGTTCCGGTGCTGCGCGAGCTCACGCACCTGCCGATCGTGATCGACCCGAGTCACGCGGCCGGGAAGCGCTCGCTCGTGGAGCCGCTGTCGCTCGCGGCTGCCGCGGCGGGAGCCGACGGCATCATCGTCGAGATCCACCCCTGCCCGGAGGAGGCCGTCTGCGACGGCCCGCAGGCGCTCTACGCGGACGACTTCGCGGCCTACCTGCGCAAGCTCGAGGCCGCGGCGGAGCTGGCCGGCAAGCAGTTCTCCACAGTGTGAAAGTCGCCGTCCTCGGCGTGGGCCTGATCGGCGGCTCGATCGGCCTGGCGGCGCGCGAGCACGTCGAGGGCGCGGAGGTCGTGGGCTTCGGGCGTGATCCCGATCGGCTGCGGCGTGCGCTCGAGCTCGGCGCGATCGGGCAGGCGGCGAGCTCGATCGAGGAGGCCGTCGCGGGCGCTGAGCTGTGCTTCGCCTGCGCTCCCGTGGGCGCCCTCCCCGAGCTCGTGCGAGCGGCCCTCGAGGCGTCGGGCCCGGACACCGTCGTAACGGACGTCGGCTCGACGAAGCAGGACCTCGTGAGCCGCACGGCGGACCCCCGCTTCGTGGGCGGCCACCCGATCGCCGGCGCCGAGACCGCCGGAGTCGAGCACGCTCGCGCCGACCTCTTCGAGGACGCCGTCTGGTACCTGACACCGCACGAGCAGTCCGGCGGGCTCCTGTACGAGCGCCTTCACCGCTTCGTCGTCGACGTTGGTGCGCGGCCCGTGGCGGTGGACGCCGAGACGCACGACCGGCTCGTGGCGGTCTTCAGCCATCTGCCGCACGTGCTCGCCAACGTACTTGCCTCGCAGGCGGCCGCTCGGCTCTCGGAGCACGGCGAGGCGCTCCGCCAGGTCGGGCCGAGCTTCCGCGACATGACCCGCGTGGCCGGCGCCAACACGTCGATGTGGAGCGACATCTACCGCTCGAACCGCGCGGCGATCATGGAGGAGATCCGGGGGTTCAGGCGCGAGCTCGACGAGGTCGAGCGGCGGCTCGAGTCCGGCGAGGTGGAGGGCTGGAACGACCGCGCCCGCGACGACAGGCGCACGCTCCTGGAGGCGGGTGCGGCGGACGGCCCCGTGCACGAGCTGCGCCTCACCGTGCCGAACCGCCCCGGTATCGTCGCCCAGGTGGCTCTCGAGCTGGGCAGGGCCGGCGTGAACATCGTCGACATGGCGCTCGCGCCCGCATCGGACATGCGGAGCGGCGCGATGAGCCTCTGGATCGCCGGCGACGCGCAGGCCCAGCGGGCTCGTGAGCTCATAGGCGGACTCGGCTTCCCCGTCGGCTCCGAGTGAGCGCGGCGGTCCGCTTCGACCCGGCCGGTCCGCTCCGGGGCGGCTACACGCCGCCGGCCGACAAGTCGATCTCCCACCGCGCGGCTCTGTTCGGCGCCATGTGCGACGAGCCGGTGACAGTGCGCAACTTCCTCGACTCGGAGGACACGCGCTCCACGCTCGACGCGGTGATGGCCCTCGGCGCCGGTGTGGAGGACGAGGGCGAGCGCTGCTTCGTGATCCGCGGCGTGGGCCTCCACGCGCCGCTCGAGGCGACCGGCGGACTGCTGAACGTCGGGAACGCCGGAACGCTCATGCGCCTGCTGCCGGGCTGGCTCGCGGGGCAGCCCGGTGGGGTCTGGACGCTCGACGGCGACGACTCGATCCGGCGCCGCCCCGTGGATCGCATCGCGGAGCCGCTGCGCCTGATGGGCGCGGAGGTTGAGGCTCGCGACGGGCGCTTCCCGCCGCTCACGATCCGCGGCGCCGAGCTCACCGGCATCGAGTACGAGCTGCCGGTCCCGAGTGCGCAGGTGAAGTCGTGCGTGCTGATCGCCGGCATGAGCGCGTCGGGCTCGACGACCGTGGTCGAGCCGGATCCCAGCCGCGACCACACCGAGCGGCTGCTGCGGCGTGCGCGCGTCGCGTTCGAGCGCGACGACGGACGCATGACGGTCGCCCCGGTCGATGAGCTGGAGCTCGACGAGATCGTCGTCCCGGGCGACCCGTCGTCGGCGGCGTTCATCGTCGCGGCGGCGGTCCTCGTGAGCGGCTCGCGCGTCGTCGTGAAGAACGTCGGGCTCAACTGGACCCGCACCGGCTTCTTCCGGATCGCCCAGCGCATGGGGGCCGTGATCGTGGGGGAGCTCGAGGCGCCGGGGACCCAGACGGGCGAGGAGCCGGTCGGCGAGCTGGACGTGGCCTCCGGCACACTCGAGGGGACGGTCGTCGGGCCGGAGGAGGTGCCGCTCGCGATCGACGAGCTCACGCTCGTGGGGCTGCTCGGCGCGCACGCCGACGGCGAGACCGTCGTGCACGGCGCCGAGGAGCTTCGGCTGAAGGAGTCCGACCGCATCGCCGGCGTGGTCGAGGGCCTGCGCGGGCTCGGCGCGGACATCGAGGCCACGCGCGACGGATTCGTGGTCCGCGGCGACGGCTCGCCGCTGCGGGGCGGGACCATCGACGCGAAGGGCGACCATCGCATGGCGATGCTCGGCGCGGTCGCGGGATTCGCGTCGACCGAAGGGGTGGATGTGGTGGGCATGGAGGCCGCGACCGTCTCCTATCCGGGCTTCGAGCAGGACCTCCGCGCGCTCGTGTAGCTTGCTCCGCCGATGTACGACTGGCTGCTCTTCCTCCACCTGGTCGCGGTGTTTCTGGTCGCGGTCACGCTGGTCACGTACAGCGCCGTGGCCCTGGGCGCGGTGGCGCCCGGCCGCACTCTCTTCCTCGCGGACCGCTGCTGGGACGTGGGCGGCCTGGGCACGCTCGTGCTCGGGATCTGGCTCGCGCTCAACCTCGACCAGTACGACTTCTTCGACGGCTGGATCCTCGGCGCCATCGCGCTCTGGTTCGTCGCGACCGGGCTCGGCCAGACCGTTCAGAGGCGGTTGGCGAGCGGCGAGACGAGCGCGATCGCCACGATGCACTGGCTCCGCACGCTCGTGATCATCGGCCTGCTCGTCCTCATGGTCTGGAAGCCGGGCGCATGAGCCTGCTCGCAGCGATCCGGCCGGACGACTGGGACCTCCCGCTGTTCGTTCACATCCTCGGCGCGATGCTGCTGGTCGGCGCGCTCGTGCTGGTGGCGTCGGCACTGGCCGCCAGGGACGTCCGGCTCGGTTACCGCTCGCTGCTGCTCGGCGTGGTACCCGGATGGATCGTCATGCGCGGCTCCGCCGAATGGATCGCCGAGAAGGAGAAGGTCAACGACATCGACCCGACGCCGGCCTGGGTGGACATCGGCTACAGCGTCGCCGACCCGATGTTGCTCTTCATCATCATCGCCACGGTGTGTGCTGGTCTGGCCGCACGGCGCCAGAGCACCGGTGGGCTCCGGACCGCCGCCCTGCTGCTGGTGGCGCTCATGATCGTGGCGTCCTTCGTGGCCATCTGGGCCATGGCGACGAAGCCCACGTAGCCTGTCGCGCCATGGTGGTCGCGATCGACGGGCCCGCGGGCGCGGGCAAGAGCACCGTCGCGCGCGCGGCCGCGCAGGCGCTCGGCTTCACCTACCTCGACTCGGGCGCGATGTACCGGGCGGTGGGGCTCATGACGAACCGTCACGGCGGCCCGGCCTCCGAGCGCGCGAGGGAGCTCGACATCCGGCTCGGGGAGCGCGTGCTCGCGAACGGCGAGGACGTGACCGAGGCGATCCGCGCGCCGGAGGTCTCGGAGGCTGCATCCCATGTGGCCACGGATCCCCTGGTACGTGAGGCGCTCGTGATGAAGCAGCGTGAGCTGCTCTCCGAGGGCGACTGGGTGGCCGAGGGACGCGACATCGGCACGGTCGTCGCGCCCGAGGCGGAGGTGAAGGTCTACCTGACCGCCTCGCCCGAGGAACGCGCCCGCAGGCGCGCGGCCGAGCTCGGCACGGACGTCGACACCGTCATGCGCGACCAGGCCCTGCGCGACGCCCAGGACATGGACCGCGAGCACTCGCCGCTGAAGCTCGCGCCCGGTGCGGTCGAGCTGGACACGAGCGGTCTGAACGTCGACCAGGTGGTGGCGCGCATCGTGCAGCTCGTCGAGAGCAGGCGATGAAGAGGCCGACGGTCGCCGTGGTCGGGTATCCGAACGTCGGCAAGTCGACGCTCGTGAACCGCCTCTCGGGCACGCGTGAGGCCGTGGTGCACGAGCAGCCCGGCGTGACGCGCGACCGCAAGGAGATCGAAGCGGACTGGAACGGGGTCGGCTTCACGCTCGTCGACACCGGCGGCGTGGACTTCGCGGGCGAGCACGAGATGGCCGAGGAGATCCGGCGCCAGGCTCTGATCGCGCTCCGGGAGGCGGACCTCGCCGTGCTGGTGGTGGATGCGCGCGCCGGCCTGCGGCCGGGGGACGCGGAGCTCGCTCGCGAGCTGCGCGGCGGCCAGGTGCCCGTGCTCGTCGCCGCGAACAAGGTCGACGACGCGCGCCAGTCCGGCCTCGCGAGCGAGTTCTACGGCCTCGGCCTGGGCGACCCGCTGCCGGTGTCGGCGACGCAGGGTCTCGGCACCGGCGACCTGCTCGACCGGATCGTCGAGCGGCTGCCACGGGTGCGCGGCCGAGGAGGAGGAGGTCACGCGGCTCGCGGTGATCGGCCGTCCCAACGTGGGGAAGTCCTCGCTCGTGAACCGCCTGCTCGGCGAGGAGAGGGTGATCGTTACGGACGTGGCGGGCACGACCCGCGACGCGATCGACACGCGCATCGAGTTCGACGGGCGCGAGGTGATCCTCGTGGACACCGCCGGGCTCCGCAGGCGCACCAAGGTCGCCGGGACGGTCGACTACTACGCGCAGCTCCGCTCCGAGCAGGCGGCCGAGCGGGCCGACGTGGCCATCGTCGTGTGCGACGCGAGCGACGGCGTGACGACCGAGGACATGCGGGTGGCCGAGCTTGCGATGAAGCAGAAGTGCGCCACCGTGATCGCGCTCAACAAATGGGACGTCACGCAGACCGATCTCGAGCACGCCAAGGCGCGCGTGGCGCGGAAGCTTCGCCAGCGGCCGCAGGTGATGGCGGTCTCGGCGAAGTCCGGACGCGGGCTGAAGCGGCTGGTGGCCGAGGCGCTCTCGCTCGCCGACCGCTCCGCCCAGTGGACCCCGACGCCCGAGCTCAACCGCTTCGTGAGCGACATCCAGGCGATCAGACAAGCACCGGCCGTGCGCGGGAAGCGCCTGCGCATCTACTACATGAGCCAGTACGAGACGAAGCCGCCCCGGTTCGCGATTCAGGTGAACAACCGCGGCCTCGTGACGCGCGACTACGCGTACTTCCTCGAGAACCGGCTGCGCGAGCGCTACGGCCTCGAGGGCGTCCCGCTCGTGATCGACTTCAAGACTTCGAGGGGGCGCTCGCGGGACTGAAGCCGGAGCGCTTCATCTCGCCCCAGCGCAGCTCGCGGCCGCGGAGCTGCGCCCACGTGGCGCGCACGCGGATGAGCGCGTACCACTGGCGGTAGCCGAGGTTCTCGACGGCGGCCGCGAGCACGAGCCGCCCGAAGCAGCTCCACCTGCGGTAGCGCTGGAACGCGCGCTCCTCCACGAGCAGGGCGCCGAACGAGAACGCGATCCCGAGCAGGACAGCCACTCCGAAGAACGCGACCGCGAGCGACGCCGGTATCCAGCCGAACGCGAGTGAGATCGTGATCACCGCGTAGCCGGTCACCTCGATCAGCGGGCCCAGCGCCTCGAAGGCGAGGAAGTAGGGAAGGGCGAACAGGCCCACGGATCCGTAGCGGCGGCGGCCCATCATGTCGCGGTAGCGCCATAGCACCTGGATGAGGCCGCGCTGCCACCGGTCGCGCTGACTGCGCAGCGCCGACAGCGACGACGGCGCCTCCGTCCAGCACACCGGATCGGCTATGAACCCGATCCGGTAGGGGCGTCCGCGCTCGCGGCAGAAGCGATGAAGCCGGAGCACGAGCTCGGCGTCCTCGGCGAAGCTGTCCGGGTCGTAGCCGCCCGCCTCCACGACGTCCTCACGGCGGAAGATGCCGAAGGCCCCGGAGACGATGAGGATCGCGCCGAGCCTCGACCACCCCGTGCGTCCGACCAGGAACGCGCGCAGGTACTCGATGATCTGCAGGTTCACGAGCAGCTGCCGCGGCGTTCTCGCCTCGGTGACGTGACCGGCCTCGACCGTGGACCCGTTCGCGATCCGCACGATGCCCCCGAGCGCGACCGTCTCGGGGCGCACCTGGAACTCGCGCACGAGGCGTGGAAGCGCGTCCACGTCCAGCAGCGTGTCGGCGTCGACGGCGAGGAAGAGCGGATAGCGGGCGTACTGGAGGCCGGCGTTCATCGCGTCGGCCCGGCTGCCGCCGTTCACCTTGTCGATGACGACGAGCCGCTCGTCCCGCAGGCTGCGGTACGAGCCGATGACGGGCTGCGACCGCACGCGAGCGCGCGGGACGCGCAGGTCGGGCATGAGCTCGTACTCGTCCATGAGCACTTCGAGCGTCCCATCGGTCGAGCCGTCGTTCACCACGACGACCTCGAAGGCCGCGTAGTGGCTGCGCAGGAGGGAGCGGACGGACTCGAGGATGACCGCCTCCTCGTTGTAGGCCGGAATGACCAGGGAGACCGGCACGCTCAGCTCAGAGCGCGCGATCGTCTGGTAGTCGCGCAGCTGGCGCCGCTTCACGTACTCGGAGATCTCGCGCCAGCCGAAGCAGGTGAGGATGAGCTGGTTCGCGTACTGGGCGAGCATGTAGACGATCACGAAGGCGTTGAAGCCCAGGATCGCCTGGTGAAGCAGGTCGGTCATGCGACCGCGGCTTCAGCTTCTGCTTCCGCTCCCGCTTCTGTCCCCGCCTCGGCCTCGGCTTCGCCCACCACATGTGCCAGCGCCTCGAGCGCTCGCTCGCGCGCGTACGGGTCGGCGTGCGTCTGAGCGCACCAGCGGAGCGCGGCCAGGCCGGGGCCGCCGAGAGCGCCCAGCGCCTCGGCGGCCCGCGCACGTACCCACCACGACGGGTCGCCCAGCAGCTTCACGAGCGCGTACACGCCGCGCTCGTCGCGCAGCTGCGCGAGCGCTCGGGCCGCCTGCCCGCGGACCGGCGCGGAGTCGTCCGAGAGCGCGATGACGAGCGGCCCCGAGGAGCTCTCGCGGCCGAGCCGTCCGAGCGCCCGGCACGCGCGGATGCGCTCCGGCTCGTCGCCCTTCGCGAGCAGCTGCATGAGCGGCTGCTCCGCGCGCGCGTCGCCGGTAAGCCCGAGTGCTTCGGCGATCCATGGCCTGACATGGGCGAAGCTCAGATCGTGAAGCGCGGCCAGAAGCGGCGCGACGGCCCAGTCGCCCGTCAGCCGCTCCACGGCCCGCTGCGGGTCGAGCTGCTCGTCCCGCATCGCCCGGAGCAGCGCCCACGCCGCCTCCTCGGAGCGGCACGTCTCGAGCGCCTGCGCCACCGCGGCGCGCACGTCCGGGTCCGGGTCCGCGGTCAACCGCGCGATGGCCCGCTCCGCTCCCGGCAGGCCGAGGCCGGCCCACACGAGTGCCGCCCGCCCGCGCGCGACCGCGCTGCGCGCCCCGCAGGCCGCCCGCAGTGCGCGCAGCAGCCCCGCGCGGCGGAGGGCGCGCACGAACGGCGCGCGCCGGTCACCGCCGGGCGGAAGCCGCCGTGCCGCGATCAGCGCGAGCAGGTCCTCCTGAGCCGGTCTGCGCCGCGCGGCGGCGCGCGCGAGCGAGCGCAGCTCGCTCATGCGCATATCCGACACGGAGCCGGTTCCGAGTGCCTTGATCCAGCGCTCGCGCCGCCGCCGCGAGCCGCGCTCGGCCGCTCCTCGGACCAGCCGCTTGGCCAGCACGAGGAGGACGAGCCCGGCGAGCAAGCCGACCGCGGCGAAGGCGAGCGCAAATGAGGTGTCGATGGCCATGAGAACGCCGGCCGCCCGCCGGCTACTCACTTATCGGCCCGCGCGTCCCCGATCTGAGGCACGCACCGAGGGGGTCAGACCCCGTGCAGCGAGGGGTCAGACCCTTGCTCGCGAGGGTCTGACCCCCTTAGCGGCGCGAAACGCGCGGTGAAGTGCCGCAGCGCGGCCGGCTCCTCGACGATCCGGAGCCCGCGCAGCTCGCTCGCGCCGGCCGCCACCTGCTTGCAGACCTCGATCACGAAGTCGATGTGGGACTGGGTGTATGTCCGCCTCGGGATCGCCAGGCGCACCAGGTCCATCGGAGCGGGCTGCTCCGAGCCGTCGGCGCGGCGGCCGAACATGACCGTGCCGATCTCGCAGCCGCGGATGCCGCCCTCGCGGTAGAGCGCTACGGCGAGCGACTGGCCCGGATACTCGAGCGGCGGGATGTGGGGGAGGAAGGCGCGCGCGTCGATGTAGACGGCGTGCCCGCCGACCGGCAGGACGACCGGGATGCCGGCCTGGTCGAGCGCCTCGCCGAGGTACTCGGTCGAGCGGATGCGGTAGCGCAGGTAGTCCTCGTCGACCGCCTCGCGGAGCCCCTGCGCGACCGCGTCCATGTCACGCCCGGCCATGCCGCCGTAGGTCGGGAACCCCTCGGTCAGGATCAGCAGGTTGCGGCACTGCTCGGCGAGCTCGGCGTCGCGCATCGCCAGCCAGCCGCCGATGTTGGCGAGCGGATCCTTCTTCGCCGACATGGTCATGCCGTCCGCCAGCGACGCCATCTCGCGCACGATGTCGGGAATGCCGACGCCGGCGTAGCCGTCCTCGCGCAGCTTCACGAACCAGGCGTTCTCGGCGAAGCGGCAGGCGTCGAGGAACAGCGGGACGTCGCCGCACGCCTCGCGCACCGCGCGCAGGTTCTCCATGGAGACGGGCTGGCCGCCGCCCGAGTTGTTCGTCAGCGTCAGGAAGACCACCGGGACCTCGCGCTCCGCGAGCACCCGCCGCAGCGCGTCCACGTCCATGTTGCCCTTGAACGGGTGCCGGGAGGCCGGCACGTGCGCCTCGGCGACCGGGAGGTCGAGCGCCTCCGCGCCCGTGAACTCCACGTTCGCGCGCGTGGTGTCGAAGTGGGTGTTGTTCGGGATCGTCTTCCCGGGCCCGCCGATCGCGCTGAACAGGATCTTCTCCGCCGCGCGGCCCTGGTGGGTCGGGATCACGTGCTCGAACGGGAACAGATCCTGGACCGCGTCGCGGAAGCGAAACCACGACGCCGAACCGGCGTAGCTCTCGTCCCCGCGCTGAAGCCCTGCCCACTGCTCGGACGACATGGCGCCCGTGCCGGAGTCCGTGAGCAGGTCCACAAGGACGCGCGGGCCCGGCACGTTGAAGAGGTTGTGACCAGCACGCACAAGCTCCTCCTCGCGCTCCTCGAGCGTCGTCATGGCGATCGGCTCGACGGAATGGATCCGGAACGGCTCGATGATGGTTGTCCACTGACGGTCCACGCCCCATGTGTACCCTTCCCCGCCTCATGACGACGCAGCCGCTTTCAGACAACGAGTTCCTGTTCACGTCCGAGTCGGTCACAGAGGGCCATCCGGACAAGATGGCCGACCAGATCTCGGACGGCGTCCTCGACGCCGTGATGGCCGAGGATCCCACCGGGCGCGTGGCGTGCGAGACGCTCGTGAACACCGGGCTCGTCGTGGTCTCGGGCGAGATCACGACCGACGTCTACGTCGACATCCCGAAGATCGCGCGCGAGACGATCAGGAAGATCGGCTACAGCGGTGGCCGCTACGGATTCGACTGCGAGAGCTGCGCCGTCATCACCGCGATCGACGAGCAGTCGCCCGACATCGCGCAGGGCGTGGACAAGGCCTACGAGGCCCGCACCGACCCGGCCGACGACGACGAGCTCGACGTGGCCGGCGCGGGCGACCAGGGGATGATGTTCGGCTACGCCACGCGCGAGACGAAGGAGCTCATGCCGATGCCGATCTCGCTGGCGCACAAGCTGGCGCACCGGCTGGCCGAGGTGCGGCGCGCGGAGCTCATGCCCTACCTGGGCCCGGACGGCAAGACGCAGGTGACGATCCGGTACGAGAACGGGCGCCCGATCGAGATCGAGCGCGTCCTGATCTCGACGCAGCACAAGGACGGCGTGGACGCCGAGACGCTGATCAAGCCGGACCTCTGGGAGCACGTGGTGCACCCCGTGCTGCCGGCCGAGCTGTACGACGAGAAGAAGCTGCTCGACGACGGTGGGCACAACTTCCTCGTCAACCCGACCGGCAAGTTCGTGATCGGCGGCCCCGTGGGCGACGCCGGCCTGACGGGCCGCAAGATCATCGTCGACACCTACGGCGGCATGGCGCGCCACGGCGGTGGCGCGTTCTCGGGCAAGGATCCGTCCAAGGTGGACCGCTCGGCCGCGTACGCCGCGCGCTACGTGGCCAAGAACGTCGTCGCGGCGGGTCTCGCCGACAAGTGCGAGGTGCAGGTGGCGTACGCGATCGGCGTGGCGCATCCGGTGTCGGTGATGGTCGAGACGTTCGGGACCGAGCGCGTGTCGCGGTCGCTGATCGCGCAGCTCGTGGAGGAGCACTTCGACCTCCGCCCGGGCGCCTTCCGCCAGTACCTCGACCTGCACCGGCCGATCTACCAGAAGACCGCGGCCTACGGCCACTTCGGCCGCGAGGACCACGACTTCACCTGGGAGAAGACGGACAAGGCCGACACGCTGCGCGAGGCCGCCGGCCTCACCGAGCGCGACACGGCGACCGTTTAGTCCTCCGCTCCCGGGGAGCGCACGCGGAACACATCGATGCTGCCCTTCACGCCCTTGAAGCGGCGGCTGCCGGCCGGCGACCAGTCGTAGCCGTCGCTGACCGCCTCGCGCACCTCCTTCGAGGTGACGACGCTGCCGCGGCGGGCGAACGACGTGAGCCTCGCGGCTAGGTTCACGGGCCGGCCGTACCAGTCGCCCGAGCGCGGCAGTCCCTCGCCGCAGGCCACGCCACCGCGCAGGAGCGGCGGCTCGTCCTGCGAGCGCTCGACCAGGGAGACGACGGCGTCGACCACCGGCCCTGGCTCGGACGCGACGAGCATCGCGGCGTCGCCGATCGTCTTGACCAGCCGGACGGGCGGCTGGATGGCTCCGGCCACGGCCCGCTCGAAGCTCCGCACCACCGCGCCCACATCCTCGGGCCCGACGTCCTCGCCGAGCTGCGTGAAGCCCACGATGTCCACGAAGCCCACCGTCACGGGCTGCGAGCCGGCGAGCCGGCCGCTCTGGAGCTCGGCCTGGCTGATGACGGCCTCGCGCATCTGCTCGCGGAGGCGCAGGTTGAACATCCGCTCGAGCGTCGGTGCCGCGAGCGGGCCCAGGTTGCGCATGGTTTCCGCGTAGCGGAGCCCGAGGTCGCGCTCCGTATCTCCGGCCTGTAGAAAGGCGTCGCCGAATATGGACGTGAAGGATGCCGCGATGTTGGCCATGGAGCGGCTCATCACGGTGGTGAGCTCGAGGAAGGCCTCCTCGGGGAGCCCGGCGTCGAGCAGCGCCTTGGCGTTGCGCGACAACTCGACCTCCTCCTCGGTGATGGCCCGCTCGCCCGGCTCGCGAATCGGCATGCCCAGAGCGCGGGCCGCCTCGTCCAGGAGGCGCGGCTCGAGGCCCGTCTCCTCGGCGAGCTCCTCGCGGGTGTAGAGCTTCCCCTCGCCGGCGATCACGCGCTCGACCGGAAGCAGCGCGAGACGGTCCTGCGCGGCGGCCTCGCGCAGCTCCTCGAGCGTGAAGCCCTCCCGCTCGAGCGTGCGCAGCAGCTCGAGGCGAGCCTCGCGATTCTCGGCGCCCTCGAGCAGTCCCTCGGCCTGGAAGTCGATGCCCACGCGGACATGGTGCCTTAAGGGATCGGCTCAAGGGTCCGATACCGGTCGCAATGAGCGGGTTGTTCCGTCACCGCACCGTGTCGCTGCTCGCGCTGCTCGCGGCGTGCGCCGTGCTGCCGGCCGGCGCCGTCCACTTCTTCGGCGAGACCGAGGTCCAGATCGACGGGACCGTGCACTTCCTGCCGATCGCGATCAGCGCCGGCCTCGCCGCCGCTGCGGCGCTCGCGCTCACGGTCGCCGGCGCGCGGCGCGGCGACGCGCGTGCCGTCCTGATCGGCACGGCCTTCTCGTCGATGGCCGCGCTGCTGTCGATTCACGGCCTGACGACGCCGGGCTTCATCCTCGGCGACAACGGCCTGGTTGCCTTCTCGGGCGCCGTCACGCTGCCCGTCGGCGGCGCGGTGCTCGCGCTGGCCGCGGTTCCGGAGCTGCGGCGCCCGTCGGCCGTGCGCCCGGTGCTCGCGCTCCAGGCGACGCTGATCATCGGGATACTCACGCTCGGGCTGGCGGGGATGCTGCAGCCCGAGCTCGTGCCCGCCGTGCCGGAAGCCGGCAGCACCGCCGCCTGGATCGTCCTCGGGCTCGGGATTGTCTTCTACGGTGCGCTCGCCGTGCGCGCCGGACGCACGTACCTTCTTACGCGCCGCTTCGCCGACCTCACCGTCGTCTACGGGCTCGTGCTGCTTGCGGTCTCGCTGTACCCCGGCCTGATCATGTACTACGCCGAGCTGGGCTGGTGGCTCGGCCACGCGTGGGAGCTGATCGGCATCGGCCTCGTCGGCGTGCCCGTCGCGCTCGACCTTCACCGCGGCGCGCAGTCGCGCCCGCTGGCGGGCGACCTGCGCGCGAGCGAGCTGGTGAGCGCGGCCGATGCGTTCATGGGTCCGACGGTGCGCGCGTTGCTCGTGCGACTGGCGCACAAGGACGACTACACGGCCGAGCACACGCGCGGGGTGGCGCTGCGGGCGGTGCAGCTCGGCGAGGAGCTGGGGCTGGCGCCGGTGCGCCTGCGCGAGCTGGCGATCGGCGGCCTTCTGCACGACGTCGGCAAGCTGGCCGTGCCGAACGAGATCCTTCAGAAGCCGGGGGCGCTGACGGACGACGAATTCGACGTGATCAAGCGGCACCCCGAGATCGGCGCGGACCTGGTCCGCGAGCTCGGGTTCTCGTCCCAGGTGGCGAGGCTGGTGCTCGACCACCACGAGCGCCTGGACGGAAGCGGCTATCCGCGCGGTCTGGGCGCCCCCGACCTCGACATCGAGACGCGGATCATGGCCGTCTGCGACGTCTTCGACGCCCTGCTCTCCCATCGCGTCTACCGCGAGGCCTGGACGCTCGAGGCCGCCCTCGAGCTGCTCAGCAAGGAGGCCGGCTCGAAGTTCGACCCGGCCTGCGTCGACGCGCTCGAGCGGGTCATCGCGCGCGAGCAGAACGGCGCCGCGCGCCGCGCGGCGTAGTGCGCAAGCACCGGGCGGTGCCCGGTGCGCAGCGATGTCGCGTAGTGCGCAAGCACCGGGCGGTGCCCGGTGCGCAGCGATGTCGTTCCACGCGGACCGCCGTCCGCCACGCCCCGTAGCTTGGGGCGAGTGATCGCCAAGGTCGAGCCACTCACGCCTGCGCGGAGCCTGCGCGGGCCGTTCGACTACCTGCTCGCCGGGGCGCTCGAGGACGTGGGGATCGGCAGCATGCTCGTTGTGCCCTTCGGGCGGCGCCGGCTGCTTGGCGTGGTGGTGGACGTGGCGTCCGAGAGCGAGCTGCCGCCGGAGCGGCTCGCCGAGCCGATCGCGGCGCTGGAGGCCGACGTGCCGCAGTCGCTCGTGGCGCTCGGGCTCTGGGTGGCCCGCGAGTACGTGTCCACTCCCGCCCGCGGGCTCGCGCTCGTGCTGCCGCCGGGAACGGGCACGGGGGCCGGCCGGCCGCTTCGGCCGAAGCGCTCGCTGCGGGCCGCGATCACGCCGGCGGGCGAGGCCGCGCTGTGCGAGACCACGCGAATGGGTGCGCGCCAGCGGGCCGCGCTGGAGGCAGTGGCGCCGGCGCCGCTGGGTGCGGCTGCGCTCGCTCGCCGGACGGGCTGCACGCACTCCACGCTGCGGAGCCTCGAGCGGCGCGGCCTGATCCGGCTGGAGAGCGCGGCGGAGCCGCCTCGGCGCACCCGGATCCATTCCGTGGGGGCTGTGGCCCAACCCGCTGCACTCACCGAAGACCAGCAGGCGGCCTTCGAGACGATCCGGACCAGCCTGGGAGGAGAGAACCGCTCGCTTCTCCTCCACGGGGTCACCGGCAGTGGCAAGACCGAGGTCTACCTGCGCTCGGTCGCCGCCGCCCTCGAGCGCGGGCTGTCCGCGATCGTCCTGGTGCCCGAGATCGCGCTGACACCGCAGACGGCGGGGCGCTTCGTGGAGCGCTTCGGCGACCGGGTGGCGGTGATGCACTCGCGTCTCTCGCAGCGCGAGCGCTACGACGAGTGGTGGCGGATGCGGCGCGGTGAGGCGCGCGTATGCGTGGGGCCGCGCTCGGCCGTGTTCGCGCCGTTCGACGACCTGGGCCTGATCGTCGTCGACGAGGAGCACGACGGCTCCTACAAGCAGGAGGGCGATCCGCGCTACGACGCGCGCGAGGTCGCCGAGCGGCGCGCCGCCGAGGAGGGCGCTCTGCTCGTGGCCGGGAGCGCGACGCCGCGGCCGGAGAGCGTGCTGCGCTACGAGCGCGTCCGCCTCCCGTCGCGGGTGGACGGCAGGCGGCTGCCGCCCGTGGAGCTCGTCGGGATGGCGGGCACCAGCGGGCCGCTCCACGAGCGCACGCGCGAGGCGCTCGACGACGTGCGCCGCCGCGAGGAGAAGGCGATCGTCCTGCTCAACAGGCGCGGCTGGTCGAACTTCCTCTCGTGCCGCTCCTGCGCACGGGTCTGGGAATGCCCGCACTGCGATGTGACGCTGGTGCTCCACCGCGGCCTCGGCGAGGTGTCCTGTCACCACTGCGGCCACCGCGAGCCGGCGCCGCGCGAGTGCCCCGAGTGCGGCTCGGTGTCGGTGGCGCGCCACGGCGCGGGCACGGAGCAGCTCGAGCGCGAGCTCGAGGAGCTGGTGGCCCCGCTGCCCGTGTTCAGGCTGGACTCCGACGTCGCGGCGGCGGCGGGCGTGGCCGCGGTGCTACGCCGCTTCGACGAGGCGCCGGCCGGCGTGCTCGTGGGCACGCAGATGGTCGCGAAGGGCCACGACTTCCCCGACGTGACGCTCGGGGTCGTGCTCGACGCCGACGCGACGCTGCGGTTCCCGGACTTCCGCGCGGAGGAGCGCACGTTCGCGCTGGTGGCACAGCTCGCGGGCAGGAGCGGGCGCGGCGAGCGCGGCGGCCGCGTGGTCGTCCAGGCGCTCGACCCGGCCGCCGAGGCGCTGCGGTTCGCTGCGCGCCACGATGCGGACGGCTTCCTCGAGGCTGAGCTGCGGCGGCGGGAGCTTCTCGGCTACCCGCCCCACGGCCATCTGATCAGGGTCGTCTGCTCGTCGACCGACCCCGGGCCGGAGCTCGACGCCGCCGGCGCGATCGGGCGGCTCGTGTCGGCCGCCGGGGTGCCGGCGCTCGGGCCCGCACCGCTGTTCCGGCGCCAGGCCCGCCACCGCGCACAACTCGTGATCCGGTCACCGGAGAGGGCGAGGGCGATCGCCGCCGTGCGCGTCGCGGTGGAGCAGGTGGCGGCTCTGCGGGAGCATGCTGCCGCGAGCTTCGCGGTCGACGTCGATCCGCAGTAACACCGCCGTCCTCCGGCGTTAGACTCGGGCTCGATGGACGAGGATCGGGAGAACGTAGAGGTCGTAGAGGTCGTGGAGCCGGACGAGGACGCGCCGGCGCTCGACCCCGAGGCGGAAGCGCGGCGCGTCGCCGCCATGTCGTTCATCCGCCGCCTGGGCGACCCGATCCTGAAGTCGGCCGCCACGCCGGTCGACCGCTTCGACGAGTCGCTGCGCAAGCAGGTGAGCCGGATGGCGGGAATCATGGGCGACGCCTACGGCGTGGGCCTGGCCGCCCCGCAACTCGGGCTCTCCCAGCGTCTGCTCGTCTACCGCATCGGACCGGACGCGCCGGTGATCGCGCTCGCCAACCCTGAGCTCGAGTGGACGAGCGACGACCAGGAGGTCCTCGACGAGGGCTGTCTCTCGATCCCCGGCATCACCGTCGACGTCGAGCGCCCGGTGTACGTGCGCGTGCGCGCCCTCGACGAGGACGGCCAGACCCGCCTGGTGGAGGCGTCAGGCCTCGAAGCGCGCGTGATCCAGCACGAGATGGACCACCTGGACGGCGTGCTGATCCTGGACCGCACGACCCGCGACGAGCGCAAGCGCGCGCTGCGCGAGCTACGCGAGGCGGAACGCGCCCGCGAAGAAGCGGCCTAACTTCCGGCGAACGACGGCATTGAGGACCGGCTCTGTTCAGGTGGCAGAGAATCGTTGCGTTATCCGCAACGTTTTGCTGCCACCCGGATTCCCGGCTCCGCCCGCGCCGCCCTTCAGTGCTCCAGACGTAACAGTTCTTCGTAGGCCGGCAGGGTGAGGAACTCGATGAACTCTTCACTCAGCGCCACGCGTTCGAAGAGGGAGCGGGACAGCTCCGGCCTGCCCTCCTTCTCGAACCACTCGTCGTCGCCGATCTCGGACCTGATCCGCTCGAGCTCGGATGTCGCCAGCTCGCGGACCAGCTCCGTTGTGATCGTGCGGCCGTCGTCGAGGGTCGCCTCGTGCTTGATCCACTGCCAGACCTGCCCGCGCGCGATCTCGGCCGTGGCGGCGTCTTCCATCAGGCCGTAGATCCCGGCCGCGCCGTTCCCGCGGAGCCACGACGAGATGTACTGGATCCCGACGTTCACGTTGGACCGCAGCCCTTCCTCGGTGCGGGAGCCCGGGGTGGACGCCACGTCGAGCAGTGCCTCAGCCGACGGCTCCACGTCGTCGCGCTGCCGCTCCACCTGGTTGGGCCGGTCGCCAATGACCTCGTCGAACGCGTCCATCGCGACGGGCACCGAGTCGGGGTGCGCCACCCAGGTGCCGTCGAACCCGCTCTCCGCCTCGCGCTGCTTGTCATCGCGCACCGCCTCGAACGCCTTCCTGTTTGCCTCCTCGTCGGTGCGCGAGGGGATCACCGCCGCCATGCCGCCCATCGCGTGCGCGCCGCGCGCGTGGCAGGTCTTCACCACGAGCTCGCTGTACGCCTTCATGAACGGGACGGTCATCGTCACCCCCGACCGGTCTGGGGTCACGAACTCCGGCCGCGACCGGAAGCGCTTGATCACCGAGAAGATGTAGTCCCAGCGCCCGGCGTTCAGGCCCGCCGCGTGGTCGCGCAGCTCGTACAGGATGGCGTCCATGCAGAACGCCGCCGGGATCGTCTCGATCAGGACGGTCGCCTTGATCGTGCCGCGGTCGAGCCCGAGCGTCTCCTCGGCGATCACGAACGCGTCGCGCCACAGCGCGGCCTCGTGCTGCGACTCGAGCTTCGGGATGTAGAAGTAAGGCCCCCAGCCGCGCTCGAGCAGCGCCTCGGCGTTGCGGTGCACGTACAGGCCGAAGTCCATGAAGGCGCCCGCGACCGGCAGGCCGTCGAGCCGGAGGTGCGCCTCATCCAGATGCAGCCCGCGCGGGCGGACGTGGAGTACCGCCGGGTCGTCCTCGAGGGAGTAGTCCTTGCCCTTCTCGGAGTGCTCGATCGTCCCGCGGATCGCGTCGGCCAGATTCACCTGGCCTTCGACCATGTTGCTCCAGTAGGGCGAGTTGGAGTCCTCGAAGTCGGCCATGAAGCCGCGCGCGCCCGAGTTGAGCGCGTTGATGACCATCTTGCGGCTGGTCGGGCCGGTGATCTCCACGCGCCGGTCCTGAAGCGCATCCGGCACCGGAGCGACGCGGAAGTCGGACGGGGCGCTGACGAAATCGAGGCTCTCGCCGGCGTCGAGGCGGGTCTGGAGCTGCTGACGGGCGTGGAGCAGCTCCTGCCGCCGTCCCTCGAGCTCGTTGTGAAGGCCTCCGACGAGCGCGAGTGCGTCCTCCGTCAGCGCCTCTTCGTAGCGATCCTCCAGCGGTGCTTGAACCTGCATGCCATCACGTCCTCGTCAGCTTCTTGTAGGTGATCCGGTGGGGCCTGTCTGCTTCCGTACCCAGACGAGCCCTTCGGTTCTCCTCATATGCCTCGAAGTTGCCCTCGAACCAGGTGACCTGCGAGTCACCCTCGAAGGCGAGCACGTGCGTGGCGACGCGGTCGAGGAACCAGCGGTCGTGCGAGATGATCACCGCGCAGCCCGCGAATGAGAGCAGTGCCTCCTCGAGTGCACGGAGCGTGTCGACGTCCAGGTCGTTGGTCGGCTCGTCGAGCAGCAGCAGGTTGCCGCCGCGGCGGAGCAGCTTCGCCAGGTGCACGCGGTTTCGCTCGCCGCCCGAGAGCGCGCCGACCTTGCGCTGCTGGTCCGACCCGCGGAAGTTGAAGCCGGCGGCGTAGGCACGCGAGCTCATCTCCCGCTCGCCCACCTTGATCTGGTCGTAGCCGTCCGAGATCTCCTCCCAGACCGTCTTGTCCGGGTCGAGCGCGTCGCGCGACTGGTCCACGTAGGCGAGCTCGACGGACTCGCCGAGCCGAAGCTCGCCCGCGTCCGGCTCGTCCTCGCCGACGATCATCCTGAACAGGGTCGTCTTGCCGGCGCCGTTCGGGCCGATCACGCCGACGATGCCCGCAGGCGGAAGCATGAAGCTGAGCTCCTCCATCAGGAGGCGGTCGCCGAATCCCTTGCGGACGCCCTCGCTCTCGAGCACCACGTCCCCGAGCCGCGGTCCCGCCGGGATGTGGATCTGCACCTGGTCGAGCTTCACGCTCTTCTCCTCGGCGAGCAGCGCCTCATAGCGCTTCAGGCGGGCGCGCGCCTTCGTGCGGCGGCCCTTGGGCGACTCGCGCACCCACTCGAGCTCACGCGCGATCGTGCGCTGGCGGGCGGTCTCGCGCCGGTCCTCGAGGGCGAGCCGCTCCTGCTTCTGCTCGAGCCAGGCGCTGTAGTTGCCCTTGAAGGGAAGGCCACGGCCGCGGTCGAGCTCCAGGATCCAGCCGGCGACGTTGTCGAGGAAGTAGCGGTCGTGGGTGACCGCCACGACCGTGCCCTTGTACTCCTCGAGGTGCGTCTCGAGCCAGGCGACCGACTCCGCGTCGAGGTGGTTCGTGGGCTCGTCGAGGAGCAGCAGGTCGGGCGCGCTCAGGAGCAGCCGGCAGAGCGCGACCCGGCGCCGCTCGCCGCCCGAGAGCGTCTCGACGTCGGCGTCGCCCGGCGGCAGGCGCAGCGCGTCCATCGCGATCTCGAGCGTGGTGTCGAGGCTCCACGCGTCGGCGGCGTCGATCGCGTCCTGAAGGCGGGCGAACTCGGCGGCCGTCTCGTCCGAGTAGTTCGCGGCGAGCTCGTTGAAGCGGTCGAGCATGTCGCGCAGCCCGCGCACGCCGTCCTCGACGTTCCCGCGCACGTCCTTGCTCGGGTCGAGCTGGGGCTCCTGCTCCAGCAGCCCCACGGTCGCCCCAGGCGCGAGCTGGGCGTCGCCGCGGAAGTCGGTGTCCTGCCCGGCCATGATTCGCAGCAGTGTGGACTTCCCGGACCCGTTCGGGCCGAGCACGCCGATCTTGGCGCCCGGCAGGAACGACAGGGAGATGTCCTCGAGCACCCGTTTGTCAGGCGGGTGGACCCGGGACAGCTTGAACATGGTGAAGATGTACTGGCTCGACATGAGCGGTCGAGGATAGAGTCAGGCCGTGGGACAGGAGGTTCCCGCGGCGGTTTACTCGCGCGAGGACCGCCAGCGTTATAGACAGAAGGTCAGGACGTGTCTCGACGTCTTCGCGCGCATGCTCAGCGAGGCGCGCTTCGAAGCGGATCGGCGCTCCTTCGGTCTCGAGGTCGAGCTGAACCTGACCGACGAGGCCGGCGACCCGGCGATGGTCAACATGCGCGCGCTCGAGGCGATCGCCGACTCCGACTTCCAGACCGAGATCGGCCAGTTCAACGTCGAGATCAACGTGCCGCCCCGCACGCTCCAGGGGGAGGTCTTCACCGAGCTGGAGGAGGCGGTACGGGGCAGCCTCAACCGCGCCGAGGAGCGCGCCCGGACGGTCGGCGCGCACATGATGATCATCGGGATCCTGCCGACCGTCGGGGAGCAGCATCTGACGGCCGAGGCCTTCAGCCCGAGCCCGCGTTACCAGCAGCTGAACGAGCAGATCTTCGCCGCCCGCGGAGAGGACCTCGAGATCTCGATTCAGGGCGTCGAGCGTCTCTCCACGTTCGCCGACACGATCGCCCCAGAGGCGGCCTGCACGAGCGTCCAGCTCCATCTCCAGGTCGAACCCGAGGGCTTCGCCAGCCACTGGAACGCCGCGCAGGCGATCGCCGGGGCGCAGGTCGCCGTGGCGGCCAACTCACCCTTCTTCTTCGGCCGCGAGCTCTGGCGCGAGACGCGCATCGCGCTGTTCGAGCAGGCGACCGACACGCGCCCGGAAGAGCTGAAGGCGCAGGGCGTGCGCCCGCGCGTGTGGTTCGGCGAGCGCTGGATCACGTCGATATTCGACCTGTTCGAGGAGAACGTGCGCTTCTTCCCGGCGCTGCTGCCGGTGTGCGAGCTCGAGGACCCGGTCGAGGTGCTCGAGCGCGGCGACACGCCACAGCTGCACGAGCTGCGGCTCCACAACGGCACGATCTACCGCTGGAACCGGCCGATCTACGACACCGTGGGCGACCGTCCGCACCTGCGCGTGGAGAACCGGCTCCTGCCGGCCGGGCCGACCGTGGTCGACGTGTGCGCCAACGCCGCCTTCTACTACGGGCTCGTGCGCACGCTCGTGGCCGAGGAGCGGCCGCTCTGGTCGCAGATGTCCTTCTCGGCAGCCGAGGAGAACTTCCACACCGCCGCGCGCGACGGGATCGCCGCCCGGGTCTACTGGCCGGGCGTGGGGGAGGTGCCGGTCGCCGAGCTCGTGCTGCGCCGGCTGCTGCCCGCCGCGCACGCCGGGCTGGAGGACGCCGGCGTGGCCGCCGCCGACCGCGATCGCCTGCTCGGAATCATCGAGCGCCGCTGCGTGACGATGCAGAACGGCGCCACATGGCAGGCCGGCACGTTCCACCGCCTCTACGAGGACCAGAAGCTCGACCGCGCCGACGCCCTGCGGCGCATGACCGTGCTGTACCGCGACCACATGCACGCGAACGAGCCGGTCCACGAGTGGCCGTTGCCGTAAGAGCGGCGCGGCGAAGCCCTACCGCGGATTTGCCCTGACTCACCGTCGCTTGCGCTTCAGCCTCGGCGTGACGCGCTTCTTCACGGTGCGCGTGTTGCCGGCCGGGTCCCTGACCACGGCGTTGAGGCTGAGCGTCAGCTTGCCCTTGCGTCGCAGCAACCGCCGCAGCACCTTCGGCAGGCGTGTGCTGACCGTCGTCCTGCCTCGCGCGGCCACGCGGAAGGACTTGGCCTTCAGCTTGACCCGCCGGTTGCGGGAGACCGACACCCTGTTGGCCGTCCGACCCGAGAGCCTGCCCAGCACCTCGAAGCCGTTGGCGTTCGCGACTCGCACCTTGAGCGGCCCCGTGGCGGGGATGCGGCCGGCCAGCGAGAGCGTGACCAGCGTCCTGGCGCCGAACGCGGGCGTGGGGGGCGTCGGTCCGCCGCCGTCGCCCGGCGGCGTCGCCTGCAGCTCGACGGCGCCGATGTCGGAGCCGTCGCCGGCGTTCGTGATGGCGCCGAAGTCGAACGGCCGCGGGAGCCCACGCTGGTCCGTGGTGAGACCGAATAGCCGAGCCGGCATCGATCACCGGGCTGCCGCTTGCCGGCACCATCGTCTCCGTGGGCCCGCCGTTCGACTGCAACGCACCGAGCAGAGGGTCGGCCGTGAGCGGTGTGCCGGGCACACTGCCGGCGTTCCTCGCGACATAGGTGCGGACCAGATCGAACTCGCCAACCAGGGCACTGGCGCTGCCGAGATCGTCTGCAGGTCGAGCGTCATCGTGGGCTTGTAGGAGACCAGGTCGATCTGCGCACCGGAGTCGGCAACGATCGTGTCTCGCAGCGTCGCCGCCGCGGTGCGGCGACCCTGGCGTCGTAGGCCAGGTTGTAGATCGAGCTGCCGTCGTGGGTCGCGGTGTTGTCGGCGAAGGTCACACCGTCGGCGCGGAGCGGGCCGCCCAGGTTGAAGACCGCGCCTCCAAGCCCCTTCGTGGATCGGGCACGCTGGGAGGGCCGCCGGCGGCCGTGTTGGCGGTGAGCGTGGACGCGCGGATCGTGAGGTCGCCCTTCATGCTGAAGATCGCGCCGCCCATGCCGGCGCCGCCGCCGCCGACCTCGGCGGTAGCTGTCCCGCCGCCGAACCCCGCGTCGCCGCTGCCGGGACCGGGACGGGGCCGGCCGCCGCCGCCGCCGAAGCCGCCGCTTCCGCCCGGCGCCCGCGCGGTGGCGGAACCCCCAAAGAGGCCACCACCTCCGCCGCCGCCGCCAAAGCCGCCGCCGCCACCGTGACCGCCGCTGCCGGCGGTCCCCGAGGTGAAGCCCGGAGTGCCGCTTCCGCGTGCGCCGCCTGCGCCGCCGGAGCCACCGCCCGCGCCGACACCGCCGCCGCCGCCACCGCCTCCGCCGCCTCCGCCTCCGCCGTTTCCGTCATCCGGCTCCTAGACCGCTCGTGCCGTTCGAGCCGGCGGCGCCACCTGCACCGAGCGCCCCACCGCCGCTCCCGTCGCCGCCTCCGCCGCCAGCGCCGACTGGAGCGCCGCCGCCCGCGACGCCTCCGGCGCCCCGGCCGCTTCCGCCGCCGCTGCCGTCGCCCCCAAGCGCCCCCGGGGAACCCAAGGAGCCGCCCGCGTAGCCGCCCAGCCCGGTCCCGTCGCCGCCACCCGCGCCCGGATCGGGGCCATTCGCCGCGACGCCGACCGCGCCCGGACGGAAGCCCGCGCCGCCACCGCCGGCGCCGCCCGAGCCCCCGTTGCCCGTCGACGGTGCGCCGCCCAAGCCGCCGGCACCGCCCTGGACCAGGGGGAACATGCCAACGCCGAAGCCGCCACCGTTCCCGCCGACTGCGTCCGTTCCGATGCCGCCGCCTCCGTCTCCCAGGCCGGGCTGCGCGCCCGAGCCGCCGCGGGCGGTGTTGTCAGTGAGCGTGCTCCGCTCGATCACCAATGTGCCCTGGCTGAAGATCGCGCCGCCCATGCCGGCGCCGCCGCCGCCGCCGTTCGAGTCCCCGCCCTTGGCGAGCCCACCGACGAGCGTCAGGTCCAGCAGGGTGAGCCTGCCGGCGCCGGGCGAGATGTAGCCGGTCGCCGTGCTATCTGCGCCGACGAAGAGGAAGCGGAACTCCGGCGCCCCTGCGGAGCGGTGATCGTCGCGCCATTGCCGGCGATTGTCACGTCGCTGGCGATCGGCGGCAGACCGTTGGGTCCGTACCAGTTGTTGTGCGGCGTGGTGAGCGTGTACGTGCAACCGGAGCCGAGGGCCACCACATCCGCCCCAGCTCCGTTCGCGTTCGCGCTCTCGATCGCCGCGACCAGCGAGGCCACGTCGCCGGTCGCCCCTGTGCAGGCCGCCGGGAACGTCGCCGCCGGGGCGGTACCGGGTTGCAGAACGAGGGCTGTCCCGGCGAGCAACAGGGCGCCTCGTAGCCTCCGCGTGTCCGTCACCTTCATCCGCTCTCCTGTGCGCGAGACGTTGATCCCACGGCGCGAACCAAGCTAATCGACCGCGGCAAGTCCTGCCACACGAAGCGCTACGCGATCGAGTCAGCTACCCCGCAGCCCGACGGCTTCGAGGGCCTCGTCGTGATCGATGTAGTCCTGCTGATGGATCACCCTGCCCTTCGCGAGTGTCACGACCGATGCGAGCTTGCCGGTCAACGGGACCCCGCTCGCCTGGGCTCGAACGGGCGCGTCGTAGAGCAGCACCAGGCGGTCTCCCATGTCGATGAGCTCCAGGGCGTCAATGCGAATGTCGGCGCCCCACGCCTCGGATAGCTCCGACACGTACCTGCCGTAGCCCGCGGCGCCTCGATAGCAGGGCTCGAAGAAGCCGGACTCGACCGCCTCGCGCGGCGGGTGGAACTCGAAGTCGGGGTCCCGAGTGGGCGTGAGCGCGGCAAGATCGCGGCGGTTGAACGCCTCCGCCGACAGCCGCATGCCACGCAACAGGAGCGCTTGGCGCAGGCGCGAGCTCGGCGGCAGCCTCGCCGACCAGGCGAAGGGCGGCAGCTGCCAGCCACGGCACGCGCGCAAGGAGCCGCTGCTCAAACGCGCGGCCCTTTCCTTCACGCAGCCGAACGGGCTTGCGAACGACCTGGCGGCTCGACATCGCCGCCCAGTATCCGCCAGTGTCGATTTCGCGGCCGCTCGTTCGACGCTCAGGTAGATCGACGCCACCGAAAGGGAGACCCCGTGTCCGCAACCGTCCTCTACATGTCCATGTCGCTCGACGGGTTCATCGCCGGCCCCAATGAGGGACCCGGCAACGGGCTCGGCGACGGCGGACACCGCCTCCACGAGTGGGCCATGGCCGGTGGCGACGTCGATCTCGAGGCGATATCGGACCAGGGCGGCGTTAACGGCCAGGTGATCGACGAGTTCATGTCCACAGGCGCGGTCGTGGCCGGCCGCGGGACCTTCGAGCCGGCTGGCGGCTGGGGCGGCGACCACCACGACGGCGCGCCGATCTGGGTCTTCAGCCGGCACGAGCCCGGCATCGACGTGAGGCAGTGGCCGCTGGTGACCTATGTGAACGACGTCAGCACCGCGATGTCCGAGGCCAAGCGGGCCGCCGGCGACAGGAACGTGCTCGTCCACGGCGCCGCGACCGCGCAGCTCGCGCTCGCCATCGGTGTGCTCGACGAGCTCGAGATCCATCTCGTCCCGGTGCTCTTCGGTCAGGGGCGCCGTCTGTTCGAAGGCCTCCCTGCCGAGCAGATCGAACTGGAGCGCACCCGGGTCCTGGAGGGCGACGGCGTCACCCACATGCACTACCGCGTCCAGCGCTGAACGCCGGCTCCCACGCCGCCTCGACGATGTACCCGTCGGGGTCGCGGCACTTCACGCTGACGTAATCGGGCTCGTCCCATTGGTCGACCAGCTCCACACCGTCGGCCGCGAGGCGGTCGCGCAGCGCGAGGACGGCGTCGCGGTCGGGTAGCGCGACGCCGAAGTGCATCCACGACGGCGGCGAACTCGGCTTGTCGGCTGGGCCGAGCGCGAGCGCAAAGCCCGCGGCGTTGTAGAGCATCAGCACGCCGTCGTCATAGCGGCGCGGCGGGCGCGCACCGAAGCCGAAGTACCTCTCGTAGAAGCGGCGCGAGCGCTCCTGATCCCGCACGGGGATGGCCAGGTGGTCCACGACGGGCGTGCCCGAGTCAGCGCTTCAGCTTGACCGTGCGCTTGCCGGTGGTCAGGTTGCCGGCGCCGTCGCGGGCGGCGAGCTTGATGCTCGCTTTGACCTTCTTGCCGCCGCGCAGCGCTCGCTTGACCGCCTTCAGGGCCGCCCTCGGCACCGTCAGCTTGAGCGTGGCCTTGGTGCCGGCGGCGACGAAGCGATTCGCAATCGCCTTGAGCCTGTAGACCTTGGACGCCCCGGGTACGGCCACGGTGCCCGAGGCCGTCGCGTACAGGTCCTCGGTCGTCGCGCTGACCACCACGCTCACGGTCTTGCCGGCCTTCTGGCTCTTGCTTGCCACCGAGCGTGAGTCCTAGGCGTCGTCGTGTCGGGCCCGGGGGGCGGTGGCGGCAGGGGGTTCGTCCCGCCCGGCGTCGGCGTGGTGTTCGCGGGCGGCGCGTAGTTCGTGTCGAAGCGCAGCACCTGCCTCTCGAGGCCGATCAGCACGTCGCCGTCGGGAGTGACCTCGAGCGCGCTGGGCTGGGGGAACGGGAAGTCGGGGGGAGGGATGGTCCCGGGGAACCCCGTGTAGTGGAGCGTCGAGAGCGTCCCGTCGGGGGCCACGCGGCGCACGCGCTCGGCCTCGATGAACACGAAGCCGCCGTCCGGCGTCGCTTCGACATCGTGGGGGAAGCGCAGGAACGCGTCAGTGGCGGGCCCGCCGTCGCCGTGCCCGGTCCTCTCGCGCCCGGCGCAGAAGCCGGAAGCTCCAGCCACCACCACCGTGCCGTTGTCGGTGTGGCGCCGGATCCGGCAGTCGTCGGGGCCATTGGTCGCGACGAGGAAGCCGCCTCCCGGCAACGGGCCGATTCCTTCCGGCTCGTTGAGGCCCTCGAGCGTCGGCGACTGCACCCAGCTGAGCGTGGGGAAGGGGATGAACGTGACGTGCCAGACCGTCCCGCCGGACGGGTCGGCGACCCAGTAGCCATCGAGCGCGTGCTCGACGTCGGTCGCGTCGACCTCCTCCATGATCACCGACTCATGCCACGCCAGGTCGGAGAACACCTCCCATTTCTCAACCGTGTCGTCGCCCACGTCGGCGGCGACGAAATCGTGCCGCTCGAAGGGATCGTTCACAAAGACGCCGGCGCCGACGACGGCGATCGGGTCGGCGAGCCCCTCGGAGCGGTTCGTGACGATGTTCCCGGACGGGGTGATCCGCCGGATGCGGGCGTCGTCCCCATCCGCGACGAGGATGCTTCCGCCAAGCGACCAGTCCAGCCCGTCGACACGGTTGAACCTCCCGTCGATCGCGGGTCCGCCGTCGCCGCGCGAGGCGTCGTCCTCGATTTCTTCCCCGGTGCCGGCGATGACGGGCAGTGGTGCCGGTATCTGCGCCGAAGCGGCCGGCACCAGCAGGAGGAGCAGGACCAGCGCAATCCAGAGCATGAACGACCCTTCTGAGGTCCGGCGGGCGGGGGAGGGCGTTGCTAAATGACCCTACATCGGTTCGATCGAGCGGGCCAGCAGCTCCATGGGGTGGAGCACCGGCAGCGGCCGGCCCAGGCGCTCTGCGTGCGCGCTGATCTGGAGCGCGCAGCCCGGGTTGCCCGCGACGACCGCCTCGGCGCCGGTGTCGAGCAGGTTGCGTGCCTTGCGCTCGCCCAGGTCGGCCGCGGGCTCCGGCTGGATCAGGTTGTAGATCCCCGCCGAGCCGCAGCAGAGCTCCCACTCGTCGGGCTCGAGGAGCTCGACCCCCGGGATGCCGCGAAGCAGCTCGCGCGGCTGCTGCCGCACTCCCTGCGCGTGTGCCAGGTGGCAGGCGTCGTGGTAGGCCACCTTGAGCTCCACGCGGCCGCGCTCGGCGCGCGGCCCGGCCTCGGCGAGGAACTCGGACACGTCGCGCACGCGCTCCGCGAACGCCGCCGCGCGCTCGGCCCAGTCGGGCTCGTCGCGCAGCACGTGCCCGTAGTCGCGCATGGCCGAGCCGCAGCCCGCGGCGTTCACGAGCACCGTGTCGTAGCCGCCGAGCGCCTCGATCGTCGCCTTTGCCAGCTTCCGCGCCTCGACGTCCTCACCCGCGTGCAGGGGGAGCGCGCCGCAGCAGCGCGGCAGCCTCGGCATGTGGACCTCGAAGCCCTCGGCCGCCAGCACGCGCGCGGTCGCCTCGTTCACCTGGGCGAAGAAGACCCGCTGGACGCAGCCCTGGAGGAGCGCGACCGTCCCGCGCCGCTCGCCGCGCGCCTCGAAGCGCTCCGGCAGCCGCGTGAGCGACCGCCGCAGCGAGGCATCGGGCGTCATGGACGTGATCGCGGCGAGGCGCGGAGCGAGCCGCCGCACGCGCGGGCGGCGCGCCAGCCGGGGCAGCCCGAGGCGCTGTGCCGCGGCCGCCGCCGGTGCGAGCGCGCGCAGCCGGCCCGGGCGCGTGAACAGCTCGAAGATCAGCCGGCGGTGCGCGCGCTCGAGCGGCGGCCTGTCGAAGTTCCGCTCGATCTGCGGCCGCGCGTCCTCGATCAGCTTGTCGTACTGGACGCCGGAGGGGCAGGCGGTTACGCACGCCATGCAGCCCAGGCAGCGGTCGAGGTGCTCGACCATGGGCGCCGAGATCTCCTCGTGGCCCTCCTTCATGAGGACGATCCGGCCGCGCGGTGAGTCCATCTCCTCGCCCCAGAGCACGTAGGTCGGGCAGGTGGGGAGGCAGAAGCCGCAGTGCACGCAGTCCGCGATCAGGTCGGGCTCCGGGGCGCGCGTAGCGTCGTAGCCGCTCACACGCACACCCCCGCCGGGTCGAAGCGCTCCTTCACGCGCTGCATGAGCGCGCGCGTGGCGGGCTCCATCGGGGCGATGGGGTCGACGTCCAGGTCGGCGGGCCGGTCGAGCACGGCGGCGATGAAGTCGCGTCGCAGCCGCTCGACCGCCGCCACCGACGGCTCGTCGATCCGAACCCAGGACAGCCCGAGCGCGGCGCGGCCCACCAGTATCCCGCCGAGCTCCTCGGCCGCGCGGAACAGCTCGGGCAGTCGCGTCGGCAGGCTCGAGACCTTCACGACGAGCGGGCCGCGCTGCGCGGAGCGCTGCTCCTCCCAGAGCGCCTCGTCGTCGTCCGCGATCTCGGTCGAGAGGCCCTCGCCGCGCAGCAGGCGCTCGGCCGCCTCGGCCTGCGCGCGCGGCGCCACGCCGGCGAAGCGCACGAGCACGCGGCCGCGGCCGTGATCCCAGCGGACGTCGAGGCCGTGGTGCTCCAGCGGCGAGCCGCCGATCGCGGCGGCGCCGCGCGCGAGCTCGTCCGGGTCGCCGCTCTCCCCGAGCGCCGTGGCGTTGTCGGGCGCGATCGGGTGGAGCCGGACGGACACCTCGACGATCGCGCCGAGTGTCCCGAACGAGCCGCTGAACAGCTTTGCGATGTCGTAGCCGGCCACGTTCTTGATCACCTTGCCGCCGCTCTTGGCGAGCGTGCCGTCCGACAGGGCCACGCGCATGCCGACCAGTAGGTCGCGCGGGCCGCCGTAGCGGCCGCGCAGCGGGCCGGTGTCGCCGCTCGCCACGACGCCGCCGATCGTGGCCCCGCCATCCGGAGGATCCAGCGCCAGTCGCTGGCCCTTGTCCGCGAACAGGCGCTGCGCCTCAGCCAGCGGTACGCCCGCCTCGAGCACCGCAGTGAGGTCGCCCGCGTTGTGCTCCACGATCTCGGTGAGTCCGGCCGTGGAGAGCTCGATCGCATCCGGTGGCGCCGCCGGCGGCCAGCCGAGCTTCGTGCCGCTTCCGCGGAAGCGCACCGGTGTGCCGGCCTCCGTCGCGGCGGCCAGCGCCGACGCAAGCTCCTCGCGCGTGGTCGGCGCCCGCGTGGCCACAGACATCAGAACCGCTCCGCCAGGCCAGCCTGCTCGAGCGGATGGCGGCGGTACGGCCCCGGCACCTCGCCGCACAGCCGCGGCGTCGGCATCACCTTGCCGGGGTTGGCGCGGCCGTCGGGGTCGAAGGCGCAGCGGAGGCGCTGGAACGTCGCCAGGTCGGGCTCGTCGAACATCGACGGCATGTAGCGCTTCTTGTCGACGCCCACGCCGTGCTCGCCCGTGATCGAGCCGCCGGCGTCGACGCAGACCTTCACGATCAGCCCCGCCAGCTCCTCGGCCCGCTCGGCCTCCCCCGGCCTCGCGCCGTCGTAGCAGACGAGCGGGTGCAGGTTGCCGTCGCCCGCGTGGAAGACGTTGGCCACCTGGAGCTCATGCTCGGCGGCCAGCTCATCGATCTTGCCCAGCACCTCGGCGAGCTGGGTGCGCGGGATGACGCTGTCCTGCACGTAGTAGTTCGGCGCTATGCGCCCCATCGCCGCGAAGGCGGCCTTGCGCGCGCGCCAGATCAGCTCGCGCTCCTCCTCGTCCTGCGCGACGCGCACGCTGTCGGCGTCGCGGCAGAGCTCCTTCACGTGCTCGAAGCGAGCCTCGCACTCGGCCTCAGAGCCGTCGAGCTCCACGACGAGCGCGGCGCCGGCGTCGACGGGGTAGCCGGCGTTCGTGGCGCCCTCGGCAGCGCGGATCGAGAGGTTGTCCATCATCTCGATCGCGCCCGGGACGATGCCCTCGGCCACGATCTCCGAGACCACCTCGCCGGCCTGCACGGTCGAGCCGAAGAAGGCGACCAGCGTCCTGACAGCCTCGGGCTTCGGGATCACCCGCAGCCAGATCCGCGTCGCGATCCCGAGCGTGCCCTCCGACCCCACGAACGCGCCCACCAGGTCGTAGCCCGGGTGGTCGAGCTCGGGGCCGCCGAGGGTGACCTCCGTCCCGTCCGGCAGCACGACCTCGAGCCCGCTCACGTAGTTCGTCGTGAACCCGTACTTGAAGCAGTGCGCACCGCCGGAGTTCTCCGCCACGTTGCCGCCGATCGTGCAGACGATCTGGCTCGACGGGTCGGGCGGGAAGAAGTGGGTCGGCGCCACGGCCTGTGAGACGGCGATGTTCGTGACGCCCGGCTCCACGAGCACGCGTCCGTTCGGGATGTCCACCTCGAGGATGCGCCGCAGCCGCGAGAGCGCGATCAGGATGCCCTCCTCGACCGGGAGCGCGCCGCCGGAGAGGCCGGACCCGGCGCCGCGCGCCACCCACGGCGCCTCCGCCTCGTGGCATGCGCGCACGACGGCCGCGACCTCCTCCGCGGAGCCCGGCAGCACCACGGCGACCGGAGTCACCGCGTACTGCAGCAGCCCGTCGGAGGCATACGTGGCGAGCTGCCGCTCGTGTGTGACGAGGTGCTCGCTCCCGACGATGCCTCTCAGCGTGTCGAGGAGCGAGCCGTTCGTCACTTCACAACCATCCAGTCGAGCACCGCCGTCGATTGCAGGTAGACGATCGCGCACATAAGGAGCATCAGGACGAGACTCCACCCGAGCACCTTACGGAACAGGTCGCCCTCCTGACCGGCCATGCCGACCGCAGCCGCACCGATGGCGAGGTTCTGCGGCGAGATCATCTTGCCCAGCACGCCGCCGGAGCTGTTCGCCGCGGCGAGCAGCGTGGGGGAGAGGCCCGCGTCGGTCGCGGCGGTCACCTGAAGCCCCCCGAACAGCGCGTTCGAGGAGGTGTCCGAGCCGGTCACCGCCACGCCCAGCCATCCGATCATGGCCGACAGGAACGCGAAGAACGAGCCCGCGCCAGCCGCCCAGAGGCCGAGCGTGATCGTGAGCCCGGCCTGGTTCATCACGTACGCCAGCGCCAGCACCGAGGCGACCGTGACGATCGCCCACTTGAGCTGGTCGACCGTCTTCCCGAGCACACGCACCGAGCGCCCCGGCGTGAGCCCGATCACGACCATCGTGATGAGACCGGCGATCAGCATCAGCGTGCCGGTGGCCGGCAGCCAGTTGAAGTTGAACGTCAGGCTGCTGAGCGCCTCTCCGTCCGGATTGCGAACGTCGAGACCCGGCCACTGGAACGTGGTGGTCCACGGTGACTCCGCCAGCCAGTCCTTCACCGCCGGTATCTGCGCGATCGAGAAGACGGCGATGATGATCATGTACGGCGAGTACGCGCGGACGACGTCCGCAGCCGGGTCCTTGCGAGTGTCGTCCCGGCGCTGCACCTCGCGCTCCAGCACGGCGTCGTGCACCGAGCCGCCCGCAACCGCCGGCCGCGCGAAACGGCCCTCTGCGACCTCTGCGCGCAGCGGCTCGCCCGGCGACCAGATGCGCAGGAAGGCGACGATCGAGGCCGTGGCGAGCAGCGAGGCCACGATGTCCGTGAGCTCGACCGAGATGTAGTTGGAGCAGGCGAACTGGCCGAGCGCGAACGTGAGGCCGGCGACTACGGCAATGGGCCAGGTCTGCTTGATGCCGCGGCGCCCGTCGACCATGCCGATCAGGATCAGCGGCACGATGAGGGCGAGGAACGGGGTCTGGCGGCCGACCATGGCGCCGAGGTCGCCCTTGTCGAGGCTCGTGATCTCGGACAGCGTGATGATCGGCGTGGCGATCGCGCCGAAGGCGACCGGCGCGGTGTTCGCGACGAGCGCGATCGAGGCAGCCTTGATCGGCTTGAAGCCGACGGCGATCATCATCACCGCGGTGATCGCCACAGGGGTGCCGAAGCCGGCGAGCGCCTCCAGCAGAGCGCCGAAGCAGAAGGCAATGATCACGGCCTGGATGCGCTGGTCCTCAGAGATCCGGCCGAAGGATCTGCGCAGCACCGCGAAATGGCCCGTCTCGACGGTCATGTTGTAGACCCAGATGGCCATCACGACGATCCACATGATCGGGAAGAGGCCGAACGCGGCACCCTCCAGTGCCGACAGGCCCGTCTGGTCGACCGGCATGCCGTAGACGATCATCGCCACCGCCATCGCGATGCCCAGTGCGATCAGGGCCGCCCACTGAGCCTTCATCTTCAGGCCGCCGAGCAGCACGAACAGCGCCAGGATGGGCAGAACCGCGAAGATCGCGGTCAGGCCCAGTGAATCCGAGACCGGGTTGAAGTCCTGCGTGTACACCGAGTGCCTCCCTCGTTGCTTCTGCTGCGTGTTGGCTTGCCCGACGCCCGCATCGGGGAAACTCCAGATCCGTGCGCGTCGGCCTCTTTGTCACCTGTCTGGGCGACACGCTGTTTCCCTCCACCGGGCGGGCGGTCGTGCGCCTGCTGGAGCGGCTCGGCCATGAGGTGGAGTTCCCCGAGGAGCAGACCTGCTGCGGCCAGATGCACCTGAACAGCGGGTTTGCGGACGAGGGGGTCGCGCTCGCGCGACGGTTGGCCGGCGTGTTCGACGGCTATGAGGCGGTTGTGACGCCGTCAGCCTCATGCGCCGGGATGATCCGCGAGCAGCTCGGCACCGACGGGCCGCGCGTATACGAGCTGTCCGAGTTCCTCGTCGACGTGCTCGGGGTCGACGACGTGGGCGCGTACTACCCCCACCGCGTGACCTATCACCCGACCTGCCACTCGGTGCGCTCGCTTCGGGTCGGCGAGGGGCCGCGCCGCCTGCTCTCGGCGGTTCGGGGGATCGATCTGGTCGACCTGCCCGACGCGCTCGAGTGCTGCGGCTTCGGGGGGACCTTTGCCGTGAAGAACGCGGACGTGTCGACGGCGATGCTGAGCGACAAGGTCCGCAACGTGCTGGACACGCGCGCCGAGGTCCTCTGCGCGGTCGACTCCTCGTGCCTCATGCACATCGGGGGCGGCCTGTCGCGCGGGCGAACCGGGCTCCGGACCGTGCACCTGGCCGAGATCCTCGCCTCGACCGAGGAGGAGCCGTGGCGGTGAAGGGCTTCCCTCAAGCGGCTCGGGTGGCGCTCGAGGACAGCCAGCTGCGCGCCAACCTGGCGCGCGCTACGTCGACGATCCGCGACAAACGCGGCCGCGTGGTGGACGAGCTCCCGGACTGGGAGGAGCTGCGGGCCGCGGGGGCGGCGATCAAGGACACGGCCCTGCATCAGCTGGACCGCCACCTGACCCAGCTGGAATCGTCTGTACAGGCCCGGGGCGGCACCGTTCACTGGGCAAAGGACGGCATCGAGGCGTGCTCGATCGTCGCCGGCCTGGCGCACTCGCACGGCGTGGACGAGGTCGTGAAGGTCAAGTCCATCGCCACCGACGAGATCGAGCTGAACGAGCAGCTCGCGGCTTCGGGGATCCACGCCGTCGAGACGGACCTCGCCGAGCTGATCATCCAGCTCGACGACGACTTTCCGTCTCACATCCTCGTTCCGGCCATCCACCGGAACCGGGCCGAGATCAGGGACATCTTCCGGCGCGAGCTCGGCCTCGACGACCTCACCGACGACCCGTCCGCGCTCGCCGAGGCCGCCCGGCTGCACCTGCGCGCGAAGTTCCTGTCGGCGCGGATGGGCGTGAGCGGCGCCAACTTCGCGGTCGCGGAGACGGGCAGCGTCTGCGTGTTCGAGTCCGAGGGCAACGGCCGGATGTGCACGACGCTGCCCGAGGTCCTCGTGAGCGTGGTCGGGATCGAGAAGGTGATCCCGGCCTGGCGCGACATGGAGGTCTTCCTGCAGCTGCTGCCCCGCTCTTCGACCGGCGAGCGGCTGAACCCGTACACGTCGGTTTGGAGCGGGAATGCGGCCCGAACGACGAGCACTGAGGATGGCCCTCGCGAGTTCCATCTCATTCTTCTGGACAACGGGCGCGTGCAGACGCTCGCCGACGAGGTCGGCCGGCAGGCTCTCCGCTGCATCCGCTGCAGCGCGTGCCTGAACGTGTGCCCCGTCTATGCCCGGGTGGGCGGGCACGCGTACGGCTCGGTGTATCCGGGCCCGATCGGCGCGATCCTCACGCCCCAGCTCGTGGGCATCGAGAAGGCGGGTTCGCTCCCATACGCCTCCTCCCTGTGCGGGGCCTGCGGCGAGGTCTGCCCGGTCAAGATCGAGATCCCGCGTCTCCTGACGCACCTTCGCGCCCGCGAGGTCGCCGCCCGCAGCAGGCTCGATCCGGAGAAGCTCGCGATGAAGGCGCTCTTCCACACCTTCTCGGCACGGGACCGTTACGAGCGGGCGCAGAAGCTCGCCCGCGTGGCCGCCCGCCCGCTGGAGCGAGGGCCGAAGGGTGCACGAAGGATCTCGCACGCCCCCGGCCCCCTCGGCCGCTGGACGATGTCGCGCGACCTTCCCGCCCCGGCGCCCGAGACCTTCCGCGAGTGGTGGCGCCGCACCCGCGGGACAAGCACCGCGCCCGCACGCACGGTGTCGACCTTAACCATCCATGACATGAAGAAGGTCGACACGGTCGCCGGCGGTGACGGGCCGAGCGGCGGCGACGCACGGGCCGACATCCTTCACCGCATTCGTGCAGCCCTCCGCGGCGCAACGCCGAGTGACGTCCCGCGCGACTACCGCACCGAGGATGCACGCGAGCGTGACGAGATCGTCGACCAGTTCGCCGACCGGGTCGCGGAGTACCGGGCGACCGTCCACCGCGTCCGAGCGTCGGAGGTCGCCGAGGCGGTCGCCGGCATCGCGGGGGAGGCGGGCGCCCACCGGATCGGGATTCCGGCCGATCTGCCGCAGGAGTGGCGGCCGGCGGGCGAGCTCGAGCTCGTCGAGGACGCACCTCTCTCGGTGCAGGAGTTGGACGCGCTCGACGGGGCGCTCACCGGCTGCGCGGTCGCGATCGCCGAGGTGGGGGCCTTCGTTCTCGATGCCGGCGCCGGCCAGGGCAGGCGGGCGCTGTCGCTCGTGCCCGACCTTCACATCTGCGTGGTCCGGGATGACCAGGTGGTGGGTCTCGTGCCGGAGGCGGTCGCCGCGCTCGCGGCGGCCGTCGGGGCGGGCAGGCCGCTCACCTTCGTGGCGGGTCCGTCGGCCACGTCGGACATCGAGCTCGATCGCGTCGAGGGCGTTCACGGGCCGCGGGTGCTGCACGTGGTGGTCGTGGCTTCCTGATGCGCACCGTCTATCTCGGCACCTCGGAGTTCGCCTCGACCGTTCTCGACCAGGTAGCCGCGAGCGCCCAGCGGCCGCTGCTCGTCGTGACGAGGCCGGATGCTCCGCGCGGACGTGGCCGGAAGCTGTCGCCCCCGCCGGTGGCCGAGACGGCCGGGCTGCTCGGCATCGAGCTCTTCCAGCCCGAGGACGTGAACGAGGAGGCGGCCCGGGAGCGCATCGCCGCCGCCGAGCCCGAGGCAGTGCTGATCTGCGGGTACGGGGCGCTCATCAGGGAACCGCTGCTGTCCGCCCACCGTATGCTCAACGTGCACCCCTCGCTCCTGCCACGCTGGCGCGGCGCCGCTCCGATCGAGCGCGCGATCGAGGCCGGTGACGAGGAGACCGGCGTGACGATCATGCGCCCGATCGCGGAGCTCGACGCGGGGCCGATGGCCGTCCAGCGCGCCGAGGCGATTCGCCCGGACGACGACTTCGGCTCGCTCTCCGCCCGGCTCGCGACGCTGGGCGGCGAGCTGCTCGTCGAGGCGCTCGACCTGGAGCCGTCGTTTCGCGACCAGCCCGACACCGGCGTGACCTACGCCGAGAAGATCGCCCCCGACGACCGCTTCCTCGACCCCGAGCTCATGGTCGACCTCCTCGAGCGGCGCGTGAGGGCGCTCCGCCCGCACATCGGCACGTACGTGGAGCTGCCCTGGGACGAGCGCCTCGGAGTCATTCGCGCGACGCTCGCGGCCGGCGTGGAGGGCCCGCCGCCAGGACAGCTCGAGGTGACCGACGGCAAGCTCCTGTACGGCGCCACAGGGGGCGCGCTCGAGCTCTCCGAGGTCCACCCGCAGGGCAAGCGACCCATGGAGGCGGAGGCCTGGATCCGCGGCTACGGCGAACGGCTCGGCCGATGAGCCGCTAGCGTTGCTCAGGATTCACAAAGGGCATCGCGATGACTTCAGAAACTGAAGAGACCCCAAAGCCGGGGCCGGACTGCCCCTCGTGCGGCGAGCCGTGGCTCCGTGGCACGAACCTTCCGGGGCGCTACCGCTGCCTGTACTGCCTGCACCGCTTCGAGCTGCGCTCGGAGTGCCCGCACTGCGGCGCCCACTCGACGATCGCGCGGATGTCAGACACCGCGAACGTCGTCTGCCGCAACTGCGGCGGCTCCATGCTCCAGGCGATCTAGCTCGACCGGGATGCCGTTCAGCACCGCGTTCCCGGACAGCGGGTCCACCTGGGCCTCGTCCGCGAGCACGTTGCTGTTCACCCCGGCGTGCGCGGACGCCACGCTCATGCGCACGCCCGCGGCGTCGTGGCCCCAGCCATGGGGGATCGACACGACGCCCGGCATGATGTCCTCGGTCACCTCGACGGGCGCCGCGACCGATCCGGCCGCCGAGCGAACCACCGCCATGCCCCCGTCGCCGAGACCGATCCGCTCGGCGTCGTCCGGGTGGATGTGGAGCGTGCAGCGGTCCTTGCCCTTCACGAGCGCCGGGAGGTTGTGCATCCAGGAGTTGTTCGAGCGGAGCTGCCGGCGGCCGATCAGCACCATGCCGCCGTTCGGCTCCCGTCCGAGCGCCGACCGCAGCCGGTCGAGGTCGGCCACTATCGGCTCGGGCGCGAGCTCGACCTTTCCCGACGGCGTGCGCAGCACGTCGGGGAGCCGCGGCGACAGCGGTCCCAGGTCGATTCCGTGCGGGTTCTGCTCGAGCACGTCGAGCGTGAGCCCGTCGGGATCGGCGCCGAAGCCGTCCCCGTAGGGCCCCGTCCGCAGCAGGAAGTCGAGCACGCGCTCCGGCCCGCGCCGCGGCTCGAGCGCCTCGAGCAGCTCGGCGGGATCGCGCCCGGCCACGCGCGAGCCGTCGGCGCCCACCTCGCGCTGGACCAGCGTCTGGATGACCATGTCGTCGAACGCGCCCACGTCGCCGTTCGGGCCCTGGCCCGCGATGATGCCGGCGAGGCGCATGTACAGCTCCCACTCGGCCGGGCCCTCGCGCTCGAGCACCGCCGGCGAGTAGTTCGCGATGTTGCGCGCCGACAGCTGGTAGAAGGCGGTGTCGTAGTGCGACTTCTCGAGCGGCTCCGGGGCCGGCAGGACCACGTCGGCGTGCCGCGTCGTCTCGTTGACGTAGATGTCGATGGCGAGCATGAAGTCGAGGCTCTCGACGGCGCGCTCGAGGCGCTCGCTGTTCGGGGTTGAGACGATCGGGTTGCCCGCCACGGTGATCAGCGCCCGCACCTGTCCATCGCCGGGTGTCTCCATCTCCTCCGCGAGGACCGAGACGGGCAGCTCGCCGTAGAACTCGGGCAGGCCGCGCACGCGGCTCTGCCAGCGACCGAAGCGGACTCCGCGCCCGGAGCCGCCGGGCCCGGAGGAGTTCCTCTGACCCGCGGCGGCGCGAGGGAAGAGCACCCCTCCCTCACGGTCGAGGTTCCCGGTCAGCGCGTTCAGCACGTCGACGAGCCAGCTCGCGTGCGTGCCGAACTCCTGCGTGCAGGTGCCGATGCGTGCGTACACCGCGGCTCGCTCGGCCGCCGCCAGCTCACGCGCCATCCGCCTGATCTCGCCGGCCTCGATCCCGCAGGCGCCGGCCACGGCCTCGGGCGTGAAGTCGCGCACGAGCGTGCGCACCTCGTCGAGCCCGTCCACGTGCTCGGCCAGCGACCCGGGGTCGTCGAGGCCCTCCTCGACGATCGCGCACGCCATGGCCGCCAGCAGCAGCGCGTCGGTCCCCGGGCGGATGAAGTGGTGCTCGCTGGCCTCCTCGGCGGTGCGCGTGCGGCGCGGGTCGATCACCACGACCTTGCCGCCGCGCTCCCGGATGGCGCGCAGCCGCCCGCGCATGTCGGGCGCGGTGAGCAGACTGCCGTTCGAGACGAGCGGGTTCGCGCCCAGGAGCAGCAGGTGGTCGCACCGGTCCACGTCTGGGATCGGGACCGACAGCATCGTGCCGAACATCAGGCCCGACGACACCTGCTTCGGCATCTGGTCGACGGTCGACGCGGAGTACAGGTTCTGCGTGCCCAGCACGCGCAGCCACGCCGGCCCGTGCGTGATCGCGGACAGGTTGTGCGCGTTCGGGTTGCCTAGATACACGGCCACCGCGTTCTTGCCGTGCTCCGACAGGATCGGCGAGAGGCGCCGGTCGATCTCCTCGAATGCCTCGTCCCAGCTCGCCTCGACGAGCTCCCCGTCGCGGCGGACGAGCGGCGTCGTCAGCCGGTCCGGGTCCTCGTGGAGCTGCTTGACGCCGTACGCCTTCGGGCAGATGAAGCCGCGGCTGAAGACGTCCTCCGCGTCGCCGCGTACCGACACCACCTCCTGTCCCTCGATCTCGATCTCGAGACCGCAGGTGGCTTCACAGAACGGACAAGTCCGGTAGTGGGTCGCCATGGCCGGAATCTACCCCCTGCGGGCATCCAGCCCGCAGATCTGATGGCATCGGCGCCGTCCCGGCGCCGTGACCGGGTCCGGCTACGCCGGACCCTGCTCCTCGCGGAGCTCGATCCAGAGTGCCCGCGACACGCAGGTGAGGATCCCGTCGGAGTCGAACAGCGCCGCCGCCGACCAGTGCTTGCGCCCGTCCTCGTCGAGCGCCCACGAGACGATCGTGTGCGGCTCGCCGACCCGCAACGGGCACCCGAGGCGCGCGGTCAGGCTCGCCAGAACCATCGCCGGGCCGTCGCCGAAGTTGGCCACCGGCGCGCTCGTCGGGCAGTCGAGCGCCGCCCACACGATCTCCGCCCGCACGCAGCCGTCGCCGTCGTCGCTCGACTCGTCCGGGGTCCAGCGCGCGCCGAACAGTCCGCCGCGCCCGGGCAGCTCGGAGGGGAAGATGCCGAGCCCGTCCTCGCGCGCGGGGCCGCAGACGACGCAGGTGGGGAAGGGGTGACCGTTGGCCCAGTGCTCGCGGCCCGCCCCCTCGGCGGCCTCGATCTCGCTGTCCGGCACGGAGTCGGGCACGTCCACGAACAGCTCGCTCGGCGCGCCCTCGGCGACGAGCGTGTCGCCGTCCCGCACGGTCACGCCCTCGCCGCGGCGTCCGACCTCGAGCGGCGTATCGAGCGGCGGCGGCGAGCGGAGCGATACCTCGACGACCTCGGCGCCGACCAGTTGCGCGACCCGTCCGCAGGTGTAGCCGCCGTTGCCCGAGGTCGGCGGCCCGTTGAAGAAGGCCGGGATGGTGAGCGCGTCAGTCACGCACCGGCGGGGACCGACTCGAGCGCCTCGCGCAGGTCGTCGACCGTCTGGAAGTCGAGCCCCAGGAGGTGGTCGTGCCGGTAGCGGACGATGCCCTTCTCGTCCACGATGATCGCCGCGCGCTTGGTGCCCACCACGGGCGTGTGGGCCCCGTAGGCCTTGGCGACCTCGCCGCCCTCGTCCGCCAGCAGCGGCACGTTCAGCCCGTGCTCGGCGGTGAAGCTCTCGTGTGAGTCGACGCTCTGCGACGAGATCCCGACGACCGTCGCGTCGAGCTCGCCGAACTCATCCGCGTGGTCGCGGTACGAGCAGAACTGACGCGTGCAGACGGGCGTGTTGTCGCCGGGATAGAAGAGCAGCACGACGCGCTCGCCGCGGTGGTCCGACAGCTTGAAGCGACCGTCGGTCCCGTCGAGCTCGAAATCGGGAGCGGGATCGCCGACGCTCGGGTGCTTGGCCATGGCTCCACAGTACCCGGGTCAGACCCCTCAACGAGGGGTCTGACCCCACGTCAAGCGCGCCGGTACAGCGCATAGAGCGAACCGGCCAGCAGCAGCGCCGCGCCGATGAACGCGACCTCGACCTGGAGCACGCGGTCGTCGAACTCAGCCAGCACCAGGAACAGTACGAACGCGGCCGCGGCCGTCACCCAGCACGCCGCGGACTGCGCGGCGCGCGCGTGCGCGAGCAGCGCCTGGTTCAGCGTCGCCGCCGAGAGGTAGAGGCCCATGCCGAGGGCCACGAGCACGAGGCCGCCGCGCTCGTAGTCGAAGTCGCCGCCGAACAGGAGGTCCATGACCTGGGGGCCCGCGACCAGCATCACGAGCGCGACCAAGCCGGCGAAGCCGGCGATGGCGGTGAGCGTGACGTTCACGCTGCGGGCGAACGCGTCGCGCTCGCCGCCGGCCCGCGCGCGCGTCAGGTGCGGGAGGATCGACGTCTGCACGGCCTGGAAGAGCTGAAGCGGCGCTCGTGCGATCAGCAGCACGTTGAACGTGAAGCCGGCGAGCGCTGCGCCGCCGGTGTCCGCGGTGGCCTTCACAAGCAGCGGCCCCGCGTTCAGGAAGGTCTGCTCGCACAGCATCACGACGAGGACCGCGGCCGCGAAGCCGGTGCCGCGGGCCAGGGTAAAGGCCGGCTCGCCGGCCGTCCCCCGAGGGGTGATGCCGGAGGCGTCACCCTGCAGGGCGGGCTCGCGGGCCGCGGGCTCATCGCGCGCGGCGGCGTCGAGCTGCGCCGGATCGACCTCCGCTGGATCGACCTCCGCGCCTCCCGCCGGTGCCAGCCGGCGCGCGAGCGCCGGCGGCACCACCGCCAGCGACACGATCGGCGCGGCAGCCATTCCCAGCGCCACCGCCGACTGGCCCTCGGCGATCCCGATCGCCACGGCCAGTGCGAACAGGCAGCGCGAGCTCGCCTCCATCAGGACGAGCCCCCCATAGAGCGGGAACAGGCGGTGCCCGGCGAGGTATCCGCGCGCGAAGTAGCTCGCCGCGTAAGCGAGCACTCCGACCACGAGCACCCAGTACAGCGTCGATGAGCCGGCGAACAGGTCGTCCTGGATCGGCCCGCGCAGCGCTAGCGCGACGACCGCGAACGCCACGCCGAGCGCGAGCTGGATGGTCGCCGCGACGCGCAGGTGCTCGTTGCCCGTCACGCCGCGAGCGTCGTGATCGGCGATCGTCCTGGAGAGCAGCTGCTCGACAGGCCGGTAGAGCACCGAGACCGTGATGAACATGGCGGACCAGAGCAGCGTGATCCGGCCGTACTCGTCCTCGGGCAGCGAATAGCTCGCGAGCGAGAAGTAGGCGAATGTGATTAGGCCGGTCGCCCCGATCCCAACCGACAGGATCGCGGCCCCCCGGCCGTAGGACCGGCTAGACCCGGACAAGCAGCATGGTCCAGGGGAAGGGCGAGCGGGCCTCCTCCACCGCGCCGTGGCGCGACAGCAGCGAGACGAACCCGCGCTTGGACCAGTGGTTCACGTGGCCTGGGGTGTTGCCGAGGTCGCGCCAGTAGGCACCCCGCGCCATGTTCAGGCCGCGCCATAGCGGCTCGCGCGGCACGGAGACGAGCAGGTGCGAGCGTGCCACGCGCGCCATCTCGGCGATCGTCGTCTCGGGATCGGGCACGTGCTCGAGCACCTCGATGGCGGCGGCGAGCTCGAACTCGTCATCGGCAAACGACAGCCGGGTGGCCTCCTCGGCGCGAAACTCCAGGTTCGGGCGCTCCCGCCGCGCCCACTCGGCGCGCAGCTTCGGGTCCTCGAGGTCGATCCCGACGATGCGCCCTTCGCCGAGGCGTTCCGCCCATTCCGCCGTGAGCACGCCCTCGCCGCAGCCCACGTCGAGCACGGACGACGGCGCGGCCCTGTCCCAGAGCTCGTCGAGGGTGGAGTGGAAGCCGGACATCAGCCTCCTGACGACGGGATTCGACGAGCCGTACTTGTCGAACGTGTTGCCGGTCGGGACCTCTGTCGCCGCGGCGCCGCTCACAGCTTCACGGCCTCGCGGTCCCCGGGCTTGCCGGATCCGCCGTCCTCGGTCTTGCCGGTGGCGCGGCCGGCGGCCGCGCCGGTGGTGGGCGCCTGGCCGGTCTCGCCTGCGCCCGGCTCGTAGTGAGAGGGCGCCACGCCGAGGTGAAGCTCAACGCGCCTCACCCGCTCGAGCACGCGCTGCTGGAGCACGCGCATCCCGGCGAGGATGTCCGCGATCACGCCGAGCGCGACGAACTGCACGGCGATGATGAACAGCGTCGAGCCCACGATGAGCGACTGGACGTGCCCGTCGGTCTCGCCGTTGATCACGAACCACAGGAAGCGCAGCCACAGGCCGGCTCCCAGCAGCGCGGTGATGAAGGCCGCGGCGAGGAACACCCGCAGCGGCTCGTAGAGCGTGTAGATGCGGAAGATCGACACCGTGTTGCGGCGCACGTACGCCCACATCGACGGGAACAGCCGTGACTCGCGCGTCTTCGCGTTCGTCCGGATCGGGACGTGGTCGACCGCCACGACCATCTTCCCCGCCTGGATGATCGACTCGAGCGTGTAGGTGAACTTCGACACCACCTGCATCTGGAGCGCCGCCTCGCGGTTGTAGGCGCGGAAGCCGGAGGTCGTGTCCGGCACGTTCGTGCCCGACGCCCGCCGCACGACGGCGCTGCCGAGGCGCTGGAGGCGCTTCTTCAGCGGCGAGAAGTGGTCGATCTGGTCGGTCTCGCGGTCGCCGATCACCATGTCGGCGTGGCCGGCGAGGATCGGCGCCACGAGCTTGGGGATGTCGCCGCCGTAGTACTGGTTGTCGGCGTCGGTGTTGACGATGATGTCGGCGCCGAGCTTCAGCGAGGCGTCGAGGCCCGCCTGGAAGCCGGCGGCGAGCCCCTTGTTGTTCGTCAGACGCACGATGTGGTTCACGCCGTTCTCGCGCGCCACCTCGACGGTGCGGTCGGTGGACCCGTCGTCGATCACGAGCCACTCGACCTTTTCGATGCCCTCGACTTCGCGCGGGAGGTCCGCCAGCGTCGCCGGCAGGGTCGCCTCCTCGTTGAAGCAGGGGATCTGGATGATGAGCTTCATCGCGCGCCCTTAGCGTAGTTCACGCCCGGTTCACGACCTCCTGGTTCGGGCGCCCTACCGTGCGCTCAGGAATGGGCAAGGTGACCGCCGCGTGCCTCGTTCTCGGGGCGCTCTCGCTGGTGCTGCCGTCGGAGCCGAGCTACGACCCGTGGGCCTGGCTGGTCTGGGGTCGCGAGGTCGGCCACCTCCACCTCAACACCGCCGGCGGCCCGTCGTGGAAGCCGTTCCCCGTGGCGGTAACAGCGATCCTGGCGCCGCTGGGAGGGATCGATTCGGGACTGCCCGCGGCGCTCTGGATCGCGCTCACGCGCGCCGCCTCGCTCGTCGCGCTCGTCCTCGCCTTTCGCCTCGCGCGCAGGCTGGCGGGGGGCGGCCGCGCGGGCACGCTCGCCGGGGCGGTCGCGGCGAGCTCGCTCTTCCTGCTCCCCGACTGGTTCCAGCTCGCGGCCCAGGGCAGCGATGCCCCGATGGCGGTCGCGCTCGTCCTGTGGGCCATCGAACGCCACCTCGATGGGCGGGTGCGGGACGCGGTGTTCCTGGGAGCCGTCGCGTCGCTCCTCCGACCCGAGCTGTTCCCCTTTCTCGCGCTCTACGGCCTCTACGCCTGGCGAGTGCAGCCGGAGCTGCGCCGCCTCCTGGCCGCGCTGGCCGCGGTGATCCCGGCGCTCTGGCTCGTGCCCGAGTGGATAGGCGCCGGCAATCCGCTCGACGGCGGCAAGCAGGCCGCCAGCGAGCCCTACTGGAGCCTCTCTCACCACCCGCGTCCGTGGGCGCGAGCGCTCGTGCGTGTCGACAACCATGCGGGCCTGCTGGTCGAGCTCCTCGCGGTTGCGGCCTTCGTGTCGGCGGCCCTGGCCCGCCGCTGGGCGGTGCTCCTGATCGCGGTCGCGGCCGGCCTCCAGGTGGCCACGTTCGTGGCGATGACGCAGGCCGGCTTCTCAGGGAATTCGCGCTACGTGCTGCCCGGTCTCGCGCTCATGTGCGTGCTCGCGGGGGTTGGCGCGGCGGCTCTGGTGTCGACGTCACGGGCTCGGGCTCTGACCATCCCGCTGGCTCTGGCGCTGGCGGCACTCGCCGTGTCCACCGCGATCATGAGGGTCGACCGGCTCGGTTGGGAGGCTCGCGAAGTCGGCGCTCGGATGGAGCTCCACCGCGGCCTGGTGCGTGCAGTCGCGGCCGCGGGTGGCGCCGAGGCGGTGGCCGGCTGCGGGGCGCCCTCGGTCAACAGGGCCCTCCAGACGCGGATGGCATGGGAGCTCGACCTGCCGCTCGACGACCTCGAGCAGTCGCGCCAGGGCTGCTTCGCCTTCGAGTCGCACCGCGACTGGCTGGCCGGACAACCGGCCCCGCGGGCCCGGGGCGAGGCGGTCGCCGTGGCCCGCGTGGGGGGCTGGCGGGTCTACCGCGTTTACAACGGCTTTGCAGGGCTTTCACATGTGCGGAACTCGAGAGGACTACAGGGCCCAGGCGCCAAAAGGCACGGGTTTACATCGTTCACGGACTGGTAACAGCTCTGCTAGCCTGCCCTTCCTTCCTATCCCGGCCGTACGGAGTTCCCACGACCATGACCACCGTTCTCGCATATCTGGATCCCGGCAGCGGGAGCATGATCCTGCAGATCCTCGCGGGTGGGCTCGCTGCCGTGGCCGTTACCGCCAAGCTGTACTGGAACCGCATCCTCAGGTTCCTCCGGATCAGGAAGGACGATCCGGAAACTCCCAAGGCTGACACCGCTCCGCGCGGCAGCGACGCCGCCTAGCTACTTTTCCGCCGGATGCCCACGTCATCCGCGCCCGCCGGCCTCGAGCCGGGGTCCTTCCGTGACCCCGAAAGTCGTGTCTTCTACGCGGGTGACGACGTCTTCCGCGCGCTGTCGCCGGACGGGCTGAGCGACTTCGAGGCGCTCCAGGCCACGGGCCTGCTCGACGACGAGCGCGTGGTGCGCACAGAGCGCTCGGACGGCGTGCCGGCCGTGCGCGACCTGCTCGTGCACGAGCCCGCCGCCGTGCTCCGGCACGAGCGCATCCCGTTCGTCTCGTACCCGTACGAGTGGACGTTCTCGATGCTGAAGGACGCCGCTCTGCTGCAGCTCGACCTGCTGCTCGACGCGCTCGGGCACGACATGGTCATCAAGGACTCGACTCCCTACAACGTCCAGTTCAAGGGCGCGCGCCCGACGTTCGTGGACGTGGGCTCGTTCGAGCGGCTTCGCGAGGGCGAGCCGTGGGTCGGCTACCGCCAGTTCTGCATGCTCTACCTGTATCCGCTCCTGCTCCAGTCGGTGAAGGACGTGCCCTTCCAGCCCTGGCTGCGCGGGTCGATCGACGGCATCACGCCGTCGCAGATGCGTGCCCTCATGTCGTTCCGGGACCGCTTCCGCAAGGGCATGTTCACCAACGTGTTCCTGCACGCTCGGCTCGAGGCGCGCTACTCCGGCAAGCCCGAGCAGGTCAAGCAGGAGGTCAGGCGCGTCTTCAAGAAGGAGCTGCTCGTCGCGAACGTGCGCAAGATGCGCAAGCTCGTGCAGCGGCTCGACTGGAGCCCGCCGGATGGCGTCTGGACCGCCTACGGCGAGCGCAACAGCTACACGGACGACGACGCGCGCCGCAAGGACGACTTCGTGCGCGAGGTCTCGAAGAGCCGCGAGTGGAAGCTCGTCTGGGACATCGGCGCCAACAACGGGCGCTACTCGCGCATCGCCGCCGAGGGCGCGAAGACGGTGGTCGCCGTCGACGCGGACCAGGGCCCGGTCGAGCTGCTCTACCGCGATCTGCGCGAGGAGGGGAACGAGCAGATCCTGCCGCTCACGATGAACCTCGCCGATCCGTCGCCGGGGCTGGGCTGGCGCGGCCTCGAGCGCAAGGCGATGCCGGAGCGCGGCAAGCCCGACCTCGTGCTTGCTCTCGCGCTCGTCCACCACGTGGCCATCAGCGCGAACGTCCCCGTGAGGGAGTTCATCGACTGGCTGGCGTCGCTCGGCAGCGCGCTCGTCATCGAGTTCCCGACGCGCGAGGACCCGATGGTCAAGCAACTGCTCGCGCCGAAGCGCGACGGGCTGCACCCTGATTACGAGCTCGACTTCTTCGAGCGCACGCTGAAGGACGCCTTCGAGGTGGAGCGGAGCGAGCGCCTGGAGTCGGGCACGCGCGTGCTCTACTTCGCCCGCCCGAAGTGAACAGCGCGGAAGCGAATGGCGGCGCGAAGTCCGCGGCCTGGGCCTATCTGAACCTGGCCGTCCTGTGGACCTTCGCGGTGGCCCAGCCGCTCTTCGACCTGCTCAAGGACAACCCCGAGTTCTTCGCCGCGCGCGGCTCGTCGGGCTTCGACATCGTCAGCTTCTCGGTCCTGCTGGTCGTGGTTCCCCCGGCGATCCTGCTCGCGATCGAGCTGCTGCTCGGGCTGATTCGCAGGGAGGTGCGCGACGGCGCGCACGTGGCCTTCCTCGGCGTGCTCGCCGCGCTGATCGCCGCGCAGGCGCTCAAGAAGTCGATCGACGGATCGGACACCGTGCTGATCGTGCTCTCGCTCGCTGTGGGGGCGGGGCTGGCCGTGCTCTGGGCGCGCGCGGAGCCGGTGCGCTCGTTCCTCAACGTGCTGTCACCCGTGCCGGTCGTCTTCCTCGCTGCTCTTCCTGTTCAGCGGCCAGATCTCGGAGCTGGCCTTCCCGAGCGAGGCGAAGGCGCGCACGATCGGCGGCGTCGCGCGCGCGCCGATCGTTGTCGTGCTGCTCGACGAGCTGCCCTCGAACACGCTGGTCGACGAGAACGACCGAATCGACGCGAAGCGCTTCCCGGGGTTCGGCGAGCTCGCGAAGAGCGCCACCTGGTTCCGGAACGCGTACACGGTCTACGACTCCACCGAGCGCGCGCAGCCGGCGATCATGGACGGGAACCTTCCGCAGAAGGACCACCAGCCGATCTCCTCCGACCACCCGAACAGCATCTTCTCGCTGTTCGCGAAGACGCACTCGATGAACGTGGACGAGGAGGCGACGAGCGTCTGCTCGCGCGACCTCTGCACGAACACGATCACGAACGAGTCGTACGGGAAGCGGATCTCCTCGATGGCGGAGGACCTCGGGCTCGTGTGGCTCCACGTCGTCTCCCCACCCGACATCGAGACCGACCTGGCGAGCGTGTCCGAGAACTGGGGCAACTTCGGCGGCGGCGACGAGACCGAGGCGCCGGAGTCGTCACCAGAGAAGCAGAACGTGCTCTCGAACCTCGCCCACGGCCGCCCTGCTCGCCTCAACGCGTGGATGGACCGCATCAAGCGCACGGGCCGCCCGGCGCTCAACTTCAAGCACACGCTGCTGCCGCACGTTCCCTGGCAGTACCTGCCCTCCGGTCGCAGCTACCGCCCGGCGGCCGACCCGATTCCGGGGCTGTCCACCCAGGCCTACGAGGACCAGGGGCAGCTCGACGTGCTGCTCCAGCGGCACTTCCTGCAGACGGGATTCGCCGACTTCGAGCTCCAGAGGCTCTGGAAACGGTTGAAGTCCCAGGGCCTGTGGGACGACTCGCTGATCGTCGTCGCTGCGGACCACGGCGTGGCATTCCCGCATGATCGCCAGCGCCGTCGCCTCAGCCGCCAGACCGCCCGCGAGATCGCTCCGATCCCGCTGATCATCAAGGCGCCCGGCCAGACCAAGCCGAAGACCGACGACGCCTGGGTCGAGACGATCGACATCCTGCCGACGATCTTCGACATCCTGAACCTCGACCCGCGCGTGAAGATGGACGGCAAGTCGGCCTTCAGCGAGGAGGTTCAGAACCGCGACGAGCTGCGCTTCCTGATCCGCAACACGTTCGAGGTGCTGAAGATCCCGGCCGCCGACTTCGAGCGCGAACGGCAGGAGATCATCGATCGCAACCACCGCTTGTTCGGGACCGGCGCTGACGGCCCCGACCGCATCTACGAGATCGGCCCGCACCCTGAGCTGATCGGCCAGCCGGCGTCCGCGGCGGGGCCGAAGCTCGACGTGGACCTCTCGTACGCAAAGGACTACGGGCGCGTGAACCCGACGTCGGGCTACGTGCCCATCCACGTCGTGGGACGCGTGAACGGTCCCGACCGCCACCCGCGCGATATCGCCGTGGCGGTGAACGGCACGATCCGCGGCGTCGGCAACACCTTCACGCTCGCCGTCGGCGACCCCGGTGAGCTCGTCTCGGTGATGGTGCCCGAGGCGGCCTTCCACAAGGGCCGTAACCGCGTCGAGGTGTTCCTACAGCAGTAGGGCCGGTCTAGAGGTCTGCCAGGCAGATCTCGACGTCGTGGAGCAGGTCGTCCTGCTGCTGGCTCGTCTCGGGATTGACGTAGAGGAGCGCGGTCCCGATCTGCTCGGAGCCCTCCTCGCGCCCGCGGAACTGCTCGGCGATCGCCTCGTCGGCTGTCAGGAAGAACTTGATCCGCGGGCCGTCGTCGAGCACGAGCTCGTCGTCCTCCTCGCCGGTCCGCTGTGCAGGGATGTCGTGGTCCTCGAGGCACGCGAGCGCAACACCGGGAGTGTCCGATTTGTCGACGTTCCCGCCGGCGTCGGACGAGCCGCAGCCGGCGACTGCGAGCAGCACGAATGGGAGTGCGAGGAGCGGGCGCTTCACGGGCGGCGCAGGCTAGCGGGCGAGCATCGGCTTCATGCGCCGGAACATGCGCGCCACCGCCAGGAAGGCCGGCTTCCTGTGGTTGTTCTCCTCGAGCAGGCTCTTGTTGTGCCAGGGCGGCTGCGCGTACTCCTCCGGCGCGCCGCCCTGCCAGGTCTGATGCACCCGGAAGTCGCGCAGCGCCCAGTGGATCGAGCCGTTCACGAAGCGCTTCGACCCGTGGATGGCCAGGTGGTCCATCACGAACTTGCGCTGGAACTCGAACGTGCCCTTCTGTTCCACCGGCCCGGAACGGGTGGCCTCCGCGCCGAACTCGGTGATCACGAGCGGGAGGTCGGGGTTCGCCGCGTGCAGCTGATCGAGGTAGGGGCTGAGGTCGGCGGTCGTCGAGGCGGGCACGTCGGGCCGGTTCTCGATCACCGAGCGGTACCAGCCGAAGTACTCGTTCACGCCGAGCGCGTCGAGGTACTGAAACGCTTGGCTCGTGAGCGGCTCGCCGATGCGCGACTGGCGGTCCATCGCCACGAGCCGCGTGTCGTCGAGCTCGCGGACGGCTTGGGACGCGTCGCGGATATAGCCGATGAGCGCCGGGGTGTAGTTGCCGAGGTTCTCGCCCGCCTCCGACGGCTCGTTCGCGAGCGACCAGGTCAGGATCGACGGGTGGTTGATGTTCTGCCTGACCGTGAGCGTCGCGGCGCGCGTGGCGAGCGCGCGTACGCCGGCGCGCTCCCAGTTCTCGGTAGGCACCTGGTAGACCGGCGCGTCGACCCAGTACATGATCCCGGCGCGGTCGAGCGCCTCGATGAACGCGGGGTGGAGCGGGTAGTGCGAGCGCGTGATCGTCGCGCCCAGGTTCTTCAGGCGGTTCACGAGCAGCATGCGGGTGCGCTGCGAGAGCGCGCCGCCCTCCTTGATGTCGTCCTCGTGGATCGCCGCGCCGCGCAGGTTCAGGCGCTTGCCGTTCAGCAGGATCACGCCGCCCGGACGCGGGTCGATCTTGCGCACGCCGAAGCTGGCGCGGTAGGTGCCGAGCTCCTTGCGGCCGAGGAGTGCGCCCACCGTGATGTCGTAGAGCTCGGGCTGTCGCGGCGCCCATAGGCGCGGCTTCTTGATCGTGACCGTCGTGCTGAGCTCGCGCCTGCCGAGCGCGGGCACCGTCTCCGGGTCGAGCTTGATGCGCTGACCGTCGACTCTGAGGAGGAGCGAGATGTCACGGTCGCGCTGCGTGAAGTTGCGGAGGATCGTCCGCACCTCGACCTTCGCGGGGCCGCCCACTCGCTTGAGGCGGGGCAGGACGTGCACGTCCTCGACGTCGACCGTGTCGACGCGGCGCATGTAGACCTCGCGCAGGATGCCGCCGAAGTTCCACCAGCCGCCGGTGCCGAAGCCGTTGAAGGCGGCGGGCCGCCAGTGGGTGAGGTCGGAGTTGCTGCGCAGCGACGAAACCTTGACGACGAGCGTGTTGCGGCCCTCCTTCAGGTCCTTCAGCAGCACCTCGAAGGGGAAGTAGCCGGTATAGACCGAGCCGAGCTGCGTGCCGTTCAGCCATACCTCGGAGCGGTAGTTGTTGCCCTCGAAGCGGACCTTCCAGAAATGCCTCGCCTTCTTGGGCGACTTCGGGACTGAGAACTCCTTCCGGTACCACCCGACGTTCGGCTTGTTCTCGAGCGTGTCCTGCGCGTTCCAGTTGTGCGGAACAGTGATGGCGGTCCAGCCCGCGAGGTCGTCCTGCGCGTACCAGCCCTCCTGCTCGCCGACGAACGTGTCGTCCTGGCGGAAGTACCAGGTGCCGCCCAGCAGCTCGCGGTTCACCTGGCCCTCGCGGATCAGCGGCTTTCCGCCCGGCGACTCGACGCGCAGCTCGGGCGCCGGAGGCGGCGAGGTCGCCGGCGGGCCGACCTGGGCGTGCGCCGGAAGCGGGCAGACGGCGGCGACAGCCAGACCGGTGAGGAGCGTTCGCCTGAGCAAGCGGGGGAGGGTAGCGGCGTATCAAGACGGCGGTTCACGGGTAATTGCAACTGCTACGGTCCGCCCGCCGGGCTTGTCTTCGCCATGAACCGCCGCTTCGCCCTCATTCAGGCCTTGGTATCCCTCGTCGCGCTCGCGGCCGTCGTGTGGTGGGCGAGTCGCCAGGAATCGCCGCATATTCCGACGGGCGGCGAGGCGCTCGCGTGGATCGTCGCGGCCGTCGCGCTTTACGTGGTGGCCACCTTGATACGGGCGGAGCGCTGGCATCTGATCCTGCACCACACCGGTGTGAACGCCAAGCGGAGCGACTGCTACGCCCTGACGACCGTCGGCTACATGGGGAACAACGTGCTCCCCGCCCGCGCAGGCGAGGCGCTGAGAGTCGTGCTGCTATCGCCGCGCTGCAACGCGGGCAAGCGCACGATCATCAGCTCGATCGTCGCGGAGCGGGTGCTCGACGTGATCGTGCTCCTGACGATCTTCGTGGCCACCGTCTACGGCGTCCTGAACACCGCCGAGGTGCTTCCGACCCAGCGGCCGCTGCTGGTCACGGCGGTGGGCATCGTGTTCCTGCTTGCGGGAGCCGCGGCGATCTGGATCCTCCGCAAGCATCATGTTTTCGAGCGCGTGCGCGACTGGCTGCGCCCGCTCGCGGACTCACCGCGCGCGCTCGTGACACCCTGGGGACTCGCCCTTCTGGCAGGCACCTTCCTGCTCTGGACGGTCGAGGCCTCGGTCTACTGGACGGTGGCGCGCGCGGTCGATATGGACATCAGCATCGGCGGCGCGCTCTACCTGGTCGCACTTACGAACTTCGTGGCGGCGCTGCCCGCCGCACCCGGATCCATCGGGACCTTCGACGCGGCGGTGGCCTGGGGCACGCACCGCCTCGGCGCCGCCGGCTCGGTCGCCGTCTCGTACGTGATCCTGATCCGGTTCGTGCTCTACGTGCCGATCACGATCGTCGGCCTCGTGGTGCTGGTCACTCGTTACGGAGGCTGGTCACGGCTGCGGTCCGCTACCCAGCTCGAAGCCTCCAGCGCGTAGCCCCGCCGACGGCCGCGCTCGAGCGCCACGGCACCCAGATGGTCTTGATCATCGCGGGCTGTCTCGCCGTGTCCGCGTTGACGCTGCTGTTCCCGTCCACGCCGACCTACGACCCGTGGGCGTGGATCCTCTGGGGCCACGAGATCGCCCACCTCGACCTCGTGACAGAGGGCGGGCCGTCGTGGAAGCCGCTGCCGATCTTCTTCACGACGCCCTTCTCCCTGCTCGGCCAGGACCTGGCGCCGTACCTCTGGCTGTGGGTCGCGCGCGCGGGCGGGCTGCTCGGCTGCGTGATGGCGTACCGGATGGCGTCCCGCCTCGTGGGCGGGCGGATCTTCGGCGTGCTCGCCGGCGTGTCCGCGTTCGCGGCGCTGCTCTCCTCGAACAAGTACGTGCGCGACGCCGCGCTCGGCAACTCGGAGCCGATCCTCGCCGCCGTCGTGCTCTGGGGGTTCGAGCGCCACCTCGACGGGCGCCGCGACCACGCGCTCTACCTCGGCGTGGCGGCGGCGCTGCTCCGGCCCGAGGCGTGGCCCTTCCTCGGGCTCTACGGGCTGTGGCTGTGGTTCTACGAGCCGGAGCTGCGGAAGCGGCTCGTGTTCTTCGCCTTCTTCGTGCCGGCCTGCTGGATCCTGCCGGAGTGGTGGGGCGCCGACGACCCGTTCCGGGCCGGCTCGCGCGCCAACGCGCCGAACCCGGGCAGCGCCGCGTTCGCCGCGCACCCGGCGTTCGAGCTCTTCAAGCGCTTCGCCGAGAGCACGGTCGCGCCGGTTGAGGCCGGCACGCTCGTGGCGGTGGCTGTCGCGGCCGTGGCGTGGGTGCGAAGACGCGAGCAGGGCGCGGTGCTCGCGCTCGCCGCGCTCGGCTTCTCGTGGTTCGCGCTCGTCGCCGTGATGACCGAGGCGGGCTTCGCCGGCAACCAGCGCTACCTCATGGTCACCACCGCCGCGGTATCGGTGCTAGGCGGCGTGGGCGCCGTGCGCGTGCTCCAGTGGGTCGAGAGCCTCGCCGAGCGCCGCTTCGGAAGCGTGCGGGCCGGTGCGCGCGCGGCGGCGGTCGCGCTCATCGCCGGCATCGCGATCGGCTCGCCGACGATCATCGCGAAGGCCGACAACACCGGCCGCGTCCAGGGCGGCATCGAGCACGAGGCATATCTCTGGCACGACCTGAAGGCGCTGATCGACGCGAACGGCGGCAAGGAGCGCCTGCTCGCCTGCGGCGGCGTCTTCAGCGGGCCGTTCCAGACGCAGATGGTCGCCTACGAGCTCGGGATCCACGGGATCAACGTGGGCTGGAAGGTCACCCCGCCCCCGGGCGTGGCGTTCCGGACGCGCACGGTGCCCGATGGACCCCTGGTGACGAAGCCGACGGACAACCGCTACCGGCTCGTGGACCAGCAGGGCAAGTGGCGCCTCCTGACCGTTCCCCCGACCGGGAACGACGCGAGCGCCGGGTGTCCCGCGTCCGGGCCCAACACGCCGACCGCGCCGCCGCCGGAGGAATCCGGGCCCGGCCAGCGCGAGGTCGAGGTGATCGGCAAGTGACGATGCGAGCCGCGTTCTACCGCGTGGGCGCTCACTAGGATCGCCCGGTGGCAAGCGTCGCCTCACGCCCCCGAGCCATGCCCCGGCTCGGCTCTCTGCCGAACAGCTTCGTGCTGCCGGTGGTCGTCCTGCTCGGCCTCCTGGCCGTGTCCGCCTACCTGCGCACGAACTCGCTCGGCGAGTCGCTCTGGATGGACGAGGGCCTGTCGATCGGGATCGCCTCGCAGCCGCTGTTCGACATCCCGGGCATCCTGCGAGTCGACGGCTCGCCGCCGCTCTACTACATGCTCCTGTCCGTCTGGATGGACCTGGTCGGCGACGGGCCCGCCGAGACTCAGGCGCTCTCGGTCGCGATCTCGCTGATCGCGATCCCCGGCGGCCTGTGGGCCGGGTGGAGCCTCTTCGGGCGCCGCGCCGGGCTCTACTGCGCCGCTCTCTGCGCGGTCAACCCGTTCCTCACCTCGTATGCGCAGGAGACCCGCATGTACTCGCTCATGCTGGTCATGTCGCTGCTCGCCACGGCGGCGTTCCTGCACGTGTTCGCGTTCGGGCGGCGGCAGTACCTGCCGCTGTTCATGGTGCTGCTCGCCGGAATGCTGTACACGCACAACTGGGGCCTCTTCCTCGGCGCGGGGCTCGCGCTCGGCCTGATCCCCTGCTGGTACGTGTCGGAGGTCCGCTCGAGCTTCTGGCGCGACGCGCTGATCGGCTTCGGCGGCGTGGGGCTCCTCTACCTGCCCTGGGTGCCGACGCTCCTCCACCAGGTCCAGCACACGGGCGCGCCGTGGCTGAACCCGCCGAACTTCGGAGCGCCGGTGCAGATCACGAAGTCGCTGCTCGGCGGCGGCACCCCGACCGTGGCGCTGCTGCTCGCGGCCGGCTCGGGAATCGCGGTGATCCTCGCGCGCCGGGTCGAGGACAAGGAGCGGACGGCGCTCCTGTCCGGCGCCACCATCGTGCTCGGCACGCTGGTGGTCGCGTGGGTCGTCTCCCAGGTCTCGCCGGCGTGGACGACGCGCTACCTCGGCGTGCTGCTCGGGCCGATGCTCCTCCTGGGCGCGCTCGGGCTGGCGCGCGCCGGGAACCTCGGCGTTGTGGCGCTCGTGATCATCGTCGGGATCTGGGCGATCCCGAAGAGCTACGGGCTCGAGAACAAGTCGAACGCGTCGGACCTCCGGAACGACGCCGTGCCGGAGCTCCACAAGGGCGACCTCGTGCTGTCGATGCAGCCCGAGCAGGGACCGCTGCTCGCCTACCACCTCGAGCAGCTGGGCGGCGCGCCCGACCTGCGCTTCGGGAACCCCACGGGCCTGGTCGACAACGACCGCATCATGGACTGGACGGACGGGTACGACAGGCTGAAGGAAGCCACGCCATCGAAGAACCTGGATCCCCTGATTGCTAGTCTGCCGCCCGGCGGTCGGATCCTCATCGTGCATCCCGTGACCTCACGTGCGGACGACTGGGACGCGCCGTGGACGGAGTTGGTCAGGCGCCGGGCCGCGCAGTGGGGGGCGGCGCTTGCAAGTGATCCGCGGCTCGAGGTCGTCAAGGCCGTGCCGATCCGCTACCGCCGCGCCACGCGCATCGGAGTGCGTGGCGTGATCTACGAGAAGACCGGATGAACGACACCAACGCGAAGCCAAAGCCCCCCGAGAACCTTGCCCGGCCGGACATGCTGGAGAAGCCGACCGTCATCGTCGGCGGCGGTCCCGCCGGCCTGACCGCCGGCTACCTGCTTGCCAAGAAGGGCCTGCCGGTGATCGTCCTCGAGGCGGAGGACCAGGTCGGCGGCATCGCGAAGACGGCCGTCCGAGACGGCTACCGCTTCGACCTCGGCGGCCACCGCTTCTTCACCAAGGTGAAGGAGGTCGACGACCTCTGGCACGAGATCATGCGTGAGGAGTTCCTCGAGCGCCCGCGCATGTCGCGGATCTACTGGCGCGACAGCCGCGGTGAGGGGAAGTTCCTCGACTATCCGCTGCGTGGGCCGGACGTTATGAAGAAGCTCGGGCCGATCGATCTCACGAAGGCGCTGTTCTCCTACCTCGCCGCGGCGGTGAGGCCAAAGGGCAGGGAGGACACGTTCGAGCAGTGGGTCTCGAACCGTTTCGGCCGCTGGCTCTTCAACCAGTTCTTCAAGTCCTACACCGAGAAGGTGTGGGGCGTACCGACCTCCGAGATCCGTGCTGACTGGGCCGCGCAGCGGATCAAGAACCTGTCGTTCTTCCGTGCCGCCTATTCGGCGTTCTTCGGCAACAAGGACAACAAGGTCACCAGCCTGATCTCGAAGTTCAACTACCCCCGCTACGGCCCCGGCCAGATGTGGGAGACGATGACCGACGACATCCAGAAGCTCGGCGGTCAGGTGCTGCTCGAGCACAAGGTCACGCAGATGGACTTCGAGGGCGAACGCTGCGTCCGCGTGCACGTCGGGGACAAGGTTTTCGAGCCGTCGGCGGTGATCTCGTCGCTGCCGCTGCGGAACGCGGTCGGCATGGCGCACCCGCACCCGAAGCCCGAGGTGATCGCCGCGGCGAAGGGAATGCGTTACCGCGACTTCCTCACGGTCGCCGTCGTGCTCGACGGAGAGGACCTGTTCCCGGACAACTGGATCTACATCCACGACCCGAACGTGAATGTTGGCCGCATCCAGAACTTCCGCTCGTGGAGTCCGTGGATGGTTCCGGACCCCGACAAGGCGTGCGTCGGCCTCGAGTTCTTCTGCTTCGCCGGCGACGAGCTGTGGGAGACGGACGACGAGGAGCTCGTGCAGCTCGGAATGCGCGAGCTGGAGAAGCTCGGCCTCGCGAAGCGCGAGCAGCTCGAGTTCGGCTTCGTCGAGCGGGTGCCGAAGGCGTACCCGATGTACGACGCCGAGTACGACACGCGCGTCTCGACGATCCGCTCCTGGCTCGACGGCCTCGACAACTACATCCAGGTCGGCCGGAACGGCCTGCACAGGTACAACAACTCGGATCACTCCATGCTCACGGCGATGCGCGCCGTGGACAACCTCGTGACCGGCGCCGAGCACGACATCTGGGCGGTGAACGCCGACTCGGCGTACCACGAGGAGGGCAAGGACAACGAGGAGAAGCAGCCCTACATCGAGGCCCCGGAGACCGAGGCCATGAAGGAGCCGCTGCACCGCTAGCAGCGCTGACCGGCGGTTGGCGTAGCTTCCGCGCGCGTGCCGCTGTCAGCTGTTGCCCTCGCGCTTGGCGCCGCGTTCCTCCATGCAGGGTGGAACGTCGCGCTCGCCGGCGCCGGCGACACGCGCGCGTCGACGGCGGGGCTGCTGATCTGGGGCGTTTCGCTGCTCGCCGTGCCGGCGCTGTTGACCGGCGGCGTCTCCGGCGACGCGGTTCCCTTCATCGCCGCCTCCGCCGTTCTCGAGCTTCTCTATTTCGTTCTGCTCGCTCGGGCGTACGACAGCGGTGAGGTCAGTGTCGTCTATCCCATCGCTCGTGGGTCGGCCCCGGTCGTGGTGCTCGTGTTCGGCGCTGTTGCGTTGAAGGAAGGCGTGTCCGCGGGCGCCGTCGCCGGCATCGTCCTCGTCGCCGCGGGGGTCCTCCTCGTGGGGTTAGGCGCTTTATGTACCGAGGTGGGTACAAAAAACGCCTTACCCCTCCGGGACGTGTGGTTTGGGCTGGCCATCGGGGCCGTCATTGCGTCGTACACGCTCGTCGACTCCGAGGGCGTCGAGCGGGCGGATCCGATTGCGTACCTCGCTCTGGTGGTCGCGCCGTGCGCGCTCGTTTACCCGCTCGTCGCGAAGACGCGGCCGGACGTGGGGGTGAGGTCCGCGCTGACCGCGGCCGCCACGTTCGGCGCGTTCCTGATGGTGCTCGCGGCCTTCCGGCTCGCGCCCGGCGGCGCCGGTGGCCGCGGTGAGAGAGAGCAGCGTCGTGATCGCCGCCCTCCTCGCCGCGGTCGTTCTCCACGAGCGAGTGGACGGCAGGAGGCTCGCCGGGGCGGTGGCGGTGGCCGCCGGCGTGGCTGCGATCGCGCTGAGCGGGTGACAGGGCTGGCCGGGGCTACTCGTAATACGGCAGCGGCCCGCCGGCCGCCTCGAGGATCGTGTCGTACAGCTCCTTGCTGACCCCGGGGTTCGCCTTCACCACGTTCTCGAACTCGTGCGGGTCCACGCGCAGGTCGCAGAGCGTCCGCTCCTCGCCGCGGTTGTCGCCGATCAGGACCCAGTCGTCGGTGCGGATGTAGAAGCGGTTGTACATGCCGCCGTAGTGGAAGTCGCGCTTGGGGGCCGGCTCGCGACCGTCGAGGGTCACCGACAGGTCGCTGCCCTCCATCCACTCGGGCGGGTCGATGCCCACCATCGACAGTACGGTCGGGCCCACGTCGTGGGTCGAGGCGAAGTAGTTGCTCACCGTGCCCGCGGCCCGGTCGTCCGGGTGGACGACCACGAACGGAACCTGCGCAAGCTCCGGGTGGAGCTGAGACGGCACCTTGCCGGTGTAGCCGCGCTCGCCGAGCAGGTAGCCGTGGTCGGCCAGCAGCACGATCGCCGTGTTCCTGTGGAGGCCGAGCTCGCGGAAGCGCTCCATGAAGTGGCCGAGCCAGTGGTCCATCATCGTGACCTCGCCGGCGTAGGCCGCGTGCAGGCGCCTCAGCAGCTCCGGCGTGAAGTTGCGCGCGAACCCGTACGACGTCACGCCGACCTCCTGTCCGTCGTAGTCCGGGTCGCCGTACAGGTCGAGGTACTTCTTCGGCGTGCTCCAGGGCTCGTGCGGGTCGAAGCAGTCCACCGTGAGCGCGAACGGCTGGCGCCGCCGGGCGTCGTCGAGCAGGTCGCGCGCGCCCTTGAAGACGCGCGCGGCGCAGGTCTCCTCCTCGTTCTTGCCCTCGCCGCTGTTCGCGAGGTACTTGCGCATCCCGGTCACGTAGCGCTCGTCGCGGAGGAAGGGCGGCAGCCAGTGCTCCACCTCGGACATCGAAATGTTCCTCGGGTCCTGCCGGAAGCCGGACTGGCCCACGATCGTCTCCCAGCGGTGGAACGTGTCCCGGAACGGCTCGAACGGCCCCATGAACGCCAGGAAGGGGTTGTCGCTCACCTGGGCGGTCCAGTAGCCGTTCTGCTTGAGGACGGTCGTGAAGGTCTTCTGCGGGTCGTCGATCGGGAGCCAGCCGGGGCTCGTCCCGATCACCGGGTTCGGCTTCCAGTTGCGGAACGGGAAGATCCGGCGGCTCCCGAAGATCGAGCGGCGCGCGGGCACCGTGACCATCGCCTCCGGGAACGCGCGGTTGAAGCGCAGGCCGCGGTTCGCGAGCGCGTCGATGTTCGGGGTCTGGATCTGCGGCGAGCCGTAGGCGCCCACGTGGTCGGGGCGGAGGCTGTCGATGATCAGGACGAGGACGTTCAGCTGCCCGTCGCCGGCCGCCGCGTCGTCGTCCGAGCTGCATCCGGCCGCGGGCAGGATGGCGGCACCAGCCGCGCCCGCGGCGCCGGCCTGCAGCAGTCGCCGGCGGCTCAGGCGCGTATCCACGCGGCGGGAGAGTAGCGACGCGCCAAGCCGCCGTGAGGTCTCAAATCCGCGCGTGTTTTGCCGATGAGGAGGTTGGATGCGTCGGATTCGCCTGGTTCTCTTCACGCTGGTCTTCGTCGTCGCGCTGCCCGCGACCGCGGGCGCGCAGCTCTACACGCCCGGGCGCCTGGTCGACCCTGCGATGGTCAACCCGCCGGACTCGATACCGGCCCCGCCGCGCGGCGAGTACCCGGAGGACTGGGCGGAGTGCGTGGCCGAGACGAACCCGACCTGGCCGACCGCGCCCCCCGGGATCGACCCGAGGGCGGTCGACCCCGCGACGCCCAACCCGCTGCTGGGACAGCGCTTCTTCCTCGACCGCCTGGAGCCCGCCTACATGCAGTGGGTGAAGTGGAAGCGCGGTGGCGACACCACCAAGGCGAACACGATCTGGAAGCTCGCCCGCGAGCCCCGCTTCCGCTGGTTCGGCAAGTTCACGCGGCCGCGGATGCAGAAGAAGATCCGCGGCTACCTCGACCGCGTGCAGTGCGACCAGCCCGGCACCGTGCCGCTGATGGTCGTGATGCGCCACCAGGGCAAGGGCTGCAGCGGGACCTACCGCGCGGGCGGCGAGGCCGAGGACCGCCGCACGATGGCGTGGTACGACGACTTCGTCGAGTCGGTGGGCGACGCCCGCGTCGTGATCGCCTTCGAGCCGGACTCGCTCGGCACCGTCGACTGCCTGGCCCACGACCGCCGCAAGGACCGCCTCGACGTCCTCCGCTACGGCGTCGACAGGCTCTCACAGCTCCCGAACGCGACCATCTACCTCGAGGCGGGCGCCTCGGACTGGGAGCCGGCCACGCGCACTGCCCAGCAGCTGCGCTACATCGGCATCCAGAAGGTGCGCGGCTTCATGCTCAACGTGACGCATCACGACTGGACGCGCAACAACATCAAGCACGGCATCGAGCTCTCGCGGATGGTCGGCGGCAAGCACTTCATCATCAACACGTCCTACAACGGCCGCGGCCCGCTGCACTACAAGAAGTGGCTCAACAAGGCCCAGCACAAGTGGCGCCGGATCAACGTCTGGTGCCACCCCGGCCTGCGTGGCCTCGGGCCCGCACCCACGACCGCCACCTCGCACCCGCTGGTGGACGCCTACATGTACATCAACCGCCCCGGCTACTCGGCCGGCTCATGCAACGGCGGCCCGCTGCCGGTGGGCACCTGGTGGCCGGAGCGCGGGCTGATGTACGCCCAGTACGCGACCGACTGGGAGGCGCCGCCGAGGGGCACCGTGCACGGCCTCTTCGAGCGCTACTCGCTGCGCGCGCTGGGCGCGTTCGGCTAGAAGGGCGCCGGCTCCCGCGCCCGCGGGACGCGGATGATCGGCGGGCCGGTCGCCTGGCGGCAGTCGCTCAGGCGGTGGATCTTCACGGTCGGGCCCCGGCCGGTGGTACTCCGGCGGGTAGTAGTTGTAGGAGAGGTCGAAGCTGAACGGGACCGGGTCGGCGCCGGCGTCGTAGGGGCTGAAGGTCTTGACGACGCGTGACTCGCGGGCGAGCCGGGCGTAGTAGGCGCGCGCGTCGCGGTCGCCCGTCTGGAGCGCGCGGTCCTGGACCACGTCGGCGGTCATGACGAGGCAGTAGCCGTAGAGGCGGTAGTCGTCGATGACGCCCGGGTCGAGCACGGCGTGGTAGGCCGACGCCCGAATACCGCCGTCGGGCCGCGCGACGAGCCCGGGCTTGTACTGCGCGCAGACGCGCTGGCCGCCGCTCGCCATGTATGACCAGCCCGGCTCCGTCCAGCCGTCGCGTCTCGGGCAGCGGGTGAGCCAGCTCGGCGGATCGCCGTCTGGATTCGACCGGAACCAGCGCCCCGGCACGGTGGGCTCGACGGAGGCGCGCAGCTCGGGCGGATAGCGAGCCTCGATCCAGTCGCGAGCCTCCTGGCGGGTGTCGTCGCGGCCGAGGACCTGGGCGCTGCGTATGTCCGCGGCGAGGGGTTGGACGAGAACGACGGCAGTGAGGACGGCGACCGTGACGCCCGCGATCAGCTGTCCTGGATAGGGGCCCGTATAGGGCCCTAATCCAGGACGATCGCCCTTCAATGCTGTCGTTCTCCGAGCGACCAGCTCCGCCGCCTGGCTTAGCGCGGCCGCCGCCAGCATCGCCAGCGCGGGGTAGGCCGGCAGCAGCCAGCGCGCCGAAGTAGCGCGACTGCGCGCTCAGGTAGACGAAGAGCGCCAGGGGGACCGCGATCAGCATCAACCCGCGCACCAGGTCGCGACGCAGCTCGAGCACGGCCCCGACGAGCGCGGCGAAGGCCGCGGCCCAGCCGAGTCCCCAGGTGAGGCTGTCGAGGTAATAGGACACGCCGCCGGACTCCTGGCCGGGCTTGGGCTGGTCGGCCGCCACCTCGGCCTGATCGCGCAGGTCGCTCCACCAGGCGTCGAAGGAGTCGAACAGGTAGGGGTTGAGGGCGAGGAAGACCACCCCTGCGAGCAGGCAGCCCAGCGCAAGGCCGGCCACGGCACGAAGCCCGTCGCTGCGCAGGCGGGCGAGCGCCGCGATCGCCACCGGGATCAGGGCGAGCCCGGCCGTGTACTTGAACGCGACCGCGAGCCCGGCGGCCGCCCCGGCGAGCGCGAGGTGCCGCACGCGCCCGGTCTCGTACGCCCTCACCGCCAATCCGAGCGAGAGCGCGACCCCGATCATCGCTCCCACGTCCGTCACCGCCACCCGCGAGTACGCGACGGGCAGGAACGCGAACGCCAGCAGGGCCGCCGCCACGAGGCCCTCGCGCACTCCCCAGAGCCGGCGTGCGGCCCAGTAGGTCGCCGCCACGCCGGCCGTGCAGAGCAGCGCCGCGAGCGTGCGCGCGGCGATCCAGATCTCGGTCGGGTTCTTGTCGAACTGGTCGGTGACGTTCCCGAACGGCAGGTCGAACAGGAAGCCGAACGGGCCGTACATGGCCCGCAGGACCGCGTACACCAGATACGTGTACGCGGCGGGGTTCTGGTAGTAGCCGGGGTCGAGGTCCTGCCAGAACATCTCGACCGCGCGGCTCGTGAAATGCGACCCCTCGTCGATCGAATACACGAACGGGAGCCCGTAGTCGATGTTCCACAGGCGCAGGGCGAGGCCGGCGACCAGGATCAGGGCGAGCACGAGGCGGTGCACGCGGCCGCACGTTAGTCAGCGGTCAGGCTCGCGGACCGGGAACCGACCGCTGGTACGGTGTTTTCAGGATGCCGGAGACCGCCGCGACGGATCGCGATTCCAACCATCTTCTGAGGGCAATCGAGCTGGCCGGGCGGGCGCGCGGGCAGACGAGCCCGAACCCGATGGTCGGCGCGGTCATCGTGAAGAACGAGCAGGTCGTCGGCGAGGGAATCACGCAGCCGCCGGGCGAGGGCCACGCTGAGGTGATGGCGATCGAGGCGGCCGCCGGCAACACCGCCGGCGCGACGATGTACGTGTCGCTCGAGCCGTGCTGCCATCACGGCCGCACGCCTCCCTGCACCGACGCGATCGTCGCCGCGGGCATCGCGCGTGTCGTGATCGCCTCGGACGACCCGACCCCGAAGGCGGCCGGGCGCGGCCCGGGGATCCTGCGCGACGAGGGCGTCAGGGTCGACATGGTCGACGGCCACATCGCGGAGGCCGCACGCATGCTGAACCAGCCGTTCCGCAAGCACGCGCGCACCGGCAGGCCGCTCGTGATCTTCAAGTCCGCGATGACGCTCGACGGCAAGGTCGCCACCCGCACAGGCGACTCCCAGTGGATCTCGGGCGAGGCCAGCCGCGCCCGAGCGCACCGCTGGCGCGCCGAGTCCGACGCGGTGGCGGTGGGGATCGGCACCGCGCTCATGGACGACCCCCGCCTGACAGCGCGCGTCGAGGGCGTGGCACGCCAGCCGCGCCGCGTCGTGTTCGACTCCGAGGCGCGCCTTCCTCTTGACTCCCAGCTCGTCAAGGGCGTTTCCGACATGCCGCTGATCGTGGTCACCTCCCGCGCCGCCTCGCGCACGTCCGTCCAGGCGCTCGAATCCGCGGGAGTCGACGTGATCGTCGCCACCGGAGAGAACGAGGCCGCGCGCATCGAGCACGCCCTCGACGAGCTGGGCGCGCGCGAGATCCAGTCGCTCCTGCTCGAGGGCGGGCCGCACCTGGCGGGCGCGTTCCTGGAGGCCGGCGAGATCGACGAGGCGCGCATGTTCCTGGCGCCGCTCCTGATCGGCGGGGCGAAGGCGAAGACCGCCGTGGAGGGCATCGGCGTGGGGGATATCGCGGCCGGGTCGCGCGCCCTCGCGATCGAGACCGAGCGCATCGAGGACGATGTGCTGATCGTCGCCCGTCTGAAGGAGTGGTGAGGTGTTCACGGGGCTTGTCGCAGGCAAGGGCACCGTTCGCGCGCTCGCGGGCGGGCGGATCCAGGTGGAGACGCCGCTCGCGGAGGAGCTCAAGCCGGGCGACTCGATAGCCGTCAACGGCGTCTGCCTGACGGCGGTCGAGCGCACCAACGGCTCGTTCGCCGCGGACGTGATGCCGGAGACGCTCCGACGCACGTCGCTCGAGCCGCTCGCCGAGGGCGACGAGGTGAACCTGGAGCTCCCGCTGCGGGCCGGCGACCGCCTCGGCGGACACGTGATGCAGGGCCACGTGGACGGCACCGGCACGGTCGAGGCCGTGACCGAGGAGGGCAGCTCGAAGGTCGTCCGGATCGGGGCGCCCGCCGAGCTGCTCCGTTACGTGGTCCAGAAGGGATCGATCGCCGTGGACGGCGTGTCGCTTACCGTTTCCGACGTGGATGACGAGGCATTCGAGGTGTCGCTGATCCCGGAGACGCTCGCGCGGACCACGCTCGGCGCGGCTGTGCCGGGCCGGACCGTCAACCTGGAGGTGGACGTGCTGGCGAAGTACGTGGAGAAGCTGAGGGTCCCGTGACGAATCCCCCGTTCAGCCCGATCGAGGAGGCCATCGAGGACATTCGGGAGGGCCGGATGGTCGTGGTCTGCGACGCGGAGGACCGCGAGAACGAGGGCGACCTCACGATGGCGGCGCAGTTCGCCACCCCCGACGCGGTGAACTTCATGGCCACCCACGGCCGCGGGCTCATCTGCCTGGCGCTCACGGGCGAGCGCTGCGACGAGCTCGGCCTGGACCTGATGGCGGCCAAGAACGAGTCTCCGTTCCAGACCGCGTTCACGGTCTCGGTCGAGGCGCGCGAGGGGATCACCACCGGCATCTCGGCCCACGACCGGGCGCACACGATTCAGGTGGCGATCGACCCGGGCTCACGGCCGCACGACCTCGTCCAGCCGGGCCACATCTTCCCGCTGAAGGCGAGGACCGGCGGCGTGCTCGAGCGCACCGGGCAGACCGAGGCGGCCGTGGACCTCGCGCGGCTGGCGGGCCTCAACGCGTCCGGCGTGATCTGCGAGGTGATGAACGACGACGGGACGATGGCGCGCGTCCCGGACCTCGAGCGCTACTGCGCCAAGCACGGGCTGAAGATGATCACCGTGGCCGACCTGATCGCCTACCGGCGCCGGCACGACAAGCTGATCGAGCGCGTGGTCGAGACGGGGCTGCCGACCAAGTTCGGCGACTTCCAGGTCGTGGGCTTCCGCTCGCTCGTGGACGCCAAGCACCACGTGGCGATGGTCAAGGGCGAGATCGCCGGCGAGGAGGACGTGCTCGTGCGCGTGCACTCCGAGTGCCTCACCGGCGACGTGTTCCACTCGCTGCGCTGCGACTGCGGCGAGCAGCTGGAGGACGCGCTCGTGCGGATCCAGCAGGAGGGCCGCGGCGTGCTGCTCTACCTCGCCCAGGAGGGCCGCGGCATCGGCCTCCTGAACAAGCTGCGGGCGTACAAGCTGCAGGAGTCGGGCCTCGACACCGTCGACGCCAACATCGAGCTCGGCCTCCCGCCTGACCTCCGCGACTACGGCATCGGCGCGCAGATCCTCGTGGACCTCGGCCTCAGCTCGATCCGCCTCCTCACGAACAACCCGAAGAAGATCGTCGGACTGGAGGGCTACGGGCTGACCGTGACCGATCAGATCCCGATCGAGCACGCCCCCGGCGACCACAACCGCGAGTACCTGCGCGCGAAGAAGGAGCGGCTCGGCCACATGCTCCATCACCAGGGCCTGGCGCTCGACGAGGAGATGATCCACGAGCACCGCATGCAGGATCGCGAGCGCGCGCTCGCCGACGACGCCGACCCGTACGGCCAGGGACCCGCCCCGCGCGGCCCGGGGTACGGCGGAACGCGTGGCTGACCTCTACGCGGCCTGCGTCGGCCGCTTCTACGAGCAGCTCGCGGAGCGGCTCTTGGACGGTGCCACGCGCGTCTTCCACGAGGCGGGCGCCAAGGTGGACGTGCACGACGTGCCGGGCGCGTTCGAGCTGCCGCTGGCGGCTCGCTACTGCGCAGAGTCGGGCCGCTACGCCGGCGTGGCCTGCCTCGGCGCCGTGATCCGCGGCGAGACGGACCACTACGACCTCGTCTGTGCCGAGGCGGCGAGCGGGATCGCGCGCGTCGGGCTGGACACCGGCGTGCCGTGCTCGTTCGGCGTGCTGACCGTGGACAACATGGAGCAGGCGCTCGCGCGCAGCGGCGGCGGGAAGCGTCACCAGGGCGAGGACGCGGCGCGCGCGGTCCTCAGGATGGCGGAGCTGCGGCGTGACCTCGCCTGAGGTGATCAACCTCTACAGCGACACGCAGACTCGCCCGACCGAGGCGATGCGAAGGGCGATCGCGTCCGCCGACGTCGCGGACGAGCAGCGGCTCGCCGACCCGACCACCAACAGGCTCCAGGAGCGCGTGGCCGAGCTGCTCGGACAGGAGGCCGCGCTCTTCCTGCCGACCGGCACGATGTGCAACCAGATCTCGTTCCGGCTGCACGCGCGTCCCGGCGGCGACGAGCTGATCCTCGACCGGACCGCCCACCCGATCATCGCCGAGGCGGGCGGGCCGGCGAACAACGCGCAGCTGATGATCCACGCGCTCGACGGCGAGGGCGGCATCTTCACGGCGGGGCAGGTCGAGGCGGCGATCCGCGACCCGGCCAACCGCTACCTGCCGCGCTCGCGAATCGTCTCCGTCGAGCAGACGACGAACATGGGCGGCGGGCGCGTCTGGCCGCTCGATCAGGTTCGCGAGGTCCTGGACGTGGCGCGCGGACGCGGGCTGCGCACGCACATGGACGGGGCGCGGTTGATGAACGCCGTGGTCGCGTCGCGCACGAGCGCGGCGGAGTTCGCGGGCGGCTTCGACACGGCATGGCTGGACTTCACGAAGGGGCTCGGCGCGCCGGTCGGCGCCGTGCTGGCCGGCTCGGGCGACCTGATCGACGAGGCGTGGCGCTGGAAGCAGCAGATGGGCGGTGCCTTTCGCCAGTCGGGAATCGTCGCCGCGGGCTGCCTGTACGCGCTCGACCACCACGTCGAGCGGCTCGCGGAGGATCACGACAACGCGCGCGTGCTCGCCGACGGGCTCACCGAGCTCGGCTGCGAGGTGATCGCGCCGGAGACGAACATCGTCATCTTCAGCGCGCCGGAGGGCTTCGTCCAGCGAATGGCGGAGCACGGCGTCGAGCTGAGCGGCACTCCCGACGGCCGCGTCCGGGCGGTCACGCACCTCGACGTGGACCGGGCCGGCATCGACTCCGCGCTCGAGGCGGCGCGTGCCTCGCTGCTACCCTGACGCGCCGTGGCGAAGGTCTGCTACTCGTGTAGAAAGGGCCCTGCGTTCGGGAACAGCCGCAGCCACTCCATGGTGGCCACGAAGCGGCGGTTCAACCCGAACCTGCAGAAGGTCCGCATCGACGTCGGAGGAACCCCCCGGCGCGAGTACGTCTGCACGCGCTGCCTCAAGGCCGGCAAGGTCACCAAGGCGGCTTAGACCGCCCTTTGTTGTAAAAAGGGTCGGATGCCCGCTGACGAAAGCCTGATTCGCTTCAAGCGGGTCGTGGCTGCGGCTCTGACCGAGCTCGAGCAGCGCCGCCAGGAGGTCAACGACCTGAACGTCTTCCCGGTGGCGGACGGCGACACCGGCGACAACATGGCGCTGACCATGCGAGCGGTGGTGGAGGAGCTCGACAAGCTGGACGACGCCGCCATCGACCAGGTCGGGCGCGACGCCATCGTGACGGCGGTGGCACGGGCCGCTCTGCTCGGCGCGCGCGGGAACAGCGGCGTGATCCTGTCGCAGGTCGTGCGCGGCGCGGCCGAGGAGCTGGCGTCGCGTCCCGGGCGAGCTGGTCGACCCGCTGCTCGTGTCGGCCGCGTTCGCGCGAGCGGCCGACGCCGCGTACGCCTCAGTGCGCGATCCCGCCGAGGGCACCATGCTCACCGCCGTGCGGGCGATGGCGAGCCGCGTGGCGCACGACCTCGCCCACATGGGCACGCAGCGGCTCGGCCCGGAGTCGACCGCCCAGGAGCAGGACGAGCTGCTCGCCGAGGTGCTCGAGAACGCGCTCGAGGCCGGCAAGGAGGCGGTCGCGCGCGGGCCCGAGCAGCTGGCCGTGCTGCGCGAAGCGGGCGTCGTGGACGCGGGCGCCTACGGCCTCACGGTGATCATCGCCGGCTGCCTCGCCGCGCTGCGCGGGCAGGCCGCGCCCCAGCTCGAGCACCAGTACGCGCCCGCCGCGCTCCACCGGCCGGAGCACGAATCGTCGAGCTTCCGCTACTGCACGAACTTCGCGGTCACCGGCCTGAACCTGGACGCGCCGCGCTTCACGGTCGAGCTCGAGAAGCTCGGCGACTCGGTGCTCGTCGTCGGCGACGACCGCACGCTCCGCGTGCACGTGCACACCGACGATCCCGACGCCGCGGTCGCCGTGTTCGACTCGGCCGGCGAGGTGTCGCGCTTCGACGTGGCAGACATGCACGAGCAGGTGGCCGAGCGGAGCGCGCGGCTCACGGGCGACTCCCAGCGCCGCGCGGAGCAGTTGACCTGCGCCGTGGTCGCGGTGGCGAGCGGGAACGGCGTGAAGCGGCTGTTCGAGGAGCTCGGCGTGCTGGTGGTCGACGGCGGGCCGACGATGAACCCCTCGACCTATGAGCTGCTGGCCGGCATCCACGCGGCGCCCGGGGCGGAGGTCGTCGTGCTTCCCAACAGCCCGAACGTCATCCTGGCCGCGGAGCGCGCGTGCGAGCTGTCCGAGAAGCCGGCCGCGGTCGTGCCCACGACGGCGCCCCAGGAGGGGCTTGCCGCGCTGCTGGCGTTCGACCCGAGCCGCCCGTCGAAGGCGAACGCCTCGGCCGTGTCGCACGCCACCGAGGCGCTGCGGATCGGCGGCGTGGCGCCGGCCGCGCGCGACGACGCGAAGGGCCGCTTCACGGCGGGCGACGCGGTCGGCTACGCCGGCGGCAAGCTGGTGGCGTGGGGAGAGCCGGCCGCGACGCTGGCGGCGACGCTCGACCAGCTCGTGGACGGCGCTGAGCTCCTCACCTGCATCGCGGGCGAGGCGCCGCCGCTCGGCCAGGCCGACGTGAAGGCGCGCGTGCCGGACGGCGTCGAGCTGGAGTACCACGAGGGCGGCCAGCCCGCCTGGTGGTGGCTGCTCTGCGCGGAGTGACCCCCTCGCGCTTTGCCTCCAGCGACGAGCTGACCACGGCCGACGCCGCCTCCGCACCGATCCGCTCGTATCCGCGCCCGAGCGTGCTCGACGAGCCGCTCACGGGGCTGGACGCGCTCGGCATCGAGACGCTCGGCGATCTGGTCGAGCACTTTCCCCACTCGCATCGGGACCGCACGCTTCATGAGGTCGCAACGCTCGCGGTCGGCCAGGACGCGACCGTGGCCGTAACGGTTCGCACGGTCGCCGTGAAGCCGATGCGAAACCGCCGCCAGAAACGCGTCGAGGCGCGGGTCTTCGACCACACCGGCCCGCTCGTCGCGATCTGGTTCAACCAGCCCTGGATCGCGCGTGACCTGTCCGAGGGCAGCCATGTGCTGCTCCACGGAAAGCTCCGCCAGCGCAATCAGTTCTGGGTCACGGAGCACGAGCTGCTCGGCAACGGAACCGCTCCGGTGCACACCGTCGGGCTCGTGCCTGTGCATCCCGCCACCCAGGGGATCACCCCGTCCAAGCTGCGCGAGCTGGTCAACCGCGTGCGGCCGCTCATGCTCGCCGCCGCCGACCCGCTCCCGGCGCGGCTGAGGGTGGAGGAGGGCTTCGCCGAGCGGCCGGCGGTACTCGATGCGGTCCACTTTCCGGACACCGAGGAGGAGGAGCGCGATGCCCGCCGCCGGCTCGCGTTCGAGGAGCTGTTCCTGCTTCAGCTCGCAGTCGCGGGGCGGAGGCGCGCGCGGCGCGAGGGCCGCCTGGCGCGGCCGCTCGCCCCTCGCGGAGTGGTGGTGGACCGCTGGCGCTGGTCGCTGCCGTTCGAGCTCACGGGGGACCAGCTCGGGGCGATCGAGGCGATCGACGCCGACCTCGCTCGCGAGCGGCCCATGCAGCGGCTGCTGATGGGGGAGGTCGGAGCCGGTAAGACCGTCGTCGCGCTGGCGGCCATGCTGCGCGCCGTCGAGAACGGCGCCCAGGCGGCGCTCATGGCGCCCACCGAGACGCTCGCCGAGCAGCACCACCGCACGCTCGACTCGCTGCTCGGCGGCCCGCTGCCGGTCGAGCTCCTGACCGGCTCCACGACCGCGGCGCGGCGGCGCGAGCTGCTCGACCGGCTGGCCAGCGGCCAGCTGCAGCTCGTGGTCGGCACGCACGCGCTGATCGAGGACCCGGTCGAGTTCCGCGACCTCGCCGTCGTGGTGGTGGACGAGCAGCACCGCTTCGGCGTTCGCCAGCGCGCCGCGCTCGACGCGAAGGCCCCCGAGGGGCTGGGGCCTCACACGCTCCACATGACGGCCACACCGATCCCGCGCACGCTGTCGCTCACGGCATACGGCGACCTTGACGCGACCGTGCTGCGCGAGCTGCCGCGCGGGCGACGGCCTGTCGAGACGTACGTGGTGGACGGCGCCCGCGCGCGGGCGCGCGCGTACGAGCGCATTCGCGAGGAGATCGCCGCGGGACGGCAGTGCTTCGTCGTGTGCCCGCTCGTCGAGGAGTCGGAGGCGCTCCAGGCGAAGGCGGCGACCGCGGAGTTCGAGCGGCTCCGGACCACCGAGTTCGCCGACCTGCGCGTGGAGCTGATCCACGGGCAGATGCCCTCGAAGCAGAAGGCCGCGGCGATGAAGCGGTTCGCGGACGGGGGCGCCGACGTGCTCGTGGCCACCAGCGTCATCGAGGTGGGCATCGACGTCCCGAACGCGACCGTGATGCTGATCGAGGCCGCCGAGCGCTACGGCCTCTCGCAGCTCCACCAGCTGCGCGGGCGGGTCGGCCGCGGCGAGCACTCGTCGCTCTGCATCCTGTTCGGGGACCCGAAGCTGCCGCGCCTCGAGGCCATCGCGAACGAGGGCGACGGATTCCGCCTGGCCGAGATCGACCTCGAGCTCCGCGGCGCGGGCGACGTGCTCGGCACGCGCCAGCACGGCCTGCCGGAGTTCAAGGTCGCGCGCCTGCCCGAGGACGTCGAGCTCCTCGTGCGCGCCCGCGACCGGGCCGACCAGATCCTGATCGAGGACCCACGGCTCGAGCGGCCCGAGCACGCGCTGTTGCGCGAGGCCGTCGTGGCGCGCTTCGGCTCCGAGCTCGACCCGATCCCGGCATGAGCGACGTCCTCCGCCTCCTCGACCGTGGCTTCACGCTGATCTACCGAGAGGACCGGCTCGAGGACGCGCTGCGCGGACTGCACGAGGACTTCGAGTTGGTCGCCACCGACCATCCGGACGGACTGGTCTACCGCGGGCCGGAGGGCGTGATGGAGTTCTTCCGCGACTGGGGCGACTCGTGGGACGACCTCGAGCTGGACTGGGAGCTCGAGCTCATCGACGACGAGCACGTCCTGGCCTTGGGTCACATGCGCGGGCGCGGCCGCGGGAGCGGCGTGCCCATCGAGATGCGCTTCGGCCAGATCTGGACCTACGGCGACGGCCGCTTCACGCGGATGGTCATGTACCCCGACGCCGAGTCCGCGCGCCGCGCGGCCGGGCGCGCGTGAGGGTCGTCGCCGGGGAGTTCAAGGGGCGGCGGCTGCAGGCGCCGCGCGGCAGCCGGACCAGGCCGACGGCCGACCGGGTGCGCGAGGCGCTCTTCTCGATGCTCGGCGACGTGTCGGACGCGCGCGTGCTCGACCTCTACGCGGGCTCGGGCGCGCTCGGCATCGAGGCGCTGTCGCGCGGCGCGGAGTCGGCGTTGTTCGTGGAGCGCGACCAGGCCGCGCTCGCGGCGCTGCGGCGCAATCTCGACGCTGTCGGCGCGCGGGCGGACGTGAGGCGGCAGGATGTGCTGCGTTTCCTCGCCCGCCCAGAGGGCACATTCGACCTCGTGTTCTGCGACCCCCCATATGATGATGCGCCCGCAGTTGCCGCAGCGCTCACCGACGCGCTGCCGGCGCTGCTGGACGAGGACGCTCGCATCGTGACCGAATCAGACAAGCGCAATCCGCTGGTGCTTTCCCTCCCGCTCGTGGTCGAGCGCGCGTATGGGGACACGCGGATCGCGATCCACTCGGCCCAGTGAACGCGTCCAAGAACGGCGGGGCGGCGGTTGTGCCGGGGTCCTACGACCCGGTCACGTACGGCCACCTGGACATCATCACCCGCGTCGCGAACGTGTTCGACACCGTCATAGTGGGCGTTGTGAACCAGGCCGTACGGAAGGGAAAGACCGTCTTCAGTGCCGAGGAGCGGGTCTCGTTCATCAAGGCGGAGCTGACGGAATACGGCAATGTGCAGGTAAAACCCTTTGATACTCTGCTCGTCGATTTCGCCCGAGAGCACGGCGCCAAGGCGATCGTCAAAGGGCTCCGGGCGATCTCGGACTTCGAGTACGAGTTCGAGATGAACCAGCTGAACCGGAAAATGGCGCCCGACATCGAGAGCATGTACATGATGGCGGCGCCAGAGTTCAGCTTCCTGAGCTCCAGCGGAGTAAAGGAATTGGCGATGTTCGGTGGCGATTTGAGCGGGCTTGTGCCCGATCCTGTGGCGGTGCGCTTGCAGGAAGAACTGAAGCGGTGAAGAACTGAGGCGCGGATGGACGTACTGGTCCTGATCGACAAGCTTGACGACACGATTCACAACGCTAAGCCCGTTCCGCTGACGGATCAGGTGCGTGTCGACAAGGAGGAGATCTACGACATCCTCGACCAGATGCGCGCGACGATCCCTGAGGAGATCAAGCAGGCGCGCTGGATCGTGAAGGAGCGCCAGGAGATGCTGGCCGAGGCGAAGCGCGAGGCCGAGCGGATCATCCGCGAGGCGCGCGAGGAGCAGATCCGCCTGATCGGCGAGGAAGAGATCGTGAAGCAGGCCGAGCGCCAGGCCGACGAGATCATCGAGGACGCGCGCGCACGCGAGCGCGAGATCCGCCTGGGCGCCGAGGACTACGCCGACGACATCCTCAACACCCTCGAGGTGAACCTGACGAAGTTCATCGCGGCCGTCCAACGAGGCCGCGACCGACTGCAGGGCCGCGAAGAAGCCGAAGTCGTCAGCCGTTCGGACTAGGGCCGGGCCGCCAGGCCGCGGGTCCTGTCCGACAATTTCCTTTCGCGCGCGTCCTCGCTTGCGCTGCGGCGCGCACGAAAGTGTGCTTGTCGGCCACCCGCGGGTGTTACGTGCCCGTCCTTCGTGTAACACCGACGCCTACCCGATCGGTGGGGGGCGCCGGTAGCGTTCGCGTATGGCTTCTGGGCGTTGCATTTGCGGGGCTGTTGCGTTTGAGGTGCGCGGGGAGCTGCGGGACGTGCATCTGTGTCACTGCACGGAGTGCCGGCGGTGGGCGGGTCATGCGTGGGCTGCCACCGAGGCCGTGTTCGCGGACCTGCACTTCACGGAGGAGCGCGGGCTGCGGTGGATCGACAGTCCGGACAGCGTCTGGGACGCGCGGCGGGGCTTCTGCGCCGAGTGTGGCTCGTCGCTGTTCTGGCAGGTGCCCGGCAGTGATGACGTGAGCATCGCCGCGGGCTGTCTCGACGGGCCGACCGGGCTTCGCGCGACCGACCAGGTCTGGGTCCAGAGCGCCGGCGACTACTACGACGTCGACGAGCGCATCCCAAGCCATCAGCGGGGTGGCGGGGACGAGTAGATTCGCGGCATGGCGAGCTACCTCCACACCTGTTACCGCATCGGCGACATCGACCGCTCCGTCTCGTTCTACGAGAAGCTCGGCTTCGGGGAGCGGGCCCGGATGAACATCGGGGACGAGGCCGTCAACGTCTTCATGGGCCTGCCGGGCGAGGACCCGGTGCTGGAGCTGACCTACAACCACGGCGTCGACTCCTATGACCTCGGCACCGGCTACAACCACATCGCGATCGCTGTGGACGACCTCGACGGCACGCTCGGAGAGCTCTCGAAGGAGGGCATCGAGCCGGAGAAGCCGCCCTACCGTCCCGGCGGCCGCAGCGAGGGGCCCTTCATCGCCTTCGTCCGCGACCCGGACGGCTACCGGATCGAGCTCATCGGCCGGTGAGGATTCGCGTCGCCGCCACCGTCGTGCTGATCGCCGCCTGCGCGGCGCCCTCCGCGAGCGCGGCTGTCTGGAAGCGGGTGACGACACCGGACGGTGCGAGCACAGACCAGGTGGGCCTGGCGCGCACCGGCGACGGGGTGCTCCACCTCGCCTGGTCGCATCCCACCGGTCCGAACACGGAGGACCTCCTCCACACGGTCATCACACCCCGCGGCAGGATTGGAGCGACCAACCCGATCCAGAGCGGCTGGACGGGCTTCACCAACGCGGCACTGGTCGTGGATCCGGGCGGACTGCGCGCCTTCTGGGGTGGCTTCCGGAGCACGGACTCGGCCGACCCCCAGCGGGAGACGAACTCCGCTCTGTCCCCGGACGGCGGCGCGAGCTGGGCACTCCAGATCGGCTCCGTTGTCCCCGGCGGCGCGCAGTCGTATGGAAGCAACACGGCGGCGACCGTCCGGCCGGACGGCACGACGCTGCAGGCCTTCGCCGGCACGCTCGGCACGTGGGTCCATTCGGGTCTGTCGCCGGCGACTCCCAACCACGACTACCAAGCGCCGCTGGGGCCGTACGGCTACGACCCGGACCTGGCGACCGACGCGAGCGGCCGGACCGTCATGGCCTGGTACTCGAACGCGAGCGGCCACCTCGGCGTGCACGCCCAGGACGTCAACCCGGACGGCAGCCCGTCGGGCGCGGCGCAGACGATGCCGGGCACCGGCGACATGCAGGTCGGCATGCTCGCCCGCACGCCGCTCGCCGCGCGCGCCGGCGGCGGTTTGTACGTCGCGTATCCGACCGGCTACCCGACGTCGAACCAGGTCCGCGTGTGGCGGATCGGGGCGGGGAGCGCCCCGATCGTCGCGAGCGTGAAGGGCTCCGGCAGCCCCGCCGTCGCGCTCGCCGCGGCCTCCGACGGGCGGCTGTGGGTCCTGTGGACGAAGGGCTTCGGCGACCCGGACGTGCTCGCCCGCCGCTCGAACAAGGGCGCGACGCGGTTCGGGGCCGTCGTCAACGCGGGCCACCCGAAGGACGCCATGCAGGCCTACAAGCTGGACGCCAGCGCCGCGGGCGGGGCGCTCGACGTGCTCGCCAACTTCAACATCGGCACCACCTCCAGCGCGGTGACCTCCCACCAGCGGATCCTGCCGGGCCTCACGCTCCAGGCCAGCCCGGCAAGGTTGCGCAGGGGCAGGCCGACCACTGTGCGCTTCACGGTCCTGGATGCAGGCACGGCCGTCAGGGGTGCACGGGTCGCGGCCGCAGGCGCGTCCGGTACCACCGACAGCAGGGGGCGTGTGACGCTCGTGCTGAGGTCGCGCAGGCCGGTGACGGCGAGGGCGACGCACAGCGGCTACACGGCAGCGAGAAAGCGCCTGGCGGCACGCGGCTGAGAGCCGATCCGCGGGCGCTAGCCTCGATGGCATGGCGCAGCGAACCGACATCTTCGACGTAGGTCAGCTGGGGCTCAGCTCGGGCGAGGGACGGAGCCTCGAGGTCGACGTGCCGATCGACGCCTTCGACTTCGGCGGCCAGCGCTACGAGGTGGAGGGCGGCTGCGTGGATGCGCGGCTCGACGTGTCGCACACCGTCAGCGGCTACGCGTTCAGGCTGCGCTTCGACGCGGCCCTCGAGGGGCCGTGCGTGCGCTGCCTCGAGACCGCCGACCAGGGGGTCGACGTTGACGCCCGCGAGATCGACCAGCCCGGCGGCGGCGAGGAGCTCAGCTCGCCCTACTTCGACGAGGGCCACCTCGACATCCGCGCGTGGGCGCGCGACGCCCTGGCGCTCGCGCTTCCCACGCAGATCGTCTGCCGCGAGGACTGCGCCGGGCTCTGCGCCGTGTGCGGCGAGAACCTGAACCGCTCGCCGGACCACGCGCACGAGCGCGAGCCGGACCCGCGCTGGGCCGCCCTGCGCGAGCTCGAGCTCGACTGACTCAAGGGGTCAGACCCCTTAAGTCGTTGGCACTCAAGGGGTCTGACCCCTTAGCAGTGCGACGAGGTCGGCCACCTCGCCGACGTGGCCGAGCTTGTCCGGGTTGACGATCGAGCGGATGCCCTGGATGCGGTCGTCCGCGATGTCGAGCGCCATGACGGAGACGACTCGCCCGGCCGCCATCAGGATCGCACCCGGCTGGCCGTTCACCTCGACCTCGCGCAGGTCCGGATCCGGGACCTTCTCGGCCTGGCGGAACCACGCGGCCAGGGTTCGCGCCACCCGACGGCCGCCGAACAGGGCGCGCGCGAGCGCGGGCACCTTGCCGCCGCCGTCGCCGTGCAGCACGACGTCGTCGGCGAGCAGCGCCTCGAGCCCGGCCACATCGCCCTCCTGGGCGGCAGCGAAGAAGCGGTGCGCCAGCTCCTCGCGCTGCTCGCGCGACGCCTCGAAACGCGGCCTCTGCTCCTCCACATGCCGCCGTGCGCGCGCGGCGAGCTGGCGCGCGTTCGGCTCGCTCTTCCCCACGATCTCGGCGACCTCGCCGTAGCCGTAGTCGAACACGTCGTGGAGCAGGAAGACGGCGCGCTGCTCGGGCGAGAGGCTCTCCAGGAGGACGAGGAAGGCGAGCGAGAGCGAGTCGGCCATCTCCGCGTGGCCGGCGGGGTCGGCGGCGCTGTCGGCCACGAGCGGCTCCGGGAGCCACTCGCCGACATAGGCCTCGCGGCGCACGCGCGCCGAGCGCAGCTGGTCGATCGACAACCGCGTGACGATGGTCGCGATGTACGCGCGCGGCGACTCGATCCGCTCGCCGCGCTCGAGCGCGGTGTGCACTCTGAGGAGCGCCTCCTGAACCACGTCCTCCGCCTCCGCCACGCTCCCGAGCATCCGGTAGGCGATGGCGAAGGCGGGAGGGCGGAGCTCCTCGAGCAGCTCCGCCTCGGCGGGCGGGTCGCTCACGCGGCCACCTCGGCGAAACCCTCGCGCCAGCTCGGGTGACCTGGCTTCCAGCCGAGCTCACGCTTCGCCTTCTCGTTCGACGCGCCGCGCACCTCGGTCATCATGACCACCCCGGCCTCGCCGGCCGCGATGCGGCCGAGCCAGCGCGGCACGTGCCGGGGCGGCGGGGCGCCGACCGCGCTCGCGACGGCGGGCAGCCACTCGGCGACGGGCGCCGGGTCGTCGTCCACGATGTTGTAGAGCCCGCGGCGGCCGCGCGTCAGCGCGGCGACGGTAGCCTCGGCGGCGTCCTCGATGTGGATGAACGACCAGATGCCGCCGCCGTCGCCGACCACCGGGAACCTCCGCTTGCGGATCACCTCGACCTGCTCTCCACCCTCGCGGCTGAGCGAGGTGCCGGGGCCGTAGAAGCCGCCGTAGCGAAGCACGATGCCCTCGGTCCAGTCCGCGCCCGTAACGGCGCTCTCGAGATGACGGATGGCGGCGAGCGACTGGCGCATGGCCGCGGGTGGATTCGGGTCGAGCGGGTCGTCCTCGGTCTTCACGGCCCCACCCGTGCGGGCGAAGGGCCAGCTCGTGTAGCTCTGGGCGATGAACCGCTTCACCCCCACGGCACGCCCGGCCGCGAGCAGATGGTCCGTCGCCTCGGTGCGCAGCCGGTTCGTCTCCTCGAACGTCTGGTCGAAGTGCTTGATGTCGAAGTTGCGGTTCAGGGCGGTGAGCTCGTGGATGATCACCTCGGGCTCGGCCTCGGCGACCACACGGGCCACCTGCTCGGGATCGAGCAGGTCGGCTACCACACCGGTTGCGCCGAGCTCCGCCAGCGCGTCGAGCTTCCCCTCGGTGCGGGTGGTCCCGACCACCTCGTGACCGTCCGCCACGAGCCGCGGGACGAGCTGCTTGCCGAGCGCGCCTGTGGCGCCGGCTACGAGTACCTTCATCGCTGGCCTCCTGTCTTCGGGGTTTACCCCCTAGACGAGGCTAGGCCTGTGTCTGTGACAGCTCCGTCTGGGCGCCCACAGGCACCTCGCCCTTGATCAGGTCGGCGGCTCGCTCGGCCAGCGCGATCACCGGAGCGTTCGTGTTGCCACGCGGCACGGTCGGCATCACCGACGCGTCCACCACCCGCAGCCCGTCGACCCCGCGTACCTTGAGCTCGCGGTCGACCACGGCGGTCGGGTCGTCGCCCATGCGGCAGGTGCCGACCGGGTGGTAGAGGGTCTGGAGCCGCTGGCGGCAGTGCGCCAGGATGTCCTCGTCCGAGTTCGAGTCCGGCCCGATCAGCATTCCGGTGGAGAGCTCGCCGAGCTTGCCGGTCGCGCAGATCTCGAGGCAGGTCTTCACGCCGGCCACCATCGACGCGACGTCGTCCGGGTGCTCCAGGTAGTTGTGGACGATCAGCGGCTTGGCCGTCGGGTCAGGCGAGCCGAGCACCACGAAGCCGCGGCTCTTCGGCTTCAGCACGCACGCGCCGAGAGCGAAGCCGTGTCCGTCGCCGGGCACGAGCCCCTCGGACTGGAAGCGCGCGGGCGCGAAGTGGAGCTGCACGTCGGGCGCCTCGAGGCCGTCGCGCGTGCGCAGGAATCCGCCCGCCTCGGCCACGTTCGAGGTGAGCGGTCCGCGGCCCTCGGCCTCGAAGAGCGCGAGGTTCTCCTCGTTCAGCGCGCCGAACAGCGAGATCTCCTCGTCGATCGAGTACACGGCCCCGGAGTTCGGGTGGTCGTGCAGGTTGAGCCCCACCTCGGGCGCTTCGGCCACGACCTCGATCTGGAGCTCCTCGAGCTCCTCGGGGCGTCCCAGGCCGGAGAGCATCAGGAGCTGCGGCGAGTTGTACGCGCCGCCGCACACGATCACCTCGCGCTCGGCGCGCTGCACGATCATCTCGCTGAGGCGGGCGCCCACGACGCCCGCGGCGCGCCCGTTCTCGAACAGGATCGAGAGCGCGTGGACGTGCGTCTCCACGGTCAGGTTCGGCCGGCCCATCACGGGGTGGAGGTACGACACCGCCGCGCTCGCGCGCGCGCCGTTGCGATGGGTCACCTGGTACCAGCCGACGCCGTCCTGCTCGGCGCCGTTGAAGTCCTCGTTCGCGGGCAGGCCGAACGCGGCGGCCGCGTCGAGGAAGTGCTGCGCGAGCGGGTTGCGGGAGCGGCCCTCCGACACCGGGAGCGGTCCGCCGGCCCCGTGGAAGTCGTCCTCGCCGCGCTCGTTGTCCTCGGCGCGCTTGAAGTAGGGGAGCATCTCGTCCCAGGTCCAGCCGGGCCCCCACTCGTCATAGTCGAGCGGGTTGCCGCGGATGTAGATCATCGCGTTGATCGAGGAGGACCCGCCCAGCACCTTCCCGCGCGGGAGGTAGATGCGGCGGTCGTTCGCGAAGGGCTCGTAGATCGTCGAGTGGTCCCAGTCCTGGGCCGTCCGGTAGAGCGCGGAGAAGGCCGCCGGGAGATGGACGAGCTCGTTCGTGTCCGGGCCGCCGGCCTCGACCAGCAGGACGGAGACGTCCGGATCCTCCGTCAGACGGTTGGCCAGCACGCAGCCGGCCGAGCCGGCCCCGACGATCACGTAGTCGTACATGAGCCGACGCTAGCCGGGCGGACCCGCGGCCGCAAGCTATCCTTGCGGCCCTCATGGCCGTCCCCAAGCAGAGACAGTCACACGCGCGGACGAGCAAGCGCCGCTCGCAGCACAAGATCGAGACGCCGGGCCTCAGGTATTGCCCGCGCTGCCACGCGCCGCGCCGGCCGCACCGGGTATGCCCCAACTGCGGCACCTACGCAGGTCGCGAGGTCGTCGTGCAGCAACCCGGGGTCGACGCAGACGACGAGTGATCGCGGTCGACGCGAACGGCGCCGACCAGGGGCCGCTCGCAGTCGCCGAGGGAGTCGCCCGCTCGGGGCTGCCTGTCCTCCTGTTCGGCCCCGCGGCTGAGATCGGCGACGCAGCCGGGCCGCACGCCGAGGTCGTCGACGCGCCCGAGACCGTCAAGGCCGGTCAGGAGGCGGTCGCCGCCGTGCGCTCGAAGCGCGACGCCTCCATCGTCCAGGCCGCCGCGGCCGTGGGCGAGGGGAGGGCAGATGCGCTCGTGTCCGCGGGCAGCACCGGCCCGACGCTGGCCGCCGCCACGCTGGCGGTGAAGCGCATCAGGGGCGTCTACCGCCCCGCTCTGGCGGTGCTCATGCCGATCCCCGGTGGCCCTCTGCTGCTGCTGGACGCGGGCGCCAATGTCGAGGTGCGGCCCGATCACCTGGTCCAGTTCGCCTACCTGGGCGCCGGCTTCATGGAGGCGGTGGTCGGCGTCGAGCGTCCCTCCGTCGGCCTGCTGTCAGTTGGCGAGGAGTCCGGCAAGGGCACGCCGGACGTCCTCACCGCGCACGACCGGATCGCCGAGGCGGGCCGGCTCAACTTCGTGGGGAACGTTGAGGGCTTCGACATCCCGAGCGCGCGCGCCGACGTGGTCGTGGCGGACGGCTTCACCGGCAACGTGGCGCTGAAGGTGCTCGAGGGCACGCTCAAGGCGGTGTCCGTCGAGATCCGCTCGCGCATCCGCTCCGGCGCCGTCTCGACCCTCGGCGGGCTCCTGATCCGCGGCAAGCTCGGAGGGCTGCGCGACGACCTCGACCCCGAGAAGGTCGGGGGCGCGATCCTCCTTGGGCTGCGGAAGCCGGTGGTGGTGGCGCACGGCAGCTTCGGGCCCACGGGCATCGAGCACGCCGTGCGGCTGGCCAGGCGTGCGGTCGACGAGGACATGGTCGGACGCACCACGGCGGCGCTCGAAGCGGCCGGGGCCTTGCGGTCCGCGACCGCTGCTAGCGTCGCCCCGCGATGACCCGCGAAGAGGTTCTCGACCGCATCCGCGAGCACCTGGCCGCCGAGCTGGAGGTGGATCCGGCGCGCATCGGCGACTCCACTCGCTTCCGCGAGGACCTGGAGGCGGACTCGCTCGACCTCGTCGAGCTCGTCGTGGAGCTCGAGGACAGCTACGGGGTCCGCATCCCGGATGAGGAGGCGGCCAAGATCCTGACCGTCGGACAGGCCGCCGACTTCGTCGCCGCACATGCCAGCGGGATCGAGACCTGAGTCCCTTGAAGAGCTGCTCGGCGAGCTGCCCGAGGGTCTGCGCAAGCAGGCGTTCACGCACTCCTCGTGGGTCGAGCATCGCGCCGAGGCCTACGAGCGGCTCGCCTTCCTGGGGGACGTGGTCCTGAGCCTCGCGGTGTCCGACCACCTCTACCCGCGCTTCGAGCGCTACGGGGCGGGACGGCTCACGAAGGTACGGGCGCAGGCCGTGAGCGGTCCATCGTGCGCCCGGGTCGCGCAGGCGCTCGGCGTGCCCGACGAGCTGCGCGGGCAGGCGCCGGAGGGCACCGGCCGGACGGCGGAGATGCTCGTCGAGTCCGAGCGCGTGCTGGCGTCGGTCTGCGAGGCGATCATCGGGGCCGCCTACCTCACCTTCGGGCTCGCCCGCACCGGGCCGGCGGTGGTGGAGTCGTTCAGGGGCGAGATCGAGCAGGCGCTCGAGAACCCCGTCGACTACAAGTCGGTGCTCCAGGAGCGGCTCGCGCGGCGTGCCGAGGTGGTGGCCTACCGCACGGTCGCCGAGGAGGGCCCAGCGCACGACCGCAGCTTCATCGCGGTCGCGGAGGTCGAGGGGCAGGAGCTCGGCAGGGGAGAGGGAAAGACGAAGAAGGCCGCCGAGCAGGAGGCGGCCCTGCACGCGCTCGACACCTTGGAAGGGGCGGCGCCCTAGCGATGCACCTGCGCTCGATCTCCATGAAGGGCTTCAAGTCCTTCCCGAACCGGACCAGGCTGGAGTTCGGCCCGGGCGTGTCCGTGGTGGTCGGCCCGAACGGCTCGGGCAAGTCGAACATCACCGACGCCGTGCTCTGGGCGCTCGGCGAGCAGTCGCCGCTGGCGGTGCGCGGGCAGTCGATGAAGGACGTGATCTTCGCGGGCGCGCACGGCGTGAAGGGCTCGAACGCCGCCGAGGTCGAGGTCGTGATCGACAACCACGACGGCGCGCTCGACCTCGACTTCTCCGAGATCTCGATCGTGCGCAAGCTGGACCGGGACGGCGAGGGCGAGTACCGACTGAACGGCGCGCGCTGCCGGCTGGTCGACGTGGTGGAGGTGCTCTCCGACTCGGGCCTCGGGAAGGAGATGCACTCCGTCGTCTCGCAGGGCAAGGTGGAGCAGATCGTGCTCTCGCGCCCGCGCGACCGCCGGCTCATGATCGAGGAGGCTGCCGGGCTCGGGAAGCACCGCAAGCGCCGCCGCCGCGCCCAGCTCAAGCTGGAGCGGACCGAGGAGAACCTCTCGCGCGCTTTGGATGTCGAACGGGAGGCGCGCTCGCGGCTGCGGCCGCTGAAGCGGCAAGCCGAGGCGGCGGAGCTGCATGAGCGGCTCGAGCGGCAGACGTTGGAGGCGCGGTTTGCTCTTGCCCGCGATGGGGCGCGGGGCGCACGGCTGGCATTGAGTGAGGCTGAGGAGCGGGCGCGAGGGGTCCGCGCCGAGCGCGACGAGGCGGAGCGCCTGCTCGGCGAGGTGGCGCGCCGGCGCGAGGAGGCCGAGGAGGCGTTCGCCGCTCAGACGCGCGACCGCGAGCGGCTGCAGGCACGGCTCTATGCCGCGCGCTCGGCGAGTGAACGGATCGCGATGAGGTTGGAGCGCGTGCGTGAGCAGGTGCTCGCCGCGCAGGAGCGGCGCGAGCGCCGGCTGCGGCAGGTGGAGGTGCTGGAGCAGCAGGCCGCCGCCGACGCGCAGCTCGCCGGCGAGGAGGAGCGTCCGCAGGACCGCATCGCCGCCATCGAGCAGGAGCTGGCGGCGCTCGACGCCGGGCACGAGGAGCGCCTGGCGCGCGAGCTGGCCGGGCTCGAGGAGGAGCTGGCCGGGGCGCGCGAGGGGGTGGAGTCGCTCGAGGCGGAGGCGGCGGGACGCAGGACAGCACTGGAGGAGGCCGAGCGGGCGGCCGAGGAGGCCCGCGTGGCGCGCCGCGAGGCGGAGCGCGCGGCCGAGGCGGCGCGGGCCCGGGCGGCCGAGGTCGGCGCGGAGCTGGCGGCGGTGAACCAGTTCGTGCGCGGGGCCGGCGGGCGCTCCGATGGCACTCCGCTTGCCGAGCGGCTTCATGTGGAGCCCGGCTTTGAGCTCGCGCTTGCCGCCGTCCTCGGGCCGCGGCTTACCGCCGCCGTGGTCAACGACCGCGGTGAGGGTGAGCGTGTTCTGGACGCCGGCGGCCAAGACGGCGGGACTGTCCTGCTTTGTGGCCCTATACGGGCCACTAGTCAGGACAGCTCGGCCCACGGCGCGGTTCCGGCCTCTCCTTCGGTGCCAACCGGGCAACAACTTGCGCAACTTGTGCGCCCCGAGCGGGACGTGGCGGCGCTCGCGGACCGGCTGCTTGCGGGCGTGTGGGTCGTGGACTCGCTCGGTGCTCTTCCCGACACGTTCAGCGGCGTCGCCGTAACGCGTGGCGGCCGGCTCTTCGACGCCCGCACGGGCGAGCTCTCGCAGGCGCCGGCGGGCGGAGCGGAGCGGCTGCTCGAGGAGCTGGCGCGGCGCGACGAGCTCGTCGCCTCTTCAGAGCAGGCCGTTCGCGACGAGAAGGATGCGCGCATCGCGGTAGATCGCCACGCCGCCGCCGTGACCGAGGCCGACGCGGCCCGCGAGGCCGCCGAGTCGGCCCTCCGCACCGCGCTGCGCGCCGCCGCCGAGGCCGCCGAGGGCGTGAGCCGCTCCGAGTGGCTGATCGCGCGCCGCCGCGAGGCGCCTCAGGATGGGCCCGAGGCGGTGCGGCGCGCCGAGCTGCTCGGCGACCTGCGCGCGGAGCAGCGGCTGGCCGAGCGGATCGAGCGTGAGCGCGAGGAGCGTGCGCGTGCGCTGGCAGCGCTTCGAACCGGCGCCGAGCGCGATTCGCAGCTCGCCGCGGACGCCGACCGTGCAACCGCCGCGCTCGACAGCGCCCGCGACGCCGTCTCGGCCCGCCGCGACGCGCTCGAGCACGAGCTCGAGGCCGGCGCCGCAGCGGGCGAGGAGACCGCCGCCGCGCTCAAGGCGTGCGCTCACGAGGAGGCGGAGCTGCAGGGCCGCCTGAAGCGCGCGAGCGAGGCCGTGACCGGCGCCGAGGTCGCGGCGCAGCAGGTGCGCGACTCGGCCGCGGACGCCGAGCGCGAGCTGAACGCAGCTCGCCGGGCGGCTCGGCCTCGAGCCGCAGCCGGCCGCCGGAGGCGCTGCCCGGACGAGGAGCGGGAGGCGCTCACGGCGCGCGTCGAGCGCCTGATCCGCCGGCGCGAGCAGCTCGGCCCGGTGAATCCGCTTGCCAAGCAGGAGTACGACGAGGCGGTCGCGCACGTCGAGGAGCTCGAGACCCAGCGTGCCGACATGGAGAGCGCGCTGGCGGAGCTGGAGGGTCTCATCAAGGAGACCGACCGCCGCATCCGCGAGGCGTTCGAGCAGACCTTCGACGCCGCGGCGAGGAACTTCGAGGATGTCGTGCAGCACCTGTTTCCCGGCGGCCGCGGCGCGCTCCGGCTCGTGCACGAGGAGGTTGGCCCGCGGCCGGTGGTCGGCGGCGAGGCGCTTCCCGATGGCGAGGCGCCCGAGCCGGCCGAGGACGAGGACGAGCAGCCGGAGGCGGGCGTCGAGATCGAGGTCACCCCGCCCGGCAAGTCGACGAAGCGCCTGTCGCTGCTCTCGGGCGGCGAGAAGTCGCTCGTGGCGCTCGCGTTCATGTTCGCCGTCTTCCTCGCCCGGCCGTGCCCGTTCTACATCCTCGACGAGGTCGAGGCCGCCCTCGACGACATCAACATCGACCGCTTCCTGCAGCTCGTGAAGCGCTATGCGGACCGCGCCCAGTTCATCGTGGTGACGCACCAGAAGCGCACGATGGACGCCGCCGACACGCTCTACGGCGTGAGCATGGGCGGCGACGGAATCTCCAGCGTGGTGTCCCGAAAGCTGGCCGGAAGGCCCGCCGAGGACCACGCTTTGTCGTCCGCGGAAGAGGCCGCCGCCTAACGGAACTCGCAGCGTCCGCCGATTCTCCGGTCTGGGGGGACCAGACCTAGGGGGTGCGGAAGTGAGGGGCAGGACGATTTTCCTTGCGCTGCTGGCTGCTTTGAGCCTGCTCAGCGCGACCGCGGTGGCGAGTGGCCAGCGTGTCATGAAGGGCTCGAAGGGCGACGATGAGCTGACGCTCGGCTCGGCGGCGAACCGGGTGTTCGCGCGTGCCGGGGACGACCAGGTCAACGGCGGCGGCGGCAACGATCGGCGTCCGCGGCGGCAGGGGCGACGACGCCCTCTTCGGCGGCGCGGGCCGTGACCGGCTCCTGGGCGGCCAGGACAACGACCTGCTCGACGGCGGCGACGGCAACGATGTCCTGAACGGCGGCGGCGACGGCCGGGACAAGGATCGGATCGTCTGCGGCGAGGGCTACGACGTCGTCGTGCTCGGCAGGAACGACGTCGTGCTCGTGGAGGTCCAGGCCTCCGAGCATCCGGACGAGGAGTCGGCCGCGGACGACGAGTCCGCCGACGACGAGGCGCCCGGGGACAAGGAGTCCGACGACACGGTGCTCGAGAAGCCCGACTCGGCCGGCGACGACGGCTGCGAGAAGGTCAAGCGCCCGGGCGACGGGAAGGCCTGCGCGTCGCACAGGCCCGCCTGCGAGGACGGCGAGCGTGCCTGTCCGGCGACGAAGGGCGAGGACCGAGGAGGCATGTCGGCCACCGACGCGGCTGCGAGCCCGGCGAGGACGCCTGCCCGGCGAACGACGGCGGCTGCGAGGAGACGGGCGAGGATCCGTGCGCGGCGACCTACGGCGACTGCGATGACCCGGTGCGCGGACGAGCCGGATGCGGACCGAGCGGTCGAGGACCCGGAGCCGGACGAGGACTAGGAAGCCCGAGGTGGGGACGCTCGCGCCGGGGCGCGGGCGTCCCTATCCTCCGCGGGTCCATGGCCCGCACCTGGCAGGAGCTGTTCGAGACCGGCGCCGACGGCGCGCCCGGGTCGGCCGCCGAGCCGAGGGCCAGCCCGACGGCCGCGGCTGGTTCAAGCGCCTGCGGGAGAACATGTCGAAGACGCGCCAGGCGATCGGCGCGGAGCTCCAGACGACGATGTTCCAGTCGCTCGACGACGAGGCGTTCGAGCGCCTCGAGGAGACACTGATCTACGCGGACGTGGGCGCCCCGACGACGGCGAAGATCGTCGAGCGGCTGGAGACGGAGGCCGAGAGCGGCGAGCTGCAGGGCGGTGAGGACCTCACCCGCCGGCTGCGAGAGCTGCTCGCTGAGACCGCGCGCGTGGACGGCGACACGATCCCGCTGACAGAGCATCCGACCGTGATCCTCGTGACCGGCGTCAACGGGAGCGGGAAGACGACGACGATCGGCAAGATGGCCTGGCACCTCCAGAAGGAGCTCGGCCGCACGGTGCTGCTCGCGGCCGGCGACACGTTCCGGGCCGCCGCGGCCGAGCAGCTCGAGCAATGGGCCGAGCGAGCGGGGACGGAGATCGTTCGCGGTGAGGCCGGGTCGGATCCGGGCGCCGTGGTGTTCGACGCGATCGAGGCCGCGCGGGCGCGCGGGCACGACGTGGTGATCGTGGACACCGCCGGCCGCCTCCACACCCAGCAGCACCTGATGGAGGAGCTCCGCAAGGTGCGCAAGGTGATCGAGCGCCAGGCGCCCGGCGCGCCGCACGAGACGCTGCTCACGATCGACGCGACGACCGGCCAGAACGGCCTCCGCCAGGCGCTGCTGTTCCGCGAGGCCGTGGACGTGACCGGCATCGCGCTCACGAAGCTGGACGGCACGGCGAAGGGCGGGATCGCGCTGGCGATCGCCCAGGAGCTGGGCGTGCCGGTCAAGCTGATCGGGATCGGCGAGGCGCTCGAGGACCTCCGGCCGTTCGACCCCGACGACTTCGCCCAGGCGATCCTCGAGCCGTGAGCGACCCGGGGCCGAGCACGCGCGTCGTCCGGGCCGGCCTCCCGGAGCCGGAGCAGGGCGAGCCGTTCCTGCCCGGGCCGGTGTTCGCGGCGCCGTTCCATCTCACCGGCGACCCGTACGCCGCGCCGGCCTCCTACACGCGCTACGGCAACCCCACCTTTGCCCGCTACGAGGACGCGGTCGGGGGCCTGGAGAACGCCGAGGCGGTGCTGTTCTCGTCCGGCATGGCGTCGGCGGCCGCCCTGCTCCTGACCAACCTCCAGCCGGGCGCGGTGCTGGCCATGGACTCCGGCTGCTACCACGGCGTCCGGAGGCTCACCGAGATCCACCTGGAGCCGCGCGGGGTCGAGGTGCGGCTCGCCCCGCCACCCGAGCTGGCCGAGGCGGCGCGCGGCGCCGACCTGTTGTGGCTCGAGTCGCCGTCGAACCCGCAGCTGGAGGTCTACGACCTGGCCGCTCTCGCCGGGCTCGGCGTGACGACGGTCGTGGACAACACCACCGCCGGGCCCCTTCTGCAGCGCCCGCTGGACCTCGGCGCGACCTACTCGCTCACGAGCGCGACCAAGCAGATGAGCGGCCACGCCGACCTGATGCTCGGCTACGTGGCGACCCGCGACCGCGAGCGCGCGCAGGCGCTGCGCGACTGGCGCCGCATCGCGGGCGCCATCCCAGGGCCATTCGAGGTCTGGCTCGCGCACCGCTCGCTCCCGACGCTCGCCGTCCGGCTCGAACGGGCCTGCGACAACGCGATTGCGATCGCCCGGCTCCTCGCCTCACGCGACGACGTCGACGGCGTCCGGTACCCGGGGTTGCCGTCGGATCCGGGCCACGAGGTCGCGCGCCGCCAGATGAGCGGCTACGCCATGGTGGTCTCGTTCGACCTGGGGAGCGCGGAGCGTGCGGAGCGCTTTCTCGCGGCCGCCCGCCTGGTCACGGACGCCACCAGCTTCGGGAGCGTTCAGACGTGCGCCGAGCGGCGCGCCCGCTGGGGAGGCGACGGCGTGACGGAGGGCTTCATCCGCCTGTCCGCCGGCTGCGAGGACACCGCCGACCTGCTGGCGGACGTGGAGCAGGCGCTCGACGCGTGACGCTGCTGGTCACGGGCGGGACCGGCTATCTCGGCTCAGAGCTCGTCCGGCTCGCACCCGGCGCCGTGCACCCCCGCCTCGAGCTGCTCGACGCCGCGGAGGTCCGGCGCGGCTTCGACGACGCCCGCCCCTCGGCGGTCATCCACACCGCCTACAGGCAGGACGACCCAGCGGTGAACACGGAGGGCTCCGCGGCGGTGGCCGCCGCCGCGGCCGCCTGCGGCGCGCGCCTGATCCACATCTCGACGGACCTGGTCTTCGACGGCACGAAGCGCGAGGCGTACACGGAGGACGACCAGCCGAATCCGCTCGACGACTACGGCCGCTCGAAGCTGGAGGCCGAGCGGCGCGTGCTGGCGCTCCACCCCGAGGCGCTCGTGGTGCGGACCTCGCTGCTCGTGGGCCGCGAGCGGCCCGGCCGCCAAGAGCAGGTCGTGCTCGAAGCTGCGCGCGGTGAGCGCGAGATCGCCTTCTTCGAGGACGAGTGGCGCTCGCCGGTGCTCGTCTCCGACCTCGCGGCGGCGCTGCTCGAGCTGGTCGACACGCCCACCGGCGGCGTTCTCCACCTAGCCGGAGCCGAGCCGATGAACCGCTACGAGCTCGCGTGCGAGATCGCGGCCGCGCACGGGCTGCCCACGGAACGGCTGCGGCGCGGGCGTCTAGCCGGGTCCGGCCTGCGCCGCGCGGCGAACTGCGTCCTCGACTCGAGCCGTGCGGCCGAGCTCATCTCCGCGGTCCCGCCGGGGCCGGAAGGTAGGATCGGCAGCACATGGAGGACTGGGTCTGGTGGATGATCGCCGCTGGCGTCCTCGCGGTGGGGGAGATCGCAACGCTCGGGTTCTTCCTCGGCCCGATCGCCGTGGCCGCCACGCTCACCGCGATCGTCGCCCTGATCGGCGCGCCGCTGGCGGTGCAATGGCTCGTGTTTATCGCGGCCTCGCTCGGAACCGTTGGCGTGCTGCGGCCGATCGCACGGCGCCACCTGAAGACCCCGCCGCGCATCCGGACGGGAACAGCTGCCCTGATCGGTGGCCGTGCGATCGTGCTGGAGCGCGTGGACGCGAACGGGGGCCAGGTGAAGATTGGCGGGGAGACGTGGAGCGCCCGCGCCTATGACGAGGACGACGCGTTCGAGCCCGGGGCGCGCGTGGAGGTCATGAAGATCGAGGGCGCTACCGCGCTCGTCGCGGAATAGGAGGACTGGAGCTCTATGGAAGCCCTGATCGTGCTCATCGTCATTGCCGTGGTGGTGCTGTTCACGCTGTCGCGCGGGATCCGGATCGTGCCGCAGGCGCGCGCCGGCATCGTCGAGCGGCTCGGCCGCTACCAGCGCACGCTGGACGCCGGCCTGGCGCTCGTCATCCCCTACGTCGACCGCGTGAAGCCGCTCATCGATCTGCGCGAGACCGTCGTCTCCTTCCCGCCCCAGCCGGTGATCACCGAGGACAACCTCGTGATCAACATCGACACGGTCATCTACTTCCAGGTCACCGATCCGAAAGCCGCCACCTACGAGATCCAGGACTTCATCGCGGGGATCGAGCAGCTCACGGTCACGACGCTGCGAAACGTGATCGGAGGCATGACTCTCGAGGACACGCTCACGTCGCGCGACAAGGTGAGCGCCGCGCTGCGGCACGTGCTGGACGAGGCAACCGGCAAGTGGGGCATCCGGGTGAACCGAGTCGAGCTCAAGGCCGTCGACCCGCCGGCCTCGATCCAGGAGGCGATGGAGAAGCAGATGCGCGCCGAGCGCGACCGTCGCGCCGCGATCCTGACCGCGGAGGGTGTCAAGCAGTCGCAGATCCTGACCGCCGAGGGCGAGAAGCAGTCGGCGATCCTGCGCGCCGAGGGCCAGCGCGAGTCGCAGATCCTGCAGGCGGAGGGACAGTCGAAGGCGATCGAGACGGTCTTCGACGCGATCCACCGCGGCGACGCCGACCCGAAGCTGCTCGCCTACCAGTACCTCCAGGTGCTGCCGCAGATCGCGCAGGGCGAGTCGAACAAGGTCTGGATCATCCCGAGCGAGGTCACGCAGGCGCTCAGCCAGCTGAGCGCGGCGCTGCCGAAGCCGCGTCCAGATCGACCCGAATCACCAGATGCTCCGTCCCCATCAGACGGACCGTCGCCGAGCTGAGCTTGCTCGGCAGGCGCCGCTGAAGCTCGCGCCAGTCCACGTCCGGTACCACCTGCGCCGTTCCCGTCCTCCAGCGGCGGCCGGCGCGTACCCGCACCCGCGGGTTCGCCTCGATGTTGCGCACGTATGCGGCCTTCCGGCCGTGCTCGGTGACGATCCAGAGCGTGTCGCCCTCCAGCAGGCGGCTCACCGGCACGCGCCGCGGCTCGCCGCTCCGCCGGCCGATCGTCTCGAGGATCACGACGCTCGGCGTGGGCAGCCCCGCGCGGACCGCCGCCAGCACAAGCCGGTTGAACACCTTCGCCGAGAGGAAAGTCGATACGCGTCGCTTGTTCATCCGGCTAGCCTCTCACTTGGTGTTCGACGCACTTTCCGACCGGCTTCAGGCCGCCCTCGACGATGTCCGCTCGCGCGGCAAGCTGACCGAGGACGACATCAACCAGGCGATGCGCCAGGTGCGCCTGGCGCTGCTCGAGGCCGACGTGAACTTCAAGGTCGTCAAGCAGTTCACCTCGGCGGTCAAGGAGAGGGCGCTCGGACAGGATGTGCTCGGGTCTCTGAACCCCGGCCAGCAGGTGGTGAAGATCGTCTCGGACGAGCTGACCACCCTGATGGGAGGGAGCGGCCGCGACCTCGCGATCGCGCGGCCCGGGCCGACCGTGATCCTGATGGCGGGGCTTCAGGGCTCCGGTAAGACGACGGCGACCGGGAAGCTCGCCCGCCACCTTCGCGAGGAGCACGGCATGGACGTGGCCGTGGCGGCCTGCGACGTCTACCGGCCCGCCGCGGTCGACCAGCTGATCAAGGTGGGCGAGCAGGCGGGCGCACACGTCTACGAGCAGGGCACGGGGCGAAACCCAGTCGACATCGCCGAGTGGGCGCTCGACCAGGCGAAGCAGGACCGCCGGGACGCGCTGATCATCGACACGAGCGGCCGGCTCCACGTCGACGAGGAGCTGATGAAGGAGCTCGCTGAGATCAAGAAGCGCACGAAGCCTCACAACGTGCTGCTGGTGGTCGACGCGATGACGGGCCAGGACGCCGTGAACGTTGCGGAGCAGTTCGCCGAGACCGCCAACTTCGACGGGGTGGTCCTCACCAAGCTGGACGGCGACGCCCGCGGCGGCGCCGCGCTGTCGGTGAAGGCCGTGACCGGCAAGCCGATCCTGTACGCGTCGACGGGCGAGAAGCTCGCCGACTTCGAGCGCTTCCACCCCGACCGGATGGCGCAGCGCATCCTCGGGATGGGCGACGTGATGACGCTCGTCGAGAAGGCCGAGCGCCAGATGGACGACCGCCAGGCCGCCGAGCTCGAGCGGAAGATCCGCAAGGAGCAGTTCACGCTCGACGACTTCCTCCAGCAGATGCAGCAGGTGCGGAACATGGGCCCGCTCGGCTCGCTCCTCAAGATGATGCCGGGCGTCGGGTCGCAGCTCGGATCGCTGAACGTGGACGAGAAGGAGCTCGACCGGCTCGAGGCGATCATCCGCTCGATGACACCCGAGGAGCGAGCGAACCCAAAGATCATCGATGGCTCCCGGCGGCGCCGGATCGCGCGCGGTTCCGGGACCTCGGTGCAGGCCGTGTCGCAGCTCGTGAAGCAGTTCGGCCAGATGCGCAAGGTGATGAAGCAGATCTCGCAGGGCAAGATGCCGTCGCTGCAACAGCTCGCCGGTCGCTAACCTCTCCCGACCTATGTCCGTACGAGTTCGCCTCACCCGCGTGGGGAGCAAAAAGAATCCGATCTGGCGCGTGGTCGTGTCAGACCAGCGCTCTCCGCGCGATGGCCGCTTCATCGAGACGATCGGCCACTACAACCCGCAGACGAACCCCTCGACGATCGTGATCGACGAGGAGCGCTTCCAGCACTGGGTGTCGCGCGGGGCGCAGCCGACCAACACCGTGAAGCAGCTCGTCAAGGCGCACTCGAAGGGCGTGGCCGCCGGCACCTCCACCGGCAGCGCGGGCGTATCGCAGGCACCGGTGGCGGACGGGGTCGGCCTTCAGCCTGACCCCGGAACTGAGGCGGCCGAGGCTCCGGACGACGTTGTCGAGGAGCGGGCCGAGGCTCCCGACGCGCCTGGCGCCGACGAGGCCGCCAGCACCGAGTAGTGAAGGAGCTCCTCGAGTACCTGGTCCGGTCGCTCGTCGACCGCCCGGACGAGGTGAGCGTGGAGTTGTTCGAGGAGGATGACGGCACGGTCGTCCTCGAGCTGCACGTCGCGGACGACGACACCGGCAAGGTGATCGGACGCGGCGGGCGGACCGTCGCCGCGCTCAGGACCGTGGTCAAGGCGGCCGCCGTTCGCGACGGCCAGCGGGTACTCGTCGACGTCGTCGATTGACGCTCGTGACCGCCGGCCGGGTGGGGAAGCCGCACGGCCTGGACGGAAGCTTCTACGTGGACGGGCCCCGGCATGAGCTGCCGGAGGGCGCCGAGCTGACCGTAGGCGGCAGCACGCACCGGATCGCCCGCCGGGCGGGCACCGACGAGCGGCCGCTGATCCGGCTCGCGGACGTGGAGGACCCCGCCGCGCTCCGCGGCGAGCTGCTTCTGGTCGAGGACGAGCTCGGAGCCGACGAGTGGCTCGCCTCCGACCTGGTCGGCTGCCGCGTGCCCGGGCTGGGGACGGTCACGCGGGTCGTCGACGCTCCCTCGTGCTCGATCCTCGAGCTCGAGGACGGCACGCTCGTCCCATTCGTCTCCGATGCCATCGCACGCGTGGACCTCGACGCGGGCGAGATTCACGTGAGGGCGGAGTTCCTCGGATGAGGATCGACGTGGTCACGCTGTTCCCGCACTGGTTCGACTGGTTCAAGACGCAGCGGCATGTGACGAACGCGCTCGGGCTGGGGCACGAGCTCGACCTTGTCGATCTGCGCGAGAGCACTCCCCTCAAGGCCGGACAGGTCGACGACACGCCCTACGGCGGCGGCGCCGGGATGGTGATCCGCGTGGACGTGGTCGAGGCCGCTCTGGAGGCTCGCTACGGCGCGGCGCCGCCTCCGCACCGGACCATCGCGCTGTCGCCGGGAGGGCGCCAGCTCGACGACCGGCTGGCGGCCGAGCTGGCAGCGGAGCCGGTGCTCACCCTCCTGTGCGGCCGCTACGAGGGATTCGACGAGCGGGTGAACGAGCACCTGGCCACCGACGTCGTCTCGATCGGCCCGTACGTCCTGTCTGGCGGCGAGCTGGCCGCGATGGTGCTGGCCGACACGGTGATCCGGAAGCTGCCCGGCGCGCTCGGGCACGAGGAGAGCGCGGTCGAGGAGTCATTCAGCGAGGCGCTCGGGGGCGCCCCCGAATATCCGCACTACACACGGCCGTTCGAGTGGCGCGGGCACGCCGTTCCGGACGTGCTCCTCTCCGGCGACCACGCCCGCATACGCGAGTGGCGGCTCGAGCAGAGCCGCGGCCGGCGGCCCCCTGAATAGGGCCACGGGCGCCCCGCATTCCTTCGCTACCATTGCCCGTCCACGCGCGACGGGTCACACGGTCGCGTTTTTTGTGCCCATGTCCGGAGTCATCGACAGCATCGAGCGCGCGCAGCTGCGCCGAGTTCCGTCCTTCCAGGCGGGCGATCGCGTGCGCGTGCACTTCCAGGTGGTCGAGGGGACGCGCCGGCGCACACAGGTCTTCGAGGGCATCGTGATCAAGCGCCAGGGCAGCGGCGTGCGCGAGACTTTCACGGTCCGGAAGCAGTCGTTCGGCGTTGGGGTCGAGCGAACTTTCCCGGTCCACTCGCCCAAGATCGAGCGCATCGAGGTGGCCGCGCGCGGCGACGTGAGACGCGCAAAGCTCTACTACCTGCGCGAGCGCGTGGGCCGCGCCTCGCGGGTGCGCGAGCGGCGCTGGTCGGGTGCGGAGGAGGTCGTCCAGCCTGGGCTCATCGTCGAGGAGGGCGCAATGCCGCCTGACGACGCGCCGCGGCCCGGCGAGGATGAGCTCGCCGACCAGACCGCCGCGGAGGAGGAGCTCGCTGAGCAGGCCGCCGCGGAGGCCGGTGAGGCGCCCGCAGAGGAGCCGGCCGAGCACGCGGGTGACGACGAACGGCCCTCCTAGCGAGGCTTCGGGCGCTCCGGTGGCCAAGGGCACTAAGAAGCGCCAGCACAACTCGCTGGTCGAGCTCGTCACGATCGTGGCGGTCGCGCTCGGCCTCGCGCTGGGCATCCAGGCGTTCCTCGTCAAGCCGTTCCGGATCCCCAGCGAGTCGATGGTCCCGACGCTCCAGATCGGCCAGCGCGTCCTCGTTGACCGCGTGAGCTACCGCTTCAGCGACCCGGACCGGGGGGACATCGTGGTCTTCAAGCCACCGACGGGCCAGCCGAACGTCTGCGGCGTCGAGCGCCCGAGCGACCAGCCCTGCCCGAAGGGCACCCCGGAGCGCTCCGACACGAACTTCATCAAGCGGGTGGTCGGGCTACCCGGGGACCACCTGAAGGTGATCGAGGGCTCCGTCTACATCAACGGGAAACGCCAGGACGAGCCGTTCGCCAGGCTCGACCCGGAGTGCGCCACCTGCAACCTGCCGCGGGAGATCACGGTCCCCGACGGCCAGTACTACATGATGGGCGACAACCGCGGCGAGTCCGCGGACAGCCGCGAGTGGGGGCCGGTGCCGAAGAAATGGATCATCGGCAGGGCCTTCATGACCTATTGGCCTCCGGGCCGAATCGGCCTACTCTAGGCCCGTAGTGGGGGGTGAGCGGCGGGCTTCCGCCGTGCACCCACCTATGATCGGCGCCACCAGTGGGGATGCCGCGGCACGAGACCACGCCTTCGCGACGCAACGCACGCCGGCCGAAGGGCCGGCCGCGAACCGGCCGCCGCCTCTTCGCCTTCGACCGCGAGCTCGGCTGCCGCTATGTGGCCGGAGCTGACGAGGCGGGGCGCGGGTCGCTGGCGGGGCCGCTCGTGGCCGCCGCGGTGCTGTTCGACCTCGAGCGGCTGACCCTCTCCGACAGGCGCGCCCTCACGCGGCTGAACGACTCGAAGCAGCACACGGCCGAGATGCGCGAGGAGCTCTACCCGCTGGTGATGCGGGCCGCCGCGCGCTCCGTGATCGTGGCGCGCTGCGTGCGCGGCATCGACCTGCGCGGGCTCCACAACACGAACCTGGAGGCGCTCCGGACGGCGCTGCTCGGCGTGGCGGTGCCGGGGACCGTATGCCTCGTGGACGGCTTCAGGGTGCCGGAGTTCGGCATGGACCAGCGCGCCGTCGTCGACGGCGACTGCCGGAGCGCGGCGATAGCCGCCGCCTCCGTGCTGGCCAAGGTCAGCCGCGATCGCTACATGCGCCGCGCCGCCGAGCGCCATCCCGGCTGGGACTTCGAGACGAACGTGGGCTACTCGACCCCGGAGCACCGCGCCGCGATAGCCGCGAACGGCGTCTCGCCACTGCACCGGATGTCATTCCAGTCGATCGCCTACACGCAGCTGGCCCTCGAGGGCTAGGCGAGCTCGACCGGGATGCGCTCGTCGTTCGGGCCCAGCACGAACAGCGCCGACGCGGTCGCCCGGTAGAGCCGGACCGCCGCCGGCGGTCGAACGTTCTCGACGCTCCAGCTCGGCCAGCCGAGCGCCTCGGAGCGGCCGGTGAAGACGCCGATCGCGCGCTCCTCGTCGGCGCCCTCGACCCGCTCCGCCTCGGCCTCGACATAGACGGCCTCGGCCTGGCCCGGGCCGGCGCTCGAGTCGAAGATGACGATGCCGACCTGCGGCCGGGTCGCGAGGTTCCGGGAGTGCCGCGCCTCCGGCTTTGAGACCCAGACGAAGTGCATGAGCTCCTCGTGGGCGAACCACACGGGGGAGGCCCAGGGGCGGCCCTCGCGGTCGGCGGTGGCGAGGGTCATGTAGAGGTTGGACTCGATGATCCGGCTGGCGTCGTCGGCTGGGTCTGGCATGCCTGCCGTCTATCAGAACGCCGCCTCGAGGTGCTCGACCGCGAGCAACCGGCCGGCCGGATCGAAGCTGACGCCGATCGCGTCGAAGCGGAGCTCAGACGGCCGCGCCCCCTGGAGGCGGCCGCCCGCGAGCCACTCACGTGCCATTGCACGGACCTGCCGCTGCTTCCGGGGGCCGATCGCGGCGAACGGGCCGAGGACGTCGCGCGCATCGCCGCGAACGATCCGAGTCTTCACCTCACAGAACACGAGGAAGCGCATGTCGCGAGCGACGACGTCGATCTCCCCGTACCGAGTCCGGTAGTTCCTCTCAACGACCTCGAGGCCGCGCGCCTCGAGGTGTCGCGCGGCGAGCTCCTCGCCGCGAGCTCCGAGCCTTCGCCGCGGATCGGACATCAGCGAGCCGCTCGCTCCCAGCCGCCGAGCTCGCGGCGGACCAGGTATCCGTTCGCTTCGAGCCGGCCGAGCGCGGCCCGGACATCGGCCGCGGGGCGGCCGGTCGCACGCGCGATCGTCTGGACCGAGTCACAGCCCTCGGCGGCCTCGAGCACGAGGCGGAGCTCGGGCTCAATCGGTGTCCGCCGTTCCTCGTGAGGGCGCGGCGCCGACCGCACGCCCACGCCGAACAGCTCATCGAGCACGTCCTCGGTGCCGCTTATCGGAGTCGCGCCGTCCTTCAGCAGGTTGTTGGTCCCGCGCGCGAGGCTCGACGTGACGCGGCCGGGCACGGCCGCGACGCAGCGGCCGAGATCCTTGGCGAACTCGGCGGTGATGAGGCTGCCGCTCGGATCCGCGGCTTCGACGACCACCGTCATCCGGGCGAGCGCCGCCATGATTCGGTTCCGCGCCGGAAAGCTCCAGCGATAGGGCGCGGTGCCAGGCGGAAGCTCGGAAAGCACCAGACCCGCCTCGGAAACCCGCTGGTGAAGCGAGCGATGACGGCGCGGATAGACGACGTCCGGCCCACTCGCCACGACGGCGACCGGCACACCGCCGCCGTCCAGGCAACCTCGGTGCGCCGTGCCGTCGATGCCCAGGGCGAGGCCGCTGACCACTGCAACGCCGGAGACGCCAAGGCCGCGACCGAGCGCGTACGCGACCTCGGTCCCGTACGGGCTTGCGCGGCGAGTGCCGACCAGCGTCACCGCCGGTTCGTCGGCGAGCAGCGCCAGAGTCTCGGGACGGCCGGCACCGAACAGCACCGCCGGCGGGTCCGCGAGATCGTGGAGCAGGGGCGGATAGCGCGGCGAATGCGCGCAGGTCACGAGGACGCCTGCGCCGGCGAGCCGCTCGCGCGAGCCGTCCACGTCGAACCCCTGGAGAAACGAGAGCGCTCGCTCCACCTGCCGCCCGGCGGCAGCCGAGATGAGCTCGTGCTCCGGCAGCCCAAGCAGCCCGCGTGCGCGCGGGTCGCCACTTCCCAAGAGCGCGGCGATCCGCGGCGCGAGATGGGCGATGAGGAACGCCCGGCGCAGGCAGGGATTGCAGCTGTCCACGATCACGGCGCGACCTGCTCGGAGGTGTCCAGCCGGTAGGAGAGCGCCTCATCGAGGTCGCGCTCGATCACCCGCTCGCGCCCGTCCAGGTCGGCGATCGTGCGAGCCACGCGTAGAACGCGGTCGTGCCCGCGGCCGCTCAGGGCCATCCGATCGCGGATCGTGAGCAGGCGCGTGGCCAGGCCGGCCTCGAGCGGCACCTGGCGGCGCGTGAGCCGGCCGTCCATGTCGCCGTTGCAGAGGACGCCGGTGCCCGCCAGCCGTACGAGCTGACGTCTGCGCGCCGCCGCCACTCGGCCGCGGGCATCGCTCGACGGCGTTGGATGCCGGTCGGCGTCAGCGACGAGCTCGGCCGTGGGCACCGCCTCGACCTGGCAGACGAGGTCGATCCGGTCCACGAGCGGGCCGCTCAGGCGGCGCTGGTAGCGCGCGAGCTCGAGTGCCGTGCAGGCACAGCGGTCGGGCGGCCGCGCGCACGGGCAGCGGTTGCAGGCCGCCACGACGATCGCGTTCGCGGGGAAGTCGAGCGTCCGCTGCCCGCGCGTGATCTCGACTCGCCCCTCCTCGAGCGGCTGGCGCAGGGCGTCGACCGCGCTACGGGCGAACTCCGGCAGCTCGTCCAGGAAGAGGACGCCGCGGTGCGCGAGCGTGATCTCGCCCGGCATCGGCCGGCTCCCGCCGCCCACCAGCCCTTGAGCGGAGATCGTGTGATGGGGCGCCCGGAACGGTCGTTCCATCGCAAGCTGGCCGGTGCCGATCCCGGCGGCGCTGTGAACCTGGGTGATCTCGAGCGCCTCCTCGAAGCTCGGCGGCGGAAGGATCCCCGGGAGGCGGCGGGCGAGCATCGTCTTGCCGGCGCCGGGCGGCCCGACCATTAGGAGGTTGTGGCCGCCGGCGGCCGCGATCTCGAGCGCGCGCTTCGCGTCCTCCTGCCCCCGGACGTCTGCGAGGTCAGGTGCGTCCCCTGGGCGCGCCTCGGGTGGCGAAGCGGCGGGCTCGGCAGGTGCCGGCGTCCAGCGGCCGTGGAGAAGATCGGCGAGCCGCCCCAGATCGGGGATGGCAGTCACCTCTATGCCCTCGACCAGAGCCGCCTCGGGGGCGTTCTGCTCCGGGACAAGCAGCCGCCCGTAGCCGGCGCGCCGCGCGCCGAGCGCGGCATTCAGCGCGCCGCGGACCGGGCGCAGCTCTCCGCTGAGCGACAGCTCGCCGGCGAGGGCGCAGCGTTCCAGGTCCTCGGCCGGGACCTGCCCGCTTGCCGCGAGCAGGCCCACGGCGATGGCGAGATCGAAGCTCGGGCCGGCCTTTCGCACGTGTGCCGGCGCGAGATTCACCGTCAGGCGTTTCTGAGGGAAGTCGAGCTCGGAGTTCAGGAGCGCCGCTCGGACGCGCTCGCGCGACTCGCGTATGGCCCGGTCCGGGAGCCCCACGAGTGTGAACGCGGGGAGGCCGCGCCGGACGTCGACCTCGACGGTGACCTCCTGGGGGCGAACGCCCTCCAAGGCGAACGTGGCGACCGCGGCCAGCACCCGCCCGACGCTGACGGCGTCCGAGCGACGCGTGGGCGCGCCGCCGTGACAACTTCGCCACGCCGCCTATCCTGCCGTGCCCGTGACCACGGAGCGGTTACCTCGGGTTCTGTCCATCGCCGGCTCGGATTCCGGTGGGGGTGCGGGCATTCAGGCGGATCTCAAGGCGTTTGCGCGCTGCGGGGTGCACGGCATGACCGCCATCACGGCGATCACCGCCCAGAACACGGTGGGGGTCACGGCGGTGCATCCGGTGCCGGGCGACGTGATCGTCGAGCAGGTCCGGGCCGTCGTGGACGACATCGGCGTCGACGCGGTGAAGATCGGCATGCTCGGCAGCGTCGCCACCACCGAGGCGGTGGGGGAGGCCCTCGATCTCGTGGGCGACGTCCCGATCGTGCTCGACCCGGTGATGATCTCGGAGAGCGGCGCCCGGCTGCTCGACGAGGACGCCCAGGACGCGCTGCGCACGCGGCTCGTGCCGCGTGCGGCGGTTGTGACCCCGAACGTCCCCGAGGCGCACGTGCTGAGCGGCGACTCGCAGCTCGGGCACGAGGAGCTCGTGCGCGCCGTCCACGCGCTCGGCCCGCGGGCCGTGGTTCTCACGGGCGGGCATCGCGACGAGGCGACCGACCTCTTCTTCGATGGCGAGCGGCTGGTCGAGCTGCCGGGCGAGCGCTACGACGACGGCGCCGCGCACGGGTCGGGCTGCACGCACTCGTCCGCGCTGGCGGCGCATCTGGCGCTCGGCCTCGACCCGCTCGACGCCGCGCGGGAGGCCAAGCGGATCGCGTCCGAGGCGGTCCGCGACGGCCTGCGCAGCATCGGCGAGGGCCCGGGACCCGTCGACGTCTTCGGCAAAGGGGTCTGACCCCTTAAGTGAGGTCGACTCAAGGGGTCAGACCCCTTGTGCGTGACATAATCGGGTGCGTGAAGTTCCTGCGGATGAAGCCCGGGCACGGTGAGGTTCTGCTCGCCGAGGGAGATCCGCGCGTGCAGGAGGACGAGGAGCGCCTCGTCGAGGAGTTCCGCCGCCAGCTCGACGAGGGCATGTGGGCCGCGGTGCCGGTCACGAACTCGGGGAGCGGCCGGCGCGAGGCCCAGATGGTCAAGGAGTACGCGGACATCCCGCCGGAGTCCGACCGTGTGATCTTCTTCCCGCGCGCCTCCGGCGGCTAGGAGCGAGAAACCATGCTGCTCGCGCTCCTCGCACTCGCACTTGATCGCCCTGGTGCTCGCCGCGCCGATCGCCGTGCGGCGGGTCACGGAGTGGCGCGCCCTTCGCGCGCCGCGTCGCGCCGATGCGGACGAGCTCGACCTGAGCCTCTACGACCCCGGCCGCGAGCGCCGCGCCGAGCACCGCGCCCGAGAGCTGCTCCGCTCGTGCGTGAACGCCGAGGAGTGGGGCATGTACCGGGACCTCGGCTTCATCCGGGTGGCGGGCCGCCACGCCCGCCGCGAGCTCGACCGCGACCGCGGCGCCCGGCCGGCCTACGCGTACCTCGTCTACGCCCACAAGCCGATCGTGGCCTACGTGCCCGAGACCGGCCAGCTGCTCTCCGAGTACTGCGTCGAGTTTCCCGACCTGAGCGGCACGGGCGGCCGCCACCGCCTGCCCGCATCGGACGACGTGCTCGCCAAGTGGATGGCGCTCACCTCGGACGAGGACCGCGTGATCCGCCGCGCCAACATGCACCTCGTCGGGCGCCAGCTCGACCCGGCGCGCATCCGCCGCGACCTCTGGCGGCTCGCCGAGTGGGAGCGCCGCCGCGGCCCCCGCCAGCAGGTCTCGCAGAGCCAGCGGTGAGCCGCGACCTCCGCAGTCGCAGCCGGGTCATCCTCGACGGCCCGGATCGAGCCCAGGCGCGCGCATACCTCAAGGGAATCGGGTTCGACGACGACGCGCTCAGCCGGCCGATCGTCGGCATCGCGAACACCTGGACCGAGACGATGCCCTGCAACTTCCACCTGCGCCGGCTGGCCGAGAAGGTGAAGGAGGGCGTTCGCGCCGCGGGCGCGACGCCGATGGAGTTCAACACCGTCGCGATCTCCGACGGCATCACGATGGGCACCGAGGGGATGAAGACATCCCTGGTCAGCCGCGAGGTGATCGCCGACTCGATCGAGCTCGTGGCCCGCGGCCACATGTTCGATGCCGTCGTGGCGCTCTCCGGGTGCGACAAGACGATCCCGGGCTGCGTGATGGCGCTCGCGCGCCTCGACGTGCCCGGGCTGATGCTCTACGGCGGGTCGATCGCCCCCGGCCGCTGGCGCGGCAAGGACGTGACGATCCAGGACGTCTTCGAGGGGATCGGCGCCCACGCGGCCGGCGACCTCACCGACGACGAGCTCACAGACCTCGAGGACCACGCCTCGCCCGGCGCTGGAGCCTGCGGTGGCCAGTTCACGGCGAACACGATGGCGATGGCCTTCGAGGTGCTCGGCATCTCGCCGATGGGCAGCTCGATGGTGCCGGCGGAGGACGGCAAGAAGGGGAAGGTCGCCGAGGAGTGCGGCCGGCTCGTCCTCGAGGTGCTCGCGGAGGACCGCCGTCCGAGCAAGATCATCACGAAGCGCTCGCTCGAGAACGCGATCGCGGCGGGCGCCACGTCGGGCGGCTCGACCAACCTGGTGCTCCACCTGCTCGCGGTGGCGCACGAGGCGGGCGTGGAGCTCGAGCTCGAGGACTTCGACCGGATCGCCTGGCAGACGCCGCTGGTGTGCGACCTGAAGCCGGGCGGCCGCTACGTGGCCACCGACCTCTACCGCGCCGGGGGCGTGCCGCTCGTGATCAAGCGGCTGAAGGAGCTCGGCGCGCTCCACGAGGACGAGCTGACCGTGACCGGCCAGACGATCGGCGAGGTGGCCGACGCGGCGGAGGAGGCCGACGGCCAGGACGTCGTGCGCCAGGTGAGCGACCCGATCAAGCCGAACGGCGGCTTCGCGATCCTGCGCGGGAACCTCGCACCGGCCGGGTGCGTCGTGAAGCTCTCGGGCCACGACCGGATGGAGCACAGCGGCCCGGCGCGCGTGTTCGAGCGCGAGGAGGACGCCTTCGCGGCGGTGATGGCGAAGGACATCCAGCCAGGCGACGTGGTCGTGATCCGCAACGAGGGCCCGAAGGGCGGACCCGGCATGCGCGAGATGCTGCACGTGACCGCCGCGCTCGTGGGCGAGGGCCTCGGCGACAGCGTCGCCCTGCTCACCGACGGCCGCTTCTCGGGCGCGACGCACGGCTTCATGGCCGGCCACGTGTCCCCCGAGGCGCCCGACGGCGGCCCGATCGCGGCAGTGCAAGACGGCGACACGATCGTGTTCGACGTGGCCAGGCGCGAGCTCAACCTGGAGCTGCCGGAGGATGAGATCGCGGCCCGAGTCGCGGCCTATGAGGGCCCGGCCGCGGCGTACACCAACGGCGTGCTCGGTAAGTACCGCAAGCTCGTCGGCTCCGCGGCGGAGGGGGCCGTCACCGGCTAGTGGCGCGGATGCTCGCCGTACTGGCGATGCTGGCGCTCCCGGGCAGCGCTTCGGCCGGCCTCGTCCAGCGGCCCGTTCAGCACGCAGGACAGGTGAAGGGCACCGGCGTCTTCGTCGCGATCGTCGAGAAGCCGGGCAACCGCTTCCGTGCCTACGTGTCGGACGGTCAGCCGACCCGGGCGACGCTGTCGGTCTGGTTCAGAGGCGGCATCGCCGACGACGGCAGCCTGTCCGCCACCGACCACGGCGTGACGCTCGCCGCGCGCATCGCGGACGACCGCGCGCGGGGCACCGTCACGCTGCCCGATGGACGCGTGCTGGCCTTCGCCATGCGGGAGCGCCGCGGCGGCCTCGTCGAGCGGGACTTCTTCCACGAGGGGGTGCGCCACCGCTCCGGCTGGATCGTGCTCGAGGACAACCGCGTCCGTGGCCGCACGATGGTCGTGGGCGACGCCCTCGACGGGCGAACCACGACCGGTCCTGGGGTCAGGACCAGCCCGTCGTGCGAGCAGCTGAAGGAGGACTACGAGGCATTGACCGTCCAGCGCGGGAGGCTCTCGCGCCAGTCCGGCATCTGGGAGCTCCGCCTTAACCGCGGCCGCGGCTCGGCCGCCGCCTACAACCGGCTGAACTGGGCCCGAACCGCGCTGGAGGAGATGATCGAGGAGATCGAGCGCCCCGGCGGTCCCTACGCCGCCTGCGACTCGCCCTCGGAGAACCCCTCATAAGCGAGGTTGTCCGCCGCGCGGGCGCAGCCGTTCGAAGAGGGCCCCGGCCACGCCGGCCTCCAGGTGCCGCACATGGCCTTTGCGGCCGGAACCTACCGAGGCCTGGAAGTCGGCCAGGGACGCGCGGCGCTGCAGAAGGGAGGCCCGAAGGGCGTGCTCCTGGAGCCGGTCGACCCGCGCGAGCAGCGTGCGCCGCGCCACGACGCGGCCGCGGATAACGAGGCGCCGTCCGTCGTCGCGCCAGCCGGCCGAGCCGTGCCGCAGCAGACCCTCGACAGCGCCGAGCACGAGGAGCGCCGGCAGCGCCGGCCAGGCGGCCGGGACGATCGCGACGAGCGCCGCCCCAACCACCGCGCCGGCAATCGCAGGTGGGAGCGCATAGCGGCGGCGCGCGCGGGCGGGCGGCCGCTCGAGTGGCCGCTGCTCCTCGGCCCCATCCGCCAGCGCCGGCACGAACTCGGCCAGCACGCGCGGCACGTCGCGCACCCGCACCAGCGGCAGCAGCGTCTGCGCGACCGCCGCCTCGGACCGGTAGCCCGCCGTCTCCATCCGGACGCTCGCCAGGCCGAACGGGCGGCGCAGGACGCCCTCCACCACGTCCACCGCCTGCACCCGCGCGAGCGGCACGCTGGCCGCGCGTCTCGCGAGCAGGCCGCGGCGGATGCGTAGCCGCTGCCCGTCCCGCACCAGGCTGAAGCCCGCGAACGCGACGATCGCGCCGAGAAACGACAGAAGCAGCGCGGCGGCCCCCACCGCGACCGCAACGAGTATGAGCAGGCCCACGTCGTCGACGAGCTTGTCGATCAGCTGCTGTCCCTCGTCTCCGCCGAACAGGACGTTCTCGCCGGCGGCCGCGAAGGCGCCCACCACTGGCAGGATCACGCCGAGCTGCGGCGCCGTGACGGCGGTTACGAGCAGGGCGCCGGGACCGAGCCGCCACTCGGGCAGGTCCCGCGACACCGGGTCGGGCAGGCCGGCGACCGCGCGCACCTCCGATGCGGCGGCGTCGGAGACGGCCCGAAGCACGATCTCCCCCTCGGCGCCGCCGCCGGCGGTCTGAACCTGCAGGGCCTGTACGCCAAAGAGCCTCTGAACCGGGCCCTGCGTGGCGTCGACGGCTTGGATGCGACCGAGCGGCACCGAGGTCTCGTCGGGCGAGATCAAGCCCTGGCGGATGTGGAGCGCCTCACCCGCAACCCAATAGGTGGTGTGCGTCCACCGCAGGTACCCGATGCCCGCGGCCACCGCCACGCCGGCCAGGGCGAACATGAGTCCGGCGAGCGGAGGCATCCCGCCGGCGCCGCCGCCGATCACCAGGCCCACCACGGCGGCGATGGCGATCTCGCGGAGGTTGTCGAGCGCACCGAGGACGATCTCGGCGGGATGGAGCCGGCGCGGCGACGAGAGCTCAGAGCTCATCGGGCTGCCGCGCCAGCACGGCGATCCGGTCCCGGATCGACACGGCCTCCTGGGGGCGCAAGGCCGGGATCTCGTGCGAGTCCGCCGCGGTGTGCACGGTTACGGCGCGCAGGCCGAAGAAATCCGAGAGCGGAGTGCGCCGCGTGTCGACGTGCTGCACTCGCGTCATTGGGATCAGCGTGCGCGTGACCACCACCGCCCCCCGCAGCAGGTCGATCTCCTGGTCACGCACCTCGTAGCGCCACGTCCGCCACCGCACCATGGGCAGAACGAGCCCGCCCAGGAGGACGACGCCGACCGCGAGCGCCCAGGTGAGCCACGCCAGCACGCCCGGCGCGTCGCTTCCCGCCAGCGCGCTGCCGCCGACCACGAGGCCGATCCCGACCGGCACGGCCCAAGCGAGCGCGCCGAGCACGAACAGGCCGCGGGCCTCCGGAGGGAGGGACCGCGTGGGCTCCGGCGTCGCGGCTTCGATCAGGCCGCCTGCGACTCGCCCTGGACGGCTTCCTTGTCCTCAGCCGGCCCGGTCTCCGCCAGGAACTCGACCAGCAGGTCGTTGAACGTCTGAGGGCGCTCGGCCATCGAGATGTGGCCGGTGTCCTTCATAACGATCTTGCGGCTGTCCTCGATCAGGCGCTCGAACTCGTCGGCGTCGCGCACGGGGATGATCGAGTCGCATTCGCCCCACACGATCAGCGTCGGGACCTTCACCTCGGGCAGGCGGTCGCGGAAGTCGTAGTCGAGCGACGCGCGGAGCGCGTCGTTGAAGCCCGGCTTGCCGGCGCCCTTCAAGAACCCCTCGTAGGCCAGGTCGGGCTTGAGCAGGCGCGGGTGCCGCGCCACCAGCGCGAGCGACAGGTGCCGCGTGATCGGGCGCGCCGCAAGCGACCGGTCCCGCGCCGCGGTGTTCGTTGCGATCGCAGTCGCTATGCGGCCCATGGTGAGGATGGGCGCCCGGAGCGTCTCGGCGCTCGAGATGCCGGCGGCCGAGACCAGCACGAGCCGCAACACGCGCTCCGGGAACTGGATCGCCACCTCGGCGGCGACGTATCCGCCCATCGAGTTCCCGACCAGGTCGATCTCGCCGAGGCCGAGCTTGTCGCAGAGGGCGTTCACGCAGCGGGCGTAGCCCGGAATGCTGATCTCCTCGTCCTCCGGCTCGGGCGTCAGCCCGAAGCCGGGCAGGTCCATCGCCACGACGCGCCGGTCGAGCGCCAGCCGCGGGATGTTCTCGAGCCAGTTCTGCCACTGGCCGGCGAGGCCGTGGACCAGGACGACGGGATCCTCATCCCCCGAGCCGACGTCGATGTAGTTCACAGAGGTCCCGTCGATCTCGATCTGCTTCAGCTCCCGCGACCAGTCGGTCTCGCGCCAGTCGGGGGTGGCGGTGCAGCCGTACTCGTTGTCCGCGTCGCGATCGCGCCAGGGCGCGGCCGGAGCCGCCCCGGGGCGCATGAGCCTGCGTCCCATGCTCCCTACTGTACGAACCCGTGGCGAAGATCGCGCTGGACATCGACTCGACCCTGCACCACTACTGGGACCTGCTCCAGCGGATCGCGCGCGAGCGCTACGGGGTGGACCTGCCCTACGAGGACCAGCGCGACTGGGGCATCACCGTCCTCGAGCGCGACGCGGTCGTGCACTGCGTCGAGGAGTCGCATTCGGACGAGAACATCGCCGCTGCCGTGCCCTACCCGGACGCCGTCGAGACCGTGCGGGCCTGGCACGCCGCCGGTCACTGGATCCACGTGACGAGCCACAGGCGCACGAGCACCTACGACGCCACCGCCGCCTGGCTCGACAGGATCGGCATGCCCTGGGACGACCTCCACTGCTCGTTCGACAAGGTCCCGCGCTGCGTGGAGCTGGGCGTCCAGGTGCTGGTGGACGACAGCCCTGTGAACATCGCCAGGGCGCGCGCGGAGGGGATCGTGGCCGCAACGATCATCCATCCCTGGAACGAGGAGGTCGTGGAGGCGGACGGAGTGATCGGAGCACGTGACTGGGGCGGCCTCAAGACGGCTCTCGACCCCGTCCTGGAACGCCTCGACGCGGCGCCTGCTTGAATCGGCGCCCCATGGCCGACCCCCAGCGCACAACCCTCTCGATCCGCGACCGCGACGCGCCCACGACCGCGCTCGTGCCCGCGGAGGAGCTCAAGCAGCACCTCCCGGGAGTGGAGCCCGAGCGCCACCTGAACGACTGGGGCCGCTCCGAACGCATCGAGGGCATCTACGACCGCCTCGTCGCCGACTTCTTCTACCGCTACTGGTTCCGGGCCGAGGTCGAGGGGATCGAGAACGTGCCGTCCAGCGGGGGCGCCCTGCTCGTCTCGAACCACGGCGGCGCCCTGCCGCCGGACGCGGCGATGATCTCGAAGGCGATCCGCGAGGAGCACACTCACCCGCGGCCGCTGAACATCACCGTCGAGCACTTCTTCAAGGGCTACCCCGGCTTCAGCATGCTCGTGTCGAAGATCGGCTGCGTGCCGGCGCATCCGGCGAACGTGCATCGGCTCCTGTACGACGAGGAGCAGCTCGTGCTCGTGTTCCCGGAGGGGCGCAAGGCGACTGAGAAGCTCTACAAGGACCGCTACCGGCTGCGCCGCTTCGGCCGCGGCGGGTTCGTGGAGGCGGCGATGCGGGCCCAGGCGCCGATCGTGCCGATCTGCGTCGTCGGCGCGGAGGAGTCGGCGCCGGTCTTCGCGCAGGTCGGCCTCATGAAGCGCCTCACCGGCCTCCTCTACTTCCCGATCACGCCGACGTTCCCGCACTTCGGCCTGCTCGGCATGGCGGGTTACCTGCCGGCCAAGTTCAAGCTGCGCTTCCTCGAGCCCATCCACTTCGAGGAGGAGGGGATGCACGAGGACAAGGCGCTCGTCCAGACGGTCGCCCACGAGATCCGCGCGCGCATCCAGGAGAACCTCTGGGACATGCTCGCCAAGCGGAAGTCGGTCTGGTTCGGGTAGCGCCATGGACTCGAAGCGAATACTCATCACCGGCATCTCCCACTACTGGGGCGGCAGGCTCGCGCAGGCGCTCGAGTCGTTCCCCGAGATCGAGGCCGTGATCGGCGTCGACAACGAGGAGCCGCAGGTCGAGCTCGAACGCACCGAGTACGTGAAGGTGGGCGCTCAGCACGCACTGTTGCGGCGCGTGGTGGAGGCCGCGGAGATCGACACGGTCGTCGACACCCGGCTTGTGGTGGACTCGGCCACCACCTCGTCCTCGAGGGCGCACGAGAACAACGTGATGGGGACGATGAACATCCTCGCGGCCTGCACCGGCGCGGACTCGCCGGTTAAGAAGGTCGTGTTCAAGTCGTCCACCCACTTCTACGGGTGCCACCAGGACGACCCGGCCTTCTTCGACGAGACGATGCGGCGCCCGCACCCGCCTAGCACCGGGATCGAGCGAGACATCGTGGAGGCGGAGTCGTCGCTCAACGAGTTCGCGGAGCGGAACCCGGACAAGGCGGTGACGGTCCTGCGCTTCGCGAACGTGCTGGGGCCGGACGTCGAGACTTCCCACATCAAGCTCTTCTCGCTGCCGGTCGTGCCGATGATCCTCGGCTTCGACCCGCGCTACCAGTTCGTCCACGAGGACGACGTGGTGCACGCGCTCGAGCACGCCGTCAAGCACCGCGCCGCCGGCACCTACAACGTCGCGGGCGACGGGGTGCTGGCGCTCAGCGAGGTCGCGGGGTTGCTCGGCAAGACGTACGCGCCGGTGCTGCCGCCCTGGGGAACCGGGCTCGCCGCGGCCGTGGTCCGGCGGCTGGGCGTCGAGATCCCGCCGGAGGCGCTCCAGCAGATGCGCTTCGGGCGAGGGGTCGACAACCGCCGCTTCAAGGCCGCCGGGTTCAACTACCAGCACACGAGCCGCGAGACGGTCCTGAAGCTGGGCGAGCACCTGCGGCTCCACCCGGTCGTGCGGGGGGCGCAGGAGCCCTACCGCTACGAGCGCGAGGTGGAGGAGTTCCTGCGCTGGAGCCCGCACGTGAAGAACACGCGCGAAACGGCCGCCTCGGCGCTGAGCCGCGAGCAGCTCGCAGAGCTCCAGCGGCTCCTCACCGGCTTCGCGGACACTGGCGGGATGGACCTGGTGGACGAGGCTCCCGACCGCGCCGCCGCGGCCGAGCGGCAGGCTCAAGCGGCGGCCGAGTCGGCGCGCGAAGCCGCGGACCGGGCCGCCCGTGCCGAGGAGGCGGTCGAGAAGCGTGTCCGCGAGGCGGCGGAGCAGCGCGGCCGCGACGAAGCGCAACGGGCGCCGGCAGGGCGGCCGGTCGACCACTACGACGATCTCGCCGCGGAGGAGGTCATCGCTCTGCTCGCCTCGCTCGAGCACGAAGACCTCCAGACCCTCCGAGAGTACGAGCGCGATCACGCCAATCGGACACGGGTCCTGAGCGCGATCGACTCCGTGCTCGCGCGGCACCGCTCTCAGGTCTGAGCGCAACCGCGCTTTCAACGGTCACCGAACGCCGGACCCGAAGCTACCCTTCTGGGGTAATCGCACCATGAGGCATCGGTGGTTCATCCTCGTGGCCGTCCTCCTCCTGGTCCTCATCGGGAGCGCGGTCGCAGCATTCGCGTATGACAGCTCGCGCGACGACCTGATCGCGAAGGGCGTCACGGTCGCGGGCGTCGACGTGGGCGGCATGACAACCGCCGAGGCCAACGAGGCGATCGGGCGCCAGCTGAAGAAGCCGCTCGAGCAGCCGATCAGCGTGCGCCGCGGCGAGACCCGCTTCACCCTCTCCGCCGAGGACGCCGGCGTGAAGGCGGACGTGGGCGGCATGGTCGACGAGGCCCTCCACGCGAGCCGGGACGGCAGCATCTTCAGCCGCGTCGCCAGGGACCTGACCGGCGGCGAGGAGAACGCCCAGGTCCCGCCGCGGGTGACCTACTCGTCGAACGCCGTGCGCGACCTCGTCAAGCGGGTGCGGACAAAGCTCAACCGTCCAGCCCGCGACGCCGAGGTGGACTTCCCCTCACTCGAGAAGGTGCAGGAGCAGAAGGGCCGCCGGGTGAGGGCCGCCGTGCTGGAGCAGCGGATCGCCCAGGCCCTGACGGTGCCCGGCGTCGACCGGACCGTGAAGGCGCCGGTGCGGATCCTGCGGCCGAAGGTCACCCAGGCGGATCTGGCGTCGCAGTACCCCGTCCTGCTGGTCGCCGACCGTTACAACTTCAAGCTCCGGTTCTACAAGAACCTGGCGCTCCAGAAGGAGTACACGGTCGCGGTGGGAGCCGTGGGCTTCGACACCCCCGCCGGGCTGTACCACATCCAGAACAAGGCGGTGGATCCCGCCTGGCACGTCCCGAACAGCGACTGGGCCGGCGACCTGGCGGGCACGATCGTGCCCGGCGGGACCGCCGAGAACCCGCTGAAGGCCCGCTGGCTCGGCATCTTCGACGGCGCCGGCATCCACGGCACGGACCAGACCTACTCGCTCGGCTCAGCGGCCTCCCACGGCTGCATCCGGATGGCGATCCCGGACGTGGTCGAGCTCTACGACCAGGTCCCGGTCGGCGCCCCGATCTACATCGCCTAGGGTCTGACCCCGAAGGGGTCTGACCCCGTCGTGGTCGCGTCATGACCCCGTCGTGGTCGTTATGACCCCGCAGTTGGTCGTTCAGACGCCGATTTCGGCGACGGGGATCTCCTCCCAGCCCTGCTCCTTAAGCAGGGTCAGGCGGTCCGTGTGTCGAAAGCAGAGGGTGCCGATGAAGATGCCGCGCTCCCGCTTTCGCAGCACCGAGTACCACATGGTCGAGGCGTCGCTCGGACCCTGGATCGCGTGCCAGGGGCGGAGGGGCTTACCGTCCTCGTCCGCGAGCCCCGCATCGACGAGCTGAGTTCGCGTAGCCACCCGCCCGTCCTCCGTGTTGACGAAGAAGACACCCACCCCGATCGAGGCTAGCTGGCAGGACGCCCTCGCCCGCTTCGACGACTGGCAGCTGGCGCGCGGCATGGGGGAGAAGACCCGGCGCGCGTACGGGGTCGACCTCGCCCAGCTGGCCGAGTGGGCCTCGTCGCGCGGGCTCGAGCCACACGCGCTCACCCACCGGGAGCTCCGCCACTTCGCCGGCGTCGTCTCCGAGCGCGGCGCCATGAAGTCGACGGTCGCCCGCAAGCTGGCGGCCATTCGCACCTTCTATCGCCAGCTCGTGGAACGGGGCGAGCTGGAGGCGAACCCGGCCGAGCTGGTGTCGAGCCCCAAGAAGGACTCGTATCTCCCGAAGGTCCTGAAGCCCGAGGAGGTCGGGGAGCTGCTCGAGCGCATCCCCGGCTCGACCCCGCTCGACCTGCGCGACCGCGCCCTGCTCGAGCTCGCATACGCCGCCGGCCTGCGTGCCGAGGAGCTCGTGAACCTGGACGTAAAGAACCTCGATGCGGATGCCGAGGAGGTACGCGTGGAGGGGAAAGGCGGCCGCACACGGGTGGTCCCGGTCGGCGAGCATGCCTGGCGGGCGCTCGAGCGCTACCTCGCGCGCGGCCGGACCGTTCTTCACACCGGCGAGAGCGAGGCGCTGTTCCTGTCGAAGACCGGCAAGCGGCTGTCCACCTCCGACGTCAGGCGGCGGCTGAGGCTCCAGACGCGCCGCGCCGGGATCTCGCCGCATACGCTCCGCCATTCATTTGCGACCCATCTGCTCGAGGGAGGGGCAGACCTGCGCACGATCCAGGAGCTGTTGGGACACTCGAGTATCAGCACGACCCAGACATACACTCGGGTAGAGTCGAAACGCCTCAAGAAGGCGTACGCGCGCTCTCACCCGCGTGCGTGAACCAAGACCCATATGGAGACAAATCTCAAGGCGATCGAGCTCCGTGACCTCTGGAGCCGCTACAAGGGGGAACGCGATGAGAAGGCCCGTGAGCGTCTTGTGCTCGCGTACGCGCCTCTCGTCAAGTATGTAGCGGGCCGGATGTCGAGCGGCCTCCCCTCCCATGTGGAGGAGGCCGACCTCATCTCGTACGGCCTGCTCGGCCTGATCTCCGCCATCGAGCGTTTCGAGCCCGAGCGCGAGATCAAGTTCGAGACCTTCGCCATCACCCGCATCAAGGGCTCGATCATCGACGAGCTGCGCTCGCTCGACTGGGTGCCGCGCTCGGTGCGGACGAAGGCGCGCGAGATCGAGCGCGCCAACGCAAGGCTCGAGCACGAGCTGCACCGGGCGCCCACCGACCAGGAGATGGCCGACAAGCTCGAGGTGTCGGTCGAGGATTTCCAGGAGTCGCTCGTCCGGATCTCCAACTCGTCGGTCGTCGCACTCGATGAGCTCTGGACGGTCTCGGACGCGTCGGGCGACCAGGTGTCGCTGCTCGACACGATCCAGGACCCCCAGGCGCTGGACCCCGCCATGGAGATGGACACGACCGAGATGAAGGACCGGCTGGCCGACGCCATCGCTCGGCTGCCGGAGCGGGAGAAGCTCGTCGTGGCGCTCTATTACTACGAGAACCTGACGCTGCGAGAGATCGGCGAGGTGCTGGGAGTCACCGAATCGCGTGTCTCGCAGCTGCATACCAAGGCCGTCCTGCGCCTGAAATCCCGCCTGCAGGGCGATCCCATCGGCGACGCCGAGTAGGCGCCGTGCGCGATCGCGCGAGTCAGCAGTCCGCGCTCGCAGCGCTGGGCCAGCAGGCCTTGTCGGGGGCGGAGCTGGGCGAGCTGCTCGAGACGGCCGCCGCCGTGGCGGCGCGAGAGCTGGAGGTCGAGCAGGTCGCGGTGCTCGAGCAGACCCGCGACGGCCAGGGGATGCTGGCGCGGGCCGGCGTGGGGCTTCCCGACGGGGTGATCGGCGGCGTGCTGCCCGCGGACCCCTCGACGCTGGCCGCCGATCTGGGGAGCGGCAGCTCGCTGACCGGCGAGATCGGCGGCTTCGGGACGATCGAGGCCCACAGCCGCGACGCCGGCCATTTCAGCGCGGACGACTCGGACTTCCTCCGGGGCGTCGCGAACGTGCTCGGCGCCGCCGCGCGGAGGGCCGGGCACGACGACCTCGTCCGCGACAGCGAGGCCCAGTTCCGCGAGCTCGCCGACACCACGCCCGCGCTCATGTGGATGACGGACGCGGAGGGCGACGTGACCTTCGTGAACAAGGCCTGGCTGCGCTTCACAGGCGACGTGTCGTACCTCGGCGTCACGTTCGCCGCGACCGCCCACCCGGACGACCGCGAGGAGTCCCGGGTGCGCTGGGAAGAGGCCTCGAAGCGGCGCGAGGAGTTCCGCTGCGAGTACCGGCTGCGCCACGCCGAGTCGGGCGGCTACCGCTGGGTGCTCGAGGTCGGGACGCCGCGCTTCTCGGGCGGCGAGTTCGTGGGCTACGTGGGCACGGCGACCGACATCAACGAGCGGCGCTCGATGGAGGAGGCGCTGCGCGAGTCCGAGGCGAGCTTCCGCGACCTCGCCGACACCGCCCCCGCGATGATGTGGACCACCGGCGTCGACGGCCTGATCACGTTCGTGAACCAGGGCTGGCTGCGCTTCACCGGGACGACCTTCCAGGAGGAGATGGGCGCGAGCTGGGCGCTCGGCGTGCATCCCGACGACGCCGACCTGGTCCTGTCCACCTGGGACGCCGCGCTCAACGAGCGGCGGCCCTGGCAGGGCGAGTACCGACTCCACCACCACTCGGGCGAGTACCGCTGGATCGACGACCGCGGCGTGCCCCGCTACGTGGGCGGCGAGTTCGTGGGCTACGTGGGCACCGCCATCGACATCCACGAGCGCAAGACCATGGAGTCGCGCCTGTTCGAGGTCTACCAGCGCGAGCACCGGATCGCGGAGACGCTCCAGCGCAGCCTGCTCCCCGAGCGGCTGCCGCCGATCGACGGCCTCGACCTGGCGGCGCGCTACCTGCCGGGCGCGCGCGGCACCGCGGTCGGGGGCGACTGGTACGACGTTCTGGAGCGCCCCGATGGCAAGGTCGCCCTGGTCGTGGGCGATGTGGCGGGCCACGGGCTGCGCGCCGCCGCCTCGATGGGTCAGCTGAGGAACGCCTTCCGCGCCTACGGGCTGGTCGAGTCGTCGCCCGCAGAGGTCGTTGCGCGCATCAACCGGCTCGTCATGAGCGGGGTGGAGCAGGTCATGGCGACCGTGCTCTACCTGGTGCTCGACCGCGAGACCGGCGAGGTCGCCTTCAGCGCGGCCGGCCATCCGCCGCCGCTCGTGATCGCGCCCGACGGACCGCGCTTCCTGGAGGGCGGGCGCTCCGTGCCGATCGGCGCCGCCGACGCGGCCGTGTTCCGGGAGGCCACGGCGATCCTTCCGCCGGGCTCGACGCTCCTGCTGTACACCGACGGGCTCGTCGAGCGCCGCGACACGCCCCTCCACGAGCGTCTCGACAAGCTGGCCGCGGTGGCCGGAGCGGCCGGTGAGGAGCTGGCGGGCCTGTGCGAGACCGTGCTGCGCGAGGTGCTGGGGGAGGCTGAGCCCGGCGACGACGTGGCGCTCCTGGCGGTGCGGCCGCTCCCGGTGGCCGACTCGGCGATCACGCTGACGCTCCCGGCGGAGCCCGGCTCGCTCGCGCACCTGAGGCGGCGCCTCGGCCGCTTCCTGCACGCGACCGGCGCGGACGAGATCGAGCGCTACGAGATCACGCTCACCATCTGCGAGGCGGCCGGCAACGCCATCGAGCACGCGTACGGCCCCGGCGACGCGACCTATCAGGTCGAGGTCGGGTTCGACGGGGGCGAGCTCACGGCGATCGTGCGCGACTCGGGCAGCTGGCGCGAGAAGCGCGGCGAGAACCGCGGACGCGGACTGGGCATCATCGAGGAGTTGATGGACGAGATGGCCGTCGAGCGCGACGCCGCCGGCACGCTCGTCCGGATGCGACGGAGACTGCGCGAGGACCAGGCGGCGTGAGCTCGCCGGCGGAGATCGTCCTCGATCGCCGCAGCGCGAGCATCGTCGCGCGCCTGAGCGGCGAGGTCGACATGTCGAACGCGACCTACGTGCGCGACCAGCTGCTGGCCTCCATGCCGAACGACGCACTCGCGCTCGTGCTGGACATCAGCGGCTGCCGCTACCTGGACTCGGCGGCGATCGAGGTGCTGTTCGAGGTGTCGCGGCGGCTCGGCCGGCGCCGGCAGGAGCTGCGGCTCGTGATGCCCCCGGAGTCGCCGCTCCGACGCGTCATGGAGCTGACGGAGGTGCACACCGCGGCGCCCATTTACGAATCGCTCGAAAAGGCGCTGGAGTAGGCTGGCCCCTCGCACTTCGAGGAGGGAGGCAGCATGGCGCACGAATCGCCGAAGAGGATCCGCAATGTGGCGTTGGTTGGCCACCGGGGCAGCGGCAAGACGTCCGTGAACGAGGCACTCTTGTTCGAAGCGGGCGCCATCAACCGGCTCGGCTCGGTGGCAGACGGAACCACGGTCTCGGACTCGGCGCCGGACGAGAAGGCGCGCGAGATGTCCATCTCCGCGAGCCTCTCCTCCTTCCGCTGGGACGACCGCAAGATCAACCTTGTCGACACCCCCGGCGAGCCCAGCTTCATCGCCGATGCGCTCGCCGCCCTGCGGGTCGTCGAGAGCGCGGTGTTCGTCGTGAACGGCGTCATGGGCGCCGAGGTCACCACGAGCCGCCTGTGGGAGCGCGCCTCCGAGCTCGGCCTCGCCCGCATCCTGTTCGTGAACATGCTCGATCGCGAGCGCGCCGACTTCTTCCGGGCGCTGGACTCGCTCAAGCAGGCCTTCGGCCAGCACGTGGTGGCCACCGAGATCCCGATCGGCAAGGAGCACGAGCTCCAGGGCGTGGTCGACCTGATCGACATGAAGGCCTACCGCTACGACGGCGCCGGCCGCGAGAACGCCGAGGAGATCGAGATCCCCGAGGAGCTGCGCGCCCAGGCCCAGGAGTACCGCGAGAAGCTGATGGACGAGGTGGCCGAGGTCTCCGAGGCGCTCATGGAGCGCTACCTCGAGGGCGAGGAGATCTCACACGACGAGACCGTCAGCGCGCTCAAGCAGGGCGTCACCGACGGCCACCTGTTCCCCGTCACGTGCGGGGCGGCCACCCGCAACCTCGGCATCAACCGCCTGCTGGACGCGTTCGTGGAGGACCTGCCCTCGCCGGCGAAGCGCGGCACGATCGATCTCGACGGCGTCGTGCTCGAGCCCGACGAGTCCAAGGACATGGTCGCGTTCGTCTTCAAGACGCTCGCCGACCCCTACGCCGGGCGCGTGAACCTCTTCCGCGTCTACCAGGGTGTCCTCCAGCACGACTCCCACGTCCACAACTGCCGCGCGCACGTGAAGGAGCGCATCGGTCAGCTGCTGATGCCGCAGGGCAAGGAGTCGGAGCACGCCGACGAGTTCGGCCCAGGCGACATCGGAGCAGTGGCGAAGCTGAAGGAGACGCACGCCGGCGACGTGCTCGCGGCGAGCGACATGGAGTGCCCGCTCAGGCTGCCGCCGATGCCGCGCCCCGTGATGGCGTTCGCCATCGAGGCGAAGGCGAAGGGCGACGAGGAGAAGATGGGTCAGGCGCTGCGCCGCCTCCAGGAGGAGGACCCGACGATCGACTTCCACCGCGACGCCGAGACCGGCGAGCAGATCCTCGCGGGGATCACCCAGGTCCACGTCGAGGTGATCGTGGACCGGATGAAGGAGCGCTTCGGCGCCGAGGTCGAGCTCCACTCGCCGCACGTGCCCTACCGCGAGGCGATCAAGGGTTCCGCGAAGGCGCACGCGCGCTACAAGAAGCAGACCGGCGGGCGCGGCCAGTTCGCCGACTGCCACATCGAGATCGAGCCGGCGTCGGACGGCACCGGGCTCGAGTTCGTAAACGCCATCAAGGGCGGCGTGATCCCGGGCGGGTTCATCCCGGCCGTCGAGAAGGGCGTCCGCGAGGCGATGCGCGTCGGCACGGTCGCCGGCTATCCGATTCAGGACGTGAAGGTCAGGCTGTTCGACGGCCAGCACCACTCGGTCGACTCGTCGGAGATGGCGTTCAAGATGGCCGGTTCGATGGCGTTCAAGGACGCCATGGAGAGGGCGCAGCCGACGCTGATGGAGCCCATCATGACCGTGACGGTCACCGTGCCCGAGGAGTACGTGGGCGACGTGATCGGCGACCTCAACTCGCGGCGTGGCCGTCCGCTCGGGATGGAGCCCTCCGGCGCTGTCACCGAGATCAAGGCCGAGGTGCCGATGGCGGAGATGCTCGACTACGCGCCCGACCTGCGGGCGATCACGGGCGGCCAGGGCGAGTACTCGATGGACCTCGCGCGCTACGAGGAGGTGCCCGGGCACGTAGCGCAACAGGTCGTGCAACAGGCACAGCAGGAGAAGGAGGCCGTGAAGGCCTGATCTATCCTGGGGGCGGTGAAGAAGGAGCTCCGGCCCGTCCACGATGTTGTCAGCTGCGACGTCTGCGGACGCACGATCCTGAAGGGCGAGCGGCCCGAGTGGTACCTCGCGCCCGGCGGTCACCGCCGGCAGGTCTGCGACCTCTGCGCCGTGCGCGCCCAGCACCACGGCTGGATCCGCGAGTCCGCCGCCGGCGACATGCCGGCCCGGATGCCGCGCCACGAGCCGCGCCGCGGAGTCCTCGGGAGGCTGCGAAAGCGGCCTCCCCCTGCGCAGCCGGGCCACGACCAATCGCAAGAGACCCCGTTTAGGGCAGCCAATGGAGTGGAGCCCGATGAGAATCCCGCCGAGGAGCAGGCGCCTGCGCCGCCGCCTCGCCCCCGCTCACGGCCCCAGAGCCCGCGACACGTCCGCGCCGTCCCCACCACGGCCGAGGTGAAGGTGGAGCGCGCGCTCGAGCTCTTCAACGGCTCTGCGCATCAGCGCACCGTCGCCGGGCTGGCGCGCACGCTCGGCTCGCCCTGGGTGAGCGCCATGCCGGATCCCGCGCAGGCGAGCGCCGTGTCCGTCCTCGTCGCGTGGGAGCTTTCGTGGTATCGCTATCGCGTGGACTTGGGTGACGAGGCGGACCCCGTGATGATGCTCGACAAGGGTGAGGAGATCGATCAGATCGACGAGCCGCTCCGCGCCTGGAACGCGGAGCTCGACGACGACGGCCGCGTGGTCGCCGGCAATTCCGCAGCCGACGGAGGTTCTGAGGAGTGATCTACTGCGTGGTGCCGCAGGCGCTGGCTGACGAGCTGTACGACAAGCTCGCCGACTACTACCGCGACGACCCGCACGTCGAGGTGATCATCGATCGCCGCGCGCAGGGCGGGAAGCCGGGCGATCACGACGCGTACGAGGACCGTCGCCGGCAGCGCCCGAAGGGCTCGTTCCCCCGGATCGAGCCGCCGGCTTAGGGTGGTCTAGTGAGAGTCGTCGTCCACGTGGACGGCGGGGCCCGCGGGAACCCCGGTCCGGCCGCGGTGGCCGCCGTGGCCTCCAGCCCGGAGGGCGATCAGCTGGGCGAGCGGAAGCTCTACATCGGCGAGGCCACGAACAACGTCGCGGAGTACCGCGCACTGCTTCTGGGGCTCGAGCTGGCCCGCGAGCTGGGCGCGGAGGAGGTCGAGGTCGTCAACGACTCGGAGCTGATCGCCTACCAGATCGGCGGTGAGTACAAGGTGAAGAACGCGGGCCTAAAGCCGCTGTTCACGCAGGCCATGCGCGAGCTGCGAGGCTTCCACAGGTGGGCCGTACGACCCGTGCGCCGCGAGCAGAACGCGCGCGCCGACGAGCTGGTGAACGAGGCACTGGATGAAGCGCTGGCTTAGCGCCGCGGCACTCGCCGCGCTGACGCTGGCGGCGCCCGCCGCGGCCGCCCCGACCGTCACCGAGTTCCCGATCCCCACGGCGAATTCGGGTCCGGGCGACATCGTGCTCGGCCCGGACGGCAAGCTCTGGTTCACCGAGAAGACCGCGAACAAGATTGGGCGGGTGACTCCCGGTGAGCCGCCCCTCATCGAGGAGTTCGACGTCGCGTCCACGTTCACCGAGCCCTTCAACATCACGGTGGGCCCGGACAACCGAATCTGGTTCAGCGGCAAGAACAACAACGCTGGAGGCGTGGGCCGCATGAACCCGGCGAACCCGGCGGACGTTCAGGGATTCGGCGGGTACGCGGTCATGACGCCGGCCGGAATCGCCGCCGGCCCCGACGCCGCGATCTGGCTCGGAGACCAGGCCGGCAAGGTGGTCCGGATCGACCCCGCGACCGGTCTCGAGCTCGGCGTGTCGGACATCGACCTGACGGGCTTCAACATCCGCAACCTGACGCCAGGCCCGCCCGGTGATCCCAACGTCTGGGTCACGGACTTCGGTGGCAAGATCGCCAGGGTTGCGCCCACGGGGCCCGCGGGCGTGGTGACACCCTTCGACGTTCCCGGCGACGGCGCCTGGGACATCACCGTCGGTCCCGACGGCAACCTCTGGTACACGGCACCCGAGGGCAACGACTCCAAGATCGGCAGGATCACGCCCGCCGGCGAGTTCGGCACCCAGTTCGACGCCGCCGATGCGGGCGACCAGCTCGGCATCGCCGTCGGCCCCGACGGCGCGCTGTGGTTCGCGCAGGCCGTGGCGAACAACATCGGGCGGATGACGCTCGACGGGCAGTTCTCCGAGATAGGCGGGCTCACCGCCGCTGCCCGGCCGGAGTACATAGCCGCCGGGCCCTCCAACACGCTCTGGTTCACGGAGAAGGACGGCAACCGGATCGGCCGAATCACGGGGATCGAGCTTCCCGGCTCGGGCACGCCACCGCCACCGCCTCCCGAGGACACCACGCGGCCAGACGTGACGCGCTTCCGGATCACGCGCGGGGTATTCAGGATCGGCGGGCTCGGGACGGTGATCCGCTGGACGCTCTCCGAGGATGCAACCGTGACGCTGCGCTTCGAGCGGCGACAGGGTGGCCGCTTCAGGAGGGTGCGGCGCCGGATGACCTTCCAGTCGACGGCGGGCGCGCACAGGCTTCGCTTCCGCGGCCGCTTCGACCTTCGACACCCGCTGAGGCCCGGGCGCTACCGCATGACGCTCAGCGCTCGCGACGCCGCGGGCAACGTCTCGTCGCCGGACCGGCTGCGCTTCCGGCTGCTGCCGCCCAGGCGGCGCGGCCGCTAGATCTGGGGCACCGGCTCGTCCGGCAGCGGGCCGGGATCCGGCGTCGGCGTGGGCGGGCTCGGGTCAGGGCCCGGGCCCGGGGTGGGGGTCTCGAGATGCATGTGGGGTCCCTACCCGGTTATATGAGAGGCATGACAGGTTCGACGGTGCACCAGATCACGCTCGAGATCCTCGACCCAGACCAGCACACAGGGGAGGAGACGCGCGCCGAGCTGGCGCGCACGCTCGAAGCCGAAGTCGGCGCGCCCGACCAGGGCCTGTTCGACCTGCGCGTCGAGGCGGATTCGCGCGAGGAGGCTCTGCAGCGGGTCGTCGATGCCCTGGCGGCGCTGGGCGTGGACCAGCACTTCACGTTCCCGTCGACGACCGGAACGGACTACCACCCGCCGGGGCAGCGCGGCGTGCCGGTGGACGAGCGCCCCGACGACGACGAGCCGCCCCACCTTCAGGGCGGCAGTCCCCACGACAACGAGCCGGCCCCGTACGACGAGCCGCCCCGGGACGTGCCCTAGGCGCTTCCTCCGGGCTGTGAGAGCATCGGTGCGTCTACAGAGGAGGGTGCCATGAGGCATCTCCGTCATCTCGTCCTGCCTGCCCTGGTCCTGGCCCTATGCTCGCCGGCGGTGGCGAGCCCCCGCCTGCTGCCCCCGGACGCCAAGGTGGACGGGATCACGGGCGGCGATGGCATCGGGGAGAAGTGGGTCCTCGATTACACGCTCCCGCCCGACCAGAATTCCTGGTTCGGCAACGCCGAGCCATGCGTGAGGCTCGGTCGCACGGGGAGCGTCCTCCTGGGCCTCGAGTTCCAGCCCGTCCCGTGCAACGTCGAGCGTGGGACGAGCGTGCTGATCTGGGGAATCACCTGGGCGTGCGACAACGCATCTGAGTTCGTCGATCCCTCGTCCTTCGGGGCGACCAAGGCGGCCCAGATCAGGTGTGCCGTGGCTGGCCTCCGCGATACCGAGTCGGTCGTGCTCACGCTGGACGGCGTCAGGCGGACCGATCTACGCGTCCCGCGCTACTTCACGTGCTCGCCGCAGCGGCGCGTCGTGCTCCGTTCCGACAACCCGTTCGGATACGACCCCGGACACGCCACGCTCACCGCCTGCGGCTGGGTGGCGTGGCTCACGGACCTGCCGCGCGGCCGGCACACCGTGCAGACCGTCAGCACCTTCACTGGCGGTTTCCAGGCGGTGATCTCGCTCGTAGTGAACGTGACACGGACCCGCTGACCGGGCTAGTCCGCGGGCGGTGGCGGCTGCGGCTCGGGGCTGATCGGCTCGTCGGGCGTCTCGGGGCCCTTCGGGTCCGGCTGCGGCGCCGGTGAGGGCTCAGGCGGCGGCTGCTCAGGCGGGCTCGGGGCGGGCACCTCGGCGTATCTCACGGTCACGTTGCTCTCCTCATGCACGGGTACGAGCCTCCGGTACCCGCAACAACCCTCAACCACCCTCGAGGGGTCTGACCCCTTTAGGTTGAGGGTGTGTTGGTCGACGCGGGCTACGAGGAGCGCTACTGGTACCCGGACGACGGAGGTCAGGTCTGGGTCGCGGGCTACCAGCTGATCGACCCGGTCTCCGGGCGCTACCTCGCCCGCGATGCTCCCGAGCTGATCTCCCTCGGCCTCCGCGTGGCGGGCGTGGCGGGTGCCGGGCGCCACCACGCGGACGCGATCGCCTCCGAAGCGGTCGCCCCGGGCCGCCCGCTCGAGCTGCGCCGTGACCCCGGCAACGAGCACGACCCGAACGCGATCGCCGTGGTCGCCGGCGGCGCGCAGGTGGGGTGGGTCCCGCGAGAGCTCGCCGCGGAGCTGGCGCCCGAGTTCGACGAGGGCCGGCCCTGGTCGGCGCTGGTCCTGCGCGAGCAGCGGCGCTCGCCGCGCGACCCGCGGCACGGGCTGACGATGCTGCTGGCGCCCGATTCGGAGCTCGGGCTCCGCGTCGCGTAGGCGCGGCTCAGGCGGCGTAGCGTGCGGCGCTGCGGGCCTTCGCCTTGGCGGCCTCGACCTCGCGGTCCTTCGCCGGCGCGTTCGTCACGAGCTGGTCGAGCAGGCGCCTGGTCGCCGCGGCGACCTCTTCCACGGCGTGATCGAACGCCTCTGCGTTGGCCTGGGAGGGCTTGGTGAACCCGCTGATCTTGCGGACGTACTGGAGCGACGAGGCCTGGACCTCGTCCTCAGTCGCCGGTGGCTCGAAGTTGTGGAGTGTTCGGATGTTGCGGCACATGCTTCGAGGCTAGCTCCTTCGCCGCCTCGAAGTCCGGGGCAGTCGCCGCGAGCGCGATCACCGAGTCGTGCCTGATCCCGACCTGGATCACCTCGTACGGGCCGTCGGGGTCCTCGCTGGGCCCCCAGCCGCCCTTGAAGCGCATGCCCGGGACCGTCCCGAGGCCCCAGCGCTGCTCCGGGACTACGCGGCCCATCGCATCCAGGATCCGCTCGGTATCGGCGGCAGCCAGCAGCGCGCCGTTCGCGAGCGCCCGGTAGAAGCCCGCCGCCGCGTCGAGCGACCAGACCGTCCGCCCGAACGAGCTCCAGCCGCGCGGATCGGCCTCGCGCTCGAGCGTGGTCTCGCTGTCGCCGGCACGCCGGAGCGCCGCCTCGACCTCGGCGGGGCCGTCGTCGAGCGCATCCCAGAGCCGGTGCGCGGCGTCATTGTCGGAGCGCGTGATCGCGGCGTCGATCGCGTGCCAATCCGCCTGCCCGGACGTAATGGAGGCAACGATGACCGGCACCTTCATGGTCGACCAGGCGCGCCCGGCGCGCAGCTCTCCGCCCGCTTCGAATTCACCTCCGCTCAACGCTCCGATCGCCCATCCGACTGCCATGAGGTCGTGGCTTCAGGCGGCCTGTTTCAGCGGCTGACGCCGCGGCGCCGGTCTCGAGAACTCCATCGAGTCGTCCACGGGGCCGCGTCTCAGCAGGCGCACGTCGCGGAACCAGTTCTGGTTCAGCCGCCACGGCTGCGTCGCGCCCTGGCGCGGCAGGCGGTCGATGTAGCGGAGCACGTAGCCCGAGTTGAAGTCGATGAACGGCTCCGTCGGCAGCGTCGAAGGAGGCGGCTTCGGGGTCGCGATCGCGTGGCCGTGCGCGTCCATGTGGTTCACGAGCCGGCAGACGTAGTGGGACACGAGGTCGCACTTGAGCGTCCACGAGGCGTTCGTGTAGCCGAGCGCCACCGCGAAGTTCGGCACGCCGCAGATCATCATCCCCTTGTAGGCGATCCTCTTCGAGAAGTCGACCGGCTCGCCGTCGACCGACAGCTCGATCCCGCCGAACAGCAGCAGGTTGAGCCCGGTGGCGGTGACGATCACGTCCGCCTCGAGCTCGGCGCCGGAGCGCAGCTTCAGGCCGCTCTCGGTGAACGTCTCGATCTCGTCCGTCACGACGGACGCGCTGCCTGCCGAGAGCGCCTCGAACAGATCGCTGTCGGGCACGAGGCAGAGGCGCTGCTCCCACGGGTTGTAGCTCGGCTTGAAGTGGAGGTCGACCTCGTAGCCGGCCGGCAGACGGCTGAGGACGCCGCGCCGGATCATCTTCTTCATCAGCTCCGGGCGCGCGCGGCTCAGGTTGAAGCTCGCCATCGTCAGGAGCACGTTCTTCCAGCGCGTGACCGCATAGGCGGCCTTCGACGGCAGCACGCGCCTCAGGAAGTTCGAGATCGAGTCCTCGGCGGGGAGCGTGACCACGTAGCTGGGCGAGCGCTGGAGCATGGTCACGTGAGCCGCGCGCTCGGCCATCGCGGGCACGAGCGTCACGGCCGTTGCGCCGCTGCCGATGACGACCACGCGCCTGCCGTCGTAGTCGAGCTCCTCGGGCCAGTGCTGCGGGTGGACGATCGGCCCGGGGAAGCGCTCGGTGCCCTCGAAGCGGGGCTGGTACCCCTCGTCGTAGCGGTAGTACCCCGTGCAGCCGTACAGGAACGAGCAGGTGAGCTGGACCGTCTCGCCGCTGTCCGTGCGCTCGGCTTGAACGGTCCAGCGCGCGTCCTCGCTCGACCATTCGGCCCGGACGACCCTGTGGTGGAAGCGGATCTTGTCCTCGACTCCGTGGTCGCGCGCCGTCGTCTGGACGTAGCTGCGTATCGACGGCCCGTCGGCGATGGCCTTGCCCTCCTCCCAGGGGCGGAAGTCGTAGCCGAGCGTGAACATGTCCGAGTCGGAGCGGATGCCCGGGTACCGGAACAGGTCCCAGGTGCCGCCGATGGCGTCGCGCGCCTCGAGGATCGCGTACGTCTTCCCCGGGGACTCGGCTTCGAGGTGGCAAGCGGCGCCGACACCCGAGAGGCCGGCTCCGACGATCAGCACATCAACGTGTTCGCTCTGCATCTCACGGGGAAGTATCCCTGTGCACATGTGCCGTCGCCACGTTTCGCTCGCCGCGCTCGCCGTGCTGGCCGCCACCGCCCTCGCGGCGCCCGGCTTCGCACACCCGCCCGCTCCGGTCGACGAGCAGGGCCGTCCGATCCGCGGGCAGCTCCACACCTGGATGCACCAGGCCAAGGTTCCGCTCGTGCGCGGGCGCGTCGTGATCAAGCGCTCCTACTGCCCGACCCGGCCGAGCCTCGCCGGCTGCCTGCTCACCGCCCGGCCGCGCATCATCTACCTGAGTCCGAGGGCGTTCGAGCCCCGGCTCGTCCTCTACCACGAGCTCGGGCACACGTTCGACCTGCTCGTGCTGAACCCGCGCGAGCGGAGGCAGTTCAAGCGGATCGTGGGCATCCGGCGGCACGGGTGGTTCCGGGGAGCGCTCCCGCCGTCGGAGTGGTTCGCGGACGGCTACGCGGCGTGCGCGGTCCGGCCGCGCGTGCGGCGTGCGCCGCGCCGGACCCTGTACGGCTACTCGCCGAGCCGCGGCCAGCATGCCCGGGTATGCGCCCTGATCCGATCCGCGGTGAAGCCGCGCGGCCGCCGCCCGCAGCAGCCGAGGAACCCCCCGCGGGTGATCGAGGTCGAGCCCCCGCCGCCCCAGCAGACCCAGCCCGGCCAGGGCGGCGCCTGCACCCTCTTCGACCAGCTCACGACCGGCTGCAAGCCGGCGCCGGCGCCGGCGCCGGGCCCGCCCCAGGAGCCGCCCGGCCCGCCGCCGCTGCCCCTGCCGGCGGGCTAGCCCGCGGCTTCTCGGGCGACCGCGCGCCCCGCCGTCCGCCCCGAGAACATGCAGCCGCCCAGGAACGTGCCCTCGAGCGCGCGGTAGCCGTGCATGCCGCCGCCGCCGAAGCCTGCGACCTCACCGGCCGCGTATAGGCCGGGCAGCGGCTCCCCGTCCGGGCGCAGGACGCGCGCCTCGAGGTCGGTCTGGAGGCCGCCGAGCGTCTTGCGCGTGAGGATGTGGAGCTTCACCGCGATCAGCGGGCCCGCATCGGGGTCGAGCAGCTTGTGCGGCGCCGCGATGCGCGTCAGGCGGTCGGGCAGGTAGCGGCGGGCGCCGTGGATCGCCGTGACCTGCATGTCCTTGGTGTAGGGGTTGTCGAGCTCCCGGTCGCGCGCCACGACCTCACGCTCGACCTGCTCGAGGTCGAGCAGCGGCTCGTCCGTCAGCCGGTTCATCCCGTCCACGAGCGCGCGCAGGTCGCGCTCGACAACGAAGTCGGCGCCGTGCCGCTTGAACGCCTCGACCGGCCCGGGCGCACCCTTCGCGACGCGGGTGCCCAGGAGCTTCCGGACGCTTCGCTCCGTGATGTCCGGATTCTGCTCCGAGCCCGAGAGCGCGAACTCGCGCTCGATGATCTTCTGCGTGAGCACGAACCAGGTGTGGTCGTGTCCCGTTCGCGCGATGTGCTCGAGGGTGCCGAGCGTGTCGAAGCCGGGGAAGAGCGGAACCGGGAGCCGCAGGCCGGTCGCGTCGAGCCAGAGCGAGGAGGGGCCCGGCAGGATGCGGATGCCGTGCATGGGCCAGATGGGGTCCCAGTTGCGGATGCCCTCGGTGTAGTGCCACATCCGGTCGGGATGGATCACGTTCGCGCCGGCGCCCTGGGTGATCTCGATCATCCGGCCGTCCACGTGCGCGGGCACGCCGGAGATCATCTGCTTCGGCGGCTCCCCGAGCCGCTCCGGCCAGTTGCGGCGCACCAGCTCGTGGTTGCCTCCGATGCCACCCGAGGTGACGATTACCGCCGGAGCCCGGAGCTCGAAGTCGCCCACCTCGTCGCGGTTGCTGGCGCGGCCGCGAGCGCACGAGTCGGGCGCGAGCACCCGCCCGGCGACGCCGTCGACGGCGCCGGAGCTGACGCTCAGGGCGTCGACCCGGTGCCGGAAGCGGAGCTCGACGAGGCCGCGTTCCTGTGCCGCGCGGATCCGGCGCACGAACGGGTCGAGCACGCCCGGCCCCGTGCCCCACGCGATGTGGAAGCGCGGGACCGAGTTCCCGTGGCCGATCGCGCCGTAGCCGCCGCGCTCGGCCCAGCCGACCATCGGCAGCAGCCGCACACCCTGGTCGCGAAGCCACGCGCGCTTCTCCCCGGCCGCGAAGTCGACGTACGCCTCGGCCCAGCGCCGGGGCCACTCGTCGTCGGGCCGGTCGAACGCGGCGGTCCCGAGCCAGTCCTGCAACGCGAGCTCGTGCGAGTCGCGGATCCGGAGCCGGCGCTGCTCCGGGCTGTCGACGAGGAACAGCCCGCCGAACGACCAGAACGCCTGCCCGCCGAGCGAGGCCTCGGGCTCCTGATCGACGAGGACGACGCGCCGGCCGGCGTCCGCCAGCTCGGCGGCGGCGACGAGCCCCGACAGCCCGCCGCCGACGACGATCGCGTCGTGGGTGTCGGCGGCACACATGGCGCGGCACGCTAGCGGCGTAAGCTGCGCCGCAGCCCCGCACCATCGAGGAGGTCACGCATGTACGCACGCATTGCGACGTTCGAGAGCGACCCGTCCACGATCGACGACGCGATCGAGCTGGTGCGCGCGGAGGTGTCCGGCGATACGCCCGAGGGTCTCGAGGGCGCGCGGATGCTGATGCTCGTGAACCGCGAGACCGGCAAGGGCCTCGGCGTGACGCTCTTCGACAGCGAGGACGCGATGCGCCGTGGCGACGAGGCGCTGAACGCCATGACCCCGGGCGCGAGCGAGCGCCGCACGTCGGTCGAGTTCTACGAGGTGCCGGTCCAGACCGTGAGCTGACCGCTCACGGCGATACGCCGACGGCGGCTTTGAGGCCGTCGAGGTCGGGCGCGCCGAACACGACGCGGTTGCGCGTGGCGACGTAGACGAGGTCGAGGTCGACACCGGCCTTGGCGATCTTGCGGGTGAGGTCTGCGAGCACGCCGGGCCGGTCCTCGACGTCCACGACCACGACCTCGCGCTCGCGGGTGACCGCGACATGCGAGATCGCGAGCGAATGCCGCGCCGCCTCGGCGTGCGGCACCAGGATGTGGAGCTCGGCCCGCTCACCGAAGCCGATGCACGTGGCGGCCGCGATGTTCACGCCTGCGTCGCTGATCGCGGCCGCGACCTCCGCCAGCGCGCCCGGCGCGTTCTCGATGTCGATCACCAGGTCGGTTGCCACGTGGCCGCCAGCCTAACCGGGCGAGGCGGGTCCCGGATATTCTCGCCGGGCTCGCATGGCATCTCCGCTCGTCCACCGTGTTGCGCGCATGTCCGGGCGAGACCCGGGCGAGCAGCACCGGGCGGCCACGCCCCTCGAGCTCCTCTTCGACCTGACGTTCGTGGTCGCGTTCGGCATCGCCGCCGACGAGCTCGCGCACTACCTGGCCGAGGACCACATCCGCACGAGCCTGATCTCGTTCAGCTTCGTCACCTTCGCCATCACCTGGGCGTGGATCAACTTCTCGTGGTTCGCGTCTGCGTACGACACCGACGACTGGGTGTTCCGGCTGTTGACCCTGATCCAGATGGTCGGAGTGCTCGTGCTCGCGCTCGGTATCCCCGACGTGTTCGCGTCGATCGACAAGGCCGGCTATGTCGACAACGGCGTGATGGTCGCCGGGTACGTCGTGATGCGCAGCGCGATGGTCGCCCAGTGGTTGCGCGCCGCGCGGCAGGATCCGGCGCGCCGCCGCGTCGCGCTGACCTACGTCGTGACGATCACCACGGCGCAGGTCGGCTGGGCCGCGCTGGCGCTCGCCAGGACGTCCGTCGGGACGATGTTCGCCATTGCGGCGGTGCTCCTACTGGTCGAGCTCGGCGGGCCGGTGTACGCCGAAAGGCGCAAGGGCGGCACCCCGTGGCACCCGCACCACATCGCGGAGCGCTACGGCCTGCTCGTGATCATCGCGCTCGGCGAGGCGATTCTCGGGACGATCGTCGCGCTCCAGGCCGTGATCGGGCCGGAGGGCCCGGGGTGGTCGGTCCAGGCGGCCGTCGTCGGGTTCGCCGGTGTGGCGCTGACCTTCGGCATGTGGTGGATCTACTTCGTCATGCCCTGCGGCGAGATGCTCGCGTTACGCCGCGACCGCTCGTTCGGATGGGGCTACGGCCACATACCGCTGTTCGGATCGATCGTGGCCGTCGGGGCTGGCCTTCACGCGGCGGCCTATCTCCTCGAGCACAAGACGAAGCTCGACGTACTGGACACGCTTCTGACCACCGCCATCCCGGTGGCGATCTACGTGCTCGCGATCTTCGCGCTGTACACGTACCTGCTCGGGACCGTCGACCGGTTCCACTTCCTGCTCGTAGCGCTGTCGGTGGGGCTGCTCGGCGCGGCGCTCGCGATGGCCGCGGGAGGCGTGTCCATCGAGTGGTGCCTGCTTGTTCTGTCGCTCGTGCCGTGGGTCACAGTGGTCGGCTACGAGCTGGTGGGGCACCGGCACAACGCAGAGGTCCTGGCCGACCTGGCGCGGAGGAGCTGACGCTACGCGGCAGCCGCCTTCTTGACGATTGCGGCCACGGCCGCCGGCTGCGACACGTAGACCGAATGGCTGGCGTCAACCTCCTCAACGGTTGAGCCCGCCCGCCCGGACATCTCGCGCTGGGCCGGCGGCGGGATCATCAGATCCTCGGTGGTGAGGAGGTACCAGCTCGGCTTGCTTCGCCACGCCGCCTCGCTGATCGTCCCACCCAGTGCGTCGACGCCCCAGGGCACCTGTGAGTCGGCCATGAACGCCGCCAACCCGGCATCCACGTCGCCCGCAAACGAATGGTGGAACTTCTCCCGGTCGAGGAGCAGGAATCCATCCTGCGGCGGCAAGATCGGCGGCCCAGGCAGGTCCTTGGGAAATCCCCCAATCAGGGTGTTCACCGACTCGCCCTTGTCCGGCACGAAGGCCGCGATGTAGACGAGCGCCGCCACGTTGGGGTCATTGCCGGCCTCGGTGATCACCGCTCCGCCATAGGAATGACCAACGAGGATGACCGGCTCGTTCTGCGCGTCGATGACGCGCCTGGTGGCGGCGGCGTCGCCTTCGAGCGACAGCGTCGGGTTCTGGACGACGCTGACGCTGTAGCCGTCGTCCTTCAGCAGGCGGTAGACCTCCTGCCAGCCGGAGCCGTCGACGAAACCCCCGTGGACGAGAACGACCGTGCCCGGTCCAGCCATGATGCCTCCTTCGAGAGGTGGGGAGAGGTTGCGGCGAGCCTAGATCGCTTCCGAGGCCGGAGTCAATCTCAGCGATGCGCGCGCCGCATTTTCCCTAGCATCGGGGCCATGGATCGCCATACGCCAACGGTTGCCGAACTGGTCCGCCGCGCGGCGGAGGCGGCAGACCCTGCCGGGCGCGATCCCTCGGTCGCGCGACTGCAGGTGCAGCTGGAAGACGACGACGAGCCGGTCACCGCCGTCGAGAACCTCGAGGAGCGCCTGGCTGTAGCGGCCGAGGGCGCCGACTACGAGGTGGATGATCCCGGTGTGGCCGTCGCGACGGCGGTCGCGCTCTATCTCGCGCAAAGGGGCGGGCAACCCGACTACGACCGGGACCCGAATGAGCTGATCGAGCTCGCCCTCCGGAATCAGTGGCACGGCGACCCGCCGGACTACGTCGTCGACTGGCTGGCGGCGCGTTAAGGCCTGAGCGAGGAAGGTGCATGGCCCGCCGGGGGCCCGGGTAGCTCCCCGGGAACTGTCCTGGGGAGGAGGCGCCACGTGACGCTGTCGTTTCTCGACCGCGAGCGCACAGTCGCTCCGAAGTCGTACAACCGCTGGTTGATTCCACCCGCGGCCCTGGCGGTGCACCTGTGCATCGGCGAGGTCTACGCGTTCAGCGTGTTCAAGGAGCCGCTGGTCGATCACTTCGGCACGCAGCTCACACCGATCAGCAGGATCTTCTCGATCGCGATCGTGATGCTCGGCCTGTCGGCGGCGGTGCTTGGCAAGTGGGTCGAGCGAGTGGGGCCGCGCAAGGCGATGTTCACGGCCGGCATGTGCTGGTCACTCGGCTTCGTCGTTGCCGCGTTCGGCGTCGCGACCGACCAGCTGTGGATCGTCTACCTCGGCTACGGCGTGCTGGGCGGGATCGGGCTGGGCATCGGCTACATCTCGCCGGTCTCGACCCTGATCAAGTGGTTCCCGGACCGCCCCGGCCTGGCGACGGGCCTCGCGATCATGGGCTTCGGCGGTGGCGCGCTGATCGCCTCGCCGCTGTCCGCCTCGCTCCTCGAGGGCTACGCGGCGCAGCCGCAGGACGCGATCGTGCCGGCGTTCCTGACGCTCGCGGCCATCTACTTCGTCGCGATGATGCTCGGCGCGTTCACGGTGCGCGTGCCGGCGGACGACTGGAAGCCCGAGGGCTACGTGCCCGAGACGGCGGCGGAGGCCGGCGCCATGCGGACCACCGCGGACGTCACCGCCGACAGCGCCATCCGGACGCCGCAGTTCTGGCTGCTGTGGACGGTCCTGTTCTGCAACGTGACCGCGGGCATCGGGATCCTCGAGCAGGCCGCGCCGATGATCCAGGACTTCTTCTCCGACGTCAGCGCTGCCGAGGCGGCGGGCTTCGTGGGACTCCTGTCGCTCGCGAACATGTCCGGCCGGTTCATCTGGTCGTCGACGTCCGACCTGATCGGGCGCAAGCCGATGTACATGACCTACCTGGGCGTCGGGGCGATCCTGTACTTCGTGCTGGCGTCGTCCGGCACGGCTGGGCTGGGCGTCTTCGTGGCTGTGACGATCGTGATCCTGTCCTTCTACGGCGGCGGCTTCGCGACGGTCCCCGCGTACTTGAAGGACCTGTTCGGGGGTCACCAGGTCGGCGCAATCCACGGCCGCCTGCTGACGGCCTGGTCCGCCGCCGGCGTGGCGGGCCCCTGGATCATCAACTCGATCGCCGACTCCCAGACGGCGGCGGGCAAGCAGGGCGCGGACCTGTACGAGCTGTCGCTCTACATCATGGTCGGCGTGCTGCTGGTCGGGTTCGTGGCCAACCTGCTGATCCGGCCGGTGAACGCGCGCTTCCACATGCGGAAGCCGAGCGAGAGGTTCCGCCGCCGCACCGCCGAGGCCGAGCCCCTGCAAGTGCCGGTCTCGTCAATTAGCACGGAGAGGAGTGGTACATCGTGAGCACGCACTCAGCCGAAGCTCCGACGCGGACGGCGTCGGCCAGCCCGGTGCCGGGCATCGCACTGTGGGTGCTGGTCTCGGGCGCGCTGCTGTACGGCGTGGTCAAGACCGTGGACACCGCCGCCGCGCTGTTCGGAGGCTGAACGCAGCCGCAAGCTCCTCGACGAGTAGTCAGACCCCCGCTGCCGCGACCACATGGCTGTCGAGGAACGCGCGGATCAGCCCAGCGATCTCGTCGCTGTGTGTCGCCGTGGCGAAGTGGCCCGTGTCGAGCAGGTGCAGCTCGGCGTGGGGGAGATCGTCGAGATACGCCCGTGCTCCCTCAACAGGGAAGAACGTGTCGTTGCGCCCCCAGGGAAGTAGCGCGGGCGGCGTGTGGGTCCGCAGGTATTCCTGCCAGACCGGGTACAACGCGACGTTGTTCCGGTAGTCGTAGAGCAGGTCGAGCATGACCTGGTCGCGGCCGGGCAGCTCCAGGTAGCGCTGGTCGAGCTCCCAGAGGTCCGGGTTGACGCTCGTCGGGTCCGCGACGCCATCGACGTACTGCGAGCGCGTGGCGTCAAGGGTGAGGAATTCGCGGACGGCGGCCTCGTTTCCGGCCCGGTCGTTCCAATAGGGCTGTAGCGCCTGCATGCCCGGGCCCAGACCGGCCTCGTAGGCGTTGCCGTTCTGCAGGACAAGGCCCTGGACCCGCTCGGGATGACGGGTGGCGACGCGGAATCCCACCGGCGAGCCGAAGTCGAACATGTACAGGCTGAAGCGGTTCGGGGCCATGGCCGCGGTGAACGCGTCGATCACGTCCGCTAGCCGGTCGAAGGTCGTGGTGCCGGGGAGCGGCGGGCTCTGACCGAACCCCGGGTAGTCGGGCGCGATCAGGTGGTAGTGGTCGGCCAGCCGCTTCATCAGCTGGTCGTATTGCGCGGACGAGCTCGGAAAGCCGTGCAGCAGCAGCAGCGTCGCGGCGGATGGATCCCCGTCCTCCCGGAAGAAGATCTCGCTGCCGTTCACTTCGATCGTGCGATACGCCGTCATGCCCGCTCCTTCTCGTTTGGCGATATGACGGCGACGGGCGGCGGCTTCTTACCGTGGGCTCCCCAGTAAGAACTGCCACGCGCACGAAACGAAAGCCTGCGATGGCTCAGCGACCGATCATCGTCTTCGACGTCAACGAGACCCTGCTCGACCTCGACGGGGTCCGCCCGACCTTCGACCGCCTCTTCGAGGATCCCGCCGCGATGCGGCTGTGGTTCGCGAGTTTGATCACCTACTCCGAGGCACTCACCCTCGCCGGTGTCTACGTCCCGTTCACGGACATCGGCGGCGCCGTGCTGCGCATGCTGGCCGCGACCCGTGGCATCGCGATCAGCGACGCCGACGGTGCCGAGCTCACCGACCGGTTCGCCTCAATGCCACCGCACCCGGAGGTTCCCGCCGCCCTGCGGCGCCTACGTGACCACGGGTTCCGCCTGTTCACGCTCACCGACAACACGCTCGAGATCTCCGGTAGGCAGTTGGAGAACGCGGGCGTCATCGACCTGTTCGAACGCCGCTTCAGCGTCGATGAGACCGTAAGGCGCCACAAGCCGGCGCCGGAGGCCTACCACTCGGTCGCCGGCGAGCTCGGGGTCGCTCCGGGCGACATCTGCCTGGTCGCCTGCCACGCCTGGGACACGCTGGGTGCCGTCGCGGCCGGCTGGCAGGCCGGGCTCATCCTCCGTGAGGGCAACGCGCCGCTGGACGTGGGCCCGCAGCCCAACTACATCGGGGACGACCTCGACGCGATCGCCGACCAACTCATCGAGCGCTACCCCACGGTTGGTGCGGCCGCAGGCTTGTAGAACTGCGTCTCGCCGTTGCCGAATGACCAGTTCTCGGCGGCGGTCTCCACGACGGAGATCAGCACATCCTCGGGTCGGACCCCTGGGTTGGTTCCGAGGCGCTCGACGATCTGCCTGTACATCGCGAGCTTGGCATCGACCGTCTTGCCGGGCGCCCAGAACACCTGGATCTGAACGAGATCCTCGCCACGGTCGATCCCGAGAAACGATCCGTAGGCGAATTCGTGCTCGCCATGCTCGGTGATCGCCATGAACCGATCGCCGTCCTTGATGGCGACGGTCTCGCGCATGGCCTCGTAGATCCCGTCCATCAGCGCCTGCTTGTAGTCCGCCGTCTTGCCTTCGCGGATCGCGATACGGGTAACGGGCATTTTGGTGGCCTCCTGTGCCGTTGGGGGGCGAGCTTGGATTCACCGTCATTAGGTACGGCCGGCGGCGAGTTCTTACGGCGGCGGCGTGCCGTTCGTCTAAGCCAGCCGGCGTAGCTCGAATCGTCGTCCCCAGGCAGACGACAAGGGCTGCGCGTCCGGCGACCATTAGGAGAGTCATGTCCAAGCCCGACACACAGAATCCTGAATCGGATCAACGGCTCCTGCAGCAACGGCGTTGGAGGGCGCTGATCCTGCTCAGCGTCGCCCAGTTCATGGTCGTGCTGGACGCCTCGATCGTGAACGTGGCGCTGCCCACGATCGGGCGCGCGCTCAGCTTCTCCCAGTCGAGTCTCCCCTGGATCCTGAACGCCTACGTGCTCACGTTCGGCGGGTTCCTGCTGCTCGGCGGCAGGATGGCCGACCTGCTCGGGCGCCGCAAAATGTTCATAAGTGGGCTGTTGCTATTCGCCGCCGCGTCCCTGGTCGGCGGCTTCGCGCAGTCCGAGGGCTGGCTGATCGCGGCGCGGGCGGTCCAGGGCCTGGGCGGCGCGCTTCTGTCTCCGGCCGCGCTTTCGATCATCACCACCACGTTCCGCGACGGCGCCGAGCGCAACACGGCACTCGGTGTCTGGGGCGCGGTCGCCGGCAGCGCCGGCGCCGTCGGGGTACTGCTCGGCGGCGTTCTCACCCAGTGGGCGGGCTGGGAGTGGGTCCTCTGGGTCAACGTCCCGATCGGCCTCGCCGCAGCAGCGATCGCACCATCGTTGATCGGGGAGAGCCGCTCCGAGTCGGCCACGCGCTCGTTCGATGTGGCCGGCGCCATCAGCGTCACCGCTGGACTCTCCCTGCTCGCCTATGCGCTTCTCGACACGAACAGCGCGGGCTGGGGATCGGCTCAGACGATCGGGTTGATCGCCGCCTCGGCGGTGTTGATCGGCGCCTTCGTCGTCATAGAGCTCCGGTCCCGGGCGCCACTGGTCCCGTTCTGGATCTTCCGGTTTGGCTCGGTTACCGGCGCGAACGTGGTGGGACTGCTGCTTGGCGCGTCGCTCTTCTCGATGTTTCTCTTCCTAACGCTGTACATGCAACAGGTGCTCGGCTACAGCGCGATCAAGACGGGCTTCTCGTACCTGCCGCTCGCGCTCACAATCGTGTTCACGGCCGGGCTCGCCTCGCAGCTCGTCACTCGCATCGGCTTCAAGCCGGTGCTGATGACGGGCATGGCCTCTCTCACCGCCGGCCTCATCTGGTTCGGGCAGATCTCGGTGGGCGGCAGCTATCTCGGCGATGTCCTCGGACCGTCGTTGCTGGCGGGGGCCGGGCTTGGCCTCGCCTTCGTGCCCATCACGATCGCTGCCGTCGCAGGCATTCAGGAACGCGAGGCCGGTCTCGCGAGCGGCCTGATCAACACCTCGCAACAGATCGGTGGCGCGCTCGGGTTGGCGGTGCTCGCGGCGATCGCGGACTCCCGCACCAACCACCTGATAGCGGGCGCGCACGGTAATCCGGCCGAGCTGCCACAGGCGCTCACCGAGGGCTTCCAGTCGGCTTTCCTCGTGGGCTCGGGCTTCGCCGCCGTCGGGTTCGCGCTCGCCTTCGTGCTGATCCGCGGGAGCGACAGCAGGGCGTACCAGCGGCAGGAGGGATCGGCAGCCGAGCGGCCGGCCGACGCACGCGGGTAGCTCAGAGAGATCAGCTACGCGGGTGCGCCCGCCCTCATCGTCATGGGTGACCGAAGCGCGCGATCGCGACGAACAACGTAAGGACGAGGAGGACGAGCGGTACGGCCAGGCGGTCCGTCTCGCCCATGCGCACGTGCGTAACGATCGCCCCGATCATGGTCATCGCGAGACCCACCGCGGCGAGCGGTGTGAGAAGCGGCGCGACGCCCAGCGCGCCCGGCAGGACCAGCCCCAGCGCGCCCAGCACCTCGAGTAGGCCGACGGTGCGGAACTCGAGATCGGTCACGTCGGCGGCCCAGCCCATCGGGCCCGCCGCGAGCTGCGCGCGCGGCTGCGAGAGCTTGGTCAACCCGGTGGCGAGAAAGATGGCTGCGAGAAGCAGCTGTGATGTCCAAAGTGCGGTTTCCATGGCCGGGACGATCCGTGCGGACTGGATGACCTGTCATCACTCGTTTTGCGTGACGACGGCTCACACGCCCAGCGGGGAGCCTCGACCAATGGCAAACGATGTCGTCGTGTCCATATCGGTCCGGACGCTGCTCGTGGTCGCCGGAATGGTTGCCCTCGCCGGAGCGCTGGCGTCGATTGGAGGCGCCCTGCTCATGATCCTCGTGTCCGTTCTCAGCGTCGCCGTCCTCTCACCGGTGGCGACCGCAATGGAGCGGCGCCTGGGCTGGAGTCGGGCGCTGTGCTCGACGGTGCTCGTCCTGGGGATAGTCATCGCCCTCGTCGTCGGCCTGCTGGTGCTCGTGCAGGCGGTGAGTGATGCGGTGCGCGGGTTCAGCCACGACCTGCCCGAGATCGTCGACCACGTGAGGCGCAGCGATGTGGGCGACTTCATCAACGGTGGCAGCGGCTCGCTCGACACCTTGAGGGAGCACACGACCGACATCACCGCGGGAGTGGCCAAGGTCTCGGGCGGCGTCGCCGATGTCGGCGTGTCGGCCTTCGGGGCGATCACGCTGTTCTTCTCGGTCATCTTCCTGACGCTGTTCGGCCTGAACGACGAACCGCGCGTGCGCGATTGGATCGGCGGTCTGATGTACCGCGACACGCGGGAGCGCTACCTGGACGTCACGGACCGGATCATCCACACGACCTCGCGCTACATGCTCGGCAACCTCGCCATCTCCGTGATCTGCGCGAGCGTCTACGGCGTGACCGCGGTGATACTCGACCTGCCGTACCCGCTCGCCCTGGCGCTGATCGCGGGGTTCCTGGACCTCATCCCCACCGTCGGGGCAACGATCGCAGGGGTCATCATCGGGGTCGTCGCGCTGTCGGTCAGCCTCCAGGCACTGGTCGCCTTCGCGATCGTGATGCTGGTCTACCAGCAGGTCGAGAACTACGTTCTGCAGCCGACGATCATTGGAAGGGCGGCCCGCGTGTCGGGCTTCACCGTGCTCGCCAGCGTGCTGTCGTTCGGCGCGCTGTTCGGCTTCATAGGCGCGATCATCGGCGTGCCGATCGCAGCCGCGCTCCAGATCCTGATCGGCGAGCTCACGGCGGCCAGGAGGGCTCGCATCGCGGCCGCCGACGAAATCACGCAAAGCGTGTGACGACGGCTCACGCATGTCGACCGGATGCTCGGTCGCGACAACAAACCACACCTTGGAGGTAAGTCGTGAGCGAACAAGCTGCAACACCACAATTCGCACCACCGTCCATCCCGTCTTTGCGCGACGCGGTGCGCAACGTCACCGGCTACTGGTGGGTCCTGCTGACCGCCGGAATCGCGTGGGTCGTAGTCGCTCTGGTCATTCTTCAGTTCGACCAGGCGTCCGTGACCACCGTCGGCATCCTCGTCGGGCTCATGTTCCTGGCTCTCGGCGTCGAGAACATCGCGCTCTCGACGCTCGACCTGCCGGGGCGTTGGGCCTGGGCGCTGTTCGGCGCGCTGTTCACCGTGTCGGCGATCGTCTGCTTCGCCAACCCGGCGGACACCTTCGCCGGCCTGGCCGACACGCTCGGCTTTCTGTTCCTGATCATCGGCGTCTGGTGGATGATTCGCGCTTTTCTCGAGCGCGCGATCAACCCGCTCTGGTGGCTGGGGCTGATCTCGGGGATCCTGATGACGGCACTCGCCTTCTGGACCTCGGGCCAGTTCTTCATCCACAAGGCGTACGTGCTCCTGGTACTCGCCGGCATCTGGGCGCTGATGCAGGGCATCACCACGATGGTGCGCGCGTTCCAGATCCGTGCGGTGCGCGAGGAGCTGTGACGGAGTTCAAGCAAGACGAACGGGTGTCGCGTCAGCAGGCCGCTGAGCGGCTGATCGACATCGCGTACGCACTGACCGCCGGCGGCCCGCTCGATCTGATCGCAGCGGGCCGCCGGATCACGGTTCCGGTCGGGAAGGAGCTGCGCCTGGAGCGATGCCTGAGGTCGAACGGCGACCGGGTCGAGCTCGGGCTCGAGCTGAGCTGGTCGGCCCCCGGCGAGTAGCCTCAGCGCCGCACAGCGCCAGGCGCAACCAGCCGGAGCTCGCGCGCGCGAGCGACGGCCTCGCCGCGTGAATGGGCGTCGAGCTTCGCGTAGATGTGACGCATGTGCGTCCGGACCGTGTTGGTGGAGACCACGAGCTCTGAGGCGATCTGCGACGCGGTCAGGTTGCTCGGCAGGTACCTGACGACGCGCAGCTCGGCCTCGCTCAGCTCGTCGCGGAGCGGCGCCGCCGGCCCGCGCTGAGCGGTGGCACGCCCGGCCAGCGTGTCGAGGATCGTCGAGATGAGCGTCGCGTGGGAGGTCCGGTGTCTCGGGTGGCGCTCTAGGAGCTCGCGGCTCGGCCAGAGCAGGAATGGAAGGATCAGGCCTTCTGGCTCGGCGAGGTCGAGCGCCGCCTCGAGCGACTCCTCGGCCGCGCGGACGTCGCCCAGCCGATCGCGAGCCATGGCGTCGAGCAGCAGTCCCTCGACGCGTGCCCAGCGGTGGGAGAGCGCCGGTGCGGAACCATCGAGCACCGGCGCCAGCGCCTCGGCCGCGCCTTCGGGGTTGTCGTGTTCGAGTTCCATAGCCGCGAGTGCAATTCGCATCGCGGCACGGTTGCGCTGGTCCGGGCTCAAGCCGGCGAGCTCGAGTTGCGCGGTTTCCGTGTCGCCCATTCGCACCCGTACCTGGAGTGCCCGGCCACGAACGTCGACCTTGAACACGTGCTCGCCGGCGAGCAGCCGTTCCAGGTCCTGCGCGCGCGCAAACTCTGCCAGGGCTTCGTCGAAGCGGCCGTCGCCAAAGCTCAGCATGCCGCGGGCATGGTGGACCACGACCTCGGTGCCCGGGTCGGCTGCCGCGCGTAGACACTCCTCCGCGCTGGAGAGATGACGCTCCGCCTCCACGAAGCGCCCCATCCGCACAAGCGCCATGCCGGCCATCGCGAACGCGCCGGTCGTCATCGACTGGTTGGTCCAGCCATGCTCCTCGGCAATCGCGATCGCCCGCTCGCTCAGCTCGAGCGCGAGCGGCAGCGGCTGGCCGCTGAGCGGCGCCGCGATTGCGAGGTGCGCCAGGCAGCCGATTTCGATGAAGGGCCGTGAGATCCGGCGCGTGCGACCGAGAGCGTCGTGGAGGTGCCTCTGCGCGTCCTCGGGGCGCCCGGCCCACAGTTCCGCGATGCCCAGATTCATGAGCGCGAGTGCCCAGTAATCCGGCGGCACGGGCAACTCGTCCACATCTACCGCGGCGCCGAGCGCTGCTTCCAGTTCGCGCGTTGCCTCGCGAGCCCTGGCCAGGTCGCTGCGCCGGCGGGCGAGCTCGACGTCGAGGATGGCCAGGTACACGTGGAAGACGCGTCGTCTCTCTGCCGGGGCTGCCGCCGCGAAGCGCCGGGCGACGTCCAATTGGGCGGCGGCGTCGTCGAGCAGGCCATGAAGGATGTTGTCGATCGAAAGCGCAGCCGCGAGATTTCCATCGCCCAAATGGGCATCGGCCGGGAACTCGCCAAGGAGCGCCTGGAGCGTCTCGCCGCGGCCGGCCATCGTCAGCGTGAGGTAGTTGTCCAGGAGCAGGCGCGCGGCCGGTGCCCAGTCACTCGCCGCCTGACAGTGGCGGACGGCTTCGACTACGTCGCCTTCCTGTTCGTGCCAGGCGGCCGCGGCGCGGTGCAGCGAGGGGATCGTCGTCGGCGCGATGCGTCGCAATTCGAGCCGCAACAAATCCGCGAACAGGTGGTGGTAGCGGAACCAGGTCCGGCCGGCGTCGAGGGCGGTGACGAACGCGTTCTGGTCTTCGAGCCGCTGGAGGATCGCCTCGGCCCCGTTGTCGCCGGTGAGTGAATCGGCCAGCGGCCCGCTGACGCGCTCGAGTATCGAAGTGCGCAGGAGCAGGTCGCGCGCCTTCGGCGGCTGGCGCTCCAGCACCTCCGCGAGGAGGTAGCGCGCCACCGTCCGCTCGCTGCCGGAGAACTCGGACACGAACCGCTCCGGGTCCGGGTGCGCTGCCAGCGAGATCGCCGCCAGCCTTAAACCGGCGGCCCACCCCTCGGTGCGTTCATGCAGCGAGTCGAACGCGGTGTCCGACAGAGTGACCCCACTGGCGTGAAACAGCGCGCGGGTTTCGTCGAGCGAGAAGCGCAGCTCGGAGGCGCGCAGCTCCGTGAGCTCGCCCGCGAGCCTCAGGCGGTGCAGGCCAAGCGCCGGCTCCTCCCGCGTCGCGAGCAGGACCCGCAGCTCCGGCGGCAGCCGCGTCAGCAGCATCTCGAGCCAGACGAGCGCGTCTTCGGAGTCGAGCTCGTGCAGGTCGTCGATCACCAGTTGGACGGGCTCCTCCAGCCGCTGCAATTGGGCCAGGAGCCGCTCTACCACCGCCGCGCCCGCGAAGCCCGGCGCCGGACTGACCCGCTCGATCACGTCGTCGCCGGCGGCGTCGGCCATTTCGTCAATCAGGTGCAGCCAGAATCGCTGCGAGTCACGCTCGCCGCGCGCGACCGTGACCCATGCGACGGCCTCCTCCGTCTCCGCTGCCCACGAGCGCAGCAGAACCGTCTTTCCGCTTCCCGCAGGCGCGCAGACGAGCGTGACGGTGCCCGGGGCGGGGGCTGACAGCCGCTCGAACAGAACGGGTCGCGATACCACGTGCCCGGACTGTCCCACGAATCACATGATGTGTGTGATGACCGCTCACCCGCGCGGGAGAGAGCCTTGGACCGTCCCTGAAAACAACTCACAGGAAAGGTGGTCCAAATGACCCCCGACTATTTCTCACCCGACAACGTCCTGGTCGTCACCTTCGGCGAAGACCCGGAGAAGGACGAGAACGCCTACCAGGCGCTCACCGACCTGAAGCAGCTCGATTCTCAGGACCAGATCAAGATCGCGGGTGCTGCGGTCGTCACGCGTGACAGCGAGGGCCGCATCGACGTCAAGAGCGATGTCGGCGACGATCCCTACGTCGGCACCGCGAGCGGCGGCCTGATCGGCCTGCTGGTCGGGATCATCGGCGGCCCGCTCGGCATGCTGATCGGCGGGACGTACGGAATGCTCGCCGGATCGCTGTTCGACATCGATGAGGTCGATACGACGGAATCGGTTCTCGGCGAGATCGCGAAGCAGGTCCAGCCGACCAGGACCGCGGTCCTCGCTCAGGTCACCGAGCAGAGCCCCGAGGTCATCGACGCCGCGATGGCGCGCCTCGGTGGCGAGGTCCTGCGCCGGCCGGCGGTCGACGTCGAGGACGAGATCGCCGTGGCCGAGGAGGCGCAGCGGAAGGCCAAGGACGAGGCTCGCAAGGAGCTGCACAAGGCTCGCGTCGAGCAGACCAAGGCAGACGCACACGCCAAGGTCGAGGAGATGAAGGCGAAGCTCCATCGGTCAAAGGCAGGCACGAGCGCGTAGGCTCGTCAATCGCAGGCGGCGGCGCGCTCAATCGCGGGCGCGCCGCCGCCTTTTGCGTGGAAAGCACCCGCGCGGCGACGGTGGTTTCGAACCGCAAGAAACCAGCGCGACGGGCGTTAGAGGCTGTCGATGACGGTCTCTCACGGACGCGCCGCCATGGTGCTCGTCTCGCTGCTTGCCCTTCCCGCCTTGCACGCGCCGGCGGCCGCCGCGCAGGGCCTCGCGGAGGTGCCCGGGCCAGTCGATCCGCAGTCGTGGGTCCTGCCCGCAGGACATGACGTGGGACGACTACCGGCCGATCCCGGGCTTCAACTGGGCCGACGATCAGCGCCAGCCGCCGAAGAAGCTGCGCGCGGCGCTGATCCTGGGCGACTACCCCGACCGCGAGTTCCTGGTCACGCGCCCGGAGGGCTCGGACGTCGTCGGCAATCCGATCGGCGCGGGCGGCGTCCCGCGCGGCCAGGTCGGCGACTTCTACGAGGACCTGCTCAACACGCCGCAGGCGCTCAACCACGGGCACACGATCAACGAGTACTGGCTCGAGGACTCCTACGGCCTGGTCGGCATCGACATGGACGCGTTCGGTCCCTACCGGATGGACCGGCCCGAGTACCAGTACGGGCTCGCCGAGTTCGGCCAGGAGTCGGCGTGCCCGACCGGCGAGACCTGCGACGGCGACTTCGACACCGAGCTGCTGGCGAAGTCCGCGCGCCGACGTCGACGGCGGCCCAGGTGACGCAACGGCGGGCGCGACTACGACTTCCGCTTCCTCCTGCACGCCGGCTACGACGAGTCCGGCGTCTGGCAGGAGCTCGGCGAGATGCGCTTCCAGAACAAGGAGGACGTGACCGAGCCGTTCGGCAACCCCGACCCGAGCAAGCCGAACTGGTCCCCGACGCGCTACGTCCCGTGGACGTCGTTCTACGCGGCCCGCGGGATCTGGTCGCACGCCACCCCGGGTGTCATGGCCACCGAGGGCGAGAACGACGGCGCGTCCGTCTACGCGCACGAGTTCAGCCACATCCTCGGCGTGCTCGACAACTACAACAACTCGTACGCGAACCCGCCGCAGCGCGAGTACTCGGGCCCGTGGGACATGATGTCGCGCGGCTCGTTCAACGGCCCGGGCGGCAGCCACAACCGCTGGCAGATCCCGCCCACGCTCGGCGCGACGATGGGGTCGCAGCACATGCTGCGCGACAAGCTGCGCATGGGCTTCCTCAAGCCGACGAGGTGCAGTTCATCGACCGCAACGCGCTCGCCGCGACCGGCCCCGTGTTCGCCGACGTCTGGGCGCGCGAGATCCCGCTCGGCCCGGGGACCGGCCGCACCGGGCTGCACGGACTCATGCTCACGCTGACCGGCGGCGACAAGACCCCCGCGTGCACGGTCGAGGAGGACTGGCGCTGCGACGGCGGCGGCTACGAGAACTACACGCTCGAGGTCGTGGACCGGATGGGCAGCGACTCGTTCACGCCCGACCACGGCGTCCTCATCGCCAAGAACAAGACCGCCGAGCTCGCGCCCTGGAAGTGGGTCATCGACGCCCACCCCGAGGACATCGACAAGGTCGACTTCCTCCGCCCCGACGGCACGCCCGTGAAGGTGACCAAGGGCGACTACCGCCAGCTCGCCGACGCGCTCTTCCACGCGGGCACCGGCCCGGGCGTCGTCAGCGAGTACGAGGACGACGCCGAACCGCCTGCACTTCTACGTCCTGGGGAAGCAAGCGCGACGCGCGAGGGCGTCCTGTCCTACCGCGTCGCCGTGCGGTCGCTGGACGGCGGCGGGCCCGCAACCCGCGGCGTCGCGGCCTCGGAGGCGAATGCCGAGCCCGGCGTCTCCGGGCCGCGTCGCGATCCACCGGTTCCGCGTGACCAACACGGGCGCCGCCGAGGACCTGATCCGCGTCAAGGCGACGACCGCCGACGGCTGGACCACCACGCTGCGCGCGAACGTGCTCGACGTCCCGGCCGGCGAGACCGTGACCGTCCCCGTCTACGTGACGGTGCCCGGCGACGAGCGCGGACGACGTCCGACGACGCTGACGTTCACGGCGACGTCGGAGACCGACCCCAGGGCGTCGGTCTCCAGAACGGCGACGGTTACCAGAGCGCCGTAGCATTGCGAGCGTGCCGTTCACGCTCACGAACTTCAAGAAGGACCTGGAGGACGTCGGGTCCAACTTCGACGGCGCGCCGGACCTGGAGTTCCGCTTGGCGACCGATGCGCTCGAGCTCGAGCAATCCGGCCTGAGCTACCAGCGCGTCCCACCCGGCTATCGCTTTCCGTACGGCCACACGCACACGACGCAGGAGGAGGTGTACGTCGTCGTGCGCGGGAGCGGGCGCATGAAGCTCGACGACGAGATCGTCGAGCTCGAGGAATGGGACGCGGTGCGCGTCCCGCCCGGTACGTGGCGAGGCTACGAGGCCGGTCCGGAGGGGCTCGAGATCCTCGTCATCGGCGCGCCCAATCTCGGCACAGGTCGGCGTGAAGACGTCGAAGGGCAGCGCGACTGGTGGACTGACTAGCCTCGCTGCAATCACCACGAAAGGAGACGACTCTATGTCCTCATCGCCGAACACCGTCCCCACCGAAGCCGAGATCACCGAGCGCGAGCAGGGCCAGATCGAGCGAGCCAACTCGAGCGGCAAGACGCCGGTCGTCTTCATCCATGGGCTTTGGCTGCTGCCGAGCAGCTGGGACAACTGGGTCGGTCTGTTCGAAGAGAACGGCTACGCGGGGGTAACGCCCTCCTGGCCGGACGATCCGGAATCGGTCGAGGAGGCCCGCGCCCACCCCGAGGTCCTCGCGAAGAAGACCTTGAAGCGGGTCGCCGACCACACCGCCACGCTGATCGGCCAGCTCGAGAAGAAGCCGGCCGTGATGGGCCATTCGACGGGCGGCCTGCTCACCCAGATGATCGCCGACCGGGGGCTGTCGGCCGCCTCGGTGGCGATCGACCCGGGGCCGTTCCGAGGCGTCCTGCCCCTGCCGCTGTCGGCATTGAAGTCGGCCAGCCCAGGGCTGAAGAATCCGCTCAACCGAGGCCGCGCGGTCACCCTCACGTTCGACCAGTTCAAGTACGGATGGGCCAACGCGCTCGACGAGGACGAGGCGCGACACCTATACGACACGTACCACGTCGCCGGGCCTGGGATTGCTCTGGCGCAGATGGCGAACGCGAATGTGAACCCCTTCACCGAGGCGAAGATCGATCCCAAGAATCCAGACCGTGGCCCGCTCCTGATCATCGAGGGCGAGAAGGACCACACCGTCCCGTGGGCGATCGCCCACGCCGCCTACAAGCGCCAGGCGCACAATGAGTCAGTCACAGAGATCACCAAGATCCCGAACCGCGGGCACTCGCTCACGATCGACAGCGGCTGGCGCGAGGTGGCACAGACAGCACTCGACTTCGTGAAGCGATTCGTCTAGCGACTTAAGCGGGCGCGGGTAGCCTCACCTCGATCCCGCCCTCGCTGTCGCGGGTCTCGAAGACTGGTTGCGGCGCCGTCGCCGGGCCGCGCTCGATCGAGCCGTCGTGAAGGTGGAAGCGCGAGCCGTGGCAGGGGCAGGTGATGGACTCGCCCTCGACCTCACCGCTGCTGAGCAGGCAGCCGCGATGCGAGCAGCGATCGTGCAGCGCATGCAGGTGACCGTTGTGCCTGAGCAGCAGAACGGGCGTGTCGCCAGCCATCGCGCTGGTCGGCCGGCCATCCTCGAGCTCGCCCGCCTCGACCGTCGTCCAGTCGCTTGGCCCCTCGTCGAACGTCGTCTCATTGACACCGACTCCGCGCGTGAACGAGAGGTGACCGCCGAGGAAGGCACCGAGCGAGAGCACCGCGCTGCCCGCGAGGCCCACCAGCTTGCCCCGGCCCGGGGCACCCCGGCGCCGCGCGGCGAGGGACGCCGCATACAGCGCGGACGCGGTCAGGTTCGCGCTCGCGTGCGCCAGCCCGACCGGACGGGTCCGGCGGTCGCCGTAGACGGTCATTGCCCAATCGCTCAGGCCGCTGACGACCGTCGGCGCGGAGCTCACCAGACCGATCTCGATGAGACGCTCGCTCGCGCGGCCGGTGTCGTCGCCGCCGAGCAGGTCGAGCATCGTCGCGCTGAGAAACGACCCGATGACCACATCCGTCAGCAACGGATGGAGCGCATGGCCGATCCACGTGCCGGACAGCGCGTCCCGCGCCGCACCGACGGGGATGGCATTGGTCACCGTCCCGGCAAGCTTTAGCGCGGCCGCGTCGACCGCCTCGACCGACTCGAGTGCAGCGACTGCGCTGTTGGCGGAGTTTTCGCCAAGGGTCATCTCGACCTCACAGGTTCGGGGGGCTCCCATTGTGCCGGTTAGAGTCGCGCTTCACGGCGAGAGGAGCGGTTGGTGAGGGGCGACGAGAGCAGCACCACGCGGAGCGGGATCTCACGTCGTCGGTTCGTTCGCGACGGTGTCGCGCTCGCCGCTGGTGCGGCCGTGGCGGGGCCGGCGACGGCACTAGCGGGACAGGTCGGTACAGCGACCACCGTCTTCCGCAACGGGAGGGTCATCACCGCCCGAGGCAGCCGGCTCGCCCAAGCGGTCGCCGTTACCGATGGACGGATCGCGTACGTCGGCTCGGACAGCGGCGTCGCGTCGTTCGTCGGCGCCGGGACCGAGGTGATCGATCTCCGCGGGCGCACTCTGATGCCGGGCATCCACGACGGGCACATGCACCCGTTGGCAGGCGGCCTCGCGCTGACCAAGCCCACGCTCAACTACCGACAGCTCGACCTCGCCCCGTTCATCGCCGCGATTCGAAAGTTCCTCGAGCGCACCGCGGACCAGGAGCCGGACGGGTGGCTCTCGGTGGATCTGTGGGAGCCGCTCGGGATGGACAGGCAGCCGACGAAGGAGGACCTCGACCGGCTGCCGACGCGGCGCCCCATCGTCGTCATCGACCTGAGCGGGCACACGGCGGTCGTGAACTCGCGTGCGCTCGAGCTCGCCGGGATCACCGCTTCCACGCCCGATCCGAAGGGCGGGAAGATCAGGCACCGCCGTAACGGGGAGCCCACGGGGATCCTGCTCGACGACGCGATCGGACTCGTGACGAGGAAGATCCCGTCGCTCACGACCGAGCAGAACGCCGACGCATTGCAGGCCGCGCACAAGGAGATCGCCAGGCAGGGGATCACGTCCTACCTCGACGCGTCGGTGGGCGACACCGAGCTCGCCGCGCTCGCCGCCCTCGCGGACCGCGAACCGCTCACGGTCAAGCCGTCGGTGGCGATCACGGTCTCACCCGACTTGGCGGCGGATCCGCAGGGGATGCTTGCCCTAGTCGAACGCCTGAAGATGAGTCACGCCCGCGCAGGTGTGACGATCCGCACCGTCAAGATGTTCTTCGACGGCGTCATCGAGTATCCGACCCAGACCGCGGCCCTGCTGAGGCCCTACCGCGTGAACAAGGGCACCAAGCGGAAGCCGCGCTGGATGCCGGGCAGGAGCCGGGGCCCGACGTACTTCCGGCAGCGGGTCGCGAATCCGGCCGTAGCGGCGCTCGACGCGGCGGGCTGGCAGGTCCACGTCCACGCCATCGGCGACCGGGCCGTGCGCTCGGCGCTCGACGCCTTCGAGGCGGCGCGAAAGCGCCACGGCAAGACGGACAACCGCCACACGATCACGCATCTCGAGCTGATCGATCCGAGCGACTTCCGGCGCTTCGCCCGGCTCGGCGTGCTGGCGAGCATGCAGCTGCAATGGGCCGAGCGAGACACGTACACGGTCGACGCGCTGAAGCCGTACATCGGCCCGCGCCGCTGGCGCTGGGTCTACCCCGCCGGCAGCCTCGCGCGCGCGGGCGCCACCCTGTGCGGGGGAAGCGACTGGCCGGTGGACCCCCTGCTGCCGCTCCGACAGGTCGAGATGGCGGTGAACCGCAGGGCCGACGAGGTCTACGAGGGCTACACCAAGCCGCTCTGGCTGCAGGAGGGCCTCAGCCTGCGCGAGTCGATCGCCATGCACACCCGCCACAGCGCCTTCCAGCTGCACCAGAACCAGACGACAGGCCAGATCAGAGAGGGCTTCGCCGCCGACCTGATCGTGCTGGATCGCGACATCCTCGACACGCGGCTGAAGCGGGTGTCGAACACGAAGGTCGACCTCACCATGGTCGACGGGAGGATCGTGCACCGAAGGACGTGAGAGGAGTGAGGAAGAAGGCCGAGGGACGACCGGGCGTTCCCGCTCAGGGTCTCACGACGCAGCGGAAGCCGAGGTGGCAGGTCGACGTGTCCTCCGGCTGCGCCATCCGCGCCGCCGGCCGGTAGCGGCGGCAGTAGTTGGCCGCGCACAGGAAGGAGCCGCCTTTCGTGACCTTGCGTGGGATGCGTTCCGCGGGCCCCTCATATGCGTCCGCGGTCCACTCCCACACGTTCCCGGTCATCTCGTAGAGCCCGTAGCCGTTGGGTGGAAACGACCCCACCGGGGCCGTCCACTCGAACCCGTCGAGGAGCTCGTTGTGAACCGGGAACTCGCCCTGCCAGGTGTTCGCCATCTGGCGCCCGCCGGGGTTCAGCTCGTCGCCCCAGGAATACTCGGCGCCGGCGAGCCCGCCGCGCGCCGCGAACTCCCATTCCGCCTCGGTCGGGAGCTCCTTGCCCGCCCAGCCGGCGTACGCCACGGCGTCCTCGTAGGCGACGTGGACGACCGGGTGCTTCGAGAGCTTCTTCGCCGAGGTCTCGGGGCCCCGCGGATGGCGCCAATCGGCCCCCGGCACGTACGCCCACCACTGGTAGGCGTCGTCGAGGCTGACCGGGCGTCGCGGCTGGACGAACACGCTCGAGCCGGGCACGAGCAGCGCCGGGTCGGCATCGGGGTAGTCGGCGGGATCGGGCGGGCGCTCGGCGAGCGTCACGTAGCCGGTGTCCTGCACGAACCGGTTCCAGTCCCTGTTCGTGACGGTGTACGGGTCGATGAAGAACCCGCCAACCTCGACCTCCCGGACCGGACCCTCCTCGGGGTAGGCCGAGTCGCTCCCCATCAGGAAGCGGCTCCCCTCGATCCAGACCATTCCGTCGGTCACGTCACCTCCGCCGGCTGCGCTACGGCTCCGCGGGCTCTTGTCACATCGGCCGGCGCGCTCTCCATCGGCGGGGCCTTGTCGCGCGGGTGCTGCTCGTACCAGCGCGCGTAGCGGTTCGCGAGCGGGGCCGCGCTGAGGCCATGCGCGAGGACCGAGAGCCCGACGGTCAGGTAGATCGCGAGCACGATCAGGTGCTCGTGGGGCAGGTTCGACTCCTCGATCACGATCACGGCGAACACGATCGATGCGAGCCCGCGGGGGCCGAACCAGCCGAGGAAGGCGAGCGTCGGCGGCCGGGCGCGCGAGCCCAGCATCGCGATCGCGACGGGCAGCATCCGCACAACCGTGAGGCTGAGGACTGCGTACAGGGCAAGCTCCCAGGTCAGCTCGCCGAGCGCCGGGCCGAGCAGGATCGCCCCGAAGAAGAGGAATGTGACGCCGTTGAGCACGTTCCCCACCTGCTCGCTGAGCTCGTTGATGTGCTCGGGGTCGCGCCCGAGCGCCAGCCGGAAGGTCATGCCCGCGACGAACGCGGCGATGAAGCCCGAGCCGCCCAGCGCGCTGGCCGTGCCGTAGGCGAGCGCCGCGCCGGCGCCCGGGATCACCTGCCGCCACTGGCCCGCGATCAGCTCGCGGCGGCCGACGTAGATGACGATCGCCGCGACGACAAGACCGCCCACCACGCCCGCCGACGATTCCGTAGCCGATCTCCTCGAGCAGCAGGGTCGCGGCGTCGCGGCCTTCCGAGATCTCCGATTCCACGTCGGCCACCGCCACGGCGGCGAACAGCAGCGGCACGCAGATCCCGTCGTTCAGCCCGCTCTCGACGTTCAGCCCCTGGCGGATCCTGCCCGGCACGCGTGGCTCGGTGACGACCGCCTGCCCAAGCGCGGCGTCGGTGGGCGCCAACACGATCGACAGGATCACCGCCTCTTCGATGCTCAGCCGGTCGAAGATGACCGCCGCCGCGACGGCGCCGAGCGCGATCGTCAGCGGCAGTCCGATCCCGAGCAGACGCACCGGCACCCCGACCTCGCGCCGAAGTTGCCCGAGATCGATGCGCGAGGCGTCGCAGAACAGCACCAGCGCCAGCGTCGCCTCCGCCAGCGTTCGAACCGTCCCGCTCGAGCTCTCGAGATCGATCTCGCCAAGCACCTTCGGTCCCACCAGCAATCCCACCGCGACGAACACCATCGCCGGGGTGACGACTGTCCCCGACAGTCGCCCCGAAACCGCCGCAACCCCGAGCAGCGTGAACGCCACGATGGCAAGGGCCCACTCCACAGGACCACGATGGCCGAGGGTGGACGCCCCCGCGTCATCCCCGCGGGGTGATTTCGGCCCGCAGAGCGGCCAAAGCGGTTGCCGGGGGGGCCAATCCGGCGAGGCGCACGAAAAAGACCTGCAAACGCAGGCCTTTTCCAGAGCGGCTGAAGGGATTCGAACCCTCGACCTTCTGCATGGCAAGCAGACGCTCTAGCCAACTGAGCTACAGCCGCGCGGGGGCGGAGTATAGCCGCGTGCCGGGCGGCTCCCGGGGCGTCTAGATGTGGTCGGTCGGGTCGAGCTGAAGCTCGAACCAGGCGAGGCTGCCGCCGCCCTCGACCCTGTCCCGGCCCCATCCGTGAGCGAGGCGATCGACGAGCAGGAGGCCGTAGCCGCCCTGCGGCTCGAGCCGGTTGCGAGGGCCCGGGGCGTTCGGGCCGGGGTCGAAGACCTCGACGCGGATCTTCTCGTAGGAGGAGGCGATGCGGACCTGGATCGTCTCGTGCTCGCCGGCGCCGCCGTGCTGGATCGCGTTCGTGACGAGCTCTGAGAGCAGCAGCGCGAGCCGGTGCCGGACGGAGTCGGGAAGCCCCGCTTCAACCGACAGGATCGATCGCCGAGCGAGGCCCGCCGCACGCGTGCCACCCGGTACCCAGAACGAAACGGTCTTGGTTTCCATGGTGTTCACGACGCCGAAGATACCTTCGACCGGAGAAAGCCATCCCCTAGCCCTGCAAAGCCGCACCCGGCGCCACCGCTACCCTAGACGCCGCTCCGGCGCCGTGGCGGAGTGGTTACGCAGCGGCCTGCAAAGCCGTGTACACCAGTTCGATTCTGGTCGGCGCCTCTGGTCGTGAGCGACTGCCGCCACGCCAAGGCACATGCGGCGGGTTTCGCAGCGGCACGCGGCATGTGACACTCACGGGGATGGTCGCCCGCCGGCTTGCAGCCATCGTCACGATCGCCGTCGCGGCCCTTGCGGGGAGCGGCGCGAGCGCGTCGGCGGACACGCTCGTGTACCGCTGCGGACCGAACGTCTGCAAGGCGGCGCCGGACGGCACCGGCAAGCAGCGGCTGACCACGGACGGCAGGCCGGGCGGCCCGCTCTACGCGTGGGTGTCCGCGAGCGCGGACGGGTCGCGGCTGGCCGTCGTCAACGCCACCTTCGCCTACGTGCTCGACGGCCGGGGTCGCCGTCTAACCGACAAGCTGCCGCGCGGCGGCATCGACGTGATCGCCGAGATCGCCCCAGACGGCACGCAGGTCTCCACGGTGGAGCTCCTCCCCGAGACCTCGCCGGCTCCGGTGGGCAGCCCGCCGGGAACCCCGGGCCTGTCCGGCTTCGTGCCGTACATGTTCGTCATGAACGCCGACGGCAGCGAGCGCGAGGCGACAGCGCGAGTGGTCGTAGACATGGCATGGCTCGGCTCGCGGCTCGTGCGGACCGACACGTCCGACACGGACCCGTTCCCGTATGGCATCTGCCTGCTGGTGACCAATATCGATTTCCAGTGCGAGCGCGATGTCGCGCGCGATCCGACGCAGGACCTGTTCAACCCCGCCTTCTCGCCCGACGGCAGGTTCGCCGCGGTCGTCAAGTCGCCCTCCACAACGATCGGCGCGGGAGCGATCGTGATCTACGACGCGGCCACCGCCGCGCCGGTGCGCGAGCTCGTGACCGGCGAGAACACCCAGCCGACGTGGTCGCCCAACGGAAAGCTGATCGCGTTCGAGCGCGGCGGCGACATCTACGTCGCGAACGCCACGGGTGCGCCGCGCGCGCGCCGCGTCCTGAAGGGCGGCGAGCAGCCCACCTGGACCTCCGCGGCGGCGTGCAAGCCGCACCGCCCGCGCGTTCGCGTGCGCCGCGCCGTCGCGCTCGTCACCGTCTGCGCGCCGCAACCCGGGCGCCTGACCGTGACACTGCTGCACGCGGGCCGTCCCGTCGCCCGGCGCACGGTGACCGCCGCCACCGGCGGCATGGTCACGGTGCGCCTGCGCCGGCCCGCCGGCGCGAGCGCCCGCGAGCTGCGAGCCCGCGTCTCAACCCCTCCCAAACCGTCTCAGTAACCCTCAACCACCCTCAAGGGGTCTGACCCCGCAGGTCCCAGCCGAAGTAGACCTCCGCGCGGCGCACCTGGTCGCCGGTGAAGGTCAGTACCTCGGTGTTCCTGAAGGCGCTTCCGTCGGGTCTGTGGCCTTCGTAGGTGACCACCACCTCGTCGCCAGACTCGATCAGACGCACGAAGTCGAACGATTGCCCGCCGCCCGCGTGGGGCCAGCAGCGCTCGAAGTAGCCGGCTCGGTCGAGATGCGGATCAGGCGGGGAGTGGAACTCGAAGTCGTCCGCCAGCAGGCGCTCGATCAGGTCGCGGTCGGCTGCCGCGAAAGCTTCGTAGACCTGTTGCGCGAGCGCCTTGCGGTCGTTGTCCGGCACGGCCTCCAACCATACGCTGGCTACTCTGCGCGGTCATGCGTCGCGCCCTGGTCTGCTCGCTCACCGCCGCCCTCACCCTCGTCCCGGCCGCCACGGCGACCGCCGCCAACCGCTGGATCGAGAAGAAGGCGCCGCTCAACATCGCCCATCAGGGCGGTGAGGACGAGTTTCCGTCCAACACGATGTACGCGTTCCGCAAGGCGCTGCGCGCCGGTGCGGACATGCTCGAGCTCGATGTCGGTGTGACGAAGGACAACAAGGTCATCGTCATGCACGACACGACGGTGGACGGGAAGACGAACGGTCACGGCACGGTTGCGTCGAAGACGCTCAGGCAGATCAGGCGCCTCGACGCCGCCTACTGGTTCGCCCCGCGCGCGCCGGAGCACTACAGCCACGACCTGGCGCGGCGGGCGTACCGCTTCCGCGGGGTCGCGACCGGCCGCGCCGAGCCGCCCAAGGGGTTCCGGGCCGGCGACTTCCGCGTGCCGACGCTGGCCCAGGTGCTGAGGGCGTTCCCGAACACGCCGATCAACATCGAGATCAAGGGCCGCACGCCGGACGAGGCGACCGAGGAATACGTCCGGAACGCCGAGGTGCTCGCCAGGCTCCTGAAGGACACGAAGCGTCGCGACCTGATCGTGGTCTCGTTCCAGCAGGCCGCCGTCGACCGCTTCCACGAGCTCGCGCCGCGCATCGACCTGGCACCCGGCATCGACGGCGCCGCGGCCTGGATCCTGGGAGGTGGCTCGCCCGGACCGGGCGTCGTCGCGTTCCAGGTGCCGATCACCTTCCAGCTCGGCGGATCGCCCATCACCATCACCACCGCAGACAACGTCGCGCGCGCCCATCGGGACGGCTACGCCTGGCAGAACTGGTTCTCGAACGACGACCGCGACGCGCCCGCCACCTGGCGCCGGCTGATCGACATGTGCGTCGACGGAACGATGACCTCGCGCCCCGTCGCGTACGAGAACGTGCTCCGCAGGCACAAGCGCCCCGCCGCCTGCGGCTAAGACACTTTGGGCATAAGCCCCGCGGTGCCCGGGTAACGCCCCTCCCGGGAGGCGCAACCTGAAAGGGGTATCTCGTGGCCGAAGACCACCCGGATATCGACTGGCAGGCGGTCGAGCGATCGCCTGAGTTTCGTGAGCTCGTCAGCAAGAAGAGGGCGTTCGTCATTCCAGGCGACGATCTTCTTTCTCGCCTGGTACTTCGGATTCATCATCCTCGCGGGATACGCGCCCGACTTCATGGGCCGCGAGTTCATCACCGACGGCCTGACCGTCGGCTACGTGCTCGCGCTGAGCCAGTTCGTGATGACCTGGGTGCTCGGCTGGATGTACCTCCGCCGCGCCGACAAGGTCTTCGACCCGCTCGCCGAGCGCGCGCGCCAGGCCGTTGAGGGTGCCGCACCGGCGCCAGCGACCGCCGCGGCAGCGGCCGGCCCGCGCTTCCGGCGCGGCCAGCTGGTCGAGGAGGACGCGGAGCAGAAGGAGGTCCCCCGATGACCACCTATCTCGCCGCGGTCAACGAGACCGCGCTCGCGATCTTCGCGGTCGTCGTCGGCGTCACGCTCGGTCATCACCTACTGGGCGTCGAAGCGCGTCTCGACCGCAACCGACTTCTGGGCCGCGGGCCGCGGGCTCACCGGGCCGCAGAACGGCTTCGCCATCGCCGGCGACTACATGTCGGCGGCGAGCTTCCTCGGCATCGCCGGACTGATCTTCCTGTTCGGCTTCGACGGGTTCCTGTACTCGGTCGGCTTCCTGGTCGCGTTCCTGACGGTGCTGTTCCTGCTCGCCGAGCGCATGCGCAACTCGGGCAAGTACACGATCGCCGACGTGCTCACATACCGGATGAAGCAGCGCCGGCCGCGCGGACGGCCGCGGCACTCGGCACGCTGTCGGTCGTCGGGCTTCTACCTGATCGCGCAGATGGTCGGCGCGGGAGTGCTGATCGAGGGCCTCGTCGGAATCGACTTCTGGCTCGCGGTCGTGCTCACGGGCACCTTCATGATCATCTACATCGTCGCGGGCGGCATGCTCGCCACGAGCTGGGTGCAGATCATCAAGGCGTTCCTGCTGATGAGCGCCGCGATCGTCATGACGATCTGGGTCCTGTCGAGGATCGGCTGGAACCCGATCGACCTGTTCCGCGACGCCCGCGGCGCAGTCGGCTGAGGGCGAGACCTACCTGAAGCCCGGCCTGTTCCTCGCCACACCGCTCGACACGATCTCGCTCGGCCTGGGCCTGGTGCTCGGCACGGCGGGACTGCCGCACATCCTGATGCGGTTCTTCACGGTGCCGAACGCCAAGGCGGCGCGCAGCTCCGTGATGTGGGCGATGGTCCTGATCGGCGCCTTCTACGTGATGACGACGGCGCTCGGCTTCGGCGCCCGCGCCATCCTCGGCAAGGGCGGTGAGGAGGCCGCCGGCCCGACCGGCAACAACGCGCTGCCCACGCTCGCGAACGAGCTCGGCGGCGAGCTGTTCCTCGCGATCGTCGCCGGCGTCGCGTTCGCGACCATCCTCGCGGTCGTCGCGGGTCTCGTGATCTCCGCGTCGGGCGCGGTCGCGCACGACGTGTGGTCGAACGTCGTCCGCCAAGGCCGCGACTCCGAGAAGCGAGGAGGTCTGGGTGGCGAAGATCGCGGCGGTCTCGATCGGCGCGATCGCAATCGGCATCGCGATCATCGGCGGCGAGGGCCTGAACGTCTCGTTCATGGTCGGCCTCGCGTTCGCCGTCGCGGCGAGCGCGAACTTCCCGGCGCTCCTGCTCGCGCTCACATGGCGGCGGTTCAACACAGCCGGTGCGGTCACGGGCGTGCTGTTCGGAGTGATCAGCTCCATCGCGCTCGTCGTGATCAGCCCGACCGTGTGGCCGGGCCCCGACTCGGAGGGCGGGGCGCTGTCCTGGTACTCGCTCGCCAACCCGGGGCTCATCAGCATCCCGCTCGGGTTCATCGGGTGCTGGCTCGGCACGGTCCTCACGACCGATCCGTCCGCGGTGGCCAAGTTCGACGAGCTGTACGTGCGCTCGGAGACCGGCCTTGGCGCCGAGGTGGCGACCGGCCTGACGCTCACGGGCGGAAGCAGCAGGCCCCGCACGGCGGCCGCCGCGACGACGACGATCCCCCGCTTGTAGTCCCTGGTAGAACCTGGCCCAAGGGACTACGAGAGGGAGCGCGATGGAAGGGACGACGAAGGCATCCGCCGAGCAGATCGAGCAGGAGCTCGAGCAGCTTCTCGACCAGGAGCTGTTCGAGCCTCCCGCCGAGTTCCGCGAGCGCGCGCTGATCCAGGACGAGTCGGTCTACGAGGAGGCGGCGAGCGACCCGGAGGCCTACTGGGCGAAGCAGTCCAAGGAGCTGCTCGACTGGGCTGAGCCGTTCGATCAGGTGCTCGACGAGTCCGAGGCGCCCTTCTACAAGTGGTTCGCCGACGGGAAGCTGAACGCGTCCGCCCAGGCGCTCGACCGCCACGTGGACGCCGGTCGCGGCGACCGCGTGGCATTCCACTGGCGCGGGGAGGAGGGCGAGGAGCGCGACGTGACCTACGCCGAGCTCCTGAGCGACACGAAGCGGCTGGCCAACGTCCTGAAGGAGCGCGGCATCGAGCCCGGCGACGTGGTCGGCATCTACCTGCCGATGATCCCGGAGGTCGCCGTCGCGATGCTCGCCTGCGCGCGCATCGGCGCCCCGCACAACGTGGTCTTCGGCGGCTTCTCGCCCGACTCGGTGAAGGAGCGGATGGAGTTCTCCGAGGCGAAGGCGCTGATCACCGTCGACCAGGCGCGCCGCAAGGGGAAGGCGGCCGACATCAAGCCCGCCGTCGACAAGTTCCTCGGCGACGTGCCGTCGATCGAGACGGTGGTCGTGGTCCGGAACACCGGCGTGGACGTGGACATGGAGGACGGCCGCGACGTCTTCTACGACGAGGCGATCGAGGCGGCCTCGGACGACTGCCCGGCCGAGCCCTTCGACGCGGAGCACCCCCTGTTCGTGCTCTACACGAGCGGCTCGACCGCCAAGCCGAAGGGGATCCTGCACACCACCGGCGGCTACCTGACCGGAGCCGCGTGGACGCACAGGTACGTGTTCGACCTGAAGCCGGACGAGGACGTGTACTGGTGCTCGGCCGACGTCGGCTGGGTCACAGGCCACTCGTACATCGTCTACGGGCCGCTGATGAACGGCGCGACCTCGGTGATGTACGAGGGCGCCCCCGACTATCCGGACAAGGACATCTGGTGGGAGCTCTGCGAGCGCTACGGCGTGACCGTCTTCTACACGGCGCCCACGGCCATCCGCGCGTGCATGAAGTGGGGGATCGAGTATCCGCAGCGCCACGACCTGTCGAAGCTGCGGCTGCTCGGCACGGTCGGCGAGCCGATCAACCCGAAGGCGTGGCTCTGGTACTCGAAGGTGATCGGCGGCGAGCACTGCCCGATCGTCGACACCTGGTGGCAGACCGAGACCGGGCACATCATGATCTCGCCGCTCCCGGGGGTGATCGCGGCGAAGCCGGGGTCGGCGACCAAGCCGCTGCCCGGCATCGATGCCGCCGTGCTGGACGAGGACGGCAACGAGGTCGAGGCAGGCGAGCAGGGCCTGCTCGCGCTGCGCCGGCCGTGGCCCGGGATGCTCCGCACGCTCTACCGCGACCCGGACCGCTTCAAGGAGACCTACTTCTCGAAGTGGGACGAGAAGACCTACTTCGTGGGCGACGCGGCGCGCCGCGACGAGGACGGCTACTTCTGGGTGATCGGGCGCGTGGACGACACCGTGAACGTGTCGGGCCATCTGCTCTCGACCGCAACGGTGGAGTCCGCGATCGTCTCGCACCCGAAGGTGGCCGAGGCCGCGGTGATCGGGATCGAGGACGAGGACACCGGCCAGGCGATCGTCGCGTTCGTGATCTTGGAGGGCGAGCGCGAGGGCAGCGAGGAGCTGGAGGGCGAGGTGCGCTCACGCGTGGCCGACCGGATCGGCAAGTTCTCGCGCCCCAAGCGGATCATCTGGACCGCCGACGTGCCCGAAGACGCGCTCGGGCAAGATCATGCGGCGCCTGCTGCGCGACATCGCCTCGGGGCGCGAGCTCGGCGACGTGACGACGCTGCGCGAGCCGGGCGTGATGAAGGACCTCGAGAAGGAGTGGGCCGACAAGGAGTCGTGACCCGCGCCCGCCTCAGGCGGCGAGCGCGAGGTGAGCGGCGATCGCGAGGACGGCGAGCCGGCCGCCGATCGCGAGCGCGCGCTGAATGCGCGGCGTGATCCAGGGCCCGGCGTGGCCGGCGGCGGTGCTGAGCACCAGGTGCCATGCCCCCGACCCCGCGCCCACTCCGAGGGCGAACGCGGCGGCCGCGCCCGGGCCGGCCAGCGAGAGCGAGGTGGCGACGGCCGCGAACGAGGCGATCGTCAGGGGGTTCGCGGAGGTGATCACGAAGAAGCGCAGGAACTGGGCGGCGGGGCCGGAGCGGGCCACGTCGGGCAGCGCGGCCTCCTCCTCGGCCCGCCGGCGGGCCACCGCCACGAGCCCGTGCACCGCGATGGCGCCGAGCGTCGCCGCCGCGACCAGGCGGATCTCGGCCTCGTGGCTCGACAGCGCGGCGCCGACGGCGCCACCGGCGGCGACCGCGACCACCCCGAAGAGGAAGTCGACGGTGGCGACGCCGAGGCCGGCGGCGATGCCCACGCGCGGGCCCGCCACCACCGCCGTCTCGACCAGCAGCAGGCTCACGGCGCCCACCTGCACCGCGATGGCGAGGCCCGCCGCGAGTCCGGCGATCAGCGCGGCTGACGCGTCCATGGGCTGAGATAATCGCGGTGATGAACGAGACCGACGGTGAGATCCTCAAGATCCTGCGCGACGACGGCCGTATCTCCTGGCGCGACCTCGGCGCGGCGGTCGGGCTCAGCGCGAACGCCGCGGCCGACCGGGTCAGGCGCCTTCGCCAGGCGGGAGTGATCACGGGGTTCACGGCGCTGGTGGACCCGGGCGCGGGCGGTCGGCGGCTCGAGGCGCTCGTGGGGGTCACGGTCGCCTCCGACACCGACTCGGACGACTTCGCCGCGGCGGCCGCGAAGCTCGAGCCGGTGCTCGAGATCCTCCACCTCAGCGGCACGCCGGACTACCAGCTTCGCGTGGCGTGCCACGACACGGCGGAGCTCGACGTGCTCCTCCGTACGCTTCGCCGGCGCTGTGGAGCGTCGGACACGGAGACCACGCTCATCCTGCGCTCTGGGCCGCCGCTCGTTCAGTGACATGGGTGCAGGTTGCACCGGCCGACTGAGCTTTCGCAAGCAGGGACCGGCAAATTGCGTGTTATGTGCGGCGAGTGAGGCTCAAGGCCGCGTCGATCGAGCGTGCGCTCCGCCGATTCCGCGGCCCCCTAGGATGCCGCGCATGCGCTACCTGATCACCGGCGGCTCGGGCTACATCGGCACCCGACTCGTGGAGCTGCTCGCCCGCCGCGAGGACACCGAGAAGATCGTCATCGCGGACGTGGTGCCGCCGAGGGGCGGCTACCGCCCGAAGACCGAGTTCGAGCGGGTCGACGTGCGCGACCGCGGCGCCGTCCACTCGGCGCTCCAGCGCGCGAACCCGGACGTGCTCGTGCACCTCGCCTTCATCCTGAACCCGTCCCACGACGAGGGCCTCATGTACGAGGTCGACGTGAACGGCACGCACAACGTGCTCGAGGCGGCCGCCGAGGCGGGGATCGGGCAGGTGCTCGTCACGACCTCGGCCGTGGCGTACGGCGCGTTCCCGGATAACCCGGACCCGATCACCGAGGACCACCCGGTGCGCGGCGTGGCGCGCTTCTCCTACGCGCGCGACAAGACGGAGTCCGACCGGATCGTGCAGCTGTGGGCGCTGCAGCACCCCGACGTGATCACGACGATCGTGCGGCCCTGCATCGTCTACGGGCCCAACGTCGACAACTACCTGGTGCGGCTGTGGAGCAAGGCGCCCATCGTCGCCGACACGGGCAACCTCGACTCGCACACGCAGTTCGTGCACGAAGACGACGTCGTGGAGGCGATCAGCCGCCTGCTGCTCGGACGCCACCCGGGCCAGTTCAACCTCGCGCCCGAGGGCCTGATGACCCGCCGCGAGTGCGCCGAGCTGCTCGACACCCGCGTGATCCGGCTGCCCGTGTGGCTGTACCGGGCGCTCGCGAAGGTGTACTGGCGCCTGCGGCTGTCCGAGGCGCCGGCCGGTGGAATCGACTTCGAGCTCTACCCCTGGATCGTCTCGAACGAGAAGCTGAAGAAGACGCTCGACTGGACCCCCCGATACAGCTCGCGCGAGACCTTCGAGATCGCGATGCGAGCGCAGGGGAAGCTGCCCGCGACGGCCGCCTCTCAGCCGCCGCCCTCCGCCGAGTCCTCCGAGACGCCGGTCGCCTCGAGCGCCTGAGCGCGGTCGCGGTAGATCTGGATGGACGAGAGCCGGCCCTCTCGGAGCTGCCAGACGTGGGCGGTCTCCTGAACGGCTCCCAGCCCGCTCGCGCCGCCCTCGGCGACGACCCGGGTGAACACGATCAGGCAGTGCCCGGCATCGACCACCCGCTCGGCCTCGAATCGCCACGCGGTCCATGAATCGCGCAACAGCGCGATGACCTCCTCCATGCCGCGGCGTCCGACGAACACCTGCTCACCCTCCGGATAGTCGGGCGGCATCCGGATTTCGAGCTGCTCGTCGTAGAACTCGCCGAACGTCCGGTCGAGGATTGCCGCCTCCTCATCCGGGCTCAACGGGAGCGAGAACGGGCCACCCTCCGCATACAGCCGACCGACCAGATCCACGTCCTCCCGCGACATCCGAGGACCAGTATCGCGGGGCTATACTCGGCTGCCTCCCAGGGCCGTTAGCTCAGCTGGGAGAGCGCCGGCTCGACAAGCCGGAGGTCACTGGTTCGAGCCCAGTACGGCCCATCAGGATTGGCGTCCCGTACCTGCCCGCTCTCATTCTGGGGCGCGCCTGGACCGTGACGCCTACGGGGCAGATACTGGGCGGGAGATGTCGCAGGAGAACGTGGCGGTCGTAAGAGGGCTGCTCGCGCACGGGGCGACGAGGTTCGCGCTGCTGCTCTCGCTGCTTGCCTTCGGCGCGCTCGGAGCGGTCGCCTGCGACGACGACGACGGGACCACGACGGCCGAGACCGAAGTGATCACGTCGGACTTCGGAGAAGACCCCCCGGGTCGGGTCGTTGTAGCGGGCGGCCCGAAGGCCTGCCCCGACTACCGGAGAGGCCCGGGCGACATCGTGTACGAGATCGAGGTCTTCCAAGGTGTCGTTCGCTGTCGCGAGGCGCGGCGCGTACTGAAGAACCGTTACCCCCACGGCAGGAGCACACCTCCCTGGTCGTGCGTGGATTACGGGATTGAGATGGTGCAATGCACACAGCCGGGGGGAGCGTTCCGCGGAATCGTCGGCTGCCGCGTCGCCCGCCCGACCGAGGTCCGGGCTGCCTGTCCAGGTTTCGAACTGCCCGCGCTGGCCACGCCAGACCACCCAGGCGGAGAGCTGTACCCAGTTCCCGCACGCAAGTCCTGCGGTCACTTCCGGATCGCGCCGCCCGGCGACCACCCCCTCATCCTGGTCGAGGTGGTCACCGGCAGCGTTCCGTGTCGCGTGGCGCGCCGCGTGCTGAAGACCCAGTACCGCAACGGCAGTCAGGACGATGCCATGCAGGCCGCTCTCCCCTGGAAGTGCGCACGAGCGGAGGGTCTGATCGTGTGCGAAACGTACTCGGGGCAGGATGCGGCCGGTGCGACCGATCACAAGGCGATCAGAGCACGCTTCCGGGAGTAGGCGCGTCAGGTCGCACCTGCTGCGCCTGGACCGCGGCGCCTGAACGGCAGATACTGGGCGGGCGATGCCGCAGGAGAACGTCGAGATCGTTCGTCGCGTGTCGGACGCCTACAACCGCGGCGACGTGGGAGCGATGCTCGACGAACTCCACCCCGAGATCGAGTGGTACCCCTGGTTGCAGCTTCAGTTCGGCGGGGGAGCCACCGTGTACCGGGGGCACGAAGGCGTCTCCAAGGGAATCCGAGAACTTGAAGAAGCCTTCTCCGAGATCCAGGCAGAGCAAACAGAGATCCGGGACCTTGGCGACCGAGTCGTCGCTATCGGTCAGCTCCGGGGACGCGGCAGCGAGAGCGGCGCCATAACCGAATCGGCAATCGCTTGGATCGTGGAGTTCAAGAGTGGCAAGGTGATCCGGGTCCGCGAGTATCTCGACCCTAAGAAAGCCCTCGAAGCCGTGGGGCTGCGGGAGTAGGCGCGCGGGGCGCCCCTAAGCACTGCCCGAGCTCCATGGGAGCTCGCTCCAGCTTTCCGGGCGCTCGACGCGCCAGCGGCCTCGGAATGGCGCGTTTGCTTCGGCGTCCGAGCTCGTGTCCTGCTCGACACTCGCGCCGTGGCGCAGGGCGACGTCGGAGCGCTTGTAGACGCGCCAGAACGTGTCGTCGTCGAAGTCGCGGTTTCCGGCGCAGAGAAGTACGCACGGCCCGTCACCCGCTCCGACGAACGCGTGCGCCGCGCCGGGCGGGCAGTGCACGAAGTCCCAGGGGCCGAGGTGGCGCTCCTCATCCTCGATGATCAGGATGCATTCGCCCATCAGGACGAGGAAGTCCTCCTCCACCGACTCCGCGTGGTACATGTCGGCCGGCCGGCCCGGCCGGAGTACGCGGAGGGCGAACCCGGCGCCGGGCTTCACGTACTCGCTGAGATCCGGCCGGCCGCGCAGAACGAAGTCGTCGGACTCGAAGATGCAGCAGGCCTGCGTCGCGTCGTTGTTCATCCACGCTGCGTCTCGTGCGTTGACGACGAACCACCCCGCCGTCACAGGCGTGAGACCCGACTCAACCCGCTCGAGTCGCGATTCCTCGATCATCGGGACAGCCCCACGGCTTCGAGGGCCTCCGCTCGCTCAGTGAACTGGTCCATGCGGACGATCTTGCCCTCGCGGAGCGTGTAGACGTCGTAGAAGCGGGCGTCGACCTCGATCCCGCTCGCCCGCCCGCGTCCTCGGACGCGGACAGCCACCACCACGCGGTCGCCCAGATGCTCGAACTCCTCAGGACGCATCTCGTAGTCGTCCCATTCGCTCTTCCAGCGCACCAGACTGGCCCGCACCGCGTCGTGTCCCTGCGTGGCCGATTCCTCCGTGGGGTTCCACACGATCTCGGGGTCCGCGTACGTGAGCGCCTCGTCCACCTTGACGAGCAGGAACCTGCGCACGACCTCCACGTTCTCTTGCGACATCGCCTGCTCAGTTCTACCCATTTGCCTAGGGTGATGAGATTTCGGGCCGCCCGCCGTCACACAACCATGAACTCCATCACCGACGACCTCCGGCCACTCGACGAGCAGGCCTTCGGCGCCCGCGTCGAGCCCCACCGCCGCGAGCTGCACGTCCACTGCTACCGCCTGCTCGGCTCGTTCGAGGAGGCCGAGGACCTCGTCCAGGAAGCGTTTCTGCGCGCGTGGCGCCGGCGCGAGACGTACGAGGGCCGCGCGTCGGTTCGCGCATGGCTGTACGGGATCGCGACGAACGCGTGCCTCGACGCGCTCGACAAGCGCCCGCGCCGGCCGAGCGCAAGCGGCGAGGTCGCCTGGCTGCAGCCGTACCCCGATGCGCTGCTCGAACAGCTGCCCGACCGGCGCGAGGGCCCGGAGGGCGTCGCGCTGGCCAAGGAGACCATCGAGCTGGCGTTCGTCACGGCGATCCAGCACCTCGCGCCGCTGCCGCGGGCGGTGCTCGTGCTGCGCGACGTCCTCGGCTGCTCGGCGAAGGAGACCGCGCGGTTGCTCGAGACGACTGAGGCGTCGGTGAACTCCGCGCTGCAGCGCGCGCGGGCGGGGCTGCGCGAGCGCCTGCCCGAGGACCGCGAGGCGTGGCAACTCGCCGCAGAGCCAAGCGCTGCCGAACGGGAGCTGCTTGCCCGGTACGTCGACTGCAGCGAGCGCGGCGATCCCGAGGGCCTCGCCGCGCTCACGCACGAGGACGTCCGGTTCTCGATGCCGCCGACCCCCGGCGTCTGGACCGGCCGGGACACCGTCTTGCAGTGCTGGATCGACGGCGGCTTCGGATCGGAGACGTTCGGCAGCGTGCGGTGCCTGGTGACCCATGCCAACGGCCAGCCCGCGGTTGCGTATTACGTGCGCCAGCCGGGCGATGCCGCGTATCAGCCGCTGGCGATCGACGTCCTGCGGGTGCAGGACGGGGCCGTCACCGAGATCGTCGTCTTCGACGGCCCGGTGTTCGAGCACCTCGACCTGCCGGCCACGCTCAGCGCGGCGGAGGGTACGAGGTGAGCGCCCCCGCCTCGATCACCGTCACGCCGGTCTTCGTTGCCGACCTTTCCGTCGAGGGCGAACGGATGCCGGTCTACGTGCACGTCATCGACCATCCCGATGCGCGCGTGTTGGTCGACACCGGCATGACGGAGCTGCACCCGGCGATGGCCGACATGGATCCCCGCCTCGAGCCGCTGAGCGAGCAGGACTTCGATCTCGCCGGCATCGACATCGTCGTCAACACACACCTGCACGCCGACCACTGCGGCGGCAACCACCTCTTCGCCGGCAAGCCGATCTACGTCCAGCGTCGGGAGCTCGACGACGCGCGCAGCGAGGACGGCTACACCATTCGCGAGTGGGTCGAGGCGCCCGGCGTGCAGTACGTGCCGGTCGACGGCGAGCACGAGCTGCTTCCCGGGCTCCGACTCGTCCCGGCGCCGGGGCACACACGCGGCATGCAGATGGTCGTCGTCGAGACCGGCGGGCGCCCGGTCATCGTCGGCGGGGACGTGGCGGTGTGGTTCGGCGAGTTCGACGAGCCGCCCACCGAAGGCCGGCAGCGGGTCCTTGCGCTCGACCCCGAGCTCGTCTGGCTCACGCACGAGCACGAGCCGTGGCGACCCCGCACCGTCTGAGGCATCACGCCGGTCGAGCTACCCGCTGTGCGGGGGCGGGTCGCCCCGCCAGGTCGTCCAGTCGGGGCGTACGCAGGCGTACCAGCCCTCGACCCGCTCGACGGTGCCCACGCAGCCGTGACCTTGGTAGTCGATCAGGTAGACCGACTCACCCTGTCGCGGCGGGCGCGGACCCCTGACGAACCGCAGCGATATCCAGGCGCGGCCGTCGCTGTCGAGGAGCTCGAAGTCCGCCCTGAGGACGAACTCGCGCTCCACCGCTTGCGCGGCAAGGTCGAGCAGCGGATCGGCGCGAGGGACCACTTGCCTCGTTCGAAGTCTTCCCGTCTGCGGGCGGTCACAAACGGGCGGTTTCGAGAGTCGGAGCGCTGATCAGCCCGACCCGGTGGCCTGCAGGGCCTCCGCGTGCGTGTTGAACCACTGCATCCGGAGTACGCGGCCGTCGCGGAACGTCCAGACCTGGCCGTGCGGGCTCTCGACCTCCATCCCGGGGCCGCGGATGTGGCCGCGGAGCACCCCGAGCGCGATGACCTGGTCGCCCCGATCGATCACGCGTTCGGTGTCGAACCACACGTCGTCCCACGCGGCGAACACGCTCTCGATCGCGTCGTTGAACGCGTCGGCGCCTCGGCGCGTCCCTCCCTCGACGGCATCGCGGGGGTTGACCCACTCGGCCTCTTCCGCGAGCAGCTCGGGACCCATCCGGCGTCCCTCGAAGAGGTGCTCGAAGATGCGGTTCAGCCTGTCCGTGTTGTCGTCCGACATTGCCGCCGGCGAGTATCCCCAAAGTCGCCGTGCGAGGGTCGCATCCACTCGCGGAGAGTGGGATGCTCTACCCCCGTGAGCGAGACGAACCAGCCAGGTGGGACCGAGCTCAAGGAGCTGATGGGCCGGGTGCTGGACTCCGAGGCCTCCGAGGCGTTCGGGGACTTCATGCTCCGGCGCTTCGCCCTGAACGCCCTGGCGCCCGGCAGGGACGACGCGGTTGTCGACGGGGTCGAGGCATCGCCGGATGGCGGAGCGGCGATGGCGGAGGCGCACCTCCTCGCCATGTCCGAGGAGGAGCGCGAGGAGCTGCTCGAGCGCGCCGCCCTCGAGACCGGCCGGCGCCTGCATGCCGCGGCGACGAACCTGCTCGCCGCCGTCGGAGCCGCGCACCTCGAGGTGGGCGTCACACCCGAGATGGTCGCCGTGGCGGCGGTCACGGAGCTCGGCGACTCAGCGAGCAGAACGTAAAGAGCCCCGCCGGAGCGGGGCTCTTTCAAGTTACGTTGCGAGGGGGCGTCAGTGCCCCAGCAGCATCTCCAGCCGCTCGGTGCTGCGCGCAAGGTCTGCGCGATCAACCTCCGGGTTTCCGCGCGGTGTCGTCTTGCGCCAGGTCGGCAAGTCCTCGTGGCGCTCCACGTGGCCGCGCGCACGCGGACTCTCGTGTCGTCCCTCTCTCTTCTGAATTGCTTCCACAGCCTCTCTCCGGCATCGAGTCCCTTCATACAAGCGTTCCGGTTTGAAGGCGGGCTAAACGTTCTGGGCTAGTGCGGGATGTATCTTGCGCTAAACGACTCGCATAGGAGGGCACGTGGCCGGCCCGCACGCCCACGCCGCACGCCGCAGTTGCTTGGCGCGGATCGCAATCGCTCTGTTCGCGGCGCTTGTGTTTCCCTCGTCCGCATCTGCGGTACCGCAGCCGAGCTTCGGTGCCCAGCGCGAGATCGCCACGCCGACCACAGGCGGCACCGACCTGGATCTCACTCGCGGCGACCTCTCGGGCGATGGCCGTGAAGACATCCTCGTCCTCCGTGGCCGCTGGGGCTCCACGGAGGATCTCCCGATCTCGATTTTCGTGAACGACGGCCGCGGCGGCTTCAGCGACAGGACGGCGGAGCTGTTCGAGGGGCCGATTCCGACCGCAGAGTGGCCGAGGCAGGCCCTGATCGAGGACTTCAACGCAGACGGCCGGCCGGACTTCTTCATCGGTGACACCGGCCTCGACCAGGCTCCGTTCCCAGGCCATCTCAACTACCTGGCTCTCTCCACACCCAGCGGCAGGTTTGTGGACGCCCGAGCCAACCTTCCGCCGGAGGTCGTGTACTTCCATTCCGCCGCGGCGGGCGATGTCGACGCCGACGGCGACAAGGACATCTTCCTGGCCGACCTCGGGACGCCGATCCGGCTCCTGCTGAACGACGGGACTGGCCGCTTCACGACCGCGAGCGGCCGCCTGCCACCCGACGCGGGTGTCTACAACGGTTCGAGGTACACGCGCTCGGCGCTGGTCGACGTGAACGGCAATGGGAGCCTCGACCTGGTGCTGCTCGCCGAGGAGCACACCGCGACATCCGCCGTCCTTCTGAACGACGGCAATGGATTCTTCACGGAGCTCACCGGCGCGCTCCCGCCGAAGCCCTTCGGGACCGACGCGATCGGCACCGAGGTCCAGCCCGTTGAGCTCAACGGCGATGGTGCCGTGGACCTACTGCTCGGCTACACGAAGGGCAACCCCTGGTACCGAGGCCAATGGATTCAGCTCGCCGTAGGTAACGGCGACGGCACCTTCCGTGACGAGACCGCCAGCCGCCTGCCGCAGGGCGACACCAATGCAGAGTGGCCATACGAGATCGAGATCGGGGACCTGAATCGCGACGGCAGCTTCGACTTCGCCGTCGACATCGGCGCTCCGTTCTGCTGTCCCGGCCGAAAGACCGCCCCGCCTGTGTATCTCAACCGCGGCGACGGCAGCTTCGAGCCCGCATCGCCGAGCGCGTTCGCACAACCCCCGCTCGGCCAGCTTCGCCTGGTCGACGCAAACCAGGACGGCGACCTGGACATCTTTGGCGTCTGGCAGTCGGGCATCGACCGCGTGGAGTACTTCGTGGTGCAGCTCCAGAACGACGACGACGGAGACGGACTCACAAATGGCCTTGATCGCTGTCCCAAGTTCGCCGCAACAGCTCCGAATGGTTGTCCCGCCGCGACGCTCACCCGTGCGGGCTCGGTGCGCGTGAAGCGGGAGGGAAAGCGAGGCCTCCGCGTGCTCGCGGGCGTCAAGGCATGGTGCCCGCCGGCCGGGATCGCGTGCCCCGGCAGGCTCGCCGTTTCGGCAAAACGGATGCGCCGGCAGTCGAGCACGCTGAAGGTGCCGGCCGGAAGGACGCTGCGCCCGTCCCTCAAACTCAGCCGGCGCGCAGTCGCGCTGCTCCGGAAGAAGCGCAAGGTGAAGCTGAAGCTCGCGATCGTGCTGACCGGCCCGGACGGGGCACGGGTCACGCTCAGCCGAACGGCGACGATTAGAGTGGCCCGGAAGCGTCGCGGCTGAGGGCGCGACCGGTGTTGCGAGCGCTCTTCTATGACATACACGGGAACCTGCCGGCGCTCGAGGCAGTCCTCGCCGATGCCAGCGATGCCGACGAGTTCCTCCTCGGCGGCGACTACGCGACGGCCGGGGCGTGGCCGAAGGAGACGGTCCAGCGCCTCAGGGAGCTGCGAAACGCCACCTGGATCCGGGGCAACGCCGACCGCTGGCTGGTCGACCGCCACGACACGCCCGCGCCGATCGACGAGATCGCCGAGCGCTGCGCCGAGCAGCTCGGCGACGAGCTCGTGAGCGAGCTGGTCGGGCTGCCCGAGTCGACGACGATCGACGGCACGCTCTACTGCCACGCCTCGCCGCAGTCAGACATGGAGAGCTTCGGGCCGGAGCCGGCCGAAGGGGACGCCGAGCTGCTCATGGGGGTGGAGGCGGAGCGCGTGGTCTTCGGCCACACGCACGTGGCCTTCAAGCGCACCGGCCCGGGGGGCATCGAGCTCGCCAACCCGGGCAGCGTCGGGATGCCGTGGGACGGGGACCACCGCGCCGCCTACGCGGTCATCGACGGCGACCGGCTCGAGCTCCGGCGCGTGGAGTACGACTGGCGGGCGTCCGTCAGAGCGGTCCGGGAGCGGGTCGGAGAGCTGCCCGCACGCCGCATGGAGCTGGCCCGGTTCCAGGTGGACTGACTGCTAGCGTCCCGCCGGTGCGCTTGGCGAACGTCCTAGCCCCTCGCGACCGCGAGTTCTTCGACCTGTTCGAGGAAGCGGGCGGGAACATCAAGCGCGCCGCCGGGCTCCTCGAGGAGCTGCTCAAGGACTACCCCGATCGCAACGAGCTCGCTCGGGAGATCCTCATCTGCGAGCAGGACGGCGACCGGATCACGCACGACATCATCCAGCGCCTCAACCAGACCTTTGTCACGCCGATCGACCGCGAGGACATCTACGAGCTCGCGTCTGCGCTCGACGACGTCGTCGACTACACCGAGGAGGTCGCGGACTACCTCGGGCTGTACAAGATCGAGGCGCCGATGGAGCAGGCGCAGGACCTCGCCAGGGTGCTCCACGCCGCCGCCCGCCAGATCGCCGAGGCGATGCCTCGGCTGCGCGGTTTCAGGGACATCTCCCACTACACGGTCGAGCTCAACCGGCTCGAGAACGACGGCGACCGGATCGTCCGCGAGGCGATCGCCTCGCTGTTCGACAACGGGATCGACCCGATGGTCGTGATCCGCTGGAAGGACATCTTCGAGCGCCTCGAGGAGGCGATCGACGCCACCGAGCACGTGGCCAACATCCTGCAGGGCATCGTTATCAAGAACTCCTAGCGGGGCACAAGCCAGCAAATGGGCAGCGAGATCATCGTCGTGATCGTCGTCGCGACTGCGCTGATCTTCGACTTCACGAACGGCTTTCACGACACCGCGAACGTCGTCGCGACGTCGATCTCCACCCGCGCGATGCCGCCGAAGGTAGCGGTGGGCTACGCCGCGGTGCTCAACTTCGTGGGGGCATTCATCTCGCTCGAGGTGGCCGCGACCGTGGCGAACGACGTGGTGTCGGTGGACGCGAACTCAATCGGCCTGCTCGCGGTGTTCGGCGGCCTCGTCGGGGCCACCACGTGGAACCTGATCACCTGGTACTTCGGCCTGCCGTCGAGCTCGTCGCACGCGCTGATCGGAGGCATGGTCGGGGCGGTGTTCGTCGCGGAGGGGCCCGACGCGGTCTTCTTCGGGGAGGGCATCGTCGGCAAGGTGATGGTCCCGGCAATCGTGGCCCCGGTGCTCGCGTTCGTCGTCGGCGGGCTGGCCATCGTGGCGCTGTACCGGATCGTCGCGCGGCTGAGGCCGGGTCGGGTGTCGGGCGGCTTCCGGCTCGGGCAGGTGATCTCCGGTGGCCTCCTCGCGCTCGCGCACGGCACGAACGACGCGCAGAAGACGATGGGCGTCATCACGCTGGCGCTCGTCGCCAACGGCACCATCGCCGAGGACAACTTCTACGTGCCCGACTGGGTGGTGGTCTCCGCCGGCACGGCAATCGCACTCGGCACCTACGTGGGCGGGTGGCGGATCATCAAGACGATGGGCAGCCGCATCCACAAGATGGACGCGGCCCAGGGGTTCGCCGCGCAGGGCTCTGGCGCGACGGTGATCCTCGCCGCCTCGCACGTGGGCTTCCCGCTCTCGACGACCCACACGATTACGGGCGCGGTGATCGGTTCCGGCGCGGCCAAGCGGCTCTCGGCCGTTCGCTGGGGAGTGGCCGGCAACATCGTGATCGCCTGGGTCCTCACTCTCCCAGGCTCCGCCCTGATCGGGGGACTCACCTATCTGATAACTCGTGCGTTCGGAACGGGTGCTCTCGGCCCGATCGTCGTGTCGGCGCTGATCCTGACCGGCGCGTCCGTGCTGTTCGCACGCCACTCGCGCGAGGGCGTGGCGCCCGGGGTGGTTCCGGCTCCGGAGGCGCCGTCGTCGTGATCGCGACCGTCGTCGACTGGGACGCGATCCTCCAGGTCATCTGGGTGTCGCTCGCCGCCGGCGTGTGTGTGCCCGCGGCGTGGGCGTTCGCGCTCGTTGGCGTCACGCGCTCGCTCGAGCACGGCCGCGAGGGCAGGTCCGGAGAAGCCGTGGTCTATGCCGTGGTGGGTGTGGTGGGGCTCGCGACCGTGATCGGCGCGATCGTGTTCGGGATCCTGGTCCTCACCGGCGATTAGCCGGCCGCGCCCGCGAGGTCGGCCAGGCGCTCGAGCTCCTCGGCGCTGTTCCACGCGCCCACCGAGGCGCGCGCCCACGGTCGGCCGGGGAGGAAGCGGATGACGAGCTTGTGGGTCGCCGCGTCCTGCGTGAACCGCTCCGGGTCCGGCACCTTGAAGGAGACGAGCGTGCAGGCTCCGCGCGGCGCCACCTCCACGCCGCGATCCGTGAGCAGCTCTACGAGACGTGCGGCGCCCTGGACGCCCACCTCGTGGACCGCATCGAAGCCCGCCTCGCCGAGCACGTCGAGCGCGGCGTGCGACCACTCGACGTGGTGCGGGACCGGGAAGCCCGTCGTGAGCCGGCGCGCGTCCGGCTGGAGGGCGGGCAAGAGCGCGCGCTCGGCGTACTCGAGCGAGTGGTAGCCGCTCCACGGCGCGGGCAGCTCCGGCACGAGCTCGGGGTTCGCGTACAGGTAGCCGATGCCACCCGGGCCGCAGAGCCATTTCTGGCCGGACGCGGCGTAGAAGTCGCAGCCGAGCGCGCCCACGTCCACGGGCACGGCCCCGAGCCCCTGGGCGCCGTCGAGGACCAGGAGCGCGCTGGAGGCGGCCAGCGGAGCGGTGTCCATCACGCGCCCCGTGGCCCACGAGATGTGCGAGGTCACGACAAGCCGCGTGTCCGGGCGAACCTCGTCGGGAAGCTCGTCAAAGGGAACCTCTCGCACGCTGACCCCGCGCGTGTCGCGTGCCGTGGCGAGCGGAGCCAGCACGCCCGGATGCTCCTCGTCGCTCGTGAGCACCTCGTCGCCGGGCTTCAGGTCGAGCGCGTGCAGCACGGCGTTGATGCCGTCGGTGGTGGAGCCGGTGATCGCGACGTCGGCTTGGGTGGCGCCGAGCAGTCCCGCCACGCGCTCGCGGAGCTCGTCGATCCGCTCGATCTGACGGGCGAACCAGAGCCGGCTGCTTCGCCCCTGTTCGAGCTGCTCGCGCAGTGAAGCCTCCGCGGCGTCGAATGCCCGCTGCGGTACCGGCCCGTTCGTGCCGGCGTTCAGGTAGGCGAACCGCTCGAGGACGGGAAACTGGGCTCGGAGCTCCTCCACGCGGGGCCATACTAGGCTCCGGCCGACCATGATCATCGAGCGCTCCATGCAGCAGGACTGGCTCTCCAACTCCTATCTCGTCGGGGACGAGGAGAACGGGAAGGCCGTCGTGATCGACTCGGGCGGCCCCGCCGCGCCGCTGCTCGAGGCCGCGGAGCGGCATGGGCTCGACGTCCAGCTGCTCCTGCTGACGCACCACCACATGGACCACGTCGCGGAGAACGGGGTCTGGAAGTCCGAGCGCGGCGTGGAGATCCTCGCCCACCCGATAGAGGCGACGCTGATCGACCAGGTCGACCGGACGATCGAGCCGGGCGAGACGGTCGAGGTGGGCGGCCTGACGATCGAGTCGCTTCACACGCCCGGCCACAGCGCGGGGATGCTGAACTTCGTCGTGAACGGCACCGACGTCTTCACCGGCGACACCCTCTTCAAGGGCTCGGTGGGCGGCGTGCGGGCACCGGGCTCGACGAGCTTCGCGGACCTGAAGCGCTCGATCATGGACGTGCTGATGAAGCTCCCGCACGAGACGCGCGTGCATCCGGGCCACACCGACCCCACGACCATCGGAGACGAATGGGAGTCGAACGCCTTCGTGCGGCTCTGGCGCGGCCTCGACGAGGAGGGCACGGAGAGCTGCACGGTGGGCGGGGAGGACGCGACGCTCGTGCTCTGGGCGCCCGACTACGACGGGGGCAACAAGGCCTGGGTGCGCTGGTCCGACGGGCGCGATGACATCGTGCCCGGGAGTCGCGTCGAGCGCGGCTAGGTAGCCGGTGCTCGAGCGGCTGATCGACCACGCGGCGCTCTTCCCGCCGGCGAGCATGTCGCTGCCGGAGGCGCTCGCCGAGGACCGCGCCGCGCGCGAGAGCGAGCACGCGGAGGTGCTGAACCGCTTCGTCGTGCCGGCGTCGAGGCTCGCGGAGCTGCCGGATGACCGGCCGGCGGCGCTGAGCGTCGTGCTCTCGGGCCCCGACGACGCCGAGCTCGTGGGCGGGTTCGACGGGGTCGAGGCCGTGGAGCTCGTGCTGGACGGCCCGCGCCCGCGGCCCGCCGACCTGATCGCGACCTACCGCGCGCTCGAGCCGCTCGGGGTCGAGAGCTACTTCGAGCTGGTGCTCGGCGACGGCTGGCGCGACGAGGTGCCGGCCGCGATCGGAGCCGTCGCGGCCGTTGGCGGGCGCGTGAAGCTCCGCTGCGGCGGGGCGTCCGTTCCGTCGGTCGAGCAGGTGGCGCTCGTCATCGCCTGCTGTCGCGACGCCGGCGTGCCGTTCAAGGCCACGGCGGGGCTCCACCACGCGGTGCGCCACGACGGCGAGCACGGCTTCCTCAACGTGCTGGCGGCGACGAATGCCCCGCCGCGCGCGATCGAGAGCGTGCTGGCCGAGGAGGACCCGGCCGCGCTGGACGTCGCGGGAGCGGACCGTGAGCTGTTCGTGAGCTTCGGGAGCTGCAGCTGGCGGGAGCCGGTGGAGGACCTCGTGGAGCTGGGATTGCTGTCGTGACGCTCGCCTACGGCGTGCTGCGGGAGGGCGGCGTGTGCGCGCGCAGTGAGGGGAGGGTGATCGATCTCCGCCCGCTCGGACCGCCCTTCGATGCTCCGTCGCTGAACGCGTTCATGGCCGAGGGGCCGGACGTCTGGCGACAGGCGCGCGAGCGGCTGGGGGAGGGCCGCGAGCTGGAGGAGCCCGAGCTCGGCATGCCCTTCGAGGTGGCCGACTACGTGGACTTCTACTCGTCGCTCCACCACGCGACCAACCTGGGCCGGATGTTCCGGCCGGACGCCGAGCCGCTCCTGCCGAACTGGCGGCACCTGCCGGTGGGCTACCACGGCCGGGCGGGGACGGTCGTGCCGAGCGGGACCGCGGTCAGGCGGCCGATGGGGCAGCGCCCCGGCGGCGAGTTCGGGCCGAGCGCCCGGCTCGACATCGAGCTCGAGGCCGGATTCGTGATCGGCACCCCGAGCACCATGGGCGAGCCGGTTCCGATCGAGCGCGCGCTCGATCACGTCTTCGGGATGGTGCTCGTGAACGACTGGTCCGCGCGCGACATCCAGGCCTGGGAGTACCAGCCGCTGGGCCCCTTCCTCGGGAAGTCGTTCGCGACGTCGGTGAGCCACTGGGTCGTCCCGCTCGGCGAGCTGGCGGACCGGCGCGTGCGCGGGGAGGTGCAGGAGCCGGCGCCCCTGCCGTACCTCGCAGAGGACCCGTGGGCCTACGACATTGCATTGAGCGTCGAGCTGAACGGCGTGGTGATCGCGCGGTCGAACGCGCGCTACCTGTACTGGTCGATCGCGCAGCAGATCGCCCACCTCACGGTGAACGGCGCGAGCCTCCGCACGGGCGATCTGCTGGCGACCGGGACGATCTCCGGCCCGGAGCCCGAGGAGCGCGGCAGCCTGATCGAGCTGAGCTGGAACGGGGAGGAGCCGATCGAGCTCCCCGACGGATCGACCCGCACGTTCCTCGAGGACGGCGACGAGGTGGTGCTGCGCGGCGACCCGCTCGGCGAGGTGCGCGGGCGAATCGAGCCGGCCCGAATCGCGTAGCGCCGGGGGCGGCTACGCTGCCAGCGCTCATGGCCGCCGCCGACCTCCAGCCGATGGCCGTCGCCCCGCGCGCGCCCGGCGACTACGCGCCGGCGGCGGGCGGCCGCGCGGTCGAGGCGGTGCAGCGCGCGGCCGAGCCGCTTCGCGGCGCGAGGGTGCTCCACGTGAGCGTCGCGGGCGCGGAGGGGAGGGTCCCGGAGCTCCTCGGCGGTCTGCTGCCGCTCGCGGCGGGCGCCGGCGTCGAGGTGGAGTGGCGCGTCCTGTTCGGCTCTCCCGAGCTGCGCGCGACCGCGTCCGCGCTGATGTCCGGGCTCCGCGGCGGCGAGTCGGGCATCGAGGAAGGGGCCTGGACCACATACCTCGAGGCGTGCGATCAAACGGCGCGTTCCCTGGCTGCCGACTACGACGCGGTGGTGCTGCACGACGCGGCGGTGGCGCTTGCCTTCGGGTTGGAGGTTCCCGTCTGCTGGCGGCTTCACGAGGACACGTCCAACGCCGAGTCGGAAAGCCTGGGTCGAGCAGCCGAGCTGGCCGACAGGTGTTCCGCGGTGCTCATCCCTCACGATTCCTTTGCACCGGAGGGACTCGCGAACGGGCGTCTCCATGTGGCGCCGCCCGGCATCGACCCGCTCGATCCGCGGAACCTCCAGCTCGAAGCCAGGCTGCCGGGCCGCGTCGTGCGCCCGCTCGGCGTGGATCTCGATCGGCCGTTCTGCCTCCAGGTGCTCGAGCTGGACCGCTGGGATGACCCGCACGCGGCGATCGACGCGTTCCGGCTCGCCAAGGCGGAGGAACCCGACCTGCAGCTGGTGCTCGCGGCGCTCCTCGACCGCGCGGCCACCGAGAGCTGGCAGGCGGCCAAGGAGATCTCCGACTACGCGCAGGACCTCGAGGGGGTGCTCCTTCTCACGACCTACGAGGGCCTCGGCAGCCTCGAGGTCGGCGCCCTCCTTCTGCTCGCACGCGCGGTCATCGAGCGCTCCCTTCGCGAGGGCTTCGAGCTCGCACCGTTCGAGGCGCTCTGGAAGCGCACGCCGGTGGTGGGGGGCCCGGCGTTCGCGATCCGCGACGGCATCGACGGCTACCTGGCCCAGAGCGAGGGCGAGGCCGCCGCCAGGATCCTCGAGCTCGTCCGCGACCCCGGCCTCGCGGTCGAGATGGGCCGCGCCGGCCGCGAGCGCGTGCGCGAGCAGTTCCTCGTGACGGCTGCGCTGGAGCGGGAGCTCCGCGTCCTCGCAAGTAGCCTCCAGGCTGGATGAAGGTCTTCCTCCCAGACGGCACGGAGCTCGAGCTCGAGGACGGCGCCACGGGTGCGGATGCGGCCCGCGCGATCGGTGAGGGCCTCGCCCGCGCCGCTCTCGGCATCCGCGTGGGCGGAGAGCTTCAGGACCTCGACGCCCCGCTGCCGGACGGCGCGAGGATCGAGATCGTCACGGCGCGCGACGACGACGGGCTGTGGCTGATCCGCCACGACGCCGCGCACGTGCTCGCCACCGCCGTCCTGGAGCTCTATCCCGGCGTGAAGATCTCGATCGGCCCCCCGATCGAGGACGGCTTCTACTACGACTTCGACTTCCCTGACGGGACCAAGGTCACCGAGGACGACTTCGAGCGCATCGAGGCCAAGATGCGCGAGCACATCAAGGCCGACGAGCACTTCGAGCGCGAGGAGGTGAGCGTCGCCGAGGCGCTCGAGCGCTTCAGGGGCGAGAACCAGGACTACAAGGTCGAGCTGATCGAGGACCTCGTGAGAGACCAGGGCGTCGAGACCGTCACGCTCTACCGCAACGGTCCGTTCACCGACCTCTGCCGCGGGCCGCATGGCCCCGGGACGAAGGACGTCAAGGCGTTCAAGCTCACGACCGTGGCGGGTGCGTACTGGCGCGGCGACGCCAACCGCCAGATGCTCACGCGCGTGTACGGGACCGCCTGGGCCTCGAAGGAGCAGCTCCAGGAGCACCTGAGGCGGCTGGAGGAGGCGCGCGAGCGCGACCACCGCAAGCTGGGGCGCGAGCTGGACCTGTTCCTGCTCTCGGACCTCTCGCCCGGCTCGCCGTTCTGGCTTCCGAACGGCACCCACATCTGGAACGAGCTCACGCGGCTCTGGCGCGCGACGAACGTGGGTCGCGGCTACACCGAGGTGCGCACCCCGATCCTCTACGACGTCGAGCTCTGGAAGCAGTCGGGCCACTGGCACGTCTACCGCGACCACATGTACTTCACGGACGTGGAGGGGAAGCCCATGGGCCTCAAGCCCATGAATTGCCCCGCCCACGTTCAGATCTACAAGCGCGACCTCCACTCCTACCGCGACCTGCCGATCCGCTACGCGGAGCAGGGCCTCGTCCACCGACACGAGCCGAGCGGCACGCTCCACGGCCTGCTGCGCGTCCGCAGCATCACGCAGGACGACGCGCACGTGTTCTGCCGCGAGGACCAGATCGAGGAGGAGGTCGTGCGCTGCCTCGACTTCGGCTTCTTCATCTACGAGCAGTTCGGCCTCGAGCCGCGGCTCGAGCTCTCGACGCGGCCTGAGAAGCGGGTCGGAACCGAGGAGATGTGGGACAAGTCCGAGGCGGCTCTCAAGAAGGCGCTCGAGGATCAGGGCCTGGCCTATGACCTGAACGAGGGCGACGGCGCCTTCTACGGCCCCAAGATCGACCTCCACACGACCGACGCGATCGGCCGCTCCTGGCAGCTCGGCACGGTGCAGCTCGACTACTACATGCCGGACCGCTTCGAGCTGAGCTACATGGGCGCGGACAACCAGGAGCACCGCCCGGTGATGATCCACCGCGCGCTGATGGGCTCCTTCGAGCGCTTCATCGGGATCCTGATCGAGCACTACGCCGGCGAGTTCCCGCTCTGGCTGGCGCCAATCCAGGCGCGCGTGCTGCCGATCGCGGACCGGCACATCGAATACGCGCGCGAGGTCGCCGCCGGGCTCACCGAGGCCGGCATCAGGGCCGAGGTGGACGCCCGCACCGAGTCGATCGGCAAGAAGATCCGCGACGGGGAGCTGAAGAAGGTCCCCTACATGCTCGTGGTGGGCGATCAGGAGCAGTCCGACGGGACCGTTTCGGTCCGGAAGCACCGCGAGGGCGACCTCGGAACCAGCTCCGCAAGCGACTTCGCGGCTTCGCTGAGCGGCGCTATACTCGCCCGGGAATGACCCGATTCGATACGCCCGCTTGACGCGACGAAATAGCTTTACCTAGTGCCGATCCCTCGTAAGTTCGATCGGCGCATGCCGGAGCGGGACGAGACGCGCATCAACGAGCGCATCCGCGTACCGCAGGTTCGCCTGGTGGGTGAGGACGGCAACCAGATCGGGGTCGTTGACACCCCGCAGGCGCTTCGCTATGCCCAGGAACGCGATCTCGACCTCGTCGAGGTGGCTCCCGAGGCACGCCCGCCGGTCGTGCGCGCGCTCGACTACTCGAAGTACAAGTACGAGCAGGAGCAGAAGGCCAAGGCCGCGCGCCGCCACCAGAAGCAGGTGAACGTCCGCGAGATCAAGCTCCGGCCGAAGATCGCGAACAACGACTACGAGACCAAGAAGAACCACGTGGTCCGCTTCCTGAAGGGCGACGACCGCGTGAAGGTCACGATCATGTTCCGCGGCCGCGAGCAGACGCACCCGGAGCGCGGCGAGCGCCTCCTGATGCGGTTGGCCGAGGACGTGGCCGACCTCGGCACGATCGAGCAGTCGCCCCAGCAAGACGGCCGCAACATGACGATGCTGCTCGGCCCGGTAAAGCGCAAGCCGGAGCAGGAGCAGGTCGCGGAGCAGGAGCCGGCCGCCGCCGAGCAGGAGCCGGCCGCCGCTGAGCAGGAGCCGGCCGCGGAAGCACCGGCCGAGGTCCCAGCTGAGGCACCAGCCGAGGTCCCCGCTGAGGCACCGGCGGACACTCGCGCCGCGGCCGACGCCGGCTAGACGCAAGAGCTCCTAGGCCTGCTCCAGAGCGAGGCTGACCGCTTCCTCGAAGCCAAGCCGGGCTCCGTCCGCGTGAGCGGCGCGCCAACGCGTCTCGCCGAGTCGCTCCCGAGCCGGCGAGAAGAACTCCTGCTCGAGCCTGACGCCGGCCGCATCCTCGAGGACCTTCGCCAGCGATTCCGCTGCGCCGAGCAGGCGCGCGGCGCGCTCCGCCTCACCCTGGCGCGCCGCAATGGCCGCTAAACCGGCGATTCCGTCAGCCGCCATCCAGTGCACGGCGTGCTCTCGACTGAGCCGCAGCTGCTCCGCGAAGCGGGCCGCGGCACATTCGAGCTCGGCCGTGAACAGCGCAACAACTCCGAGGTTGCCAGTAACAATCATGACCCTGAGCTGCTCGCCGGTCCTGTGCGCCAATTCGAGTGCCTCGTCGAGGTATCCGGCCGCGCGTTCGTAGCTGCCCTGTGTGACGGCCGTGTAGCCCGCGTCGTTGTACAGCGACGCGAGTCCGTGGATGTCGCCGACCTTGCGAAAGAGAGCTGCGGTCTCCGCGATCTCGGCGTCGACTTCGACGATTTGGAACGAAAGCGCCCGAAGCGCGAGCGCGTCGGCGATGAGCCCTTCGTCGCCGGACTCGCGAGCGTACGGCAGTGCCTCCTCCGCCAACGCCCGCTCGCGCTCGGGATCGTCCGGGTCGAAGTCGTGCAGGTGCATGAGGGCCTCGGCGATTCCAGCCGGGTCTCCGGCGCGGCGAGACAAAGCGAGCGCCTCGGAGGCGGTGCTCCGGAGGACCGCCCGGGATCCGCCGACGTCGTACCACGCCCCCTGTTCCTCGAGCATCACCACCTCGGCCCGGAGTGCCCGGGCACGATCCTCGAGCGGCACCTCGTCATCCGCTGCTTCGATGGCCGCCCTCAGCCAACGACCGCCTTCCGCGGAAGCACTCCGGAACTCCCAGTACCTCCCGAGCCGACCGGCGAGCCGCACAGCCAATGCCGGCTGGCCTTCGCCCAGAGCCCAGTCCAGTGCCGCCCTGAAGTTGTCGATCTCCGCGTCGAGCCGCCGCATCCACTCCGGCTCGGCGCGGGTCTTGAGGTGTGGGGCCGCACTCTCGGCGAGGGCGACGAAGTACCGGCAATGCCGGAGCCGCACCTCTGAACTGCGGTCATCACGCTCGAGCAGCTCACTTGCATAGGCGCGCACGGTTTCGAGCATCAGCAGCCGGCCGGACTCGCGCACCAGGAGGCTCTTCTCCACGAGCCCCTCCAGGGCTTCGACGTCGGCGCCCGTGACCTCTTCTGCCGTTTCGACGGTGGCCCCGCCCGCGAAGACGGCGAAGCGAGCAAATGCATCCGCCTCCGGTGCGCTCAGCAGCCGGTGGCTCCACTCGAGCGTCGCGCGCAGCGTCTGCTGCCGCGCGGGGGCGTCCCGCGGACCGCTGCCAAGCGCGTCCAGGGCTCGAGCGAGGCGGGCGTCGAGCTCCTCGGGGCCGAGCACCGCCATGCGTGCCGCGGCGAGCTCGACCGCGAGCGGCAGCCCGTCGAGGCGGCGACACACACTTGCGACCGCCCGGGCGTTGGCCGTCGTCAGCTCGAAGGCCGAGTCCCGGCTGTGCGCACGCTCCACGAACAGGGCGCCGGCGGCGGCCTGTTCGACCGCTTCGGGAGCACCGTCCTCCGGGACGGCAAGAGGGCTCACGGCATAGCGCTGCTCCGCCTGGAGCTGCAGCGCTTCGCGGCTGGTCGCCAGCACGCGCAGGCCTGGACACGCGTCCAGGAAATCGCTCACGAGCGGAGCGGCCGCGAGCAGATGCTCGAAGTTGTCGAGTACGAGGACGCCTCGCTTGGTGACGAGGAAGCGCTCGCAAGCTGCCCTCGTCGATTCGCTGCCCACGGGCGTGACGTCGAGCGCCTGGGCGATCGCACTCGGGACGTGCTCACCCTCTGCGATGGGCGCGAGGAAGACCAGCCAGGCACCGTCCGGATACTGAGGCTCGAGCTCCCGCGCCACGTCGAGAGCCAGTCGCGTCTTGCCCACGCCGCCCGGGCCGGTGAGCGTCACGAGGCGGTGATCGTCCCGGAGGAAGAGCTGGGCGATGGCGCGCCGGTCCTCGTCGCGGCCGATCGTGCGCGTTGGCGGGATCGGAAGCCGGCTGAGTGAGGGACCGGGCGCCGCCGGAGCTCCCAGGCCGGCGTCGTGGGTGAGGATCGCCTGTTCCAGCTCGCGGAGCGCAGGCGTGGGCTCGAGGCCCAGCTCCTCGATCAGCATCTCCCGCGCCGCGCGATAGGCCTCGAGGGCCTCAGCCTGGCGACCGCCGCGGTACAGCGCCAGCACCAGCTGCCGACGCAGCCGTTCACGCAGCGGATGCTCCGCCTACGAGCGCCTCGAGCTCGCCGACCAGCTCGGCGTGCCGTCCGCGGCCCAGGTCGGCCTCGATGCGGTCCTCGAGCAATGAGAGCCGCAGCTCCTCGAGCCGGCCGATCTCGCCCTGCGCGAACGACTCGAAGACGAACTCGGCGAGCGGCGGCCCCCTCCACAGCCCCAGTGCTTCCCGCAGGCGCGCGGCGGCCCGCTCAGGGTCGCCAGTCGCCAGGGCCTCGCGGCCTTCAGCGGCCAGGCGCTGGCACCGGTCGAGGTCGAGCTCACCCGGCTCGACCTGCAGCAGATAGCCATTCGGTTGAGTCACGACTCGCGTGGCGCGGGCGCCGAGCGCCTTGCGGAGGCGGGAGACCTGGATCTGGAGCCCCTTCCTGGGCGCGGCGGGCGCGGACTCGCCCCAGAGCCCGTCGATCAGCGCATCGGCCGAGACGGGCTCGCCCGCGTGAATCAAGAGGATCGCGAGCAGCGCGCGCTGCCTGCCACCGACGACCGGGATCGCCCGCCCGGCCTCTTCGACCTCGAGCGGGCCGAGGATCCGGAAATCCATGAGGCCACGCTACCGCCGTGAAGCCGCGGTGCAACCGGCATGCCCCAGGGTCGTTCTCGACCGCAGTTACCACCAGGAGGAAGCTCATGCCGACCATCGCACACCGGCCCTCGCAGATCTTGGGTCGGGCACCTCACAGGCTCACGATGTGGCTACTCGGGGCCGTTCTGGTTGCCGCCGTCGCCGTGACGCTCGCCCTGTCGCTCGGCGGATCCGGCGGCGGGCAGACCGAGCCGAGCGCCGATGCGCCTCAGGCGGCGCCGCAGCCCCCGACGCAATGGGGCGGGGCGCGTCCCTAGCCCAAATGTGGCTCGTTCGAGAGGGACCCTCCACCCGAGGGTCCCTCTCGCGTCTGCTTCAATACACCGTTCGCATGCCGAAGATGAAGACTCACTCCGGCGCCAAGAAGCGCTTTAGGAAGACCGCCAGTGGCAAGCTGCGGGCGCGTCACTCCTTCACGAGCCACTACCTCGGGCACAAGAGCGCCAAGCGCAAGCGGCACCTGGGCCGTCCGGTCGTTGTAGCCGAGGCCGACCGCAAGCGCGTGCAGGAGCTGCTCCACAAGTGAGCCGGGTCAAGCGGTCAGTTCACGCGCGCAAGAAGCGCCGCGCCACGCTCGAGCGGACCAAGGGGTTCCGCGGGCAGGCACACTCCAGCTACAAGCGGGCCAAGGAGGCCCTGCTCAAGGCTGACACGTACGCCTACCGCGACCGCCGCAACAAGAAGCGCGACTTCCGCCGCCTCTGGATCGTGCGCATCAACGCCGCCGCGCGCCAGGAGGGGATGAGCTACAGCCAGTTCATGCACGGCCTGAAGGTGGCCGGCATCGAGCTCGACCGCAAGGTGCTCGCGGACATCGCCGTCCGCGACCCCGAGACGTTCCGACGTTTTGCCGAGAAAGCCCGGGAGGCCGCGGCCGCTTAGCGGATTGCGGACACCAAACTCTCTCGGGCGCCTTCCATGGGCGCCCTTTTTGTTTCAGTGATCACTTCCCCCGACAACGACAAGCTCAAGACCATCCGGAAGCTCCACCAGAAGAGCTGGCGGAGGAAGCTCGGGCTGTTCACTGCCGAGGGCGAGGATCTGGTCGGCCCCGACCCCGTCTTCCTCCTGCGCGCCGGCGTCGACGTGGAGCCCGACCTCCTCGACGCTGTGAGCACGCTGGGATCCGGGACCCGGGTGATCGGGGTCTACGAGCAGCGATGGGCGGAACCCGCGGGTGACCTGCTCGTCTATCTCCACGGCGTCGAGGACCCAGGCAACGTGGGCACGATCATCCGCTCGGCTCATGCACTCGCGGACGCGACCGTGGTGCTTGGCCCGAGGTGCGCGGATCCCTACTCGCCCAAGGCCGTACGGGCGTCGATGGGGTCGATCTTCGCGCGACCACCCGCCACTGCAACGCTGGACGCACTCGACGGCCACAAGGTGGCCCTCGATTCACAGGCGGACCGCGGGTTGCGGGAGGCAGCGCTGGCTGAGCCGGTCGTGCTCGTGATGGGGTCGGAGCGCGGGGAGCTGCCCGAGGACGTCGACGAGCGCGTGCGGATCCCTGTCCGGGCCGACTCCCTGAACGTCGCGATGGCGGCGACCGTGGCCCTCTACGAGGTGGCACTTAGGATGGCCCGCGATGACTGACCTGGCCGCGCTGCGGAGTGACGCCGAGCGCGCTGTTCGCGAGGCGCGCAGCACGCAGGAGCTCGAGGAGCTGCGCGTGCGCTACCTCGGCCGCAAGTCCGAGCTGACGACCACGCTCCGGTCCATCGGGGAGCTGCCGCCGGACGAGCGCGGGCCGGTGGGCAAGGCCGCCAACGAGGTGCGCGTGGCGCTCGAGGAGCTGCTCGCGGAGCGCACGGCCGGGCTCGAGGCCGCGGAGCTCGACCGCCGCCTCGCCGAGGACCGGATCGACATCACCCTTCCCGGCGACCCGCCTCAGCCGGCGGGGCGGCTGCACCTGGTCTCCCAGATCCGGCGCGAGATGGAGGACATCTTCATCGGGCTGGGGTTCGCCGTCGTCGAGGGCCCCGAGATCGACTACGGCTACTACAACTTCACCGCGCTGAACCACCCGCCGGAGCACCCGGCGCGCGCTCCGCAGGACACCTTCTACCTGTCCGAGCACGTCCTCCTGCGGACCCACACCTCGCCGATGCAGGTGCGCGCCATGGAGGCGCAGGAGCCGCCGATCTACATCGTCGTCCCCGGGCGCGTGTACCGGCCGGACACCCCGGACGCCACGCACGTGCCGATGTTCCATCAGCTCGAGGGCCTCGCGATCGACGAGGACATCACGCTCGCCGACCTCCAGGGCGTCCTGCTCGCCTTCGCGCGGCAGATGTTCGGCGAGCACACGGAGGTGCGCCTCCGGCCCGGCTACTTCCCGTTCACCGAGCCGAGCGTCGAGGTCGACGTGTCCTGCTTCCGCTGCGGCGGCACCGGCTACGAGGGTGCGTCGCGCTGCTTCACCTGCAAGGGCGAGGGCTGGATCGAGATCCTCGGCTCGGGGATGGTCGACCCGAACGTGCTCGACTACGTGGCCGAGAGCGGCTACGACAAGGAGCGCGTGCAGGGCTTCGCGTTCGGCATGGGGATCGAGCGCATCGCGAGCGTGGTCCACGAGGTGCCCGACCTGCGCCTGCTCTACGAGAACGACGCCCGGCTGCTGGAGCAGTTCGGCGCATGAGGGTCCCGGTGTCATGGCTGCGCGAGTACTGCGACCCCGGCCTGCCGGCCGAGGAGATCGCGGACGTGCTGACGCTGGCGGGGGACAAGCTCGAGCGCCTGCACCGGGTCGGGGTGGGCGACCCTGCCGAGTTCGTCGTGGGCAAGGTGCTGACGGCCGAGCAGCACCCGGACGCGGACCGGCTCACGGTCTGCACGGTGGACATCGGGGCCGGCGAGCCAAGCACGATCGTCTGCGGGGCGCCGAACGTGGCCGCAGGGCAGACGGTGGCGGTGGCGCGGCCCGGCGCGATCATGCCCGACGGCACGAAGCTGGGCGAGGCGAAGCTGCGCGGAGTGAGGTCCAGCGGGATGATCCTGGCCGAGGACGAGGTCGGCATCGGAGAGGACCACCAGGGGACGATGGTGCTCGACGACTCGCTGCCGGTGGGCGCGCCGCTCGCCGAGCACCTCCCGATCGTCGACGAGGTGCTCGAAATCGAGGTCACGCCGAACCGCCCGGACATCATGGCCGTCTACGGCGTTGCTCGCGACCTGCACGCCGTCACGACGGCGCCGCTCGCCGAGGACCCGACCGAGCGCGACGCCGAGCCCGCCGGCGACGACCGCGCCGAGGACCACGCGAGCGTCGAGATCGCCGACCCGGACATCTGCCTGCGCTTCACCGCGCGCGTGTTCGAGGACGTGAAGATCGGGCCCTCGCCGCTGTGGCTGAAGCAACGCCTGATGGCCGCCGGCCAGCGCCCGATCTCGAACGTGGTCGACATCACGAACTACGTGATGCTCGCCACCGGGCAGCCGCTGCACGCGTTCGACCTCGACGAGGTGCGCGGCAGGAGGATCATCGTGCGGCGCGCGCACGAGGGCGAGACGATGACCACGCTCGACGGGGCGGAGCGCAGCTTCGACCACGACATGGCGCTCGTATGTGACGCGGAGGGCCCGAGCGGCATCGCCGGCGTCATGGGTGGCCTGATCTCCGAGGTGTCCGACTCGACCACCCGCGTGCTGATGGAGGCCGCGACGTGGGTGGGCCCGAACATCATGCGGACCTCCAGGGCGCTGGGGCTGCGCACCGAGGCGTCGGCGCGCTTCGAGAAGCAGCTTCATCCGGAGCAGGCGATCGCGGCGCAGCGCCTGGCGGCGCGGCTGATGGTCGAGCTGTGCGGAGCGCGGATGGTGTCCGGAACGATCGACGCGTATCCCAACCCCCGCGTCGGGCAGATCGTGATGCCGCTGCGCTCGGAGCGGATGGAGAAGCTGCTTGGCGAGCGCATCGACGACGAGACCACACGGGGCATCCTCGAGCGGCTCGGGTTTGAGCTGATGCCGGGCACGGGCTGGGTCGTGCCTCCGTGGCGCAGCAGCGACGTCCGGCGCGAGGTCGACCTGATCGAGGAGGTCGCGCGCATCCACGGGCTGGACAAGCTCCCGACCACGCTGCCGGCGCGCAGGGAGGCGATCGGCCGGCTGACGGGCAGCCAGTGGCTGCGCCGGCGGCTGGAGGACCTGCTCCGCGACCGCGGCATGTTCGAGGCGATCTCGTACAGCTTCACGTCGCCGGAGAAGCTGGCCCGGCTCCGTTTGACGGAGGTGGAGCCGCTCCGGATCCAGAACCCGCTGAGCGAGGACCACAGCGTGATGCGCCCGCTCCTCCTGCCCGGCTTGCTCGACGCCGCACAGCACAACGCCGCCCACGGGCGCGCGGGCGTGGCGCTCTTCGAGTCCGGCCACACCTACCTGCCCGCCGGTCCGCTCGAGCCCGCGCCGGAGGGCTCGCCCGGCGGCGCGACGCCGGCCGACGAGCACCAGCGGCTGGGCGCCGTCCTGACCGAGGCGAGCCCGGCCGGCTGGCGCGCGCCGGCACGCGAGGCGGACTTCTACGCGGCGAAGGCGGTCGTGGAGGCGCTGCTGGAGGCGGCCGGAATCGAGGCCTGGCGCGTGGAGGACGCAGGTGCGGCGGCGGCCGATGCCGCGGGCGGCACGGGATCCGGTGCCCGGCCCTTCCTACACCCGGGCCGCGCGGCCTCCATCGTGACCGCCGAAGGGGTCGAGCTCGGCTGGATCGGCGAGCTCCATCCGCTCGTGCTGCGCGAGTGGGAGCTTCAGGGTCCCGCGGCCGCGTTCGAGCTGGAGGTGGATCTCCTCCACGAGCTGACCCAGCGGCGGATCGCGACCTACAGCGACGTCACGAGCTTCCCCGCTGTGTTGCAGGACATCGCCGTGATCGTGCCGGAGGACGTGCCGGCCGCCCGGTTGGAGGACGTCGTCCGGGCGGGGGCCGGCGAGCTGCTCGCGTCACTGCGGGTGTTCGACCTCTACCGCGGCGAGCAGGTGGGCGAGGGCAACAAGTCGCTCGCCCTCCGGCTCGAGTTCCGCGCACCCGACCGCACGCTGACCGACGAGGAGGTCGCCGAGCGCCGCGTGGCGATCGAGAAGGAGCTCGAGTCGATCGGAGGCCGGCTCCGTGCCTGATCAGGTCGCAGTCATCGGCGCGGCCGGCTACGGCGGCGCGGTGGCTGCCGCGATCCTGCGGCGGCATCCCTCGCTCGAGCTCACCGCGGTCACGGCGCGCTCCGACGCCGGTCGCCGGCACGACGACCTCTATCCGCGCTACCGCGTTCCGCTCGAGCTCGAGGAGTTCGACGCCGACCGCATCGCGGAGCGCGCGCAGTCGGCGGTCGTGGCCTACCCGCACGGCGCCGCCGCGCCTGTCGTCAAGGCGCTGCGCGAGCGCGGCCTGAAGGTCGTGGACCTGTCCGCCGACTTCCGGCTCGACCGCGAGCGCTACGAGCGCTGGTACCAGGCGCACGCCGCCCCCGAGCTGCTCGAGGATGCCGTGTACGGCCTCACCGAGGCACACCGCGACGCGATCCGCGGCGCCGATCTGGTGGCCGCGCCGGGCTGCTACCCGACGGCCGCGCTGCTTGCGCTGTGGCCGCTGCGCGACCACATAAGCGACGTGGTGGTCGACGCGAAGTCCGGCGCCTCCGGTGCGGGCCGCGATGCGACGCAGACCACCCATTTCGTCTCGGTCACGGAGAACGTGCAGCCGTACAAGGTCGAGGGCCACCGCCACGCCGCCGAGCTCGAGCAGGAGCTGAACGGGGCCACCTTCACCTTTGTCCCGCATCTCGTCCCGGTCGAGCAGGGGCTCCTCGCGAGCTGCTACGTGACGACGGACCTCGACCCGGCAGCGGTGAGCGATCTCTACGGCGAGGCGTACGCGGACGAGCCGTTCATCGACCTGGTCGACGAGCCGCCGGGCACCGACGAGGTCCGCGAGACGAACCGCTGCCGCATCCAGGTGACCGTGGTGGGGGAGCGGGTGATCGCGCTGGCGGCGATCGACAACCTCTGGAAGGGCGCCGCCGGCCAGGCCGTCCAGGACCTCAACCTGATGCTGGGCCTGCCCGAGACCGAGGGGCTCGAGTGACCTTCTTCAGCTCCCGCTGGGTGGAGGCCCCGGGGCATGTGAGCGAGCTCGACTCCCATCTGCTCCCGACCGGCTTCCGGGCGGCGGGAGTGGCGGCCGGCATCAAGTCCAGCGGACTCGATGTGGGGGTGTTGACCTCCGATGAGCCAGGCTACGGCCTCCGCCGCGCGCTTCACCACCAATGCGCGCGTCGGCGCACCGGTGATCGTCACGAAGGAGGCCGCGCTGGATCGCCTGCGTGCGGTGGTCGCGAACTCGGGGTGCTCGAACGTGGGTGACGGCGGCGCGCGGCATCGAAACGGCGATCGCGATGCAGTCGGTCGCGGCGGAGGAGCTGGGACTGGAGCGGGAGCAGGTCGCGGTCGCCTCCACCGGGGTGATCGGCTCCGAGCTCCCGAGGGAACGGGTGACGGCGGGCGTGTCCGCGGCCTGTGGCGAGCTCGCCCCGGGCGCCGACGACTTCTCACAGGCGATCCTCACGAGCGACGCCGGCCCGAAGCGCGCCTGCCTCGAGGTCGCGCTGTCCGCGGGCGCGGTGCGCCTGTCCGCGCAGGCGAAGGGCGCCGGCATGATCTCGCCGCGCTACGCGACGATGTTCTGCTTCATCCAGACGGACGCGGCGCTCGACGCCGCGAGCCTCGATCTGCTCACGGGCGTGTGCGTGAAGCGCTCGTTCGACCGCATCAGCGTCGACGGCCAGCTCTCCACGAGCGACACCGTCGTGGCGCTTGCGAACGGCGCCTCGGGGGTGCGCGTGGAGCCCGAGTCGGCTGACGAGCTCGCGCTCGGCGAGGCGCTGGACGCCCTGCTCCGCCAGCTCGCGCTCGAGATCGTGCACGACGGGGAGGGGGCGAGGCGCGTCGGGCGCGTCGTCGTGACGGGCGACCCCGACTCCGTCGAGCCGGTGGCGCGCGCGGTCGCCAACTCGCCGCTCGTGAAGTCGGCGCTCCACGGCGGCGACCCCAACTTCGGCCGCATCCTCCAGGCCGCCGGCCAGGTCTGGCCACCCGGCGTCCCGTTCGTGGTCGACCTGGAGATCGAGGGCCACCAGGTCGTCTCGGCCGGCGATGTGGTCGAGCCGGCGCCCGCCGAGCTCGTGCAGGGCGAGGAGGTCGAGTACGCGCTCACGCTGCCCGGCGAGGGCGGCGAGACCGAGGTCTTCTTCAGCGACCTCAGCCCGGAGTACGTGAACTTCAACGCGGAGTACACCTCATGAGAGACGTCGCAACGCTGCTCGAGGCGCTCCCGTACATCCGGGAGTTCCACGGGAAGACGGTCGTGATCAAGTACGGCGGGGCGGCGATGATCCAGCCCGAGCTGCGCGAGGAGTTCGCGCGCGACGTCGTGCTCCTCAAGTACGTCGGGATGAACCCGGTGGTGGTGCACGGCGGCGGACCCGACATCACGGCCTACATGGAGCGGCTCGGGATGGAGGTGCGCTTCGTGGAGGGCCTGCGCGTGTCCGACGAGGCCACGGTCGAGGTGGCGAAGATGGTCCTCGTCGGCAAGCAGAACAAGGACATCGTGCTGCGCATCAACCGCCACGGTCAGCCGGCGGTGGGGCTCTGCGGCGACGACGGCGGCCTCTTCACGGTCAAGAAGCAGCTCGCGGGAGGCGAGACCGACATCGGCTTCGTGGGCGAGATCGAGACCGTGGACGTGGACGTGCTGCTGCACATCGCCGAGGACTACATCCCGGTCGTGGCGTCGGTCGGCGCCGACACGGAGGGCAACTCCTACAACGTGAACGCCGACGCCGCGGCGGCAGCGGTCGCGGCATCGCTCGGCGCCTTCAAGATCGTCTTCCTGACGGACGTGGAGGGCTGGCGAGCGGAGCCCGAGGACCCCACGAGCCGGATCTCGGAGGCCACGGCCCAGGAGGTGCGCGAGCGGCTCCCCGAGGTGTCCGGCGGCATGCGCCCCAAGCTCGAGGCGGCGGTGTACGCGCTCGAGTCCGGCGTGGCGCACGCGCACATCCTCGACGGCCGCCAGCCGCACAGCCTCCTGCTGGAGCTGTTCACGAACGAGGGCATCGGGACCAAGCTGTGGCCCTAGCGCAGCTCCAGGAGCTGGAGCGCGACGCCGTCATGGCGACCTACGCGCGCAACCCGGTCGAGTTCGTGCGCGGCGAGGGCACGCGCCTGTGGGACGACGAGGGGAACGAGTACCTCGACTTCCTGACCGGGATCTCGGTGGCCCAGCTCGGTCACTGCCACCCGCGCGTGGTGGAGGCGGTGCGCGAGCAGGCCGGCCGGCTCATGCACGTGGGGAACCTCTTCTACACGGAGCCGGGCATGCGGCTTGCGAAGCGGCTTGCGGACGTCTCGCTCGGCGGGCGCGTCTTCCTGTGCAACTCGGGGGCCGAGGCGATCGAGTGCGCCCTGAAGGTGGCCCGGAAGCGGCGCCGGGGCGGCGACTTCGTCGTCATGGAGGGCGGCTTCCACGGCCGGACGATGGGTGCGCTGTCGGCGACGCCGCAGGAGTCGAAGCAGGCGCCCTTCGCGCCGCTCGTCCCGGGATTCACGGTCGTGCCGCGAAACGACCGCGATGCGCTGGTCGGGGCCGTGACCGGCGACACCGCCGCCGTCCTGCTCGAGCCGATCCAGGGCGAGTCCGGCATCCACCCGCTCGACCCGGAGCTCCTGCAGGCCGCGCGCGATGCCTGCGACGAACACGGCGCACTCCTCATCTTCGACGAGATCCAGTGCGGGATGGGTCGCTCGGGGACGCTCTGGGCCCACCAGCAGCTCGGCGTGACGCCGGACGTCATGACGGTCGCGAAGGGGCTCGGCGGGGGCCTGCCGGTCGGCGCCTGCGTGTCGAGCCCCGAGACCGCGTCCGTGCTCGAGCTGGGCGACCACGGCTCGACCTTCGCCGGAGGGCCGGTGATCGCGGCGGCGGCGAACGCCGTGCTCGACGTGGTCACCGAGGACGGCTTCCTCGACGCGGTTCGCGATCGCGGCGAGCGGCTGGCCGCGGGCCTGCGCGGACTCGGCCTCGAGCCGCGCGGCCTCGGCCTGATGCTCGGCTTCGACCTGCCCGATGCGCCCGATGTGGCGCGGCGCCTGCTTCTTGATCAGCGCCTGGTCGTCCACGCGACCGGTCCCGAGACGATCCGCATGCTGCCCCCGCTGACCGTCTCCGACGACGAGATCGACGACGCCGTGCGCCGGGTCGGCGCCGCGCTGCATTAGGGTCCGCGCGCGATGGCCGGCGAGCGCCACACTCTGATCAAGACCGCCTCGTACGAGGCCGAGCCGGGCGAGGTCGGGCGGGTGCTGCTGCTCTACTCGGGCGGCCTCGACACGTCCGTGATGCTCAAGTGGATCCAGGACGAGTACGAGGCCGAGGTGGTGGCGCTCACCGTCAACCTCGGCCAGCCGGGCGAGGACTACGACGTGGTGAAGGGCAAGGCGCTGCAGCTCGGCGCGCTCGAGTGCCACGTGGTCGACGCCCGCGAGGAGTTCGCGCGCGACTACGTCCTGCCGGCGATCAAGGCGAACGCCATTTACGGCAGCGGCTACCCGCTCTTCACCGCGCTCGGCCGCCCGCTGATCGCGAAGCTGGCCGTGGAGTACGCGCGGCGGAGCGGCTGCGACACGATCGCGCACGGGTGCACCGGCAAGGGCAACGACCAGGTCCGGATCGAGTCCACCGTCATCGCCCTCGACCCGGAGATGAAGATCATCGCCCCGGTGCGCGGCTGGCAGATGGGCCGCGAGGAGGAGATCGCCTACGCGCGCGAGCACGGCATCCCCGTGAAGGGCGGGACGGAGGCGCCGCCGTACTCGATCGACGACAACCTCTGGGGCCGCTCGTCGGAGGGAGGCGCGATCGAGGACCTCGAGGAGCCGCCGCGCGACGACGTCTTCAACCTGGTCACGCGTCCCGAGGAGGCTCCGGACGAGCCGGAGGACGTGGTGGTCGGCTTCGAGAGCGGCTGCCCGGTGTCGCTCGACGGGGAGCGGCTCGAGCTGGTCGAGCTCCTGGAGCGGGCGGGCGAGATCGGCGCCCGCCACGGCGTGGGGATCGTGGACCACATCGAGGACCGGATCGTCGGCCTGAAGGTCCGCGACATCTACGAGGTGCCCGCCGCCGCGATCATCCTGACCGCGCACAAGGAGCTCGAGAAGCTCGTCGGGACGATCCACCAGAACAACTTCAAGCCGCACCTCGACGACCACTGGGCCTACCTCGTCTACGCGGGCCTGTGGTACGAGCCGCTCCTGTCGGACCTGAACGCGCTGATGGACGCGGTGAACGAGCAGGTGACCGGCGAGATCACGATGCGCCTGTACAAGGGGAGCGCGCGAGCCGTGGCCCGGCGCTCGCCGAACGCCCTCTACGACCCCGCGCTGGCCGGCTTCGGCGAGTCCGGCGGACTCTTCTCCCAGCAGGCGAGCCCGGGCTTCATCGAGCTCTGGTCGCTCCAGTCGCGGATGGCGTACAACGTCCGCAACCGCCGCCGCGACTAGGGGGCCTGTTCGCGCAGGCGCTGTGCCCGCTCTTCCTGCCGCCGGGTGAGCCGCCGGACGAAGCGGATGGCGAAGATCCCGGCGGCGAGCTCCAGCGCAAGGGTGACGATCAGGACGATCGTGGCGGAGCGCTCGGCCGCGATCGTGTCCACGGACATGGTCCCGTAGACGCGGTCGCCGATCGTGCCGAGCACCCAGAGGATCCACCAGGCATGGATGAAGCGCGGAACGCGTTCGGCGCGCGTGTCCCAGTCGCGCATGTCGGGGTCGCTGCCGACCCACGTCTCGATCGCGATCTGCCAAGGACGGAAGAGGTTGAGGATCGGCACGAACCAGGCGCCGATGGCCCAGCCGCGGCCGTGGCTCATCCGGCCTCGGATGTAGCGCAGGTTGCCGTACGCGCGGTGGAACCAGAAGATGAAGATGACCGCCCCGAGCAGGTAGACGACCAAGCCGGCGATCAACGCGACGCCGAGCCGGCCGTCGCTGGCGTCGAGCGCGACGAAGTCGGTGCCGCTGTCCTTCAGCAGAGTCACGTGCCAGACCGCGATGGCGAGCGAGATCGCGATCACGACCACGTTGAAGCTGAGCCAGCGAGCCGCGAGCAGCCCCGGGACGCGAAGCGGCTTGAAGTCGTCGACGGTCCGCTGCGGGTCGGCCCGCACCCCCACACTCACGGCATCTGCGATACCCAACAGATGCAAAGTATTAACGGGAGGTCCTGCGCGAGCGGCGCGAGTAGCGTTCCCCGCCGTGGACCACCTGGCGATCCCGGTTCGCGATCAGGAGCGCTCGCGCCGCTTCTACGAGACCTATTTCGGCTTCGGCGCCCGCCCGCCACGCCGCTACGACGATGGCGTGCTGATGCTCTACAACGCGAACGGCTTCGCGCTGGCGCTCGGCCCAAGACAGGAGCCGATCGTCCGGCCCGCCTGGATGCACTTCGGGATCTCGCTCCGCGATCGCGACGCCGTCCTCGCCTTGCGCGATCGTCTCGTCACCGACGGCGTCGAGCTGGTCGAGGAATGGGACGAGCCGGCCTACGTCAGCGTCAAATGCCGCGACCCCGACGGCTACATCGTCGAGGCGGCGTGGGAGCCGCGCGACTGAACAGCCCAGGAGTCCGCGTCCGTAGGGCGGCGTAGCGTCGGGCGCGTGCCGAAGAAGTATCGCGAGGTGCGCGCAGCGCTCAGGCAGGCTGGCTGGGAGGTCTTGCGCAAGCGTGGATCCCATGAGGTCTGGGGGAAGCCCGGCGCGGACGTTCGGATTGTGGTGGCTGGAAAAGCAAGCGACACTGTTCCGGTCGGAACGCTGTCTAGCATTCGCAGAGCAAGCGGTCTGGAGCATCTTCGATGAGTGAGTACGTGGTGGTCTTCGAGCGAGCAGAGGACGGTGGGTGGGGCGCATACCTGCCCGATCTCCCAGGTGTGGTCGCGCTCGGAGCTACCCGCGAGGAGGTCGCATCGCGCATCCGTGAGGCGGTCGACGCTTACGCGGGCGAGATGCTCGCGTTGGGCCAGCCGCTACCCAAGCCAGTGGCGGCCACGGGAACAATCGAAGCTGCCTGAATCCCGCGTCGAGGCGGTAGCGTCACCTTGTCTGTGGACGCCCCTGTCGTCTTCTACTACGACTTCAACTCGCCCTACGCGTATCTGGCGGCCGAGCGCATCGGCGAGCTGATCCCGGATGCCGAGTGGAGACCGATCGCATTCGCGATTCTCCTCAGCAAGCTCGGCCGGCTGGAGGGCGTGCTGGAGAACCTCGACCCGGCGCCGGTCGCGGCCGAGATTGCCCAGCGCGCCGGGGATAGGGGCCTCCCGCCGTTCGCACCTCCTGACGCCTGGCCGGTGGGGACATGGTCGCTGGTCCCGTTGCGGGCGGCCCTTGTGGCCGACGAGCGGGGACGCCTACGCGAGTTCTCGCGCGCCGCCTATCGGAAGTCCTTCGTCGAGAGCCGCTCGCTCGCCGAGCTCGACAGCGTGCTCGCGGCAACCCGCCAGGTGGGGCTCGAGCCGGACGAGGTCAGGGATGGCATCGAACGGCCGGAGATCAAGGAACGGCTCAAGGGCAACACCGAACAGGCCCTCGCTCGCGGGGTCACCGGCATTCCCACCGTCGCGATAGGCGACGAGCTCTTCTGGGGCGACGACCGCCTCGACGAAGCCGCGGCCGCCGCAACGCGCTAGAAGCGCCCGTGACAGTCTCGGTTACTGCGCGAGGAGCGCGGCCGCGCTGCCGTCTGGCGGCGGGTCGTCCAGCCGCCCTGGTGTCCGGCTCGGCTCGTTGGCGGCGGCAGCCCAGTCGACGACGGCGTTCGCCGGGTGCTTGGCGTCCACGGCGACAGGTACCTCGGCGCCGGGCGCCGCGAGCCAGGCGGCGTAGAACGGGATCTCGGTGTTGCCGGCAACGGCTTGATCTCCATCGTCGAGGCGCAGCGCGACGTCGAAGTTCAGTGTCGGGCCCATCACGCCGTCGCGCCGGCTGAGGGCGGTGATCGTCGCACGCCGCGGCGTCCACTTCTTAAGGCGGCGCTGGTCGGCCCCGTCGACGGCCTTGTCCATCACGCCATTTCCGGGCGGCTTGCGACGGCGCTTCTGCCCGGGCTGGTCGGCAACGCCCCAGAGCGCACACATGGCCGGCCAGTCGAGCACCAGCTGGTCGCCGTCGCTGTGGCGCACAAGCACCTCGACGCCCAGGCGCAAACGCGCAAGCACATGCGCCGGACCATGCATGACCTGGACGCCCCCGGTGCATGCTCCGCTTGCCGTCGGCACCGCGACCGCAACGAAGCGCGTCACGGTCCCTTCGTCGAGCTTCCGTTCGATGCCGACGACGGTCGCAACTGCCGAGGCGCCCATCTCCAACGCGCTCTCGACCCGCTCGAAGCCGGGGTCGACAAGCGTCGGACCGAGAATCTCGTTGCCGCTGCGATTGAGCCAGCTGAGCAGACCCATCGCGCGATGCTACCCCTGACCCGCGAAAACCTCCGCCGTTGCGCACTCGAGCGGGGGCGCGCGGCGATCCGCGCGTGATTACCCGCGGATTCCGGGAAACTAGGCCACATGACGACACGGGGCTACACGGTTCTCGGCTGGTTCGCTTGGCAGATCCTCAGCCGAGCCGCGAAGCGCGAGATCGCGGACAACAAGGTCAAGCTCGGCGCGGCGGCGACCGTGTTCGCGGTGATCGCGGCCGGGATACTGGCCGCGCGCGCCTCTTCCGGCGAGAGCTGAGCGGGGCCGCCGGGCCCGGCTCGGGGCCGGATTTCCGCAGCTAGCGGCGTCAGGCGCTTCGGGGCCGCGGAGCCGTCGGGCCGCGGACGTATGCTCGGAGTCCCGCGATGAGCTTCGCCCATCTCCACGTCCACTCCGAGTACTCGGTGCTCGACGGCGCGTGTCCCATCGACTCGCTCGCAGAGCGCGCGGCCGCGCTCGGCCAGCCCGCGCTCGGGCTCACCGATCACGGGGTGATGAACGGCGCGGTCGAGCACTACAAGGCGTGCACGAAGCACGGGATCAAGCCGATCGTCGGCCTCGAGGCCTACTTCGTCGACGACCGCGCGACCGAGGCGGTGAAGTACGAGCGCAATCACCTGACACTGCTCGCGGCCAGCGACGCCGGCTTCCGCAACCTCGTCAAGCTCAGCTCCGCCGGCTATCTGGAGGGCTACAGGCGCGGCAAGGCGAACGTCGACCTCGAGCTGCTGTCGCGCTACGCCGAGGGCGTCATCGCGCTGACCGGCTGCCTCCAGTCGCGCTTCTGCCGCCGCATCGTCGACGACGCAGCGGTCGAGGCGCGTGCGCACGCCGACCAGCTGATCCAGGTCTTCGGCCCGGACGACGTCTACTTCGAGGTCCAGAAGAACGGGATCGCAGACCAGGACAAGGCGAACGAGGGCATCGTGCGCGTCGCGCGCGAGCTCGGGCGGCCGCTGGTGGCCACCGGTGACGTCCACTACCTGACGCGCGACGACTACGAGCACCACAAGGCGCTCCTGTGCGTCCAGACGAAGAGCACGCTCACCGAGCCGAAGCTGACCTTCGACACCAACGAGTTCTTCCTGAAGAACTCCGCTGAGATGGCGGCGGACTTCGCCGAGTGGCCGGAGTCGATCGCGACCACGCTGGAGATCGCCGATCGCTGCAACATCGAGATCGAGCTCGGCAAGATGCTCATCCCGCGCTTCCCCGCTCCCGACGGCGAGGACGAGACGTCCTACCTCCGCCGCCTCGCTCACCAGGGTCTGCGCGAGCGCTACGGCGACCCGCCGCCCGCAGCCGCGATCGAGCGCATCGAGATGGAGCTCGGCGTGATCGAGAAGATGGGCTTCGCCGCCTACTTCCTGATCGTCTGGGACTTCGTCAAGTTCGCGAAGGACAACGGGATCGCGGTCGGCCCGGGGCGCGGTTCTGCGGCCGGCTCGATCGTCTCCTACGCGCTGCGAATAACCGACGTCGATCCGCTGGCATACGACCTGCTGTTCGAGCGCTTCCTCAACGCGGAGCGAATCTCGATGCCGGACATCGACATCGACTTCTCGGTCAAGGGCCGCGAGCGCGTCATCCAATACGTGGCCGGCAAGTACGGGCGCGAGTCGGTCGCGCAGATCATCACCTTCGGCAGGATGCTCCCGCGCGCGGCGACGCGGGACGCGGCGCGTGTCCTCGGGCTGGACTACGGCGCGGGCGATCGGATCGCCAAGCTGATCCCCGAGCCGGTGATGGGAAGGTCGAAGACCTTCGACGAGTACCTGACCGAGGAGCCCGATCTGCGCCGGGTCTACGACTCGGACCCCGACGCGCGGCGGATCATCGACACCGCCAAGGGTCTCGAGGGGATAGTCCGCAACTCGTCGATCCACGCCGCTGCGGTCGTGATCGCGGATCGCCCGCTGACCGACATCGTGCCCCTCCAGCTCGCCGAGGACCGATCGGCCGGGAACGGGGAGAACGGAGAGCGGTCGTACCGGACCGTCACTCAATACTCCATGAAGCCGATCGAGGAGATCGGCCTCCTCAAGATGGACTTCCTCGGCCTGCGCAACCTCGACGTGATCGAGGCCGCGCTCGACATCATCGAGGAGTCCGCCGGCGAGCGGCCGGACATGACCTCGCTCCCGCTCGACGACACGAAGACCTACGAGATGCTGGCCCGCGGCGACTCGGTGGGCGTCTTCCAGTTCGAGTCCGAGGGCATGCGCGAGGCGCTGAAGAAGGTGCGGCCGGACGAGTTCAACGACCTGGTGGCGCTGAATGCGCTGTACCGGCCGGGTGCCATGCGCTACATCGACACCTACGCGCGCAACAAGCGCCAGCCGGAGGCGATCCAGTACATCGACGAGCGCCTGCGGCAGATCACCGAATCGTCGCGCGGGGTGATCCTCTACCAGGAGCAGTCGATGCAGATCGCGAAGTCGATCGCGGGCTTCTCCGGCCCGGAGGCGGACGACCTCCGAAAGGCGATCGGCAAGAAGCAGCGCGAGCGGATGGCCGCCCTCAAGGACCGTTTCTTCGAGGGAGCACGCGCCACCGGTACCTCCGAGGCGGTGATCAACGAGCTGTGGTCCGTCAACGAGGCGGCAGCTGACTACTCCTTCAACCGCTCCCACGCTGCGTGTTACGGCCTGATCTCCTACCGCACCGCCTGGCTCAAGGCCAACTACCCGGCCGAGTACATGGCGGCCCTGATCTCGTCGGTGATGTCGACGAAGGACAAGGTCCCGTTCTTCGTGGCGCAGTGCGAGGACATGGGGATCGACGTCCTGCCTCCGGACGTGAACCAGTCGGGGCACGACTTCAAGGTCGTGGAGGGGAACATCCGCTTCGGGCTCGATGCCGTGAAGGGGCTGGGCTACCAGGCCGTCGAGGGAATCATCCGCGCGCGCGACGAGGACGGGCCGTTCACGTCGGTCTGGGACTTCTGCCGGCGGGTGGACTGCCAGGCCATCAACAAGAAGGCGAGCGAGTCGCTCGTCAAGTGCGGCGCGTTCGACTCGCTGCAGGGCACTCGAACGGGGATGATGGAGGCGCTGCCGCGCGCGCAGTCCGCGGGTCAGCAGGCGCAGGACGACGCCCGCAGCGGCCAGTCGTCGTTCTTCGACCTCGACGGGGGCGGCACAGAGGACGCCGCTGCGCACCACGACCCGCCGATCGTGCCCCTGCAGGACGACCGCAAGCAGCTGAACGAGTGGGAGAAGGAGACGCTCGGGCTGTTCCTCTCGAGCCACCCGCTGAAGGAGGTGCGGCCGGCGCTGCGCGCGCGGGTCGACTGCTCGCTCGCCGACCTGCGCGACAAGCAGAAGTATCCGGACGGGACCTCGGTCACGGTCGGCGGCATGATCGCCGAGTGCAAGCGGATCAGGACGAAGAAGGGCGACCCGATGATGTTCGCCACGCTCGACGACCTCGAGGGACAGGTCGAGCTGCTCGTCTTCAACTCGGCCTACGCGGCGAACGCCGACAAGGTGGACGTGGACAAGATCGTGATCGTTCGCGGGCGCGTGGACCACAAGGAGGAGGGGGAGACGAAGCTCGTCGCGCAGGACGTCGAGACGTTCGAGCCGTCTCCCGACGAGGTGCTCAAGGCGGCGGAGCTCGCCACCCACGAGCCCGTCGTTCGCCGCCTCACCATCCAGGTCTCGCCGGACGTGCCCGAGACCTTCCTGGAGGACCTGCGCGAGGTCGTGAGCCATCACCGCGGGGACCACGAGCTACTGCTGAGCGTCGGCGAGCGGCAGCTACTCCTCGGACCCGACTTTCGCGTGTCCGCGGACGGCGCTTGCCGTACGGAATTGGCAGGACTGACAGGCACCTTCCGCTTGGTCGCCTAAGAGGCGATCGGCTTCTACACTTGCCCGGTGCCACCCGTCTCCGCACGAGCTGCGTCTGAGCTCCACGAGTGCAGGCAGTGCTGCTCGTTCTGCGATCGGGTGGTGCACCCGTCCGGCTGCATCGCGTCCGGTTGCCAGTTCCTCTACCTGTACGACGACGAGGAGACCGGCCGCCGCTTCATGGGCTGCATGAACAAGGTCTTCCGCGGCGAGATCGACCAGGAGCTGTTCGAGCAGGCGGAGCGCACCCGCCACGGCTTCGGCGGAGTGAAGATGACCGGCCTCCCGCTCCCGCAGTGCCGCGCCTCGGTCGACCGCGCGTACGACGGCTACACCGAGGCCTTCGACTGCGTGAACCCGGGGTTCTTCAAGAAGCCGCTCGCGGACGACCTGGATCCCGCGTTCGACCTCCGCGACGAGATCTAGCGCTTTTCAGCAGTAGCCGCCGCCGTCCTATCAGTGGATACTGAGCGGGCATGGACTTTCGGCTGCTCGGCCCCCTGGAGGTGGCCGGGGACGAGGGCTCGCTCGCGCTCGGCGGTACCAAACAGCGCTCGCTCCTGGCCATGCTCCTGCTGCATGCGAACCAGGTGGTCTCAACAGACCGGCTGATCGACGCGCTCTGGGGCGCATCGCCGCCGTTCACGTGCCGAAAGAGCATCCAGGTCTACGTGTCGCGCCTCCGCAAGGCGATGGCGGACAATCGGGTCGTGACCCAAGCGCCGGGCTACGTGGTCTACGTCGACCCGACGGAGCTGGATCTCACCCGCTTCGAGCAGCTCGTGGCCGAGGCGCGGCGTGCGCCACCGGAAAGCGCATCGGCGAAGCTGCGCGAGGCGCTCGCGCTCTGGCGAGGGCCGCCGCTGGCCGATCTGGCCTACGAGCAGTTCGCGCAGGCGGAGATCGCGCGGCTGGAGGAGATGCGGCTCGGCGCGGTCGAGCAGCGGCTCGAGTCTGACCTCGCGCTGGGTCACCACGCCGAGCTTGTAGCCGAGCTCGAGACACTCATCGCGCGCAACCCGCTGCGTGAGCGGTTCAGATATCAGCTCATGCTCGCCCTCTACCGGAGCGAGCGCCAGGCGGAGGCGCTCGACGCGTACCGCCAGGCCCGGCAGGAGCTGTCGGACGAGCTGGGTCTCGAGCCGAGCGAGTCGCTGAAGCAGCTCGAGGCGGCGATCCTGCGCCAGGATCCCGGACTGGCAGCCGCAGACGATCGCGTGTCACTGCGGGCCCCGCCGGCTGCCGCGGCGCCTGAACGCGCGGTGCTGGTCGCGCCGAGCGGACCGGACGTCCTCGACGCGCTTCTCGGCTTCGCCAAGCCGCTCGCGATGGGCGAGCCCGCCCGCGAGCTGATCGTGGCGTCTGTCGTGGACGCCGAGAGCGTCCCGGCGGCGACGGCGCGGCTGGCGCTCGCGCGCGACGAGCTGATCGCGGAGGGGTTCACGATCCGTACGGCCGCGTTCTCGTCGCCGGCCATCGGCGACGACGTGGCCCGCCTCGCGGCCCAGGAGGGCGTGGACCTGCTGCTGATGGACGCCGGAGACGCGCCGCTCGACGGCAACGCGGCCGTCGTCCTCGAGCGAGCGCCCTGTGATGTGGCGCTCCTGCGCTGGGCTCCCGGCCCGGCCGCCGGCGGCCCGGTGGTCGTGCCGTTCGGCGGAGCGCGACACGACTGGGCGGCCCTCGAGCTGGGCGCGTGGCTCGCGCGCACCACCGGAGCGCCGCTGCGGCTCGTCGGCGCGGCGGAGCGCCGGCGAGAGGGACGCGACGCGAGCAGGCTCCTCGCCGATGCCTCCCTGATCGTCCAGCGAACCGCCGGCATCGTTGCCGAGCCGGTGCTCGCCGTAGGCGGGCGACGGGGCGTGTCGGAAGTGGCAGAGGGGGCGGGCGCCCTGATAGTCGGCCTGTCGGAGCGCTGGCGAGAGGAGGGGCTCGGGCGGGCGCGCAGCGCACTTGCCGGACAGCCCCCGGCGCCGACCGTCTTCGTGCGCCGCGGCACCCGTCCGGGCGGCCTCGCGCCGGCCGAGACCCGCACTCGCTTCAGCTGGTCCATCGGGGAGAGCGCCGCATGACCGTTGCGATCGGCCCAGGCGTCCTGTTCGGCGGCTACAGGATCGAGGCCGTCGTGGGCCGCGGGGGCATGGGCGTGGTCTACCGCGCCACCGACCTGTCGCTCGAGCGGCCCGTAGCGCTGAAGCTGATCGCTCCCGAGTTCGCGCAGGACCGGGCGTTCCGGGAGCGTTTCCTCAGGGAGCCGAAGCTCGCAGCGTCGCTCGACCATCCGGGCGTGGTCCCGATCTACGAGGCCGGCGAACGAGAGGGACAGCTCTATCTCGCGATGCGCTGGGTCGAGGGGAGCGACCTGCGGCAGATGCTGCAGCGCGACGGGCGGCTGTCGCCGGAGGTGAGCGTCGCTGTGCTCAGCCAGGTTGCCGAGGCGCTCGACGCGACTCATCGTCGCGGGCTCGTTCACCGGGACGTGAAGCCCGCGAACATCCTCGTCGACGAGGACGGGCACGCCTACCTCGGCGACTTCGGGATCAGCGAGCTGGGCGGCGTGGAGGCGGGTGCCGGCGGTCGGATGGCCGGGACGCTCGATTACCTGGCGCCCGAGCAGATCCGCGGCGAGGACGTGGACGGCCGCACCGATTGCTTCGCGCTGGGCTGCGTGCTGCACGAGTGCCTCAGCGGAGCGCCGCCGTTTCGGCGCGAGACCGAGAGCGAGGCCCTGTGGGCCCACCTGCGGGACCCGCCGCCGCCGCTGCGCGGGTACCCGGCGCTCGACCCGGTGATTCGGAGGGCGCTGGCGAAGGAGCGCGAGGATCGCTATCCCGGGTGCGAGGAGATGATGCGCTCTGCGGCCGCGGCCCTTGGCGTCGAGTCGCCGGCGGCCGGCGCGAGGAGGCTGTCGCGTGCGGCGCTCCTGCTCCTGGTGGGCGGGCTGCTCCTCGCCGCCGTCTCGGCTGTGGCCGTTCTGGGCAGCCGCGGAGGGGACGAGCAATCCCCGCGCACGCCGGCCTTGGATGTCGCGACCAATTCTGTGGCGGCCATCGGCGCGCGCGACACGAGCGTCGAGCTCGCCGTGCCGCTGCCCGGCCGGCCAACCGACGTGGCGCTCTCCGGCGGGACGGCGTGGGTGTCCACGGTCGACTCCACGTCCGTTACCGGCGTGAGCGCGCGGACTCGCTCGATCACGCGGACGGTGCCGCTCTCAGGAAGGGCGGACGCGGTGGCGGCGGGTGCCGGCTCGGTCTGGGTTGCGGACGGACGCCGCGGCGTTATCTCCCGCATCGTCTTGGGCTATGAGCGCGTCAGGCAGCGCTTCCGGTTCGAGCCCTCGGCGCGTGCCGTGCGTCCCGTCGGACGCCTGCGCGGTTCGAGAGCCTCGCTCGCCGTCGGAGCGGATCTGGTCTGGCTCGCGAACGGAAGGCGCCAGGTGGTGCGGATCGATCCCCGCGGCGGGCGGCTCACACGGATTGCGGCCCCGGTGCCGATCGACGCCGTCGCGGCCGGCGGAGGCCGGATCTGGGCGGTCGGATCCCGCTCCGCCACGATCTTCCGGATCGATCCTGACGCGCAAACCCTGGGCGCTCGCGTCGCGCTCGGCGAAGAGGGCGGCGGGGCGAGACAGTTCCCGATCGCGATCGCCGCCACGGCGTTCGGCGTGTGGGTCCTCGACGGGAACAGCGGCACCGTGACGCGCCTGGATCCACGGACGCTCGACGTCGCTTCGACCACTCGGCTACCGATCGACCGCGTGCCGAGCGACATCGCCGCGAGCGGTCGCACGGCCTGGGTGTCGAACGGCGACGGATCGCTGGCGCGGCTCGATGCGGGCGCGGCAGGCGCCGACTCGGTGCGCATCGGCGAATCGCTCGAGCGCGTGGCGGCCGACGCCGCCAGGGTCTGGGTCACGACGACCGCCTTTGACCAGAAGCTCCCGGGAGGTACGGGATGAGCCGCGCGCCACTCGCCGCTCTCGCGGCCCTGGCCAGCGTTATGACGATCGGCGCCTGCGGAGGCGACGAGCCCAGCTCGGCCGATCTGCCGCCCGCCCGCGCCGTGCAGGCCACGGGATGCTCACCGATCACCTACGAGGGGGAGGGCCGCCCCGAGCTCCTGATAGGCGCATCGACCATCCTCGCGGGCCAGTTCGCCGACCACGGCATACAGGTGTCACAGGCGCTCCGGATGGTGCTCGGCGAGCGCGACTGGCATGCCGGCGACTACAACGTCGGCCTCCAGATCTGCGGCGAGACGACGCCTGACGGTGACGCCCCCGACCCGAAGCTCTGTCGCCGCACGGCTCGCGCGTTTGCCCGCAACCGCAGCGTCGTCGTCGTCCTCGGCCAGCACTTCTCGGGCTGCGTCGCCGAGGGCCTCCCGATCCTGAACGGGGCGGCGGGTGGCCCCGTTCCGCAGGTGTCCGCCTCGGCCACCTACCTGGGCCTGACCCGCGCCGGGCCCGGGGTGTCGCGCGGCGAGCCCAGCCGCTTCTACCCAAGCGGGACGCGCAGCTTCGTGCGGCTTGTCCCCCCGGACGACGTCTCAGGCGCGGCCGCCGCCATGTTCGTGAAGGAGGAGGGTGCTCGCCGGGTGTTCGCGCTGGACGACGGCGTGCCCTACGGGTTCGGGGTGGCCGAGGCGTTTGCTGAGGCCGCCCGGCGGATCGGCCTGCGCGTGGTTGGCAGGGAGAAGTGGAATCCGAAGGCGCACGACTACCGGGCGCTGGCGGATCGAGTCCGCCGCTCCGGCGCCGAAGCCGTCTTTCTGGGCGGCTACGTCTCGAACAACGGACCGCAGCTGATCAAGGACCTGCGCGCGGCACTCGGCCCAGATGCGCAGCTGCTGGGACCCGATGCGTTCAACAACCTCGATGCGCTCGTCGAGGGCGCCGGGGCCGCCGCCGAGGGCTTCAGCCCGCTGATCGCCGTCCTGCCGAACGATGAGCTTCCGGACGCCGGCCGCGAATTCGCCGCGCGGTTCGACAAGCGCTTCGGCTCACGCCCGTGCTGCTTCTCGGTGCACGCGGCGCAGGCGGGGAACATGATGCTCGACGCGATCGCGGCTTCGGACGGGAGCCGCGGCGAGGTGCTCGAGGAGCTGTTCCGGACGCCGGTCAACGACGGCTACGTGGGCGACTTCAGGATCGACCGTTACGGCGACACCACGCTCAGGACCATGGGCGTCTACAGGGTCCAGGACGGACGGCTCCGGTTCGTAAGGGCCATCACCCCGCCGGCCGACCTGTTTGCGCGCCGCTAGGCGTTTACCCGCGTTTACCGTGCGAGTGGGTGCGCTGCAACCGCCCGGCGCGACCGTCTGTCTCGACCCGGCCGCACAGGGCGGCCACGAGAAGGAGGCAGACATGCGACGTACTCAGCTCATCATCACCACCGCCGCCCTCGTGGCGACCTGCGCCGTGCCGGCCACGGCGGCCGCGCAGAGCCAGGACCTCCGGTCCCCGGACGCCCGTGACGCGGCTACGGCCGCCGAGGCGCAGAGCTACCAGGACCTGCGCTCGCCGGACGCGCGTGACGCGGCGACCGCATCGGAGCCGCGGCAGTATTCGGACCTGCGCTCTCCGGACGCGCGTGACGCCGGCCGGACGCCCGACACCAGCGTGGCGCAGGACCTGCGCTCTCCCGACGCCCGCGACGCCGGGCGCACCCCTGTCGAGGTCCCGACGCCGGTCGTCGAGATTCGCGAGGTGCCGGGCAGCGGGTTCGACTGGGGCGACGCGGGCATCGGCGCGGCCGGAATGCTCGCGCTGTTCAGCATCGCCGCCGGTCTGGCGCTGATGGCCGGTGGCCGCAGGCGCCGGCGCGGGTTCCACATCCCGGCTCACTAACGGATGCCGGGAGACCCCCGAGCTCTGCTCCAACCGAGGGACGGCGCCCCTGGCGCCGTCCCTCCCCGCTTTTCGCCACCCGACCCGACCGATGGTACGGTCAACCCGGTCCCTCCGGAGCGCCCAATGAAGGCAGCGTTCAGTCCCGGCACCACCTTCGCGAACTATCGCGTGGAGTCGCTCCTCGGACGCGGCGGGATGGGCGTCGTCTATCTCGCGAAGGACCTCTCGCTCGACCGCCCGGTCGCGCTGAAGCTGATTGCGCCGGAGTTCGCCGAGGACGAGCGTTTCCGGACGCGCTTCCTGCGCGAGCCGCGTCTGGCGGCGTCGCTCGACCACCCGAACGTGGTTCCCATATACGAGGCGGGCGAGCACGAGGGGCAGCTCTACCTGGCGATGCGCTACGTGGATGGCACGGATCTGAAGACCGTGCTCGAGCGTGACGGAAGGCTCGCCGCGGAACGGGTCGTCACGGTGCTCGCACAGGTTGCCGACGCGCTCGACGCGGCCCACGGACGCGGGCTCGTGCACCGCGACGTGAAGCCCGCGAACGTCCTGGTCGACGAGAGCGGGCACGCCTACCTCACGGACTTCGGGGTCACCAAGCAGACAGGCGGGAACTCGACCGAGACCGCCGGCGTCGTGGGAACGCTCGACTATCTCTCGCCTGAGCAGATCCGAGGTGAGCCCGTGGACGGGCGGAGCGATGGCTATGCCCTCGCCTGCATGCTCTACGAGTGCCTGGCCGGGAGGCCGCCGTTCCGGGGCTCGACAGAGGCGGAGACGCTCTGGGGGCACATGCAGAAGGACCCGCCGCCACTCCGGGGGAGGGCCGCCCTGGATCGCGTGCTCCGCAAGGGCCTCGCCAAGGGAAAGGACCAGCGCTACGCCACGTGCGCCGCGCTTATCGAGGCGGCGGCCGAGGCGCTCGGGGTGGCGGCCCCTCGCACCGCGGTTCGTGCGGCGCGCAGGCGGGCCCGGCGCCCCGGCGTACTGCTCGTCGCAGGCGGGCTCCTCCTCCTGGTCGCGGCGGCCGCCGCCATCACGGCGCTGCGCGGGGGAGAGGACGACGAGCCGGCGCCGCACAGGAACGGCGTGGCGGCGATCGATGGGGGCGGCACGCAGCTCGCGTCGTTCACCCAGACCGAGACGCCGCCGAGCAGTCTCGCGGTGGGGGAGGGCGCCGTCTGGGCGCTGGGGCTCGAGGACAACACTTTGTCGCGCATCGATCCGAAGACGAAAAAGGTGGTGAAGCGCTTCAGGCTGGGCGAGGCTCCGACCGACATCGCCGCCGGCGCCGGCGCCGTCTGGGTCAAGGGCGAGGGCACTCTCGCTCGAATCGACCCGGATACGGGCAAGGCCACAAGCACCGTGGACCCCGAAGCGATCGAGAACGGCGACCTCCCATTCCTGAACTGGGGCTTTCCCCAGATCGCCGTCGGCGCGGGCGCCGTCTGGGCGATCAACAGCGACCGCACGGTCTCCCGGATCGATCCAGAGACTGGTAGGCGAGTGGCGCGGATCGTCGTCGACGCCGCCACGATCGCCGCCGGCGGGGAGGGCGTGTGGTTCATTAGCGCTGACGACACCCGGGCGGTCAGGCGTATCGACCCGAGCACCAACCGACTGGGGCGGAGGATCCCGGTCGGAGCCCAGAACCTCTCGGCGGTCGCCGTCGGGGCGGGCCAGGTGTGGGCGACGGCGGAGGGGGACGGGGTCGTGTGGCAGATCGACCCTGGAAGCCCGCCCGTCGCGCGGGACATCGACGTCGGCGTGGGCGCGCGGTTCCTCTCCTTCGGTGCCGGGGCAATCTGGACTGCGAACTACATCGACGGCACGGTGTCGCGCATCGACGTGAAGACGCGCGACGTAGAGTCCAGCAAAGTCAGGGCCGTCCAGTCGCTCGCCGCCGGCGAGGGGTCTGCCTGGGTCAGCTCTGCGGCCGCGACGTCGGCGGACGGCATGCCGCAGACATGCGGGGAGGTGCTGTCCGGCCCGGGCAAACCGGATGTTCTGATCGCGTCGGACTTGGCACTCCAGGGCGAAAACGGCGTGGGTCCCAGGGCAATGGCGGACGCGATCCAGAACGTGCTCGAGCGGCACGACTTCAGGGCCGGCCGCTTCTCGGTCGGCTATCGGTCGTGCGACGACTCGAACGCCCAGACCGGCTTCTTCGATGGGCGGATCTGTGCCTCCAATGCGAACGCCTACGCGGACGCACCGGACCTCGTTGCCGTGATCGGGACGTACAACTCGTCATGCGCGGAGATCGAAATCCCGATCCTCAACAGCGCGCCCGGGCCGCTCGCCATGATCAGCCCGGCGAACACCTCTCCGGGCCTTACGCGGCGTAGCTGGGAGCGGCCGCCGTGGGTCCATAGAGGGGAGCCGGGCATCTACTACCCGACCGATAGGCGCAACTATGTTCGCCTGCCGCCGGTCGACGACAATCAGGGCCCGGCTCACGCGCTGCTCGCGAAGCAGCTCGGCTTACGATCGGTGTACGTGCTCTTGGGCGACGAGTCCGAGCTCTTCGCAGGGCTGCTCACGAGGCCCTTCCGGTACGCCGCGCGGAAGCTCGGCGTACGGGTCGCCGGTGCGGCGACGTTCGAGCACGGGAGGAAGGACTACCGCGCCCTCGCGGAGGCGATCGCGCGCTCCGGCGCGCAGGGAGTCGTCTTCGGCGGAGACCCCCTACTCGGTGACGGAGCGGTCATCCAGGCCATACGGGCGCGGCTCGGCGCGCGCTTCCCGATCTTGGCGGGCGGCTATTACGCCTTCGCCCCGGAAGTGCTCAAGCGGACCGGGCCGGCGGCTCGCGGCATCTACGCGGCCACGACGGACGTAACTCGCGGCCAGCTCAAGCTGACACCCGCGGGCAGGCAGTTCTTGGCGGGCTTCGGCGAGGACGGTTCAGGTAGCTTCATCCTCGAGTCCGCCCAGGCGACGGAGCTCGTCCTCCGCGCGATCGCTCGCTCCGACGGGACCCGCAAGTCGGTGCTCGACCAGCTCAAGGCGAGCCGCGTGACGAACGGCATCCTCGGCAGCGTCCGCTTCGATCGCAACGGCGACCTCACGCCGGCAAGGATGGCGATCGTCCGGATAACGGGATCGACCCCTCCGTCGTCGCGGCTTCCCCGATCCATGCGGGGAGCCGTCGTCGACCGCGTGGTCGAGATCCCGCGGCGCCTGATCCGCTGAGGTGTCACCGCCGCCGCCTGCGCGCGCCCAGCCCCTGCTTGCGCAGCTTCTTCATCGTGTCCACGTCCACCTTGTCGGGCGCGTGGCCGCTCGTGCCCGGGCCCTCGAAGAAGGCCGGCAGCCTTGTCGAAGCGCGGCTCGGACAGGAACGCCGCGCAGCCCGTCTTCCCGATCTCGCCCTCGCCGGGGATCGCGTGGCGGTCGCGGTTCGAGCCGAGCGGCGCCATCGAGTCGTTCACGTGCAGGCACCTCAGGCGGCGGATGCCGACCGTCCTCTTGAACTCCTCGACGACCTGATCCAGCTTGTCCGCCGTGCGGATGTCGAACCCCGACGCGTACATGTGGCAGGAGTCGAGGCAGACGCCCAGGCGCTTCTCGCCGCCGGCCAGGTCGATGAACTCGCGCAGCTCGTCGAACGAGCGGCCGAGCGTGTTGCCGGCCCCAGCCGTGTTCTCGAGCAGGAGCCGGCACGTGTCGGACTCCGCGAGCGCGTGCTTCAGCATCTCGCCCACGCGCGGCAGCGCCTCGTCGCGCGGCTCGCCCACCGTGGAGCCGGGGTGGAGGACCACGCCGTCGGCCTTGATCTCGTCGCCCATGCGAAGCGCGTGGATCAGCGACGCGGCCGATTTCTTCCGCATCTCCCTGTCCTTCGTCGCGGGGTTGATCAGGTAGACCGCGTGGATCACGACCGACTTGATCGGGCCCTTCTTCATCAGCTCGAGGAACTCCGCCACGTCGTCGGGCTTCCAGCGCGTGGGACGCCACATCCGCGGCGACTGGTTGAAGACCTGCATCGCCTCGCAGCCGCGCTCGACGGCGCGCTCGTGGGCGGGCACGAGGCCGCCTGCCGTCGATACGTGGGCTCCAACTAGCATCGCTGCCGATGAGGGTACGGTTCGCGCCTTCTCCAACGGGCGTGCTGCACATCGGCGGCGCGCGGACGGCGCTGTACAACTGGCTTCTCGCGCGCGGCTCGGGCGGCGAGTTCGTGCTGCGGATCGAGGACACGGACCGCGAGCGCTCGACGCCCGAGAACGTGGAGCTGATCCTGGACGCGCTCCGCTGGCTCGAGCTCGACTGGGACGAGGGACCGCTCTCGCAGTGGGAGCGCCGCGAGCGCCACTCGGAGGCGGTGGGGCAGCTGCTCGAGTCGGGTCACGCGTACGAGGACGAGGGCGCGGTCCGGTTCCGCGTGCCCGAGGAGGGCGAGATCACCTTCCACGACGTCGTGCTCGGCGACGTGACGAACCCCTATTCGGCGATCAAGGACTTCGTCATCCAGCGTTCGGACGGGAGCCCGCTCTACAACCTGGCGGTGGCGGTCGACGACCGCGACATGGGCATCACGCACGTGGTGCGCGGGCAGGACCACGTGTCGAACACGCCGCGGCAGCTGATGATGCTGCGGGCGCTCGGGGTCGAGCCGCCCGTCTACGCGCACATCCCGCTGCTCCACGGCCCGGACGGTAAGAAGCTGTCGAAGCGCCACGGCGCCGCCTCGGTACAGGAGGTGCGCGACCAGGGCTACCTGCCGGAGGCGGTGCGCAACTACATCGCGCTGCTCGGCTGGGGCTACGACGAGAGCACCACCTTCATGACGACCGACGAGCTGGTCGAGCGGTTCTCGCTGGAGCGAGTCTCGAAGAACCCGGCGGTGTTCGACGAGCAGAAGCTTCGCTGGATGAACGGGCGCTACTTGCGCGAGCTGCCGCTCGACGATCTGCACGAGCGCCTCGAGGCCTTCTACGACCGTGAGATTCCTCGCGAGGTCGTCGAGATCTCCCGCGAGAAGATGCAGACGCTCGCCGACTTCTGGCCCCTCGCGGGCACTCTCGTGGAACGGCCCGCTGACTTCGATGACAAGGCCTGGCAGCAGTGGGGCCACTCGCCCCACCTGCGGGCCGTCTGCGACGCCCTCGCGGAGGCACCCAGCTGGGAGGCCGGCGAGATCGAGGCGGTCCTGCGCCGGATCGTTGATGCGGAGGGCGTGAAGCCAAAGGAGATCTTCCAGCCCGTTCGCGTGGCCCTGACGGGCACGACGGTGTCACCAGGCATCTTCGAATCCCTGTCCGCACTGGGCCGCGACGAGTCGCTATCAAGGCTCGCAAACGCGCTTCAGAAAGCGGAATCTGAGGTCACTTAGAGGTCGGGACTCAACCTTTCGTCCACCCCTGCCGATACCCGGGGTGACTGTGGAAGCCTCGCCCTCCATCAAGCAGGCCGCCGGCCAGGATTCTGCCGCGCGCCACAACGAAGGCCACGGCCGCCGGCTCACCGCCGCGTTCGAGGCTCTCGAGGCTTTTCCGGCCCTGGCCGAGTCGCGCAACCGCGTCCTGCGGGTCGTGCGCGAGGACCGCTCGTCGGTGGGCGAGGTGGTCCAGGCGGTGGAGTCGGACGTCGCGCTCGTGATCACCGTGCTGCGTATCGCGAACCGCACCGCGCAGCGCAAGAAGGGCAAGATCGCGAGCGTCCCGGAGGCCGTCGAGATCCTCACGCCCGAGGGCGTCGAGACGCTCGCGGCGCGCACCGCCACCTTCGACTTCTTCGAGCGCACGCCGGGCTGGGACCTCATGCCCGAGCGCTTCCGGCTTCACGCGGTTGCCACGCAGGCGGCCGCGGACCGGCTCGCGCGCGAGATGGAGTACGACGACCGCGACCAGCTGCTCTGCTCGGCGCTGCTGCACGACGTCGGCAAGCTCGTGCTCACGCACGCGTATCCCGGCTATCCGTCCCAGATTCACGGCGCGGCGCGCACCCCCGAGGAGCGCCTGCACAAGGAGCGCCTCGAGCTGGGCGTCGACCACGCGCTGGTGGGCGGAGTCCTCGCCCGCCGCTGGGCGCTGCCGAACCGGCTCGCCACGGCGATCGAGCGCCATCACGCCGACGACGTGGACGGCGAGGCCGCCCTCATCCGGCTCGCCGACATGCTCGCTCACTACGGGCACGGCCAGACCGTCAACCCGAAGCAGCTCCTCCAGGCCGCGCGCGCGTGCGGGCTCACCACCGAGCAGCTTCGCTCGGTCATGTACGAGCTGCCGCAGGGGTCGGGTACGGCCAAGCGCAACGTCGATCCGTGCCCGCTCTCCACGCGCGAGGTCGAGGTGCTCAAGCGGCTGGCCGAGGGCAAGGTCTACAAGCAGATCGCGCACGAGCTCGAGCTCTCCACGAGCACGGTTCGCACGCACCTCCACAACACGTACGCGAAGCTCGGCGCGGTCGACCGCGCGCAGGCGGTCCTGATCGCCACCGAGCGCGGCTGGATCTAGGCCCAGCGCTGCTCAGCGGGACCAGGACCATCACCTTGGTGCCGCGGTCCGACGACTCGATCTCGAGCGTGCCGTCCATCAGCTCCGCGCGCTCGCGCATGCTGGCCACGCCGAGGTGGCCGGGCTCCGGCCCTGCGAACGGGTTCGCGCCGTCGAAGCCGTGACCGTCGTCGGCCACCCGCAGCTCGACCTTCGGCCCGACCGTCCTCAGTGACAGCTCGATCCGGCTGGCCTGCGCGTGGCGGCCCGCGTTGACCACGGCCTCCTGCGCGATCCGGAACAGGTCACCGGCCATCTCGGGCGGCAGCTCGATCTCCTCGATCGCCAGTCGCATCTGGATCCCGTAGCGGCGCTGCCAGACGGGGAGGCAGTTCTCGATCGCCGTGGCGAACGAGATCTCCTGGAACGCGTACGGGCCGAGCTCGACGATCTCGTCGCGCAGCGCGCGCACGTTGCGGCTCACGAGGTCGCGCGCCTCGTCGATGAGGCTCCCGACCCGCTCGTCGTCCTGCTCGTTGCGGGCCGCCGACAGGATCATGTCGAGGCCGATCAGCTCCTGGACCGGTCCGTCGTGGATCGAGTCCGCCACGCGCCGGCGCACCTCGCTCTCGGCCTGCATCGTCCTCCGCGACAGGCCGCGCGCACGCAGCCGCGACGCCGACTCTGAGGTGCGCAGCAGTCCGACCACGACCGATGTGGCGAGCGAGGACAGGAGGAACACGGCCTCGTAGAAGGCGAGCACCCCGGACTCGAACGGGGCATCGCCGCGGATGGCCGAGCCCACGATCAGGGCCGACGCGCCGCCGGCGGCGATCATGAGGCCGCGCCGCTCACCCTGGAAGTGCGAGTGCGCGGCGATCAGGAACAGGGCCGCGAGGCGCACGGCGCCGAGCGCGTCGGGGGCGACGAGCTCGAGAGCGAGCAGAAGGCCGAAGTCGACGACGGCGACGGCCGGGTGCAGCGCGCGCTCCGGCTCGCGACGCGCAACGACGAGCACCGCGGTCGCCCAGAGCACGAACACGGCGAGCACCGCGGCGGCGCGCCCCTCGGTCGGGAACCCGACGACGGCTACCGCGATCAGCGCCACGAGTGCCACCGCCAGCCGCGCGGCCGCGAAGACCTGGATGGGGGCGGCCGACTCGATGGGGATGCGCTTCAGCAAGCGGGCGTCCTGTCGCGCGTGCCGAGCCTCAGGGCGGCGGCGGCCGCCCCAGCCGAGTCGATCAGCCAGTCGAGCGCGTTGCCGTGGCGGCCCTCCACGAAGGTCTGGTGGATCTCGTCGGTGACCGCGTACCCGCTCGCGATCAGGAACGCCCAGACGGCGGCGCGGCGCGGAGTGGTGACCGTGGCGAGCGCCCGCCACCAGAGGAAGCAGAGGAGCGCGTACTCCGCGAAGTGGATCAGCTTGCGGCCGATCAGATCGACCAGCCCGAGGCCCGGAATCGAGGCTCGGCTGCGCCGAGAAGGCGAAGATCACGCCCATGAGCACGACCGGCGGAAGCCATAGGTCGAGTCTCAATGGGCGCATCTGCATACCGTAGAGTCAGATCGCGTGCTGGTCATCACGAGCAAGTCGCCATATGCGGTGCGCGCGATGTCCGAGCTGGCGCGACGCGGGGACGCCGTACCGGTGCCGATCGGGGATCTCGCACGCGCACGCGATATCCCCGTCCAGTTCCTCGAGGGACTGTTCGCCACCCTCCGCCGCGCCGGGATCCTGCAATCCCAGCGAGGCGTGAAGGGCGGCTACAGCTTCGCCCGACCGCCGGGTGAGGTAACGATCCTCGAGATCGTGGACTTGCTCGAGGGCGAGCTGGGCGCCGAGGCGGCGGCAGGCGGACCGGTCTGGACCGAGGCCACCGAGGCGGTCCGAAGCGTGCTGGCCGCCACGACGATCGCGGACGTGGCCGAGCGCGAGGCGCGCGACTCGGCCGCGCCGATGTACTACATCTAGAGCTCAGGCGAACAAGGTCTCGAACGTGCGTGATGCGAATCGCCATCCGGCGTCGGTGCGGACGAATTCGTCGGTGTCTTCGCCGACGACCGCCGGGACAGCCGGGCCTCGTCCCTCGCCGTCATGCATGAACACCGTGAGCAGGGTGCTGCCCGTCGCCCGGCCGTTGCCGCGGTCGATGAACCGCATGCCCGAACAGATGTGCCTCGTCCGCACGGCCGAGGCGACGCGCGCCCGGCCCCAATTGCGGATGGCGTCGTGGCCAACCAGCGGCGTGCCGCTGGTGTCGAGGACGCCGTCGGCCACGAAGAGCTCCCAGACCCGGTCAGCCTGACCATGGTCAATCCGCCAGGCGATCTCAACCACCAGCCGTGACAACGAGAGGTGGTCGGCGTCGGAAACGAGCTGTTCAGGCAAGGCAGCCTCCACTGCGCCCGGCTTCCTACTACATCTGACCGGGCGCCGCTGGACCGCGATATCTGGACGGCAGATACTGGGCGGCGATGTTGGAACCGAGCGCCGAGCAGCGGGCGTTAGCGGAGGCTGCCTTCGGGGCGCTCAACTCGGGCGACTTGAACGCGTTTCTGGCACTGACCGCAGAGGATCTCGAGTTCACCTCACTGGTCGCGGAGGCGGAAGGAACGACCTTCCGCGGTCACGACGGCGTGCGGGCGTGGTGGCAGACCGTTCGCGGCGCTTTTGAGGATGTGCGATGGGAGTTGCTCGACATCCGCGGATCTGGCGACCGGGCCGTCTTGCATCTCCGCATGACCGGAACACTGGGCGGCGTCCCGGTCGAGCAGACGATGTGGCAAGCCACCGTGCTGCGAGACGGGAAGCTGATCTGGTGGGCTTTCTTTCGCAGCGAGCGGGAAGCCTTCGAAGCCGTAGAGCTATACATCTGACACCAGCGATGTCGATGGAGAACGTGGAGATCGTTCGGCGAGCAGCCGACTCCTTCAATCGCCGCGACCTGCTATCCGGGCGCAGAGTCATTCCACGGCCCGTCCGGCGTGGAGCGGTCGATCAGGAAGTGGTGGGACGCATGGGGCGACATCACCATGCGGATGGCTGCCAGACGAGGAGTAGGCGATGTCGCGCTAGCGCTGCGTCGCCCTGAGGCGAGCCGTGAGCTGCTCGACGACGCTCGCCGCGTTCGGAGTGACCGCGCGTATCGTCATCTGACCCGAGACCTTGGGAACCGCCGCGCGGTCGAAGTCGATGCGCAGCGCCACCGTGTCGTCGCCCTCCAGCGACACCTCGAGCGCGCTCAGTCGCGGCTCCGAGAACGGCTGGTCGATCAGCTTGACGCGGCCCGAGCGGCAATACATTGCGAGCCGCCGCTCGCTGACTCCGAGGCCAATGCACTCCGCGACGACCTTCCCGTTGTGGCGCCGCCCAGGCGCCTTGAAATGCGCGTAGCTGATTGTCCCCTGAAGCCCTTCCTCGATCAGCAGAGCGCCCTCGGATTCGAGTGCGGCGCGCAGCTTCGGCTTCAGCGTCCCGTTGCCGAGCAGCAGGTTCGTGAGCAGCCCCACGGGCCCAACCTAGGACATCGGACGGGTTTCGGCCGCGAAGGTCCACCGAAGCCGCGCGCGCGGCGCTTCCTCCGGGGCGCGGGTTAGCGTGGCGGCATGAGCCCTCTCCGCCCATCGCTCCTCCTCGCCCTCATCGCCGCCGTGGTCACGGCCGGTGTCCTTGCCATCGCAAGCTCGGCGTCGCCCCCGGCCGGCGGCGCCGGCGGCCCGGTGGCCAAGATCACTCCGGTGCGTGTCGACGGCGTCCACCTCGGCGACACCCACACGGACCTTCGTGCGCGCGGCAAGGTGGGGCCGATCCAGCCGGGCTGCGAGCTCGGCGGGCCGAACACGCGCTCGGCGCGGCTGCGCTCGCCGCTCAAGGGCAGCGTGAACTACACGCTCACCAGCCCGCGCAGGGTCGACAGCATCACGGTGACCGGCGGCGCCAGGGCACGCGGGGTCGGCATCGGGGCGAAGATCCCGGCGATCAAGGCGAAGTTCCCCAACGCGACGATCGACCACAGCACCGACCAGGTGTTCCAGCTGACTCTCGTGAAGACGCCGAAGCGGCCGAGCGGCGGTCAGATCACCTTCGGGGTGAGCACGCAGACGAAGAGGACCACCGTGATCGGGGTCCCCTTCATCGCGTTCTGTGAGTAGGCCGCGCTAGCGGCCGCGCAAACACGCCCGGTACCCTCGGCGGCCGATGACCGTCTCGCCGCCCGCGCGGGCGATACCGGACACCCTGGCCGATCTCGTCGGCAACACGCCGATGGTGCGGCTCACGCGCGTCGCGCCGAACTGCGGCGCCGAGCTGATCGGGAAGCTCGAGGCGTACAACCCGGCGGGCAGCGTCAAGGACCGGATCGGCGTGGCGATGATCGAGGCGGCCGAGGCCGAGGGCCGTATCGAGCCGGGCCGGAACACGATCGTCGAGTCGACCTCCGGGAACACGGGCATCGCGCTCGCCTTCGTCTGCGCCGCGAAGGGCTACGACCTCGTGATCACGATGCCGCAGGGCATGAGCCGCGAGCGCGAGAAGCTGCTGAGGCTGTACGGCGCCGAGGTCGTCTGGGTTGAGTCGATGGGCGGGATGGCCGAGGCGATCGAGGAGGCGCGCCGGCTCTGCCGCGAGCGCGGCGACTGCTACGTGCCGAACCAGTTCTCGAATCCCGCGAACCCCGAGATTCACCGTCGCACCACCGCGGAGGAGATCTGGCGCGACGTCGACGGCAAGCTCGACGTGTTCGTGGCGGCCGTGGGAACGGGTGGGACGATCACCGGTTGCGGCGAGCGGCTGAAGGAGCGCAACCCGGGGCTGCACGTGGTGGCGGTGGAGCCGGCGTCGTCGCCGGTGCTGTCCGGCGGCAAGCCGGGGCCGCACAAGATCGACGGCATCGGCCCGGGCTTCGTGCCCGAGGTGCTGAACCGCGAGGTCATCGACGAGATCGTGCCGGTGGAGGACGAGGACGCGATCGAGACCGCACGCCTGTGCGCCCGGCGCGAGGGAGTGAATGCCGGCATCTCGGCGGGGGCCGCGGTGTGGGCGGCCGTCCAGGTCGGCTCCCGCCCCGAGATGCAAGGCAAGCGAATCGTGGCGATCCTGCCGGACTCGAGCGACCGCTACATCAGCACGCCGTTCTTCGCGCCATGAGCGCTCTCGCCCGTCTCGGCCAAGAAGTCCGTGACGACCTCGCGGCTGCGCAGGAGCGTGATCCGGCTGCTCGCAGCGTGAGGCGTGCCGAGATCCTCCTGACGTATCGCGGTGTCCAGGCGCTGCTGGCGCATCGGGTCTGCCACGCGCTCCATGCGGCGGGGGTTCCCCTGTTGCCGCGCTTCATCGCCTATGTAACGACAGCGGTGACGGGGGTGGAGATTCATCCGGCCGCCCAAATCGGCCGCGGGCTCTTCATCGATCATGGCGTCGGCGTTGTGATCGGCGAAACCGCCGAGGTCGGCGTAGACGTGACGATCTACCAGGGAGTCACGCTCGGCGGCACGGGCTTCGCGCGCGGGAAACGCCATCCGACCGTCGGGAACGAGGTGATGATCGGCGCAGGCGCCGCGCTGCTCGGGCCGATCGTGATCGGGGAACGCTCGAAGATCGGCGCGAACTCGGTCGTGATCCACGACGTGCCGCCCAACTCGACAGTGGTCGGCAATCCGGGGCACCCCGTGCGCGTGGACGGCAAGAAGCCCGACGGCCCCGACGCCGACTGGGTCCACCTGCCGGACCCCGTCGCCGACGCGATCAGCGGCCTGGCCAACCGCATGAACGAGCTCGAGGAGCTCGTGGCCGAGCAGACGGGCCGAAAGCCCGCCACCGAGGTCCGCCCGCTCGAGCGCCGCGGCGGCCCGGACAGCACCGGCGGCTGAGGCCCAAGCGTTACATAGCGAGCACCCAGGTGCGGCGCGAGCCGCCACGCTCCCCGGGTGCCACGAGAAACCCATGACAGTCCTGGGAAACTCGTGGCACCGCCCGTTGATGCTGCGATTGGGCGCGTCGCGGCGCGCCAGTTCGGCGTCGTGACGTTGCGGCAGGTTGAGGCGTGTGGGCTCGATCGAGGAGGCATCGAGCACCGGCTGGCGACGGGCCGGCTGCAGCGGCTCTGGCGCGGGGTGTATGCCTTCGGGCACCAGGAGCTCAAGCGCGAGGGCCGCCTCATTGCCGCCGTTTTCGCATGCGGCCAGGGTGCCGTCTTGAGTAACCAAGCGGCCGCGGTCCACTGGGAGCTCCTTGCCTACGCGCCTGGGGCCATTGATGTGACCGTGGTGGCTCGGGGCACTCGCGCGAAGCGGCCCGGCATCCGGCTCCACTGCGTGCGCAGCCTCGACCCCGCGGACGTCACGAGCAGGGACGGCATTCCGATCACTACGCCGGCCAGGACGCTCGTCGACCTCAACGCGGTCGTTCCGGACCGTCTCGTCGAGAAGGCGCTCGAGCAGGCCCAGATCCGCCGTCTCATCGCGCCGGGCGAGCTCGAGGACGCGCTCGAGCGGTCGAATGGCCGGAAGACCCGCGCGCTTCGCCGGCTCATCGCCATCGAGCGCCGCACCTCGACGGTCACCCGCAGCGAGCTCGAGGAGCGCTTCCTCGCGCTCGTGAGGCGCGGCGGTCTCCCGCAGCCGGAGGTCAATGCTCGGCTCCACGGCTACGAGGTCGACTTCCTGTGGCGCGAGCAGCGACGGGTCGTCGAGGTCGATGGATACGCGTTCCACTCCACGCGCCGGGCGGTGACCCGCGACCGCCGCAAGGACGACGATCTCGAAGCCCACGGCTACAGGGTCACTCGCTTCAGCGCAGACCAGATCCTGTACGGCCCAGACGACACGGTCGAGCGGACGAGGCGGGCGCTCGAGCGTCAGTAGAAGACGCTGCGCGTGCGGTGGCGCGGCACCGCCTTGTACCTCGGTGCCTGTCCCTTCGTCCACAGCGCGACGTCGATCAGACGCGCCGGCATGCCGAGCCGCTCCGAGAGCAGCTCGCAAGCGTGGACCGCGCACCCGCGGATCTCGCGCTCCTCCTCGCCGGGCGGCAGCAGCTCGCCGGCGTCGATGCGCGCCGCCAGGCCGGGCTCGTAGGCCAGCACGCCGTCCACGCGCAGGACGTGCGGCACGAGGTTGTCGGCGAAGATCGTCAGCCGATCGAGGTCGTCGAAGTCGGCGACCCCAGCCAGAGCGAGGTCGTTCGGGGTGATCTGGGCCCGCTTCCAGAAGCCGACGTCGTCGAAGAAGGGCATGCCGGCCGCGAGCATCGACGCGAGCCGCTCGGCCGACCCGCGCGCCTCCGCGACCAGGTCGAGCGCACGACGATCACCGAGGAAGCGGCCGAGGTCACGGAGGGCCTCGGTGTACAGGCGCATCAGCTCGTGATCGGGGTCCTGTCCGAGCACACTCGCGACCTCGTCCGCCCTCAATGCCCGTAGGTCGTCGAGCGACCAGCCTCCGGATGATCGCCAGAAATCGGCGAGCGCGGACGCCACGGTGAAGTACCCCGACATGCCCGGCCGCTTCCGCAAGGTTGGAAACCAGCCCGAGCCGAAGTTGATCGAGTCGAGCACGAGCATGTAGTCCGCCACGTCCTCGGGCGCGCCGTCGAGGTAATGCCGCTCGGCGTCGAGCGCCGGGGGCGTCCCCGGCTCGAGCACCGCCAGGCGGTCGGGGTCGATCGTCACGTGACGCGCGCCCGCCGCGATGTCGCGACAGGTCGCGCGGACGTCATCGGTCAGCGACACCCGGGCAGCTTCCTACACTCCCGCGCGTGCCAGCCGCCCTCCGCTGCGAGTCGCTCGCGAAACGCTACGGAACCACCACGGCGCTCGGCGGCGTCGACCTCGAGGTCGCTCCCGGCGAGCTGCTCGGCCTGCTCGGCCCGAACGGCGCGGGCAAATCGACGCTCACCAAGATCGCCTGCGGGCTGGTGCGCGCCAGCGCCGGGCGAGCGGAGGTCGAGGGCGCGCCGGCCGGCTCCCCCGAGGCGCGTGCCGCGATCGGCTACCTGGCGGAGCTGTTTCGCTTCCCGGACTGGCTGACCGCCCACGAGCTCCTCGCCCTCCATCAGGACCTCGCCGCGTCCGAGGGCGGCGCGAGCGAGCGCACGCAGCTGCTCGAGCTCGTGGGCCTCGCCGAGGCCGCCCGCACGAAGGTCGCCGCCATGTCGAAGGGCATGCAGCAGCGGCTCGGGATCGCCCAGGCGCTCGTGGGCTCGCCGCGCCTCCTGATGCTGGACGAGCCCACGAGCGCGCTCGACCCGGTCGGCAGGCGCGTGGTGCGGGACCTGCTGCGCGAGCTCCGCGGTCGCGGCATCGCGGTGGTGCTGAGCTCGCATCTGCTCAGCGAGGTCGAGCTGGTATGCGACCGGGTCGCGATCCTGGTGGGCGGGCAGGTCGTGGCGCGTGGCACGCCGGACGAGCTGGCACGGCCGCGCGGGGTGGAGGTCGAGACCGCCGACGGCGTGCGGTCCTTCCCGGACGCGCTGCGCGACGAGGTGCCCGCGATCGTCGCCGAGCTGGTCGGGTCCGGCGAGCGGGTCTACGGCGTCCGGCTCCTCGCATCCACGCTCGAGGACGCCTATCTCGAGGCGGTTGGCGCGGCATGAGCAGCGCGGCCATCGTGGCCCGCTACGCGCTGCGCGAGGCGGTGCGCCGACGGGTCATCCTGGTGGTGGTCCTCCTCACCCTCGCCTTCCTGGGGCTCTACGGCCTCGGCTGCGCCCTGACCTTCAACGAGGTCGACGCGCTGGCCGTGGAGGACCAGATCGACGACCGCGTGCTCGCCGGGTCGACGCTGCTCGGCCTGTCGATGTTCACGACCCTGTTCCTCGGCGCCGTCCTTGCCGTCTTCCTCACCCTGGGCGCCGTACGCGGGGACGCCGAGCGCGGGCTGCTCCAGCCGCTCGTCGTCCGGCCGCTCGGGAGGACCAGCCTGCTGCTCGGCCGCTTCGCGGGCGCGGCGGCGGTCTGCGCCGTGTACGTGGCGCTCGTCTACCTCGGGGCCGTGCTGATCACCGGGATCACGGGCGACTGGTGGCCCGACCGTGGCGTGGCCGCTGGGATCGGGCTGGTGGTCGCCGTGGTGGTGATCGCGGCGATCTCGCTGCTCGGCTCGATCTTCCTGTCCTCGACCGCGAACGGCATCGCGGTGTTCATGCTGTTCGGCGCCGGACTGGCGGCGGGGCTCCTCGGGCAGATCGGCGACGCGCTCGCGGTGCAGACGCTCGAGGACGTGGCGAAGGTCTCCTCGTGGCTGCTCCCGTTCGAGGCGCTCTATCAGGCGGGACTGCACGGGCTCACGGCCGACACGAGCGGCATCACCGGCGTGATCGTGCAGCTGGGCCCGTTCGGCGGCGCGCAGGAGGCGGGGTCCGGGCTGTGGCTCTGGACGGCCGCCTATCTGGCGCTCATCGGAGCCGCGGCGCGAGCCGCGTTCGCGCGGCGCGACCTCTGAAGGCGACCTGAGGCGGCTCTATCCTCGATCGGGTGGGTGCTGTAGCCCCTGATTCCCTGCTGGAGGGGCTGAACGAGCCCCAGCGCGAGGCCGTTCTACACGGCGAAGGGCCCCTGCTCATCCTCGCCGGCGCCGGCTCCGGCAAGACGCGTGTGCTCACCCACCGGATCGCTCACCTGGTGGGCACCGGGCAGGCGCGCCCGAGCGAGATCCTGGCGATCACCTTCACCAACAAGGCCGCGCAGGAGATGCGCGAGCGGGTCGAGACGCTCGTCGGCAACCGCGCCCGCGCGATGTGGGTGATGACCTTCCACTCCGCCTGCGCCCGGATGCTGCGCGCCGACGCGGACAAGCTCGGCTACACCCGCGGCTTCACGATCTACGACGAGCAGGACTCGCTGCGGCTCGTCAAGGCCTGCATCGACGAGCTGGACGTGGACCCGAAGCGCTTCGCCCCACGCGGAATCCGCCGCCAGATCTCGGACGCGAAGAACCAGCTGCTCGACGCCGAGGCGTACCGGCTGAAGGTCTCGACCTTCTTCGAGCAGACGGCGGCCGACGTCTACGACCTGTACGAGAAGCGCCTCCACGCGGCCAACGCGATGGACTTCGACGACCTCCTGTTCCGCTGCGTGAACCTCTTCGAGCTCTTCGAGGAGGTGCGCAACCGCTACCGCCGCTCCTTCCGCCACGTCCTCGTCGACGAGTACCAGGACACGAACCGCGCCCAGTACCGCTGGCTGCAGCTGCTGACCGAGGAGCACCGGAACCTGTTCGTCATCGGCGACGACGATCAGTGCCTGGTTGGCGGCACCCCGATCACGATGGCGGACGGCTCGACGAAGCCGATCGAGGAAGTTGAGCGCCGGCGACGAGGTGCTCTCGTCGCACGGCTGCGGGCGATCTTCGTCCGGCCGCAGGTACCCGGATGCGTTCGAGAGCACGGCGACAGATTGGCGTACGTGATCACGACACGGTGGCAGGCCGCGAACTGGTCAGCACGCCGAGCACATACGCACTTCGCGGGCTATCGACACGGGCGCACGACGCCCAGAGCATCTACTGCACTTATGCGATGCACCGAGACGATCAAGGGCTTCCGCGTGGGCACGACGCAGGACCTCTCAAGAATGCGCGACGGCAACGTCGGTCAGCGGGAGTCCACACGCGGGCGATGAGGAGAGCGCCGAGCGCGTGGGTGGTCTCGGCACATCGCGACAAAGCCAGACGCGACGGTCGGCCGAGGCCGTAGCTCGTCGCTGCGGTATCGGCATCCCGACGCATCCCGTTTGTGGCCGCAAGGGGAAGGGCGAGGAGGGAGTAAGCTCAACCAGGCACTGATCGACTCGGGTCTACGACGAGGTTGATTCGGAGTCCCGCGGGCCATCGAGCTGCTGTCGCGACGAGGGGCACGCAACTTCGAGCATCCGCACACATTCGTGGCAAGGCCTCGACGGCCGCCGCCGCAAGGTGATCGTGACCCTATGCGCCGTGACGGCGAGGCCGATCACGCTGCTGCATACCGTCGCGATCGGCGGCCGCGACGCCGAGACCCGCAACGTTCTCGAGGACCTCGGACTGCGGGTGCGGTCCAAGGCCGGGACGGGTGCAGCCCCGAGGTGGCGCTCGGAGATCCTGCTTACAAGACCTACGCCGAGGCGGATGGCCGCAGTTGCGGCGATCGAGAACCGACTCGACGTTTCGGTGAGGTCCGTCGCGCGCCTAGGCCGCAGGAGGCGAGGTCTCGCAGCAAGTGCGCTGCCGTTCATGCCCGCAGCATCGAGTGTCCGGGTCGGTATGGCCATGTTCACCGCGAAGACGGCGGCTACGACGTGGTCGAGTCGACGTCGAGCCATGTGGAGCTAGAGGCGCCGGTCTATGACCTCAATGTCGAGGACACCCACAACTTCATCGCCAATGGGTTGATCACCCACAACTCGGTCTATGCGTTCAGAGGCGCCGACATCGAGAACATCCTCCAGTTCGAGCGCGATTGGCCCGACGCCACGGTCGTGAAGCTCGAGCAGAACTACCGCTCGACGCAGACCATTCTCAACGCGTCGAACGGGGTCATCGCGAACAACCGCCAGCGGAAGGACAAGTTCCTCTGGTCGGACCTCGGCGACGGCGATCCGGTCCACGTCCGTGAGCTCGAGGACGAGCACGCCGAGGCGCGCTTCGTCGTCTCGGAGATCGAGCGGCTCGTGGACGAGGGGGCCTCGCGCGACGAGATCGCCGTCTTCTACCGGACCAACGCGCAGAGCCGGGTGCTCGAGGACATGCTCGTGCGCTACGGGGTCGGCTACCAGGTCATCGGCGGCACACGCTTCTACGAGCGGGCCGAGATCAAGGACGCGCTCGCGTACCTGACGCTGCTCGTGAACCCCGCTGACACGGTGGCGTTCTCGCGGATCGTCAACTCGCCGCGCCGGGGAATCGGCGCGACATCGCAGGGCCGCCTCGTGGGCTACGCGAACACGATCGGCGAGCCGGTCTGGGAGGTGGCCGCCGAGCCCGAGTCGGTGCCGGGCCTGGCCGCGGCCGCGATCAAGGCGGTGGGCCGCTTCATGTCGGTCATGGAGCGGCTTCGCGAGCGGGCCGAGGGCGGCGCCGGTGTCGGCGACCTGCTTGCCGAGACGCTCGAGGAGACGGGCTACACCGAGGCCCTCCAGGCAGAGCGGACGATCGAGGCGCAGGGCCGGCTCGAGAACCTCGAGGAGCTCGTCGGCGTGGCGCGGGAGTACGACGCTACCGCCGAGGAGGGCTCGGTCGAGGAGTTCCTGCAGCAGCTCGCCCTCTTCTCGGAGCAGGACAACCTGCGCGACGACGAGGGGATCGTCACGCTCATGACGCTCCACAACGCCAAGGGGCTCGAGTTCGGGATCGTCTTCATCATCGGGCTCGAGGACGGCGTGTTCCCGCACATGCGCTCGATCGAGGCGGGCGACCTCGAGGAGGAGCGCCGGCTCGCCTACGTGGGCATCACGCGCGCGAAGCGCCAGCTCTACCTCACGCACGCGCGCACGCGGCTGCTGTTCGGGGCGCGCGACTGGAACATGCGCAGCCGCTTCATCGACGAGATCCCGTCGGAGTTCACCGACCAGGAGGAGGACGCTCTCACCGGGCCTGCCGCGGCGGCCACGTGGAGCGGCGGCGCCTCGGCGCCGGAGCCCCGGTCAGCGACGCCCGGAGGTGGCGGATCGTTCGCGCTCGGCGAGGACGTGGTGCACGCGCAGTTCGGCGAGGGCGTCGTCGTCGGAGTGGAGCCGGGTGGCCTCGTCGTCGTGCGCTTCGCCGCCGATCGCTCCGAGCGCAAGCTCATGGCGGACTACGCGCCCCTCAAGCGGCGCTAGCGCGCGGGCTGCGGATACGCTGACCGACCGATGGCAGCCGAGATCATCGACGGCAAGGCGGTGGCCGCGAAGGTTCGCGAGGAGGTGAAGCGCGAGGTCGAGGCGATGGATCGCAAGCCGGGCCTCGCCACGATCCTCGTGGGCGACGACCCCGCGTCGGCGGTGTACGTGCGGATGAAGCGTGAGGACTCGGCGGAGGTTGGGATCGAGTCCTTCCACCACGAGCCGGGCGGCGACGTAGGCCCGGGGCCGCTCGCGGAGCTGATCCGAAGCCTGAACACGGACGACCGCGTGGACGGCATCCTGCTCCAGCTGCCGCTCCCGGACCACCTCGACCAGGACGAGTTCGTGGGTCTGATCGACCCCGCGAAGGACGTGGACGGGCTCACCACCGCGAACGCCGGCCTGCTCATGCACGACCGCGGCGAGGCGATCGTGCCGTGCACCCCGGCCGGGGTGATGCGGCTGCTCGAGGAGACGGGCGTGGAGCTGACCGGTGCCAGGGCTGTGGTGATCGGGCGCTCGATCCTCGTGGGAAAGCCGATGGCGCAGCTGCTGCTCGCGGCGAACGCGACCGTCACGCACTGCCACTCGCGGACACGCGACCTGCCCGCCGTCTGCCGCGAGGCGGACGTGCTCGTGGCCGCGGTGGGATCGCCGGGCCTGGTGACGGGGGACATGGTGGGGGAGGGTGCGGTCGTGATCGACGTGGGCACCAACCGCACCGACGCGGGCCTGGTCGGCGACGTGGACTTCGATGCCGCCAAGGAGCGCGCCCGCGCGATCACGCCGGTGCCGGGCGGCGTCGGCCCGATGACGCGAGCGATGCTGCTCGTGAACACCGTGAAGGCCGCGCGCGCCCGCGGCGTCTAGCCGGGCAGGAAGCGCTCCGCGATGTCGAGAGCCGAGCGCGGGTCGACCCCGTAGCGCTCCTCGTACTCGCGCGCGGCGTCGTCGTCGGCCAGCGCGAGCACGAGCTCCTCGCGGGACGACCCCACCCGGCACGCAATGACGTCGGCGGCGACGAGTGCCGCGTCCTGTGCGAATCCCGTGACACCCCCGGTGCTGGGAAGGTCACGCTGCTCGCACGGATCCGCGATCTCGACCGGCGCGGGCCGGGCGGAGTCGGCGAGAAGAGCAAAGGCGAGGACGCCGATCGCGGCCGCTGCCGTGACGGTGACGAGGGCGGGCGCGCGCGCTGACCGCAGCGCGAAGACGGCGAGCAGCCCGGCCGCGACCAGGGCGAGGCCGCCTGCCACCAGGAAGGCGGTCCGGAACCCCTCATCCACGCTCGTGACGAGGAGATCGTCGGCTCGCTGCGTGAGGTCGTCGTAGGCGGCCAGCTGGTCGTCGGGGACGTCGTCGCGGGCGTCAGCGAACACCTTGTCGAGGCCGCCGCGCGGATCCTCGGTCTCCACGCTGCTGCTCAGCCGCGGCGCGATCTCGAGCTTCAGCTGCGGGTCGATCCGCGCGTCGAGGATGAGTGCCGCTCCGCGGAGGCGCGTCTCCTCGAGCGTGCTGTCGAGCTCGTGCTGGGCGATCGGGGCGAGGATCAGGAGCGCGAGCGCGATCCCGGCGTGGCGCATCGTCAGAAGGCGGGCTGACTCGATCCCGTCGCGGTCCGGCAGCAGCTCGCCGGCGAGGGCGGCGAGCGCCAGCCCCATTCCGATCCCGACGGCGAGCTGCGGCGGGATCGTCCACGCGACCGTGCCGTTCGGCAGGAACGCGAGCGCGGCGGCGCCGGCCGCGACCAGGACCGCGCCGGCGGCCGCGCGCTGAGCGGCCGGGCCGGGGATCCGGGTCGCGGCGAGTGCGCTCAGCGGCATGACGCTCACGACGAGCGCCGCGGCGAGCGGTTCGATCCCCCAACCGCTGATCAGGAGCAGGACCGTGAGGAACAGCGCCGCGGCGATCGCGCCCGAGACGAGCGCAAGCGCGGCGAAGAGGACGGCACGTCCCCGCGGGCGGGCACGCTGGACCGCAATCGGCCCGCTTCGGGGGAGCGACAGGCAGGCGGGCAACGCCGCGAGGGCTGCGGGTGCCTGCAGCAGGAAGATCGAGCGCCAGCCGAAGGCCTGGGTGAGGGCGCCGCCGATCGCGGGCCCGGCGGCCGTGCCCAGCAGGGCGGCGAGCCGCCAGAGCCGGTGGCCCGCGCCTTCGGGGCCCTCGCCCACCAGCGCCGCGTGCGCGGTCACCAGCAGGGCCGCTCCGCCGAGTGCCTGGAGCGCCCGGGCAACCAGCAGCAGATCGATGCTCCCGGCCAGGCCGCAGACGAGTGAGCCCACGCCGAACAGGGCCACGCCGGCCAGGCCCACCGGCCCGGCCCCATGAGCGCGCCCGAGCCTCTCGGCGGGCAGCAGCGCCAGCGCGAGCACGACCGCGTACACGCCGAGCACGGCGGCGACTCCGGCGACGTCCGTGTCCAGCTCGCGCAGGATCGGCGGCAGCGCCAGCGCGACGATCGCCGTGTCGGCGAGCGCGAGGAAGGCCACTCCGGCCAGCGGGAAGCGGCCCGTCACACGGAAGGGGCGGCGGGCGGCCGGCGGGGGCATGTGCGAATTGTGGCTGCCGGCGTGCCCGAGGAGGTACGGCTACCCGCACCAAGATTGGTCGGACTGCCCCCTGTTGCCACGGTGTGCGGGCTGGCAGTCTGCTGCTCACATAGCTCGGCCGGCGCGGCCCACCTCAAGCCCGGACGCGACCCCTCAGATCGCTCGACCGGCGCCCCTGGACCGCCGACCAAGAACAGGCCGAGAGCACCGCGCGGCGGTTGTCCCCCGCAAGCGCCCGCGCGCCATCCTGGCCGCCGTCCCCGGAGCACCCTCCGTCCGGGGACGGCGGCGCCGGCGCGCCCTCTCGGCGCTACATTCCCGCCGCAATGGATCTAAGACGGCTGCGCGCGGGGGAGTGGGTGATGGGGGCATCCGGGCTGCTCCTGTTCGTCTCCCTGTTCCTGCCCTGGTACGAGCTCGGTGAGGGCTTCGTGGCCGCGCCGCCGGACGCGCTCGACGCGCACGCCTCGGCCTGGGACGCCTTCACGATCCTCGACGTGCTGCTCGCGCTGGGGGCGCTCGCGGCCATGGCGGTGATCGTGGTGACCGCCCTCGAAGCGGTGCCGGCGGTGCCGCTGGCGCTCCAGTCGCTCGTCACGCTCTTCGCCATCCTGCTCCTGATCCTGGTCGTGTTCCGGCTCGCCGATCCGCCGGACGTCTCCTTCCTCGAGTCCACCGACGCCCCGGGGGCGCGCGCGAACGTGGAGGACGTCGATCGCGCGGCGGGGGCCTGGCTCGGGCTCATCGGCGTGGTCGGGGTGTGTGCCGGCGGCTTCCTCGCGATGCGCGACGAGCGCCGCTCGCCCGAGGGCGGTCACACGGACCTGAGCGGCGTCCCCACCGACTCGGCGCCCAGCATCGAGACGCGCCCGGCGCCGCGCGCCGAGAGCGGCTCTTGACGTTCGCGCGGCTGCGGGTCGCCGACTGGGTCGTGTTCGTCGCCGCGCTGGCGCTTCTGTTCACCACGGCGGCGGACTGGTACAGCACCCAGAGCGGGGAGGAGGCCCGCCGCATCCAGGAGCAGTCACGCCCCGAGGAGGGTCAGCCCTCCGGCCAGATCCAGACCGAGGTCGAGCGCGACGCCGGCGTGCTCGCCGAGGCGCAGGAGCGGAATGCCTGGCAGGAGGACGGCACGATCGACAGGGTCATCCTCATCTGCCTGCTGATCACCGCGGCGCTGGGCGTGGGCGCGGGCTTCTGGCGAGCCAGCGGGAGGGAGACGCGAGGCCTCGGGCCGTACGCCCTGGTGGGCGTGAGCGCGTGCGTCACGGCAGTGCTGGTGCTGTACCGCATCCTCCAGGAGCCCGGCTTCGACGAGCTGACCACGGTGAAGTTCGGCGCACCGCTCGCGCTCGGGGTTCTGGGCGTGATCGCATTCGGTGCGGCGTCGTCCCTCCGCGAGGAGGGGCGCCGCGACCCGGTGGAGCCGGCACCCGTCGCCTAGCCGGCGCTGGCGAAAGTCGCTACGGCCGGCAATAAAGGAGGCGGCCGTCCTGGATAGGGGTCCATATAGGGCCCTAATCCAGGACAGTCCATGACCTCAGTGCTGTCGTACGGGCGACAGGCCCCGCCGTCCCATAGGCCTAGCCAGTTTCGCTAGCCCCGCCTAGCCGGCCACCGCGACGAACCAGCGGCCGGCGTGCAGCACGGAGCCGCCGCCCAGCTCCGCGACGAGCTCGTCGGGCTCGAAGAAGCGCTTGTACACCGTGTGGCGCGAGCCGTCGTTCAGCACCCGCTGCTGGTGCTCCTCGGCCGGAACGTCCTCGCGCCGCGCCGAGTCGACGACCACGACCTGTCCGCCGACGCGCCGGGCCTCCTCCAGGAACCGCTCCCGCTCGGCAGCGAGCAGATGCCCATAGAAGTGGCTCGTGAAGATGCGCTCGAACTCACCGTCCCCGAACGGCAGCGGGACCGCGTCGCCCTGGACCACGCGAACGTCCGGAAGCCGCTCGGAGGCCACCGCCACCATCGCCTCGCTCTGATCGAGCGCGACCACCTCACCCGGCAGCTCGCGCGTCAGATAGCCGGTCCCGCAGGCCACGTCGAGAGTGCGCCCGGGCGCCAGTCCATGCAGCACGGCGAGCAGCGCCTCCACCTCCTCGGACCAGCCCGGCCGGGGCCGTCCGGCGAACACGCCGCGCCCCAGCCACCAATCGTCGTACTCGGCAGCGCGCCGGTCGTAGTACCTCCGCATCAGGTCACCGACCACCCGTCGCCCCACAGGCACAACCTACAATCGCGGGCGATGATCGACAGGGATCAGGTCCTTCACGTGGCCAAGCTCGCGCGGCTGCGGCTCACCGACGAAGAGGTCGACCGGATGGCCGGCGAGCTGTCCAAGATCCTCGAGCACGTGGAGACGATGGGCGAGCTCGATCTCGAGGGCGTCGAGCCGACCTCCCACGTCGTAGACCTCACGAACGTGCTGCGCGAGGACGTGCCGCGCCCGAGCCTCGATCGCGAGGTCGCGCTCGAGCAGGCTCCGGACGCGACCGAGAGCGGCTTCCGCGTCCCGAGTCCGGGAGCGTCGTGAGCGACGAGCTGCTCACGCAGACAGCGGCCCAGCAGGCCGCCCGGATCGAGGCGGGCGAGGTGAGCGCCGCTGAGGTCTTCGAGTACTGGCGCGGCCGCGCCGCGGCCGATGACCTGAACGCCTACCTGTGGGTCGCCGGCGAGACGCCCGAGGACGCCGGCACCCTCCCGCCGATCGCCGTGAAGGACCTGTTCTGCGTGCGCGGCGTTCCCAGCATGGCCGGCTCCCGCATCCTGGAGGGCTATCGCCCGCCGTACACCGCGACGAGCGTCGAGAGGCTCCAGAGCGCCGGGGCGCGAGTGCTCGGCAAGACGAACCAGGACGAGTTCGCGATGGGGTCCTCCAACGAGAACTCCGGCTACGGGCCCGTCCAGAACCCCTGGGACAGGACGCGCGTGCCGGGCGGCTCCTCGGGCGGCAGCGCGGCGGCCGTCGCCGCCGGAACGGCGCCCTGGGCCATCGGCACGGACACGGGCGGCTCGATCCGCCAGCCCGCGAGCCTGTCGGGCGTCGTGGGCCTCAAGCCGACCTACGGCGCGGTAAGCCGCTACGGGATGATCGCTTTCGCCTCCTCGCTCGACCAGTGCGGCCCGCTGACCCGCGACGTGACGGACGCGGCCATCCTGCTCGGCCATCTCCAGGGCCGGGACCCGTGCGACTCGACCTCGATCGGCATTCCCGGCGGGGTCACCCTCCCCAGCGCGGAGCGGCTCGACGGGCTCAGGTTCGGCGTATGGGGAATGAACGAGCCGGGCCTCGAGCCGGGGGTCGCCGCCGAGGTGAACGCCACGCTCGCGCGCATCGAGGAGCTCGGCGGCGCCGTCGAGGAGATCGAGCTCCCGAACGCGAAGTACGGCATCCCGGCCTACTACGTGATCGCCCCGGCCGAGGCGAGCTCGAACCTCGCGCGCTACGACGGGGTGCGCTACGGCCACCGCTCCGGCAACGGCGACCTCACTTCCATGTACGAGCAGACCCGCCACGACGGGTTCGGCGAGGAGGTCAGGCGCCGCATCATGATCGGCACGTACGCGCTGTCGTCGGGCTACTACGAGGCCTACTACGGCACAGCGCAGAAGGTACGGACGAAGATCGCGCAGGACCTCGCCACGGCGTTCGAGCAGGTGGACTTCGTGGTGAGCCCGACCTCGGCCACGGTCGCCTTCAAGCTCGGCGAGCGGACGCAGGACCCGCTCGCGATGTACCTGTCCGACTACTACACGGTGCCCATGCCGCTGGCCGGCATCCCCGCGATCTCGATCCCCTGCGGGCTCTCCGAGGGCCTGCCGGTTGGCTTCCAGATCGCCGGCCCGGCTTTCAGCGAGTCGCGGATCCTGGACGCCGCACACGCGCTGGAGAAGAGCATCGCGTTCGGCGGGGTGCCGGTGAGTTGAACTACGAACCCGTCATCGGCATCGAGATCCACGTCCAGCTGCGCACGCGGACGAAGATGTTCTGCGGCTGCTCGCTCTCCTTCGGCGACGAGCCCAACACGCACACCTGCCCCGTCTGCCTCGGGCACCCCGGCACGCTGCCGGTCACGAACGCCGAGGCGGTCCACTACGCGCTGATGATCGCGATGGCGTTCGACTGCGACATCGCCCCGCGCTCGATCTTCCACCGCAAGAACTACTTCTATCCGGACCTGCCGAAGGGCTACCAGATCAGCCAGTACGACATCCCGCTGGCGCGGAGCGGCCACCTCGGCGAGGTGCGGATCCATCGGGTGCACATGGAGGAGGACGCGGCGAAGCTGATCCACACGGGCAGCTCGGGCCGCATCCACGGCGCAGAGACGAGCATCGTCGACTTCAACCGCGGCGGCACGCCGCTCGTCGAGATCGTCACCGAGCCCGACCTGAGCTCGCCCGGCCAGGCCGGCGACTTCGGCCGGCTGCTCCAGGCCACGCTCCGGCGCATGGGCGTCTCCGACGTGAACATGGAGGAGGGGTCGCTCCGGATGGACGCGAACGTGTCGATCCGGCCCGCCGGCACCGCGACGCTCGGCACGAAGACCGAGCTGAAGAACATGAACTCGTTCCGCTTCCTCGAGCGCGGGATCGCGGCCGAGATCGCGCGCCAGGAGCAGATCCTGCAGGGCGGCGGCGAGGTGGAGCAGGAGACGCTCCACTACGACCCGCAGTCCGGCTCGCTCACCTCGCTTCGCTCGAAGGAGGAGGCGCACGACTACCGCTACTTCCCGGAGCCGGACCTCGTGCCGGTCGCGCCCACCGAGGAGATGCTCAAGCGGGCACGCGACGCGCTGCCGGAGCTGCCGGCCGCGCGCGCTGAGCGTCTGGAGCGCGAGCTCGAGCTGCCGGCGGAGACCGCGCGGCTGCTCGCCTTCCGGTCCGAGTGGGGTGACTTCTTCGAGGAGGCCATCGACGGGCGCGACGGCCTGGCCCACAACGTGGCGAACTGGGTCACGAACGAGCTCGCCGCCAGGATCGGCGACGGAGACCTCGGCGCGACGTCGCTCGAGCCCCAGGCGTTCGCCGAGCTGGTCGAGCTGGTCGTGCGCAAGGAGATCTCGGCCAGCGCGGGGCGGGAGGTGCTCGACGTGCTGATCCAGGAGGGCGGCGAGCCGGCCGCGGTGGTCGAGGCGAAGGGCCTCGGGCGTGCCGAGAGCGGCGAGCTCGAGGCGATCGTGGAGCAGGCCATCGCCGACAACCCGGACGCCGTCGAGAAGATCAAGGCAGGCAAGGGCCAGGCGATCGGCGCCATCGTCGGCGCCGTCATGCGCGAGACGAAGGGCCGCGCCGACGGCGGCGAGGTCCAGCGCCTGGTTCGCGAGCGAATCGGCGCCTAGCGGCGCCGTCGCCGGCGCGAGTCACGCTTCCCGGTGAGGTCCCGGAGCGTGCTCCGGACGGTGTCGATCAGGGCGCCGGAGCCGGACGTGCCCCTGCGCTGGCGGCGGTAAGCGCGAGTTCTGCGAGTGAGAGCCATGATCCCTCGCTACCCGAAAGCTCGGGGAATAGGCGTCAAGGGCCGGAAACCGAACACCGCAGCTGGTCGTGCTCCGTTCACGCGGAAGGAGAAGCGCGCGCACGAGGCGTCCGCGCGCTTCCGCGGCGTCCCGAGCAGCGAGGGCCAGCGAGCTGGTCGCGGCGGCTACAGGTTGTAGCCGCCGTCGACCTCGATGGTCTGGGCAGTGATCCAGCGCCCCTCCTCGGAGAGCAGCGCGGCGATCGCCATGCCGATGTCGTCGGGCTCACCGATCCTGCCGAGCGCCGCCTTCGCGGCGAGCGTGGGAATCACCTCCGGGTAGCGCTCGAAGGCGTTGTTGGCGATCCGTGTGCGGGTGGCGCCGGGGGCGACGGAGTTGACACGGATCCCACGCCCACTGAGCTCCTTCGCCAGATACCGGGTCAGCACGATGACGCCGCCCTTCATCGATGCGTAGGCCGAATAGCCCGGCTCGAGTCCGGAGGCGAGCGCCGAGTTGCTCGACGTGTTGACGATCGCTCCGCCATCGGCCAGCAGCGGCAGCAGGGTCTGGGTCAGGAAGTACGGGCCCTTGAGCAGCACGCGCATGAACCGGTCGAACAGCTCCTCGGAGGTGTCGGCGAACATCGACATCTCGCCGAAGCCCGCGTTGTTGACCAGGAAGTCGAACGACTCGCGATCCCAGTTGCCGCGAAGCGCGGGAACCACGGCGTCGCGGAACTCCGGGAACGTCTCGCTGCGGCCAACGTCGAGCGGCAGCGCGATAGCGGATCCGCCGTCTCGCTCGATTGCCTCGACCGCCCCCCGGGCGCCCGATTCGTTCGTGTTGTAGGTCAGGATCACCCCGACCCCCCGGTGCGCGATCTGCATCGCGGCACTTGCGCCGATCCCAGAGCTTCCGCCCGTCACGATTGCTACTTGCATGGTCTTCCTTTCCATGGGAAACGAGACCACCAATGGAATCGAGAAAACGCCGTCATCACTACAGTGAGGCTCCTTTGTTCTTGCACGATCCTATTTAGATCAGCGTGATCGGTCGCGAACTGCTTCAATCCGACAGATGCACCTCCGTGAGCTTCGGGCGCTTCTGTCCCGCCACGCGAGGCCGGATATGTCGACGGCGATCGAGGGCGTCTTCGTGTCCAAGGTCGACGCGCCTAGCGCACCGTCGCCGTCGACGTCGGGCACGGTGCTCGCACTCATCGCCCAGGGCGCGAAACGCCTGGCAGTGGGCGATTCGGTGTACGAGTACCGGGCCGGGCAGTATCTGGTCGCGTCGGTCGACCTGCCGGTCACCGGCCACTGGACCGAGGCGAGTCCGCGAGCGCCGGCACTCGCCTTCGGATTGACCCTCGACTCGATGGCCATCGCGGAGTTGCTGCTGGCGGCCGAGCCGGGAGCCATCCCTGGGAGCGCCGGTCACACGCCCAGAGGCATCGCCGTCAGCGGCGCTTCCGACGAGATGCTCGATGCGGTCGTCCGACTAGTGCGGCTGCTCGACCGGCCACAGGACATCAGACCCCTCGCACCGCTCATCAAGCGGGAGATCCTTTGGCGGCTGCTCTCCGGCGAGCAGGGCATCCTCGTCCGGCAGCTCGGCCTCGCGGACAGCAACCTCACGTACATCGGACGGGCGGTTCGCTGGATCCGTGACCACTACGCGGAACGGTTCCGCGTAGAGGATCTGGCACGGATCTCTGGGATGAGCGAATCCGCCTTCTATCGGCACTTCCAAGCGGTGACGGCGATGAGCCCCATCCAATTCCAGAAGCAGATCCGGCTGCAGGAGGCGCGGCTCGCACTGGCCACCCACCCAACCGACATCACCGGCGTCGCATACCGCGTCGGCTACGGCAGCCCAGCGCAATTCAGCCGCGACTACCGCCGCCAGTTCGGCGCATCACCCCGCCACGACGCCGCGCAACTGCACACCACTGCCGAGGGCACAGCACTGGCCCTGCCCTGAACCGCATTCAGACCAGAACTGAGCCTTGATCGAGCCCTGCCTCAACCAAGCCACGAGTAACACGCGCGCCGTCGCGACACGCCCCGCAGTGCGGGGTCACCAGGACGCCACGGCTGCTTCTCCGGGCGAGCGGTAGAGGGACCGTGAGTTCGTCGGCGTACGGGACGACCACGAGCCGTCCAGTTTGCGGCCCAGCTGAGCGTCGCTTCGCGCGAAGAGCAGTAGCCCGCGGGATACGGGGGGATGTCGCAGGAGAACGTTGAGACCGTGCAGGGCGCTAACGAGGCGTGGAATGCCGATGATCTGCACGCCTTCTTGGCCGAGCTCGATGCCGACATCGAGTGGCAAGAGTTCGGCTACACCTCGTCGAGGTAGCTCTCGACCTTGAGCAGATCCAGCCTGGTACCGGCGTCGACGAACTCTGTGTGGTGGGTTGTCGCTCCGCTCGCGTCAAGCGCTTTCGCGAAGGCGGCAAACGCATTCTTGTTCTCGTTCAACGCGGTGGCCCAGTTACGCGTGTCACCTGTCCCAGCAGCCCCGTCCAGGTCGCGTGGTAGGAACTGGTGAACCACAAGTACGGCGCGCGGGAGGTTGCGCTTTTGAGCCTCGATGATGGTCCCGGCAGCCGCGGTCCAGAGTTGGTAGCCGTGGGTGCTGAGATCGGCATCGAGTACTTCCCCCGAGTCCACATCGAGGACCTCACGTCCGAACAGGGCACGCGCTAGAAGGTTGCACCTCGCGCGCTTCTTGCTCGGCGGAGCCGCCGCGGCGCGATCGGCGACCGTCCCGTCAAAACCCTCGCACGCCTTGGCCTCGATCCCGACGGCGGTCGTCATGACCCCGTCGCGGCGCAGGCACGCGAAGAGGTCGTGCTGCCGGGCCCGAGAGAACTTGTCAAGGCGCGTCCTGTGCTCGGGCCGACCGTAGACCTCGTCTGCATCAGGCACCAGCACCGACAGGGCCGACCAGAGTTCGCGCGGCATTTGCGGCCGGCCCGTTCGGAGCCATGCCTTCGCCTGCTCCTTGGCGCTGAAGCCGTCCTTCCATTGCGCAAGCCCTTTCTCAGGCGGCGCGTGGTCGAACCATGAATCCAGATCGGCGATCTCATCGCCGTCCGGACCGAACAGACGGGCGGGAAGACTCATGGGTAGGCGCGTTAGCGAGGTCGGATCCTTTCAGACGACCAGCGACGCCGTAATCGCCACGAGAATTTGCGCTTGCGCTTGGGCGAGCCTCGGCAGTCGCTCGTGATCGGCCGCGATACTGCGCGGCGCGATGCTGATTCGGGACGTGCTAGCTCCAGGCCTTCGTGTCGTTTTCTGCGGCACCGCCCTGGGGACGCAGTCAGCTCGGGTGCGTGCTTACTACGCAGGCCGCGGGAATCAGTTCTGGATCACGTTGCACGACATCGGCCTGACGCCTGCCGTCCTGCGTCCCGAGCAGTACCCACAGTTGCTCGACTATGGGATCGGGCTCACCGATATCTGCAAGACCCGGTCCGGCTCCGATTACGAGATCGGTCGCGATCGCTTTGACGTTCCGCGACTGATTGCTGAGCTCGAGCGCTACTCGCCGGCGTGGATCGCTTTCAACGGAAAGAACGCAGCCCGCGCAGCGCTCGGGCGACGGGTCAACTACGGGGGACAGCCCGAGGCCTTGGGCGGCGTGCCGTGCTTCGTGCTTCCATCGACATCAGGGGCTGCGCGCCGATACTGGGACCCCAACGTGTGGCGCGATCTGGCGCAACTCCTTCCGGGCCGTTAGGAGACCGCGGCCTGCGCTCCGCCGCAGCTCCGCCCGAAACACGGGGCGTATGCTGGCCTCATGGCACGACTCATTCGCATGGACCGGACCGGCCACACCACGCTGGCCGAGTGGACGTCGGAGGACGATGCGGCGTTCGCGGCAGCGGTGCGGGAGTTCGGCGACCAGCAGGCGCTCGGGTACATCGGCACCGTCCCGGAGGGGCCGGGCAAGGCGGTCCACATCCGTGAGCTGCCGCGCGACGCCGACATGGTGATCCTGCGCCGGCCGATCGCCGGCGGGTAGTTGGCGGCGAGCCAGGCCCTTCCAGAGCTGGCCGCGGTTCCGTGGCGCCAGGCCACCGATGCTCGCTGGCTGCGTCGCTGGGGTCGGATCTGGCAAGCCTGGACGCTGCTCTACACGGTGCCCTTCATCGCGGCGGCGATCGGGATGGTGTGGCTCGACCCGATCGCCACACCGGTCGCGCTCGCGGCGGCCGCGCACGCGTGGATCATCCCCGAGCTGTACGCGTTCCGCGGCGCGTCGGTGATGCGACCGAAGGTGCGCACCGTCGCGCCGGGAGAGCCGGTCGCCCAGGGCCTGCTCGGCGACCTGCTCGGCCATGACGAGCGCGAGCTTCAGCGCGAGACGGGCCTGGCGCTAGAGCGCGCCGGGCTCGGCGTCTGGCTCGTGGGGGAGGGCGGCGCGCTGCTCGTGACCCCCGGGGGCCGGCGCGCGCACTGCTTCTGCGTTGCCGCCACGGATCCGGAGCTGCCACCGTCCGACCGCATCTCGCACCTGCTGCTCGCGCTCCGCGAGGACGAGGTGGGCTTCGCGACGGTGGCCAACCACGCGTTCGCGGGAGCGCCCTGGCGCGTGCGGCGACGCCTTCCGGGGCCCATGCGCCCAGCCCTGGACGCGGCTCGACTGGCCGCGGAGTAGCCTCGCGCCCGTGGCGTTCGACGTGGTCATCGCCGGCGGCGGCTTCGGCGGGCTCTACGCGGCTCGCCGGCTCGAGCGGCGGCTGCCCCGCCACAGCGCGCGGATCACCGTCGTGTCGGACGAGAACTTCCTGCTCTTCACGCCGCTCCTGCCCGGAGCCGCCGCGGGAACGCTCGAGCCGCGCCACGTGGTCGTGCCGCTGCGCGAGGAGCTCGAATGGGCCGAGCTGCTCCTCGGGCGCGTGACAGGCGCCGACCCGGGCGTCAACGAGCTCTACGTGCGTACCCTCGACGAGCGCGACGAGACGCTCCGCTACGACCAGCTGATCGTGGCGATCGGATCGGTGTCGCGGGTGCTGCCGGTGCCCGGCCTTGCGGAAAACGCGCTCGGCTTCAAGACGCTCGCCGACGCGATCGCGCTGCGCAACCGCGTGCTCCTCAACCTGGAGATCGCCGAGTCGCTGCCCGATGACGAGAGCCGGCGCGAGTACCTGACCTTCGTGTTCGTCGGTGCGGGCTACGCCGGGGTCGAGGGCTTCGCGGAGCTCCAGGACTACGCGAACGACACGATCGACCGCTATCCGCGCTGCCGGGTGGTCGGCACGCGCTGGGTGCTGGTCGAGGCATCGGACCGGATCATGCGCGAGATTCCCGCGAGCCTCGCCGAGGTCGCCTCGCGTGAGCTCAGGCGCCGCGGGATGGAGCTGCGCACGGGCACGACGCTCGAGAGCATGGACGAGCGGAGCGCCGTGCTGTCGACCGGTGAGCGCCTGCCGACACGCATGGTCTGCTGGACCGCGGGGGTGCGTACGCCGGGCGTCGTCAGGCAGCTCGGGCTTCCGCTCGGCAGGGCCGACCGGATCGAGACCGACGCAACCATGCGCGTGAAGGGCTGGGACAACGTCTGGGCGATCGGCGACGCGGCGGCTGTGCCCGACCCGGCCCAGCGGCGTAAGGCGCCGTCGCCCCAGACCTGCCAGCACGCCCTCCGCCAGGGCCGCGTGGTCGGCAGCAACGTGGCCGCGGTCCTGGCCGGGGGCAAGCCGCGCCCGTTCCGGTACCGCACGCTCGGCGTGTTCGTGGACATGGGGCGCAACAAGGCGGTCGCGACGGTGCTCGGGTTCCGGCTGCGCGGCTTCCCGGCCTGGTTCGCGGCGCGGACCTACCACCTCGCCGTGATGCCGGGCATGGGTCGCCGCGTGCGGCTCGGGATCGACTGGGCGGTGGGGCTCGTCTTCGGCCGCGCGTCGGCTGAGCTCGGCCAGCTCGGGCACCCGCCCTCGCTCGGGACCTACCTGGACGAGGCGGCCCAGCCGGGCGAGCGGCCCGGCCACGGCTCCGGCGACGCGTGAGCGAGGTCAGCTTCCGGGAGGGTCGCGCGAGCGACGTCGAAGCCGTGTACCGGCTCGGCGAGCTTGCCTGGGACGAGTCGCGCCGGGCGCGCGGGCTGATCGACGAGGTCCGGAGCGGCGAGGCCCTGTACGAGGACTGGGGGCACGAGCGACCGCTGATGGAGTTCATGACCGCGCAGCCCGGCGGCTGCTTCCTCGTCGCGGAGGAGGGTGACGATCTCGTCGGCTTCGTCGTGGTGACGCCCTTTCCCGGGATGGACGAGATGGGGGAGCTGTGGGTAGGGCCGGGGCACGCCGGCCAGGGGGTGAGTCGCGGCCTGCTCGAGCGCTGCTGGCCCGAATCCCCCACACCCGACCTGGGCCGGCTCGTGGTGGCCGTCGGCACGCCGGCGGACCTCACCCTGTTCACCGAGTTCGGGGTCATGCCCGTGAGCGGCCTCTGGCAGATGCACCACCAGGTGGACCAGTACGTCGAGCGGCGCGCCCAGGAAGTCGACTCCATGGAGCCCGGAGTGCACGTGCTCACAGGGGACCGGGCGCTGGAGGAGTGGCAGCGGCTCGAGCCAGAGGCCATCGGCCATGAGCGTGTCGCGCTGCACGAGTTCTTCGGCCGGACCCGCAACTGCCTGGCGACCGTCGACGCGGAGTCCGGCCACGCGACGGCCGTCTGCTGGGTGAGTGCACACGGCGAGATCGGCCCCGGCGTGGGCGAGCACCCCGAGGACCTCGTGCCGGTCGTGCTCGCCGCCCTCGACCGGGTCGCGAAGATGCAGGAGCCCGAGACGCTCCGCGTGTCCTGCACAACCGCCTCGTGGTGGCTGATGGACCGGCTCCGCCGGCTCGGCTTCAAGGTGCACTGGCCGGGCTGGATCATGTCGTCGGTGCCGCTGCCGGGCCTCGACCGCTACCTGCCGACCCGCCCGCCAAGATTGCTGTAAGGGCATAGCTGCGCCCGGGCACCGCCCGGTGCTTGCGACGGCGCGCTCCTACAATTGACGCATGGGACAAGCGGTATCTGATCTGGCGCGCAAGGCGCTCGCAGTTGCGGTTCTGGTCGTCGCGGCGTTCGTTCTCTTCAAGGTCGTGATCGGGTTCGTGGCCGCGATCGCGTGGATAGCCGTCGCAGTCGTGGCGGTCATCGCGGTGATCTGGGCTCTCCGCGTGCTTTGACCTTCATCGTCATCGCCGTCGTGTTCGGCATTGCGACCGGCGCGATCGGCCGCATGAAGGGCAGTTCCTTCTTCATCTGGTTCCTGGTCGGCACGGCGCTGCCGGGGATCGGGATCATCGCGGCGATGCTCTACCGCTACGAGCAGGACGACCCGCTCCGGTCCTGCCCCGAGTGTGGAAACGTGGTGCCGATCAGCGACCAGGTGTGCATGCGCTGCGGCGCTGACTTGAATTTCCCAGACACGCTGGGCGCCGCAGGAAACCCGGTCTGAGCGCGAAAAACCGGTGTTACACTGCAACGTCCTGGCCGCCCGGCCAGTCTGGCCCCCCATTTTCCCGAAAGGACATCGCCGTATGCGAGCCGTCGACGCCATCATGGAGTGCCTCAAGGCCGAGGGCGTCGACCACGTATTCGGGATCCCGGGAGGCGCGAACCTGCCCACCTACGACGCTCTCTACGACGCAGGCATTCGCCACGTGCAGTGCCGCCACGAGCAGGGCGCCGGGCATGCCGCCGAGGGCTACGCGAAGGCGTCCGGGAAGGTCGGGGTGGCCCTGGCCACGAGCGGCCCCGGCGCCACCAATCTCGTCACGGCGATCGCCGACGCGATCATGGACAGCGTGCCGACGGTCTTCCTCACCGGCCAGGTGCGAACCGACCTGATCGGCACGGACGGCTTCCAGGAAGCCGACATCTCCGGCATCACGATGCCGATCGTGAAGCACTCGATCATGATCCAGGACCCGCGCGAGATCCCGAACGCGATCCACGAGGCGTTCCACGTCGCGCGCACAGGCCGCCCGGGGCCGGTCCTCATCGACATCCCGCAGGACCTCTCGCGCGCGGACATCCAGTACGAGCCGGTCGCGAGCGTGCACCTGCCCGGCTACCAGCCGACGACCGAGGGCAACCTGAAGCAGATCCGGCTGGCCGCCAAGGCGCTCGCCAACGCGCGCCGCCCGGTGATCTACGGCGGCGGCGGGATCATCAACGCGGACGCAGCGAAGGAGTTCCGCGAGTTCTGCATGTCCGACCGCTTCCCGGTCACCTGCACGCTGATGGGGCTGGGTGCGTTCCCGGCCGATCACGAGCAGTGGGTCGGCATGCTGGGCATGCACGGGACGCGCACCGCCAACTACGCGATGGACGAGGCGGACCTGATCGTCGCGATCGGGGCGCGCTTCGACGACCGCGTGACGGGCAAGCTCTCCGAGTTCGCCCCGCGCGCGAAGTTCATCCACATCGACGTGGACCCCGCCGAGATCTCGAAGAACGTGCCGGCGCACATCCCGATCGTGGGCGACGCGAAGAACATCGTCCCGAAGCTGACCGCGGAGTACCGGGCGCTCGGCTCGGATGCCACGCGGCTCGAGGGCTGGTGGCAGCGGATCCAGGGCTGGCAGGACAAGCACCCGCTCGCCTACGACGACACGTCCGACGGCGAGATCAAGCCGCAGTACATGGTCCAGGCGATGTTCGAGGCGACCGGCGGCCAGGCGATCGTCACCTCCGACGTCGGCCAGCACCAGATGTGGGCGGCGCAGTGGTACGGCTTCACGCGGCCGCGCCAGTGGATCAACTCCGGCGGGCTCGGGACGATGGGCTTCGGCCTGCCCTCGGCGATGGGCGCAAAGGTGGCCCGCCCCGACGACGACGTGGTGTGCCTCGCCGGCGACGGCTCGCTGATCATGAACATCCAGGAGCTCGCCACCTGCGTCGACGAGCAGATCCCCGTGAAGGTGTTCCTGATGAACAACGGCTACCTGGGCATGGTGCGCCAGTGGCAGGAGCTGTTCTGGGACCGCCGCTACTCCTCGGTGAAGATGGGCTCGAGCCCCGACTGGGTCAAGCTGGCCGAGGCCTTCGGCGCGCGCGGGATGCGCATTGAGGACAAGAACGAGCTCGTGGGCGGCTTCAAGGAGGCGCTCGCGGAGGACGGCCCGGTGCTGGTGGACGTCCGGGTCACCGCTGAGGAGAACTGCTACCCGATGATTCCCGCGGGGCAGGCCGCGCGGGACATGGTCGGATGAACACCCGGCTGCAAACCTTCGGCTCCCTGCGTCCTCGGTCGCGGACAGGCATAGCCTTGTCCGCTCCCTGCGTCCTTGGGATCCTCGGTTTTCGCCGGCTGTTCTATCCGACCGAGGTGGGCTGAGCGATGGGCGAGCCCGGAACCAAGGAGATCCTGCGCCTCGAGGACCTGGAGGCAAGCGGCGGCATCCGCACCGGCCGCAAGCACATCCTCTCCATCCTCGTGGAGAACAAGCCGGGCGTGCTGGCCCGGATCGCGGGGCTGTTCGCACGGCGCGGGTTCAACATCGACTCGCTGGCGGTGGGCGCGACCGACGACACCTCGATCTCGCGCATCACGCTCACCCTCGACGGCGCGGCGCACCCGATCGACCAGGTGACGAAGCAGCTCCACAAGCTCGTCCACGTGATCAAGATCCGCGACCTCGAGCCGGCCGACACCGTGGCTCGCGAGCTGGCGCTGTTCAAGATCTCGTGCCAGGACGGCGACGCGCGCGCTCAGGTGATGCAGTTCACCGAGATCTTCCGCGGCAAGACCGTCGACGTCTCGAAGCGCAGCGTGACCGTCGAGATCACGGGCACCGACGACAAGATCGAGGCCTTCGAGGAGATGGTGCGCCCCTTCGGCCTGATCGAGCTGATCCGGACCGGCGAGATCGCCGTGTCGCGCGGCCGCAGCGTCACGTAGGCACGGCCGCGGCCTCTCCTCTCGAGCCTGCCGGGGCGAGCTTGAGCAGTTCGTCCAGCTCGTCGCCTATGTCGCGGGCCAGGAGCTCCGCGTCGGGGCCTGCGTCGCGGTCCGCGTAGATGCCGAAGAACGCCCCTCCGTCGACGGACGTGAAGCCGATCGACAGGGCGTGACGGTCGGCCAGCGGGACGACCGGATATGCCGCACGCAGCCGGCAGCCGAGCATCCACATCGGGAGCTGCGGGCCCGGGATGTTCGAGACCGCGACGTTGAACGTGCGCGGGCTCGCCACCCGCCGCGACATCGCGCGCTGGACGACGGAGGGCGCCGCCGCGGCGAGGTCCAGCACGGTCGTGGCCCCGGCCGGCTCTCCGCTTGCCTTGGCCCGCTCAGTCGCCCGGGTGACCTCGCGGAGCCGCTGCTCCGCGCCCGGCTCCTCGCAGGGAAGCTCCACGAAGATGAACGAGATCCGGTTGCCGAACTCCTCCGGGGCGCCTGGGTCGCGCACGTTGACGGGCACCATCGCCTTCAGTCGGGCGGGATGTTCCCCGTGTCGCTCCAGGTGGCGGCGAACGCCGCCGGTCGAGGCCGCCAGCACAACGTCGTTGACCGTGCAGCCGGCGCCTCGCCGGATCGCCCGCAGCTCGTCCATCGGGCGCGCCACCGTCGCCAGTGCGCGGTAGGGCGAGATCGGCCCGTTCAGGAAGTCCAGCGGACTGGCCGGCACGAGCGAGTTGAGAAGCGCTCCGGCCGTCCGCTGCGCGCCCGACACGAGCTTTCGCGGCGAGCCGAGGAGCCCCGCAACCGAGCCGGCGAGCGCGAGCTGGTCGCGCCCCGTGTCCACCAGGCCGTCCACGAGTCGCCGAAGCTGGCCGGGCTCCTCGGCGGGCGCCCAGTCGTCCGGCGGGTCGGGCGGCCACTCGGGCTCCGGGTCGAGCAGCACCGTGGCGAGCTCGACCGCCGCGATTCCGTCCACCATGCAGTGATGTGCCTTGCAGACGACACCCACGCGCCCGTCTTCGAGGCTGTCCGCGATCCAGAGCTCCCAGAGCGGGCGCTCGCGGCTCAGCGGAGTGGACAGCACCGAGCCCGCCAGCTCGCTCAGGCTGGCGCTGCCGGCAGGCCTGACGTGCCGCGTGATGTCGAAGCGGTCGTCGTCCACCCACGCGGGGCGCGCCAGTCCGAGCGGAACGCCTGCGAGACGCTGCCGGTAGCGCGGCGCGCGATGCAGGCGGCGCGCGATGTGGTCACGTAGCTGCTCGAAGCTCGGCGCCGGTCCTTCGTCCGGGGGATCGAAGGCCGCCGCCCAGCCCACGTGCATGTGGGCTGACGCGGTCTCCACCTCCAGAAAAGACGCGTCGAGCGCCGAGAGTCGATTCGGCGCCATTTGTTCTCTCCTCTCCCGATAGTGGGAGGCGTCCCTGCCCTCGGGATGGGAGTTAAGCCAGGCCTGGTAAGAGGGGCGTTAGAGAGTTGTTATCGAGGTTCAAGTGACTCGCGCTAAGGAACGGCGACCGCGCCGTTCAACATGGTTGTCATCCGTACTTCGACCTCCGGTGCTCCTGCTTTGCATGGAAGGCACTAGCGCGCAGCGCCGTTCACACGCTGCCGCTTCTCGCGCATAGCGACAGTCGCACCCGGCCGTTGGCTGAATGCTCCTTTCATGGGAAGGCAGCACTCTGTCTCGCCCCTTCGGCGCGATACACCGGCTGCTGCGCATCGCGCAAAGCACACGCGGTCACCCAGTCCTCGTGACGACTCCCGCGGCCCCGTTCATGCAAAAGAAGACGTGGGACTTGCCGGGTGCTGCTTTCTCTCCTGTGAACCGCGGGCGAGGGTCCGCCAACGCTAAGGCCGTGACCCACCGGAAGGCTCGCCACGGACGGAGCGCTCGCACTGCGGTCCAGGCCCGCAGTTGAACCCTTAACGCTCAACAAGTATGGTCTGGTCGCTGCGACTAGCCGCCGGCGTCTGGGCGACTAGGACTCGAAAGGAGACGGTCGACTTGGGCACAGTCGCAAGGGATCGATACTTCCCTATTGGTGTCGTCTTGCTTTTGCTTGTCGTTTTCTTCTCGTGCGTCGCAGTGGCTTTCGCCTACATGCACGGATACAACGGCGTAGATCACGGGATGAGGAGTAACACGGAGCTCGCCTTTTTGTACGACAACCTGACCAACCCCCCCGGAAATCAATGGTCGACGGTTGAGGGCCGCCATTACTTTGACGACGGGTCCTGGCACAGACAGTGCTACTTGGCTACTTATGGAGATGCGCCTTGCTCCGCCGAGCGGGGCCAAGCGATATGCCAGAAGCGCTATGTCGGAGGAACGGACGGCCTTATGCCGAGGCATTGGGTTCGCCTCGGGCCGAGTTGTCCGGGAGATATCCATGGGTGACGAGATCGGTGGCAAGCAGATGGGCGGTCGACGTCTTCTCGTATTCGGTCTGGTCGCTGCAGTGGCTGCGGCAGGGGGCACGGCTTGGGCTGTCACTCAGGCTGATAACGACCCGGGTCTGCCCGCGCCGACGGCGGGGATAGTCGCGCAGGGAACGGCGCCAAGCGGTGCGCCCTACACGATCTCCCGGATCGACCCGCAGCAGGTTGGCGAGGATCCGTCCGACGCGTTCTGTTTCGAGATATCTACTCCGGGCCCGCGTGCGCAGGCGTGTGCCCCGGTGCCCGATGAAGCTGGGCGCATCAACGGTCAGCCACAGCGACCATCGTTTGCACTACTCGGTTCGGACCGGTTCTTTGTGGCGGTTGCTCCCCGAGGAGTGGACGCGATGAAGGTTGGGGTCGTCGGGCAGGGGGACGCGGGGACATCGCGCTCGTTTGACGCCGGCCCCGCCGGAAGGCTTCTGCTGGCCATTGTCGGCGGGCGTATGACAGGGTCGCGCGACCCCTCAGCCTCGCGCGACTACGAGGTGCGCCTGCTGGACGCGAAAGGCCGTAGCGTGCGCGCGATCGCTGTGAGCGATCCCGGCGAGTAGTCGTCGACTCGATCAGACGAGGCGGGAGTCCCCAGCAGCGCCTGCGGAGCCCTACCTGCGGACGACCCACCGGAAGCGCCCGCGCCTCACCACGCCGGAGGCGGTGCATTGTCCTGCCACGCGGCAACGCCGGCGGCCGAGGGCCTGCCCCTTTCGCGTGGCAGCGGAAGTGTCGCCGCCGCCGGTACGGCAGCTGCTTCGGACGAAGAGCGGTAGCGTCTCGCTATCCGGAATACTGCGCCCCGTGGACGTGCAGGACTGGTGGTCAGGCGGCGAACTGGTCCCGCTGGAGCTCGGCGGAACCGAGCAGGGCGTGTTCGTTCGCCGCGAGGGGTCGGGGCCGTCCATGACGCTGCTGCATGGGTTCCCCAGCTCATCGCACGACTGGGCGAAAATCGCCCCGGCCCTGGCCGAGCGCTACGCGCTCACGATGCCCGACCTGCTGGGCTTCGGCGCATCCACCAAGCCGCACGAGCACCGCTACTCGCTTCTCGAGCAGGCGGACCTCGTCGAGGCGCTGTGGGCAAGCGAGGGGATCAAGTCGACGGTGGTCGTGGCGCACGACTACTCGGTCAGCGTCGCGCAGGAGCTCCTGACGCGGCGCGCGGCCGGCGCGCTCGCGGTCGATTTGCGCGCGCTCCACTTCATGAACGGCGGCATCTACCCGGACCTGCACCGGCCCCAGCCCGCGCAGGTGGCCCTGCTCGACACGGAACAGGGGCCGCAGATAAGCGCCGCGATGAACGGCGAGGTGTTCATGGCGGGCCTCGCGCCGACGTTCCCGGAGGGGTACGACTCGGCTGCCGACGTCGCCAGCATCTGGCAGAGCTTCCACCTGCACAACGGGCAGAAGAACGCGCATCTCCTGATCCGCTACATCGAGGACCGCCGGGAGAACGCCGAGCGCTGGACGCAGGTACTCCAGACGACCGATGTGCCGCTGACTTTCGTCTGGGGAATGCTCGACCCGGTCTCCGGTGCGCACATGGCTGAGCGCATCCGTGAGCGCCTCCCGGACGCACCGTTCACGGCGCTGGAGGACGTTGCGCATTGGCCGCCGCTCGAGGCACCGGAGCGCGTGGTGGCCGCGCTACGCAACGATCCTGCCTAGCCCACCTCTGCGGTGGGTAGGGCGGACGCTCGGTGGGAATCGGGCATCCTGTGACGCAGTGAGCATTCGCGTCACAGAAGGCGGTGGCCAGTTCGCGCTGCAGGCGGCGGACGCCCACCGGCTGCATGGCCGGGTAGAGCGGGCGGTCACGGAGGCGCGACGGTCTGGTCACCCCGCCGTGGCGGCTGTGACGGTGCCGTTACCACCGGATCTCGACCTCAGTGCCGCCGTTCTGGCGGCCCGGCGCTCCGACGACCGTTACGCCTGCCTCGAGCAGCCCGACCGTGACGGCTTCGTGCTCGCCGGGCTGGGCCAGGCGATGACGCTCGAGGCGTCTGGGCCGAACCGGTTCGCCGAGGTGGCTGCCGCCGCGCGCGCCCTGGGCGGGGCTGCCTTCGTCGACGATCTCGCCGAGGATCCTCAGCGGCCGCTCGCCGCGGGTCCCGTCTTCCTCGGCGGCTTCGCTTTCGCGCCCGATGGCGGCTCCTCGCCCGAATGGTCCGGGCTGCCGCCCGCTTGCCTCGTGCTGCCAGAGCTCGCCCTCGTGAAACAGGGCCACGAAGCGCGCATGACCCTCACCGCCGTCGTTCACCCGGATGACGACGCTGACGGAGTTGTCGACCGGCTGCTCGGCAGGATCGGGGAGCTAGGACCCGCCTCCATGCCGCTCCTCGACCCCGACCCCGTCGAGCGCACCCGCGTGGCCGGCGCGGCCCCGCCCTCGCACTACGAGCAGGCCGTGGCGCGGGCCGTCGAGCGTATCCGCGCCGGCGAGCTCGAGAAGATCGTGCTCGCCAGGGAGGTGCGCGTCCACGCGCCGGCCGACCACGACCCGGCGCCCGTGCTCGGCGCGCTTCGCGAGCTGTTTCCCGCCTGCTACTGCTGGTGCGTAGGCACGCCCGAGGCCGCGTTCGTGGGCGCCAGCCCCGAGTTGCTCGTGCGCCGGGACGGACAGCGCGCCCAGACCGTCGCCCTCGCGGGCACCACGCGCCGAAGCGCCGATCCCGCCGTGGACGACCACCTCGGCGAGCAGCTCCTCCGGAGCGCGAAGGATCGCGAGGAACAGGCCATCGTTGCGCGCAGGATCGAGCGGACACTCGAGCCGGTGAGCCTCTGGGTCGCCGCAAGCGAGGACCCGGTGCTGGTCCAGGTGCACAACGTCCAGCATCTGGCAACCCCGATCAGGGCGCAGTTGGCCGATCCGGTGCCGGCGGTGGAGCTGGCCGGCATGCTCCTGCCCACGCCCGCGGTCGGCGGCGAGCCGCGCGAGGTCGCGCTGCCGCTGATTCCGGCCCTCGAGGGGCTCGACCGCGGCTGGTACGCGGGGGCCGTCGGCTGGACCGATCTGGCCGAGGACGGCGAGTTCTGCGTGGCCCTCCGATGTGCCCTGCTGCGAGGCCGCGTCGCCCACCTCTACGCCGGCTGCGGCATCGTGCGCGACTCCGTGCCGGCCGAGGAGCTGGCCGAGAGCGAGGTCAAGCTCCAGGCGCTCCTGCCGCTTCTGTCCTAAAAAGGGCGCGCTCGCGCGTGTGAATGCCCCGTGAAATGGGGTAAGGGCTGGTAATGAGCGCAGTTGGGGCCGGGCTGCGCACGGAGGAGAGCCCGGACCTCAGAAAACGAGCGTTGGCACTCGCACTGGTCCTCCTCGCCGTTGTCGCAGTCGCAATCCTGCTGTTTCGGGGCGACGGCGGATACACCGTGACCGCGGAGTTCGTCAACGCGGGCCAGCTCGTCAAGGGCAACGAGGTAAAGGCCGGCGGCGTCAGCGTCGGGAGCGTCAAGAGCATCGACGTGACGCAGGATGGCCACGCCACGGTCGAGTTCGCCATCGACGACTCCGACTACAGGCCGCTCCGCCGCGGCACGCAGGTGATGATCAAGCAGGGGTCGCTGTCCGGCATCGCCAACCGCTACGTGGACCTGCAGCTCGGACCCGCGAACGGCGACGAGATCGACGACGGCGGCGTGATCGGCACGGACCAGACGGCCACGGCCGTGGAGCTCGACCAGATCTTCGCTCTGTTCAACGACCGCACCCGCACCGGGCTCCAGGACTTCTTCAAGGGCTCCGCCGCGATGCTGCACGGGCGCGGCAAGGAGCTCCGCGAGGGCGTCCACTACCTCAACCCGGCGCTCAGCACCGGCGCGCGCCTGTTCGGCGAGCTGACACGCGACGAGGCGCTGCTCGAGCGCTTCCTGGTCGACTCCGGGACGCTGGTGAACGCGCTCGCGGAGCGACGCGGCGACCTCACCGGCGTGGTCGGGAACCTGAACGCGACCTTCGGCGCGCTCGGGCGCCAGCAGGACGCCCTCGCCGAGTCCGTGGAGCGGCTCCCGCCGTTCATGCGCCGTGCCAACACGACCTTCGTGAACCTGCGCAGCGCGCTCAACGACGTGGACCCGTTGGTCGACGCGTCGAAGCCCGTGGCTCGCCGGCTCGGCCCGTTCCTCGACCAGGCGCGGATGTTCGCGCACGACGCCGAGCCGACCTTCCGCGACCTGTCTCGCACGATCGCCCAGCCCGGCCCGCACAACGACCTGATCGAGCTGATCCAGAGCTTCCCGCCGCTCGCCCAGGTGGCGATGGACGACCAGCGCGTGAACGGCGCCACCAGGCGCGGCGCGTTCCCGGAGACCACCGACGCACTCAATGCCGCGGCGCCCACAATCGCGTTCGGCCGCCCCTACACGCCCGACTTCGTCGGCTGGATGGACGATTTCTCGACCACCGGCGGCTACGACGCGCTCGGCGGCTACTCGCGGGCCTGGATCAACCTCTCGGAGCTCCTCTACGGCCCGGGGCCGAAGCTGCGCCAGTTCCGCCGCTGCCCGGGTGCGAACGAGGAGGCCGCCGCCGATGGCAGCAACGTCTTCTCCGCGGGCGAGGCCGCCGCGCTCGACTGTGACCCGAGCCAGAGGTCGGTGGGCCCGTGACGCGGCGGATCGTGACCGCCATCGCGGTGATCCTGCTCGTCGCTGTGGCCGCGCTGGCGCTGGGCGCGCGGAGCGACGACGACGGCGGCAGCAAGACCTACGAGCTGCTGTTCGACAACGCGTTCGGGCTCACCGAGGGCGGCGACTTCAAGGTGGCCGGGGTCCGCGCCGGCAAGACCAGCGCGTTCAAGGTCGTGAAGGTCGACGGCCGCCCGCTCGCGCGCGTGACGGCCGAGCTGACCGAGCCCGGTCTCGCCGACCTGCGCAGCGACGCGCGCTGCGAGATCCGGCCGCAGTCGCTGATCGGCGAGTACTTCGTGGACTGCCAGCCCGGCAGCTCCGGTCGCCGGATCCCCGACGGCGGGCGCCTCCCGGTCGAGCAGACGAGCTCCACCATCGCGATCGACCTGGTCAACGACATCATGCGGCTTCCGTACCGCCAGCGCCTTCGGCTGATCGTGGGTGAGCTCGGCGCCGGCCTCGCCGGGCGCCCCGGCGACCTTTCGAACGTGCTGCGCCGCGCGCACCCGGCGCTGCGCGAGACCAGCCAGACACTCCAGATCCTGGGCCGCCAGACGAGCACGATCAGGAGGTTCATCGGAGACGCCCACACCGTCGTCGCGGCGCTCGAGAACCGCAAGCAGGACGTGAGCCGCTTCGTGCACGAGGCGGGCAGGACCGCGGAGATCTCGGCCTCGCGGCGCGATGACCTCCAGGAGAGCTTCAGGCGCCTGCCCGCCTTCCTCGCCGAGCTCGAGCCGTACATGGGGCGGCTCGGCGACCTCACGAAGGCGCAGACCCCCGTGCTGCGCGACCTCGAATCCGCATCCGACGAGCTGGACACCTTCCTGACGCGCCTGCGGCCGTTCACGGCCGAGGGCCTGCCGGCCTTCAACGCACTCGGGGACATGTCGGTCGTCGGGCGCCGCGCCGTGCGCAAGACGAGCGAGGAGGTGCGCGAGCTGCGCCGGCTCGCGCAGGACGCACCCGGCGTCGCGAAGCCGCTGCGGCAGTTCCTCCAGACCATCGACGACCGCAAGCGTGCCGTCGAGCCGGATCCGCGGGCGGCGGCGACCGGCCCACCCGCCGGCGACAAGACGCACACGACGTCGAGGCGCGCGGGCTTCACCGGCATGGAGGCGATCTGGAACTTCTTCTACTGGCAGGCGCTGACGACGAACCCGCTCGACGACATCGGCCACGTGCTGAGGCTCAGCATCATCGTGAGCGAGTGCTCGGCCTACTCGGTCAAGCCGACCAGCGCTCAGCTCGAGACCTGCAACCAGTTCCTCGGCCCGACGCAGCCCGGCGTGACGACCCCCGACCCGACCAGGGGACGCGCCGCCCTGGCAGAGGCCGCGAACGCTGCCGCGCCGCTGCGCGAGCAGCCGGCGGGCTCGTCCCCTGACCCGGCCATCCCCGCGCCGGCCATCCCCGCGCCGCCCAGCTCCGCGCCGCAAGGCCCGACGAATCCCGCGGAGACCGCCCTCGACTTCCTGCTCGGCGAATGAGGCGCGGCACCCGACAGCTAGGAGCCAGCCCGGTCCTCATCGGGGCGGTCACCGTGCTCGTGGCGATCGTCGCGGTCTTCATCTCGTACAGCGCCAACAACGGCCTGCCCTTCGTGCCCACCTACGAGCTCAAGGCCCAGCTCCCGAACGGCGCGAAGCTGGTCAAGGGCAACGAGGTGCGCGCGGGCGGGTTCCGCGTCGGCATCGTCAAGGACATCACGAGCGCACGCGTCACCGTGGACGGCGAGGAGCGCGTCATCGCCGTCCTCGACCTGAGCCTCGACAAGAAGATCGAGCCGCTGTCGGTGGACTCGACGCTGTCGGTCCGGCCGCGCTCGGCGCTCGGGCTGAAGTACGTCGAGCTGCTGCCGGGCCGGTCGAAGGAGACCTACCAGAACGGCGACACGATCCCGCTGGCACGCGCCAGCCAGAACGCGCCGGAGCTGGAGGACGTGCTCTCGACCTTCGAGCCCCGGACGCGCGACGACGCCAGGAAGTCGCTCGAGGGCTTCGGCAACTCCATCGCCGGCCGCGGCCCGGCGATCAACACCACGATCCGCTCGCTCGAGCCCTTCACGCGGCACCTGCTGCCGGTGATGCGGAACCTGTCCGACCGCGACACCGAGCTGCGCAGGTTCTTCCCGGCCCTGGGCGCCGCGGCCGCCCAGGCGGCGCCGGTGGCCGAGGTGCAGGCGCGCTGGTTCGGAGAGATGGCCACCACGTTCGCCGCCATCGGGCGCGACCCCGAGGCGCTGCGTGAGACGATCGAGGAGAGCCCGCCGACGCTCGAGGTCGCGACCGAATCCTTCCGCGTCCAGACGCCGTTCCTGGCCCGCTTCGCGTCCGTGTCGCGCGACCTGCAGCCGGGGGCGGCCCTCCTGCCGACCACGCTGCCGCTCGTGAACGACGCGCTCCAGGCCGGCGTGCCGGCCTTCCGCGAGACGCCCGAGCTGAGCGAGCGGCTCGAGGACCTGTTCCGCGCCGCCGAGGACCTCGGCGACAACCCGAACACTCTGCTCGCGCTTCGCGACCTGCGCACCGCCCTGCACGTGACGAAGCCGGCGATCCAGTTCGTTGCCCCGTACCAGACGGTCTGCAACTACCTCGTCTACTTCTTCAACCCGCTGGGAACGCACCAGTCCGCGGTGGTCCCGGGCGGGACGAGCCAGCGGGTCCTGGCCAAGCTGGTCGACACCCAGCAGGAGAACTCGCTGGGCACCACCGAGTCGACCCACCCGGTGGACGTCCCGAGCAACGAGGACCCGCAGGGCGAGCCCGTGAAGCAGTCGCTTCACACCCAGTACGCCGGACCGGCGGTCGACGGAAGCGGCCGCGCGGACTGCCAGGCGGGCCAGACCGGCTACCCGAACCGGGTCGTGTCGGACCCGCGCTATCCGCCGGATAGCTCGGCGGGCGGCTTCATCGGCGGCGGCAGCCACGTGGCCGTGGACGGGAACACGCCCGGCCTCGCCGGCGGCACCTTCAAGGCGCGCGACCTCCGCATCGACCACCTGAAGGACGTCCCGTGACCCCGTTCAAGGCAGGCGTCCTCGCCGTCACCACGCTCGTCGTGCTCACGTACTTCGGCTTCACGAAGACGAACCCGTTCGCCAACCCGTACGAGCTGAAGGCGATGTTCCGGGACGTCCAGAACCTGAAGACGCGCTCCCCCGTTCGGATCGCCGGCGTGGAGGTCGGCAAGGTCACCAAGGTCGAGCCGAAGGGCAGCGGGGCGGCGGAGGTGACGATGGAGCTGCGCGAGGACGCGCTGCCGATCCGCGACGACGCGCGGGCGCAGATCCGGTCGCGCATCTTCCTCGAGGGCAACTTCTTCGTGGACGTCCAGCCTGGCTCGCCGTCGGGCGGCGAGCTCGACGACGGCTCCACCCTCCCGATCACGCAGACGGCCTCGACGGTCACGCTGCCCGACATCCTCGACGTGCTCGACTCGGACGTCCGCGGCGACCTCCAGACCTTCCTGCACGAGTACGGCACGGTCGCGCTTCAGGGCGGCGGGGCCAAGGCCTTCAACCGCGCGATCCACTCCTTCAAGCCCGCCTACCGCTACGGAGCGCTGACGAACGACGCGCTCCTCGGCGTGGATCCCGACCGCGACGTGCAGCGGCTCCTGAAGGGCCAGCAGCGGACCTTCGCCGCGCTGTCCGCCAACCCGGAAGCGCTCAAGGAGCTCGTGACGGACCTGAACACGACCGCCGGCGCGATCGCGGCCGAGGACGCGGCGCTCGAGGCGGCCGTGCCCGCACTCCGCGACACGCTGCGCGAGGGCTATCCGGCGCTGGGCGAGCTGAACGCCGCGCTGCCCACGCTCCGCACCTTCTCGCGCGAGGCGCTGCCCGGCGTGCGCTCCTCGGGGCCGGCGCTCGCGGCCGCCACCCCGTGGATCGTGCAGGCCCGCGGGCTGGTGCAGGAGAGCGAGCTGAAGGGCCTCGCGGCCGATCTCCGCCACGCCGTGCCGAGCCTCGTGAAGCTGAACACCCGGCTGGTCCCGTTCCTCAAGCAGGTGCGCGCGCTCTCGTCCTGCACCAACAGCGTGCTGGTGCCGTTCATGGAGTCCGAGATCCCGAGCATCGAGGAGGGCAACTCGGGGAACTTGGTGCGCGAGCAGATCAACCGCAGCTTCGTGGGCCTCGCGGGTGAGAGCCGCGTGAACGACGCCAACACGCCGGTGTTCCACATCCAGGGTGTGAACCCGTTCAAGCTCGCCACGGGACGGATCGAGCCGGCGGCGCCGCTGGAGGCCAACACGCCGCCGCCGCACCGGCCCGACGTGCCCTGCGAGACCCAACAGCCGCCGAACCTGAGCGCTCCCGGCGGCGACGCGACCCTCTACGGAGGCGGGCCGTGAAGCTCGCCATCAAGAAGCACTGGGTGGACTTCCTCGCGATCGCCGGGCTCGCGCTGGTCGGCGTGGCCATCGCGCTCTACATCCTGAGCCAGCAGGACCTGCGCTTCCCGCTCGTCTCGAAGTCGCCGCAGCACATCGAGATCGAGCTCTCGAACGCCCAGGCCGTGCAGCCCGGCCAGGGTCAGACGGTCCGCGTGGCCGGAGTCGAGGTCGGGCGGATCGCGAGCGTGGAGGTGGAGGACGGCGTCGCGGTGGTCGGGCTGGACATCGAGCCCGAGTACAAGGACCTCATTCGCGAGGACGCGACCGCTCTGCTGCGGCCGAAGACGGCGCTGAAGGACATGTTCGTCGAGGTCGACCCCGGCCGCGGCAAGCCGGTTCCGGAGGGCGGGCGCATCACGGTCGCGAACTCGCTGCCGGACATCGACCCGGACGAGATCTACTCGGCGCTGGACGCCGACACGCGCCCCTACCTGAAGCTGCTCGTGGTAGGGGCCGGGAAGGGCCTAGACAAGCGCGGGGACGACCTGCGCGAGGTGTTCCGGCGGCTCGAGCCGATCCACCGCGACCTCGCCCGTGTCACCCAGGCCACGGCGCGGCGCCGCGCGGCGCTCAAGGAGCTGATCCACGACTACGGCCTGCTCATGACCGAGCTCGGCAGCCACCCGCAGGACCTGCGCCGGCTCGTGACCTCCTCGCGAACCGTCTTCGACGCACTCGCCAACGAGGACACCGAGATCACCGAGTCGGTGGCGCGGCTGCCGGGCGCCCTGCGCGCATCGGAGCGCGCGCTGGCGAACGTGCGCGCGTTCGCGCCGGTGCTGCGCTCGTCGCTCGAGTCGCTGCGCCCGCCGATCCGGAAGCTCGACGAGACGAATGCCGCGGTGATCCCGTTCCTCCGCGAGACGGAGCCGGTGCTCCGTACCGAGATCCGCCCCTTCGTGCGCGCCGCTCGCCCGTGGACCAACGACCTGCGGCTCGCCGCTCGCGACACGGCGAAGGCCACGCCCGACCTCAAGAGCTCCTTCGGCGAGCTGAACCGCTTCTTCAACATCGGCGCCTTCAATCCCGGTGGCGCCGAGGGGCTCGACGGCAAGTCGATCTCCGAGCAGCGCCAGCGCCAGGAGGGCCTCCTCTACTGGCTTGCCTGGACCGCGCAGAACGGCGTCCTCGCTGTTCTCGAGCGCCGACGGACAGGGGCCCTGGCGCAGGGTCACGATCTGCGGGGTGCCTGCTCCCGTGCTCGCGGGCATCGTGGACGGCGTGGTCGCCGACGTGGGCGAGAGCAACCCCGCGCTCGCCGATCTGCTCACCACTCCCGGTGCCGGGGGCTCGAGCGCGGTCGACCAGTTGATCAACACGCAGTTCGGCTCGTGCAACTTCAACGCCCTGCCGACCACCCCGCCGCCCGACAGCGGGGGCGGGCTCCCGATCCTCCCGGACCTCCCGGTGGACCTGCCGACGCCATGAACAAGAATCCGCCCAGCATAGGAAGCATCGCGGCGATGGTCGGCTTCACGCTGTCCGTGGCGGCGCTCCTCATGTTCCTCTGGACGGCGTTCGGCGGCACCCTGCCGCTGAAGCCGGAGGGCTACCGCTTCAAGGCCGATTTCCCGGAGGCGTCGCTGCTCGTCAAGGAGGCCGACGTGCGGATGGCGGGCGTGAACATCGGCAAGGTGAAGGCGAAGGAGCTGGGCCCCGGCGGGCGGACCACCCGCGTCGAGATGGAGATCGACGGCCGCTTTGCGCCGATCGGACGCGACGCGCGCGCGATCCTCCGCCAGAAGAGCCTGCTGGGCGAGACCTACGTGGAGATCACGGCGGGCAGCCCTGGAGGCGACAAGCTCGCGGACGGCGGCACGCTGGCCTCCACCAACGTCGACGACACGGTCGAGCTGGACGAGGTCTTCCGCGTCTTCGACCCGGACACGCGCAAGGCCTTCCAGCAGTGGCTCCACGAGGCCGGGATCGTTACGACCGGCACCTTCGCGCGCGACTTCAACGACTCGCTCGGCAACGCGGCGCCGTTCTTCGAGGGCGGGGCGCGGCTGCTCCGGCCGCTCGCCGAGCAGGAGGTCGCGCTCAGGCGGGTCTTCCGCGACACCGGCCGCGTGTTCGACGCCGTCTCGCGCGAGGACGGCCAGCTGCGCGGACTGATCACGAACGGCGAGGCGACCTTCAGCGCGCTCGCCTCGCGCGACGACGCGCTGGCCGAGACCTTCCAGGTCTTCCCGACCTTCCTGCGCGAGACCCGCGCCACGATGCTCCGGCTCGAGGACTTCGCTCGCAACACGGACCCGCTGGTCCGCGACCTTCGCGAGCCGGCGCAGGATCTGGCGCCGACGCTGCGCGACCTCGGCGATCTCTCGCCGGACCTCGAGAAGCTGTTCCGCGACATTCACCCGCTGGTACGGGCCTCCGAGACCGGTGTCCCGGCCGGCGAGCGCTTCCTCAGGGGTGCCGAGCCGTTGCTGGAGGCGACGCACGTGTTCCTGCCCGAGCTCAACCCGATCCTGTCCTACCTGGGCTTCAGCCAGGGGCAGCTCGCGCAGTTCATCACCGTGGGCGGCGCGGCGCTCGCGGGCAACGGCGCGGGCGGCTATCAGGGTGACGGGGGTGCGGAGCACTACCTGCCGCAGGTCGCGATCATCGACGGCCGCTCGCTCACTCGCCGGCCGAGTCGCCCGCCCTGGGAGCGCGGAAACGCCTACATCACGCCCAACGCGTACGAGCGCGCCACGCCGCTCGGCGTGATCGAGAGCTTCGACTGCAAGCCGAACGGCGGCGAGCAGCGCAATGCGGCGGGCGAGGGCGAGAACGCCGAGCCGCCCTGCTTCGAGGCTCCGCCGTTCCTCTGGGGGAACGAGAAGTTCCCGCGCCTGAGGCGCGGCAAGGCGCCGTTCGTGCCGGCTCCCAAGGGGCGCCAGGGCACCTCGCCCGCTACTCCATAAGGGTTTTTCGAACCCCAATCCGGGTACGAGCACCGGCATGTTCGAGCGGTTCAAGAGGAATGGCGGAGACCACGACGGTCAAGACGACCGCGGCACGGTGGCAACGGCCGAGCGGCCGGTGACACGCGACACCCGCATGGGCGATGGCCGCTTCGTGCGCGACGTGCGCGCGCGGCAGCGGGAGGAGTTCGGCGGCCTCAACTGGGGCGCGGCGTTCTTCGGCTGGCTCGTGGCGATCGGCGTGGCCGTGATCCTGCTCGCCATCCTGAGCGCGGCCGGCACGGTATTCAGCCTCAGCGAGGTCAGCGAGTCCGACGCGAACTCGAACGCGGACACGATCGGGATCGTCGGCGGCATCCTGCTGATCGCGGTGCTCGCGATCGCGTATTACTGCGGCGGCTACGTGAGCGGACGGATGTCGCGCTTCGACGGCGGCCGCCAGGGCTTCGGCACCTGGGCGATCGGCCTGGTCGTGACGATCATCCTCGCGGTCGCGGGCGTGATCTTCGGATCCGAGTACAACGTGCTCGAGCAGCTGAACCTGCCGCGCATCCCGATCGACGAGGGCTCGCTCACGGCGGGCGCCGCGATCGCGCTGGCTGCGGTGGTGATCATCACGCTGCTCGCGGCGATGGGCGGCGGCAAGGCCGGCGAGCGCTACCACCGGCGCATCGACCGCGTCGGCTTCGACGTCTAGCCGAGCGCTTCGGCCACCCGTTCCGCCAGCTCGCGGTGGAGGCGAACGTTCTGGCGGCGATCGGTCCGGACCTCCCTGAGGCCGGGCCAGAGCGCCGCCAGGCCGGTCGGCTCCGACGGGGTGGCGATGTGGGCCTCGTAGGCGGCCGGATCCGCGTGCTCGGCGACGGGCAGGAAGTCGAAGATCCCGCCGCCGCCGTTGTCGATGCAGAGAACGTCGAGCCGGACACCGGCGCGGCGCGCGGCCAGCAGGCCGCCCACGTCGTGCTGTAGGGCGAGCTCGCCGATCAGCACCCACGTGGGGAGGCCGGTGGCGATCGCGGCCCCCATGGCCGACGACACGACCCCGTCGATCCCGTTGGCGCCCCTGTTCGCCAGGAAGCGGATGCGCTTGGGCGACTGCGGGAAGCAGGCCTCGACGTCGCGTATCGGCATCGAGGAGCTGACCCAGACGACGGCCTCCTCCGGCAGCTCCGGCTCGACGCGGGCGAGAACCTTTCCCTCGAAGTCGTCGGGAGCGGCCTCCACCTCGGCCCACACCTTCGCGTCGGCCTCTCTCCAGGCCCGCACCCACCCGTCTTCCCGCACTCCGGTGCGCATTTCGACCGCGGACGCAAGAGCATTGAGGGTGGGTGCTGCGGCCGCCTCCAGAATCAGTTCCGCGGTCCTCGTAGGTTCATGCCACGCGCCATGCGGATCAAGCACGATCTGTGACGCCGCTGCGACAAGTGCGCGAAGCGGCTTCGACGTCGGCATGTCGCCGACCCGCAGCACGAGGCCCGGCGAGTTCGCCGCCTTGAAGGTCTCGATACGAAGGAGCACGTCGTAGTGCGCGATGACGTGCGAGCGGTCGTGGTCGCCACACCTGACGCCCGAGGTGGGCTCGGCGAGGATCGGCCAGCCCGCCTCCGCGGCGAGGCGAGCGGCTGCATCTGCGACATCGCTCGCTGACGAGGGGCCGCACACGATCAGGCCGCGCGGCTCCGCGCTGATGCGCTCGGCGAGGGCGTGGAGGTCGTCCGAGTGTGGAGCGCTCGCGTGCTCACGCACCTCCGTCCACGGGCTGCCGTCCGGCCGGCCCATCCAGTCCTCGGGGTCCAGCGCCTCGGCCCTGGGCGCCAGCGGCTCGCGCAGCGGGAAGTTCAGGTGCACGGGCCCCGGGCGACCGCCCGCGGCCGTCCAGTAGGCGCGGCACGCGAGCGAGCGGTGGTGGATGGCCGTCTCGCGTCCGGGGTCGTGGGTTCCCACCTCCACGAACCACTTGGCCGCGGTCCCGTACAGCTTGATCTGGTCGATGGCCTGCCCGGCGCCCACGTCGCGCAGCTCCGGCGGGCGGTCGCCGGTGAGCACGATCAGCGGCACGCGCGCCTCGTATGCCTCGACGACGGCGGGGTGGAGGTTCGCGGCCGCGGTGCCCGACGTGCACGTCACGGCCACCGGCCGGCCGCTGGCCTTGGCCATCCCGAGCGCCACGAAGCCCGCAGAGCGCTCGTCGATGACCGAGGTCGCCTCGATGCCCTCCTGGGCCGCGAGGGTGAGCGTCAGCGGGGCATTCCGGGACCCCGGAGAGGTCACCGCATGGCGCATCCCACAGCGGTAGAGCTCGTCCACGAAGGCCTGGAGCGGCGCGTAGGTGCGGTTGATCGGGATCATGCGGGAGCGATGGTGCTCTTCATCCCGGGCTTCATGCAGCGTGGCGACGCCTGGCGGCCGGTCGCGGAGCTCCTGCCGGAACGCTATCCGAGCACGCTCCTCGACCACGCCCAGCACACCTTCGAGGGCCGGATGCGCGAGATCGCGGAGGCGGGCGCCGGCGTGCTCGTGGGCTATTCGCTGGGTGGCCGGCTGGCTCTCCGCGCCGCGCTCCGCTCACCCGATTCCTACACGGCCGTCGTTCTCGTGGGCTCGACGGCGGGGATCGAGGAGGGGCCTCTCCGCGTGCAGCGGGCCGAGGCCGACGAGAAGCTCGCGTCCTGGATCGAGGCCATGCCGATCGAGGACATCGTCTCGCTGTGGGAGCGGCAGCCGCTGTTCGCCGACCAGTCCGAGGCCCTGATCGACGAACAGCGCCCCGGCCGGCTGTCGCAAGACCCGCGCTCGCTCGCGCTGCTGCTGCGTACGGCGGGCCAGGGCACGCTCGACCCGGTGTGGCATGAGCTGTCGACGCTCGAGCTGCCGATCCTCGCGATCGCGGGAGCGCGCGACGACGGCTACACGGCGGCGGCGAGGCGAATCGCCCGGGTCGCGCCGAACGGTCGCGTGGCGATCGTCGAGGAGGCCGGCCACGCCGCCCACCTTCAGCAGCCTCAGGCGGTCGCGGACCTGATCGCCGAGTTCCTGAACCACCTGCCGGCCGCGCGCGTATAGCGGACTGCACCCTACGAGGGAGGGCAGCATGAGGCACAGACGGGTCCAGCTCGCGGCCGCTGTGGCGGTCGTGGCGATCGGGAGCGTGGTGGCCGCGACGGCCCTTGCCGGCGGCGGTAAGGAGATCCGGGAGCGCCTGACGGGCTTCCAGGAGGTCCCGGTCATCTCGACGGACGCCGAGGGCAAGTTCAAGGCCGAGGTCCGCCACGACCGGATCGAGTACCAGCTGCGCTGGGAGGACCTCCAGGGCACGGTGACCCAGGCGCACATACACCTCGGCCAGCGTGACGTGAACGGCGGCATCAGCATCTGGTTGTGCGGCAACCCGAACCCGCCCGTGGTGGTCCCGCCCGCGGGCACGCAGACGTGTCCGTTGACCAATCCCGCCACGATCTCGGGGACGGTCACCGCGGCCCAGGTGGTCGGACCGACGGGCCAGGGCATCGCGGCCGGGGAGTTCGACGAGGTCCTGCGGGCGATCAGGGCCGGCGTGACCTACGCGAACGTCCACAGCTCGATGTTCGGCGGCGGCGAAATCCGGGCGCAGCTCAACGACGACCGGGACGACGACTAGAGGAGACGTTCTCCCAGTTCTTCCACGACAACCTCGGCGAGCGCTCCCGGCCCGGGCTCGACCCCGAGCCCCGGACCGGTCGGGACCTTGAGGGTGCCGGCCCGCGGCGCGGGGAGCGCTCGCGCGAGAGGCGAGTCGAACAGCTCCAGGGTGGCGAGGCCGCAGGCCAGCGTGAGATCCTCCGCCGCGGCGAGCTGCAGGGCGGCGGCGATCCCCCAGGGACCGTCGAACGTGCTCGACAGGAACGCGTCCAGCCCGTTGGAGCGCGCTTCCCGCAGGAGCTCGCCCGCCGGCTTGAAGCCGCCAGCGCCGGCCACCTTCACGTTCACGACGTCGCACGCCTCGAGCTCGAGCGCGCGGCGAAGCTCGCGCATCGTGCTCACGGACTCGTCCGCGGCAATCGCGGTCGACACCCGCTGCCGCACCTCGGCCAGCTCGCGCAGCGTGCGGCAGGGCTGCTCGACGAACTCCAGGTCGTGGTCCTCGAGCGCGCGGATGGCCCGCACGGCTTCGTCGACCGACCAGGCGCCGTTGGCATCCACCCTCAACGCCGGCCACGGGCCCACCGCATCGCGAACCGCAGCCACGCGCTCGGCGTCGTCGGGCAGCCCGACCTTCAGCTTGAAGCAGGCATAGCCGTCGCGCACCCCGGCCCGCGCGCGCTCAGCAACCTCCTCCGGGGGTCCGGCGGCGAGGGTGAGGTTCACGGCGAGCGCGTCCTTGCGCGGCTCCGCCAGCGGGCGCTCCTCCTGCCGGGCGTGCAGGTCCAGCCGCGCGATCTCCTCGGCTGCGCGCGCCTGGGGCGGGCGGCGTCCTCCTCCGCCGGTCAGCGCCGCGGCAGCCCGCTCCAGCGGCACGCCGTCGTAGGGCTCGAACGGCGCGGCCTCGCCGTAGCCGACGGTCCCGTCGCGCGCCTCGAGCCGGAGCAGCAGCAGCTCGCGCTCTGAGATCACGCCGGCGGAGGTCACGAACGGCTCCTTCAGCGGGATCGAGAGCCGCACGACGGAGCGCTCCACGCGCGCGCTCACGAGAGCAGCACGCCCCCGGACAGGAGCACGGAGAAGACGGCGAGCAGCCGGCCCGTAGAAGCCAGCGCGCTGTTCAGAGCGGGTCCATCGGTGCGCGTTTTCACGGTCCGGATCAGCGGCGGCGCGAGCGGGACAGCGGCCAGCGTGAGCAGCAGCCACGGTGAGAGGGCGGGCACCAGCAGCACGGGCACGAGGAACGCGACGGCGACCATCGCCGTGAACAGCATGCGGGCACGCTCGCGCCCCAGCTTGACGGCGAGCGTCCGCTTTCCGGAGCGCCGGTCGGTGTCCGCGTCCCGGATGTTGTTCACCACCAGGATCGCCGCCGCCAGGAGGCCAACCGGCACGCCGAGAGCGACCGCCTCCCAGCGCAGCTCCTCGGTCTGCACGAAGTACGAGCCGGCCACGGCCACCAGGCCGAAGAAGGTGAAGACGAACAGCTCACCGAGGCCCTCGTACCCGTACGGGCGCGGCCCTCCCGTGTAGAGCACGCCGGCGAGGATCGAGGCCGCGCCGACCACGAGCAGCTCCCAGCCCGCGACCGCGGCCAGGTAGAGGCCCGCCGCGACGGCGACGCCGAACGCCACGTAGGTCCCCACGAGCACGCGTCGCGGCGGCATCAGGCCGCCCGCCGTGACCCTCACGGGGCCGAGCCGGTCCTCCGTGTCGGCCCCCCGGCGCGCGTCCGAGTAGTCGTTCGAGAGGTTGGTGCCGATCTGGATGAACACGCTGCCGACCAGCGCGGCGACGAACGGCAGCGCCCGGAAGGTGTCCTCCGAGCCGGCGAGCGCCGTGCCCACCAGCACCGGCGCGATCGCGGCGGGCAGCGTCCGCGGCCGCGCCGCGAGCAACCAGAGGCGCAGGTGGCTCAAGGCCGCTTCGGGAACTTCCCGAAGTCCGGACGGCGCTTCTCGCGGTACGCGTCCCGGCCCTCCTGCGCCTCCTCGGACCCGTAGAAGAGGAGGTTCGCGTCGTGGGCCAGCTGCTGGATCCCGGCGAGCCCGTCCTCCGCCGCGTGGAAGCTCGCCTTCAGCAGCCTGAGCGAGAACGGCGAGAGCTCGAGCATCTCGCGGCACCATGCGACAGTCTCCTCCTCGAGCTCCTCGAGCGGCACCACGCGGTTCACGAGGCCCATCTCGAGCGCCTCCTCGGCCGAGTACTGCCGGCACAGGAACCAGATCTCCTTGGCCTTCTTCGGGCCGACGATGTTCGCGAGCAGGCCGGCTCCGTAGCCGCCGTCGAAGCTGCCCACGCGCGGGCCGGTCTGGCCGAAGCGGGCGTTGTCGGCGGCGATCGTGAGATCGCAGACCACGTGCAGCACCTGGCCGCCTCCGATCGCATAGCCGGCCACCATCGCCACGACCGGCTTCGGCAGCCGCCGCATCTGCAGGTGCAGGTCCGTCACGTGGAAGCGGCCGACGCTCGCGCCGCCCGCCATGTAGCCGGTGTCCCCGCGGACGTTCTGATCGCCGCCCGAGCAGAAGGCCAGCGGGCCCTCGCCGGTGAGGACGATCACGCCGACCGAGGTGTCCTCGCGGGCCCGCTCCAGGGCGTCGGAGACCTCGATCAGCGTCTCGGGCCGGAACGCGTTACGCACCTCCGGACGGTCGATCGTGAGCTTGGCGATCCCGTCCGCGGTCTCGTAGCGGATGTCCTCGTAGTCGCCGGCCTTCTGCCAATCGGCCGCGGGGCGGATCTCCGTCGCCTTCATCGCGGCGGAAAGATAGACCTCTCTTGATATAGATCGTGAGGCGATGTATCGTGCGGCGTAGCATGGATCTCCGGCCCGCGAGCTACTTCGTACTGGCTTCGCTCCTCGACGGGCCGTTGCACGGGTACGCGATCTCGGCCCGGGCGCGGGAGCTCTCCGACGGCTCCGTGCGCCTTACCGCGGGCACGCTGTACGGCGCGCTCGAGCGCATGGCGGCTCAGGGGCTCGTGCAGGTGGATCGCGAGGAGACCGTCGAAGGCCGGCTCCGGCGCTACTACCGCCTGAGTGACCAGGGGCGACAGGCGGTCACGCGCGAGGCCGACCGTCTCGCAGCAGCCGCCCGGGTGGTCCAGCGGCCGCGGCCCTCCGTCGCGCGGAGCGCGGCATGACCGCGCGGCGGCTGAGCTACGCCCTGACCTCGCTCGCCGCCCACACGTTCCCGCCGTCGCGGAGCCGGGATGCGCGCGTGGTGCGCGACTGCGCTCGCGACGCGATCGACTCCTTCGGCATGCGGGCGCTCGCGCGCGAGTCGCTCTCGGTGGCGGGGGCGGGGCTCAAGGTGCGCCTCGGCGTGGCGCGCGGCGACGTGCTGCGCGCGCCGTGGCGAGCGGCGCTCGCCGTGCTGCCGCTGCCGCTGGCGGCGGCGCTCCTGTGCCTGTGGACGTTCGGCTTCGTTCCGCGCTACGACCACTGGCCGCTCGGCGAGGGCTGGCTCATGCTGCTCGGGGGCTCGCTGCTCGCCGTGACCGGCGCCGCCTTCCGGTCTCGCTGGGCAACCGCGCTCGGCGCGGCCGTGACGTTCGCGGCGGCCGTCTCGCCTCACCTCGGGTACGGAACAGAGGCCGCGCTCGCGGACACCCCGAGCTTCTTCGCGGGCAGCGGGGTGGACCTCGCGGCGGCGTCCTACCTCCCGACGCTCCTGCTGATCGCCGCCGCCTGGACCCTCCCGCGGAAGCCCGACCGGTCAGCGCGGGTGGTCGTGGACCGGCTGGTGCTCGGCCTGCTGCCCACGGCTGTGGCGCTGATCCATCTGCTTCCGCGCGAGAAGCCGGAGCCGCAAATCGGCTTCGGCTACGACGTGCCAGCCCACGGTCGAACCATCGGCGGCTCGGGGCAGGAGCCGACGGTTTTCTTCGGCGACCCCTATCCGTGGCCGTGGCTCCAGGAGTCCCACACGCTCATCACGGCGCTCGGCATCGCGCTCCTGGTCGCGATTGTCTACTCGTGGCGGAGCGCCCGCACGCGACCCGAGCCGGCGCTCGCCACGGCCCTCGTCCTCGCGGCCGTCGCATGGCCGGTCGCCTGGGTGATGCACGGCTACGCGGTGTGGCCTCAGATCCTGGTACCGCTCGGCGTCGCCGCGGCGTTGACGCTCAGAGCAGCGAAAGCGGCCGCTATAGAGTCCTCGCCCCATGATCTACGACAAGGACGCCGACCTCGGCAAGCTGGAGGGTAAGACCGTGGCGATCCTGGGCTACGGCTCCCAGGGGCACGCCCACGCGCTGAACCTGAAGGACTCGGGCGTCGAGGTGGTGGTCGGGCTGCGCGAGGACTCCTCGTCGGTCGACAAGGCGAAGGCCGACGGCCTGCGGGTCACTTCCATCGCCGACGCCGCCAGCGAGGGCGACGTGGTCATGGTGCTGCTCCCGGATGAGAAGCAGGCGGAGGTCTGGGAGAGCGAGATCAGCGACGGCATCGCGCCCGGCAACCTGCTGATGTTCGCCCACGGCTTCTCGATCCACTTCGGCCAGATCGATCCGGGCCCCGAGGTGGACGTGGGGATGGCGGCGCCGAAGGGACCGGGCCACCTCGTCCGGCGCCAGTTCGTGGAGGGGCACGGGGTGCCCGGCCTGGTGGCGGTGCACCAGGACGCGACCGGCACCGCGCGCGACCTCGTGCTGGCCTACGCGCGCGGCATCGGCTGCACGCGCGCGGGCGTCATCGAGACGACCTTCAAGGACGAGACCGAGACCGACCTCTTCGGCGAGCAGGCCGTGCTGTGCGGCGGCGTCACGGAGCTGGTTCGGGCCGGCTACGAGACGCTCGTGGACGCCGGCTACGACCCGCGGCTCGCCTACTTCGAATGCCTCCACGAGCTGAAGCTGATCGTGGACCTGATGTACGAGAAGGGCATCACCGGCATGCGCTACTCGATCTCGAACACGGCGGAGTACGGCGACCTCACACGCGGCAAGCGGATCATCGGCGAGCCCACGCGCGAGGCGATGAAGCAGATCCTGGGCGAGATCCAGTCGGGCGACTTCGCGCGCGAGTGGATAGCGGAGAACAAGGCCGGGCAGGAGAACTTCAAGCGCATGCGCGAGGAGCAGAAGGACCACCAGATCGAGCGCGAGGGCCGGGAGCTCCGCTCGATGATGGACTGGATCGACACGGAGTTCTGATGTGGAACGCGACGGCGAAGCGACCGGCGACGCAGAGGAGACGCGGTTCCTTCCGCCGGAGCCGCCTGGGCCGGAGCCCGAGCTAGCCGGCCGCCCGGCACAGCAGCCGGAGCCGCCGCCCCCGCCGCCTCAGCAGCAGCCCGAGCCGCCGCAGCAGACCTACGGCGACCCGCCGTACTCGCCACCACAGCAGACCTACGGCTACCCGCCGCCCCCGCCCGGGGCGCCGGGCCAGGCACCGCCCGGCTACCCACCGCCTCCGCCGGGTCCGCCGGGACAGCCGCCGCCGGGCTACCCGCCGGCGGGCTACCCGCCGGCTCCGCACGGGTATCAGCCGCCGCCCCCCGGCTACCCCTACCCGCCCCAGTGGGGCCACGCGCAGGGACCTGTGCCGGACAACGGACAGGCCGTGGCCGGCTTCGTGCTGTCGATCGTGGCGCTCGGGCTCCTAGTGATCTCGTTCGGGCTGTCCACGATCATCTCGCTCGGCTGCGCGATCGCCGGCGTCATCTGCTCGCGCAACGGCAAGCGCAAGGTCGAGGCGGGGGAGACCCCGAAGCACCGCGGCCTGGCTCAGGCCGGCTTCGTGATCGGCTGGGTGAGCGTCGGGCTGTCGATCCTGGCCATCTTCGCCTGGATCCTGGTCTTCGCGATCAGCCCCGGCGACGACCAATCGATCTTCGATCCCGACACGACGCGAACCGCACGCGAAGCGGTCGGAGCCTGACGCTATTCTCGCCGGTTCGTGGCGAATCCCTACGTCAAGCAGTACCTCATGACCGCCGGTCCCACGCCGCTGCCGCCCGCGGTGTCACAGGTGATGGCGGAGCCGATGGTCTACCACCGCGCGCCGGCCTTCATCGAGGTCTACGCGCGCGTGCTCGGCAGGCTCAAGGAGGTCTTCCAGACCGCCAACGAGGTCCAGATCTTCACGAGCTCCGGCACGGGCGCGCTCGAGTCGGCGGTCGCCAACCTGGTCCGCCCGGGCGAGCCGGCGCTGGTGGCCTCCTGCGGCAAGTTCGGCGAGCGCTGGTTCGAGCTCTGCGAGGCATACGGGGCGGGGACGATCCACTGGGAGACCGAGTGGGGACGCAAGGTCGATCCCGCCGGGCTCGACGAGCGGCTCGGCGCGAATCCGGATGTCGAGCTCGTCTTCACCACCCTCTCGGAGACGTCCACCGGTGTCGTCAACGACATCCGCGAGCTCACCGAGGTGGCGCACCGCCACAATGCCCTGATCGCCGTCGACGCGGTCTCGGGCCTCGGCGCGGTGCCGCTGCCCCAGGACGAGTGGGGGGTGGACGTGGTCGTGGCGGGCTCGCAGAAGGCGCTGATGTCGCCGCCCGGTCTGGGGTTCACGAGCGCGAACGAGGCCGCGCTCGCACGCGCGGCCGAGAGCCCGGGCCGCCGCTACTACTTCGACTGGGCGCGCACCGTGTCGGGCCAGCAACAGGACCCGCCCGACAGCCCGTTCACTCCGGCGGTCGGGCTCGTCAGGGCGCTCGACGTGGCGCTCGAGATGATCGCCGCCGAGGGCCTCGACCATGTGTTCGAGCGGCACGCGCTGCTGGGCCGCGCCACGCGCGAGGCCGCCAAGGCGCTCGACCTGGAGCTGCTGGGCGGGGCCGCCGATGACAACGCCAACGTCGTGACCGCGATGGTCCTTCCGGAGCAGATCGACGGCGGCAAGGTTCCGAAGATCATGCGCGACCGGTTCGGCGTCACCATCGCGGGCGGGCAGGGCAAGCTGAAGGGGCGCATCGCGCGCGTTGCCCACTGCGGCTACTTCGGCGCCTTCGACATCATCGTCACCATCTCAGCCCTCGAGATGACCCTGCGCGAGCTCGGGCACGAAGCCGAGCCGGGCGCGGGCGTGGCCGCGGCCCAGCGCGTCTTCTCCGACGCGGGCGTGGCGCTACACGCGTGAAGGTCCTCGTCAGGGAGAAGATCGGGGACTCCGGCGTGCAGCTGCTGCGCGATGCCGGGCTCGAGGTCGAGCTCGGGATCGACTGGGACGAGGCGGAGCTCCAGCGCCGGATCGGCGAGTTCGACGGCATCCTGATCCGGTCCGCGACCCAGCTGGACGCGGAGCTGCTCGGGAAGGCGGAGCGGCTCAAGGCCGTGGGCCGCGCGGGCGTAGGGGTGGACAACGTGGACGTGGACGCCGCCACGAAGCGCGGCGTGATCGTCGCGAACGCGCCCCAGTCGAATGTGATCACCGCCGCGGAGCACACGCTCGCCCTGCTCCTGGCGCTCGCGCGGAAGGTCCCGCAGGCGCACCGGTCGCTCACAGGCGGCGCCTGGGAGCGCTCCGAGTTCAGCGGCGTAGAGCTGTACGACAAGACGCTCGGCGTACTGGGCTTCGGCCGGATCGGCCAGCTCGTGGCCCAGCGCGCGCTCGGGTTCGGCATGCGCGTCGTGGCGTTCGACGCCTTCGTCTCGGAGGAGCGCTTCCGCGAGCTGGGCGTGGAGCGGGCGGAGTCACCCGAGGACGTGTACTCGCGCGCCGACTTCATCACCGTTCACCTGCCGGTCACCGAGGAGACCGAGAACTGGCTCGACGCCGCGGCGTTCGCGGCCATGCGAGACGGCGTGCGCGTGATCAACGTGGCGCGCGGGAAGCTGATGGACGAGACGGCGCTGCGGGAGGCGCTCGACTCGGGCAGGGTCGCCGGTGCGGCGCTCGACGTGTTCCGCGAGGAGCCTCTGACGGAGCACCCGCTGTTCGGCTACCCCAACGTCGTCGTCACGCCGCACCTCGGCGCGTCGACGGCCGAGGCCACCGACAGGGCCGGCTACCAGGCGGCCGAGCAGGTCGTGGCGGCGCTGACCGGCGGCGTCGTGACCAGCGCGGTGAACGTCCCCGCCATCGCGCCCGAGGACCTCGAGGCGCTCGGCCCGTTCCTGCCGCTCGCGCGCGACCTCGGACGCATCGCGAGCGCGATCGCCGAGCGCTCCTCCGTCGACGCCGTGGAGGTGGAGTACCTCGGCCGCGTGGCCGAGCGCGACACCCGCCTCCTGACGGTGCAGGTGCTGCGAGGCGTGCTCGAGGGCCACACCGAGGAGGACGTGAACGAGGTGAACGCGCCCGCGATCGCCGAGGAGCGCGGGATCGGGGTCACCGAGACGAGCAGCTCGCACGCGCGCGACTTCACCGACCTGATCCGCGTGGCCGTGGTGAGCGGCGGCGAGCGCACCCGGGTGACGGGCACGACGCTCGGCCAGCTGCACCGGCCGCACCTGCTCGAGGCCTGGGGCTCGCGCTTCAACCTCCAGCTCGAGGGCCACCTGGCGATCTTCAGCTACGAGGACAGGCCCGGAATGCTCGGTCGCGTAGGCACCGGGCTCGGCGACCGCGGCATCAACATCATCTCCGCGGCCGTGGGAAGGCAGCCGGAGGACAGGCCCGGCGCCGGCGCGGTGATGATCGTGACCGCCGACAGCCCGGTCCCGCGCGAGGTGGTGGACGGCATAGTCGCCGGCGACGGCTTCCACGCCGGCCGCACCGTGAGCCTCTAAGGGGTCTGACCCCTCTACAGGGGCTCTACATCGTTACGCCGCTGTTGGGGGGTCAGACCCCTTGACAGCGCTTGACTTAGATCTTCGACCAGGTCCTCCGCGGCCTCCACGCCGCACGAGAGGCGCACCAGGTCGGCGGGCACCGCGGCGGCCGAGTCCTCGACCGACTGGTGCGTCATCGCCTGCGGCACCTCGATCAGCGACTCCACGCTGCCGAGCGACTCGGCCAGGGTGAAGACCTCCGTGGCCGCCGCGATCCGCGTCGCGTCCGGGTGGCGGAAGGAGACCATGCCGCCGAAGCCCGGCCAGCGCACGTCACGGGCGCCCGGCGCGCCGCGAAGGAACTCGCTGACGGCCCGCGCGTTCTCGGTGTGCGCGGCCACGCGCAGGTGAAGCGTCCGGAGGCCGCGGTGGACGAGGAAGCAGTCGAACGGACCGGGCACGGCGCCGATCGAGTTCTGGATGAAGCGCACCCGTTCGTGGAGCTCCTCATCGGCCACCACCACCGCGCCGCCCACCACGTCCGAGTGCCCGCCGAGGTATTTCGTGGCCGAGTGGACCACGGCGTCCGCGCCGAGCTCGAGCGGCCGCTGCACGATCGGGGTCGCGAAGGTGTTGTCCACGGCGACGATCGCGTCCTGCTTTCGCTCGATCACGGCCGCGACGTCGACCACGTTCAGCAGCGGGTTCGTGGGCGTCTCGACCCAGATCAGGCGCGTCTCGGGCCGCACTGCGCGCTCGAGCGCGCCCAGGTCGGTCTGGTCGACCAGGTCGTACTCGAGCCCGAAGCGCGCCAGCACCTTGTCCACGAGCCGGTAGGTGCCGCCGTAGAGGTCCTGCGGGAGGACGACGTGGTCCCCGGCATTGCAATGCGCGGTGAGCAGCGCGTGCGTGGCAGCCATCCCGCTCGAGAACGCCGAGCCGTGCCCGCCCTCGAGCTCGCCGATCGCTCGCTCGAGCGCTGCGCGCGTCGGGTTCGCCGAGCGCGCGTAGTCGTAGTCCTCTACGAACTCGCCCGGGCTCGGCTGGACGTAGGTGGAGGTCTGGTGGATCGGCGGAATCACCGAGCCGAAGCTCGGGTCCGGCTCGAGGCCCGCGTGCACGACGCGGGTGGCGAGTCGGCGCGCCTTGCGCGAGGGCGCGGGCGTGCCCGCGCCGGAGCGATGCCTTTCGTCGCTCACCGTGCGAGCGACTCGAGCAGGTCGGCGCGCGTGACGATCCCGGCGGCGCGGCCGTGCATGTTCACGAGGAGCGCCTCGCGCCGGTCCGCCAGCAGCTCCACGGCCTCGCGCACGCTGTCGTCCGCCGACACGGCGGGGAAGGGCGCCTCCATCACCTCGACGATCACCGCCGAGAGGATCGCCGGGTCGTCCATGGCGTGCCGCAGCAGCCCGCGCTCGCTCACCGAGCCGACGACGGTGTGCGGGTCGTGTGCCGAGACCACCGGCAGCTGCGAGACGCGGTGCTCGTGGAGAAGTGTCACGGCGTCGCGCACCTTGGCGTGCGTCTCCACGGTCAGAAGCGGAGGAATCCCGCCCTCGTCGTGCTTCCGGCGCAGGACGTCGCCGACGGTGAGCTCGGCGTCGCGCTCGAGGAAGCCGTACTGGCGCATCCAGGCGTCGTTGAAGACCTTCGACAGGTACGAGCGCCCTCCGTCCGGGAGGATGACCGCGACCATCGCGGACGGGTCTTCGAGCTCGCGCGCGACCTGGTAGGCGGCGTACAGCGCGAGCCCGCCCGAGCCGCCGGCGAGGATTCCCTCGGCCTCGGCGAGCCGGCGCGTCCACAGGAACGAGTCGCGGTCGGAAACGGTGATGTAGCGGTCCACGACGGACGGGTCGTAGGTCTCCGGCCAGAAGTCCTCGCCCACGCCCTCCACGAGATACGGCTTCACCCCGTCCTCGCCGCCCGAGAAGATCGAGCCGACCGGGTCCGCTCCGATGATCTGGATGTCCGGCTTCTGCTCGCGCAGGTAGCGACCGACGCCCGTGATCGTGCCTCCGGTGCCGACGCCGGCCACGAAGTGGGTGATCTGCCCGCCGGACTGGCGCCACAGCTCGGGTCCGGTGGTGCGGTAGTGGGCGTCCGGGTTCGCCTGGTTCTTGTACTGGTTCGGCTGGAAGGCGCCCGGGATCTCCTCGGTGAGCCGGTCAGCCACGCGGTAGTACGACTCCGGCGACTCGGGCGGCACGTCCGTGGGCGCCACGACGACCTCGGCGCCATAGGCGCGCAGCAGGTCGATCTTCTCCTTCGACATCTTGTCGGGCATCACCGCGACGACGCGGTAGCCCTTGAGCGCGGCCGCGATCGCCAGGCCGGTGCCGGTGTTGCCGCTGGTCGGCTCGACGATCGTGCCGCCCGGCCGCAGCCGTCCGTCGCGCTCCGCTGCCTCGATCAGCGCGATGGCCGCGCGATCCTTGATCGAGCCGCCGGGGTTCAGCGCCTCGATCTTCGCGACCAGCTGTGGGCGCAGGTCCTTCGCGAGGCGCGAGAGCCGCACGAGCGGCGTGTCGCCGACCGCATCGAGGATCGATTCGCTGATCTCGACGCCGGTGCCCGAGGCGGCTTCCATCGCGGCTGCCACGATATAGGGTGCCCGCCGGATGAAGGCGCTCGTCATCACCGAGCACGGCCCGCCGGACGTCCTCCGCGTCCAGGAACGCCCCGATCCCGAGCCGGGGCCGGGGGAGGTACGGATCAGGGTGCGAGCGGCGGGCGTGAACTTCGCCGACCTGCTGGGCCGCGTGGGGTTGTACCCGGACGCGCCGAAGCCGCCATGCGTCGTGGGCTACGAGGTGGCAGGCGACGTGGACGCGCTGGGAGAGGGAACCGAGGGGTTCGAGCTGGGCCAGCGCGTGATGGGCGCGTGCCGCTTCGGGGGCTACGCGCAGCTCGCGGTCGCGAAGGCGGATGCCGTTCTGCCGCTGCCGGACGGCTGGAGCTACAGCGAGGGCGCCGCCATGCCGGTGACCTACGCCACCGCGTATGCGGGCCTCGTTCGCTTCGGCGGGCTGCGAGCGGGAGAGCGTGTTCTCATCCAGGCCGCGGCCGGCGGCGTGGGCATCGCGGCCACGCAGATCGCCAAGCTGATCGGCGCGGAGGTGTACGGCACCGCGAGTCCTCCGAAGCACGAGGCGATTCGCGGCTTCGGGGTGGACCACCCGGTCGACTACCGGACGCACGACGTCGTGGACGAGGTGCGCCGGATCGCAGGCGAGCCGCACCCGATCGACCTCGCCTTCGACGCGATCGGCGGGCGCAGCTTCCGCCAGAGCTTCTCGCTGCTCCGCGCCGGCGGGCGGCTCGTCTGCTTCGGCGCGTCCGAGGTGCAGGCCGGCGAGCGCCGCAGCCCGCTGAGGGCGCTGCGGGTCCTCGCTCAGATGCCGCGCTTCAACCCGGTGAAGCTCATGAGCCAGTCGAAGTCGGTGATCGGGCTCAACATGCTCACCCTCTGGGACGAGCGCGGATCGCTCGACGAGCTGATCGAGCCGCTGCGGACCTGGATCGACCAGGGCAGCATCCGCCCGGTCGTCGCGCAGGAGTTCAGGCTGGACGACGGCGCCGCGGCGCACCGCTTCATGCACGAGCGGAGCAACGTCGGCAAGGTCGTGTTGACGCTCTAGGCGCTGGCTCGGAGGCGTTCCGCGTACAGCGGTTCGCCGCACGGCAGCTGCACGACCACGCGGGTGCCGCGCCCCGGTCCCGAGTCGAGCGACACCGTGCCGCCCGCCTGGGACACGATGCCGTACACGGTCGCCAGGCCGAGGCCGGTCCCGCTGCCGAGCGGCTTCGTCGTGAAGAACGGATCGAACGCCTTGGCCTGAGTCTCGGCGCTCATCCCGATGCCGTCGTCTTCGACGACCAGCTCGACGCCGCTCTCGGTTTCCGTGACCTGGATGACGAGCCTGCCCCCGTCCGGCATCGCGTCGCGCGCGTTCACGGTCAGGTTCATGAGCAGCTGGGTGACCTGGCCCGGGTCGATGACCGTGGGCGGCAGCTCGCTCGCCACCCAGCAGCGCAGATCGACGTCCTCACCGATGGTGCGCCGCAGCATCGGCTCCATGTCGCGCACGAGCTCCGCGAGGTCCACCGCCACCGCATCCACCGGCCTCCGGCGGCTGAACGCGAGCAGCTGTCTCACAAGCTCGGCGCCGCGAGTCGCGGCCTTCGACAGCTCCTCAAGATCGCGCCGCTGCTCCTCGTCGGTGGCCGCCTCGAGGGCGAAGTCGGCGTAGTTGAGGATCACCGCGAGCAGGTTGTTGAAATCGTGCGCGACGCCCCCGGCCAGCTTGCCCACGCTCTCGAGCCGGCGCGACTGCTGGAGCTGTGCCTCGAGCTGCTCCTCGCGCGCGCGTGCGACGACGGCGCCGAGCACGTTCGCCACTGTCTGGAGGAAGCTCACGTCGTCGTCGCCGAGGTCACGCGCGCGCTCGTGAAGCACGACGATCACCCCCCAGGGGCCGTCCTTGCGCGCGATGGGCGCGCAGAGCGCGTTCCTCGTCGTCACGGTCGGCCTGCCCGCGTCGAGCGCGTCCAGCCCGAGCTGCTCCAGCTCCCGTGCGTCACCCCCGCCGGCCGAGTCCGCGTGCAGCGTCAGCTCCCGCACGCCTGGCGCAAGCTCCAGCACGGCCACCCGCTTGGCGCCGAGGATGCTGGCCACGAGCTCTGACGCGAGGCCCATCAGACGGTCCACGTCGGCGGTGACGATCGCGCGGCGCCCGAGGTCCGCCACCGCGGCCTGCTGGTCCGCCTTGCGCGCGAGCTCGCCTGCCATGTCACGAAGGACCTCGGCCTGGGCCTCGTGCCGCAGCGCCAGCGCCCAGCGCACAACCCCGGCGCTGAGCGCGGCGACCGACAGGGCGAGCGAGGGCAGGATGAGGTCGGCGGTGATCGCGCCGTAGAACAGGAGGCCAAGGGCGCACGCGGCCGCCACGGCCGGCAGCAGCAGCGTCAGCCGGTCATCCTCGGCGCGCGCCAGAGGCGGCCCCTTCGGAGCCCACGCTGCCCATGCGATGGCGACCGACGTGAGCACGTACGGGAGGTCGGTGGCGGATCCCACCTCGTGCGTGCCGGCCACGCTCGTATAGCTCCAGAGCAGGTCGCCCAGCGCCGCGCCGAGCACCGCCAGGGCCAGCAGCCCCCAGCGGGCGTCCGGCTCCCAGCGCCGGAGCGCCAGGATGAGCACCGTGACCACTACGAGGAGGATGTCGAGGGCTGGGTAGAAGAGCAGCGTGACCTGCTCGGCGAGCGGCTTTCCGCCGGTCGAGACGGGTGGCACGAGGAGCTGGCTCGCCACCGCGCCGACCGCAAGGGCGGGGATCAGCGCGTCGAGCCACGCGGTCTTCGAGATGTGCGGGCGCTCGACCCGCATGAGCGTGGCGAGCGCGCCGAGGAGCAGCGCGTAGAACGGGATCCAGAGAGCGTCGGCGACCGACGGAGATTCCGAGGCCGGCCGAAGCGCCTCCCACGCGATGAAGCCCGCGCCCCAGCTGATCGTCCCGAGGGCGAGCAGAGACCAGACGAGCCGCTCGCGCTTCGTGCTGGCCGCACGGACCAAGCTGAGGAGCCCGGCGGCGATGGCGAAGGTCCCGATCGGCCACCAGGAACCTGGGTCGACCGCCAGCCCGACCGCCCCGGCCGCGCCCACGAGCAGCAGCCCGTACAGCGCGGCGCAGAGCGCGAGCGCATACAGCAGGGTCCGGACCCACGCGGGCACGTACCGGTGCAGGTAACGAGGGGAGGACATGGGGGTTACACGTGCGAATCGGCCGCCCAGCGCCAATCTTGAGTCCAGCACCCACAGCGTCTAGGCTGGCCCGTGAAGGAGGACAGATGAGGACTCGCACCCTTCTGGTCCTTACGGTTGTGCTGCTGGCACTCGCCGCCGCGTCACCGGCGCACGGCGCCGTGCTGTTCGCGGTGGACGACGACAACCAGCTGCACCGGTTCAGCAGCACCGCACCGGGGTCGGGGACCGCGCTCAACATCACCGGCCTGCAGGCGGGCGAGACGATCGTCGGAATCGACTTCCGGCCGCAGATCAACCAGCTCTACGGCGTCGGAAACACGGCCGGCACGGGGCGGCTCTATCTGATCAACGCCTTCACCGGCGCGGCGACACAGGTGGGGCCGACGACGACCCTCACGGGGACGAGCTTCGGCGTCGACTTCAACCCCGTACCCGACCGTCTCCGCGTCGTCAGCGACGCCGACCAGAACCTCCGCATCAACCCGGACAACGGCATGGTGACCGTGGACGCCCCGCTCCACTACGCGATCGGCGATCCGAACCAGGGCGACAATCCGAACGTCGTCGCATCGGCGTACACGAACAACTTCGCCGGAGCCACCACGACGACGCTGTACGCGATCGACACCGGCCAGAACGCCGTCGTGATGCAGAACCCGCCGAACGACGGCCTGCTGTCGACCGTCGCGCCGCTCTCGATTACAGCCCCGACCCTGAGCGGGTTCGAGGTGCTGGACTCGGGCGAGGCGTTCGTGACGACGACCGGCTCGTCCACGTCGGCCGTCTTCACCATCAATCCGGTGACCGGGACGATGACGGCGCTGGGGACAGTGAACGACGTGCTCGTCGGACTCACGGGCGAGCCCACGGGCGCCGCCGGCCCCTTCTCGGGCATCGTGAACCGCGGGCCGGAGTCCAACCAGCTCGATCTCATGGTGCGCAACGACGGCCAGCGGCCAATCGAGTTCCTGTCCGGCGAGCTCGCGTCTGGGTTCACCCCCGTCTCAGCCGACATCGTCTCCGGCCCGGACGCCATCTGCACTCCGTTCCCGGCACAGGGCGAGGTGAGCTGCGGGCCGTTCGGAGCGCCGGGCTACTGGGGGCCCGGGCAGGAGCTCGTGATCCGCATCGGGACCGATCCCCGCTACCCGGACAACGGCGGCATCGCCTTCTTCGCCTGCGCCGCGCGGTGCTTCCGGGACGCCGGCCCGTTCTCGTTCGGCGGTCCGGCGGCTGTCGTGCCACCGGGCGGCGAAACGCCACCCGGCGGCGGCCTGCCCGGGGGTGGCGACTTCGACCTCGACGGGGACGTCGATCTGAGCGACCTCACGACGCTCCTGGGTGCGCAGCTCGGCGCGGATGGCGTGACGATCCGGCTCGAGACTCCCGCCGGTGTCGCCGAAGGCGAACAGCTGGTGTTCCTCACCGAGCTCCTCGCCAACTTCGGCCGGGCCAGTGCGGCACAGCGCGGGCGAGCGAAGCAGACCGTCATTGCCCGCCGCCGGGCGTCGTTGCGGGGCGGGGAGAGAAAGCGGGTTCGCATCCCGCTGACGAGGGCGGGCCGGCGCCTGTACCGCGGCTACACACGCAAGCGCCTCAGGACCACGCTCCGGCTGACCGTGACGTACCGTCCCGCGAGCGGCGCGGCGCAGAAGCGGACCTTCAGGCGCAAGCTCAACCTTCGCGTCAAGCCCCCGCGGCGCTGAGCCGCTACGCTTCGCCGGCCATGTCGTTCCTGGCCGGACTGCGACTCGCCCTTCTTCTCCCCCTTCGGGGGGAATAGCGCGTGGCGGCCGCCGATTGCCGCAAATCAAGGGGAGTACGGGAAGGCCGAAGAAGGAGTTAGGAAGGACATGGAGCGCACCGAGCAGAGCCGAGTAAAGATCTTCGACACGACGCTGCGCGACGGGGAGCAGTCGCCCGGGATCTCGCTCAACAAGCAGGAGAAGCTCGAGATCGCCCACCAGCTTGCGCGGCTTGGCGTGGACATCATCGAGGCCGGCTTCCCGATCTCCTCGCCGGGCGACTTCGAGGCGGTGCAGGCCATCGCGCGGGAGGTGCACGGGCCCGTGATCTGCGGGCTGGCTCGAGCGAACGCGCAGGACGTGGACGCCGCCTGGAACGCCGTCAAGGACTCGGAGCGCCCGCGCATCCACACCTTCATCTCCACGAGCGACATCCACATCGAGCACCAGCTCCAGTCGAGCCGCGAGGACGTCAAGGGGCAGGCGCGCGCGGCGGTGGCGCAGGCCCGTCTGCAGTGCGACGACGTGGAGTTCTCGCCGATGGACGCCACGCGCGCCGACCTCGAGTTCACGGCCGAGGTGCTCCAGATCGCGCTCGATGAGGGCGCGACCACGATCAACGTGCCGGACACCGTCGGCTACTCCATGCCGGACGAGTACGCGACGATGTGGCGCGAGCTCTACCGGCTCGTGCCCGGACTGGCGGACGTGACCACCTCCGTCCACTGTCACGACGACCTGGGCCTCGCCGTCGCCAACTCCTTCGCGGGGGTCCTGGCCGGCTGCAGGCAGGTCGAGTGCGCGATCAACGGGATCGGCGAGCGCGCCGGCAACGCCTCGCTCGAGGAGATCGTGATGCTGCTGCGCGTCCGCGAGGCGGCGCACGGGCTCTGGACCCGAGTGGACACCCGCGAGATCGCCCGGACCAGCCGCATGGTCTCGCGCCTCACCGGTTACCAGGTACAGCCGAACAAGGCGATCGTCGGCCGCAACGCCTTCGCTCACGAGTCCGGCATCCATCAGGACGGCGTGCTGAAGGAGCGCACCACCTACGAGATCATGGACGCCACCACGATCGGCCTCGAGACGAACTCGCTCGTGCTCGGCAAGCACTCGGGCCGGCACGCGCTCCGCAACGCGCTCGAGGAGCTGGGCTTCAAGGTCGAGGGGGCCGCGCTCAACACCGCCTTCAAGCGCTTCAAGGAGCTCGCGGACAAGAAGAAGAAGGTCACCGCGCTCGACCTCGAGGCGATCGTCTCCGACGAGATGAAGCAGGCGCCGGCCGCGTTCGAGCTCGTCTCCTTCGACATCGAGGCGTCGTCCGCGCGCTCGCCGCTGGCGCGGGTGAGCGTGCGGATGCCGGACGGCGAGGTCGAGTCGGGCAGCTTCACCGGCGACGGGCCGGTCGACGCCTTCTTCAGCGCGCTGAACGCCGCAACCGGTCATGAGGCGCGGCTCCGCGAGTACCACGTGTCGGCCGTGACCGGCGGGCGCGACGCGCTCGGCGAGGTGACGGTCCTGCTCGAGCTGGCCGGCCAGCTCGCGTCGGGCGTCGGCGTGTCGACCGACATCCTCGAAGCCTCGGGCAAGGCCTATCTGCGCGCGCTCTCGAACGCGCTGGCCGATGACGTGGCCGCCGCGGCGGAGCGGGTTCTGCAGCGCGAGGCGAAGAAGACGCCTACTCCATAGGAGTCAGCGCGCCCAACACGGGTACGGGCGCCCGATGAAAGCAATCCTTCTCGCAGTCCTCAGTGGGCTCGCCCTGCTCGTGCCTGTCGCTGCCGCCGATGCGCGGACCAGCGCCTCGCGCGACAGGGGCAAGGTCACGGTGGACGTGCAAATCAAGCGTTTCGCGGTCGTGGACCGCAAGATCGTCGCCCGCGGCGTCCTCACGAGCCGGGTCGAGGGAGCGGGCGAGAGCCAGGCCTCGCGCAAGCCGGTCACGTTCGCGGTGGACGCCCAGCGCGGCCGCTGCCACGTGCTCACCCTCAACCTCAAGGATCTCCAGCTCGACCTGCTGGGGCTCCGCGTGGATCTCAGTGAGGTCAATCTCCTGATCCGCGCCGTGCCTCGCGGCGAGGGCAGCGGTGTCCTCGGGCGCCTGTTCTGTGCACTGTCGCGCACAACGATCCGCCTCGGACGCGGGTCGAGTGCGGCTCAGGCCCGGAAGATCGTGGCGTCCCTGAACACGCGCATCAAGCACAAGCCGATGCGGGCGCTCCGCGCCACCGCCCACATCTCAGCCAGCGACGCGCAGGCGGCCCAGGCGGCACCGAGCTGCCGGGTGCTGAACCTGATCCTCGGGCCGCTCGACCTGAACCTGCTCGGGCTCGTGGTCGAGCTGTACGGGCCGAACAGGAACGCTCCGGTCACGCTGACGATCACGTCGTTCCCGGGCCAGGGCGTGCTGGGCGACCTGTTCTGCAGCCTCTCCGGAGGACCGCGGCCCTAGTAACAACTACGATCGCGGCGCCTTGGCCGCCGAGTCCTTCACGATGCGCGATGGTGAGCGCACCATCCGCTTCGCGGAGGGCTCCGCGGCCGAGGCGCCCGATCTCCTTCGGCAGGGCGGCTTTCGCGATTACGCGCTCCTGACGACCGAGCGGGCCTCGGGCAGCGCGCCGCTCGAGCCGGCGACGACGCTCCAGGTGGGGCCGGGCCTGGTTGATGAGATCTCTGCGTCGCTCCTTCCCGAGGCGGGCGACCGTCCGCTCGTGGCCCTCGGCGGCGGCCGCGTGATCGACACGGCGAAGGCAATCGGCGGGGTCACCGGGGCACCGGTGGCCGCCATCCCGACGACGCTCTCCGGGGCTGAGCTCACGCCGTTCCACCGGACGCCGGCCGGCGTGGAGGGGGCGCGCATGGTGCGCCCGTCGCTCGTGATCGCCGACCCTCATCTGATGGCGTCCCAGCGGGGACCCGAGCTGTGGGCGAGCGCGATGAACGCCCTCGCCCACGGGATGGAGGCGCTCTACACGCCGCTGGCGAACCCGGTGGCCGAGCGCGCGGCGCTCGGCGGAGCCGAGGCGATCCTGGCGGAGGACCTGGCCCTGGGCGCGTTCATGTGCGGCTGGGCGTCCGGGATGACCGGCTTCGCCGTCCACCACGCCACCTGCCAGCTGCTCGTGCGGATCGCCGATTCGCCGCACGCGCAGACGAACGCGGTGATGCTGCCGCACTTCGCCGGGCTGATGAGCGGGCGCGTCCCGGGCGAGATGGGCGAGTTCGCTCGGGCGCTCGGCGACCCCGACGGAAACCCCGACGCGGCAGCGGGCCGCGCCTCGAAGCTGTCGGCCCGCTCCGGGCACACGCGCCTCGCGACCCTGGGCGTGGAGGAGGAGCACCTGCCGCGCGTAGCCGCCGCGGTGATGCAGCACCCGGCGCTGGGCAACACGCCCGACCCGCCGGGCGAGGACGAGCTGCTCGATCTACTGCGTAACGCGCTCTAGCGGCCGGGGAGTGGGCGCCGTCGGCCGCAGCTTCGGAGCCGGCTCGTTCTTCCGCTGCTCCTGGCGCTCGGGCGAGATCAGCACGACGTTCCAGGCGAGGCCGAGGCGCTTCATCGCCCGGATCACGAGGCCGCCCAGGTCGACCTCCCACCAGCGCAGGCCGTGCATCGCGGAGCGCGGGAAGGCGTGGTGGTTGTGGTGCCAGGACTCGCCGAAGGTCGGCACGGCGAGCCAGAAGACGTTCGTGGACTTGTCGTCCGTGGCGAAGCGGCGGCGCCCGATGAAGTGGCAGATCGAGTTGATCGAGAAGGTCATGTGGTGGACGATGAACACCCGGATCAGGCCGGCCCAGAAGAAGGCGGCGATCGCGCTCGTCAGGGTGCCGCCCACCAGCCAGCCGATCCCAGCCGGGATCACCAGGCCGAGCGTCACCCAGAGCGGGAAGAACCTGTGGATGAATCGCATGCCCCTGTCCTCGACGAGGTCGGGGGCGTACTTCTCGGCGTCGACGGCCGTGGAGTGGTTGAACAGCCAGCCCACGTGAGCGTGCCAGAGGCCGCGGAGCGGGCCGGGCGTCTCGCCGTGGTGGTCGACGTGGGGGCTGTGCGGGTCACCCTCCTCGTCGGCGTGGGCGTGGTGCTTGCGGTGGTCCGAGACCCAGCCGATCACCGGCCCCTCGACGGCCAGCGAGCCGAGGATCGCGTACAGGTACTCGACCCACTTGTGGGTGGCGAAGGCGCGGTGTGTGAGCAGTCGGTGGTAGCCGACCGTGATCCCGATGGTCGACAGGGCGTAGATGGTCACCAGCATGATCAGGTCCAGCGGCCCGACCAGCTCGTTCCAGAGCATGGGTATCGCGAGCAGGAAGGCGACAAAGGGAAGTACGACTGCTCCGATGTTGATGTTGCGGTGCGCTCTCGTCATTTGTCTGAAGGCTACGTACCAGAAGCTGAGCCCGTTACTCATCGAGTCGCGATCTGGGCCGCGATTCTTGTAGGTTCCCTACAAATGGTCGCCGAGCACCCATGGGAGGGCCTGCCGCCGGAGGTCGCCGACGTGCTGCGCCCAGAGCTGCCCGCGCTGGCCGACGAGATCGTCGACGAGCTCAGCCGCGGAGTGCCCGACTACGCGCGCCCGCTCGAGGGTCCGTTCGGGCAGGCGCTCCGGACCGGGGTGGAGGAGGCGCTCGGCCGCTTCACGACGATCCTGGAGAACCCGGGCGCGGATCCCGAGGCGGGCCGCGAGGTCTACGTGGACCTCGGGCGCGGCGAGATGCGGGCGGGCCGCAGCCTCGACGCGCTGCTCGCCGCCTACCGGCTCGGGGCGCGCGTGGCGTGGCGGCGCCTCGCGGCGGCCGGTGAGCGCGCCGGGCTCTCGCCGCGCACGCTGTACACGCTCGCCGAGGCGATCTTCGCCTACATCGACGAGCTCTCGGCCGATTCGATCGAGGGCTACGCGCGCGAGCAGGCCGCCGCCGCCGGCGCGCTGCAGCGCCGCCGCCAGCGGCTCGCGGAGCTCTTGGTGCAGGAGCCGCCGGCGGCGGGCGCGACGGTGGAGGCCGCGGCGGCGAACGCCGACTGGCGGCTGCCGCGCAGCCTGGCCGCTCTCGTGGTGGAGGCCGAGGGAGAGCAGTCCGCCGGCGGCCTCGCGCCGGGCGAGCAGGCCGATCAGGCTCGCGCTGCGGCTGGACCCGGAGGCGCTCGTGGCGCACGTGGCGCCGTACATCGTCGCGCTCGTGCCGGCACCCGCGGAGCGTCGTGAGCTCGAGCGGGCCGTGCGCGACCGGTCCGCGGCGCTCGGCCCTCAGGTCGCCTGGCAGGAGTCCGCGATGAGCTTCGAGCGCGCTCGCGAGGTGCTCCGCCTCGCCGAGGACGGCGGAATCGAAGCCGGCGAGTCATTGCTCATGGCCGAGAGCCACAAGCTCTCGCTCCTGCTCGGCGCGGACCGCCGCCTGGCACGCGACGTGGCCGAGTCGGCGCTCGCCCCGCTCGCCGCGGAGACCGAGCTATCGCGCGAGCGGCTCGGGTCGACGCTCGACGCCTGGCTGCGGCACCGAGGGCGGACCGAGGCGGTCGCGAAGGCTCTCCACGTGCATCCGCAGACCGTGCGATATCGCCTCGCACGGCTGCGCGAGCTGTTCGGCACACGGCTCGACGACCCCGACGGGCGCTTCGAGCTGGAGCTGGCGCTGCGAGCAAGACGAATAGCGGGGTGAAATCGGGGGCTCGCACGCACCGCGTGCTCGCATGTACGATCCGCGCCCATGGCAGGACCGCTCGACGGGCGAGTCGCGGCCGTCACCGGTGCGTCATCCGGCATCGGTGAGGCGACCGCACGCGCTCTGGCGGACGCGGGAGCGAGCGTCGCGATCGGCGCTCGCCGCGCCGACCGCCTGCAGGAGCTCGCCGACAGCCTCGACGGCAAGACGCTCGTCCACGAGCTCGACGTCTCCGACGAGGAGCAGGCGCGCGCGTTCGTCCAGGCGGCTCACGACGAGCTCGGCCGGCTCGACATCCTGGTGAACAACGCCGGCGTGATGCTGCTCGGCCCGGTCGCCGACGCCGACACGGACGAGTGGCGCACGATGATCGATGTGAACCTGCTCGGCCTCCTCTACTGCACGCACGCGGCCCTGCCGCTGATCGAGGCGAGCGGGGGAGGGGACATCGTGAACATCTCCTCCGTGGCCGGCCGCCGCGCCGACGCCGGTGCCGCCGTCTACAACATGACCAAGTTCGGCGTGCACGCGTTCTCGGAGGCCCTGCGCCAGGAGGCGCTCCACGCGAAGATCCGGGTCACGACGGTGGCGCCGGGCTTCGTGGAGACGGAGCTCCAGGGCCACAACACCAACCCGCTGGTGCGCAGGGCAACGGAGCGATCACGGGAGCAGATCGGCGAGGTGCTGCACGCGGGGGACATCGCGGAGCAGATCGTCCACGCCGTCAGCCTGCCGGCCCACGTCTGCGTGAACGAGGTCGTGGTGCGCCCGACCGGTCAGGCGCGGTAGCGCGCCGCTACCCGGCGCGCAGCTCGCGGACGGCCCTCCTCCCGACCCGAACGGCGGCGGCGCGCGCCGCGTGGTCGTCGAAGCCGCGCACGTTCACGCGCACCTTGACCATCTTGTCGTGGTCGTACGCCACGAGCTGGCGCGTGGCGCGCGTCCACCAAGCACCCGCGCCGCCGTAGGCCGAGTCCTCGCCGACGCCCTTGATCTGGCGCGCCTTTCGCGCCGGGTCGGCGTTGTGGAACTCGTGCTGCTCGGCGAGCAGGTTGTAGTAGCGGAGCTGGGCGCGAGGGGCGGAGTCCACGAGCAGCTTCACCCGCGTGCGCCGGTCGTGCCACTCGCAGATCGTCAGGTCGAGCGAGTTGTTCGGTTCCGCTTCCAGCTGGCCCGGGTGTGCACCGACGCTGCGGGCCACGAAGCGCGCGGGAAGGACGTCGCACGCGCGCGCGTCGAGGGTCCCGCTCTCACCCGGCTCGCGCAGGTCGTTGGACTTGAACGCGGTAGTCCGCGTGCCGTCACCGCCGCCGCCGTCGTCGCCCCCGCCGCAACCCGCGACCAGCACCACAGCTATCGCATACAGAAGTACGTGATAACGTACACGGCCTCGTGTCGGCTGGAAACGGAGCATTCGGTGTTCGGTTGAAGACTCTCCGCGAGGGCATGGACCTCTCCCTGCGTGACCTGGCCGACCGCAGCGGCGTCTCCGCGCCGATGCTGTCGCAGGTCGAGAGGGGCGAGACGAGCCCAACGCTAGCCGTGGCCGAGCGCATCGCCTTTGGCCTTGAGTTAAGCCTCTCGCAGCTCCTTCGGCTCGACGAGACCGACGGCGTGAGCGTCGTCCGATCCGGCGAGCGCCGCAGCGGCGGAGGAAGCGCTCACAGCTACGAGGTGCTCACCCCGCCGCTGCCCGGGCTGCGAGCCGAGGTGTCGCTGCACGCGCTCGCCCCGGGAGCCACCACGGCCGGTCCCGACGATCCGCCCATGCACGAGCCCGGCAGCCGCGAGACCGCCGTCGTCGAGCGCGGCCCGGTGCGCTTCGTCTGCGGGGGATCTGCCCACGACCTGGAGGAGGGCGACTCCGTGACCTTCGACGCCGACATCCCGCACCACTTCGAGAACCCGGGCGACGACGAGGCGCGCTTCTACGCCATCGTTGCCGCCGGCCTGAGGAGGAGCTAGATGTCTGGGCGTTCTCCGACCCGCGAGCGGGCGGTGCCCGCGAGCCCACGTTCTCTCTTCGACAGGATCTGGGACGCGCACGAGGTCGCCGACGCGCTCCTGTACATCGACCTTCACCTGGTGCACGAGGTGACCTCGGCGCAGGCGTTCGAGTCCCTTCGGCTCGCCGGCCGCCCCGTCCGCCGTCCGGACCGGACGCTCGCCACCGCCGACCACAATGTGCCCACGGACGGCTCTACCGCCGCGCGGCAGATTCGCGACCAGCTCTCGCGCGTCCAGGTCGAGACGCTCGAGTCGAACGCGCACGAGTTCGGGATCCCGATCTATTCGATCGGGTCGCGGCGCCAGGGCATCGTGCACGTGATCGGCCCAGAGCTGGGCGTCACGCAGCCGGGCATGACGATCGTCTGCGGTGACTCGCACACGTCCACGCACGGCGCCTTCGGCGCGCTCGCGTTCGGCATCGGGACGAGCGAGGTCGAGCACGTGCTCGCGACGCAGACGCTCCAGCAGCGCAAGCCGAGGTCGATGCGGATCCGCTACGAGGGCGAGCTCGGCTTCGGGGTGTCGGCAAAGGACCTGATCCTCGCGACCATCGGCCAGATGGGCGTCGAGGGCGGCGTGGGCCACGTGATCGAGTACGCCGGCCCGGCGATCGAGCGGCTCTCGATGGAGGGCCGTATGACCATCTGCAACATGACGATCGAGGGCGGCGGCCGCGCCGGGATGATCGCCCCCGACGACACCACCTTCGAGTGGGTCGAGGGTCGCGAGGCGGCACCCGACCCGCTGCCGCTCGACGAGTGGCGCGAGCTGCGAACCGACGACGGCGCGACCTTCGACCGGGAGATCGTGGTGGACGCCGCCGCCGTGTCGCCGCAGGTCACCTGGGGCACGACGCCGGGCATGGTGGTGGGCGTGACCGGCGCGGTGCCGGAGCCCGTCTCGGAGGGCGACGAGCGCGCGCTCGAGTACATGGCGCTCCGGCCCGGCACGCCGATGTCCGAGCTCAGGCTCGACCGCGTGTTCATCGGCTCCTGCACCAACTCGCGGATCGGAGATCTCCGCGAGGCCGCCGAGCTGGTGAAGGGCCGGCGCGTGGCCTCGACGGTGAACGCCATGGTCGTCCCGGGCTCTCAGCAGGTGAAGGCGCAGGCCGAGGCGGAGGGTCTCGACGAGATCTTCCGGGCCGCCGGCTTCGACTGGCGCTCGGCGGGGTGCTCGATGTGCCTCGGCATGAATCCCGACATCGCGGCGCCGGGCGAGCGCGTGGCGTCGACATCGAACCGCAACTTCGAGGGCCGCCAGGGCCGCGGCGCGCGCTCGCACCTCGTGAGCCCGAAGATGGCGGCCGCGGCGGCCATCGAGGGCCACTTCGTCGATATCAGGGAGTGGGAATGAGAGCGGTGAACGTGATCGAGGGCGGCGTCTCGGTCCTCGACCGGGCGGACGTCGACACCGACCAGATCATCCCGAAGCAGTTCCTGAAACGAGTCGAGCGGACCGGCTTCGGCGAGTTCCTGTTCTACGACTGGGCCAAGGAGCCGGGGTGGCGGCTGCCGCGCAACCCGATCCTGGCGACCGGCCGCAACTTCGGCTGCGGCTCGTCCCGCGAGCACGCTCCCTGGGCGCTCGAGGACTACGGCTTCGAGGCCGTCGTGGCGCCGAGCTTCGCCGACATCTTCTACTCGAACTGCACGAAGATCGGCCTGCTGCCGGTGGTCTTGCCGGAGGATGACGTGAAGGCGCTGATGGCTGCCGGCAACGCGACGATCGACCTGGCCCTGCAGGCGGTGATCTGGACCGGCGGAGAGGCGACCTTCGAGATCGATCCCGAGACGAAGCGCCGGCTCCGCGAGGGGCTCGACGACATCGGCGTGACGCTCCAGCAGACCGATGCGATCGACCGCTACGAGGAGCAGCGGGAGCGCTCGGGCCCGGTCACGACGACGGGAACGCATCGCAGCGCGCCGGGCACCGCCCGGCGCTCGCGCCCGACATGACGCGCGACTGGGACGCGGCGACCTACGACCGTGTCTCCGCGCCCCAGGTGGAGTGGGCCGGGCGCGTGCTCGAGCGCCTGCCGCTGCGCGGCGACGAGACGGTGCTCGATGCGGGCTGCGGGTCCGGACGGGTCACGCGCCTCTTGCTCGAGCGCCTTCCGCACGGCCGTGTCGTGGCCGTGGACTCCGCGCCGTCGATGGTCGAGCACGCCCGCGAGGCGCTCGACCCCGAGCGGACGACCGTCTTCCAGGCGAACCTCACCGAGCTGGTGCTCGACGAGCCGGTCGACGCCGCCTTCTCGAACGCCGTCTTCCACTGGATCGAGGACCACGACGCGCTGTTCGCGCGCCTCTTCGAGGCGCTTCGCCCGGGCGGGCTGCTCGTGGCCCAATGCGGCGGGAAGGGCAACGTCCGGCGCTTTCACGACGCCGCCTGGGCGGTCGCCTCCGAAGAGCCCTACACGAACCACTTCACCGGCTGGCAGGGCCCCTGGCATTTCGCGGGCGCCGAGGAGACCGCGGAACGCCTGGCGCGAGCCGGCTTCAGTGACATCGAGACCTGGCTGGAGCCCTATCCCGTCACCCCGCCGGACCCGACCGGCTTCCTGCGCACCGTCTGCCTCGGCCCGCACCTGGAACAGCTTCCGGAGGAGCTCCGAGCCGGCTTCGTCGACGCCGTCAGGGAGCGCTGCGGGACCGAGCTCGACTACGTGCGACTGAATATCGACGCGCAAAAGTCCCGCTAATCGGCGAGAACTTGTGCATCTCGGCGTCTTCGCGCCGAAATGGACGGTTCCCCGTTGACTTCCATCTCACCCGGGGGGACATTTCCCCCATGGCAGGGGTGCCAGTCCGCGTTCTGATCGCGGACGATCAGCAGTTGACGGCGGCTGGAACGACCGCCGCACTCGAGTCGCATGACGACTTCGAGCTCGTCGGCGCGGCCGCGAGCGCATGGTCCGCTGCCGCATTGGCCGAGGCCGCGCAGCCGGACGTCGCGCTCGTTCACGTGTACCTGCCGGGCGGGGGCGACACCGCCGTTCGGAGCATCCTGGCCGCGTCCCCGGACACGGGGGTGCTCGCGCACGCGGGTACGTCGGACCGCGAGAGCCTGATCGAGATGCTGCGCGCCGGCGCCCGCGGCTACCTCATGCGCGACGCGCCGCCCGCGAAGCTCGCCACGGCGCTGCACGCCGCCGCCCAGGGCGACACGATCTTCAACGGAGTGGTCGACCGGGGCGTGCTGCACGAGCTTATGGGGCACGTTCACGAGGCGGGTCGCCTCCACGAGGCCCGCTCCGCCAAGCGCGCACGCATCCGGCGCGTGATGGACCGCGGCGAGTTCGACATCGTCTTCCAGCCGATCGTCGCGCTCGCGACGCGCGAGATCGTCGGCTACGAGGCCCTGTCGCGCTTCGCCGCCGAGCCGCACCGGCCTCCCGACGAGTGGTTCGCCGAGGCGCACGAGGTGGGCCTCGGCCCCGAGCTCGAGCTCGCCGCCGTGCGGCTCGCCTGCGAGCGCTCGCACGCGCTCCCGGAGGGCATGTTCATGGCGGTGAACGTCTCACCGGTGACCGCCGAGCGCCCGGACCTGCTCGCGCTGCTGGCCGGCTGTCACGTGGATCACATCGTGCTCGAGGTGACCGAGCACGCGCAGGTGGAGGACTACCCGCGCTTCCGCCGCTCGATCGACCGCGTACGCGAGCTCGGGGCCACCCTGGCGGTGGACGACGCGGGTGCGGGCTTCTCGAGCATGAAGCACATGCTCGAGCTCGACGCCGAGCTGATCAAGCTCGACGGCTCGCTCACCCGCGCGCTCGAGACAGACCCGCGCCGCCGCTCGCTGGCGTCCGCGCTGATCGAGCTGGGACACCAGAGCGGCGCCTCGGTGCTCGCCGAGCACGTCGAGTCGGAGCTCCAGCTGATCGAGCTCCAGCGCCTCGGAGTCGAGTTCGGCCAGGGCTACCACCTGGGCCCTCCGGCGCCGCTGCCCGAGCCGGAGCAGCTGCAGCCCGTGGCCGCGTCGCGCTTCTCGCGCTCATCCGGCTAGCCGCCGCCGCCGTTTCCGCCGCCACCTCCGCCTCCGCCATCGCCTCCGCCGAAGCCAGCGCCGGCGTCCACCCCCGCGTCGATGCCGTCGAAGGAGTCAAAGGCGTCGAAGCCGCCGCCGTCGAAGTCGTCGAACCCTCCGATGTCGGCCGACGACCCGGCCGGCTCGCCTTCCATCAGCACGTTCCGCCCGAGCCGGTTGAACTCCGGATAGAGCTCCGGCATCAGCAGGATCGCGGCGCCGGCGCCGCCCGCGTATGAGAGCGCGCGCTCAGGGTCCCTGTCCACCCAGCCCTCCACGCGCTCGCGGCCCACGCGCAGCCACTCGTCCAGCTCGGCGGCCGCCGCTTCGCCCGCCGCCGTGCGCACGTGGCGCCGCCGCCGGAAGGCACCTCCCTCCGTCGCCTCCATCAGCCCACGGGCGGCGAGCGAGGGATATACGTGATCGTTCACGTAGCCGGCGAACGAGCGCGTGAACGACCGCCGCGCCTCGCGGGCGTAGTCTTGGATCAGAACTCCGTCGAGGCCGCGCCGCTCGCGCGCGCGCGAATGCAGATCGACGAGCGGTGCCAGGGCGGGCTCGGACACGTGCTGCGTCCCGGCGCGGATGACGCTCCGAGCTCGGCGCCGCCCGAGAGGGCCGGCCTCCTCGAGTCGCTCGACCCTGAGCCCTCGCCGCAGGACCAGCTCCCGCAGCGCCAGCTTGAACGCCTCGACGGAGGACAGCGGCTTCGGGATCTGGAGCACGTATGACTCGGGGGCGGTCAGGCGCCAGCGCTCCGACGGCCACTCCCGCGGACCCGTCTCCATGGCCGCACGGTAGCGTCCGGCCTGGTCATGGCCAACGAGATCTCCATCGAGCGCCTCGATGGCGGTGTCGCCCTCCTGACCCTCCACGCATCGGATCGGCGCAACGCCCTGACCGTGGAGATGGCCGAGGAGCTGGTGGACGCGTGCGACGAGCTCGACGGCGACTGCACTGTGGGCGCGGTGGTCGTGCGCGGGGACGGCGGCTTCTTCTGCGCCGGAGGGGACCGCGGAACCCTCGAGGCGGCCGGGCGCGACCCCGCCGATCCCGAGGTCTACGCGGGGCTCAGCGCGGTCTACCGGTCGTTCGCCCGCGTCGGCCTGCTCGAGGCGGCCACCGTCGCCGCGATCAGGGGCGGCGCCGTGGGCGCCGGCCTGAACCTCATGCTGGCGACGGACCTGCGCGTGGTCGCGCGCGACGCGAAGCTGATCTCGGGCTTCCTGCCGATCGGCCTGCATCCCGGGGGTGGGCACAGTGCGCTCCTCGGCCGCACGGGGGCGCGCGAGGCCGCCGCGGCGATGGCGCTCTTCGGCGAGCAGATCGACGGCGAGCGCGCGGCCGCGCTCGGTCTGGCCTGGCTCGCCGTGGACGACCAGGACGTGGACGAGACCGCGATTGCGCTCGCCGCACGCGCCGGCGCCGACCCGGAGCTCGCGCGCCGCACCACGGCCTCGCTTCGAACCGTGCTGGGCCCGCCGGCGATACCGTGGGCGGCCGCACTGGAGCTGGAGCGCGCATCCCAGATGTGGTCGATGCGGCGCAGAGCGCTCGGAGATGGTTCTCAAGACCCGTAGGCCGGGCCCAACTCCAGCACCTCCTACGCCATGCGGCATAGTCGCGGCTACAGCGACGGCTTGAGTGTTTGACACCCCTGCGAGGACCGTGGTCTACTGGATGCGTTCTGGGATTTCGACCCGGACACTCCCGCAGCTGCACGGTGGCCTTGCTCGGTTCGTTGGTGGCGACGGGTTTGTTGGCCGCTGCCAGCTCACATGCGACCGCCCCGGGCAGCAATGGGCCCTTCGCCTATCTCGGCTTCCGGGACTCTTCGGGACCGCCCGAGCCCGAGGATCCGGCGCCGAACGCCGACATCTTCGGGGTTCCGGGTGCGGGCGGCGAGCCGGTTAACGTCTCCCGCAGCTGCCGAGTCGAGTCTGGGCCTGACTGGGCGCCAGATGGGTCCAGATTGGCCTTCGCGGCGGGGCCGGAGGAGCCCACCTTCGACGATCCCGCCCCCGCCATTTACACGATCAGGCCGGATGGGTCGGGGCTCACGAGGTTGACGAGCGACACCGCCACGTATTTGCAGCCAGCCTGGTCACCCGACGGGGGGCGCATCGCGGTCGTTCGGAGCGCGGACATGGGGGGCCTCTTCCCGAACCGGCAGCCGGGCGCCGACAGGACCCGCGCGGGTGGCACGCTACAGGCGGGAGCGTTCACTGGATCGGACATCTATGTCATGAACGCGGATGGGAGCGGGCTGGCGCCCGTGGCCGCCACCTCCGACCAAGAGGAGTCGCCGGCCTGGTCTCCTGATGGGACCAAGCTCGCTTACACCCGCAACGACGGCGGGGGCGGGCCGGATTCGATCCAGGGGATCTGGGTCATGAATGCGGACGGCGCCGACCCGCACGAGCTCTACGACACCCCAACGGGTGCGGCTGGCATCGACTGGTCCCCCGACGGGTCGATGCTGGCGTGGAGCGGCCTTTACCTCGGCCGGTCGGACGGCAGCGAGTACCGGTTCGCCGGTGCTTTTGGGATGGGCTCGTGGTCGCCGGATGGACGCCAGCTGGCCGTCGCTGGACCTGGAGGGTTGTATGTCGCGGACGTCAACGCCGCGGACCTGACGCTCAGCGCGCATAGGCAAATGACCTTCGGCAGGGAAGTCCGCGACCCCGACTGGGGGCCGGCAGCGGCGCTGCTGGGCCCCGGGGGTCCGCGCGACCGCTGCCCCGGAGACCCGAAACCGGACGGGTCGCCAGGGTCCGTCCCCCGCGCTTTCGGCAGGCTGCAGCGCGTCCCTTACGGCGTGGCCTGGGTTCTTGGCTGCCCGCGCCCGGCGGGCGCCGGGTCGTGTTCCGCCTCGCTACAGCTGCTTTCCTCCCCGCAGCGCCGGAGCGCCCGCGGAGCCCGAATCCTCGGGCGCAGGACCGCCACGATCAAAGCGGCGCACACCCGCGTGCTGGTGGTGCGCCTGGCGCCCAAGGCGCGTAAGCGGCTCGCCCGCGCCCGACGGCTGAACATCCGCGTTAAAGCGGTTGTTCGCTGTGGTCAGTCCTGTCGACGGACACGCCTCCGCTCGCACGTGTTGCGCACAACGGCCAGGCCCGAACGCAGACGGCCCACGCTCAATCGCAACCGCTGACTCGACAGGTGGCGAGACCGCGCGACCGAGGTTACGCTCGATCGATCACCGTCTCCCTTCCTTTCGCCGAACGGTCGGCCCGGTCTCGGCGCTGGTTGATGGTGCTGGGGGCTGGGCTCTTCCTGTCCACCGCAGCCGCAGAGGATTCAGCTGAGGCCGGAACGGTCTCGCCCACTTCCGGATCCGGAACGCTCAACGCATCAGGCACATGGTCAGGAGGGCGTCCGTACACCGCGACGATGACGACATCCTTCACCCCCAAGGCGGGCGGGTTCGTGTTCCGTGCCAAGACCGTCTCCGAGAGCCCGTCCTGGGATACCTCGCCCGAATGCAATTCAGGGTCTTCGACGGACACTCGCGACGACACGGCCTGGTCGTTCGCCGAGGTAAGCCCCGGCACGACCCTCTTCACCGGTGGGACCGTCGGCTCTTCGAACCTATCCGGGCCGACCATCGTCACCGAGACGAGCGAGGTCCAGTGCCCGGATCTGACCCTGACCCAAGAGGTCGAGGCCGACATGCCGGCCGGGCTGCCGGATGGGTGCTACCAGTCGAGCTCGCAGAGCGCCGGCGTCTGGTTCAACAATGCCGATGACACAACCATGGATGGAACAGTCGCAACGATGCAGGTTGGCGGCGGCTTTGACTGCCTCACGGCCCCGATGGGCGGAGTCTGCGACGACACCGATGATGCGGATGGAGACGGATTCGCCGGTTATCCCACCGATCCTGGCTGCAGCTCAGGTGACGACCCGGACGAGCATGAACCAGGTCTCGAGTGTGACGACGGGCTCGACAACGACTCCGACGGTCTCTTCGATTACCGAGTAGTCGGTGGCGATCCCGGCTGCACGAGCCCGACTGATTCGTCGGAGCTGAGCGGACCACCCCCTCCGCCGCCGTGCGCGAACCATACGGTCGACTTCGACTGTGACGGACTCCTCAACGTGGCCGACGAGTGCCCGTTCGAAAAACCGACCCCGCCGACCGCTGACGGTTGCGAGCCGCCCGCGTACAAGGCTTTCGCGCAGGGCTGCGCTTGGGGAACCGGAGCAGCGGGCGGCGCTTTGGGGATCAACGCGCTGATCTTGGCGTTGGCAGGGGTATCGCTCGCTGTGCCGTCAGCGGTGCTCGGTGTTGGCCTATGGGGCATTGGCTTGATCTGCACCGTCGTTGCGAGCGATCCGCCTGATGCCGATTACCGCAAGATCCCGAGCGCCCGGCTGAAGAGAGGCTCTCGGCTGCGCGCAACAGGCCTAACACGAAGCGAGCGAAAGGTGGCGAAGAGGGCCCTGGCGACTGCAGCCCTCATCGACGCCCACACGCGCGCGCTCCTGCATGCTCAGGAACGCGCGCAAGGTGCGGCCGCCGTCGGTGACCGTGACTGGTGGCTACGCCAGCGAGCGGCTCTGCGGACCCACGCCTTGGCAGCCGCGAGCGCGATCCTGCGTCAGCGGCGGAACCTCGCGCGCCTAGCTGCGGTGCTCGTGAGAGCGGACAAGGATTGGGCCAAGCGGATTCCGCGGCGTGCGCTGAACCGGGTGAGGGCGAGGTTGCGAGCGTCGGGGCTACCGAGCTCCCTTGAAAGGCAAGCGCGCGACCTTGGCATATCTGCGGAGGTGGTAAGCCAAATCGACGCCACGGCCACACGGATGCGCATTCGAGCGCCCCGGCGATGGATCCACCTCGTTTACTCACCTGCGATTCGCCGAAATCTCACGGCCATGTCGAGGATGTTGCGCCAGCACGCCGAGGCGCAGGGAGCTGCGGCCCCGTAACGAGGGGCGTCGTGGCCTGCGAGCCCACTTCGGTTCTACCCTGCAACAGCGAGACGGTGGGTCGATGCGCCGGAAGGCGCTCGGCTAGTCCGGCCCGGCTGCGGCCTCGCGAGCGTTCGCGGTGTTCCAGTAGAGCCTGATCCGCACGACCTTCCCGCCGTCGATGGTGAGGATGGACGCGGTGTCCGCGCTCACGTCCGCGCCGCTCTCCTTGCCCCTCCCCTCGATCCGGTTGAGCACGAGCACGTTACGGCCGAAGTCGACGAACTCGGTCGGCACCGAGCGGAAGTCGCCGAACGCGGACAGCGTCGACCGCCACGTCTGCCACATCTCGTCGATGCCCCGGGCATGCGTCTGGTGAGGCCAGTCGACCATCTCGAAGTCGATCTCAGGATGGAACAGGTCGGTGTCCGTGAAATCGCCGCGCGACCACCCGTCGTAGACCCGGCGCACGAGCTCGACGTTCTCCTCGGACATCGCACGGCGAGTATCTAGGATCCGCCGCCGTGGCGAAGCGCATCGTTCTGCTGCCGGGAGACGGCATCGGCCCCGAGATCATGGGCGCGGCCAGGGAGCTGCTCGCGCGCATCGGAGAGTTCGACCTCGACGAGCGGCTCCTGGGCGGCGCGTCGATCGACGCCCACGGCACGGCGCTCACCGAGGAGGTGCTCGAGGCGTGCCGCGGCGCCGACGCGGTGCTGCTCGCCGCCGTCGGCGGGCCGAAGTGGGACACGACCGATCCGCAGGCGCCGCGGCCCGAGCAGGGCCTGCTCGGGCTTCGGAAGGAGCTCGGCCTGTTCGCCAACCTGCGACCCGTCCGCCCGAGTCCCGCCCTACTCGACGCCAGCCCGCTGAAGCGCGAGCGCATCGAGGGCACGGACCTGCTCGTGGTGCGGGAGCTCACCGGCGGGATCTACTTCGGCGACCGCGGCCTCGACGGCGACACGGCGCATGACACCTGCGTCTACAGCGTGGGTGAGATCGAGCGCATCGCACGTGTGGCGTTCCGACTTGCGCGCCGGAAGGTCACGAGCGTCGACAAGGCGAACATCCTGGAGACCTCGCGCCTGTGGCGGAAGACCGTCGAGCGGGTGGCCGAGGGACAGGAGACCCCGCTGGAGCACATGCTCGTGGACAACGCCGCCATGCAGCTCGTGTCGCGCCCGGCCGAGTTCGACGTCGTGCTCACCGAGAACCTGTTCGGCGACATCCTCAGCGACGAGGCAGCGATGCTCACCGGCTCGCTCGGCATGCTTCCGAGCGCCTCGCTGGGCGAATCCGGCCCGGGGCTGTTCGAGCCGGTGCACGGCTCGGCGCCCGACATCGCCGGCACCGGCAGCGCCAATCCGCTCGCCATGTTCGGCTCGGTGGCCATGATGCTGCGCCACGGACTGGCTATGGAAGACGCCGCGGCTGCCGTAGAATCGGCCGTGGACCTCGCGCTCGGGAAGGGCCTCCGGACTCCGGACCTGGGCGGGGACGCATCGACAGAGGCCGCCACCCGGGCGGTCCTCACGAACCTCTAGGAGCATCCGTACGTGAACACTGCCGACCTCATCTGGCTGAACGGAGAGTTCGTCGCCTGGGAGGACGCGAAGGTACACGTACTCACGCACTCGATGCACTACGGGACCTCGGTGTTCGAGGGCATCCGCGCGTACGAGACGGCGCAGGGCAGCGCGATCTTCCGCCATCAGGACCATCTCGACCGGCTCGAGAGGTCGGCGAAGCTCTACTACATGGACATGCCGTTCGCGAAGGAGCAGCTCCGCGAGGTCACGCACGAGCTGATCGCCCGGAACGGCTTCAAGAGCTGTTACATCCGCCCGCTCGTGTGGCGCGGCTACGGCCCGATGGGCCTCAACCCCCTCGACAACCCGGTCGAGGCGATGGTTGCCGTCTGGGAGTGGGGGGCCTACCTCGGTGAGGAGGGCAAGCGCAACGGCGTACGGGCGCGCGTGTCGTCGTACCGGCGCATCTCGTCCGAGTCGCTGATCCCGCACGCGAAGGCAGGCGGCCAGTACCTCAACTCGGTGCTCGCGAAGATCGAGTCGGTCAAGGCCGGCTACGAGGAGGCGATTCTGCTCGACGACAAGGGCTACGTCTGCGAGGGCACGGGCGAGAACGTCTTCGTCATCAAGGACGGCGTGATCCACACGCCCGGCCAGGCCGACGCGATCCTCGACGGCATCAACCGCAAGTCGTGCATCCAGATCGCCCGCGACCTCGGCTACGAGGTCATCGAGCGGACCATCGCCCGCGCCGAGCTGGCGCTTGCCGACGAGGTGTTCCTCACCGGCACCGCGGCGGAGCTCGTGCCCATGCGCGAGATCGACGACATCGAGATCGGCCCGCCCGGACCGATCACGCGGGAGATCCAGGGCGTGTTCGAGGACGCGCTGTGTGGCCGCGACGCCCGCTACGCGGACTGGCTCGACCTCGTGCCGGTGCCGTCGCAAGCGTGAACGTCGTCGTCTACGACACGACCCTGCGCGATGGGATGCAGGGCGAGGGGATGTCGCTGTCCGTCGACGAGAAGGTTCGGGTCGCCCACGCCCTCGACAGCCTCGGGATTCACCTGATCGAAGCCGGCTTTCCAGCCTCCAATCCGAAGGAGGTCGCGCTGTTCGACCTGCTCTCGAAGGAGAGCTTCGAGACGGCCTCCATCGCCGCCTTTGGAATGACCCGGAGGCGAGACCGGGCGGCCGAGGATGACGAGGGCCTCAGGGTTCTCGCCGACAGCTTCGCCCCCGTCTGCACGCTCGTCGGCAAGACCTGGTCGCTTCACCTGGAGAAGGTGACGCACGTGGACCCCGACGAGAACCTGCGGATGATCGCCGACTCGGTGGGCTTCCTCGCCGGCCAGGGGAAGCGCGTGATCTACGACGCCGAGCACTTCTTCGACGCCTTCCGCGATGACCCGGACTACGCGCTCCGCTGCCTGCGCGCCGCCGCCGAGGCCGGCGCGGAGAACGTGACGCTCTGCGACACGAACGGCTCATCACTCCCCGCCGAGGTGAGCGCGGCCACGGCGCGCGTGGTGGCCGAGCTCGGCGACTCGGTGCAGGTGGGCATCCACACCCACGACGACGCCGGCTGCGGCGTTGCCAACTCGCTCGTGGCGCTCGAGGCCGGGGCACGGCTCGTGCAGGGCACGATGAACGGCTACGGAGAGCGCTGCGGGAACTGCAACCTCATCTCCGTCATCCCGGCGCTCGAGCTGAAGCTCGGCATGGAGTCGATCGGCCGCGAGCGCCTCCAGCGGCTGACGGAGACCGCCCACCTTGTGGACGAGCTCTGCAACGTCACGCCGAACCCGAACCAGCCCTACGTGGGCGCGAACGCGTTCGCCCACAAGGGGGGCATGCACGTGGCGGGAGTGAATCGCGACGCGCGCACGTTCGAGCACGTCGATCCGTCCGAGGTGGGCGCCGACCGGCGCGTCCTCGTGTCGGAGCTGTCGGGCAAGGGAACGGTGCAGGCGCGCGCCGACGTCGACGACGAGACGGCCGCCCGGGTGATCGACCGCGTCAAGGAGCTCGAGAGCCGCGGCTACCAGTTCGAGGCCGCCGACGGCTCGTTCGATCTGCTGATCCGCAAGGAGACGGGCGAGTACGAGCCGCTCTTCCGGCTCGAGTCATGGCGCGCGATCGTGGAGAAGCGCGAGGACGGCCGTGTGGAGACCGAGGCCACGATCAAGATCTGGGTGGACGGCGAGCGCTACGTGCGCACAGCGGAGGGGAACGGCCCCGTGAACGCGCTCGACAAGGCGCTGCGCGGCGCGATCGGCGAGCGCTACCCGCACCTGCGCGACATGGAGCTCGTGAACTTCAAGGTGCGGATCCTCGACGAGCGCAAGGGCACGGGCGCGGTCACGCGCGTGCTGCTCGACACCACCGACGGCCAGGACACCTGGGGCGCGATCGGGGTGTCGGAGAACGTCATCGAGGCGAGCTGGGACGCCCTCGTGGACTCCCTCGAGGCCGGGATGCTGCCCTCGCGCGTCCGCGGTTCCGCAGTTTCTTCGGCGTGATACCGCTGGCGCGCCCCTCGGTGGGGCCGCGGGAGGAGGAGCTCGTCCTCGACACGCTCCGCTCCGGCCGCCTGGCGCTCGGCCCGCGGCTCACGTCCTTCGAGTCCTCATTTGCCGCCGCGCATGGCTCGTCGCACGTGTCGGCCGTCTCCTCCGGCACGGCCGGCCTTCATCTCGCCATCCGGGCGGCGGGAGTCGAGCGCGGCGACGACGTTGTGACCACCCCGTTCAGCTTCGTGGCGTCGGCGAACTGCCTGCTCTACGAGGGGGCGCGCCCGGTCTTCTGCGACATCGATCCGCGCACGCTCAACATCACGGCGGAGGCGGCGGGGGAGGCGCTCACGGAACGGACCAGCGGGATCCTGCCCGTGCACATCTTCGGCTACCCGGCGGACATGTCCCGCATCGAGCTGCTGTCACGCGACTGCGGGCTGTGGATCGTCGAGGACGCCTGCGAGGCGCTCGGCGCGGAGCACGCCGACGGGACGGCGGTCGGGGCGCGCGGCAACCTGAGCGTGTTCGCGTTCTACGCCAACAAGCAGATCACGACCGGGGAGGGGGGAGCGGTCGTCGCTCCCTCGGCCGAGCTCAAGGAGCGCATCGACTCGGAGCGGAACCAGGGCCGTGCTCCGGACATGGGCTGGCTCGACCACGACAGGCTCGGCTTCAACTACCGCCTCGACGAGCTCTCCTGCGCGCTCGGAATCGCGCAGCTCGAGCGGCTCGACGACATGCTCGCGGCCCGCGCCCGGGTGGCCGAGCTCTACTCCGAGGCGCTTGCGGACGTCGAGGGACTCGACCTGCCCTGTCCGGACCAGGGCGGGGACAGGCGCGGCTGGTTCGTGTACGTGGTGCAGCTGCCGCGCGGCGTCCACCGTGACTCGGCGGTGATGGCGATGCGGGAGCGCGGCGTGGACACGAAGCCCTACCTCCCGGCCATCCACCTGATGAGCTTCTACCGCGAGCGGTTCGGCTACCGGGAGGGCGACTTCCCCGTCTGCGAGGACGTGGCCGCGCGCTCGCTGGCGCTCCCGTTCTTCCCCGACCTGACGGACGGCGAGGTGGAGCAGGTGGTGGAGGCGCTGCTGGACGTCATCGACATCTAGTCGCCGTGACCGAGAGCCTGGTGTAGCTTGGCTCAATGCGTCGAGCCGGAGCTGGCCCTCTGGCGCTTTGCGCCCTGCTTCTCATGACGACTGCGGCTTCCGCCCAGACCGTCGAGCGCGGGGCGACGCTCGATCCGGCGCGGGCGCCGAACTTCAACAGCGACTGCGCCACCAAGCCGTTCCCGGACATCAACGACCCCAACCTCAGCTACTTCCCGGTGAACAGCGGGCAACCCAGCTGCACCTGGTGGCAAACGGGCGTCTTCGGCTCCACGAACGATCCCCGCACCGGCTACGTGCCGGGTGACGGCACGATCACGAACGTCACGGTTCGAAGCGGGCCGAACCCGGCGCCGATCCGCTTTGTGATCGTGCGCCAGCTCACCTCGACCGGCGGGGGCGGAGAGGAGTGCTGCTTCTTCGTGCGCGAGACCGCGCCGGTCCAGCCCACGCCCAACACCACGTCGACCTTCACGGTGAACCTGCCGGTCGAGAGCAATCGCAACGAGAGGGTGTTCACGGACGACATCATCGGCGTCAGCGCCGTGACCGGCACCGGCTCGCTGCCGATCTTCGCGGTACCCGGGCAGACGAACGCCAACGCCTTCACCCAGCCCGGCACGGTGGACGCCTCGGCCACGTACCCGGCGATGGGCGCGCTCGCCAACGACTCCGGTGGCGGGCGGCGACCGGAGGGGTTCGCCGGATTCGAGCTTCAGCTCCGCTACACGTTCGTCTCCGGGCCCGGCACGATCAGCCCCGGCGGGCCGATCGGCTTCGGGCCCACCGACATCACCACCATCGGCGGCAGCGTCCTGCGCCCGATCGGCGGCGCGCTCGACGTGACGCTCAACTGCCTTCAGACCGCATGCGCCGGGAGCGTCAGGATCCTCACCCGCTCGCCGGTGCTGCCCGCGGCGAAGCGCGCCAGGAAGATCCGCTCGCTCGGGTCGAAGAAGTTCTCGCTGAAGAAGGGCAACGGCCGCAAGGTCCGGGTCAAGCTGAACGCGCTCGGGCGCAAGCTCGCCAAGCGCAGGACCACCAAGATCAGGGTGGTCGTGGACCTGGGAACCGTCGGCGAGACCAGCAAGACGATGACGTTGAAGCGCCGCGGCCCGGGCTAGCGGGCGCTACTCCGACAGCCCGGCGACTTCGAGGGATCGGTTCCGGTCGGTGTGTACCGAGAGGCGAACGATCCTCCCATCGCGAAGGGTCCAGACGTGGAAGAAGCGGTTCCACACCTCGGCGTCGGTCCCTCTCATCCGGCCGCCATCGCGGACTACGTCGACAACCCGCCCCTCGTCGGCGTAGATCACCTCTTCGATCTCGACCTGGTAAGCCTCGAACGTCTCCCAGTACTCGCGCATGGCTTCCTGTGCCGCGTCAAATCCCAGGACTTCGCCGATATCCGGCCAGAGCTCCGTGTTGTCGAACTCGTAGTCGGGGTCGAACAGCTCCCGGGGCACCTCCAAGCGGGCGGTCACCCCTTCGTAGACCCGGCGAACCGTTTCGACGTTCTTCTCCGACATCGCCCGTGCAGTATCTCGCGGGCGGTAGCTTGAGGCCATGCTGATCTACTCGATGAGCGTCTCGGTGGACGGCTTCATCGCCGACCGCGAGGGCGGGTTCGAATGGGGGGCCCCCAGCGACGACCTGTTTCGCTTTCACCTCGCGCTGGTACGCGAGCTCGGCGGATATCTACTCGGCCGCAGGCTCTACGAGGCGATGCAGGTGTGGGAGACCGATCCGTCCCTGCGCGACAGCGAGGCCAGGTCCGCGTTCGCCGACGTCTGGTGCGCGATCCCGAAGATCGTCTTCAGTCGTACGCTCGACAGCGTCCAGGGCAACACGCGGCTCGCCGAGGCGTCGGTGGCCGAGGAGGTCGGTGCGGCGCTCGACGCGACCGACAAGGACGTCTCGATCGGCGGCGCCGGCCTGGCCGCGCAGGCGATCGAGCTCGGCCTCGTCGACGAGTTGCGCATCTTCCGCTATCCGGTCGTCGTCGGTGGCGGCACGCCGTTCCTGCCGCCGGTCACCGAAGACATCCCGCTGGAGCTGATCGAGACCAGGACGTTCGGCTCGCGCGTGATCTACGAGCGCTACCGGCGCGCCCGCGAGAACGTGGAGACCGTCCAGCGCGCCGTCGAGGCGTGGAATGCCGATGATCTGGACGGCTTCTTGGCCGAGCTCGATGCCGACGTCGAGTGGAACCCTGCGATCCAGCCGGGCCTCGAGGGACGGGCGACCACCTACCGAGGCCACGACGGCGCGCGACAGATTTGGAGGCAGGACCGCGGGGAGGCCTGGGAGAGCCTCAGGAATCGGCCCGAGGAGTTCCGCGACCTCGGCGAGTCGGTCCTCGTGCTCGGTCACCTGGACTTGACCGCCCGGGCGACCGGCATCGAGTTCAGTCAGGAAGTCGGCGAGGTCTTTGACCTTCGAGCGGGGAAGATCGTTCGCATCCGCGACTTTCTGACTCACGTGGAAGCCATCGAAGCCGCCGGGCTGCGGGAGTAGCCCGGGCGATGTCGCAGGAGAACGTGGAGCTGACCCGCCGCGCCTTTCAGGCGTTCAACGACCGCGACCTCGACGCCGTACTGGCTGGTCTGCACCACGATGTGGAGGCCTTCCCGCGCCTCGCCGCCGTTGAGGGCGGCTATCGCGGCCACGACGGGGTACGGCGCTGGTGGGCGGAGTTGCTCGGGGCCTTCCCCGACTTCCATGTGGAGCTTCTTGAACTCCGCGACCTCGGAGAGTTCATAGTCCTCTCCCTTCGCCTGCGCGGCAGTGGTGCGGAGAGCGACACGCCCGTCGACGCCGTGGCCTGGCATGTGAATGAGTTCCGGGACGGAAAGGTCATCCGGTGGCGCGTGTACACCAGCGAGAGCGAGGCCCTCGAAGCCGTGGGGGCGTCGGAGTAGGTGTCGCAGGAGAGCATCGAACTGGTTCGCCGTCTCTATGCGGAGCTTGCGAGCGAGGGCTCCACGCAAGATTTCGAGGAGCGTCTGACCGATGACGCTCTCGCTCGTTTCCTGGATCCGGTGATCGAGTGGACCCCGGTGGCTCACTCGTTGCTTGCCGTCGACAGCTACCGGGGCTTTGACGGCGTCCGGCGGTTCTGGCGCGAGTTTCTCTCTGCCTGGGAGACCTACAGGGTTGAGCTGCTGAGGTTCGATGACACCGGCGATCAGGTGGCGGTCGTCGTACACATCGTCGGCCGGACGCACGAGCTCGAAGTCGATGAGACTCGATCGTCGCTCTTGACCGTCCGCGATGGGCGGGTCGTCCGCGTCCAATCCTTTGCTGACCCGGAGGGTGCACGCGAGGCCGCCGGGTTGTCGTCTTAGCCTCGGCCGCGGAGTCAGCGGTCGAGCGGCTTGACCAGCGCCACGAAGCCGGGAAGGCTGCGCGACGGCGCGCGGTAGGCGACCTCGTCGTAGCCGGCGGACGCGTACAGGGCGCGCGCGCCCTCGTTGTTCATCGTCGTGTCGAGGCTCACGGCGGGCAGGCCCTGCGCACGCGCCTCCCGCTCGGCCTCGGCCAGCAGCGCTCTGGCGGCGCCGCGGCGGCGGAACTCCGGGTCGGTCGCAAGGGCGTCGATGTAGAGCGAGTTGTCGCGCGGCCGAGGGCTCGCGCGGCCGCCGACCCAGTACAGCCGGAGCACCCCCGGCCAGCGCCAGAACGGGGTGCCGCGGAGGGTATGGCCGAGGTAGGCGTGCGAGCGGGCGCCGGCCTCGGCGACCGGGAACGCCGCCATCGCGGCTGCCGAGCGGCCGTCGACCTCGACGAGCCAGGAGATCTCGCCGCTCGCCAGGTTGCCCGGCTCCGCGAATGCCCGCTCGAGGGTCGCGAGCGCTCGCTCTCGTCCACCCGAGAAGCGCATGTACATGTCCGGCGCGCTCTCGAACAGGAGCTGCGCCACCGCTGCCGCGTCCTCCTGACGCGCTTTGCGAACCCGCACCGGCAACAGCCTAAACTCCCGCCCGCCATGGGCCGATTCCGTGACCCTCAGGACCCGCTCTTCCAGGCGCTCAACTCGTCGATCCGCTTCGACTACCGGCTGGCGCCCTACGACCTCGAGCAGTCACGCGCGCACGCACGGATGCTGGCGCGCAGCGCGATCATCAGCGACGAGGACCTCGAGGCGCTCGAGCGCGGCCTCGACGCGGTGCGCGCCGAGATCGATGCCGACACGTTCGTGGTCGCGGAGGACGACGAGGACATCCACATGGCGATCGAGCGGCGCCTCACCGAGGTCGCCGGACCGGTGGGCGGCAAGCTCCACACGGCGCGCTCGCGGAACGACCAGGTGGCCACCGACGTGGCCATGCTCGTGCGTGCGCACAGCCTGGACGCGATGGAGCTGCTCCAGAAGCTGATGGCCACGCTCGTGGCGCTCGCGGAGCGCCACTTCGACTGGCGCATGCCCGGTTACACGCACCTCCAGCGGGCGCAGCCGGTCTACCTCTCGCATCACCTGCTGGCGTACTTCTGGAAGTTCCGCAGGGACCTCCAGCGCTTCAACTTCTGCATGACGGCCACGGACGACCTGCCGCTGGGCGCCGGCGCGCTCGCCGGGGTGAACTTCGACACGAGCCGCATGTTCGTGGCCCAGGAGCTCGGCTTCGGCGGCATCTCGGAGAACTCGCTCGACGCGGTCTCGAACCGCGATTTCGTGCTCGACTACCTGTCGGCGGCGGCCACCTGCGCCACGCACCTGTCGCAGCTCGGCGCCGAGATCGTGCTCTGGTCCACACAGGAGTTCGGCTTCTGCGAGGTGGCCGACGCGTTCTCGTCGGGCTCGAGCCTCATGCCGCAGAAGAAGAACCCGGACGCCGCCGAGCTGCTCCGCGCGAAGGCGCCGCGCCTGGCGGGCCACCTGACCACCCTCCACGGCGTACTCCACGGCCTGCCGCTCACCTACAACAAGGACCTGCAGGAGGACAAGGAGCCGCTCTTCGACGCGATCGACACGATCGAGCTGTCCCTGCGCGTGGCCGCCGAGATGCTCGAGGGAATCGAGTTCAATCGCGAGCGGATGGAGGCGGCGGCGTCGGACGAGTTCATCGCGGCCACCGACGTGGCGGACCTGCTGGTTCGCCGCGGCGTCCCGTTCCGCGAGGCGCACGGAATCGTCGGCGGCCTGGTACGGGCGGCGGTCGACCGCGACAAGAAGCTGTCGGAGCTCTCCGAGGACGAGCTCCAGGAGCTGGCGCCTCAGCTCGACGGCCAGTTCTACGAGCTGCTCGACGAGGGCTCGTGGCTCGAGTCGAAGGTGTCGGACGGCGGCACGGCGACGTCTCGCGTCCGCGACCAGCTGGCTCAGGCGCGCCAGGTGCTGCGCGAGGCGAGCGGGTGAGGCTCGGTCAGGGCTTCTACGCGCGCTCGGTGCACGACGTGGCGCGCGACCTCGTCGGCTGCGTCGTCCGACACGGCGAGACGGCCGGACGCATCGTCGAGACCGAGAGCTACCACATGGAGGAGCCCGCGTGCCACGCGTACGCCGGGGTCACGGAGCGCACCCGCACGCTCTTCGGCGAGCCTGGGCACGCGTACGTGTACTTCTCCTACGGGATCCACTCGCTGCTGAACGCGGTGGCCGAGGAGGCCGGGGTGGGGGCCGCGGTGCTGATCAGGGCGCTCGAGCCGGTGGACGGGCTGGAGGTCATGCGCGAGCGGCGAGGCGTGATGCTCGATGAGGAGCTCTGCTCGGGCCCCGGCAAGCTCACCCAGGCGCTCGGCATCGGGCTGTCGCTCAATGGCAGCTCGCTCGTTGACGGGCCGATCGACGTGCTCACGCGCGAGCCGGGCTCGCGCGAGCCTCACGTGGTGATCGGCGAGCGGATCGGGATCACCAAGGCGGCCGAGCTGCCCTGGCGGTTCTGCGACGCGGACTCGCGCCACGTCTCCCGGCCATGGCCGGCGGCGATGCGCTCGCCGCGGGCCGCCTAGCCCGGGTCGCCCGGGCCCACGCCACCGCCGGCCCCGCCGCCACCGCCGCTGGGCGGCTCGGTCGGCGCGGGCGCTGGGGTGGGCGCCGCCTCCGGCGCGGGCGCCGGATCCTGCGGGTCGGGCTGGCCCTGCGTTCCTCCGCCGCCCTGATCCTGCTCTTCGCCCGTCTCGGGCGCGTCCGGGGCTGCCTGCTCGGCGGGCGGGACGTCGGAGGGTGCGATCGGGATCGCCGGTGAGACGCCCTCTTCGGTGCCATCGTCCTTGTTCGCGCCGCGCTCGAGCCGGCGCTGCTCGCGAAGCTCGAGCCAGGACGACATGAAGTCATGGAAGATCTCAGCGGGGAAGGTGCCGCCCGCGACCGGGCCGCCCGCGTGCTCGTACTCCATCGGCTGCAGCTTGTCGGCGTAGCCGACCCAGATGGCGACGGTGATGTCATCGTTGCCGCCCGCGAACCAGGCGTCGCCGTAGTTCTCGGTCGTCCCGGTCTTGCCCCAGATGAACTCGTCGCCGACCTGGGCGGCCTTGCCGGTGCCGCTCGAGACGACGAGCCCGAGCATGTCCTTCTCGAGCTGGGCGACCTCGGCCGGGAGCACGCGCTCCTCGACCTTCTTGTTCTCCGTGACCTTGCCCTCGCCCTCCTGGACGCTCTGGATCGCCACGGGACCGGTGTCGCCGGGCGCGAGCGAGCCGGAGACCCGCACCCCGTCATTCGCCAGGGTCGAGTAGGCGTAGGCCATCTCGAGCGGGGTGACGCCCTCCGTGAGGCCGCCGAGCAGCATCGCGGGGTTCGTGGAGACCTTCGTGCGGATGCCCATCTCCTGCGCAAGTGCGGCCACCCGCTTCGGCTTGACCTTCATGCCGAGCTGCGCGAACACGGAGTTGTCGGAGGTCGCAGTGGCCGACCACAGCGAGGCTGCGCCGAGGTACGAGTTCTCGTAGTTGTTGGCCTCGAATATCTCAGGGCCCTTCTTGCCCTCGAACGGGATCCGCTGCGGCGCGGACGTCCACGTGCTGTTCGGGTCGATCCCGTCCTCGAGCGCCCGAGCGAGGATGAAGGGCTTGAACGAGGAGCCGGGCTGGCGGTGGCCGTTCGTGGCGAGGTTGAACGGCCGCGCGTTGAAGTCCGAGCCGCCGACCATCGCGCGCACCTCGCCGGTGCTGTTCTTGATCGCCACGAGCGCAGCGTCAGGCCCGACGCCCGCCAGGCGGCCCACGATCGCGCTCTCGGCGGCGTCCTGGAGCTCCGGATCGATCGTGGTGCGGACCTTCAGGCCGCCCGCGAAGACCTTGCCCGGCCGGTACTGGTCGAGTAGGTGCTCCGTCATCCAGCTCGTGAAGTACGGCTCCTGCGACTCGGTGTTCGGCGGGTCCACGTCGTCCTCGGCGGGGAGGCTCTGCCGGATCGCCTCGTCGTACTGCGCCTGCGTGATCGCCTTCGTCTCGAGCATGCGTTCGAGCACCAGGTTGCGCCGGGTCCTGGCGGCCTTCGGGTGTGCGATCGGGTCGTACATGCTCGGTGAGGCGATCATCCCGGCGAGGAGCGCGGCCTCGTGCGGCGCCACATCGACGGCCTCGCGGGCGTCGGGGTCCTGCTGCTCCTCGACGACCGGCGGCGTGTAGCTCACGCCCGCGTCGTCGGCGCCGGCGCGCTCATCCGGCTCGTCGCCGTCGCCGAAGTAGGTGCGCACCGCCGCCTCGATCCCGTAGGCGCCGTTGCCGAAGTAGACCGTGTTGAGGTACTGCGTGAGGATCTTCTCCTTGGGCCACTGGCGCTCGAGGTGGTACGCGAGCGCCGCCTCGCGGAGCTTCTGGAACACCGAGCGGTTGCCCTGTGCGTCCAGCGCGTTCTTCACGAACTGCTGGGTGATCGTGGACCCTCCCTGGGCCGCCCGGCGCTGCAGGACGTCCTGTCCGAGCGCTCGCGCGATGCCCGTGTAGTCCACTCCCTTGTGGCTGTAGAAGCGGCGGTCTTCGATCGCGATGACGGCGTTCTTCACGTTCGGCGAGATCTCGCCCTCGCCGATCAGGATGCGGTTCTGGTTGCCGGTGAGCTTGGCGATCTGCTGGCAAGGAGCCTTGTCGAACTCCTTGCAGCCCCAGCTGTCGGCGTACAGGACCGAGTTCTCGGCCCTGTTGTACTGGGCGCGGTTCTCGAGGCTGGGGAGGTCGCTGGCGACCGCCATGAGCATCCCGAAGACGGTCGAGATCACCGCCAGCACCGACAGCCCGCTCAGCACCAGCGCCAGGCGGAGCTTCTTCAGCTTCGGCTTGGCCGCCGGGGGCCCGGCTCCGTTCGTCTGTGCGGGCACGCCGTTCGAGCGCTGGAAGCGCTCGCTGCGCGTGGCAGTCGGATGGATGATCGGCGTAGGCGGATCGGGCATGACAACGGCACCCGTACAACGGCACGGCGGGCGCGGGAGAAGGGGAAAACCCTAGCATTGGCCTCATGACGGACTCGCCGGGCGAGGTAGCCCGCTTCCTCACCCGAAATGCCGTCGATGCGCTGCCGGACGGAGAGCTGGAGCGACAGCTCGCGAAGGGCCGTCCGCTTCGGGTGAAGCTGGGCGTGGACCCCACCACGCCGGACATCCATCTGGGCCACACGGTGGTGCTGCGCAAGCTCCGCGAGTTTCAGGATCTCGGCCACACCGTGGTGCTGATCATCGGCGATTACACCGGGCGCGTGGGGGACCCGAGCGGCCGCTCCGCCACCCGGCCCTTCGTGGAGGGCGAGGAGATCGACCGCAACGCGGAGACCTACCAGCAGCAGGCGTTCAAGGTCCTCGACCGCGACCGGACCGAGGTGAGGCGGAACGGCGAGTGGCTCGACATGCCGGTGGAGGACCTCTTCCGGCTCGCGCGGGTGTCGACCGTCGCCCAGATCCTCGAGCGGGACGACTTCGCGAAGCGCTACGCGGCCGGCGAGCCGATCTCGATCCTCGAGCTCCTGTACCCGCTGCTCCAGGGGTACGACTCGGTGGCGATCCGCTCCGACGTCGAGCTCGGCGGGACGGACCAGAAGTTCAACATCCTTCTCGCGCGCGAGATACAGCGCGCCTACGGCGTGGACCCGCAGTCGATCCTCACCACGCCGATCCTGCCCGGGATCGACGGGGTCCAGAAGATGTCGAAGTCGCTGGGCAACTACGTGGGGCTGGACGAGCCGCCGGAGGAGATGTACGGGAAGCTGATGCGCGTCCCGGACGACGCGATGCCGACGTACTACGCGCTGCTTCTGGACGAAGAGCCCCAGTCCGATCCCCGCGACGCAAAGCGGCACATGGCGTTCAAGCTCACCGAGCGCTACCACGGGACCGAAGCGGCCGCGCGGGCGCAGGATCGCTTCGACACCCTGCATGTCCGCCGAGAGCTGCCCGAGGAGATCGAGGAGTTCGCCTTCAGCTCGGACAACGGCGACGTGCACGTTCCAGCGCTCATGGCCGACGCTTTCGGGCTCTCCCGCTCGGAGGCGCGCCGCCTGCTCGGCCAAGGCGGCGTCAAGCTGGACGGGAAGGAGCTCGCTGCTCTCGACGTCCAGGCCGACGAGCTCGACGGCGCCGTGCTGCAGGTGGGGCGCCGGCGCTTCAAGAAGCTGCGCCAGGAGTGAGGCGAGCCCCACTGGAGTGCTATATTCCTCCGTCGCGCTTCTACGCGTCGGTGGAAGCCCCACCCCTGAGGGCGCGCGGTCTTTGAAAACTCAGCAGTACGTGCGACCGACTATGTCGGTCGCGTCCAGGTTTGAACCCTTCTCGGGCCGCTTCGGCGATCCGCGAAGGGCCTGAATCAGTACCCGTCAAGTTGAGCAGGCCCGCAGGTGTACGCGGGAAGCTCACGAGACTTGACAGCTTTCCATGATCTGACAGTGGGCAGTTTGATACCCACGCCAGACTTTCACGGAGAGTTTGATCCTGGCTCAGGACGAACGCTGGCGGCGTGCTTAACACATGCAAGTGGAGCGACGAACCAGGGCTTGCCCTGGGGCAGAGCCGCGAACGGGTGAGTAACACGTGGGTAACGTGCCCCGATGATCGGGACAACCCGGGGAAACCCGGGCTAATACCGAATGTGCTGTCCCCACATCAGTGGGGATTGGAAAGGAAGCTTCGGCCTCCGCATCGGGATCGGCCCGCGGCCCATTAGCTTGTTGGTGAGGTAACGGCTCACCAAGGCTGCGATGGGTAGCTGGTCTGAGAGGACGATCAGCCACACTGGGACTGAGACACGGCCCAGACTCCTACGGGAGGCAGCAGTGGGGAATCTTGCGCAATGCGCGAAAGCGTGACGCAGCAACGCCGCGTGGGGGAAGAAGGCCTTCGGGTTGTAAACCCCTTTCAGGAGGGACGAAGCCCGGGCGGTTAATAGCCGACTCGGGTGACGGTACCTCCAGAAGAAGCCCCGGCTAACTACGTGCCAGCAGCCGCGGTAATACGTAGGGGGCAAGCGTTGTCCGGAATCATTGGGCGTAAAGAGCGTGTAGGCGGTCCGGTAAGTCGGCTGTGAAAGTCCAGGGCTCAACCCTGGGATGCCGGTCGATACTGCCGGACTAGAGTTCGGAAGAGGCGAGTGGAATTCCCGGTGTAGCGGTGAAATGCGCAGATATCGGGAGGAACACCTATGGCGAAGGCAGCTCGCTGGGACGTTACTGACGCTGAGACGCGAAAGCGTGGGGAGCAAACAGGATTAGATACCCTGGTAGTCCACGCCGTAAACGATGGGCACTAGGTGTGGGAGGTGTCGACTCCTCCCGTGCCGGAGCTAACGCATTAAGTGCCCCGCCTGGGGAGTACGGCCGCAAGGCTAAAACTCAAAGGAATTGACGGGGACCCGCACAAGCAGCGGAGCATGTGGTTTAATTCGACGCAACGCGAAGAACCTTACCTGGGTTTGACATGTTCCTGACCGCCGTGGAAACACGGTTTCCCCTTGTGGGCAGGATCACAGGTGGTGCATGGCTGTCGTCAGCTCGTGTCGTGAGATGTTGGGTTAAGTCCCGCAACGAGCGCAACCCCTGTCGCATGTTGCCAGCATTTAGTTGGGGACTCATGCGAGACTGCCGGTGACAAACCGGAGGAAGGTGGGGATGACGTCAAGTCATCATGCCCCTTATGTCCAGGGCTACACACGTGCTACATTGGCCGGTACAGAGGGCTGCGATACCGCGAGGTGGAGCGAATCCCAAAAAGCCGGTCTCGGTTCGGATTGGAGGCTGAAACTCGCCTCCATGAAGGCGGAGTTGCTAGTAATCCCGGATCAGCAACGCCGGGGTGAATACGTTCCCGGGTCTTGTACACACCGCCCGTCACACCACGAAAGCGGGCAACACCCGAAGCCGGTGACCCAACCCTTACGGGAGGGAGCCGTCGAAGGTGGGGCTCGTGATTGGGGTGAAGTCGTAACAAGGTAGCCGTACCGGAAGGTGCGGCTGGATCACCTCCTTTCTAGGGAGCCTTCTAATGAAGGCCGGCCGCCGGATCTAGTGATCCGCGCGGCGCATCTAGAACGTCGACCGAATCTGGAGCTCGCCGGCGCCTCGTGCGTCGACGGGCGCGTACTGCTGAGTTTTGAGAGACCAGCCGGGGAGTCCCCTCGGTTGCGCCCTCGCCGGACCTTGAAAACTGCACAGCATGGCCATCGCAGCGGGCGCGACGTCCGCTGCGAACAACGGAAAGATCACCGTTGAAAAACGCGACGCCTTCGGGCGTCGTAGTTATCAGCGATCACCGTCAAGATAATAAGGGCACACGGTGGATGCCTTGGCACTAGGAGTCGATGAAGGGCGTGGACGGCTGCGATAAGCCGCGGTTAGCTGCTGAACAGGCTTTGACCCGCGGATACCCGAATGGGGAAACCCGGCACCGGTAATGCGGTGTCACCGTACGCTGAATACATAGGCGTACGGAGGCAAGCGAGGGAACTGAAACATCTCAGTACCTCGAGGAAAGGAAATCAACCGAGACTCCGCGAGTAGTGGCGAGCGAAAGCGGACCAGCCTAAACCGGCTACGTGCAAGCGTGCAGGCGTTGCGTAACCGGGGTTGTAGGACAGGCCTCCCAGAGCTGCATCCCTGGGCGGGAGTTACAAAACCATTTGCTAGCCGAAGATCCGTGGAACACGGGCGCCACAGCGGGTAACAGCCCCGTAGGCGAAAGCGAATGGTCTCTCGAGCCTGTTCCTGAGTAGCACCACACCCGTGAAACGTGGTGCGAATCCGGGGGGACCACCCTCCAAGGCTAAGTACTCCCTAGTGACCGATAGCGGACTAGTACCGTGAGGGAAAGGTGAAAAGTACCCCTGAAGGGGAGTGAAATAGTACCTGAAACCGCGTGCCTACAAGCGGTCGGAGCATTCTTCGGAATGTGACGGCGTGCTTTTTGCATAACGAGCCGGCGAGTTACTCGTCCCTGGCAAGGTTAAGCGATGAGCGGAGCCGCAGCGAAAGCGAGTCCGAATAGGGCGATTTAGTCAGAGGCGGTAGACCCGAAACTGAGCGAGCTACCCATGGGCAGGCTGAAGCGGGGGTAAGACCCCGTGGAGGGCCGAACCGACCTAGGTTGAAAACTGGGCGGATGACCTGTGGGTCGGAGTGAAAGGCTAATCAAGCTCAGAGATATCTGGTTCTCTCCGAAATATATTTAGGTATAGCCTCCGGCAATGCCTTGCGGCCGTAGAGCACTGTTTGGACTAGGGGCCCTACCAGGTTACCGACTTCAGACAAACTCCGAAGACCGTTAGGTGTACCCGGGGAGTCAGCTTGTGGGGGATAAACTTCATAGGCGAAAGGGAAACAACCCAGACCGTCAGCTAAGGTCCCCAAGTGTTAGCTAAGTGGGAAACGATGTCCGAGTGCCGAGACAACCAGGAGGTTGGCTTAGAGGCAGCCACCCTTGAAAGAGTGCGTAACAGCTCACTGGTCAAGTGTTCGGGCGCGGAAAATGTAACGGGGCTCAAGCTAACCACCGAAGCTACGGGTGTACGCGATCCTTCGGGATCACGTGCGCGGTAGGAGAGCGTTCTGAAGCTAGTGAAGCGGCGGGGGAACCCAGCCGTGGAGGCTTCAGAAGTGAGAATGCCGGCGTGAGTAACGAAAGAGAGGTGAGAATCCTCTCCGCCAATTGTCCAAGGTTTCCTGAGCAACGTTCTTCGGCTCAGGGTCAGTCGGGACCTAAGGCGAGGCCGAAAGGCGTAGTCGATGGCCAACGGGTTGATATTCCCGTACCACGTCTGTCCGCTATCACCGATGGGGGGACGAGGAAGGCTAAGGGAACCCCGCCGACGGTAGAGCGGGGGTAAGTGTGTAGCCAGAGCTCCTAGGAAAATCCGGGAGCTCGTTACGGTGAGGCACGATGCCAGCTGGCCGGAAGGCCGGCGAGTCCCTGACGCCATACCTCCGAGAAAAGCCTCTAGGGAGGACAGTTCGTGCCCGTACCAAAACCGACACAGGTGGACAAGTAGAGAATACTAAGGTGATCGAGATAACCCTCGTTAAGGAACTCGGCAAAATGGCTCCGTAACTTCGGGAGAAGGAGCGCCCCGATAAGGTGAAGGTCATACGACCGGAGCCTGAGGGGGCCGCAGTGAATTGGCCCAACCGACTGTTTACCAAAAACACAGGTCTCTGCTAAGTCGCAAGACGACGTATAGGGGCTGACGCCTGCCCGGTGCCGGAAGGTTACGTGGAGGGGTTAGCCGTCTTCGGACGGCGAAGCTCTGAAACTAAGCCCCGGTAAACGGCGGCGGTAACTATAACCGTCAACAATTGGGCGGTTGCAAAATCTGGCTATATGCTGGGACACCTGAGTATCTGGCGGTACCTGCTTTTTCCGTCCTGCCCTCGAGGTAGGCTGGATGGGTGGGTGACAATCCGACCAGTGCAGGCAATCAGCAGGAAAGCCTGTCGAGCGAGGAGCAGCGCCGCTGGTTTCTCGCTGGAGTGATTGAAGGTGAGGGCAGCGTCTACGTGGGGATCAAGTCCCACCCGACGGTGCCGCTCGGCTTCTTCGTCCAGCCTGGATTCAGCATCACGCAACATTGCGTGAGGCGATCGCTCCTCGAGTTGGCCCGGGATGAGTTCGGGGCCGGCACGATTTACCCCAAGCCGGGGAACGAATCGGTGCTGGTGTACTCGATCTACTCCCGGCCGGTTCTCTCCACGGTCGTAGGACCGTTCCTGGGGAGATACGCGCGGTTCTCCGCGCGTAGGGACGACTTTGCACGGTTCCGGGACATCCTGGGGCTGTTCGCACAAGGAGCCCACCGTCAACCCGCCGGCCTTGCGCAGATCGTTGAGATCGCTTACGCGATGAACCTCAACGGGAAGCAGCGCAAGCGTCCGCTGGAGCAAGTCCTCGACAGAATCCTCAGAGGCCATACGCCAGACGCCCCGGCCAGGGGCGATGAGATGGTCCGACCTCCACGGCGACGTGGAGAGCTGGGCGGAACAGAAACGACCCAGCCACTGTCAGCCTGAGTGTAAAACCTCACGCTGGTGTGTAACAAAGTGCCTAAGGTAGCGAAATTCCTTGTCGGGTAAGTTCCGACCTGCACGAATGGCGTAACGAGTTGGGCGCTGTCTCAACGAGGGGCTCGGTGAAATCGCAGTCTCGGTGAAGATGCCGAGTACCCGCGGCAAGACGGAAAGACCCCGTGAACCTTTACTACAGCTTGATATTGGAGTCTGAGGCACCTCGCTCAGGATAGGTGGGAGGCTGTGAAGCCAGGACTGCGGTCCCGGTGGAGCCACCCTTGAGATACCACCCTTGGTGTCTCGGGCTTCTAACACCGCGCCGTGAAACCGGGCGGTGAACAGTGTCAGGTGGGTAGTTTGACTGGGGCGGTCGCCTCCTAAAATGTAACGGAGGCGCGCAAAGGTTCCCTCAGCACGGTTGGAAATCGTGCGTAGAGTGCAAAGGCAACAAGGGAGCTTGACTGCGAGACAGACATGTCGAGCAGGTGCGAAAGCAGGCCTTAGTGATCCGGCGGTAGCAAGTGGAAGCGCCGTCGCTCAACGGATAAAAGGTACTCCGGGGATAACAGGCTTATCGGTTCCAAGAGTCCACATCGACGAACCGGTTTGGCACCTCGATGTCGGCTCGTCGCATCCTGGGGCTGTAGTCGGTCCCAAGGGTTGGGCTGTTCGCCCATTAAAGCGGTACGCGAGCTGGGTTCAGAACGTCGTGAGACAGTTCGGTCCCTATCTGCCGTGGGCGTTGGAGAGTTGAGGGGAGTCGTCCCTAGTACGAGAGGACCGGGACGAACGCACCTCTGGTGTACCAGTTGTCCTGCCAAGGGCACTGCTGGTTAGCTACGTGCGGACTGGATAACCGCTGAAGGCATCTAAGCGGGAAGCCAACCTCGAGATGAGCTCTCCCATCCCCTTGAGGGAGTAAGACCCGTGGAAGACCACCACGTAATAGGCCGGATGTGTAAGCGCAGCAATGCGTTCAGCAGACCGGTACTAATGGTTCGAGGGCTTGACGGATATTTTTGATCTTTCCCGGCCATGCCGTGCAGTTTTCAAGGTCCGAGAGGGCCTTGGTCTCGCTATTTTTCGGTGGTGATAGCGAGGGGGCCACACCTCTTCCCATTCCGAACAGAGCAGTTAAGCCCCTCAGCGCCGATGGTACTTGGGCCTCGCGGCCCTGGGAGAGTAGGTCGCCGCCGTTTATTCATCGAAGGCCGCCTCCGGGCGGCCTTCGTCGTTCCAGAAGCCTCCCTACACTCCGCCGCGCATGTCCACACTCGCAATCGTCCTGATCGTCATCGCCGTGATCGTGCTGATCGCGCTCGTGCTCGGCTTCCTCGGCACGCGAGCTCGCGATCGCCAGCAGGCCGGCTCATGGGAGCAGCACGTCCGCTCCGCGGACGCCGCGCTCGCGCAGGCCGCGGCTTCCGACCGCGGCTGGCAGCGCGAGCTCATGGAGGAGGCCGCCCGGGCGGCGCTCAGCCAGTCGCGGCCGGACTGGACCTACGGGGTCCTGCACCTGATCCTGGTCGACGACCGGCCGGGCATCGAGGAGGACCGCGCCCATTTCGTCGCGGTCGCGGAGGACGGCAACGAGGCGCGGGTGGTCCTGGCGCGCCAGGGCGATATCTGGATTGCGGAGAGCGTCGACTAGCCTCGCCCCGGAGACGGAGCTCGAGCGCGCCGTCCTCGCCGATCCCGTGCTGCAGGAGGGGCTCGCTTGGGGCAAGCCTCGGAGCGGCCACCCGGAGGGCACGGTGGGGGCCCACGTCGCCGACCTGCTCGAGACAATCGAGCGCTGGGGCGAGACGGGCCGGCGGCGCGAGGACCTTCGCTTCATGGCGATCGTCCACGACTCGCTGAAGTACAAGGTCCAGAACTGGCGGCCGCACACGGGCGCGAACCACCACGCCATGCGCGCGCGCCGCTTCGCGGAGCGCTACACCGACGACGAGCGCCTGCTGGCGACGATCGAGCTTCACGACAAGCCGTACAGCCTGTGGCGCAAGGTCCAGCACCGCGGCCGCATGGACGAGCACGCCTTCAACGTGATGGTCGACCGCATTCCGGACATCGACCTGTTCCTGCGCTTCGTGGAGCTCGACGGCTCGACGGAGGGGAAGACCCACGAGCCGATCCGCTGGCTCAAGTCCGAGCTCGCGCAGCGGGGGGTGTTCGACGGCGGCGGCGCGGTGGACGAACCACAGCAGTGAAGGTGCTCGGCTCGGCCGCGGAATGGGGGTAAGGCGCTTTATGCACCCAGGTGGGTACAAAAGTCGACTTACCCCGCGGGCGAGGCCGCCTTCGATGCAGTCGTTCTCCCGAGGTCGCGGCCTCGCTGCAGGCGCCTAGACGGCGAGGCAGAGCTGCTCGCCGGGCTTCGGCGCCCCGCACGAGCCGCGCAACCGCCGGGCCGCGGGGGTCGCGACCGGCACCATGCCGGTCGCCCCACCCGCGACGGTGCGGCGGACCGCAGCGCGCAGTGCGTGAGGGGTGCCTGCGCCTCCCAGCTGCGGTGCCTGGCCAGGAGCATCGACGGGGGCGCCCGAGGCGCCGGGCCGCTCCACCGCCAGGCGGTACTCGCCCAGGGTGGAGAACTCGACGAAGAGGTCGAGCGCCGTGCCGATCTGCTCTCTGAACCGGGGGAACATGCGTTCGACAAGCTACGGCCGGCGTCGGATGGAAACGCCGATTTGCTGCAACTTCGCTTGCAAGTAGGCTCCCGGCCCCGTGGCTGAGCCGTTCCGTCACCGGATCCGAGTCCGCTTCAACGAGTGCGACGGCCAGGGCGTCGTCTTCTACGCGAACTACCTCATGTACTTCGACGTCGCGATGACCGAGCTGTGGCGGGAGGCTTTCGGTGGCGGTTACGCCGGGATGATCGCCGCCGGCACCGACGCCATGGTGGCCGACGCGACGATCCGCTACCGCGCCTCAGCGCGCTTCGACGACGAGCTCGACCTGGTCGCGAGGGTCGCGCGCCTCGGCAGCACGTCCTCGATGACCGAGCTGCGGGTGGAGCGCGTCTCCGACAGCGTGGTGCTCGCCGACGGCGAGCTCCGCCATGTCTTTATCGACCCGAAGACGCTTGCCAAGCGCCAGATCCCGGACGAGGTGAGGGCGGGAATGAGCAGGTTCGCGGCGTGATCCACCTGAGGATCGTCGCGCCGGAGAAGGTCGCCCACCAGGCTCTGGAGGTGCTCAACGCCTCGCCGGCCGTCCTCAACATCGTCCACCTGCACGGCGTCGCGCAGAAGCCCGCGGGGGACTTGATCCTCTGCGACGTCGCCCGCGAGGAGGCGAGCGTGATCCTCGGCGACCTCAAGGAGCTCGAGATCCCGCGCGTGGGGTCGATCGCGGTGGAGCACATCGACACCGCCCTGTCCGATGCCGCGGAGGCGGCCGAGAAGGCCGCGCCGGGGCTGCCCTCGGACGCCGTGGTCTGGGAGGAGGTCGAGCAACGCACCAGCGAGAACACGGAGCTGTCGGTCAGCTTCGTCCTGTTCATGGTGCTCGCCATGCAGATCGGCGCGGTCGGGATCCTCCTGGACCAGCCGATCCTGATCGTGGGCGCGATGGTCGTGGGCCCCGAGTTCGGCCCGCTGGCCGGCCTCTCAGTCGCCCTCGTCGAGCGCCGGCCCGACTTCGCAAAGCGGTCGCTCGTGGCGCTGGGAGTCGGGTTTCCGATCGGGATCCTGCTCGCTTGCGTCGCGACGCTGGTCTTCGAGGCGATCGGCGCGAGCCCCGACGACTTCGTGCCCTCGGCGCATCAGCTGACCGGCTTCATCTCGAATCCCGGCTTTTTCTCGTTCTTCGTCGCCTTCGTCGCTGGGACCGTGGGCATCCTCTCCCTTACGAACGCGAAGTCGGGCGCCCTGATCGGCGTGCTCATCTCCGTCACGACGATCCCCGCCGCCTCGAACATCGGTGTTGCGGCCGCGTACGGCGACTGGGGCGAGGCGGGCGGCGCGGCGGCGCAGCTGGCGATCAACCTCATCTCGATCGTGCTCGCCGGCGTGCTCACACTGTTCGTCCAGCGCCGCTACTACGTCGCGCGCCGCAGGAAGCACCTGCGGGACCCCAGCCGCGCCGCCGCCGGACTGCCGGTGGGCCGCAGTGCGCGTCGTTAGAGCGACGCCCAAATGTCGATCTTCGTTCGCACGCGCGCGATCACCTCGGTGGTGAACTCGCTGGTGGCCGCGTGGCCGCCCAGGTCGGGCGTCCGAACGCCTGTCGCCACCGCCTCGAGCACCGACTCGTAGATCGCGCGCGACGCCGTGTCGCATCCGTCGTAGCCGAGCTCGCCGGCGTAGTGGAGCACCGCCGCGGCGGCGAGGATCATCGCCATCGGGTTGGCGATGTCCTTGCCCAGGAGGGCCGGCGCGGTGCCGTGCGGCGCCTCGGCCATCACCGCCTTCGCGTCGTAGTCCTCGTCGAACGCCGAGCAGCACCGACTCCGCCCCGGCTATCGAGCCGAACATCGGCATCACGAGGTCGGAGAGGCAGTCGCCGTCGCGGTTGAGCGCGGGGATCACGAGCGGCGCGTCGGCCGCGCCGCTGATCAGGCCGGCGTAGGTGGCGTCGATCAGCACCGGGCTATACGGGACCTCGGGATGCCGCTCGCTCGCCTCGTCCATCTCCTCCTTCAGCATCCCCTCGTAGACCGGGCTCACGGTCCACTTCGGTCCCGCCGTACACGCGGCCGTGGATGCGCGCAGCGGTGCGGAAGCTGTACTCGGCCACGGCCCGGCAGACGCTGCGCGAGATCTTCTCTGTCCGGAACGCCAGCTCGTCGCCGTTCTGCTGCTCCCGGCGCTCCTCGGCTCCGTACGCGTCGCCCACCGCCATTCGAACGACGGCGATCGGGTAATGGACTCCGGCCACCGGCGTCACGCCCGGGATGCGCCGGCCGGTGCGAATGATCACCTTGCCGTCGATCGCCTCCCGGAGCAGGCGGTTCGGACTGCCCACGTCGTCCTTGCCCTCGGGGGTGATCGTCGCCGCCTTCAGGCCGAACCGCGCCTCGCTCATCGCCTCGGCCGCCGCGCTCACGACCTCGTTGTTCGTGCGGCGTCGGTTGTCGAGCGAGAGGTCGTAGTGCTCGAGCTCGACGTCGACCTTGAGGACGCCCGGATCCAGCACGCGGAGCGCCTGTTCGAGCAGCTCCTGACCGGTCTCGTCGCCCTCGAGGACGATAATTCGCAGCGGGCCCTCCATGGCGCCGCAATCTACAGAGACCTGCTCCTGGTGCGGAAACGTGATCGAGCGCGAGGACGGCTGGCGCGCGCAGGAGCTGCCGGGCGCCCGGCAGGCGGCGTTCTGCCGCCTCGAGCACGTCTTCCCCTGGAAGGTGCAGGGACCGCACTGGGAGCCCGGCGAGATCGAGGAGCCGCGCGGGATCGCCGACTCGATCGACACCTGCGCCCAGTGCGGCGAGGCGCTCGGCGATGTGCGCATCGTGCTGGTGCGCCACCGCGGGGAGCACCGGATCCCGGACGGCTTCTGCTCCGTGGGGCATTTGGCTGACTGGGCGAAGGCGGGAGGGCGCTGGGCTTAGGGGCGTCGCGGTTGACGAACGACGAACGACGGGCATTGAAGGGTGGGCCCGGGCGATGGTGTCGACCTTTTTCATGCATGTGATGAATAAGGTCGACACGGTCAGTCGGGGAGCTGGGGGAGGCGCGGGTGCTCGTCGCGGTCGAGTAGGACCGCCCTCGTAATTGCTTCGGTGCCGAAGCGGTCGCGCAGCTCGTCCAGCGTCGAGTCCAGGGTGGCGGCGCGGTCGTCCAGCGGTAGTTGGGCGGCGCCTGAGTCCTCCAGGTTCGTCAGCGCCACGCCAACGAGGGTTATCCCTCGATCCTCGATCGTCGGCCGGGCGGCGTGGAGGAGGGCTCGCGCCGTGACCAGCACGGTCTCGGTCCGGTCGCTGGCCTCGCGCAGCGTGTGCGAGCGCGTCGCGCGCTGGAAGTCCGAGAAGCGCAACCGCAGCGTGACCGTCCGCGCGACCCGGTTCGCCTTCCGGAGCCGGCCGGTCACCCGGTCGACGAGCGCCACCAGGCTCGCGTCCACGGCCTCTGGGGTGCGCGAGCGGCGCCCGAGCGCGTGCTGGGCGCCGATCGAGCGGCGCCGCTTGCGGACCTCGACCCTGCGCGGGTCGCGCCCCACGGCGAGGGCGTGGAGGTGGCGCCCCGCGGCCCGGCCCAGCAGCTCCATCAGCGATCGCTCCGACACCTCGGCCACCTGAGCCACGGTGCGGAGCCCGGCGCCGTGCAGCCGCTCGGCCGTGGCCGTGCCGACGCCCCACAGCCGCTCGACGGGCAGTGGGTGCAGGAACTCGAGCTCGGCGTCCGGCGGCACCACCAGCAGCCCGTCCGGCTTCCCGACCGCGCTCGCGACCTTCGCCAGGAACTTCGTGCGCGCCACGCCGACCGTGATCGGCAAGCCCGCCTCCTCGCGGACCCGGCGGCGCAGTCGCTCCGCGATCTCGACCGGGGTGCCGGCGAAGTGCTCCATCCCGCGCACGTCGAGGAAGGCCTCGTCGATCGAGAGCGCCTCGACCGTCGGCGCCGTGTCCTCGAAGATCCGGAACACCGCCTTGCTGGCCTCGGTGTACGCCTCGAAGCGGCAGGGGACCACCGCGGCCTGCGGACACAGGTGGCGCGCCCGCCCGGCGCCCATGCCGCTGTAGACGCCGCAGGCCTTGGCCTCGTAGCTCGCGGCGAGGACCACACCCGGACCCACGATCACCGGCCGGCCGCGCAGCGACGGATCGTCCCGCTGCTCTACGGACGCATAGAACGAGTCCAGATCGGCGTGGAGGATTCCGGCATATGACACGAACGCATGTTCGTGTCAGCGCAGGACGGAATGAATCTCGCTCTCAGGCCGCTTCGCGCGGGCCCAGGCCGAGCTCGTCCGCGTGCTCCTCCATCGCGGCGATCACGAAGGCCACGTGCTCGTCGAACTCCACGCCGAGCTCCTCGGCGCCCTCGCGCACCTCGTCGCGGTTCACGCCGGCGGCGAAGCTCGGCTGCTTCAGCTTCTTCTTCACGGACTTGGGCGTCATGCCATGCACGCCGTCGGGGCGGACGTACGCGCAGGCCGCCACGAAGCCGGACAGCTCGTCGACCGCGTAGAGCGTCTTCGCCATGCGGGACTCGCGCGGCACGCCCAGGAAGCTCGCATGGCCGGCCACCGCGTCGATCAGCTCCTGCGGGTAGCCCTTCTCCTCGAAGAGCTTGAGCGCCTCGCGCGGATGCCCCGTGCCGAGATCGGGATAGCGCTCGTAGTCGAGGTCGTGGAGCAGCCCGGTGACGCCCCAGAGCTCCTCGTCCTCGCCGAACTCGACCGCATAGGCGCGCATCGCGGCCTCGACTCCGAGCATGTGCTTGCGGAGCGACTCGGACTGCGTCCACTCACAGACGAGCTGCCATGCTTCCTCGCGCGTCGGCTGGGCCATGGACGGCAGGGTATCCTCGTCGGCTCCCGAAACTCGGTCAGGTAATGGAGAAGTTCATCATCGAAGGCGGGACGCCCCTCGCGGGGACGGTCACGCCGGCAGGGAACAAGAACGCCGCGCTGCCCGCGCTCGCCGCGTCGCTCCTGACGCGCGAGGAGGTCGTGCTGCGGAACATTCCCCGCATCGCGGACGTCGAGGCGATGCTCGAGCTGCTGCGGCTGCTCGACGTCAAGGCCGAGTGGCGCGACGACAACGTGGTGTCGCTGCAGGCCGACCAGCTGAGCCACTCCGACGTGGACCGAGCCTGGGCCGAGCGAATCCGCGCCTCCTTCCTCCTTGCCGGGCCGCTGCTCGCACGCCGCGGCCGCGCCGACATGCCGCCGCCCGGCGGCGACGTGATCGGCCGGCGCCGGCTCGATCCGCACCTCGACGCCTTCCGCGCGCTCGGCGCCGATGTGAACGTCGACCGGAGCTGGTATCGCCTGTCGGCGGCCGAGGGTCTGCACGCCTGCGACTTCTTCATGGACGAGCCCTCGGTCATGGCGACCGAGAATGCGCTCATGGCCGCCGCGCTCACGCCCGGCTCGACCGTGATCCACAACGCGGCCTCGGAACCGCACGTCCAGGACCTGGCGCGCCTCCTGATGGCGATGGGAGCGCGCATCGAGGGCATCGGCTCGAACCTCATGATCGTCCACGGGCAGGAGGAGCTCGCCGGGGCCGACTACGCGATCGGGCCCGACTACATCGAGGTTGGGAGCTTCATCGCCCTGGCGGCGTGCACGGGCGGCGAGCTGCGCATCACCGACACGATCCCCGACGACCTGCGCATGACCCGGCTCGCCTTCGAGCGGCTCGGCTGCCGTATCGAGTACGACGGCAACGACGTGATCGTGCCCGGCGGCCAGCGGCTCCGGATCAAGTCGGACGAGGGCGACGCCATCTCGAAGATCGAGGACGGCCCCTGGCCCGCCTTCCCCGCCGACCTCACGAGCATCGCCGTCGCCATGGCGACGCAGGCCGAGGGCCTCATCCTCATCCACGAGAAGATGTTCGAGAACCGCCTGTACTTCGTCGACAAGCTGGTCACGATGGGCGCTCGGGTGATCGTCTGCGACCCGCACCGCGCGGTCGTAAGCGGCCCGAGCCGGCTTCACGGCGAGCGCATGGAGAGCCCGGACATCCGGGCCGGCATGGCGATCCTCATCGCGGCCCTGTGCGCGGACGGGACCTCCGAGATCGGGAACATCCGCCAGATCGACCGCGGTTACGAGCGGATCGACGAGCGGCTGCGGCTGCTCGGCGCGCGCATCGAGCGCGTCGCCGCGGAGCGCGTGCCCGCCTAACGCCGGGAGCGTCTTGTGACTCATCCGATCCCTCCGGGCACCCGGGACGTGTTGCCGGAGGAGATGCGCGAGCTGCGCGCCATCGGCGGCCGGATGCGCGACGCCTTCGCGGAGGCCGGCTATGGCGAGGTGCACACGCCGGCGCTCGAGTACGAGGAGGTGCTGCTGCGCGGCGACGCCCGGGCGGCGGGCGCGCGCTACCGGAGCTTCGACGACCAGGGAGCGGTCCTCGCTCTGCGCTCGGACATGACGATCCCGATCGCGCGGGTGGTGGCCACGCGCTACGCGGATGCGGAGCCACCGCTGCGGTTCTCCTACCTCGCGCACGCATGGCGCGCCACGGACCGCGGCGTGGGGGAGCCGCGCGAGTTCCTCCAGGCGGGGATCGAGCTGATCGGGGTGCCCGGCGCCGAGGGCGAGGCGGAAGTTGTTGCGCTCACGATCGAGGCGCTGAGCGCCGCCGGCCTCAAGCGGCACAAGGTGGGCGTCGGGGACGGGGCGCTCTACCGCGGCCTGCTGGGCTCGTTCGGCGTCCCCGAGGATGCGCATCTGCCGCTGCTGGAGACCCTCTCGCGCCGCGACCTGGTGGGGCTCGAGGGGCAGGTCGATCAGCTCGGCCTGGAACCCGGCCAACGCGATCTCCTCGTCAAGCTTCCGCAACTTCGGGGGGGCGGCGAGGTCCTCGACCAGACGCCCGGATTGGAGGGCCTCCAGAGCCTGCATGGGCACCTGGAGCGCCGCGGTGTCGCGGACCGGGTCATCTACGACCTCGGCCTCGTGCGCGAGCTCGGCTACTACACGGGCTCGGTGTTCGAGGTCTACGACCCCGCCGTGGGCTTCACGCTCGGCGGCGGCGGGCGTTACGACGAGCTGATCGGCCGCTTCGGCCGCGACCTGCCCGCGTGCGGCGTGGGGCTGGACGTGCAACGCGTCCACCTCGCCCAGGCGGCCGAGGAGGCGCTGGCGTGAACGAGCGGCTCACGATCGCGGTGCCGCGCGGCGCGCTCTTCGGCGGCACCCTCGACCTGCTCGACCGGCTCGGGATCGACACCTCCGAGGTGCGCTCGAACGACCGCCGCCTGCTGTTCGCCGACGTCGGGATCGTGACCATGCGCCCCAGTGACGTGCCGACCTACGTGGAGCACGGCTCCGCGGACATCGGCATCACCGGCAAGGACGTGCTCCTCGAACAGTCGCACCGCAGGGTCTACGAGCTGCTCGACCTCGGCTACGGCCAGTGCGACATGGTCGTGGCGGCGCCCGACCGCGGCGACCCGATCGGCGACGCGCTGCGCCGGCTGGGCCGCGTGCGAATCGCGACGAAATATCCGCGCGTGGCCGGCGAGCATTTCGCGGCGACCGGGCGCCAGGCGGAGATCGTCGAGGTGAAGGGCTCGGTCGAGCTCGCGCCCCTGACCGGGCTGGTCGACGGCATCGTGGACCTGACCGCGTCCGGCAAGACGCTCGCGGAGAACAACCTCCGCGCCGTGGAGACGATCGCAACCTGCACCGCCCGCCTGATCGCGAACCCGGTGGCGCACAAGCTCAAGGCGGCGGAGATCGACGCGATCGTGGAGAAGGTGAGGGGATGAGGATCAGGCGCAACCGGGTGGCCGGCTCAGCGCGCCGAATTCTGCGGTGCGACGCCGGTCGCGGAGATCATCCAGGAGGTGCGCATCCGGGGCGACGCGGCGGTGCTCGAGTTCACCGAGCGGTTCGACCACGCCGAGCTCGGCCCGGACGCAGCTTCGAGTGGACCCGAACGAGCTGGAGGCATCTGTCGGCGTCCTGGAGCGCGGACGTGCTCGCCGGGCTCCGGACCGCGATCGCGAACGTCAGGGCGGTCGCGAAGGCGCAGGTTCGTGACGAACCGGTGAACGTGGAGCTCCCGGAGGGCCACAGCGTCGAGGTCGCCGAGCATCCCGTCCGGCGCGCGGCGGTGTACGTGCCGGGTGGCCGTGCGCCGTACCCGTCGACAGTCGTGATGGGTGCCGTGACGGCGCGAGCCGCCGGGCGTGCGCGAGATCGCCGTATGCGCACCGCCGGGGCCGGGCGGCAGGGCGCATCCGGTGATCCTCGCCGCCTGCGTCCTGTGCGAGGTGAGCGAGGTGTACCGGATGGGCGGTGCCCAGGCCATCGCCGCGCTCGCATTTGGAACCGAGTCGGTGCAGGCCGTTGACGTGATCGTCGGCCCCGGCAACCCGTTCGTGCAGGAGGCGAAGCGCCAGCTCGTCGGGCAGGTCGGGATCGACGGAATCGCGGGACCGAGCGAGCTCGTCGTCGTCGCCTCGGCCGGGGCGGATCCGAGCTGATCGCGCTCGATCTCATGGCGCAGGCAGAACACGGCGAGGACAGCCCGGTGTACTGCATCTCGCCCGAGAGCTCGCTGCTGGATGAGGTCGCCGAGATCCTCGCCGGGCTCTGGCCGAAGCGCCCGAGCGTCACGAACGCGGAGGTGCAGCTCATTGACGTGAGCGACGCGGCGGGGGCGCTCGAGGTCGGGCCGAGGAGATCGCGCCCGAGCACCTCCAGCTCATGGGGGAGGAGGCCGAGGCGCTCGCCGACCGGGTTAGGAACGCCGGCTGCCTGTTCGTAGGTGCCGCCGCCGCCACCGCGTTCGGCGACTACGTCGCCGGCTCCAACCACGTGCTGCCCACCGGTGGCGCCGCCCGGTTCCAGTCGGCGCTGTCGCCCGCGACCTTCCGGCGGCGCATGGCGCGCGTATCCTTGCCGCCCGAGGCGGCCAGTCGCCTCGCGCCCGCCGGTGCCGCGCTCGCGCGTGCCGAGGGCTTTCCTGTGCACGCAGAATCCATGGAGCGCCGCGCGTGAGCCGCACCTCGCAGATCCACCGGACGACGGGTGAGACCGACGTCCAGCTGTCACTCGACCTCGACGGCACCGGCGCGGGCGAGCGCGAGACCGGCGTGGGCTTCTTCGACCACCTGCTCGACTCCGTCGCGCGCCACGGGCTGTTCGACCTCGAGGTGCACGTTGACGGGGATCTCGAGACGGGTCCGCACCACACGGTCGAGGACACCGGCATCGCGTTCGGGCAGGCGGTCGACGAGATCCTCGGCGACCGCGCGGGGATCCGCCGCTTCGGCCACGCCGTCGTGCCCATGGACGAGGCCCGCGCCTCGGCCTCGATCGACATCTCGGGCCGCCCGTTCACGTCATTCGAGGCCGACTTCCCGGCCGAGCGCGTGGGCGACTTCGACACCGACCTCACCGAGGAGTTCCTTCGCGCGGTCGCGAACACGGCCAAGCTGACCCTGCACGTCCGCGTCGAGGCCGGGACGAACGCGCACCACATGGTCGAGGTGTCGTTCAAGGCATTCGCGCGCGCGCTGCGCGAGGCCGTGGAGGCCGACGACCGCGTCGAGGGCGTCGTTCCCTCGACCAAGGGCGTTCTTTGACCCGTATCGCGATCCTCGACTACGGCATGGGGAACCTGCGCTCGGTGAGCAAGGCGCTCGAGCACGTCGGCGCCGAGCCGCTCCTCACGAGCGACCACGCTCGGGTGCGCGAGGCCGACGGGATCGTGCTGCCGGGCGTGGGGGCGATGCCGAAGGCGATGGAGCGCGTGCACGAGCTTGCGCTCGACGGGCTGCTGCGCGAGCGCGTTGAGGCCTCGGTCCCCGTGATCGGGCTCTGCATGGGGATGCAGCTGCTGTTCGACTCGACGACCGAGCAGGGCGGTGCGGAGGGGGTAGGGCTGCTGCGGGGCCCGGTCGAGGCGCTCGACGCGCCCGGCCTCAAGGTGCCGCAGATCGGCTGGAACCCGGTCAGCTGGAGGCGCACGAGCCCCCTGAACGCCGGCCTGCCCTCGCCGTGCGCCTTCTACCACGCCAATTCCTTCGCGCCGCGGCCGTCGGATCCCGGCGCTGTGCTCGGCACGGCCGAGTACGGGACCGAGTTCGTCAGCGTGGTGGAGCAGCCGCCGGTGTACGGGCTCCAGTCCCACCCGGAGAAGTCCGGCCCGGACGGGCTGCGCCTCCTGAAGAACTTCGTGGCGCTCGTCGCCGTTGCGCAAGCCGCGGGCGGTGCCCGCGGCGCAGCGACGTGATCCGATGATCCTCCTGCCGGCGGTGGACATCCGCGACGGCAAGGCGGTGCGGTTGCGCCAGGGCCATTTCGACGAGGAGACCGTCTACGCCGACGACCCGCTCGAGGCCGCGCGCTCGTTCGTTGACGCGGGCGCGCGCTTCCTGCACGTCGTCGACCTCGACGGCGCGCGCGAGGGCGAGCCGGTGAACCTCCACCACGTGGAGCGGATCGCGTGGGAGCTCGAGGTCCCCATCGAGCTGGGGGGCGGGCTGCGCTCGATCGCGTCGATCCGGCGCGCCCTGGCCGCCGGCGCGGCGCGCGTCGTGCTCGGCACGGCCGCCTTCACGGATCCCGACCTGCTCGACGAGGCACTGCGCGCCTTCACGTCGCGGATCCTCGTCGGGGTCGACGTGCGCGGCGGGATGGTGTCCGTCGCGGGCTGGACGCGTGAGACGCAGATGCGCGGCGAGGACGCGATCCGCCGGATGCAGGAGCGGGGTGTCACGCGCTTCGTGTACACGAACGTCGACCGCGACGGCATGCTCGAAGGCCCCGACCTGGACGAGGTGAGGCGCGTCGCGGAGGCGGTGCGCGGGCGCTTCCTCTATTCGGGCGGCATCGGCTCGCTCGACGACCTGAGGGCGCTGCGCGAGCTGCGCGTGTTGAACCTGGCAGGCGTGATCTCCGGGAAGGCTCTGTACGAGGGCCGGTTCGGGGTGCGCGAGGGCCAGGAGGTGCTCGCCTGATGCTGCTGCGCCGGGTGATCCCGTGCCTCGACGTGGACAAGGGGCGCGTGGTCAAGGGAGTGGAGTTCGTGAACCTGCGCGACGCCGGCGACCCGGTCGAGCTCGCCGTGCGCTACCAGGACGAGGGCGCCGACGAGATCGTCTTCCTGGACATCACGGCCTCGCACGAAAAGCGTGAGACGGTCGCGGAGCTGGCGCGGCGCTGCGCCGACGACGTGTTCATCCCGTTCACGATCGGCGGCGGAGTGCGCACCGCCGAGGACGCCCAGGCCGTGCTCGACGCGGGGGCGGACAAGGTCTCTGTGAACTCCGCGGCGGTCGCGCGGCCCGAGCTGCTGTCGGAGCTCGCCGAGATCTTCGGCGCCCAGTGCGTGGTCCTCGCGATCGACGCCCGCCGCGAGGAGGACGGCTCCTACGCCGTCTACGTGAACGGAGGCCGGACCCCGGTCGGCCGCGACGCGATCGAGTGGGCCCGCGAGGGCGCGGAGCGCGGAGCGGGGGAGATCCTGCTGACGAGCATGGACCGCGACGGAACCGAGGACGGCTACGAGCTCGAGCTGACCCGCGCCGTCTCGGACGCGGTGGACGTCCCCGTGATCGCGTCAGGCGGCGCCGGAACTCTCGATCACCTGGTCGACGCGGTGGAGCAGGGCGGCGCCGACGCCGTCCTGTGCGCCTCGATCTTCCATTACGGGCACTACAGCGTGCGCCAAGCGAAGGAGCGAATGCGCGCCGCGGGGATCCCCGTCAGGCTATGAGCGCCGACGCTCGCAGTTGCCCCTGAGCGTGTCGAGGGCGCCGCGGAGCACCGTGTCGAACCCGCTCCCGCAGTCGACGAAGTCACGGCCCTGGCCCGGGACGAGCCGATCGCGACCCAACCCGCCCGTCAGCCGGTCCGACCCGGGTCCTCCGCGCAGCCTGTCGTCGCCGGCGTTCGCCCAGAGAATGTTGGGCAGCGCGTTCCCTACGAGCGTGTCGCTGACCGCTCCGCCGATGATGGAGTCCACGTCAGAGCGGATCCGGTCGCGCTCGCCCCGCTCACCGTCGTCGGCGTCGCCTTCGAGGTCGGCGTGGACGGCGCCCACGCGCTCCTCATACGAGACCCGGTCCGCGTAGCGCCTGTCGCCACTCCCGCCGCTGAACACGTCGCTTCCGTTCGCGGCGGCCCCCTCGAGGAACAGATCGATGCTGAGGCCACCGGTCATCCGGTCGTCTCCCTCGCCGCCGGCGAACCGGAAGAAGGCCGTGCGATCGCCGTTGCCCAACAGGACGTCGTCGCCGGTTCCTCCGGACAGCACGGCCGGAATCGCCGATCGTGTCGACTCGCACCCGGTCGTCGCGGTCGCCGGCGTCCACCTCGATCGCGCCCGACGTGTCCATCGGCTGTTCACACGTCACGCTGCCGTCGGCCTGCGCGGTGCAGTCGGCGCCGGCGGCCGGCGGGACGGAGTCCGAGACCCGTATGTCGCCGCCCATGTACTGAACCGCGATGCGGTTGACCTCGCCGGGTGCCGCCACGATCCGCAGCGTCCAGACCTGGCCCGTCCCGTCGAACCCGAGCGATCCGCTCACGGTGGCTGCGTGGGCCTGCGGCGCGAAAACGAGGCCCGCGAGCAGAGACGCCACGATCCAACTGCGCTTCATCTTGCTAGGACTAACACCATGACCCGCCAAACGGACCTGCGCGAGCGCGTGCGGCGCATGTCGGGGATGGAGCGGCTCCTGCCGGCGCTCGAGGGGCTGCCGCCCGTCTATCTCGTGGGCGGGGCCGTGCGCGACCTGCTCCGGGGCGCCAAGCCTTACGACGTGGACATCGCCGTCGAGGGCGACGCGCGCTCGGCCGCGCGGGCGCTGTCGGAGCGCCTCGGTGGCGAGGTGCGGGAATACGACCGCTTCGGCACGGCCGATGTGATTGTTGGGGGTCAGACCCTTCATCTGGTCTCAACACGAGAGGAGACCTACGAGGCCCCCGGCGAGCTGCCCACGGTGTCGCCGGCATCGCTGGACGAGGACCTGCGCCGGCGCGACTTCTCCGTCAACGCGATGGCGATCGGGCTGACGGGCGACGATCTCGGCCATCTCTACGACCCCACCGGCGGCCTGGCCGACATGGAGAACGGCGCCATCCGGGTGCTCCACGAGCGGAGCTTCCTCGACGATCCCACGCGGCTCCTGCGCGCCATCCGATACGGGACGAGGCTCGGCTTCGAGCTGGATCCGGAGACGGAGCGGCTCGCCCGCGAGGCCGTCGCCGCCGACGCGCTCTCGACCGTCTCCGGCGCGCGGATACGCGACGAGCTGATGGACCTGCTGCGGGAGACGGATGCGCCGACGGCGATCGAGCGCATGCGCGACCTCGAGATTCACAGCGCGCTCCACCCGGAGCTCGATCCCGACCCGGAGCTGGTGGCGTCCGCGGCACTGGGAGCGGCGGCGATCGGCGCCGACCCGGCCGTCTCCGCGCTGGCCGCACTCGTGGAGAGCGCGCCCGAGAAGCTCGACCTCTGGCTCGCCGATCTGCATCTCCCCGCCGAGGAACGCGACGCGGCCTCGCGAGCCGCGCGCGTGGCGCCGCGCATCGCGATGGCCCTCCGGGAGCGCGAGCACTCGCCGTCCGAGCTGCGCGAGCTGCTGGGCAGAGAGCCGCTCGAGGCACTCGCCCTCGCGCTCGCGCTGCGTGCGCCGTCCGAGGCGGTGCTTCGCTGGGTGACCGACCTGCGCGGCGTGGGGCTCGAGATCTCGGGACAGGACCTCCTGGCGGCGGGCGTCCCCGAGGGCCCGGACATCGGCCGCGCGCTCGAGGAGACCCTCCGCCGGAAGCTCGACGGCCTCGTAACCGGCCGCGACGAGGAGCTCGAGACCGCCCTGCTGCTCGCCCGGGAGCCGGCGCAGTGAGGCTGCCGAACGCCACCGTCACCTTCACCACGCGCCAGGGCGGTGTGAGCGAGGGCCCATACGAGTCGCTCAACCTCGGGATCCTGACCGACGACGATCCGGGCCGGGTCACCGAGAACCGTCATCGCGCGGCCGTGCACGCGGGCGCCTCTCCCGAGCGGATGGCGATGGGCTGGCAGGTGCACGGCACCGACCTGCGCGAGTGGACCGCGCCGCCAGCCGATCGAGCCTACGCAGAGCCGGGCGGCAAGGACCTGCCGCAGCTCGACGGTCACCTCACGCACGAGGAGGGCCTCGGGCTCCTGGTGCTCGTGGCCGACTGCTTCCCGGTGGCGCTCTCGGACGGCGAGCAGGCGGCGATGCTCCACTGCGGCTGGCGCCCGCTGGCGGGCGGGATCCTCGAGAAGGCGCTCGCGCGCTTCGACGGCGTTCCGGCAGCCGCGGTGGGCCCGGGAATAGGCGGCTGCTGCTACGAGGTCGGCGACGAGGTGCTCGCGGCCTTCGCGGACGTCGAGGGCGCCGCGTCCGGCCGCATGCTCGACCTGCGCAGGGTCATCGGCGCCAAGCTCGCGGCAGCCGGCGTCACCGACGTCCAGCACGTGGACCGCTGCACGAGCTGCGAGCCGGAGCTGTACTTCTCCCACCGCCGCGACGGGGGCGTGACCGGCCGCCAGGCGGGCATCATCGTGCGCGATGGATCCTGAGCACGTACGGCGCAACCTCGAGCGGGTGCGCGAGCAGATCGGCCCCGACGTGGAGATCCTCGCGGCGACCAAATACCTGACCGCCGGCGACCTGCCCGCGCTGGCGGAGGCGGGGATCGAGCTGGTGGGCGAGAACCGCGCGCAGGACCTGCTTGCGAAGCAGGAGGCACACCGCGAGCTGTTCACATGGGACTTCATCGGCCAGCTGCAGAGCCGCAAGGTGAAGGACGTGGCCCCGAACGTGCGGCTGATCCATTCGCTCGCCTCGGAGTCCGCGCTCCGGCAGCTCGAGGAGCACCCGGCGAAGGAGGTGCTCGTCCAGGTGAACGTCGCCGGCGAGGAGGGCAAGGCCGGCATCGACCCCGAGGAGCTGGGCGATTTCATCGCGCGCTGCCCCGTTCCCGTCACCGGCCTGATGACCATGCCGCCGTTCGTGGAGCGCCCCGAGGACAACCGCGGCCACTTCGCGCGCCTGGCCGAGCTGGCGGGCGAGCATGGGCTCGCCCGCCTCTCGATGGGCACGACGCAGGACTACGTGGTCGCCGCCGAGGAGGGCGCGACGATCGTGCGGCTCGGCAGCGTCCTCTACGAGTAGCCCACGCGCTCGAGGAAGTCGGCGATCGTGTTGGAGAGCCGCGCTCCCTGCCACGCGAGCGGGGACTGTCCCTTGTCCTCCACCACGAGCTCGCAGTTCGGCAGCTTGCGGCAGTACTCCTCCGCCACGCCGAGCGGGTGGAGCCAGTCCGAGTCGTCCTGCGAGCCCACCACCAGGACGGGCACCTCGAGCTCGGAGAGGGGCTCCAGGCCCTTCCAGGCGATCGAGCGGGGCACCTCGCGAAGAGCCTGAGCGACGGCGCTCAGATCGGCGTGGCGCTCCATCCGCTGGCGACTCGCCTCACGGGCCACGTCGCGCCAGCGCTCCGGGAGGCCCTGCGGCTGCGCGACCCGGACGAACTCATCCACGCCCTCGTCGAGCGCCGCGGCGAGCTTCTCCCAGGTCTCGGTGTCCGCGTCCCCGGTGCGCGCGTAGCCGGTGTACGCGGGCGTGATCTGCACGAGCGCCGGCACGCGCTCCGGGTGCGCGAGCGTGAAGGCCATGGCCGTGGCGGCACCCATGGAGCTCCCGACGAGCGCCGCCTCCCCGAGCTCGAGCTCCTCCATGACGGCCGCGAGGTCGGCGACCAGGTCGCTGTACTCGTAGCTCGGCGCGGGGGATGACTCCCCATGGCCGCGCGCGTCATAGGAGACCAGGCGATAACCCCGCTTTACGAGCGCGCGCGACCCCTGCACGACGTTCCGTCGTGTCGCCGAGAGCCCGTGGAGAAGCACCACGGTAGGTCCCTCGCCGAGGATCTCGCCCCTGAGGGTGATGCTCCCGGCGCCCGGAAGTTGGCGTAATACCTCGAATTTTTCTGCAATCACCGGCCCACACTGTGGCGCAAGAGGGGGTCCACGGGGTACGTTGGATCGACACAGGATGAATGAACACCAAAACGCGAGGGCCGTGTACGAGCGTCCACGGATAGAGACCTACGGCACCCTTCGCGACATCACGGCTCAACTCGAGCAGGCGCTGCCTGCTGGGATGGGCGTGGCCGGCGTCAGCAGCGTGCCCACAGGCGGCCCGCCGCCCGGCGGTCCCGAGCGGACTCCTCCGGGACCGCTCCCGGAGGGGAACCCGCCCAGCGGGTTCGGCGGTGAAGAGGCATCCGGGGGCGGCGGCTCGGGCGGAGGCGGAGGCGGATCCGGCGTTCTCGGTGCCGACCAGGGAGGCGGCGGTGGCGGCGGTGGCGCCGGCGGTGGTGGAACCGTCTCTGGCGGAGCGGCCGAGCTTCCGTTCACAGGCTTCCCGGCCGCGGTTGCCGGCATGGTGGGCGCCGGTATGACGGCGGCGGGCACCGCGCTGCGGCGTGCCCTGAAACGCCGCTGAGACGGCGCCCGGCGCAGGCCCAAGCGCTACGCTTCGCCGACAAGGAGTTTCCTCCTTACGCTCGAACCTCTCGGTCGTATGGCGCTTCGCGACACATGGCATCGCACGCTCGTCTACTTCGGCTTGGCCGAGGAAGAGGATCCACGCTACGAGGCGATTCCAGAGCCCGAGCCCGAGGCGGAGCTCGAGGATCGCTACAGGGAGCGCCCGAACGTGCGGCGGCTCCAGCGCCGGCGCCGCGACGAGTTCGACGACATCTTCGCCGACGAGCCGCGCGGCCGCGAGACCCGCGTCCTCAAGTCGGTGGGCGGCAACGGGTCCGGTCGCGGAGGGGACATCCAGGTCCACCTGGTGATCCCCAAGAGCTTCAACGACGCGCAGCAGATCGCCGACCAGTTCAAGGACGCGGTCCCGGTGATCCTGAACCTCCAGAGCTCGGACACCGACCTCTCGAAGCGGCTGATCGACTTCGCCTCGGGTCTCACCTACGCGCTCGACGGGGGGATGCAGAGGATCGCCGACAAGGTCTTCCTGCTGACCCCGCGCAACGTCGAGGTTTCGGCCGAGGAGCGCGCCCGGCTGATCGAGAAGGGCTTCTTCAACCAGTCCTAGGGTCATTGACGTCCGCTATTTGCGGGCGTAGCTTCAAGAGGTGAGACGGGCTCGCGTCCTCGCGATCACCTGTGCCCTCCTGACGGTCGGGGCGGTGCTTGCCGTGCCGTCGGCGCACGCCGCCACCTTCACCGTCACTCTCACCGACGATGCTCATGAGGCAGATTCGGGGGACGGCGTCTGCAACGCTCAGGACACGAGGCTGCCCGGTTGCTCCCTGCGAGCCGCGATCGAGGAGGCGAACGCCTTCCCGGGTGCCGACCGGATCAACGTGCCCACCCCGAACACCTACGAGCTCGCGACCGGCCTTCCGCTCACGGTCAGCTCGGATGTCACGATCGTGGGCGCCTCGGCGCAGACGGTGGGCATCCGGATGGCGGGCAACTTCGAGACCGGGGTCCCGTTCGACCGCGTCTTCGACATCACGGCCGGCGCCCGCGCCACCCTCCGGCAGCTCACGATCTTCAATGGCCGTGCCGACGGCAGGAACAACCACTTCGGCGGCAATATCCGGAACGCCGGTCAGCTGAGCCTCGTCGAGGTCACGGTCATGAACGGCGTGGCCAACTCGGGCGGCGGGCTCGCCAACGTCGGCGGCAGCGTGAGCATCCAGAACAGCACGTTCACCCAAAACAGGGCACCGGCGGACACGGGCGCCGGCGGAGACTCGGGCGCCATCCTCAACGTCGGGACCGCCGAGCTCCCCGCGTCGCTCACAATCGAGACCAGCACGATCAGCACGAACTTCGCCCGGCTGGTCGGGGGCATCTTCAGCGCGGGCAACGCGGGGAACAGGGTCGTGATCCGCAACAGCACGATCGCGCTCAACCAATCCGGCAATCGCGGCGGTGGGGGCGGCCTCGGCCTGGCCAGCGGCACCGCGACGCTCCAGAACACGATCGTCTCGAACAACAGCTCGCCGAGCGACCCTCTGCACCCGAACTGCTCGGGCAGCGGAATCGCCTCGCTGGGGACCAATCTGGAGGACGCCTTCGACTGCGGGTTCACGGCCGCGGGCGACATCCAGGGCAAGGATCCGCTGCTGGGCAAGCTCACCAATCACGGGGGCCAGACCGACACGCACGACCTGGGAACGGGCAGCCCGGCCATCGATGGCGCGAACAACGCGGCCTGCCTTGCCACCGATCAGCGCGGCTCACAATTCTCCCGCCCGCAGGGCGCGCGCTGCGACATCGGGGCCTACGAGGTCGACCAGCCTCCGATCACCAGCTTCACAGGCGGGCCGGCGAACCCGACGCCGACGAACGACACGACCCCGACGTTCACGTTCGTCTCCAACGAGCCCGGCCGGTTCTTCTGCTCGATCGACGGCGGCGACGCATTCGATTGCGCGAGCCCGTTCACGACCCCGGCGCTGGCCGCCGGGCCTCACACGCTCGACGTCCAGGCCGAGGACCTGACGGAGAACGTCGACCCGACGCCGGCGCGGCGCAACTTCACGATCGACCTGACGCCGCCGGATACGGCGTTCACGGGTGGGCCGGTCGACCCGACGCCGACGAACGACTCGACGCCCTCGTTCAGCTTCAACTCGGCGGACGCGACGGCGACGTTCCAGTGCAGTGTCGACAACGCCGCCTTCGCGGCCTGTACCTCGCCGCACACCGTCAGCCGCCGCGCTCGCGCCGGGGCGCACAACATCCGCGTGCGCGCCGTCGACCCGGCCGGCAACGTCGACGCGACCCCGGCGGTGCGCAACTTCACCGTCGACCTGACGGCGCCGGACACGTCGTTCACGGGCGGGCCGGTCGACCCGACGCCGACCAACGACACGACGCCGACCTTCACCTTCAACTCGGCGGACGCGACGGCGACGTTCCAGTGCAGTGTCGACAACGCCGCCTTCGCGGCCTGTACGTCGCCGCACACCGTCAGCCCCGCGCTCGCTGCCGGGGCGCACAACATCCGCGTGCGCGCGCTCGACCCGGCGGGCAACGTCGACGCGACCCCGGCGGTGCGCAACTTCACCGTCGACCTGACGGCGCCGGACACGTGCGTTCACGGGCGGGCCGGTCGACCCGACGCCGACTAACGACACGACGCCGACCTTCACGTTCAACTCGGCGGATGCGACCGCGACGTTCCAGTGCAGCGTCGACAACGCCGCCTTCACGGCCTGTACCTCGCCGCACACCGTCAGCCCCGCGCTCGCTGCCGGGGCGCACAACATCCGCGTGCGCGCGCTCGACCCGGCCGGCAACGTCGACGCCAGCCCCGCGGTGCGGAACTTCACCGTCGATCTGACCCCGCCGGACACAAACTTCACCGCCGGGCCGGTGAATCCGACGCCGACGAACGACTCGACGCCGACATTCAGCTTCAGCTCTCCGGACGCGACGGCGACGTTCCAGTGCAGCGTCGACACCGGCAGCTTCGCGGCCTGCACGTCGCCGCACACGACCGCCGTACTGGGCGAGGGGGCGCACACCATCCGCGTGCGTGCGCTCGATCCGGCCGGCAACGTCGACGCCAGCGCCGCCGTCCGCAACTTCACCGTGGACCTGACGCCGCCCGACACGAACATCACGGGCGGCCCCACCGGCCCCACCAACGACTCCACGCCAACCTTCAACTTCAACTCCCCGGACGCGACCGCCACGTTCCAATGCCGAGTCGACGCGCAGCCCTTTGCCGCCTGCACCTCCGCCCACACCACCGCGGCACTCGGCGACGGCCCGCACACGTTCCAGGTCCGAGCCGTCGATCCCGCGGGCAATATCGACCCGACGGCGGCGCAGCGCCCGTTCAGCGTCGAGACGAGCGCGCCGGAGACCACCGTCGACTCCGGTCCGTCCGGGTTGACCAAGGAAGCGGCCCCCGCATTCGGGTTCAGCTCCAACGAGGCCGGGGCCACCTTCCGGTGCCGGTTCGACGCGGCAGCGTTCGCGCCCTGCACCTCCCCGCACGCTCCGGCCGCCCCCCTGCAGGATGGCCCGCACACCTTCGAGGTGCAGGCTCTGGATACCGCCGGCAATCTCGACCTGTCCCCGGCTTCGCGTTCGTTCACCGTCGACACCCGGCCGCCTGAGACGAAGATCGACTCAGGGCCGGCGGACCAGACGACGGATTCGACGCCCACGTTCGTGTTCTCCTCGGACGAGCCGGGATCGACGTTCGAGTGCAGCCTCGACGACGGCGCCTTCGCGACCTGCGTGTCGCCGTTCACCACTCCGACGCTGGGCTCCGGAGCCCACACGTTCGTGGTTCGCGCGATCGACCCGTCCGGGAACCCCGATCCCAGCCCCGCCCTCGACTTCGACGCCACGGCCGCCTCGAAGGCGTTCACGCTGCTCGGCGTCCCGCCCGGCCCGCCCGTGTTGGGGAGCAGCGTCAACCTCGAGACGGTCTCGGGAGATGTGTTCGTCAGCGTGCCGGCCCCGACCACGACCGCCCGCACCCGTGCGTCGCAGGCGCCTCCCGGCTACGAGTCGCCGATCAAGGGCCGCGTGTTCGTGCCGCTCGAGGAGGTCAGGCAGCTGCCGGTCGGCTCCTTCGTGGACACGCGCTTCGGAAGCACGCGCATGACGGCCGCTCGCGACCGTCGCGGGCGCACACAGGCAGGCACGTTCAGCGCCGGAGTCTTCCAGGTGCTGCAATCCCGCAAGCGCAGTGCCGGGGGACTCACAGAGCTGCGGCTCAAGGGCGGGAGCTTCAAGAGCTGCAGCAGTCGCGTCAGCGGGCGCTCCGCCGTCGCCGCGGGCTCGTCGCGCGTCGTACGACGCCTGCGCTCGAGCGGGCGCGGGCGCTTCCGCGCAAGCGGCCGAAACAGTTCCGCGACCGTTCGCGGCACCGTCTGGGAGGTCATCGATCGCTGCGACGGGACGCTGACCAAGGTGAGGCGCGGGACGGTGGTCGTTCGCGACTTCCGCCGTAAGCGAAATGTGATCGTCCGGGCCGGCAAGAGCTACCTCGCCCGCGCCCGCCGCTAACCCGACGCCCGCCCGTATATAGGCTCCCGCGCGATGAGGCTCGGTCTGATCGGTGCGGGGAACATGGCGTCAGCGCTCGCTCACGGCATCGGCGAGCCGGTGCTCGTGCACGACGTGGACGCCGCGAAGGCGGAGGCCCTCGTTTCCGAGCTGGGCGGCGAGGTGGTCGGCTCGAACGGCGAGCTCGCCCAGCGGGCCGACGCGCTCGTGCTGTGCCATAAGCCCAAGCAGCTCGAGGACGTCGCCGCGGAGGTGGGCGACGCGCCGGCGGTGATCGTGTCGATCCTCGCCGCGGTCCCGACAGAGCGGCTCGCCGCCGCCTATCCCGGCGCCTCGATCTACCGCTTCATCCCGAGCATGCCGACCGAGGTGCGCCGCGGGGTGCTCTGCTACGTCCCCGGTCCCGGCGCCGCGGACGGCCCCGAGGACGAGATCATCGAGCTCATGAGCCGTTCGGGCACGGTGATCAGGCTCGACGACGAGCCGCTGATCGAGCCGGCCATGGCCCTGATGAGCTGTGGACCGGCCTTCATGGCGCTCGTGGCGGAAGCCTTCGCGGAAGCCGGCGCGGCGCACGGGCTGGATCCGGACGTCGCCATGCGCATGGTGGTGGAGACCATGGGCGGCACCGCCGCGTACCTCGCCCAGCACGACTACGACGGCGCGGCGCTCCGCGCACGCGTGGCGACGCCGGGCGGTACCACCGAGCGCGGCCTGATCACACTCGAGGAGCGCGGTCTGCGGGACGTGACGCGCGCGGCCGTGGACTCCGTGGTGGAGGCGACGCGGTGAGGACCTACCTCGCCATCACCCGCACCGACGTGGCTGACTACGTCTCGACGCTCGCGACCGTCTACATCATCCTGATCTTCATCCGCATCATCCTGAGCTGGATCCCGCGGATGCCCTACAACCGCTATCTGAGCGCCTTCGTGAAGTTCGTCTCAGACGTAACCGATCCCTATCTCAACCTGTTCCGGCGCTTCCTGCCGATGGTGCGGCTCGGAGGGGCGGGACTCGACCTGAGTCCGATCGTCGCGACGATCGTGCTGATCGTCGTCAGCAACCTCGTCGCCGGCGCGATCCGCCCCGGGCCTGGGTGACCCGGCCAGGTCCGGCCGCGGCGATCGCGACCGCCGGGCTCGTGGTGGCGATCGACCAGGTCACGAAGCAGCTCGCGGACGCGAACATCGAGCGCGGCCACGAGGTGAACGTCTTCTTCGGGCTCGACCTGACCAACACGCGCAACACCGGCGTGGCGTTCGGGGCGCTTGAGGGCGCCGGGCTCGCGGTGGCGATACTGATCGGGCTGTCGCTGACGCTCCTGATCGCCTACTTCCTCGTGAACCGGGAGATGCCGCTGTTGTGGCTGCCGGTTGGCCTGCTCCTCGGCGGCGCGCTCGGCAACCTCGCCGACCGCGCCCGCGAGGGGGCGGTGATCGACTGGATCGATCCGGTGGCATGGCCGGCGTTCAACCTCGCCGACGCCTGCATCGTCGTGGGCGTCTTCCTGCTCCTGTGGGTGGTCGAGGGGAGGCCCAGACGGCCGCGCGCGAGCTGACCGCGGCGCCCGACGACGCCGGGCTGAGGCTGGACGCCTTCCTGTCGGGGCGCGGCGCGTTCGCATCCCGCGCGGCGGCCCAGCGAGCGATCGAGGGCGGCGAGGTGACCGTGGACGGATCCCCGCGGCCGAAGAACCACCGCATCGAGGAGGGTGAGCTGGTCGCGATCGCCGCGGCGCCAGAGCCCGAGGCCCTCGCGCCCGACGCGGTCCCCTTCGAGGTCGTGTACGAGGACGAGTACCTGCTGGTCGTGGACAAGCCGGCGGGACTCGTGTCGCACCCGGCGCCCGGCCACCACGGGAAGACGCTCGCCGAGCTGCTCCCGAAGGGCTCGCGCCTGGTACACCGGCTCGACAAGGACACCTCCGGGCTCCTGCTCGTCGCGCGCTCGGAGGACGTGCTCGCCGAGCTCCAGCGCATGATGAAGGCGCGCGAGATCACCCGCGAGTACACGGCGCTCGTGGAGGGGCACCCGGACGCGGAGAGCGGCACGATCGACGCCCCGATCGGGCGCGACCGCGCCAACCGTACGGTGATGTCGACGCGAACCGACCGCGCCCGCGACGCGGTCACGCATTTCGAGGTGGTGGAGCGGCTCCCGCGCACCACGCTGCTCCGCGTCCGGCTCGAGACGGGCCGTACGCATCAGATCCGGGCGCACCTCGCGGCGATCGGCCATCCGGTGGCGGGAGATCAGCAGTACGGGGGCAGGGCAACCGGCAGCAGAATCGGCCTGAAGCGGCAATTTCTGCATGCTTCGACTTTGATGTTTAGGCATCCGAATGGCGGGGAATTGGTGCGTTGCGAGTCCAAACCACCCGTCGAGCTCAGTCATTCACTTGACATCGCCCGACGGGAGCCAGTCTCCGGAGGGCCAGACGGGGGCTGAGACATACGAGCGAGGCGGTCTCCGGACCGCCTCGTCTCGTTCCGGGACGCATTTGCGCCCGCATGGCTATCCTCACGCCCGTACAGAAAGCTACCCCGCTGGACCACAGCGGCCGTGGCCCTGCCCGGGACAAGACGCCCGGGTCCACGAGCCGGCCGGCGGGCAGACGTTCCAACCATCCAAGGGAGCACTCTTTGGCCACCGACATCGGCATCAGGGAGCTGCTGGAGGCCGGCGTTCACTTCGGCCACCAGACGCGCCGCTGGAATCCCAAGATGCGCCGCTTCATATTCGGCGAGCGCGGCGGGATCCACATCATCGACCTTCAGAAGACGGAGCGCCTGCTCCACCAGGCACAGGAGTTCGCCGGGGAGCTGGCCGGCCGCGGCGGGACGATCCTGTTCGTGGGCACGAAGAAGCAGGCACGCGACTCGATCAAGGAGGCCGCGAACAGCTCCGGCATGCCCTACATCGACCAGCGCTGGCTGGGCGGGCTGCTGACCAACTTCCAGACCATCAACAAGCGCATCCGGCGCCTGCACGACCTGCGTGACTGGACCGAGTCCGGGACGATGGATCTGCTGCCGGTCCGCGAGCGCATCGCCGCGATGAACGAGCGCGACAAGCTCGAGACGAACCTCGGCGGGGTGGCCGACATGCAGCGCCCGCCCGACGCCGTGTTCGTGGTCGACCTGAAGACCGAGGCCATCGGCGTCCGGGAGGCGAAGCGCCTCAAGATCCCGATCATCGGCCTGGTCGACACGAACTGCGACCCCGACCCGGTCGACTTCGTGATCCCGGGGAACGACGACGCCATCCGCTCCTGCAAGATCATCATCGACGGCATCGCCGACGTGGCGCGCGACCGCGCGACCCAGTTCCGCGCCGAGGAGGAGGCGGCCCGGCGCGAGCGCGAGGAGGCCGAGCGCCGCGAGGCCGAGGAGCGCGCCCAGCGCGAGGCCGAGGAGGCGGAGCACCGCGAGGCCGAGGAGCGCGCCCGCCGCGAGGCGGAGGAGGCGGGCTTCTCGCCCGACGAGCCCGCCACGCCGAGCGGGACGCGGCAGGAGGCGGCCACCGGGGCCGGCGCGCCGCGCGAGCGCCGCACCTTCGACCCTGACGAGGAGTCCTGATGACTGGCACCGTTTCCGCCCAAGACGTGAAGAACCTGCGTGACCGCACCGGGTCCGGGGTCATGGACGCGAAGGCCGCCCTGCAGGAGTCGTCCGGCGACGTGGACAAGGCCATCGAGATCCTGCGCGTGAAGGGCCAGGCCAGCGCGGCCAAGCGCGGGGAGCGGGTCGCGACCGAGGGCGCCGTCGCGACCTACATCCACGCCGGCGGCAAGATCGGCGCGCTCGTGGAGGTGGACTGCGAGACCGACTTCGTCGCTCGGACCGACGCGTTCCAGGCCTTCGCACGCGAGGTCGCGCTGCACGTGGCCGCCTCGAACCCGATGTACGTCTCCCAGGAGGACGTGGACGATGAGGTCAAGGAGGCCGAGCTCCGCGTGCTGCGCGAGCAGGCGGCCTCTGAGGGCAAGCCGGAGAACGTGCAGGAGAAGATCGTCGAGGGCCGCCTGAAGAAGTGGCTCGAGGACATCGTGCTGCTCGACCAGAAGCACGTGAACGAGGACCGCCACGAGAGCAAGACGATCGGCGAGCTCCGCACCGAGCTGGCCGCGAATACCGGCGAGAACATCGTCATCCGCCGCTTTGCCCGCTTCCAGGTCGGGGAGGAGTGACCGAACCGGCCTTTCGGCGGATCCTGCTCAAGCTCTCGGGGGAGGCGCTCATGGGCGACCTCCCCTACGGGGCGGACCCCGAGCGGATCGCCGCGATCGCGACGCAGGTCAAGTCGGTTGCCGACCGCGGCGTGGAGATCGCGATCGTGGTGGGCGGCGGCAACATCTATCGCGGCCTCAAGGGCGCCGCCGACGGCATGGACCGCGCGACGGGCGACTACATGGGGATGCTGGCCACGGTCCTGAACGCGCTCGCGCTCCAGGACGCGCTCGAGAAGGTCGGCGCCGTGACGCGCGTGCAGTCGGCGATCACGATCTCCGAGGTGGCCGAGCCCTACATCCGGCGGCGGGCCATGCGCCACCTCGAGAAGGGCCGGATCGTCATCTTCGCCGCCGGCACCGGGAACCCGTTCTTCACCACGGACACCGCGGCGGCCCTGCGCGCGCTCGAGATCCACGCCGAGACGATCCTGATGGCCAAGAACGGGGTTGAGGGCGTCTACAGCGCCGATCCGCGCGAGGACCCCGACGCGCGCTTCATCGAGGAGCTCACCCACCAGGAGGCGATCGAGCAGCGCCTGGCCGTCATGGACGCCACGGCGCTGGCGCTGTGCATGGACAACGGGCTTCCGATTCACGTCTTCAACATGGACGACGAGCGAAATATCGACCGGATAGTGTCCGGCGAGCGCGTGGGAACGGTGGTGAGGAGCGAATGAGCGACGGGGTCATCAAGGACTTCCTGGACGAGGCCAGTGGCCGCATGCAGAAGTCCGTCGACGCGACGAAGGGCGAGTTCTCGACCGTGCGCACCGGGCGCGCCTCCCCGCACCTGCTCGACCGTATCGAGGTCGACTACTACGGGGCCACGACGCCGCTGAAGCAGCTCTCCCAGATCTCCGCCAGCGAGGCGCGCCTGCTCACGATCACGCCCTACGACAAGAACTCGATCAAGGCGATCGAGAAGGCGATCCTCGAGTCGGACGTGGGGCTCACGCCGTCGAACGACGGCCAGGTGATCCGGCTCTCGATCCCCGAGCTCACCGAGGAGCGCCGCAAGGAGCTCGTCAAGGTCGTGCACGGGATCGCCGAGCAGGGCCGGGTGTCGGTCCGGAACGTCCGCCGAGACATCATGCACGACCTGCGCGAGCTGAAGAACGAGGGCGAGGTCGGCTCCGACGACGAGCACCGCGCCGAGTCGGAGCTCCAGAAGCTGACGGACGCGCACGTCGGCGAGATCGACTCGGCCCTCGCGGGCAAGGAACAAGAGATATTGGAGGTCTAATCCCTCCTTCAGGCACGCCCGGATGCCCCGCCATACCTTCGCTGGATCTTCGTCCTCGGTCTCGCCGATGCCTCCGGCATCGACTGCGACCTGCGTCCTCGCCCAGCTCGGTCTGGCGGGCCCCCGGACGCACCTGAACTCGGGATTAGACCTCCTCGAAGTGTGAGCGGCGAAGCGGCGCGGGCGCGCTACGTCGCCATCATCACGGACGGGAACGGACGCTGGGCACGGGGCCGGGGGCTGCCGGTGCTCGCGGGCCACGAGGCCGGCGCTGACACCGTGAAGGCCCGGTTGCACGATGCCGTGGAGCTCGGCGTGCGCGAGCTGACCGTGTACTCGTTCTCGACGGAGAACTGGTCGCGCCCGCAGGCCGAGGTCGAGGGGCTGATGCGGATGTTCGCGGCCCGCATCGACCGGGAGACGCCCGAGCTGCACGACGAGGGCGTCCGCATGCGCTTCGTGGGCCGTCGCGACGGCCTCGACCCCGAGTTGACGCGCCGCATGGACTGGGCCGAGGAGCTGACGAACGGGAACGAGCGCATCACGCTGTTCGTGGCCTTCAACTACGGCGGCAGGGCGGAGATCGTGGACGCGGCGCGAAGCTTCACCGGTGAGACCGAGGAAGAGTTCCGGCGCCACCTCTACGCACCCGACATGCACGACCCCGACCTCCTGATCCGCACGAGCGGCGAGCTCCGCATCTCGAATTACCTGCTCTGGCAGCTCGCGTACGCGGAATTCGTGTTCCGCGACGAGCTCTGGCCTGACTTCTCGCGCGAGGCGTTCGAGGACTCGCTCGAGGAATACGCGGCGCGCCGGCGCCGCTTCGGGGGGCGGTAGCGGTGGCCACGCGCCGCGAGCGGGGCGCGTCGGACCTCGCCCCACGCGTCGTGGTCGCGATTCCCGCGATCGTCTTCGCGCTCTTCATCGTCCACCAGGGCGGCCTGGTCTGGACGGTGGGCCTCTTCGCGCTCGGCGTCGTCGCGATGGGCGAGCTGTACACGCTCATGGGGCGGGTGCGCCCGCCCGCCCTCGCCGGCTTCCTCACCCTCGCGGCGATGCTCGCGGCGGCGCTGTATGGGGAGCCGCGCCACGTGATCATGGTGCTGGCCGCGTCGTTCCCGGTGACCTTCTTCCTGGCGACGCTGCGGCCACGGCGCGAGCACGTCTCGTGGGCGATCGCCGTCGTCTACTTCGGTGTGCTCTGGATCGGGCTCGCGATGGTGCACGCGGTATGGCTGCGCGAGAACCCGCCGCTCCATGGGGACGGGCTGGTGATCGACGTGCTGATCGCGACCTTCGTCGGCGACACGGCGGCCTACTTCGGCGGCCGCTGGTACGGCCGCACCCCGCTGGCGCCGCTGATCTCACCGAACAAGACGCTCGAGGGGCTCGTGGCGGGGGTGCTGGGGGGCACGCTGGCCTTCTGGGTCGCCGGGCTCTACCAGGACTGGCTGACCGGGCCGCACGCGCTCCTGATGGGCGCTCTCGTGGCGCTCGCGGCGCCGGTCGGCGACCTGTTCGAGTCGATGATCAAGCGCGATCTCGAGGTGAAGGACACCGGCAAGCTGTTCGGCGCCCACGGCGGCGTGCTCGATCGGCTGGACGCGGTCTTCTTCACCGTCCCCGTGGCGTACTACGCCGCGGTCGGGCTCGGCTACGCCTAAGAGGGGTCTGACCCCTTGAGCGTGGTCGACTTAAGGGGTCAGACCCCTCCCTAGACTCGGCCGGGTGCGCAGGATCGTGATAGTCGGCTCGACCGGGTCGATCGGAACCCAGGCGCTCGACGTCGTCGAGCGCAATCCGGAGCTGGAGGTCGTGGGCCTGGCGGCCGCCTCCAGCTGGGAGCTGCTCCTGGAGCAGGCGGCCGCGAACGGCGTGTCGCGAGTGGCGCTCTCGGACGCCGACGCCGCGGCGCGGGCGGGCGAGCACTCCCGGGTCGAGGTGCTGGCGGGGCCGGAGGGGCTCGTCGAGCTGATCACCGACACGGACTGCGATCTCGTCCTGAATGCGCTTGTGGGGTCGGCCGGCCTCGGCCCGACGGTCGCGGCGCTCGGCGAGGGCATCGACCTCGCGCTGGCCAACAAGGAGAGCCTCGTCGTGGGGGGTGAGCTCGTGACCACCCTGGCGGAGGCCACGGGCGCTCAGCTCCTGCCCGTGGACTCGGAGCACTCGGCGCTGTTCCAGCTGATCGCGGGCGAGCGGCCGGGCACGGTCGACCGGCTGGTGCTCACCGCGAGCGGAGGGCCCTTCCGCGGGCGCACCGACCTAGACTCCGTGAGCCGCGAGGAGGCGCTTGCCCATCCCACCTGGGACATGGGCGGCAAGATCACGATCGACTCGGCGACGCTCATGAACAAGGGCCTCGAGCTGATCGAAGCGCATCACCTGTTCGGCATTTCCTATGACCGGATCGACGTGGTGGTTCACCCTCAGTCGATCGTCCACGCGCTGATCCACCTGAACGACGGCGCCTCGCTCGCGCACCTCGGCTACCCGGACATGCGCGTGCCGATCTCGTACGCGCTCAGCTACCCGGACCGGGTCGACGTGCCCGTGAGGACACTGGATCTGGTCGAGCTCGGCGAGCTGACCTTCGAGGCGCCCGACCTGGACTCGTTCCCGTGCCTGCGGCTCGCCCGCGAGGCCGCGGAGGCGGGCGGCACCGCGCCGTGTGTGCTGAACGCGGCCAACGAGGTCGCGGTTCACGCATTCCTGGCGGGAGACCTGTCCTTCACGGGGATCCCGCGGGTGATCGAAGCGACGCTCTCCGAGCTGCCGAGCATGCCAGTGCGCCACTTCTCGGACCTGTACTCGGCCGACGCCCAGGCCCGCGAGGTAGCGCGAGGGGTGGCCGCGTGACCGTCCTCAGCTTCGTCCTCGCCTTCATTGGCTTCGCCCTGCTCGTGATCCTCCACGAGCTCGGCCACTTCAGCGCCGCGAAGAGCGTCGGGATGCGGGTGGAGAAGTTCTCGCTGTTCTTCCCGCCGACCTTGTGGAGCAAGAAGGTGGGGGAGACCGAGTACGCGATCGGCGCCATCCCCGCGGGCGGCTACGTGAAGATCAGCGGGATGAACCCGGACGAGGACCTCCCCCCGGAGGTCCGCGACCGGGCCTACCACGCGCAGCCGGTCTGGAAGCGCATCGTGGTGATCGCGGCGGGCCCCGCGGTGAACCTGCTGCTGGCGTTCGTGCTGCTGTTCGTGTTCTTCTGGCTGATCGGGGCACAGACGGGTTCGCGGACCGTCGACGCGATCGAGAAGGGCTATCCGGCGGCGAGTGTGCTCAAGCCGGGAGACCGGCTGGTGTCGGTGGACGGGCACCGAGGCACGCCCGCGGAGCTGTCGGAGCGGATCGGGAGTCACGAGTGCCCCCAGCGCCAGCCGCAGCAGGGCTGCAAGGCGGCCACACCGGCGGAGGTGACCGTCGTCCGGAACGGCCGCGAGCTGACCTTCAAGCTGACGCCGATCTACGACGCGCAGGCTGAGCGCACGAGGCTCGGATTCGCCTACGCGCCCGGACCTCGGGAGACGCTCCCCATCGGCGAGGCCCTCGACGTGACCGCGGACCGCTACTGGTTCATCACCGAGCAGACGCTCTCGCTGCCCGCGCGGCTGATCAACCCGGAGGAGCGGAAGCAGATTTCGGGGGTGGTCGGGTCCTACGAGGTCACGCGCCAGACGATCCTGACGCAGACCGCGAACGTGGTCGGGATCCTGGCGATCATCTCGCTCTCGCTGGCGATCGTGAACCTGTTCCCGTTCCTGCCGCTCGACGGCGGCCACATCTTCTGGGCGATCGTCGAGAAGGTGAGGGGCCGGCCGGTGTCGCTGGCCGTGATGGAGCGCGCGGGAGTGGTGGGCTTCATGCTCGTGATCCTGATCTTCCTGATCGGGTTATCGAACGACATCGACCGGCTGAGCGGCGAGGGCTTCCAGACCCGCTGACGGACAGCGGCGTGCCATCCGCCCTTCCCGGCGCGCACTTCGAGTGGGACAATCGGGTGCGAGCCCGACCGTGCCGGAGGTGAGCACGATGTGTCACGAGAGGTGGCTTCGCCGTCAGGAGCGCAGCGAGTCCGGGCGCGAGCGCCTGTGGGACCTCTTCTATCGCGAGACCGAGGAGACTCCGCCGCCCACGCCGGTTGCTGTGCGCGACGTGGAGCGCGAGCCGGAGCGCGAGGAGGCCATGGCCGGCGCCCCGCGCCGGGAGAACGACCTGCATTGAAGATCGCCCGGGCCCGGCGAGGCTCCGGCCCTTTCCTCAGTGCTTGCCGTTGAGAGCCTGGAGCAGGGCGGTTACGTTACGCAGATGGCTGTTACAACCGAGCCGCGGGCCGGCCGGCCCGTCGGGCTTCAGGCAGCGACGGTCGCCGAGGCGTTTCAGGCCACCGCCGATGCCCATCCGGACCGGGTCGCGCTGAGGACCAAGGGCGACGAGTTCTCGATCAGCTGGCGGGAGTACGCCGACAGGGTCGAGGCCACAGCGGGCGGTCTCGCCGGGCTCGGCCTCGGGCGCGGCGACACCATGGCGATCATGCTCACGAACCGGCCTGAGTTCCACTGGTTCGACACCGCTGCGCTCCACCTCGGCGCCACGCCGTTCTCGCTCTACAACACCTACACGACCGAGCAGATCCAGTACCAGGTGGAGGACGCGGGGGCGCGGATACTCGTCACGGAGAAGGCCTTCGCGGAGCGTGCGGAGGGCCTGACCGGCCTCTCCCACGTGCTCGTCGTGGACGATGCGGACGCGGCCCCCGTCGAGGACAACGCCTCCGAGGACTTCGACTTCGAGGCCGCCTGGCGCGCCGTCAAGCCCGACGATCTCCTCACGCTCATCTACACGTCCGGGACCACCGGCCCGCCGAAGGGCGTACAGCTCACCCACGCCAACCTGGTCGCCGGCATCAGCGGCTTCGACGAGGTGATCACCTTCCCCGACGAGGGCCGCGTCATCTCGTGGCTGCCGATGGCGCACATCGCGGAGCGGGCCTGCTCGCACTACCTGCCGATGTTCGTGGGCTTCTCGACCACCTGCTGCCCCGACCCGCGCCAGGTGGTGGTCTACCTCCCCGAGGTGAAGCCGAGCTGGTTCTTTGCGGTGCCGCGCATCTGGGAGAAGCTGAAGGCGGCGATCGAGGCGAGCGTCGAGGCCGAGCAGGACGAAGCAAAGAAGCAGGCGACCCAGTGGGCGCTGGGGGTCGGGCTCCGGAAGGTGCGCGCCGAGCAGGCAGGCGAGCCGGTGGACGAGGAGCTCGCCGCCGAGCACGCCAAGGCCGACGAGCTGGTTCTCTCCAAGATCCGCACACGGCTCGGCCTCGATCAGGTCGAGTCCGTGAACGTGGGCGCGGCGCCGACGCCGCGCGAGGTGATCGAGTTCTTCCACGCGATCGGCATCCCGCTGGCGGAGCTGTGGGGGATGTCCGAGACGACCGGCTACGGCACGTGCAATCCGCCGGGCCGGATCAAGATCGGGACCGTTGGCCCGCCCGCGCCAGGCGCCGAGGTCAAGCTCGCCGACGACGGCGAGGTGCTGATCCGGGGGCCGTTCATCATGACCGGCTACCGCAACCAGCCCGACAAGACACGCGAGACGATCGACGAGGAGGGCTGGCTCCACACCGGCGACATCGGCGAGATCGACGACGACGGCTACGTGAAGCTCGTCGACCGCAAGAAGGAGCTGATCATCAACGCCGGCGGCAAGAACATGTCGCCCGCGAACATCGAGGCGAAGGTCAAGGCCGCGAGCCCCGTGATCGGGCAGGCCATCGCCATCGGGGACGGGAAGCCCTACAACGTCGCGCTGATCACGCTCGACCCGGACGTGGCGCCCGCCTTCGAGCAGCAGCACGGGCGTGACGGCCTGGAGGCGGAGGTCGCCCGCGGTGTGCAGGCCGCCAACGAGCAGATGGCCCGCGTCGAGCAGATCAAGAAGTACAGGCTGCTCGACGAGGAGTGGCAGGCCGGCGGGGACGAGCTGACGCCCACCATGAAGCTGAAGCGCAAGCCGATCAACCAGAAGTACGCGGCGGAGATCGCCGAGCTCTACGCATAGCGACCCGCCCTCGCAGGAGGGCGCGCGTCGAGCGAGAAGTCACCGCCATGCTCAAGGGCTTTCGGGACTTCGTGACCGGCGGCAACCTGATCGAGGTTGCGGTCGGCCTGATCATGGGCCTCGCCACGTTCGCGCTGGTGCAGGCGCTGGTCACGGACCTGGTCACCCCGATCATCGCCGCCATCGTCGGCGAGCCAAGCTTCGGAGACCTCACCTTCACGATCAACGGCAGCGAGTTCCGCTATGGCGACTTCATCAACGCGACGATCGTCTTCGTCTCGACCGCCGCCGCCGTCTACTACTTCGTCGTGGTGCCCTATCAGGCCTACCAGCGCCAGCGAGGCGTGACCCCCGAGACACGTCCCTGCCCGGAGTGCACAACCGAAATCGCGGTCGCGGCGAGGCGCTGCCCGAGCTGCACGGCCACCGTAGCCGCCGCCTCCTGAGCACTAGCATGCTGAGCTGGCATGGCGCGCTCCCAGAAGACGCTTCCGACCGGCGCGGAGGTGGACGCGCTCATCGCCGCGGTGCCGGACGAGAAACGGCGCGAGGACGCCCGGAAGTTGTGCCGGCTCCTGGCCGGGTGGACCGGCGAGCCACCGGCGATGTGGGGGTCGAGCATCGTGGGCTTCGGCAGCTACCACTACCGCTACGAAAGCGGACATGAGGGCACCGCGGCCCTCGTCGGCTTCGCGCCGCGGAAGGCGAGTCTCGTCCTATATCTCGTCGGCGGGTTCGAGGACCGGTACCCGAAGCTGCTGGAGGGGCTCGGGCCGCACAAGAGCGGCAAGGGCTGCCTATACCTGAACCGCCTGGCCGCCGTCGATCTCGCCGTGCTGCGAGAGCTCGTGGAGCACACCGTGCGGGTGCACCGCGGCGCCGACCGCGAGGCCGGCGCCGCCGATACCGCCTAGGGGACCCTGCGTTCCGCCTCGCTCGGGTCCGGGGCACCGGGGCCAGCGGTGTCGTCGGTGCCGGGCGGGTTCGCCGGGTCGCGCAGCGTCCCGTAGAAGTCGAGCCTGTTCCCGCCGGCAACCTCCTCGGTCTCGCCGGGGTTCACCGGGTCGGTGACGCCGTCGTTCTGCAGATACGGGATCTGGCTCGGGTCAGGAGCCTCGCCGCCGTTCGGGTCAAGGGGATCGCCGTAGTTGACGGGGCCACCGGGCGCGTCTGTATTCGTGCAGTCCGGACCCGCGCCGGCGCCGTCCACGCCACCTTGACTCCCCCGGACCGGGTTGGTCGTGGTGTCGCTTTCGCCTACCGAGAGCTCGTTGATCGGGCCGTCATCACATTCAGGCCCTGAGGACGGGTCCGGCCGCAGGCCCTCCGGCGCGTGACCACAGTCGGCGCCGCCGGTGGCGCAGGAGAACAGCGCGGTGAGCATGGCGAGCCGCTCGCAGTCGACCTGGCAGGTCGGCTCGTCGGTCATCCCCCCGGGGCACTCGGCATCCTTCTCGCCGGCGTCGGTGACGACCTTGCAGGACGTGGTTCCGTCGGGCTTTTCCGTCTTGACTCCCGTCTCCTTGGACCCATCGGAGTTCGTCTGGTTGTAGGCGGTGTGCTTGTTGCCCTCGGGATCGGTGTAGCTCTCCGACGCCCACTTGACCGTCGGCTCCTGGGTCGACGTCGAGGTCGACCCCTTGGCAGAGGGCTCGTACGACGGGCTGGCGCTGGTGCGCTCACCGTCGACCGGCTCCGGATCCTGCTTGGGCTCACTCCCGCCCTGCGTGGTGCTCCCGCCTGTGGGCTGGGTGCCGCCGGTTGTGGTGCCGGAGCCGCTGCCGGATTCCGGCTTAGGCGCCCACGTGGAGGGCACGTTTCCCTTCAGGATGTCCGCCGGTGTAGGACGCGAGTCGCCCTTCTTGAGTCCTAGCGACCCGGGCTTCAGCTCCTCGACGGCGACGATGGTGTCCTTGCCGCCCTTCTCGATGACCCTCCCGACCGCCCCGACGGCCTTGCCGGTGGCGTCGGAGTACACATCGACCTCCGCCCAAGTATCGCCCCAGGCGGGATTCTGGATCTTGTACCCGCTGCGGTACGGCAGGTCCTCGAGCGGCCGAAACTCGAAGAACGGAGTGACCACTCGGCCGTCGGGCCGCTTCTCCGGCTCGAGCTCAACGCGGGTGCCGGCCGCCGTGGTCTCCTGGGTCGGCGGAGGCTCGGTGGGCTGGAGCTTCGCCCCGCCGTCCGGCTGGCCGCCGCTCGCCTTCCCCAGGCTGCCGTCGGCCTTCGGATCCCAGGTGTGCGGCTTCTTGCCGGCGGCCGACGAGCCCTCCGGCGGCACCGGGCGCTCATCGCCGACCTTGACGTCGATGGACCCCGGTACGTACTCGACCACCTGCGTGACCTTCTCGGGCCCGTCCTTGGGCGTCTCCGTCTGCACGACGCCGAGCTGGCGGGCGCTGTTCGGCGCAAAGTAGACCGTTTCCGTGTGCTTCGTGCCGTCGGGGCCGACGGTCTCCCAGGTCGTGCGGACGTAGATCTCACCGTCGATGATGTCGCCGGAGGCCGAGGGGATGAACTCCGTGATCCGGGTGCCCTTGAGGTCGCCCTCGCCGATGGTCTCTTCGATGCGACGCCCGTAGGTTGCGGCATCCAGAGTGGCCTGCTTGAGCTGCTCTGCGCGCTCGGCGGCGGCCTTCTCGTCTGCCGCCGCCTTCTCCGCCGCAGCGCGCTCCTCGGCGACCGCCTGCGTGAGCGCCTCCCAGTATCCGTCCGAGTGGGAACCGGCGTACGCGAACGCCTCGGCCATCTCCTCGTTGTCTGCGGAGGCCGCGAGGCTCGCCGGTCCCTCGGCCCGCGCGTCCTGTAAGGGGATTACAGCGAGGCAGGCCAGAGCAACACAGCCCGCTGTCGCGAGGCCGGTGACGATGGTTCTACGTCTGGGCGAAGGCTCGGTATCGGTCATGGCCAAAGCGTCCACCCTGGGTGGCTCGCCGAGTAGGCCCCCTAGGGCTGATTCAGTCAGCCCTCCAGCTAGGCTGAGGGTCGCGAATGGCCTCCAAGAAGCAGATCGACGTCGGGGGCGTGAAGATCGGGGGCGGTGCTCCGGTCGCGGTCCAGTCGATGACCAAGACGGAGACCGCGGACTTCGACGCCACCATGAAGCAGATCCACGCCATCGCAGAGGCGGGCGGGGATCTCGTGCGCTGCGCCGTGCCGCGCGACGAGGACGTTCGGGCACTCGAGCGGATCGTCGCCGAGTCGCCGATCCCCGTGATCGCCGACATCCACTTCAACTACACGCTCGCGCTGAAGGCCATCGACGCGGGCGCTCACTGCATCCGCATCAACCCCGGCAACATCGGCGGGCACGACAAGGTCGGCCAGGTCGTGGACAGGGCACGCGAAGCCCGTGTGCCGATGCGCATCGGGGTCAACTCCGGGTCGCTTCCGAAGCACCTCCACGAGCTGGAGCGCGAGAACCCGGTCGAGGCGCTCGTCGCGGCCGCGCTCGAGCACGTGGAGCTGATGGACCGGCTCGGCTTCGAGGACTTCAAGGTCTCGATCAAGTCCACGAACGTTCCGAACACGATCGCCTCGAACCGGCTCCTGTCGCAGAAGATCGACAACCCGCTCCACCTCGGCATCACAGAGGCCGGCACCAAGTGGTCCGGCTCGCTCAAGTCCGCCGTGGGCCTCGGCACGCTCCTCGCCGACGGCATCGGCGACACGATCCGCATCTCGCTGTCGACCTTCCACGCCGAGGAGGAGGTCAAGGTCGCCTGGGAGATCCTGAAGGCGCTGAAGCTCCGCGAGCGCGGCCCGGTGCTGATCGCGTGCCCGACCTGCGGACGGCTTCAGTTCGACATGGACACCGTGGTCGCCGAGATCGAGGAGCGCCTCCGGCAGTACGACGACCCGATCGAGGTCGCGGTGCTCGGCTGCGCCGTCAACGGGATCGGCGAGGCCTCGCATGCCGACTTCGGCATCACCGGGGCCAAGAACGAGGGGCTGATCTTCGCCCACGGCAAGCCGCTCAGGAAGGTGCCCCAGGACGAGCTCGTGGACGCTCTCTTCGCGGAGATCGACAAGTCGATCGACCGCGGAACGATCATCGTCGACGAGCACGAGGCGGCCGAGGGCGCCGAGTGGCTCGAGCAGATCGAGGAGGAGAACGCCGGCGAGCTGACGCCCGAGCGAATCGCGGCTATGGAGGCCGCCGCCGCGACCGAGGACGCCCTGGACGGGAACGGACAGGCGCTGCCGATGGCGGGGGCGCCGAAGGCCAAGCGGATCGCGCTCGACGAGGACGCCTCGCCGACGGCGGGGCGGCGCTTTACGCGAGCCTAGGCGGCTGCGCGCTGAGCCGGCTTCTCACCCGCGCGGGGCGGCGGGAAGCAGAGGCTCCGGTGGACCACCGTCGTGCCCTGAACGGCGTCGAAGCGGACCAGATACTGGTCACACGCCTCGATTGGGCGATGGCACACCTTGCAGGTGGGGCGGGTCGCAGGAGTCATGACCTACCGAAATACTTCTCCATGTGCCGGACGTTCCCTTGAAACGACCCTGCAAAACGCATCTACCACCATTGGGTCGAACTGTGTCCCCGCACAGCGGCGGAGCTCCTCGATCGCGGCTGCCTCGCTCACCGATTCGCGGTACGGCCGTTCGGTGGTCATGGCGTTGAATGCATCGCAGACGGAAACCACGCGCGCGCCCAGCGGGATCTCGTCGCCGCTCATGCCGTCCGGATAGCCCGAGCCGTCCCAGCGCTCGTGGCTCGAGCGGACGAGGCGCGCAACCGGGCGCAGGGCGGGGGCGGCCAGCAGGATGCGCTCGCCGATCAGCGGATGACGGCGCATGAAGCTCCACTCCACCGGATCGAGCGGGCCGGGCTTGTCGAGGATCGCGTCGGGGACGGCGATCTTGCCGACGTCGTGGAGCTCGGCGGCGCGCGCCACCTCGTCGAGCCCCTCGGGGCCCATGTGCAGCTCACGGCCCACCGCCAGGGCGAGATCGCCGAGGTCGCGCAGCCGCACGTCCAGGTCGGGGCGCCGCTCAGACAGCGTCCGCAGCAGAACGTCGCGGGACTGGCGGCCGGCGGACATCCGGCGCTCGCCCTTGCGAGCGTACATGCGCCGGTCGGCGAGCTGGAGCGCGAGCGTCGGCGTGTCGGCCTCCTCGGGGAGCACCACGACGCCGAACGAGCTGGTGACCTCGAAGCCCTCGCCGCGCTCGTGCAGGGCGGCAGAGGACGCGGCGAGGATCGGGTCGATCCCATCGCGGTCGGGGGAGATGAGCACGCAGAACTCGTCACCGCCGAGCCGGTAGGCCTGCCCGTGCGGGCCGACGGCCTCGGCGAGCCGCCCCGCGAGCCTCACGAGCAGCTCGTCGCCGGCGGGATGGCCGAACGCGTCGTTGTACTCCTTGAAGCCGTCGAGGTCGAACAGCAGCAGGGCCCGCGGCCGAGCCAGGTCGGCCAGGCCGAGCTGGGTCTCGAGGTCCGACATCAGGCTGCGCCGGTTGCGAAGGGCCGTCAGCGAGTCCGTCCGCGCCTCGGTATGAGTCTGAGACAGGGTGCGCTGATTCTCGAGGAACGCGAGCGCCATCCGCGCCAGGGCCAGCAGGAGCGCCCACCCGGCCAGGCTGACCGCCGCCGTGTTGACCCGCTCGAAGTGGTCGTAGACGAGCAGCTGGACCGCGACGACGCCGCAGCCCACCGGCACGGCCATGATCACCCAGTCGTGCAGCGCGATCTTCTTCGTAGACGTCCACGCGGCGAGCGCCACGAGGAAGGCCGACGCCGGCCAGGCGGCGTCGAGGAGCGTGCCCTCGACATACGTCCCCTTGGCCGTCTGCACGAGGTAGACGCCGTCGGCCACGGCGCTCAGCGCGAGCCCGCCGCCGAGTAGGAGCCAGACCGGGTCGAGCCGCCACCCGTTCAGGCCGAACACGGTCACGACGAGGCTCATGAGGAGGAGGTCGCCGACCGGGTAGGCGAGGTTCACCGCGATCTGCGCGGGGCTGCCGCTCGTGGCGTCCACGATCGGCTGGAAGGCGAGCGTCGCGATTATGGCGGCGACCGTGAGGGCGGCGACGGCACCGTCGAGCCAGAGGCTGCTCCGGAACGACTCGGCGCGCGAGCGCGCCACGAGCAGGAGCCCTGCGTAGCTCGCCGGGTAGAAGCCCAGATAGAGGACATCCGACAGCGATGGGTAGGGCGGGTTCGGGTCGTCGGCCAGCAGCAGCGTCCAGGTGATGTCACCGGCGGCCCACGACAGGAGCCCCGTGCCCATCAGGAGCCAGGCCAGGCGCTCCTTGCGGATGGCAACCCCCCGCAGCAGGCACATTGCTCCGGCGCCGACGGTGGCCCCGCAGTAGACCCAGTCCTGAAAGAAGTCGTTCAGACCCTGTGATCCGGGCTGGAGGACGATATTGAGGGCGAACGCGAGCGCGCCAAGGCCCGTCAGTGCCCCGAGGGCATACAGCAGTACTCTCAGCCTGGGTGAGACGTCCATTCGGGTCTTCCTGCCGAAGTGGCCTATTCCCGGTGTGGATCGGCTTCGCGGAGGCAGAACTGAAGGGGCACTGAATAGACTCGCCCGCCGTGACCCGGCTCTCGAGGTACTTCCTGCCGACCGTGAAGGAGGCTCCCGCGGACGCCGAGGCCATCTCGCACCAGCTGACCGTCCGCGCGGGGCTCGCCCGACAGGTGGCCGCGGGCCTGTGGAGCTTCCTGCCGGCGGGCTGGCGAGCACACCGCAAGGTCGAGCAGATCATCCGCGAGGAGATGGACGCGATCGGCGCCGGGGAGATGCTGATGCCGGTGCTCGTGCCTGCCGAGCTGTGGCGGAAGACGGGCCGCTACGACATCGACGAGCTCTTCAAGCTGAAGGACCGGCGCGGTGCCGAGCTGGTGCTCTCGCTGTCGCACGAGGAGGTGCTGACCTGGCACATCGCGCGCGAGGTGCGCTCCTACCGGGAGTTGCCCCAGCTGCTCTACCACTTCCAGACGAAGGAGCGCGATGAGCCCCGGCCGCGCGCCGGGCTGCTCCGGACGCGCGAGTTCATCATGAAGGACGCCTACTCCTTCGACCGCGACCTCGAGGGGCTCGAGGCGTCGTACCAGCTCTTCATCGAGGCCTATGACCGCATCTTCGACCGCGCCGGCCTCGAGTGGTACCGCGTGGAGAGTGACGTCGGGATGATGGGCGGCTTCGGCGCCCACGAGTACATGGCGCCCTGCGCGGCCGGCGAGAACGACGTGGCCCTGTCGGATTCGGGCTACGCGGCGAACGTGGAGATCGCGAGCGCCGAGCCGCAGCCGGTGGAGGGGCTGCCCGCCCCGGCGCCCGAGCCGCGCGAGGTCGAGACGCCCAGCGCGACGACTATCGAGGCGGTCTGCGCGCTGCTGGGCGTGCCCCCGGGCGCGCTGATCAAGGCATTCCCGGTCATCGTGGAGGGCCGCGGGCCGGTGCTCGTCGTCATTCGGGGCGACCATCGCCTGAACGAGGTCAAGCTCCAGAACACCCTCGGAGCGCCGTTCCGGCCCGCCGAGGCCGAGGAGGTGGGCGGCACCTTCGGCGCCGCGCCGGGGTTCATCGGCCCGATCGGGTCACCGGTCCCCGTGCTCGCCGACAACGCGCTCCGGGGCCTCGCGGGGCTGGTGGCCGGCGCCAATAAGCCCGACCTGCACCTGACCGGCGTCGAGCCGGGACGCGACTTCGAGCCGGAATGGGTCGACGTGCGGCGCGTCGAGCCTGGGGACCGCGACCCGGCGGGCAGCCTGATCCGCATCGAGCCCGCCATCGAGGTGGGCAACATCTTCAAGCTCGGCACCCGCTACTCGGATCCGCTCGGCGCGCGCTACCTCGACGAGGACGGCAAGGAGCAGTTGATCTGGATGGGCTCCTACGGGATCGGACCGGCGCGGATTGTTGCCGCCGCCATCGAGCAGTTCGCTGACGACCAGGGGATCTCGTGGCCGCGCGCGGTGGCGCCGTTCGAGGTCGAGCTCGTGACGCTCGGCAAGCCGGGGGAGGAGGCGCGCTCGCTGTCCGAGCGCCTCTACGACGAGCTCCGCGAGCTGGGGCTCGACGTGCTCTACGACGACCGCGACGACGCGAGCCCCGGGCAGAAGTTCGCTGACGCCGAGCTGCTCGGCTGCCCGCTGCGCGTGACGATCGGCAGGAAGAGCGTCGAGGCGCGCGAGATCGAGTTCCAGGTCCGGCGAGGCCAGGAGAAGGGGTCACTGCCGCTCGAGGGTGCCGCCGAGGCGGCGGCGGAGCTGTGGCGGACCCTCCCCTGACGTTCCGCCGGCTCTCCGGCCTCGACCGCTCGGGCGGACCGCCCCCTCAGACGCGCCGCGGCGAGCCGCTCAACCCCTGGACGATCCCGAACGCGATCGGCTTCGCGCGTCTCGCGCTCGTGCCCGTCTTCCTCGTGGTCGGCCTGAGCTCGGGCGACGGCCGCTCCGGCCTCGCGTTCGCGCTGTTCGCGTTCATCGCCTGGAGCGACTACTTCGACGGCATGGCTGCCCGGATAACGGGCCAGTACAGCCGGCTGGGCGCGCTGCTCGACCCGCTCACCGACCGCCTGCTGGTGGTGAGCGGCGCGCTCGTGGCCTGGCACTACGAGACGCTGCCGCGCTGGGCGCTGCTCGTGCTGCTGGCCCGCGAGGCGCTCATGCTCGTCCTGACGCAGCTGGCCCTGCGCCACGGCGTGGACCTGAACGTGTCGATGCTCGGGCGCTGGGCCGTCTGGCCGGTGATGAGCGCGCTCGCGCTCGCCCTCGTGATCGAGAGCTGGGTGCTCGAGGCGCTGCTGTACGTGGGGCTCGCGATGACGCTTGCGGCCACCGCCCGCTACCTGCAAGATGGAGTGCGGGCGCTCCGCAAAGCCTCAACCTCTACTTGAGGAAACGCTATAGTCGCGTTTCCTCTTTACTGGAAAGGACCGCATTGGACACTTTTCCCGACCTTGGTGCGCTCTCTGACAGGGAGCTGAAGGACCTGATTCAGCAGCTCACGGAAGAGGAGCAGGAGGTTTCCTACAGGCGCCGGATCCTCCACGGCAAGATCGACATCCTGCGTGCCGAGCTGGTGAACCGGCTGCGCAAGAAGCACGAGGAGGGCGAGTCCGTGATCAGCGGGGCCGACGTGCAGCAGCTCACGGACATCCTTTCGGGGAAGGGCATCCCGGCGGACGCGGACATCGAGTAGAGATGCACTGCCCCGAGTGCGGTTTCGCGAACGCCGAGGGCGCGAACTACTGCCAGAAGTGCGGGGCGTTCCTCGGCGACCAGACCGAGACGAAGAGCGGGGACACGACCGAGGTCTACCAGGTGGACGAGACCGGCGAGCTGCGTCCGGTCGACCTCGATGCGATGACGCACGAGGGCGCCGCGCTCGTGATCCGGTCGGGCGGGGGGCGCTCCGGCGAGGCCTTCAACCTCACCGGGGAGCGCAACACGATCGGCCGCAGCCCGGACGCAGAGGTGTTCCTTGACGACGTGACCGTGTCGCGCAACCACGCGCTCCTGGTCCGGCGCCGCGACGGGCTCTACGTGGACGACCTCGGCTCCCTGAACGGCACCTACGTGAACCGGCGCCGCATCGAGTCGCACCGTCTCCAGAACGGCGACGAGCTCCAGGTGGGCAAGTACAAGCTGACGTACCTGGAGGAGCGATGAGCACCGAGGTCAGGGGCGACGCGCCTCCGCGCAAGGAGAAGGCGCTCACGATCGGCGCGGTCACGAAGCAGCTCGAGCGCGAGTTCCCGGACATCTCGATCTCGAAGATCCGCTACCTCGAGGACCAGAAGCTCCTCGCGCCGCGCCGCACGCCGGGCGGCTACCGGCTCTACGCGCCGGCCGACGTCGACAGGCTGCGGACCATCCTGCGCCTCCAGCGCGACGAGTTCCTCCCGCTGCGCGTGATCCGGCAGGAGCTGGCGGCCGGCCGGGCCGACATGGAGGTGGCCACCCCGGACGCGCCCCAGGAGGCGCGCGGCTCTGTGCGCCGCACGAGCTTCGCGCTGCGCGGGCCGGGTTCCCTGTACCGCCTCGCGGAGGTGCTGGACGAGACCGGCGCCGACCAGTCGCTCGTCAAGGAGCTCGAGGATTACGGCGTGATCAAGGGCGAGCGCCGCGACGGCGAGGTCTTCTACGACGACACCGAGCGCGAGATCGTCCGCGCGGTTGGCGAGCTGAAGCGCTTCGGGGTGGGGGGCCGCAACCTGCGCGTGTTCCGGACCTCGGCCGACCGCGAGGCCGCCCTGCTGGAGCAGATCCTGGCGCCGGCGCTCCGCTCGCGCAATCCGGAGCGGCGCAAGGAGGCGGTCGAGGCTCTCGAGAACCTCGCGGCCGTGGCCTCGCACCTGAAGCACCTCCTGCTGATCAGGGACCTGCGCAAGCTCGCCCGCTGACGCCGCCCGTGCGTCTCGAGGACCACATCCGGGACATCCCCGACTTCCCGAAGCCGGGGATCGTGTTCAAGGACATAACGCCGCTGTTCCTCCACGCCGAGGCGCTGCGCTACACCGTCGACCAGATCGCCGGCTGGGCGCGCGAGTGGGAGGTGGACTACGTGGTGTCCGCGGAGGCGCGCGGCTTCGTGCTTGGCGCGGCGGTCGCCGTGGAGGCAGAGGCGGGGTTCATCCTGGCCCGCAAGCCCGGCAAGCTGCCGCGTGAGGTGGCCTCCGTCGAGTACGCGCTCGAGTACGGCGTGGACTCGCTCGAGGTGCACTCCGACGCGATCGCGGACGGTGCCCGCGTCCTCGTGCACGACGACCTGCTCGCCACCGGCGGCACGGCGGGCGCGCTGTGCAGCCTCGTGGAGCAGGCGGGCGGTGTCGTGGCAGGATGCGCGTTCGTGATCGAGCTGGCGTTCCTGAACGGTCGCGAGCAGCTGAAGGCCTACGAGGTGCGCTCGCTCGTGCTCGTAGACGGCGAGTGATGGTCATCCGCCGCGAACGGGTGGTCTCGGCGGCGCCCGCGGAGGTGTGGCGGATCGTGAGCGACCCGACCCGGCTCGCGGCCTGGTGGCCGGGGGTGAAGCGGGTCGAGGAGGCGACGGGTGATGCGTGGACCACGGTGCTCGTGTCGCCCAAGGGGAAGACGGTCCGCGCCGACTACAGCATGGTCGCCACCGACGAGCCGGAGCGGGTGCTGTGGCGGCACGAGGTAGCGGAGTCGCCCTTCGAACGGCTGCTCTCGGAGTCCACCACCGAGATCGTGCTCGCCGCGGACACCTCGGGCGGGACGGTCGTGCGCGTGACCCTCGACCAGCGCCCGCGCGGCTGGGCCCGGTTCAGCCCGCTCCAGCTGCGCGCGGCCGCGAGGCAGCAGGCGGAGGCCGCGCTGGAGGGCCTCGCCGGGTTGCTCGGAGAGAAGACCTGATGCGCTGGTGGGGCTGGGGCGAGGACGGCCATTCCGTCGCGCTGCCGGCGGCGGCCGAGGAGCTCCTGCGCGACGAGCTCGGGGTCGACCCGGGAGTGCGGAAGCCGCCGGTGCCGTTCGAGCAGGTGAGGCTGCCCGACATCGGCCTGCCGGGGCCGGCTCTCGAGAAGCTGAAGGCTGCGCTCGGAGACGACCACGTGCGGGTCGACAACGAGGCGCGCGTGGCCCACGCCGTGGGACGCTCCTATCCCGACCTGATCCGTATCCGCTCCGGGGACGCCACCGGCGGGCCGGATGCGGTTGCGCTGCCGGCGAACGCGGAGCAGGTGGCCGCGGTGCTCGCCATCTGCGCCCAGCACGGGATCGCCGTGATCCCGTTCGGCGGCGGGACGAGCGTCGTGGGCGGGGTCGAGCCGGTGCACGACGGCTTCGCCGCCGCCATCTCGCTCGACCTCGGGCGCCTGGCGGCGACCGTCGACGTGGACCGCACCTCGCTCACGGCCCGGCTCGACGCGGGGTTCCTCGGGCCCGAGGCCGAGCGGCGGCTCCAGGAGGAGGGCGTGACGCTCGGCCACTTCCCGCAGTCGTTCGAGTACTCCACCGTCGGTGGATGGCTGGCCACGCGCTCCGCGGGCCAGGCCTCGACGGGCTACGGGCGGATCGACGAGCTCGTCGAAGCCGTCCGCTGCGTGACGCCGGCCGGCGAGCTCCACACGAAGGCCGCGCCGGCATCGGCCGCGGGGCCGAGCCTGCGCGAGCTCGTGGTCGGGTCGGAGGGAGTGCTGGGCGTGATCTGCGAGGCGACGCTGTGCGTTCGGCCGGCTCCGAAGGCGCGCCGCTACGAGGGCTGGTCGTTCGCGAGCTTCGCGGAGGGCTGCGACGCCTTCCGGGTGATGGAGCAGGCCGGTGCCGCCGCGGACGTGAACCGGCTGTCGGACGAGGACGAGAGCAGGCTGTCGATGGCGCTCGGCTCGACCGGCAGCACCACCGAGAGGCTCGGGAAGCGCTACCTCCGGATGCGCGGCCACGAGGGCGGCTCGCCTCGCGATCCTCGGCTTCGAGGGCGAGGAGGAGGACGTCGAGGACCGCCGTCGGCGCACCGCGGCGCTGCTGCGGGCCGGGGGAGGGGTGTCGATCGGGCACCGTCCGGGCGAGGCCTGGCAGCGCAGCCGCTACGCGGCGCCCTACCTGCGCGACGAGCTGCTCGACCGCGGCGTGCTGGTGGAGACGCTCGAAACCGCCACGAACTGGTCGAACCTCGGCGCGCTCCACGACGCTGTCGCAGAGGCGCTCAGAACGGCGCTGACGGGGCGCGGAACGCCTCCGCTCGTCATCTGCCACGTGTCGCACCTGTACCGGGCGGGGGCGTCGCTCTACTTCACCTTCCTGGCGCGCCGGGAGGACGATGCCCTCGAGCAGTGGCGCGCCGCGAAGACGGCAGCCTCCGAGGCGATCGTGGCCGGCGGCGGCACGATCACGCACCACCACGCGATCGGGCGCGATCACCGCCAGTGGATGACCGCGGAGAGCGGCGCGCTGGGCGTCGAGGTGCTGCGTGCGGCGAAGGAGCGGCTCGACCCCGCCGGGATCATGAACCCCGGCAAGCTGCTGCCGTAGCGCCTACTGCGGCGGCTTCAGGACCGTCTGGCCGATCGCCGCGGCCTTCTTCGAGGTCGATGCCTTCAGCTCCGGCATGGGGCCTCGCAGGACGGACTCGCCGGAGTGCTTCACGTTCGGGTCCTGGCCGACCTTCTGGCGCGTGACGTCGATGTACTTGTACTTCGCGTAGTCGGCCGGGAAGGCGCCGAGAGCCTGGTAGTTGCCGTTCTGGTCGGTGACCTGGCCGCCGAGCGACCTGGCGTCGTCCGGGCTGTTGTAGAGCCACACGTAGTAGCCCTCGCTCTGCCCGCTCGGCGCGAGGCTCGCCGCCTGCACGAGCAGCTGCTTCTTGCCGTTCCGCTGAACGACGATGGCGATGCCTGCGGGCTGGCCGGTCGCCCCAGCCTGCTGGCCGTCACCGCTGCCCCCCTGCGATGAGGGTGCGGAGTCCGAGTTGCTCGCGCTGGGCTCGTCGTCGTCGCCGGTGAGCACGCCGACCGGCCAGATCACGACGACCAGGAGCAACACGATCAGCGCTGCGGCCACTGCCATGATGAGCCGACGCCGCTTGACCGGATCGCTCGTCGCCGCCAGCGCGGGAGCGCTCCTCTGCCTGGCGGGCTCCTGGCGCTTGGGCCGGCGCTCGCCCTCCGGGATCGCCGGCACCGAGCCGTTCTCGTAGAACTGCTCGAGCGAATCGAGCAGCGAGCGCGCCCAGCTCCGCGCCGCCTCGGAGCGACGCAGGTGACCCTTCGTGGCGGTGGCCTCGGGGCCGGACTGCTGGCCGAGCACGTAGTCGGCGAGCTGGCCGCGCCAGTCCTCCTCGACGCCCCGGACGCTCACCGGCGCCAGCTCCACGAGGGCGTCGCGCGCAAGCTCGCGCACCCGCGCCTCGGGCAGGTTCAGCATGTCGGCGAGCTCGTTGTAGGTCTTGCCCTGGCGGAGCACGAGCTCGACGATCGCGCGCTGCTCGGGCGTGAGCTGGTCGAAAGTGGCCATTTCCGGGCGAACTGTAGTGTCCCGCCGTTATGGATTCGCCGCTTGGGCCATATCCCGCGCCCGGGACGCTCGACGACGTGCTCGGCTTCGACCTGGTCGAGCTGAGCACCGAGCGCTGCCGCGCCCGGTTCGCCACCGAGAAGCGGGTGCAGCAGCCGGTCGGGCTGGTGCACGGCGGCGCCTACGCGGCGCTGGCGGAGTCGATGGCCTCCTGGGCCACGGCGCTCGGCGTGGCGGAGGACGGGAACATCGCCCTCGGGCAGTCGAACAACACGAGCTTCTTCCGCCCGCCGCGCGGCGGGTCCGTGCACGCCGAGGGCACGCCGGTCCACCGCGGCCGCAGCTCCTGGGTCTGGGACGTGCGCTTCACCGACGATGAGGACCGCCTCTGCGCGGTCAGCCGCGTGACGATCGCGGTCAGGCCGGGGACGGGGTCAGGCTAAAGCGGAAGGGGTCAGGCTTAAGCGCAACGGGGTCAGGCTTAAGCCTGACCCCGTTCGTCGTCCACGAGGTAGGCGTCGACCTCCTCGCTCCGGCCCTTCACGCGCAGCGGCGCCAGCGCCTCCACGCGGGCGCCGGGCGTGGCGCGCAGTGTCCTCGACCCGATCACCACGCGGCCCGGCGGCGCCTGCGACTCGAGCCGCGCGGCCAGGTTCACGGTGTCGCCGATCACCGTGTAGCTGCGCCCGCTCTCCGCGCCGAGCACGCCGACCAGCGCCTCGCCCGTGTTCACCGCCGCCCGGAAGCGCGGCCAGCCGGGATGCTCATCGGCTATGCGGCACGTCTCGCGCTGAACGGCGAGCGCCGCGTCCACGGCCCGCCGGGCGTGGTCCGGCTGGTCGCCCCGCGTGCCCCAGGTGGCCATGATCGCGTCGCCGATCAGGCTGTCGATCTCACCGCCGTGCTCCGTGACGATCGGCGGGATCGCCACGCGCAGGTAGGTGTTCAGCATCTCGGTGACCTCGCGCGGGTCGCGCCCCTCCGAGAAGGCCGTGAACCCCTCGAGGTCGGCGAACATCACGCTCACCTCGCGCATCCCGGCAGCTGTCTCGTCGAGGTAGAGGTCACGAAAGCGCTCCTCACGGTCCTCGCGGCGGGCGCTGTATGCGATCGCCCCGAAGGCCATGAGCATCAGGACGTGCCATTCCCACCAGCTGGCATGCCAGCTGCGGGCGAGCGCCACGGCCACCATCGCCTCCGCCAGCAGCGTGAACGCGCTCGCCACGGCGAGCAGCAGCGGCGCTCCGGTCCTGAGCGCCATCGTCCCGTAGCGCCACGCCGCGAACACGTACGGGATCAGGGCGACCAGGGCCAGCGCGACCAGGCCACCGCCCGCGCGCTCGACGGGGGTGGGATCGTCGAGTGGGGGCACCGAGCCGAGCGAGAGGCCCGCCCAGGCCAGCATCACCGCGATCAGGGCGGCGCGCAGGCGCTGGGCGTTCTGCACGATCGCCTTCGCCCGCCCAGGCGGCATCGGCAGGGCGGACCAGCCGGCGAACAGCGCCGACAGCACGAGGCCCACCGGCGTGGCGATCGTGAAGCCCTGGTTCGGCCCGTCGAGCAGCACGCCGGGAGTCGCGAGCGCGTGAAGGGCCAGGAAGCCCGCGGCCGAGAGGAAGGAGAGCGAGATCAGGAAGAGGCGCGCGTCGGCGCGCTTGAGCGCGATGCCGCTGGTGGCGAACGCGAGCGTGGTGCTCACGACCGCCGTGCTCAGCACCAGCCAGAAGTGCGACGGGTGGTGCTCCCAGTGCACGTCGGTGCTCGGCGCGCCAAGGAGCAGGAGCAGCCCGGCAAGCGGGATGGCCAGCGCGAAGCCCCAGAGGGGGGAGCGAAGTGAGCCGGCGTCTGTCGCGCCGGCGAGCACCTACTTGAGCGCCCGGAGCCGGCGCGTCACCGGGTCGACCGTCGACTCGTAGCGGTTCGTGATCGGCAGCCGGCGGTCGCGGCCGAAGGCCTTCGTCGAGATCTTGATGCCGGGCGGCGCCTGGCGGCGCTTGTACTCCGCCCGGTCGACCATCCTGATGACACGCTCCACCTCGGCCGCGGGCAGGCCCCGGTGCACGAGCTCGGCTGCGTCGAGGTCCTCCTCGATGTAGCCCTCGAGGATCTGGTCGAGCACGTCGTAGGGCGGGAGCGACTCGTCGTCGCGCTGCTCATAGCGCAGCTCCGCGGAGGGCGCTCGCTCGATCACCGTGGCCGGGACGAGCTCGCGGCCGGCCTCCTCGTTCCGCCAGCGCACGAGCCGGTAGACCTGGCCCTTGTAGACGTCCTTCAGGACCGCGAAGCCGCCAGCCATGTCGCCGTAGAGGGTCGCGTAGCCCACGGACAGCTCGGACTTGTTGCCCGTGGCGAGGACGAGCCAGCCGAACTTGTTCGAGAGCGCCATGACCAGGTTGCCGCGGATGCGCGCCTGGATGTTCTCCTCGGCCACGTCCGGCTCGCGGCCCGCGAAGGAGTCGCGCAGCAGCTCGTCGTAGGCATTCATCGCCTGTTCGATGCCGATCTCGCGGAAGTCGACGCCCAGGTTCTCGGCGATCGCGCGTGCGTCGCTCCTCGTTCCCTCGCTCGAGTAGGGCGAGGGCATCGAGACGCAGGTGACCCGCTCGGGGCCGAGCGCGTCCACCGCGACGAGCGCGGCCAGGGCCGAGTCGACGCCCCCGGAGAGGGCGATCACGACGCGGTCGAAGTCGTTCTTCTCCACGTAGTCGCGCAGGCCGGTGCGAAGCGCGGCGTAGATCTCGGCGTCCGGGCCGAGCATGGGGGTCAGCTCGCCGGAGACCACCTCGGGCTCCGGGACCGGATCCGTCGCGACGCCGGCGAGCGTGAACACCGGCGGCTCGGCGATGGGCGTCGCGCGGCGCTGGCGGCGCACGTTCACGCGATGGCGCGTGTCGCGCAGGCGCGCCGCGGCGATCGCGCGCGGGTCGATCGTGCAGATGGTGAGCGCCTCCTCGAACTGGGGCGCGCGCGCCAGGACCTGCCCGTCCTGGTCGATCGCGAGGCTGTGGCCGTCGAAGACGAGCTCGTCCTGGCCGCCGATGGTGTTCACGAACACGATCGCGGCGAGGTAGTCCACCGCGCGCTGGACCAGCATCCGCTCGCGGCGCGCGCCGTACCCGGCCCGGTACGGCGACGCCGACAGGTTCACGATCACCTGGGCGCCGGCGAGCGCCTCGCTCATGGCCGGCGGCCCCGGCTCCCAGATGTCCTCGCAGATGCTCAGGCCGAGCGGGACGCCGTTCACCTCGACGATCGCGGCCTCGGCGCCGGACTGGAAGTAGCGCTGCTCGTCGAAGACGCCGTAGTTCGGCAGGTAGATCTTGCGGTAGGTCGCGACGACGTCGCCGTCGGCGAGCACCGCGGCGGTGTTGTAGACGTCCTCTGCCAGCTCCGGATAGCCCACGACGGCGACGATTCCGTGCGTCTGGGAGGCGAGCTCGCGCAGCTCCGCCTGAACCGCGTCGAGGAAGCTCGTCTTCAGCAGCAGGTCCTCGGGCGGATAGCCGCTCAGCGTGAGCTCCGGGAAGACCACGAGCGCGGCGCCCTCGTCGCGGGCGCGTGCCATGTGGTCGGAGACCTTGCGAGCGTTCCCGCGGATGTCGCCGACCGTGGAATTGATCTGCGCGAGCGCCACGCGCAGGAGGTCGTTTCGGTCAGCCATTTGTCCTCAAGTATGGCGGCCGCACCCGAGCGTCACGTCGAGGTAGCGGTTCGGCCGGATGTGGTGCTCGAAGTGCCACCACTCGTTCAGGTACGCGCTGAACCCGAAGCGCTCCATCGCGCTCTTGAGCTTCAGCCGGTTGCGCAGGATCCTGCCGCTCGCGTTGTAGGTGTGCGAGCTCGGGCCCAGCGCGAAGCCGCCCATCCGGAGGCGCTTCCCGTCCCGGTCGCGCACGAGCGTGATGTCGACGGCGCTGCCGGTGTTGTGGCGGCTGCGGCGCGCGATGTAGGTGCCCACCGCGTCGCCGCGGCCCGTCCGCTCGGCCCAGCGGACGAGCGCCTCGGTCGCGCGGACGGGGCGGTATGCGTCGAGGATCAGGAGCCCGAGGCCCTGGCGGCGCAGGTAGCGCTGCACCTGGCCGAGGCTGAAGGCGGCGCGGTCGTGCATCAGCGCCCAGTTCTCGCAGTAGCCCGGAAGCGGCGCGCCGGTCTCGTTGTGCTTCGTCCGGTAGGAGAGGTTGACGCGGATGCCGGGCCCGTAGCGGTGGACGTCGACGAGGCCGGCGCGCCGGGTCTGCCTCGACCCGGCCTCCTCTTCCTGGGTCGCCGCGGCGCGCCTCGCCCGGCCGAACACCCTCTGCGCCACTCCCCGGAGCGTCTCCGTGCCGTACTCGTGTGACGGGTTGCCATCGGTGAGCACGGCCATCGAGATCCTCGTGTCACCGCGCTCGAAGAGGGCTGCCTCGTGGACGAGCCGGCCGGCACCGGTGCCTCGCCAGCCGCCCTTGAAGAAGGTCCTGAAGCCGCGCGCGAGAGAGAAGCGCGAGAAGCCCCAGCGCTGGTAGGAGACGATCGAGGACAGGAGGCGGCGCGCGTATGCCCGCGAGCGCTCGGGGATCAGACGGTCGATGCGGTTGAAGAAACGCGCCTGGTCCTCCGCGCTGAATTGCGCGTTGGCCCAGTAGCCGGCCACCGAGAACCGCGTCATTCCCGCCAGCCGTGCCAGGTGGTCCAGCCGAGCGTCGCCGACGCGGTAGTAGATCGTGTCGGCCGCATCGTTCGACGAGACGGTGATCATCTGACCGAGCACCGCCCGCTCGCCGCCGTCCGGCATGCGGTTGCCGAGGCCGCGCAGGTAGGCCGTGAGCAGCATCGCCTTGACGAGGCTGGCGGTCACGTAGGTGCGGTGCGGCGCGAATCCGTGCATCCGGCCCCAGCTGTCGATCAGCGCCCACGAGTTGACGCCCGCGCGGCCGCGGAGGTAGCGCCTCGCGGCGCGGATTCGGGCCGCCGGCGGGAAGCGCGCCGCCCGGGCCCTCCTCGACATGGTGCAGCCGCGGTACGGCCTTAGGGTGACCCTCACGTCGGTGAGGCCGCCCGAGAGCACGCGGACACGGCGAGCGCAGCGGTCCGTGGGCGGGTCGAGGAAGCCGCAGTTGCCGTCGCAGGGGCGCTGGTAGCTCACGACCCGGTAGCGGCCCGGCGGCAGCTTGCGGACCATGCGAAAGCGCGCCTTCGCGGTGCGGCGGCGCACGACCACCTCGCCGTCGGCCGCGCGCACGCGGACGAACGAGATGCTGCCCTCGATGTAGACGCCGCGCGACGCGTCCAGCCGCTGGCGATAGTCGAGCGTGCCCGGCGCCCCGGCGGCCGCGGCCGGGAGGGCAAGCGCCGCCAGAGCGCTAGTGGTCGCCAGGGTGCGCCGCCCCACGCGCGGCATGGTACGGGTGGCCGTATGGACGACGCAACGCCGCCGCCTTAGCGTGAACGGCATCGAACGCCTGATCCGGCCCATATTCGACGTCCGGACGTACGGGCGAATCGCCTACATGCTGATCGCCCTGCCGCTCGGGGTGGTCGAGTTCAGCGTCCTCGTCACCGCCATCTCGTTCGGCGTCGGCACGGCCATCACGCTGATCGGCATCCCTGTGCTGATAGGAACGGTCTGGGCCTGGCGCTGGATCGCCGAGCTCGAGCGCGGGCTGATCGCGCGCCTGGTCGGAATCCAGATCCCCAGCCCGTACCGGCCCGACCCGGCCCCGGAGCACTGGTGGAGCCGGATCGCCTCTCGCCTGTCGGACCCGGCCACCTGGAAGGACCTGGCGTTCCTGCTGCTTCAGCTCCCGCTGGGGATCCTCTCGTTCACGGTCACGGTCAGCGTGCTCGGCATCGGGCTCGGCGGGCTCTTCGCGCCCGCGTACTACTGGGCTCTGCCTGACGGCACCTGGTGGACCGCGATCCATGTGGACACGCTCCTGGAGGCGGTCGCGGTCGTGCCGCTCGGGGCCCTCGTCCTTCTGCTCGGCATCCCGGGCCTGAGCGCCCTCGGCCGGCTCTACGGCTGGTTCGCCGCCCAGCTGCTCGGGTCGAGCACGGACCCGGCTCTGACCGCGCAGGTCACGGAGCTCGAGGACGCGCGCTCGCGGATCATCGCCGCGGCCGACGCCGAGCGCAGGCGGATCGAGCGCGACCTCCATGACGGCGCCCAGCAGCGGCTCGTGGCGCTCGCTCTGAACCTGCGGATGGCGGAGCAGCGCGCCGCGAGCGGAGACCCCTCTGCCGCCGAGCTGGTGCGCCAGGCCGGCGAGGAGGCGAACCTCGCGCTGAAGGAGCTGCGCGACCTGGCGCGCGGCATCCATCCGGCGATCCTCACGAACCGCGGGCTCCCGGCGGCGATGGAGGACCTCGCGGCGAGGGCGACCGTGCCGGTGGAGGTGATCGCCGCCCCAGGCGAGCGGCTGCCCGACGCCGTGGAGGCCGCGGCCTACTTCGTCGTCTCGGAGTGCCTCGCGAACATCGGGAAGCACGCGGATGCCACCTCGGCGACGGTGTCCGCCACCGTCACGCCGAACGGCTGCCTCGAGGTGATCGTGAGCGACGACGGAGTGGGAGGGGCCGAGCTCGGTAACGGGAGCGGCATCCAGGGGCTCACCGACCGCGTCGGCGCGCTGAGCGGCTCGCTGGCGATGGAGAGCCCGCCCGGGGGCGGAACGCGGGTCGTAGCGTCGATTCCGCTGACCGACGCCGCCATCGAGGAGTCCGGGTGCCGCAGCGAACGTACTCGCGTCCTCGCGGTGGACGAGGCCGAGGCCATCCAGCACGAGCGCAGGCGCCACCTGACATGGCGGCTCGGGTCGCTGGGGATCGTCGCGGCCGTGCTGATCGTGATCTGGGCGCTGACCGGCCCCGATTTGCCGTGGATCGCGTGGCCGCTGCTCGGGATCGGGTTCGTCGCAGCCCTCGACGCTTGGCGCGTCCTCGGGAGTCCGCCGCTGAGCGAGGCGGACCTCGCGGGCGCCGGCGACCGCGAGGAAGCCCTGCGCCGCGTGAGGAAGCGACGCCGCCTGCGCCACCAGGTGGGGTTCCACGCGATCCTGATCCTCTTCATCGTGGGCGTCTGGCTGGCGTCCGGCTCGAGCTACTTCTGGCCCGCGTGGGTCATGCTCGGCTCGGGGATCGTAATCGCGATCAAGGCGCTGCCGCGTCCGAAGGGGTCAGACCCCTTGAGGGTGGTTGAGGGTTAGCTTGCGCGGTCGATGATCGCCGCGGTCACCGACCGTGCCTTCGACGTGGTCGCCCGGCTCGCGCCGGATGGGGTGGACGTGCGGAGGCTGCCGGACGGGTGCCGTGAGGCGGAGTTTCTGCTGCCGGACTGGCACGACCGTGAGACGCTCGAGGAGCTGCCGGGGCTCGAGCGGGTGCGCGTGGTGCAGGCGCTGTCCGCGGGCACGGACTGGATCGAGGATCGCGTTCCGGACCAGGCCACGCTCTGCAACGCACGCGGAACTCGCGACGCGGCCGTGGCCGAGTGGATCGTCGGGGCGCTCCTCGGCGATGCCTACGGCCAGTTCGCGGCGGCGCGCGAGCGGCGCTGGTCGGAGGCACAGCCTCGGGAGCTCCAGGGCTCGACGGTGCTCGTCGTCGGGTTCGGCTCGATCGGCCGGGCGGTGCAGACGCGCCTCGAGCCGTTCGGCGTCACCGTGACCGGCGTCGCGAGTCATGCCCGCGACGGCGTTCACGCCGCCGGCGAGCTGCCCGACCTGGTCGGCGACGCGGACGCGGTCGTGGTGCTCACCCCGCTCACACCGGAGACGCGCGGGCTGTTCGACGCCGCGCTCCTCGCACGGATGCGGGACGGCGCGCTGCTCGTGAACGCCGGCCGCGGTCCGGTCGTCGACACGGACGCGCTCGTCTGCCGAGCTCGAGGCGGGGCGGCTGCGCGCGGTGCTGGACGTCGTCGACCCGGAGCCGCTGCCCGATGGCCATCCGCTCTGGGAGCTGGCCCTCGCGATCACCCCGCACAACGCGGGCGACACCGAGGCGGCGGACGAGCGCGCGGTGCGCTTCGCGGCCGAGCAGCTCATCCGCTTCGCGCGCGGCGAGCCGCTCAGGAACGTGGTGCCGCGTCGCCCGTCCTAGGACTGGACCAGGCCGACGACCTCGCCGAGCTCACTGATCGAGTCCTCGGTGATCGGGTCGACCACCAGGATCGCCTCGTCGGCGCCGGCCTCGCCGAGCTCGCGAAGTGCCCCCGCAATCCTGTCGGGCGTACCCGTGACGGGCGGCGCGTCCGCCGCCCGCTCGCCGCGTGAGCCGCCGAGCGCGATGAAGACGCAGGCGCTCCGCTCGATGTCGCCGGGGTCGCGCCCGGCGTCGCGCGCCGCGGCGCTGATGCGGTCGTTCAGCTTCGCGAAGCCGTCGGGTGAGTTGCCGTAGTCCTCGTACCAGGTGTTCCACGCGTCCACGTGGGGCAGCGTCGCCGCCAGCATCCGCGGCCCGTTGCTCCCGATCATGAGCCGCGGGCGGGCCGCGGGGCGCGGGAGGACCACAGCGTCGTCCGCGTCGTGGTAGCGGCCGTGCAGGGTCACGCGCTCACCGTCCAGCAGACCGCGGATGATCGTGAACGCCTCTTCGAAGCGCGACACGCGGTGGTCGAAGGGCAGGCCGTACGCCCTGAACTCCTCCTCGTTCCAGCCCGCGCCGAGGCCGAGCACGAAACGACCGCCGCTGAGCTCGGCGACGGTCGCGGCCATCTTCGCGATCAGGCCCGGCGGGTGGAAGGCGGCGCAGGCCACCAGCGGCCCGAGCTCCACCCGCTCGGTGACCGCAGCCAGCGCCGCCAGCGTCGTCCAGGCCTCCCACGGGCCGCGCTCGGCGTCGCCGTCGCCCCGGTAGAGCAGGTGGTCACCGAGCCAGATGGAGTCGAAGCCGGCGGCCTCGGCGGCCCGGGCCATGGCCAGGTACTCCGGCCACGGAACCGGGCGCTCGACCTCGGGAAGCTGGATTCCTACGCGCAGAAGGGCCGAGAGCCTAGTGGCCCCAGCCCACGGGCTCCTCGTGGCGCAAGCTGTCCTCGCCGAACTCGCCGGTGCGGATGCGGACCGCCTGCTCGACGTCGTAGACGAACACGCGCCCGTCGCCGACCGCACCGGTGCGGGCGTTCTCGACGATGGCCTCGACGGCGCCGTCCGCGAGTTCCGAGGGCACCACCGCCTCCACCTTGATCTTCGGCAGCAGCGAGATGTTCGCCTGCACGCCGCGGTACTGCTCGGTGTAGCCCTTCTGGCGCCCGCAGCCCACCACCTCGCTGACGGTGAGGCCGGACACGCCGAGCTGGTCGAGCGCGTCCTGCACCTCCTGCAGCCGCTCGTGGCGGATGATCGCCTCGATCTTCTTCATCGTCCTAGCCCTCCTGCATCCGGGTGGTCACAGGCATGGTCACCGGCTGTGGCCTGCGCGGAGGCCAGCCCTGCGGCATCGTCGGCGGCCGGTACTCGGAGCCGGGCACCGGCATGAACGCCTCCGGGTAGCCCCACATGCCGTGCTCGACGATGTCGAGTCCGTACCGCTCCTCCTCTGGCGCCACGCGCAGGCCGTAGGTCTTCTTGATCGCCCAGAAGACCAGGTAGCTCACGCTGAACACCGTGGCGAACGCCGCCGCCACGCCGAGTCCCTGCACGGCGAGCTGGTGGAAGGAGCCCGTGTAGAAGAGCCCGCCGTCGCCGATGGCGTTGAGCTCGGCCAGCCGCGGGCTCGTGAAGAGGCCGCACGCCAGCGTGCCCCAGATGCCAGCGATGCCGTGGGCCGAGAGGGCGCCCACCGGATCGTCGAGCTTGCGGTCGATCGCGATGATCGCGCCGACCACGATCATCCCGGCCACAAAACCGATGATCGGGGCGGCCCAGTACTCCACGTAGCCCGACGGCGCCGTGATCGCGACCAGGCCGGCGATGGCGCCGTTGGCGCTCATCCCCATGTCGAACTTCTTCGTGATCACGTAGCTGATCAGCATCGCGCCGAGCACGCCCATCGCGGCGCCGAGCTGCGTGACCACCACCACGTCGGCGAAGCGCAGCCCGATCGCGCCGAGCGTCGAGCCCGCGTTGAAGCCGAACCAGCCGAACCACAGGATCAGCACCGCCAGGCCCACGAGCGGCATGTTGTGCCCGGGGATGGCGTTCGGCTTGCCGTCCTCGCCGTACTTCCCGTGACGCGGGCCGAGCAGCAGCAGCGCCGCGAGCGCGCCCGTGGCGCCGATCAGGTGCACGACGGTCGAGCCGGCGAAGTCCTGCATGCCGAAGTTGGCCTGGAGCCAGCCGCCGCCGAAGATCCAGTGGCTGATCACGGGGTAGATCAGCGCGCTGAACACCACCGCGTAGATCAGGTACGCGCCGAACTTGATCCGCTCGATCGTCGTGCCCCAGACGATCGCGAGCGACACGGCGCAGAACACGAACTGGAAGAAGAACTTCGCTGGAACCGCAGCCTGGGAGAACTCCATCGCGGGGAACATCGACGGGTCGGTCGTGCCGAGGAAGGTGCCCTCGGTTCCCGCGAACCAGCCCGCGCCGCCGAAGGCGAGGGCGAATCCGACGGCCCAGTAACAGAGGGCCGCGATCGAGAAGTTCGCGAGGATCTTCGGCACGATCGTGCCGGCGTTCTTCATCCGCGAGAAGCCGACCTCGAGGAAGAGGAAGCCGACCTGCATGAGCATGACGAGCACCGCGGCGACGACGACCCAGGTCGTCTCGATCGCCGGGATGGCGTCCTTGAGAGTGGGTTCCATGACCGGAATAGTCGATTCGGCGCGCCGATCCGTCATGCGCCCGGCGTACAGGATTAGCCGGGCTGGCTTTGTACGGCTGTACTACTCGCCGAGCGAGACCACGCGAGCGCCGGTGCAGCGCGCCAGCTCGCGCGGGTTCACGCAGAAGAGGCTGTGGGGGTCGCCGGCGGCGGCCCAGACGCGCTCGTGGCCCATGAGCGCCTCGTCGAAGAGCACCGGCAGGTCGTGCCCGAACGGCGGCACGCCGCCGATCGCAAAGCCGGTGGCGGCCCGGACCTCGTCCGCCTGAGCCTGGCGGACCTCGGCGACGTCGAGGGCGTCGGCGACCTTGTCGGTGTCCACCCTGTGCCGCCCTGAGGCGACGCACACGACCGGATCGCCGTCCGCCACGAACACGATCGACTTGGCGATCTCGGCCTCCTGGCAGCCGACAGCGGTCGCGGCGTCCGCGACAGTGCGAGTCGAGGCCTCGAGACGCTGCACCTGCACCTCGATCCCCAGCTCGCGGGCGCAATCCGCGAGCCTGTCCCTCACACTCGCACCGCCTGGCCGGAGGCCGCCTCTTCGGCGGTGAGCTCGACGCGGGCTTCGGCGGCCAGCTCGGCGAGCGACTCGCGAAGGTCATCGGCGAACTCGTCCAGGTCCCACATGAGGTCGTAGTCGCCGACCAGTCCGAAGTTGATGCGGCCCGCGTAGGAGAGCAGCGCGATGCCGAGCGCCTGGTTCTTCGCGAGCGGGACCATCGGGAACGTGTCGATCATGCGCTTGCCCGCGAGATAGAGCGGGATCTGCGGGCCCGGCACGTTCGTGACCACCACGTTGAAGAAGCGCTGGCGCGCCATCACGCGCGAGGCCTGGCCCATGACCGTGGCGGGCGCGAAGCCGGACAGCTGCGTGAGCACCTGCGCGCCGACGGCCTGGCCGCCCGACTTGAGGCCCTTGAGCTCCTCGCGCACGATGTCGAGGCGTGCCACCGAGTCCTGGCACCACACCGGCAGCGGCGCCATCATGGCCGCCACGCGGTTGCCGAGCGCACCGCGCTCCACGTCCGCGCGCACGCTCACCGGGACCATGGCCTTCAGCTCGAGGCCGTCGGTGTCCTGGCCGCGCCGGCGCAGATGCTTCCCGAGCGCGCCGGCGACCGTCGCCAGCACCACGTCGTTGACGGTGCCGCCCAGCTCGTTCTTGATCGCCTTGACGTCGGCGAGGTTGACGCGCACCCAGTTGAAGCGCCGGTGCGGGCCGATCGGCTTGTTGTAGGGGGTGGAGGGAGCGGGGTTCAGCCCGGCCCAGGCCATGGCGCCGACGCCCACGGCCGCGTCGCGCAGGCCCTCGGCCACGACGCGCGGCCCGCGGAGCACGGCCCGGATCGAGCGGGCGATCTCGGCAGGGACGGTCGCGCGCTCGACGATCGCCTCGCCGAGCAGCTGCGCGGCGGAGGGGAGGGGCCGCGGCAGCCAGCGGCCGCCGGTGTCCGCCGGCGCGGCCGGCTCGGGCGAGGTGTCGAACAGCACCGACATGATGTCCACCCCGGAGATGCCGTCCACGAGCGCGTGGTGGGTCTTCGACAGCATCGCGAAGCGGTCGCCCTCCAGGCCGTCGACCAGCCAGATCTCCCACAGCGGCTTGTCGCGGTCGAGCTGCTGGGCGAACACGCGCCCCGCGAGCTCGCGGAGCTGCTGCTCCGAGCCGGGCGAGGGCAGCGCCGTGGAGCGCACGTGGTAGCGCAGGTTGAGGTGCGGGTCGTCCACCCACTTCGGGCGGCCCTGGTTGAACGGCACGAACGCCAGGCGCTGCCGGTAGCGCGGCACCAGGCCCAGGCGGCCCTCGATGGCGGTGAGCAGCTCCTCGTAGGGGGGCGGGGAGCCCTCGAAGATCATGACGCCGGCTACGTGCATGTGGGATGCGGCGTCCTCCAGATGCAGGAACGACGCGTCGAGCCCTGTCAGGCGATCAGAGGACATGCCCGAAGACTACGTCAGAGCGAAAGGCTGAGCTGATCGTCCGGCAGCCCGCGCGCGTACTGCTCGTCCAGGCCGGCCACGCGCACCCCGAGCAGCCTTACCGGGCGGCGCGGATCGAGGCGGCGGAGCAGGTCCAGGGCGACGCTTCCGACCGTCTTCTCATCGTTCACGGCGGCGTCGAGGCTGCGTGCCCGCGTGACCGTCGAGAAGTCGTCGAAGCGGACCTTGATGCCGATCGTGCGGCCGCGCCGCTCCGCCCGGGCGAGCGTGTCGCAGAGCTCGCCTGTGAGGCGCTCGAGCACCGGCTCGAGGGCGGAGAGCCCGTGGAGATCGTGGTCGAAGGTCGTCTCGCGCGACTCGGACTTCGCTACCCGGACCGTCTCGATCGTGCGGTCGTCCTCGAAGCGGGCAAGGGCGGCAAGATGGGGCCCGAGGCGTGGACCGAACCAGTGGACGAGCTGCTCGTCCGGCGTGGCGCCGAGGCGGCCCAGCGTCGCGATTCCGAGCTCGTCGAGCCGTGCCACCGTCTTCGGGCCGATGCCGGGGATCAGGCCGGGCGACGCCTCCGCGAAGCGCATCCGTGCGCCCTCCGCGGTGAGCTCGAGGAAGCCGTCGGGCTTCTCCGCGTCCGAGGCCACCTTCGCGATCAGCTTGTTCGGGCCGATTCCGACGCTGCAGGTGAGCCCCGTCTCGGAGCGCACCGCCTCCTTGACGCGCCGCGCGGCGGAGCGGTGCCGGTCGAGGCCGGTGACGTCGAGGTAGGCCTCGTCGAGGCCCACGACCTCCACCCGCTCGACGTGGCTGCGGAGCACTGCCATCACCTCGCGCGAGCGCGCCCGGTAGAGCTCGAAGTCGGGCGGGACGAAGACCGCGTCGGGGCACAGGCGGCGCGCCCGCTCGGCCGGCGTCGCGGAGAAGACGCCGAACCGGCGCGCCTCATAGCTGGCCGTGGTCACCACCGCGCGTGGCCCGCTGCCCGCGACGACGACCGGGACGCCGGCGAGCTCCGGCCTGCGCTGGAGCTCGACGCTCACATAGAAGGCGTCCATGTCGACGTGAGCGATCCTCACGCCGACGAGGTTACGTGGGCTGGTGGATGGGTCGGACGAGGATCTCGTTCACGTCCACGTGCGCAGGCTGGGTCAGCGCGAACATGACGGCGCGCGCGACGTCGTCCGCCTCGAGCGCGTGGCTGGGCTTGCTATCGAAGAAGGGAGTGTCCACGGCGCCGGGCTCGATCAGCGTCATCTTGATGTCCGTGTCCGCGACCTCCTGGCGGAGCGCCTCGCCCATGGCGGTCACGGCGTGCTTCGTCGCCGAATAGAGCGAGCCGGGCAGCGCACGCCGGCCGGCGATCGAGCTCGTCAGGATCAGGTGGCCGCGGTTCTGCTCGCGGAAGTGGCCGAGCGAGGCGCGGATCGAGAGCGCGGCACCGAGCACGTTCGTGTCGATCATCGCCTTCCAGTGCTCCACGGACTCCTCGAGGAAGCCGCGCTTGGCGCCGAAGCCGGCGTTGGCGAAGTAGGCGTCCATCCGGCCGAAGCGGTCGAGGGCGGCCCGCACAAGCGCCTGCTGGTCGTCCCAGCTCGTGACGTCGCAGCGCACGGCCAGCGCCTTCTCGTCGCCGCCGAGCTCCTCGGCGAGACCCCGGAGCCTGTCCTCCGAGCGGGCGGCGAGCACGACGCGCTGGCCGAACTCGACCGCGCGGCGGGCCGTGGCGGCGCCGATGCCGGTGCTCGCGCCGGTGATCACAAGGACGGGTTCGTCGTTCGCCATGGGCGATGAGGTTACGCTGCCCCGCCGTGGCGCCCGTCGACCCAACCGCGGCTCGCTTTCCGGCCGTCCCGGCGAAGGCCGGCCACTACGAGAGCTTCTACCTGAAGCTCTGCCATCCGTCGAAGCCGCTGGGTGCGTGGATCAGGTACACGGTGCACAAGCGCCCCGGCGCGGCGCCCACCGGCTCGCTCTGGTTCACGCTGTTCGAGCCGAGATGGGCCGCGCGCCGCGAAGCTCACCGTCCCGGGGCCGTCCAGCGGCGGCGCTGACTGGCTGCGAGTGGGGGAGGCGAGGATCGGCGCCGACGGGGCGCATGGGTCGATCGAGGAAGGGGTCGCCTGGGAACTCGCGCTCGAGGCGGCCGAGGAGCCGCTCTTCCATCTGCCCGCCGCGTGGCTGTACCGGGCGCCGCTCCCGCGCACGAAGCTCCTGTCGCCGGCGCCGGCGGCGCGGTTCTCAGGCCGCCTGAGCGTGGACGGGCGCACGATCGAGGTCGACGGGTGGCGCGGCATGGCGGGCCACAACTGGGGCGCCCAGCACGCCGAACGCTGGATCTGGCTCCACGGGCTCACGAACGACGGTGACTGGCTCGACGCGGCGATCGGCCGGGTGAGGATCGGGCCGCTCACGACGCCCTGGGTCGCGAACGGCGCGCTCAGCATCGCCGGCGACCGGCACGTGCTGCGGCGCGTGCGCGTGACCGAGCATCCGGCCAGCTGCACGTTCACGCTGTCGGGGCGCGGCCTCGAGGTGCGCGGCACGGTCGAGGCGCCGCCAGAGCGCTTCGTGGGCTGGGTCTACGCCGATCCGGATGGCTCCGAGCACCACGCCGTCAACTGCTCCATCGCCGACATGCGGCTGCAGGTGAGCCGGCGCGGCGGTCCGGCCGCCGAGCTCGTGGTCGCGGGCGGGGCGGCGTACGAGCTCGGCATGCGCGAGCGCGACCACGGGATCCAGATCCAGCCATATCCCGACGGATGAGGGCCTCCGCGGAGACGATTATCGAGCGTCCGCGCGAGGCGGTCTGGAAGTGGGCGTCGGACCCGCAGCACTGGCACCGGTGGGAGGACGCACTCGGCGACGTCGCGACGGACGACTACGAGATCGCCGAGAGCGACCCGCCGCGCCGCCAGGTGGTGCGAGCCGTCTCCGGGCGCTTTCCCTTCGAGGGAACGCTCGAGCTGTTCGAGGACGTGGGCGGCACGCGCGTGCGGCATACGGTCGACGCCGCGCCCGAGGACGCGCTGGCGCGCTTCCTGTTCGTTGTGGCCCGTCCGGTGGTCCGTCGCGGCATGCGCCGGCGGATCGAGGCGCAGCTCGCCAGGCTGAAGGCGATGGTGGAGCTCGAGGCCGTGCTCTAGGGCGCGAGCCGCTCCACAGTCCAGCCGCCGGCGCCGCGCTCGTAGCGGTGGCGGTCGTGGAGGCGGTTGTCGCGGTGCTGCCAGAACTCCCACGCCTCCGGCTCGAGCCGGTAGCCGCCCCAGTCCTCGCGCACCGGCAGCTCGGCGCCGGCGTGCTCGCGGTCGAGCTCCTCGACGCGGCGCTCGAGCCACTCGCGATCGGGCACCGGGCGGCTCTGCGGCGACGCAAGCGCGCTCAGCTGGCTGGGGCGCGGGCGGCTGCGCGCGTACGCCTCGCTCTCGGCTCTGTCCACGCGCGTCACCGGCCCCTCGATCCTCACCTGGCGGCCGAGCGCCGGCCAGTGGAACAGGAGCGCCGCGCGCGGGTTTGTCTCGAGCTCGTCGCCCTTGCGGCTGGCGTAGTTCGTGTAGAAGACGATCCCGCGCTCGTCCTCGCCCTTCAGGAGGACCATGCGCACCGACGGAGCGCCGTCAGGCGTAGCGGTCGCGAGGGCCATGGCCTCGGGCTCGGGCGTGCCCGATGCCCGCGCCTCGCCAAGCCAGGTGCGGAACAGCATTAGCGGGTCGTCCATGTGCGGGCATTCTGCGGGATGCTTCGGCTCTTACCGATTTTCACCAAGGAGGCCGACGATGCCGAAGCGCACCGCGAACGCCCGCTGGGAGGGCTCGCTGCAGGACGGGAAGGGCACGATGCGGATGGCGAGCGGGTCCTACGAGGGCCCGTACTCCTTCCAGTCGCGCTTCGAGGAGGGCGACGGGACCAACCCCGAGGAACTGATCGCCGCGGCGCACGCCGGCTGCTTCTCGATGGCCCTCTCCGGCGAGCTGGGCCGCGCCGGCCACGACGTCGACAGCGTCGAGACCGAGGCCACCGTGCACCTCGACAAGGTCAACGGCGGCTTCGCGATCAAGCGAATCGAGCTGCGAACGCGCGCAAGCGTGCCCGGCATCGACGACGCAACCTTCCAGGAGCTCGCAGAAGCCGCCAAGAAGGGCTGCCCGGTCTCGCAGGCACTTGCAGCCGTGGAGTCAATCGAGCTGGACGCGGAGCTGATCAGTTAGGGAGCGCCGCGCCGCCCGATCGGCGAGCCCAGCAGAGCGAAGCGCCTCGTACCAGCCGCCGAACGCCAACGCGATCGTGTCCCGCTTAGGCCAGTGCCGGTGGACCGTCCGTGCAGCCTCATACGCCGTGCACGTCAGCCGACCATCGACCGAAGCCGCCCACATGCGGAGGACGTCGAGGTGAGCATTCCGCGCGTCGCCGTAGCCGGGATTAACCGGAAGTGGCTCAGTCGGCGGGGCGTACCGGGTGGCCTCTGCAAGAGCGCGACGCGATGACGCGACAACGCTCTCGTCGACCGGCCCGCGCGCGAGCTTCGCGAGCGAGACAGCCTCGGCACCAGGGCGCCACGCCCGGAACTGGCGATGCTTTCGCCCGAGCAAGCCGCCACCGTCGAGCAGCGCAATCGCTCGCAGGACGTCTCGCGCACCAGTCACGTGCCACACAGCCCCCGGCGACCACGGCTCCGGGACCTTCACGTCACGGACACTGCCAATCTCGAATTCATCGCGGAACGCCTCCAGAAGGGGACGGTCGTCCCGCCGCAGCTTTATGACAACTCGAGCGGCGCGCGGACCTAGCCCGAAGGAGCCTTCACCGGAGAAGAAGCCGGCGAAGTAGAACGGCGCGTACGAATCGCCCATGGCCGGCGGGCTGGCTCTAGCGGGGTCCCGATAGATCCGCTCGGCTTTGAGCTGTGTGGCGAGCCAGGCCAGCCGCTCGTGTCCGCCCGGCCCAGCGCCGTAACGGCGGGCAACCCACAGTCCGACGGCCTCCCGCCAGATCTCGTACTCAGCGAGCTTTCGGCCGCGGAGAGGATGTACATCGAGAAGACAAGCGAGCCGGGCGCATTCGAGCTTGCTTGAGATGTCCCAGCGAACTTGCGGCCGTGACCCAGCCCGTGCTCGAACCTGGCCCAGATGGCCGATGCCAAGCTGGCGGTGGTACGCAATGAGTATGTCTCGATCGTCGTCGCGGAGTTTGACCGAGCACAGACAGCGCCAACCAACACGATTGTTCGGTACGACGGCGAAGTAGCCCTCCGCATCGAGCAGGCCGGCGAGTCTGTGTCCGTCGGCCGCGCCGACGCCCGGGGCAGCGGCCATCCTTGCCTCGACTTCCGCTTCACCGCCGGGTCGCCGTGCCATCAGGGATTTCGAACTTGGTAGTCATAACGACTCTTATCGCAGACGCGTTTTCGCGCATTGATCGAACGCATGTTCGCACCTCTCCCGGACAGCACCGGAGACCGCCCGCCATACTGGGCGGTTCATCCCGTCTGGGACGACCAGGTAGCCAAGGTTCGCTTGGAGGGCATATAGGTCCCATGGCCGACTTCGATACAGCCGAGTTCCGCGCCACGCGATTCACTCGCAGCGCGAGCGATGAGATCGCCGACCGGAGTTTCCCGGTGGTTATGCGTGGATATGACCGCGCCGCGGTGGATGCGTTCGTTCAGGAGGTGGCTGACCTCGTCAGCGACCTCGAGAGCCGCCAGTCGCAGGAGTCCGTCGTGCAGCGGGCGCTTGCGGAGGTCGGCGAGGAGACCTCGAGCATCCTGCAGCGTGCGCACGAGACCGCGGACGAGATAGCGGCGCGCTCGCGAGCGCAGGCGGAGGGCCGCATCCAGCGGGCCGAGCGCGAGGCCGAGCTGCTCCGCCGGCAGGCCGACGCCTACTCGGAGAAGATCGTCGTCGACACGCGCCTCCTCTGGGAGGAGCGCCAGCGCCTCATCGAGGACATCCGCCAGCTCGCGGACGACGTGCTGGGCACCGCCGAAGACGCGCAGGAGCGCGTCTCGATGCCTCAAGCGCTGAGCGACGAGCCCGCGGACGACACCACGGTGAGTGAGAACGGCTCACCGAACGGGCCGGTCGACCCGCCGACGGCCGAGGTCGAGCTCGACGTCCTCGAGGGCGGCGTGGCCGACGACCACGCCGACGAGGACGACGACACCGTCTAGAGCGGCAGCTTCCCGCGCCCGCGGCGCCCCGTGGAGGCGCTCTTGTTCGTGGCCTTGCGCGAGGTTCCGAACGACTTGGAGAACAGCTTCCCGATCGGGCCGGGTGCCTTGCCGCCGGCGCGCTGGCCCGCACCCAGCGTGCGGTCCACGCCGCGCTGAGGGTGCCTGGACAGCCGCGGCATGAGGAACGCAAGGATCAGCAGGACGATGCAGACGCCGACGATGATGGCGATGGTCATTACGCCCCAGTACCCGCACGAGCGCCGCCCGCAAACCGCCTAGACTCTCTCGCCGGTGGCGAAGCAGAAGCAGATCAGGATGCAGGTGCAGATGGGCGCGCTCGCCGCGATCCCGCAGCTCGAGTCGCGCACCGACGAGCAGCTCCAGGGCGAGTCGAAGCACCGCGTCGCGGCCAAGGCCATCCTCGGCGCGCGCGCCGCGGAGCGCTACGACGCCAAGTCGGCGCGCGCCTACTTCAACGAGGCGCTCGCCGGCGCGCACCCGCAGGAGCGCCCCGCGCTGCGCCAGATGATGAAGGCCTCGCTCGCGCTCGCCGAGCGCCGCCCGGACGAGCTGAAGGACGCGATGGAGAAGCTCGGCCAGGAGGCGCCGTCGGGCCGTCAGATGTTCATGCTCCGCATGATGGGCCTGCTGATGCCGCCCGCGAGCGCCGGCATGGTCGCCCGGGTCCGGGGCATCCTGCTGATCATCGTGCTCGTGGTCGCGCTGCTGGCGATCGGCACGGGGATCGTTCAGGGGATCGGCCTGATCTTCGGCGGCATCGGCGTCGGCAGCTCGATCTTCTTCGGCTTCCTGCTCGTGGTGATCGTCCTGGCCGCCCTCGTCTTCCTTGGAAGACGCAGGCAGGCGCGCGCGGCCGCGAACAGGCAGCTGCCGGGCCGCTAACTCAGTTCAGCGCAGCCGACAGCCTGCGCCGGTACTCGCGCGCCAGCGGATCGTCCGGGCCGAGCTCGGTGAAGATCCCCACCATCACGCGCCGGATGAGGTCCTTGCGCTCGGGATCCTGCTCCGCCTGAAGCGCCTCCTGGAGGCGCTCGAGCGCCGCGGCATGGTCGCCGGCGTCCCAGGCGGCGAAGGCTTCGTCGAGGCCGGCGTCCCCGATGAGCGCGACGCGGGCCAGCAGGCCGTCGGCCACGAAGTCGCTCACGGCGCCCTCGAGCAGCTCCACGGCTGCGTCCACATCACCGCGCCGCAGGAGCAGCTTGCCGAGCTCGCGCCGGGCGGTGGGATGCTTGGGCTCGAGCTCGAGCGCCCGGCGCAGGTCCCCCTCCTCCCCGCTGGTGGCAAGCTCGTCGGCCTCCGAGGGCACGAGCGCGTCGAAGAAGCGCTCGACCTCGGCGGGCGGCTGCGCGCCGGTGAACTCGGCCACCACGCGGCCGTCCCTGAACGCCTTGACCGCCGGGATGCCCTGGATGCGGAAGGCGGCCTGGAGGCCGCGGTTCTGGTCCACGTCGACCTTCGCGAGCTCGACCTTGCCTGTGCGTGCCGTGGCGGCGCGCTCGAGCACCGGAGTCAGCTGCTTGCACGGGCCGCACCAGTCCGCCCAGAAGTCCACGACCACCGGCAGCCGGCGCGAGCGCTCGAGGACGCGCTGCTCGAAGTCGGCCTCGCCGACGTCGTAGATCGTCGCGCTGTGCTGTGTCTCAGTGCTCACTGACGGTGGCCTTCTCGATCACCACTGACTGTAGAGGCGTGCCGGCCCCACCACTGGCCGGATCGCCGAGCACGCCGATCGCCTGCACGACCGACATCCCCTTCGTGACCTTGCCGAGCAGCGCGTAGTCGGGCGTGAGCCCCGTGCCCGCGCCCGTGACGACGAAGAACTGGCTGCCGGCCGTGCCCGCCGGCTCGTTGCCGGCCTTGGCCATCGCGACCACGCCAACGCCGTACGACGCGCTCTGCGGCACGCGGTCGCGGGTCGAGTAGCCGGGCCCGCCGGTGCCGCTGGCGGTCGGATCGCCGCCCTGGATCACGAAGCCCGGGACGATCCGATGGAAGATCGTGTCGTCGAAGAAGCCGCCGCGGGCCAGCGAGGCGAACGACGCCGCCGCGTTCGGCGAGGTCCTCTGGTCCAGCCGGATGGTGAAGCTTCCGCAGCTCGTCCGGAGCTCGACGTCGTACGTCGTCGACGGGTCGAGGGGCTGCTTGGGCCGCTTCTGACCACCCCCGTCGCGCGGGGCGGGCTGCTCGACGTCCTTGCACTGTCCCTGCTGCTCCTCGGCCGGCGGCGAGGCGGCCGCGTCCTCAGTCCGCGTGGAGCCCGAGTCGTCGTCGTCGCCGCATCCCGCGGCGACCAGGGCCAGCGAGCAGATGAGCACTGTCAGCAGCCTGAGCACGGCGGCGTAGGCTAGCTGCGTGCCCATCAGCTCCGTCGCGCAGCGCTACGACCAGTTCATCCTCGATCTCGACGGCTGCGTCTGGATCGGCGACGAGGCGACGCCGCGCGCCGTGGAGGCGATCGATGCTCTCCGTGCGGCGGGCAAGGACGTGGCCTATGCGACCAACGACGCGCGGAGCGCAACCGAGGACTACGTGGCCCGCCTGTGGAAGATCGGCGTCCGCGCATCGCTCCGCGACGTCGTGACGGTGGGCGGCGCGATCCAGCACCTGCTGGCCGAGACGCGCTCCGGCCGTACCGCGTTCGTGGTCGGGACGGAGGCCCTGAGACGGCACGTGACGGACGCCGGGCTGCGGGTCCTGAACGGCACCGACCTCGCCTCGCGAGCCGAGGTGGTCGTGGTCGGTGGAACGGACCAGCTCGTCTACGACGATCTGCGCCAAGCGGCGCTGGCGGTGCGCCGCGGCGCCGACTTCCTGGCCACCGCGCGCGACCCGACCTATCCCCAGCCGGACGGCCTCTGGCCGGGGACCGGCGCCATCCTCGCCGCGGTGGAGGTCGCCAGTGGGCGGACCGCCGAGATCGTGGGCAAGCCCGAGCCGCAGCTGATGCTCACGGCCCTCGACCGCCTCGGTGCCGACCGGCGCACGCTCGTCGTCGGCGACCGCGTGGACACCGACCTGAGCTCGGCGGCGGCCGCGAAGCTGGATGCAGCCCTGGTGCTCTCAGGCGGGACGGAACGACAGGCACTGAACGGGTTCGAGCCAGAGCCGGTGGCGGTCACGGACACGCTCGCCGACCTGATCCTGGCCTGACCTGGCCAACCGTCCTGCTTTGTGGCCCGTATAGGGCCACTAGGCAGGACAGTCACCCACCCTCAATGCCGCCGTTCGCCCGAGCCCGAGCCGCCGCCGGCGCGCATCAGCGCATCCACCTCCGCCGGCAGCACGCCCAGCAGCGCGCACGTGAACCCGTTCACGGTGAGCCCTGCCATCGCCGCCTGCGCCAGCGCCTCCGCCTGCTCGACCCCGCGCGCCTCGTGCAGCTGTGCCGCGCACACGGCCGCCACGAAGTCGGTGTGCCGGTCGCCGTGCACGGCCACCGCCCCGCGGTGCCGCAGCTCGCGCCGCAGCAGCGGCAGCAGCTCCTCGAGCGCCTCCGCGCCGCGCTGGGCTGATTCAACCGGCACGTGGTGCCACTCCAGCCCGGCCGCCTCGTAGGCGCCCAGGTTGTGACGCGACGCCATCGTCGAGACGCACAGCCGGACTCCCTTCGCCTTCAGGTAGGCGATCTCGGCCGCCCGCCGCTCGGGGCGGTGGCTCCTCCCCCCTCCCCCCGGCCGCTCGAGGCCGCACAGCTTGCCCGGCCGCGCCCACCAGATCCGTCTCGGTTCGATCCCCTCGCCGCTCATACGCCACGAAGCGCGCCCGGCGCGAAATTCGCCCCCGCGCCGAGGCTGCTCGCCGCTGGGTACCATCACGGGCCTATGTGCCGCGTGTTCGGCTGCGTCGCCGCGGAGCCGGTTTCGATCCGGCACGAGCTGCTGGAGGCGGAGAACCCGCTGATCCGCCAGTCGGAGGACCACGACTCCGGCTGGGGCATGGCCGTCTACGAGCGAGCCGAGGGCGCGGAGCCGCGCGTCGTCCGCTTCCCGGAGGCCGCGCACGCGGACGGGGAGTTCGTGAACGCCACGGAGCTGCGCGGCCGCATCTTCAACGTGCACGTGCGCCGCGCCACGATGGGCGAGCTGACCCTCGAGAACACGCACCCGTTCTGCCTGGGGAGCTACACGCTCGGCCACAACGGCACGATCGTGCGCTATCCGCGCCTCCTCGAGCGGGCAATGCGCCGGCCGGAGGGCAACACCGACTCGGAGCACCTCTTCAACCTGCTTATGCACGATTTCGACGACGGCGATCCCGTCGCGTGCCTCCGCGAGACCATGCGCCGCGCGGTCGAGTGCTCGCCCTTCAGCGGCCTCAACATCCTGTTCTCGGACGGCGAGAAGCTGTTCGCCTACCGGCTGGGACTCTTCGAGCTCCACTGGCTCGCGCGCCCCGGTCAGCTCCTCGTGGCCTCCGAGCAGGTCACGGACGAGCCTGGCTGGCACAGCGTCCAGCAGGACGTGCTCCTGACGCTCGACCCGGACGACCTCGAGGAGCCGCACGCCGAGCGCCTGCTCGGCGACGAGCTCCTGGAGCGCGCCGAGATCAGGAAGGTCGACCTCGCGCCGCACCTGCGCGGGGCGGAGCGCGGAGCCGCCGCCGCCGAGCGCGCGAGGGCCGCGGCGGCCGCCGAGTGAGCGGCGCGGAGCCGCGCGAGCAGGCCGGCGGCGCGGCGGACGCCGCCACCCTCAACGCCCGTCGTTTCGCGCTGCTCGTCAACCCCGCCTCCGGGGGCGGCCGCGCCCTCGAGGCACTGCCCCAGGTACACACGACGCTCGACTCGCTCGGCGCCCGGCACCGCACGGTGACAACCACCAGCATCGATCACGCCTACGAGGAGGCGACCAGGGCCGCGGCCGAGGGCGAGACGCTGGTCGCGCTCGGAGGTGACGGCCTGCTCCGCCCGCTCGCCGGCGCCCTCAAGGGCACCGCTTCCGCGCTCGCGATCGTCCCCTGCGGCCGCGGCAACGACCTCGCCCGCGTGCTCGGCATCCCCGCCGATCCGGCAGAGGCCGCGCGCCTGGCCGTCGAGGGCGACGAGCGCCTGCTCGACGTCGCCAACGTGGAGGGCACGCCCTTTATGGGCATCGCGAGCTTCGGCTTCGACTCGGACGCCAACCGGATCGCCAACGAGGCGAAGCTGGTCAGGGGGAACGCGGTGTACCTGTACGCGCTCCTGCGCACGCTCGCGACGTGGAAGCCCGCCACGTTCACGGTCACGGTCGACGGCGAGCGCCACCAGATGACCGGGTACACGGTCGCCGTCGGGAACTCGAAGGTCTACGGCGGCGGCATGTACATCCTCCCCCAGGCCGAGCTCGACGACGGCATGCTCGACGTGATGCTCGCAAAGCAGGCGCCGAAGCTCCGCAGCATGTGGGACGTGCCCAAGCTCTTCAAGGGGACGCATACACACTTGGACTACATGGAGTTCCTGCGCGGGGAGGAGATCGAGGTGAGCGCGGACCGCCCGTTCGTCATCTACGCGGACGGCGACCCGATCGGCGCCACCCCGGCCATCATGCGCGTCGAGCGCCGCTCCCTGCGGGTAATCGTCCCGTCCTGATGTTCCGGGTCGCACGTTCATTCGCCCGCTTCGCCCGGGCGGCGAGCCGCCGCCTCGGCCGCACCGGCGGCACGACCGCCCCCGGCCGCATGCTGCTCAAGGTCTCGCCACGCGCCCTAGCGCGCATGTCTGCCGAGCTCGACGCCGGCTCGGTGCTCGTGTCCGCGACGAACGGCAAAACCACGACGGCCGCCATGATCGCGGCGGCGCTCGAGCGCGCCGGGCGGCCGGTCGTGCACAACCGCGCGGGCTCGAACATGGCCTGGGGCGTGGCCACGGCGATGCTCGACGCCGGTCGCGAGCGCGGCCAGATCGGCCTGTTCGAGGTCGACGAGGCATGGCTCCCATCGGTCGCCCGCGACACCGCCCCGCGCATGCTGCTCCTCTCCAACCTGTTCCGCGACCAGCTCGACCGCTACGGCGAGCTCGAGCTCCTCGCGGACCGCTGGGCCGAGCTCACGGCGGATCTCGACGGGCGCGCCCGCTTCGTGCTGAACGCCGACGATCCCCTGGTGGCCGACCTCGGCCGCGGACGTGCCGGAGTGACCTACTTCGGCGTCGAGGACGACTCGCAGGCGATGCTCGGCATGCAGCACGCCGCCGACTCCAAGCACTGCCGCAACTGCGGCCACGCGTACGAGTACGAGGCCATCTACCTCGGGCACATGGGCCGCTACCGGTGCCCGAACTGCGGGCGCGCGCGGCCCGTGCCGGAGGTGGCCGCCACGCGCGTCACGCTCGACCGCATGGAGGGCTCGCAGATCGAGCTCCGCACCCCGAGCGGTGAGCTATCGCTCAGGCTCCCGCTGCCGGGGCTCTACAACGTCTACAACGCCGTCGCGGCGGCGGCTACGGCGCTCGAGCTCGGCGTGCCGCTCGCGACCGTCGGCGAGGCGCTCGAGGGCTTCAGCGGCGCGTTCGGGCGCGTGGAGACGATCCCGGTGGACGGCCGCCAGGTGTCGATCCTCCTTGTCAAGAACCCGGCCGGAGCCAACGAGGTGCTCCGCACGCTGACGCTCGAAGACGGGCAGCTCGACCTCTGGATCGCCCTGAACGACGGGATCGCCGACGGCCGCGACATCTCCTGGATCTGGGACGCCGACTTCGAGGTCCTGGCCGGCCGTGTCCACAGGGTGACCTGCAGCGGCACGCGCGCCGAGGAGATGGCGCTCCGGCTGAAGTACGCGGGCATCGACACGGACATCCACGTGGACCGCGAGCTGGGCAGCTCGCTCGACGCGGCCGTGGCCGGCGCGGCCGGCGAGCACGTCTACGCGCTGCCCACGTACACGGCCCTGCTGGAGCTGCGCGACCTGCTCGCCGACCGCGGGCTTGCGAAGAGGTGGTCGGAGTGACGAGCAGGTCCGCGATCTGGCACGACGTCGAGCTGGGTGCCTACGACGCCGACCTCCCGCTGTGGCTCGAGCTGGCCGCCGACGCGAACGGGCCGATTCTGGATCTGGGCGCGGGCACGGGCCGTGTGGCGGTACACCTCGCGGCCAATGGGCACGAGGTGGTGGCCCTCGACATGGATCCGGACCTCCTCGCCGTCCTCGCGCAGCGCGATCCGAGCGTCACGACGGTGCGGGCCGACGTCCGCAGCTTCTCGCTGGAGGGCAGGTTCCCGCTCGTGATCGCCCCGATGCAGCTTGCGCACATCGTCGGCGGCCACGCAGGCCGAGTCGCCATGCTGAAGCGAGTGCATGCCCATCTGACCGACGGCGGAATATTCGCCGCCGCCCTGACCGACCCGATGGAGGCCCTCGAGGAACGCGGCGACCCCTTCCCGCTCCCCGACATGCTGGAGCGCGACGGCTGGGTGTTCTCCAGTCAGCCGATCTCAGTTCGCGAGAACGGCGGCAGCGTGGTGATGGAACGCGACCGGCAGGCTGTGTCACCCACGGGCGAGATCGAGAACGAGATGGTCACGATCGCCCTGGACGTGTTCAGCAGCGAGCAGTTCGAGGCCGAGGCTCGCGACGCTGCGCTCGAGCCCGTTGGCCGCCACGCGGTCCCCGAATCGCCCGATCACATCGGCAGCACGGTGGTCACATGCCGGCGCTGAGGGTCCTCTCGCTCTATCCCGAGCTGATGAACATCTACGCCGATCGCGGCAACATCGCGGTGCTCCGCGCCCGCTGCGAGTGGCGCGGCATCGGCTTCGAGCACGCCTCATCCACGCTCGGCGAGCGATTCGACCCCGACGCTCACGACCTCGTCTACATGGGCGGAGGCCAGGACCGCGACCAGATCGCGGTCGCGCGCGACATGGAGAGCACGAAGCGCGACGCCCTCCACGGCGCGGCCGGGCGCGGTGCGGTGGTCCTGGCGGTCTGCGGCGGCTACCAGCTGCTCGGCCACTCGTACGAGCTGGACGGCGAGGAGCTGCCCGGCGTGGGTCTCGTGGACCTGAAGACGATCCGCGAGCCCGGCCCGCGCCTGATCGGCAACTGCGCCATCGAGGCCGACCTCGGCACCGGCCCGCGCGTGATAGCCGGCTTCGAGAACCATGGCGGCCGGACCTATCTGGGCCCCGGCGAGAAGCCGCTCGGCCGCGTGCTGAGCGGCCACGGCAACAACGGCCGCGACGGCTTCGAGGGCGTTCACTCGGGCAACGTCGTCGGCACCTACCTGCACGGGCCGCTGCTGCCCAAGAACGTCTGGCTCGCCGACCGCCTGATCGAGCTCGCGCTCGAGATCGAGCTGGAGCCGCTTCCGGGCGACGAGCTCGAGGACGCCGCGCACGCGTCCGCCCGGCGGGCCGCCGGCGTCGGCTAGACGGCCGAGTTGCCGAGCACGCGCAGCACCTCGGCTACCGAGGTCACGCCCTGCCGGACCTTGGCAAGCCCGGCCTGGTGGAGCGTGCGCATGCCGTCGGCGCAGGCGGCGCGACGCAGGTCCTCGTTGCTGGCCCCCTCGAGGATGAGGCGGCGGACGCTGTCGGTCATGGCCATGACCTCGTAGAGCCCCGTGCGCCCCTTGTAGCCGGTCTGTGCGCAGCGGACGCACGCCCCTGGCTCGTGCGCCGTCAGGCCGCGCGGGCTGTCGAAGCCGTTCTCGACCAGCATCGCCTTGCTGAGCTTCACGGGCTGCTTGCAGTCGCACAGACGCCGCACCAGCCGCTGGGCCACGACGCACTCGACGCTCGAGGTCACGAGAAAGGGCTCGATACCCATGTCGATCAGTCGCGCGGCGGCGAGCGGCGCGCTGTTGGCGTGCAGCGTCGTGAGGACGAGGTGCCCGGTGAGCGCGGACTCGATCGCGATCTGCGCGGTCTCCGCGTCGCGGATCTCGCCGACCATCACGATGTCCGGATCCGACCGCAGCAGCGCGCGCAGGCCGGTCGCGAACGTCAGGCCGGTTCTCGGATTGACCTGCACCTGCTTGATGCCGTCGAGCTCGTACTCCACCGGATCCTCGACGGTCACGATCGTCCTGTCGGGCGTGTTGACCTCGCTGAGGCCGGCGTAGAGCGTCGTCGTCTTGCCCGACCCGGTGGGCCCGGTGACGAGGATCGCGCCGTGCGTCGACCGGACCGCGGACTCGAAGCGCATGCGGTCGTCCTCTTCCATGCCCAGGCCGTCGAGGTCGATCACGATCTGACGCGAGTCGAGGATGCGCATCACAACCGCCTCGCCGCGCACCGTGGGCAGCGTCGCGACCCGAAGGTCCACGTAGTTGCCGTCCACCGAGAGCCCAATCCGGCCGTCCTGCGGCATGCGCTTCTCCGCGATGTCGAGCTCGGCCATGATCTTGATGCGCGACACCAGCCCCGAGATCATGTGGCGCGGCACCGTCGTCGAGTCGAACACCACGCCGTCGACGCGGAAGCGGACGCGCATGTCGTGACCGCTCGGCTCGAAGTGGATGTCCGAGACGCCCCGGCGCACGGCGTCGCCGATGACCGCGTGCACGAGCTTCACGATCGGCGCCTCATCCGCCGACTCGCGGAGCTCGATCACCTCGGCTTCGTGGTCGTCCTCCTGCACCTCGTGCACGGCGTTCTCGAGCGTGCCGAGCTGCTCGATCAGCGCGTCGATGTGCTCGGGTGACGCCACTGCGCGCCGCACCTCGTAGCCGGTCGCCATCGTGATGTCGTCCAGCGCGAGCAGGTTGGCCGGGTCGGCCGTCGCCACCAGCAGCGTGCGCTCGGCGAGGAAGGCGATCGGGACGGTCCGGTAGCGACGCGCCTTGGCGCCGTCGATCATGGACGCCGCGCCCTTGTCGACGTCGAAGCTGTTCAGGTCGACGTAGTCGAGTCCGTTGCGCTCGGCGAGTGCCTGTGCGAGCTGTGAGGAGTTGACGATGCCCGCGTCGAGCAGCGCCTGGCCGAGCGGGAGACCGTTACGGCGCCCACGCTCCACGACCTGCTCGACCGTCTCGCGCTCGGCGAAGCCGAGCTGGACGATCACGTCGCCTATCCGCCGCTTGACCCCGGTGCTCTTGGTGGGCGGGACCAGCCCCGAGACGGGGAACGGCCCGGCCGAGGCAGCCTGAGCGTCCATACCCCAGAGGTATCGGCAGCCGTCCAGCTGAGGTCAAGCGCCAGCTGCTTGGGTGGCGGCGAGGCGTGCGGTTTCCCTGTCGGGGCACACGCGGAGGCTCTCGACCATGTCCGCGATCTCGAAGACTCGGGAGATCGGGCCCCCGGGGCAGACGATCGCGAAGCCGTGCCCGCGCCGGCTCACGCGACGGCGCGCGTTGATGAGCAGTGCCAGCCCCGTCGAGTCCATGAAGACGACGTGGGACAGGTCCACGACCAGCGGCCTGGACACGTCGGCGAGCGCCCCGTTGAGGGCGGCGAGCATTCGCGGCGCTGTGGCGATGTCGAGCTCACCCTCCACGGTGAGCAATTCGTAGCCATCGCTTCGGGACCGCTCCACGGCAAGCAGAGTCACGGCGGTCGTGAGTCTACAAATTCGTTCGTCTCCCGTAGCCGGTACCGTCGGATCCGTGCAGCTCTCCGACTACCAGCAGCGCTCGCGCGCCACGGCCGTCTACCCCCACGCCGGCGAGAACCTCACCTACCCCGCGCTGGGGCTCTGCGGTGAGGCCGGCGAGTGCGCCGAGAAGGTGAAGAAGGCGATCCGCGACGACGACGGCGTGCTGAGCGACGAGCGGCGCGCGGCGCTCGCCGCCGAGCTCGGCGACGTGCTCTGGTACGTCGCCCAGCTGGCGACCGAGGCGCGCCTCGACCTCGACGAGATCGCCGAGGACAACCTCGCGAAGCTCCTGTCGCGCCGCGACCGCGGCGTGCTGCAGGGCAGCGGCGACGCGCGCTAGCTCGATCTGCGCCGGCTGAGGCCCGCCAGCAGCACCATCGCTCCGGCAGTGGCGAGCGCACCGGCGGCGAAGTAGGCCAGCGCCATGGGCGGCGCGCCGGACGCGGGAGGCGGCAGGAAGCTCGCGACGATCCACAGCGCCGGGGCGGCCACGACCGCGAGTATCAGCGCGGCGATCAGCGGCAGCACCGGATCGGCCGGGCGGCGCGTCATCGCGAGCCCGACGAGCACGGCGGCCACGAAGCCGCCGAAGAGGACGATGCGGTCCGCGATCACGACGCGCGCGGGCTCGGACGCCAGGACGAGCAGGACCCCGCCGGGCACCAGCCCCCACGCCAGCCGCCAGATCGCCCGCTCAGTCGGAACCCGTTGTAGTGCGCCTGCGCAGACCAGGAGCAGCAGGCCGGCCGGGATCCACATGACGAGCACGTCGAACAGCGCCGAGCCGACCTCCGAGTGGAAGCGCGAGCCGCGCCCGTAGTGGTCCCGCAGGGCGTCGAGGCCGAGCATCCCGGTCGCGACCAGGGCGCCCGCCGCGGTGAGCCAGCGGTGCCCGGCCGCTGCTCCCGCCAGGGCGAGCCCGGCGGCGGCAAAGGTGACGAAGACCGACCAACCGACCCAGAAATGGGCCAATCCCGACCGCCCAGCCCAGGTCGCGGCGACCGCGAACAGCGCCGCGGCCAACGGCAATGCGAGCCTCGCGCGCGCTGCCCGCCAGGGCGCGCCGGTAAGGCTCGCGCCGGCGCTTCGCAGCCGCAGCGACGTGCCGGACGCGAGCAGCCCCACGCCCTCACGCACTGGGCTCGCACCCTCCTCCACGAGCTCCCGCGCCAGGTCGAGGATCGCGTCGGCGTCCCGCTCGCGCACCGCGCGCGGATAGGCGCGCAAGCACAGCCGCAGGAGCGCGTCGCGCATGCCCGCGCTCATGTCGAGACTCCCCGGGCGCGCGGCCGCCGGACTGCCGAGAGCCGCTCGTGCACCGCCTCGGCCGCGGAGCGCATCCGCTCGGTCTCCTCCGCGAGCGCCCTCTCCCCCGTGCCGGTGAGGCGGAAGTAACGCCGGCGGCGCCCGCTCACCAGCTCCTCGCGGTCCGGTTCCACGAGTCCCTCCCCCGCGAGCCGCTCGAGCGCGCCGTAGAGCGTTCCCGCGGTCAGACGGACGCGTCCGCCGGAGAGCGACTTGGCCTCCTGGATGATCCCGTAGCCGTGCGACGGCCCGTCCACCAGTGCGGCGAGGATGAAATAGGTCGGCTCGCGCATCGCCATGATGGCGAGCATCATATATCGGTTACCGATATATCGTCAAGCTAGCCGTTCGGGTTGAGGAGCGCCTTCTTTCCCTCGAACGCGAACAGCAGCAGGTCCACCATCCGGAAGGTGCTGCTGTTCGGCCCGAGCGACGGCGCGAAGCTCGTGTCGCGCACTATGGAGTGGGTGCTGCCCTCGATCGCCCGGTGGAACGTCTCCGCCACGATCCGAGCGCCGACCCCGCTCAGCTTCCCGCCGTTCAGCTCGGCCTCGCGCAGCACGTAGAACCAGAGCGGCGTGTTCTTCAGCACCGACTCGCGCTGCGGGGCGGTCAGCGCGCCGAGGTCGGCGCCGTTGTTGCCGTCCCGGATCTGGGCCTTGGTCAGCTTGGTCAGGTTCACGCCCTTGTTCTTCAGGAAGGTCGCCATCTGCTGGCCCGTGGCGAGCTTCACCATCTTCGCGCGCGTGAGGTTGCGGAAGGCGAGGTTCCGCCTCACGTCGTTGAAGCCGGTGCTGTTCGGGAGGCCCACCGTCTGCGGCGGCAGGTGCTGGAGCGGGTCAACGATGCGGCTGTCGATGCGCATGGCCCGGTTGAACTTGCTCGCCGGCACCGTGAGCCCCGGCTTGTTCGCCTCCCCGAAGTCGTACAGGCGGCGCCAGTCGGCGATCCAGACGCTGGCGAGGCGGGTGTCGGAGCCGAGGTTGCCGCCGGTCGCGGAGAACGTGAACAGCAGGTCGAGCGTGCCCCCGCCGTTGTCGAAGATCTTGTTCCAGTTGTAGGCCGCGCGCACCATCGCGTGCCCGAGCCGGAAGCCCGCGATCGAGAACTCGATCGGCATGGTCGGCACGTCCGTCGGCGTGGCGTTCACCTCGAACGCCTTGCGCCCGCTCGTGAACACGTTGTTGACGACGGCCGCCTTGGCGATTCGCGGCAGGTAGTCCGTGCGGATCATCCACTGGTAGTGCTTCGTGACCAGCTCGCGCGCTTTCTCGAACTTCTGCGCGTCGGGGACGCCGCCCAGCTGTGTGTCGACGACCCGGTTGTGGAAGCGGATCATCGCCAGGTGCGTCTGCGCGACCGCGAGGTTCTCGTCGTTGCGCGGGTCGGGGATGATCGCCTTGCGCTTCTTCGCGTCCGTGTTCCCCGCGCCGCGAGGGAGGTCGAAGCCGTTCTTCGTCGGGCCCGTCGACTTCCCCATCTTGAGGTGGAGGCCGTCCGCCTCGTAGAACTTCGCCGAGCCGGGGTCCTGCGGCCCGGCGCCATACAGCGAGTCGAGGTCGAGGCTCGGAGAGCGGGCCTGGAGCAGCTGCGCGGGCGTGACGTTCGTCCCGAGCATCACGTCGGTCTTGTCGAAGGTCAGGTCATGGTCGATGAACTGCCCGAGGTAGGTGAAGCCGGCGGGGATCTGCGAATTGCCTCCACCCGCTCGCGCCATGGCCTCGCCGAGCCGCTTGCGAGCGCCCTCCCCGAGTTGCTTGTTCAGCCCCTTCGGGCCCATGCGCGAGAAGCGGAACGGCGGCGTCGCGGCGCTTGCCGCCGCCGTCATCGCGGCAACCGCGGGACCCGCGCCGTTCTCAGACCCGTTCCGGCCTCCCACGCTCTCCGCGAGGAGGCCTTCGCCGATTACGAAGTAGCTCTCCGAACCATGAGTGACCATGGCCCGGACGCTCCCACTCGGAGCACGCCCCGTGCGCGAATGCGCTGCAACTGCACGACTTACGGCGCGCCGTTTTGCGAGAAGCGCTCGAAGCGCGGCGCGGCCGAGGCCGGCACGCGCGCTCGTATGCGGACACCCTCGGCGGTGTCCTCGCGCTCGAGCTCGCCGGCGAGGTCGTGGAGCTCCGAGAGCGTGCCGCCCTCTCGGTAGGGAACGAGCAGCTCCATCGGCTGCAGAGTCGCCAGGAAGCGCGCCTCGATCGCCTCGCGCAGGTCCTCGAGGCCGTCGCCCGTGGCGCCCGACACCTGGACGGCGTCCGGGAGGCGGAAGGAGAGCGCGCGGCGGCGGTCAGCGTCGACCAGGTCCACCTTGTTCAGCGCAAGCAGCCTGGGCGTGTCCCCGGCGCCGATCTCGTCGAGCACGTCATCGACGGCGGCCATCATCTGGTGCATCTCCTCCTCGGGAACCGAGGCGTCGACCACGTGCACGATCAGGTCGGCGCCGAGCGCCTCCTCGAGGGTCGCCGAGAACGCCTCCACCAGCTGGTGCGGCAGCTTGCGGATGAAGCCGACGGTGTCGGTCAAGAGGTACTGGCGGCCCGAGATCTCGAACGAGCGCGTGGTCGGGTCGAGCGTGTGGAAGAGCCGCTCGCGCACGCCCACGTCCGCGCCCGTCATCGCGTTCAGCAGCGTCGACTTCCCGGCATTCGTGTAGCCGGCGAGCGCCACGGTGGGCAGCCCGGCGCGCTCGCGCTCTTGCCGCATCGTGGCGCGCGTGGCCTTCGTCTCGCGCAGGCGGCGCCGCAGGGCGGCGATCCGGTTGCGAGCGAGGCGGCGGTCGGTCTCGATCTGCGACTCGCCCGGCCCCCTCGTGCCGATGCCGCCGTCCATGCGGCCGGCGCCGAGGCGCTCGAGGTGCGTCCACAGCCCTCGCATGCGCGCGAGGTTGTACTCGAGCTGGGCCAGCTCGACCTGGAGCTTGCCCTCGGCCGAGCGCGCGTGGTCGGCGAAGATGTCGAGGATGATCGCCGTGCGGTCGATCACCGGCAGCCCGAGCTCCTCCTCGAGGTTGCGCTCCTGGCGCGGCAGCAGCTCGTCGTCGACCGCGATCAGGTTCGCGTCGGCCTCCTTGGCCGCCTGCTTCAGCTCGGCGAGCTTGCCGCGTCCGAAGTAGCGGTCGGGATCCGGCCGGTCGCGGCGCTGCACGAGCTCGCCGACGACGGCCACACCGGCGGTCCGGAGAAGCTCGCGAAGCTCGGAGAGATCGGGGGTCTCGGGGCCGGCGCCGATGGCAAGCGCGCGCTGCGCGGCGCGCCGTGTCGACCCGTTTTTGACTGCTTCCACTGCTTCAAGTGTAGGGGTCTGACCCTTCACATTGTTAAGGGTCAGACCCCTCCGCAGAGGGGTCAGACCCCCTATAGGCTGCCGCGTCATGAGAGCTTTCGTGACCGGCGGAACCGGCTTCATCGGGTCGCGCGTGGTGAAGCGGCTGCGCGACCGCGGCGACGAGGTCGTGGTGCTCGCGAGGCGCCCGGACAAGGCCACAGGGCTCGACGCCGAGGTGGTCCAGGGCGATCTCTCCGACGAGGACGCCATTCGCCGCGGCGTCGAGGGCTGCCAGGCCGTGTTCCACATCGCGGCCGACTACCGGGTCGGGATGGATCCGTCGAAGCGCGACTCGATGCGCGACTCGAACGTAAAGGGGACCGAGCGGGTGCTCGATGCCGCGGCCGATGCCGGCGTCGACAAGATCGTCTACGTCTCGACGATCAACGTGTTCGGCAACACGAACGGCCAGACCGTCGACGAGAGCTACAGGCGCGACGAGGCGAACGGCTTCGTCTCCACATATGACGAGACGAAGTACCGCGCCCATCTGCTCGCCGAGGAGCGCGCGGCCGCCGGCGCCCCGATCGTGATCGTCCAGCCGGGCGGCGTCTACGGGCCGGGCGACCACGCGCTGGTCGGGCAGATGATCGAGCAGGCGAGCACGGGCAAGATGCCGGCGAAGGCGTTCCCGGAGCTCGGCCTCAACATGGTCTACGTCGACGACGTGGCCGACGGGATCCTGCTCGCCTACGACAAGGGCAAGCCGGGCGAGTCGTACGTGCTCGGCGGCGAGATCACGACGCAGGGCGAGCTGATCGACAAGGCGGCGGCGATCGGCGGGAAGAAGCCGCCGCGGATGACGGTGCCGCCCGTGATGCTGAAGGCGATGATCCCGGTGAGCCGCTGGGTCGGCCCTGCCATGGGCCTGCCGCCCAACTTCCGCGAGATGATCTCGGCCGCCCACAACGTGACCTACTGGGCGAAGGACGACAAGGCCCGGCGCGAGCTCGGCTACAGCCCGCGCGACCTGGACACGGGCCTGCGCGAGACGATCAGCTCAGGCTGATCCGCTCGACGGGAGGGAGCACTCCCCTGGTGGAGAACTCCCGCGGCAGGCTTGTGCCGGGGAGAACGATGCCGTCCATCCAGGAGGCGTGCCCGACCGCAAAGCGGTGAGCGCAGAGCGCGCACGCGAGAGCGTCGATCTCCTCGATGCGCCGGTGCCAGAGGTCTCCCCCGTCGTCGCTGACGCGATCACCGATGAGCTCCGCGATTCGCAGCTGGATCCCGTAGGGGTGTCGCTTCGCCGGCAGGCGCCGCCCCTGGAGAGCCCAGAACACCCGGTCCGGGTCGGTCGGAAACAGTGGAGTCTCGTGATACGCCCCTTCCGGAACCACGGAGCCGTCCTCTTCAGGCTCGGCGATCGCCGTGCCGAGCGCCTCGGCCAGGTCGTGCGCGCCGGGTGCGATCCCGACGACGATCTCTCCCAGCGTTCGCAGCTCCTCGGCGAGCCGCTCGGCCGGCGCGGGCTCGTAGAAGACGGCGGTGAGCCTGATCGGGGGCTCCGGGTCGCGCACCTCCTCCACAAGGGCGAGCTGGAGAGCGCTCTGCATCGGGACGACGCCGCAGTAGTGCACCGCTAGCCCCCCAGGCTGCCGCGCAGCCGCTCGACGGCCTCCGTGAGGCGCTCGTCGGGCACCGTCAACGAGATGCGGAAGAAGCCCTCCCCGTTCGTGCCGTACGAGCCGCCCGGCGAGACGACGACACCCGACTCCTCGAGCACCAGCTCGCAGTAGGACGCCGACGTGTGCCCGTCTGGGACCGGCGCCCAGATGTAGATCGTCCCCTTCGGCGGCGTCACATCCACGCCGATCTCGGCGAGCGCGTCGCAGACGAGGTCGCGCCGGCGCTGGTAGATGGCCGGCATCTCCTCAGGCGGGCCCGCATCGAGGGCAGCGACGGTCGCGAGCTGCACCGCCTCGAAGATCCCGGAGTCGATGTTCGTCTTCAGTTTCCAGTACGCGGCCACGGCGTCCGCGTTCCCCACGATCGCCGCGGTGCGCCAGCCGGTCATGTTCCAGCCCTTCGAGAGCGAGAACACCTCCACGCCGACCTCGCTGGCGCCCGGCGTCTCGAGGAAGCTCGGTGCCACGTAGCCGTCGAAGGTGGTCTCGGTGTAGGAGGCGTCGTGCACGACGAGCACGTCGTGCTCGCGCGCGAACTCCACGGCCCGCTCGAACAGGCCGTCGGGCAGGATCGCGCCCGTCGGGTTGTTCGGGTAGTTCAGGTACATGAGCCGCGCGCGGCGCGCAACGTCGCTGCCGATCGCGTCGAGGTCGGGCGCGAAGCCGCGCTCCGGCAGCAACGGCATCAGCACCGGCTCAGCGCCCGCCAGGAGCGGTCCGCCGGTGTAGACGGGATAGCCCGGGTCGGCCGCGAGCGCGACGCTGTCCGGGTCCAGGAACGCGAGGTTCAGGTTGAAGACGCACTCCTTCGCGCCGAGCGCGGGGATGATCTCCGTCTCGGGGTCGAGCGCGACACCGAAGCGCCGCTCGTAGAAGCGCGCGTACGCCTCGCGCAGCTCGGGGCGGCCGCGGTTCGACGGGTACTTGTGCGTGCCCGGGTCGCTCGCGCCGGCGGCGAGCGCGTCGACCACCGGCCTCGGGGTCGGCGTGTCGGGGTCCCCGATGCCCAGGCTGATCACGTCGACGCCGGCAGCCCGCTTCTCGCGGATCTTCCGCTCGAGCTCGGCGAACAGGTACGGGGGCAGGCGGTCCAGTCGGCTACTCGGTTGCATTCAGCTCCTTCAGGAATTCCTCGCTCAGCGTGCCGGCGTACACGGGCCGCGCCCAGCCGGTCATCTCCACGTGCATGTCCGCGCCCACCTCGACGACGAGCTCGCCGCCGTCGAGCCCGACCGTAACCGGGCTCTCGACGCCGCGCAGCGTCGCGGCCACGGCGGCGCCCGTCGCGCCGGTGCCCGAGGCGAGCGTCTCCCCCACGCCGCGCTCGAAGATGCGCGCGCGGATCGTTCCCTCGCCCGTGCGGCGCCAGAACGACACGTTCGTGCGGTTCGGAAACAGCTCGTTGCGCTCGATGCCGGGCCCGTAGCGCTGGAGGTCCAGCTGCTCGAGCCCGTCGTCTACCTCGATCGAGACCTGCGGGTTGCCCACCTGCACGAACTGGAAGGCGAACTCGCGGCCGTCGGAGCGGAGCGTGCCGGTGCCGTCCTCGGTCCCGGAGGGGTAGTCGCTCTCCGCGCTGAGGCGCGCGCGCCCGATGTCGAGCGTGCAGAGCTCTCCCTCGATGCGCGGGCGGATCTCGCCCGCCGCAGTGCGGACGGAGAAGCTGTCCTCGCCGGTCCATCCGTTCCTGCGCAGGTACATCACGGCCTGGCGGACGCCGTTGCCCGACAGCTCTGCCTCGGAGCCGTCCGGGTTGTGGATCCGGATCTCGGCGACGATGCCCTCCTCGCCTGCCTCCCGGATCAGCAGAACGCCGTCCGAGCCGACCCCGGTGTGCGGCGCGCAGATGGCCCGCACGCGCCCGGGTGTCAGCTCGAACGGCAGCTCACGTTCCTCGACGATGACGTAGTCGTTGCCCAGCGCCTGCCACTTCTCGAAGCGCACGGCGCCGGACTCTACGCAAGCTCGTCTACGTCATTTCGTCAAGCCAGGTGTCGCGGCCGGGGTCATCGCCGCGCGCCGCGATCTCGAGGCGCGCGAGGTAGTGGTCCCAGCCGTGGGCGTGCTTCTGCGTCGCGTCCAGGTCCGGCAGTCCGCTGTGCGTGAAGCGCAGCAGCGTCCCGTCGCCGTCGGGCTCGAGCTCCACCTCGATCCTGCTCGAGCCGACGGGCACGGGGCTCATGCTCTCGTCGGTCCAGCCCCAGGTCCAGACCAGGCGGTGAGGGGGATCGACCTCCACGAACTCGCCCAGGGCGACGTTGCCCGAGAGAACCTCCACGCGGTACTCGCCGCCGGGGCGCGGATCGAGCGCCGCGGCCTGACCCATCCAGCGGGTCGCCTTCTCCGGCTGCACCAGGAACTCCCAGACGGTCTCGGGACTCGCCGCGATCGCGATCTCGCGCCGTACGGCTGTGTCAGTGCTCGCTTCCATCCTTCTTCCTTTCCTCGAGTTCGGCCTCTCGCTTCAGCGCCTCGAGCCGCTCGTCCCAGAACTGCTCGAGGAACTCCCTGATCGGCTCGAGGCCCTCCGGGCGGACCCGGTACAGGCGCCTCGTGCCGTTGCGCCGCTCATCCACGAGCCCCGCCTCCTTCAAGACGGTCAGGTGCTGCGACACGGCCGGCCTGGTGACGTCGAAGTGCGCCGCGATCTCGCCCGCTGACAGCTCGCCCTCACGGACCAGCGACAGAATCTGGCGGCGGTGCGGCGCTGCGATCGCCTTCAGAGCGGCTTCCATGGGCCATATGTAAGCAGCTCCTAACGTTAGTGTCAACTAACGGTGGCTGGAACGACCGCATTGAGGGGTGGGTCCAGACCGGGCCATTTCCCCAGGTGGCAGAGATACGTAGCGGAAAACGCAACGATTCTCTGCCACCTGGCCGCCGGGGCCCTTCCTCGATGCCAGTCGTTCGCCCGAGACGGGCAAGCGGCCCGCGGAGAACGCCTACCGATGCCCCCCGAACTCGATCACCTGCTGGATCCCGCTCGGGCGGTTCGTGTAGCGCATCGTGAACGGGAGCAGCCCGGGCACGAAGCCGATCCGCTCGCGGTTTGCGTCCGCGCGCCAAGCGGCCGGGTCCGGTCCCTGCGCCGCCTCCAGATCCACGCCGGCGGCCTCCAGCGCCGCCCACAGGGCCGCGCGGCACACGTTCACGTCGCCGCCGCCGCAGTAGCGGTTGGCGAACGGGCCTCGAACCCGCTCGCCGAGCAGCGTGCGGATGTCCTTGTCCATGTACTGGTGCCAGCCGCCGAACTGACCGCCCGGCGGGAGGTTGAAGCGGCTGAACAGCGTCTGCGAGAGCTGGTCCGCCAGCGGCTTGCCGAGCACCGGCGTCATCGCCGCGTCGGCGAGCCGGTTCCAGGCCGTGTCGAGGATCGCCGCGCCGGGATGGTCGATCCTCCCGTCAAGGTCGCGGTCCAGCCGGCTGCCGCCCTGCGCACGCCACTCCTCGAGCAGCTCGAGCATTCGGCTCGCCCTTGCGCTCGGCGGCGTGCCGCCCTTCAGAAGGCGCGCCAGCACCGGCACGAACTCCATCGCCCGCACGTCCTGCGTGGCGGCCGCGTTCATCGCGCCGGTGAGCGTGGCGAGGGTGTGCTTCTTCACCTTGTTCGTGTTGTCGTTCAGCAGCTCGACGCGCCCGATCGACCCGTAGCCCCACTGGTCGTCGGCTGCCGGGAAGCCGCGCGCCGGCTTGTTGTTCCAGTTGTTCATCACGCCCGTGTTCTGGATGGCGTGCGGGTTGCCCGACGGCTTCAGGAACCCGCGCCACTCGAAGTCGCCGGTGCCGTCCGTTGGAAGCCCGGAGTCGACACCCGGAGCCCGCAGCGGCAGGCGGCCGGTGGTGATGTTCGCGACCTGCCTGCTGTCCGCGTAGAACGTGTTGAACGTCTGGGGAGAGGTCGCCGCGACCTTGATGAACTCGCGCGCGTTGCGGACACGCCCGCGCGTGAGTCGCTGGAAGATCAGCAGGTCCACGCCGTCGAGCAGGTAGCTCGAGCGCTTGCGCGAGATGGCGACGCGGCGGCCGTCGACGGTCGCATAGCCGACCACGGGACCGTGCACGGTCCGGTTGAACGTCGCGGCCTGGCCGTCGAGAGTGCCGGCGTTGAACGGCGACATGTCACGGCACTGGCCGCGGAACAGATACTTCGTATCACTGCCGCCGCAGAGCGTCTCGACGTAGAGATCGACGATGTCCGCGCCCGCGGAGGTCAGGCTCCACACGAAGTCCTCGCGCCGCCCGATCAGGATGTAGCCGGGGAACGGCGCGGAGGTGGCGCCGCGGGCGTTCCAGCCCGGCCCGTGCAGATCCATCTCGAGGGTCAGGCCGGGATAGAAGTAGCCGATCTGCGGCCCGCCGACAAACAGCGGATGGCCCGACCTGGAGCGCTTGCCGGCCACCATGAGCACGTTGCTCGCGTGGCGCCGGAACTCGTTCGCGGCAGCCGCGGCGGGCGACTGCCCCGCCACCGGGACCGGCTGGAACGAGTCGTTGTCGATGACGACGTTGCCCCTGCGGTTCGCCGGCAGCGGCGCGTACGGGAAGTTGCCCTTGATCGAGACCGGCGTCTCCGGATCCTGGCGCTGGCGCAGGTCGTTCCACACGGAGTAGCCCCGGTCGGCGCCGAGTGCGTCCTGCAGGCCGTCGAGGAACTCCGCCGCGTCGACCTCGTCACCACCGCCCTCGCCGAAGAGCTCGCTCTTGATCGCGTTGAGGGCGATCACGTCGCGGATCGTCCAGGGCTTGTGGGGCTTGTTCTTCGCCTTGTAGAAGCGGTTGATGCCCTGCACGTAGACCCGCATGTCGTGGATCAGCTGCCGGCCCCGCTTGCCGTACCTCCGCAGCTTCCCGATCTCCTTGCTGAGCTCGCGCTCGCCCTGGGCGCTCGGCTGGAAGCTCTTCAGCTGCGTGATCAGACTGAGGGCGTTCATGCCCGGTACGTCGAGCACCGCGACGCGGGCGTTGAAGCGAGCCTGCTCCAGCAGCAGCTCGCGGTCCTCTGCGAGCGCCCAGCCCGCGCCCCAGGTCACGTCGTCGTTCGTCTTCCCGTAGATGTGCGGGACGTTGAACTTGTCGCGGAACATCCGCACGCCACGGCGCGGGACGCGCTCGCGCTTCATTCGCCCCTGGCCTTTGATGCCTAGCTTCTCCGACTTGAAGTAGCGCGTGAGGTCGCGAGGCTTCACGCCGTCGAAGAGCGGCGTCAGCGCGTCATACATCCGTGCCTGGCGATCGGCCAACTTGGGCACTGGCACGCCGCCCCACTCGCCTGACGGGACGATGTTGCGGGCGGTGCTCGAGAAATCACGGACGGCCTGCGCGGGGCCAGCCGCGATCAGGCAGATGGCCATCGTGGCCAGCAGTGCGAGTCGCTTCAAGTCTCCTCCTCCTCGACGAGGCGGAGAACCCTACTGGCCGGGTCGGCTGCGCCGTCAAGCAGGTTGGCGCCCTCGAGCCTGCGCATCCAGGTGAGCTGCCGCTTCGCGTAGTTGCGCGTGCGGCGCTTCATCGCGTCGACGTCGCCGCGGAGGAGCTCCTCGAAGCCGAGCGCCTTGCGGGCCGTCGCCGACGCGCCGGCGGCGTCCGCCTGGCTCACCTCGTCGGCCGCGCCGGCGGCCACCATCGCGTCCACGCGCGCGTCGATCTGCGCGTAGAGGCGCTCGCGTTCCATCGTCACGCCGCACAGGATCGTCGGGCGCCGGAGCTCGGCCGTCCAGAGTCGCGAACCCGGTCCAACCGGCGCCGGCTCCTCCCCCATCTCGAGCAGCTCGAGCGCACGGACGACACGCGTACGGTCGGTGGGCTCGACGGCCGCGGCGGCCGTCGGCGAGCGCTCGGCGAGCTCGGCATGCAGGGCGGCCAGGCCGCGCTCGTCCAGCTCCGCGAGGATGCGCTCGCGTACGCCCGGCGGGGGTGGCGGGCGCAGCTCGAGGTCCGTTAGGGCCGCCTGGAGGTAGAGCCCCGTGCCGCCCACCACGATCGGGCGCCGGCCCGCCTCGAGCGCCGCGTCGATCTCCCTGTGCGCCAGTGCGGCGAAGCCGCCTGCCGAGAACGTCTCCTGCACAGGGACGAACGAGACGAGCCGGTGCTCGAGCCGCGCCTGCTCCTCCTCCGTCGCAACCCCGGTCAGGATCTCGAGGCCGCGATAGACCTGAAGGGCGTCGGCGGAGATCGCGACGGGGTCCTCGCCGCGCTCCCGTAGGGCGTCCGCGACCTCGATCGCCATCGACGTCTTCCCCACGCCCGTGGGACCGAAGATCGCGATGGTGCGTGTCGCGGGGGGCACGATCGCTAGTAATACCGCCCGTGCGCGCCCGCATTCTCATCGCTCTCGCCCTCGTGACCGCGCTGGCGGGCTGCCAGGAGTCGGGCTTCGACGAGTCGAGGGAGACGCAGCGCCCGCTGAAGGTGCAGCACGCGCTCGACCCGCTGACCGGCACGAGGGTCCCTGGGCGCGCCGAGCGGCCGCTCCCGCTGACCGCCGACGCGCTCGGCGACACGCTGGCGCTCGGGCTGAAGCCGGTGGGGGCCGCCGAGCTGCCGCCGTACCTGCGCGAGCCGGCCCGCGGCGTCGAGAGGCTGTCCGACTCCGATCTCACGGCGATCGAGGCCGCCGACCCCGATGTGATCCTCGGCTCGAAGGAGCTGCAGGGTGACGAGTACGAGGAGCTCAGGAAGATCGCGCCCACGATCATGAGCGAGGGATCCGATTGGAAGCTGAACCTGCGCCTGCACGGCGAGGCGCTCGGCCGCACCAACGACGCCGAGGAGCTCCTGATCGACTGGGACAACCGAGTGGCGAAGGTGAAAAAGGCGATGCGCAGGCGCCATTTCACCGTCCGCCTGCCGGGCGGGGAGACCCCGGGGCCGATCGGCGAATCCGTCCTTGCCGACCTCGGAGCGGGCAGCGGGAGCGGCGCGCTGGAGGTCGTGCGCATGCGTGGAGGGCCCGAATGGTCGTCGGGCGGCCTGCTTGCCGCCCGCGCGGTGCTGGCACAGCTCGCCGCGCTCGGATAAGCAAGTTCTCCTTCGGCCCCTCTTGGAGCACCCCGCTTTGGCCGATGAAGCCAGGGGGAACATGTCCACGCAGATTCTCGACGCCCTGTCCCGCCTCGCAGCGCGGCGTTTCGGCAGCTTTGCCGATGCCGCGACGTCCGTGTTCGATCTTCTCGAGAGCGCTTCGCCGGGCGGCAGCCTCGTGCTCGGCCAGGTGGACTGGGACGAGGGCCAGTGCCGCGTGATCGACGCGCGCGGGGAGGGCGTGCCGCGCGGCACCGAGATCCCGCTGGCGCGGGGCGTGCCGAACAACGGTCCCGCCGGCGGTGAGCTGCTCGACGCCGGCGCTCTGGCCGCGCTCGGCCCCGCGAACTGGGTGGCCGCCCCGCTCGACGCCGCCGACGGCAGCGTCGTCGGCGTGCTGCTGGCGACGGGCCCGGGCGGCCAGTCGCCCACGCGCGACCTGGCGCAGCTGATCCTCGTGGGCGCCCGCCTGCTCTCCTACGAGTGGGAGAGCATCTCCGCGCGCGCCGAGCTGCGCCGCCTCGCGGAGCTGGCGCGCGACCGTGCGAGCACCGACCCGATCACCGGGCTGCCTAACCGCGACACGCTGGTGCAGTCGATCGAGCGCGAGCACGAGCTGAGCAAGCGTGGGACGGTTGAGTCGTATGTGGTCGTCTGCCAGCTCCGTGACCGCGAGGCGCTCATCGCCCGCTTCGGCGAGGCCATGGCGAACCTGCTCTTGAAGGACGTGGCCGAGGTGCTCTCCGGCGCGATCCGGCGCACGGACTACATCGCGCGGGTGTCGACCGAGGGGCTCAGCGCGGTGCTCGTGGGCTGCAAGGGCCCCGACGGCGCGCTCGCGTTCCTCGGCCGCTTCGAGCGCTCGCTCGAGCGGGTGAGCTCCGGCCGGCCGGCCGTCGTCCAGCTCTCGTACGGAATCCAGCGCCTCGCGGAGGCGGACTCGCCGCAGCACGCGCTCGAGCTGGCCGAGATCTCCGCGCGGACCGCGCCCGTGCGGCAGAATGGGACACCGCTCGGCACGGTTCCCGTCAAGGGGGAGGCTTGAGCACCGATCCCCTCATGGGGGCGATCGCAGGGCCCGGAAGCGGCCCGCCACTGTCCGGCCCGGGCGTGACATCGCCCACGCTCAGCGGCGCCGGGAGGCGCTTCCTCTCGGACATCCTCGTGGAGCTCGGGTTCGTCGACGACGAGCAGGCCGAGCGAGCGGTGGAGGCCGCGCGCCATCCCGGTCAGACTCCCGAGAAGGTTCTGCTCGAGGGCGGCACGATCACAGAGGACCAGCTCGCTCGCGCGCTGGCCGAGCGCTACGGGCTCGACCACATCGACCTGAGCGAGTTTCCCGTGGACGAGTCCGCCGCGGCGCTGCTGCGGCAGACCGCTGCCAAGCGCTACATCGCGGCGCCGGTCGGATTCGCCGACGACGGCGCGCTGGTGCTCGCCGTCGCCGATCCGGCGGACTCGCTTGGCCTGAGCGACATCGCGGTGATGACAAAGCTGCCCGTGCGCCCGGCCGTGGCGGCGCGGAGCCAGATCAAGAAGCTGCTAGACACCCTGTCATTCATGCAGGAGCCGGTCCAAGGCGCGAGCCAGGCGGTGAGCACGGTCATCGTGCCCTCCGACGGCGATGCCGCGCCTGAGCCGCTCGACGCGAGCCCGGCCGAGGCGGTCGAGGCCGCCCCTTCGAAGATCGTCGCCACGGACGAGGAGGCGGAGCGCGAGCTGTCGCGCCTCCGCGAGGAGCTCGCACTGGCGCTCGTGGCTCGCGACGACGCCATTGCGAAGCTTGCCGCGCACGGAGAGCAGGCCGCCGGCGCCGCCGAGCGCGAGCGCGAGGAGGCGCTGGCCTCGTTGCGTCTCGAGCACGAGCGTGAGCTGGCCGCGGCCGAGGGCGCTTCCGAGGAGGCGCTGCGGGCCGAGCGGGCGAGCGCCCAGCAGGCCCTCTCCTCGGTGCGAGCGAAGCATGAGGAGGAGCTGGAAGCCGAGCGCAGCAAGCGCGTCGAGGAGGTCGAGGTCGAGCGCGAGCGCACCGCCGCCGCGATCGACACCGAGCGCGAGCGCAATCAGAAGGAGCTCGAGGCTCTGCGCGCTCGACTGACCGAGGAGCTGGACACGGCGCGCGCCGAGCTCGAGACCGCACGAGCCGAGGCTGCCTCCGCGCCGCCCCCGGACAGCGGGCGCATCGAGCAGCTCGAGCAGGCCCTCTCCGAGGCGCGCGAGCAGGTCGAGGTGACCGCGGACGCCGATCGCCGTGCCGAGGCCGCCCGGGCCGCCCTTGCCGCGCTGCGCGACGAGAGCGAGCGCCAGGCACAGGTCCACGCCCTCACCGAGCGGGAGCTGCGCGCGGAGCTCGAGGCCGTCAGGGCCGAGGTCGAGTCGCTCCGCTCGGAGCTACCCGAGCCGAGCAAGCAGTAGCTCGTCGCCCGCCAGCGTCGTGCTGGTGGCCGACGCGATCTCGACGTCGGTCAGCTCCCCGGCGTCCGCCATGCCTTCGAAGTTGACGGTCTTGTTGTGCCGTGTGCGGCCGCGACGCCTCGACGGGTCCGTGCGCGACGGCCCCTCAACGAGCACTTCCATCGTGCGCCCGACGAAGCGCTGGGCGCGCTCCGTGGCGTGTCGCTGCACCGCCTCCACCAGCCGCCCCATGCGCTCGCTCGCCACCTCGTGCGGTACCTGGTCGGGCAGCACGGCGGCCTCGGTCTCGCGCCGCGGCGAGTAGATGAACGTGAACGCCGAGTCGTAGCGCACCTGCTCGACCACATCGAGGGTGTCGGCGAAGTCCGCCTCGGTCTCGCCCGGGAAGCCCACGATGATGTCGGTCGTGAGCGAGCAGTCCGGGACGAGCTCGCGGATCGTCGCGACGCGGTCGAGGTAGCGCTCGCGGTTGTAGGTCCGGCGCATCGCCTTGAGGATCCGGCTCGATCCCGACTGGAGCGGCAGGTGGATGTGCTCGCAGACGCTCGGGAGCTCCGCGTGCGCCGCGATCACGTCCTCGCGGATGTCCTTCGGGTGCGGGCTCGTGTAGCGGATGCGCTCGATGCCCTCGACCGCGTCGAGCAGCACGAGGAGCTCGGCGAAGCTCACCTTCGCCCCCTTCGGGAGGTCGCGGCCGTATGAGCACACGTTCTGGCCGAGCAGCGTGACCTCCTTGACGCCCTCAGCGGCGACCCGCTCCACCTCGGCCACGATCTCCGCGGCCGGGCGCGACACCTCGCGGCCGCGTGTCGAGGGCACGATGCAGTACGAGCAGCGGCAGTTGCAGCCCACGGAGATCTGCACCCAGGCCTGGAAGTCGCGCTCGCGCTTCATCGGGAGGTGGCCGGTGAAGCCCTCGAACTCGAAGAAGCCCTGCGCCGTGATGCTGTCGCTCGTGAGGAACTCGGCCAGCTTGTGCACCTGGCCGGGCCCGAACGCCACGTCGACGAACGGGAACATCTCGAAGACCTGCTCCTTCAGCGACTGCGACCAGCAGCCGCCGATCCCGATCACGCGCTCCGGGTCCTCGGACTTGAGCCGCTTGGCCTCTCCGAGGTGGCCCGCGAGCCTGTTGTCGGCCTTCTCGCGGATCGAGCACGTGTTGAAGAGGATGAGATCGGCGCCCTCTCGATCGCCGGACTCGCTGTAGCCGAGCGACTCGAGCATGCCCTTCATGCGCTCCGAGTCGTGCTCGTTCATCTGGCACCCGAAGGTGGTCAGGTGGTACCGCTTCACAACCCTCAGGCTAAAGGGGTCAGACCCCTTGAGGGTTGCTCGAGGGTTCCACCCTCTCGAGATAGTCCTCGTAGAGGCGGACCAGCCCGACCTCGTCGAACTGAATGTCGGCGGTGAAGTCGCCGGAGAGGTAGTTCACGCGACCACCGCCCAGCGGCGTGTAGCGCTGATCTGACCGCGTGATCGTCAGGTCCGGCACGCTGACGAACGCCATCACCAGATCGCGCGCCTCTCCCCCTCCCAGCATTCCGTGGCGTAGCACGGGCATGCTGTTGAACACGGGCGAGGCGAGCACGTCCGTGTCGAGCGCGCCGTCGAGCTCCGGCAACGGCCGGTCGTCGGCGGTCCACGTGCCGTCGGGCCGGCGCGTGAGCAGCAGCCGCTTCAGCGCCCCGCCGACCAGCGCCGACAGCTCGAGCCGCTCAGTGACGAAGTCGGGCCCGGTCCGAAGCGAGTAGTCGAGCCTGTAGGCCTTGGGCGTCGCGCCCAGTTGCGTGCCGGTCGCGGTCAGCCGATCGTCCTCGATGCGCACGTAGCTCGCCTCCGCGCGCCACTCGTCGAGGCCGCGCCAGATCACGAGGCGATCCATCTAGCGCGCGTAGTCGGTCGCCCTGCTCTCCCTGATCACCGTCACCTTGATCTGCCCGGGGTACTCGAGCTCCTTCTCCACGTCGCGCGCGATCTGATGCGAGAGCAGCGTCGCGGCGTCGTCGTCGATCTCCTCCGGATGCACGATCACGCGGATCTCGCGGCCGGCGTGCATGGCGTAGACCTTGTCCACGCCGGGGTGCCGGCAGGCGATCTCCTCCAGCTCGTGGAGGCGCTTCACGTAATGCTCGAGCGACTCGCCGCGCGCGCCGGGGCGTGCGCCCGACAGCGAGTCGACGATCTGGACGATCACGGCCTCCACCGTCTGAAGCTCGACCTCGTTGTGATGGGCCTCCATCGCGTGCGCCACCGCCTCGGACTCCTTGTAGCGGCGCGCGAGCTCGCCGCCCACCAGCGCGTGCGGGCCCTCGCTCTCGTGCGAGACGGCCTTGCCGATGTCGTGCAGGAGGGCCGCACGCGCCGCGCAACGCGGGTCCGCCCCCAGCTCGGCGGCCAGCATCGCCGCGAGCCGCGCGCACTCGATCGAGTGCTGCAGCACGTTCTGCCCGTAGCTCGTGCGGAACTTGAGCCGCCCGAGCAGCTTCACGAGCTCGGGATGGAGTGAGCCGACGTTCGCCTCGAACACGGCCTGCTCCCCCACCTCGACCACGTGCTGGTCGATCTCCGACTTGGCCTGGTGGAACGCCTCCTCGATCCGCGCCGGGTGGATGCGGCCGTCCTGGAGCAGCTTCTCCAGCGTGAGCCGGGCGATCTCGCGGCGAACGCCGTCGAAGCCGGACAGGAGCACGGCGCCGGGCGTGTCGTCGATGATGAAGTCGATCCCGGTGAGCGTCTCGAGTGCGCGGATGTTGCGCCCCTCGCGGCCGATGATGCGGCCCTTCAGCTCGTCCGACTTCAGCTCCACCACCGACACGGTCGTCTCGACCGCGTGGCTCGACGCCACGCGCTGCATCACGGCGGCCAGGATGCTCCGAGAGCGGCGATCCGCGTCGCGGCGGGTCTCCTCCTCCACCTGGCGGATCACGCGCGCGCTCTCGTGGCGCAGCTCGTCCTCGAGCTCGTGCAGGAGGATCTGCTTCGCCTGGCCGGCGCTGAGGCCCGAGACACGCTCGAGCTCACGCAGCTGGCGCGCCTTCTCCAGCTTGAGCTCCTCGCGGGTGTTGTCGAGGTTGCGCCGCCGGTCCTCGAGCGAGCGCTCGCGCTCGCCGAGCTGCTGCGCCTGCCCATCCAGCGAGCTCTCCTTCGCGCGCAGGCGCTCCTCGAGGCGCGCGATCTCGGTGCGCCGCGCCAGCAGCTCCTCCTCCAAGCCGTCGCGCCCGACCGGAACCACCTCCTGCGCCTCGGGCGCCGGAACCGCGACCGGCCCCCGCTCCCGTCTCGCGGGCGTGGCCGCCACCGGCGCCCCCGCGGTGCGCGGGCGCTGCACGAGCATCACCACCGCCACCGCGACCGCCGCCGCGACCAGGGCCGCCAACACGATCTCCATCTCCGTCTCCTCACACGGCGCACGGGGGCGCCGACTCAACTCTCAGTTCGTTGAGCGGTGCAGCGTGGGGCTAGAGACTGCAGACGGCTACGGACCCTCCCGAGCACTCCTTTCGGGACGGTCGCGACTGGTTGTCAGGTTGACGTTCAAAAACTGCACGGAATCAGGCGATTTGCTCGTCTTTTGGTCTCACGCGGCCACGCCGGCCGCTTCACTGGAGACTAACCACCGGAGCCGGGATCGGCAACCGCTGCCGCGCGGCGTCCCTGTCGGAGGTCGTCACGCTGCGCGGCGGCGTTCGCGCTCCGCGCGCTCCCACGCCTTGATCGCGTCGTAGGCGATCTCGGGCGAGTAGCCGCGCCGCACGAGCATCTGCCAGGCGCGGTCGCGCTCGCGGTCGTCGCGGGGCGCCTGCGGATAGCGCTGCTCGAGGAGGATCAGCGCGGTTCGCAGCTCGGAGTCGCGGTCGTGGGTCGACGTCGCCGCGTCGATCAGCTGCGGAGCGATTCCGCGGCGGCGCAGGTCGGCGGCGATCCGCTGTGTGCCCCAGCGCTCCAGCTCGCGCTTGTCCTCGGCGAACTGGCGGGCGTAGCGAGCGTCGTCCAGGAAGCCGGTCTCCTGCAGCTCGGCCACCGCCTCGTCGATGGCCTCGGGCGGCACGTGCTTGCGCTCGAGACGGGTCCTGAGCTCGGCAACCGTGAGGTCGCGGCGAGCGACCGCCTTGTAGGCGAGGTCGATCGCGCGCTCGCTCTCGGTTCGTCTCACGGCCGTCCTTGCCGCTCCATGCTCGGGTACGGCCCTAGGCGGCCTGCTCCTCAGCCATCGGGGTCTCCGGCGCCGGGTCGGCGATCTCCTCCCCCTCGCCGGGCGGCGGGGTCTCGATCACGCTCAGCGGCGATGCCGGCTCGACTCCGAGCGCCTCGTAGATCTTGCGCTCGATCTCCTGCGCCACCTGCGGGTTCTCGCGGAGGTAGCCCTTCACGTTGTGCCGTCCCTGGCCGAGCCGCTCGTCGCCGTACGAGAAGAACGAGCCGGACTTCTGCACGATGTTGTGCTCGATCCCGAGGTCGAGGATGCAGCCCTCGGAGCTGATGCCCTGGCCGTACTCGATGTCGAACTCGGCCTGCCGGAACGGCGCCGCGACCTTGTTCTTGACGACCTTGACCCGCACCCGGTTCCCGACCGCCTCGGTGCCCTCCTTGAGCGTCTCGATGCGGCGGATGTCGAGCCGCTGCGAGGAATAGAACTTGAGCGCGCGGCCGCCGGGCTGAGTCTCCGGGGAGCCGAACATCACGCCCACCTTCTCGCGGATCTGGTTCGTGAAGATGCAGAGCGTGTTCGCGCGGTTCAGGTTGCCGGCCAGCTTGCGCATCGCCTGGGACATCATCCGGGCCTGGAGGCCCACGGTCTGGTCGCCCATCGCGCCCTCGAGCTCGGCCTTCGGCGTGAGCGCCGCGACCGAGTCGATCGCCACCACGTCGACCGCGCCCGAGCGGATCAGGAGGTCGGCGATCTCGAGCGCCTGCTCGCCGTGGTCGGGCTGGGAGACCAGGAGCTCGTCCACGTCCACGCCGATCCGCTTCGCGTAGGCCGGGTCCATCGCGTGCTCCGCGTCGATGAAGGCGCAGATCCCGCCCAGCTTCTGGGCGCTCGCGAGGATGTGGTAGAGCAGCGTCGTCTTGCCGGACGACTCCGGGCCGAACACCTCGACGATCCGCCCGCGCGGCACGCCGCCGACGCCCAGCGCCAAGTCGAGGGACAGGGCGCCAGTCGGCACCGCCGCGACCTTCACCTGGAAGGCGTCGTCCCCCATCTTCATGATCGAGCCCGCTCCGAACGTCCGCTCGATCTGCGTGAGCGCACCCTTCAGCGCCGCCTCGCGTGCCTTGGCGGCCTTCTCCTGCTCCTTCTCCATGTCGCGTTCTCCTCGAAGTTCTTGAGGTCACAACGTAGGAGCGCGGTCGGACGGACTTTCGCCCCGGCGGACGCGCGGCTAGTCGGGCAGCCCGGCGGCTTGGAGGGCCTCGCGGTGGTCATCGAACACCTGAAGCCGAGCGATCTTCGCGTCGGTGAGTGTCCAGACCGCCCAGTGGTGGGCCTCGACCGGTGCGCCGCTAGAGCGCCCAACCGCACGCTCCTGGATCGCGACCAAGACGGTACTCCCGGCATCGATGATCTCCACGAGCTCGAAGTCCACGGCGCGCATGACCTCCAGCGATTCGCGCCAGTTCTCGCGCACACCGGCGTGGCCCGAGTAAACGGGCCTCGCATATAGCGCTGCCCGCCGCCAATTCGACAGGTCCCAGACGATGTCCTCCGAATACGAGCTCGAACGGAGTGGTGTCGTCCTGCCGCGCAAAGGCGTCGTAGACGCGGCGGACGACTTCCACGTTCTCGCGGGACATGGAGCCAAGTATCGCGGCACCCGAAGGCGACTTGTGATCAACTCACTCCGTGTACCGCCACACGGAGGCCAATGTTTTCAAGCGGGCCATCCGGCGCTCCGCGGGCTGGAAGCCGCTGTCGCTGTTCTACGCGCGGACGCTTCATCTGCTCGACAAGGGCGTGTTCAAGCTCACGCGTGGGCGGACCACGTTCTCGGGCTGGCTCGCCGGCCTCCCGGTCGCGTGGCTCACGACCACGGGTGCCAAGAGCGGCGCCGAGCGGACCTCGCCGGTGCTCGCGATCCCGTGCGGCGACGGCAGGCTTGTCGTGATCGCGTCGAACTACGGGCAACGGAACAACCCGTCCTGGTACTACAACATTCGCGCGAACCCGCGCACGCGCATCCACTTCGACGGCGCCGAGCGCGAGATGGTCGCGCGGGTGCTCGAGGGCGACGAGCGCGAGCAGTGGTACGAGCGTGGGATCGAGATCTATCCAGGCTGGATCGAGTACCGGAAGCGGGCACCGCGCCAGATCCCGGTCATCCAGCTGGAGGCGGCCGGCGCGTCAGGCGCACCCAGCGCCACCGGGTGACGCCGCCCCGCCGGCGGATGCGCCCTCGGCAGCTTGGCGCATCCTCCTCGGGGTGGTGGTGAGGCACAGGTTCGAGTGCCAGCGGTGGTTGCGGCGCATGACGAAGAGCCCGTAGAGCTGTCCCTTCTGATGCTGCAGGCCGCAGGTGACCTCGCTGCGGACGCTTCGGACCCGCACCCGGCGGCCGCGCCGAAGCCCCGGTCCGCGGTTATAGACGCGCCTCACCCGATAGACGAAGTCGGTCGGCTCCCCTGAGCTGATCGGCTCGCCCTGAGCGGGCGGATCCACCACACGCACGGCGACCAGGCGCCCGACGAACGCGCCGTCCGACTCCTTGAGCAACCTCGGCTCGTCCGGCGGGACGCAGGAGCACGCCATGGCTGCGTCCGCGCTCAGCAGCGGGACGCCGAGGGCGACGGCGGCGACAGCCAGCTGGCGCATCATTCGGGCAGCTCCACAGAGCCGTCGTCCCGGATCGTCCAGTGCGGGTTGTGGGCGATCTCCCAGGGATGGTCCTCCGGGTCCGTGAACGCCGCCGAGTAGCCGCCCCAGAACGTCTCGGCCGGCTCGCGGACCACGTTCGCGCCGGCGCGGCGCGCCTCCTCGATAACCGCGTCGACCTCGTCGGGCGAGCGCACGTTGTGGGCGAGCGTCACCCCGCCCCAGCCGCCGCCGTCCTCCACGCCGCTGTCCTCGGCCAGCCTTGCGCGGTCCCAGAGCGCCAGGACCATGCCGCCGGAGCGGAAGAACACGACGTCGTCGTCCGGTCCGGCACCGGTCGCCCAGCCGAGCGCCTCGTAGAAGGCGCGCGCACGAGCGAGGTCCCGGACACCCAGCGTCACGAGGCTGACCCGCTGCTCCATTTGTGCAGCCTACGCCGTGAGGTCCTCCGCCAGCAGCGAGAACATCACCAGGTCCTCGCGCTCCCCGTGCCGGCGGCGGTAGCGCCGCAGCGTGCCCTCGCGCCTGAAGCCGGCCCGCTCCGCCAGCCGCTGAGACGCCTCGTTCTCCGGGTTGGCGAGCAGCTCCAGGCGCTCCAGGCCGAGGCTCGTGAGCGCCCAGACGGCCAGCATGCGCGTCGCGCGCGCGCCGATGCCGCGCCGGCGCGCCTCGGCGGCCACCCAGTAGCCGACCTCGCCCTTCAGGTCGGGCCAGTCGAAGTTCGACAGGCCGAGCGCGCCCAGGACGCGGTCGTCCAGGTCGACGATCGCAAGCGCGAGCTCGCGGCCGGCGGCGATGTCGGTCCCGGTGCCCGCGATGAAGTCACGGGCGTGGCGCTCGGTGTAGTTGTGCGGCACCACCGTCCAGCGCGGGATCTCAGGGTCTTGGCAGGCGGTGGTCACCGCGGGGACGTCGCGCCGCTCCCAGGGCCGCAGCCGGATCTCGCCGTCAGTCAGCGGAGGGTCGGGAAGCGGGATCGAGCGCATCTCCCGCAACCGTACGCGCCAGCGGCTCGTAGAGCGCGCCCTGCGGCCGCAGCGTGGAGCGGTAGAGGGTGACCACACCCGCCTCGAACGGCTCGGCCGGCGGCGGCGGCTCGGCCGGCGGCGGCGCAATGCGCCGCTCTCCCCTCTTGGCGCGCGCCAGCGTGACGTGTGGCCAGAACGGGCGCTTCTCCGGCTTGTACCAGCCGCCGGACTCGAGAGCGTCTGAGATCGCGGCCTGGAGCGCGGTCGCGCGACCCTCGTCGTCGTCGAGGTCGAGCGCGAACAGGCGCGGGTTGCGCGGCGGCACCGGGCGGACGGCCGTGGCGGCCAGGCACGGAACCGGCGCGGCCGGGAGCGACCCGAACGCGGCGGCCGCGATCGCGTCGGCGGCCGACTCGTCCTGCCAGCCGAGGAACACGAGCGTCACGTGGAGCGCCTCGGGCCGCACCGGGCGCAGGTCCCGACGGCCGTCCAGCAATGCGTCACGCCACTCGACGAGTCGGTCGCGCGCATCCTCGGGGAGGTCGAGCGCGAGGAACATCCTCGCGCGCGGCCCGCTCACTGCTGCCTGGCTCCTGCCGTGGTCTGGGGGTGTGGGGCGTGGTCAGCCGAGAGCACCCGCCGCAGCAGGTGCATCGCGACGGTGGTCGAGCGCTCGCGGATGTCGGCGCGGTCGCCCGGCAGCCGAACCGTCCGGGTGATCCCGCGGCCGTCCGCCAGCCTCACGCTCCAGCACACCGTCCCGACCGGCTTCTCCTCGGTTCCTCCGTCCGGGCCGGCGATGCCCGTGATCGACACCGCGGTGTCGGCCTCGAAGCGGCTCAGCGCGCCCTCCGCCATCGCCTCGGCCACCGGCTCGGAGACGGCGCCGTGGCGCTCGATGAGCAGGGGATCGACCCCGAGCAGCTCGACCTTTGCGTCGTTCGAGTACGCCACCACCCCGCCCATCACGTACGCGGACGAGCCGGGCCGCTCGGTGAGCCTGGCGGCCAGCAGGCCCGCCGTGCACGACTCCGCCGTCGCGATCCGCCTGCCGGCAAGGAGCTGCGCCACCTGGTCGTCGATGCGAGCGCCGTCCTCGGAGAAGATCTCGCGCGCGTGGCGCTCGCGCAGCAGCACGACGAGCTCGTCGTAGACCTGCGCCGAGACCGGCTCGAAGCGGGTCACCATCTCGATCTCCCCGCGCCGGAGACAGGTGGTGATCTCGAGCTCGCCGTATCCATCGATGCCCTCCTCGGCGTCCCGGAGCGTGTCCGCGAGGCCCGACTCGGGAAGGCCGAACATCCGGATCGTCTGCTGCCGGTACTCCGTGCGCCCCGCGATGGCCTCCTTAACGGCGTCCGTGGCCACGGCGGTGCGCCACATCGGCTGGAGCTCGCGCGGCGGACCAGGGAGGACGACCACGGTGGGCGTGCCGGGGACCACCACACCCGGCGCCGTGCCGACCGGATCGATGATGAACGACCCCTCCGGGATCAGCGCCTGCTTGCGGTTGGCCGAGCGCACCGCCTCGAAGTCCCAGTGGCTGAAGCGCGCCATCAGAGGCTTCAGGATCGACGCGATCTTGTCCTCGAGAGCATCGTCGAGAACCAGCTCGCGGCCCGCGAAGCGGGCGACCGTCTCGACCGTCATGTCGTCGGCCGTCGGGCCGAGCCCGCCGCTCGTGAGGATCAGGTCGACTCCCTGGTCGGCCAGGAAGCGCAGCTGCGCCTCGATGTCCTCCGGCCGGTCACCGCAGATCGTGATGTGCGCGAGCTCGACGCCCAGCTCGAGCAGGCGGTCAGAGAGCCACGGGCCGTTGCGGTCCTGGATACGGCCGGTAAGCACCTCGGTGCCGGTGACGACGATGCCAGCGCGCGCGCTCAACTCACCCTGAGACTACGCACAGGGACGCTGGCCGTTCGGCAGCTCGCGCACACGCCGCGGCGTGAACGCGAAGCCCACCGGATCAGGGCCGGGCGTGACCTTGACGCGCTTGCCGTTCATCCACAGCTGCACGTCGCGCTTGCCGAGGTTGATCCGCAGCCGCTTGCCGCGGAACCGCTGTGCGTCGGCGATCGTGTTCTCGAACAACACCGGGCTGCCGAGGCCTCGGTCCACGCAGACGTAGGTGGGGGTGGCCGGGACGATTCGGAGCAGGACCCGCCTGGGCGCCGGCGGCTTCGGGTTCTCCTTCTTCGTCGTCTGCTGCTCGGTCGTCTCCGGCGCCGACGCCTGGTTGCCCTCGCCGCCGTCGCCCTCGTCGCTCGCGAGGCCGATCGCCACGAGCGCGGCCACGATCCCCACGAGCACCAGGAGGGCCACCGCTCCCGGCCCGAGCCGCGGGCCGCGCTGGCGGTCGCGACGTGCGACCGAGGGCGGGCCGAGCGGCTGCAGCTCCAGCTCGTCCTCGCGCTCGTAGTTGGTGCGGTACTCCTCGACGAGCACATGCGGGTCCAGGCCGAGCATCTCCGCGTAGGTGCGCAGGAACGTCTTGACGAACGTGGGCCCGGGGAGCATCCCGAACTCCTCGTTCTCGAGCGCGCGCAGGTACTTCGCCCGGATCTTCGTGCGCATCTCGACGTCCGCGATGTCGAGACGCTGCCGCATCCGCGCCTCGCGGAGCGTTTCGCCAATGCTCGGCATTGGCGACCTATTCTGCCTAACGCACTATTCCTCGACGGGGCCCGCAACCGCGGGTTCACTCAAAGCCTCGAGCACACGCGGCAGATCGGCCTCGGTGATCAGCACCTGGCGCGCCTTGGAGCCCTCGTAGCCCGAGATCACGCCGCGCCGCTCCATCATGTCGATCAGGCGCCCGGCACGCGTGTAGCCCACGCGCAGGCGGCGCTGGAGCATCGAGGTCGAGGCCGTGCCGAGCTGGACGACCGTGGCGATCGCCTCGCCGAGCAGGTCGTCCTGGTCGGGGTCGAAGTCGCCGTCGGCGCCCTCCGCGCCCTCCTCCGGCTCGACCGCCTCGAGCAGCTCCTCCTGGAGCTCCGGCTCGCCCTGGCGGCGCCAGTGTTCGGTCACGCGCTCGATCTCCTCTTCCGCGATGAACGCGCCCTGGATGCGCGCGGTGCGCGACTCGCCGGCGGGGCGGAACAGCATGTCGCCCTGGCCGAGCAGCGACTCGGCGCCGTTCTGGTCGAGGATCACGCGCGAGTCCGTCTGCGACGAGACCGCGAAGGCGATCCGCGCCGGCACGTTCGCCTTGATCATGCCGGTGATCACGTCCGCGCTCGGGCGCTGGGTCGCGAGCACGAGGTGGATGCCCACGGCACGTGACTTCTGCGCCAGGCGGATGATCGAGTCCTCCACGTCGGCGGGCGCGACCATCATCAGGTCGGCGAGCTCGTCGATCACGCACAGGATGTAGGGCAGCGGCGCCTCGCCCTCGCGCACGCGCACGCGGTTCAGCTCCACGAGGTTGCGCGTCTTGGCGCGGCTCATGACGCCGTAGCGCTCCTCCATCTCCTTGATCAGGTTGCTGAGCACGTTCGCCGCGAGCCGCGGCGAGGTGACGACCGGCGTGAGCAGGTGCGGGATGCCCTCGTAGTGGTTCAGCTCCACGCGCTTCGGGTCCACGAGCACCATGCGCACCTCGTTCGGCGACGAGCGCAGGAGGACGCTCGACAGCATCGCGTTCACGCAGCCCGACTTACCGGAGCCGGTGGTGCCCGCGATCAGGATGTGCGGCTGCTTCGCGAGGTCGGTGCCGATCGCCTTGCCGGCGATGTCCTTGCCGAGCCAGACCGACAGCGGCGACCATCCCTTCGGCGTGTCCTGGAAGACGTCGCCGAGGTGGACCATCGAGCGCACCCGGTTGGGCACCTCAACGCCGATCGCCTGCTTCCCGGGGATCGGGGCGAGGATGCGCACCTGCTCGGCGGCGAGCGCGTAGGCCAGATCGTCCTTCAGCTGCGCGACCTTCGACATCTTGATGCCGGGCGCGAGCCGGAGCTCGTAGCGGGTCACGTGAGGGCCCCCCACCGTCCCCATCAGGCGCGCCTCCACGTTGAAGTGGCTGAGCGCCTCCACGAGCTGGGCCCCAACCCGCTCGATGCCCTTCGTATCGACCTTCTGGGCCCCGCTCGAGCGCTTGAGGAAGGAGAGCTTCGGCAGCTGGTACTCGATGTCCTCGGACTCGGTCACCGGGGAGCGGCGGTGGCCCATGGGCGTGAGCTCGGGCTCGGGTGGCTCGGGGGTCAGACCCCTTGTGCCGTCCCGAGGCTCCTCATCGCCTAAGGGGTCTGACCCCATGCCGTCGCGAGGCTCCTCGTCGCCAAAGGGGTCTGACCCCATGGGCAGCTCAGGGGTCAGACCCCCTGGGCCGTCGCGAGGCTCCTCATCGTCAAAGGGGTCTGACCCCATGTCGTCCTGGAGCGGCACCTCGATGTGCGTCGCGCGCACGACGGGCTCGCGGTCCTCCGGCTCGGGCGGCTCGATGATGGGAGCGATCGGCGCGAGCGGCTCGTACGGGATGCGCGCGGTGGCGGACGTGCGCCGCACGCGCTCGGTTGTGCTCACGGCCGCGTGCCGCGTGGCCGCGACGATGCTCGCGATCGACGCCCCGGTCAGGAGCAGCACGCCGGCCAGCAGCAGGAAGACGAACAGGATGTGCGAGCCGGCGGTCGAGAACAGCTTGGCGGAGAGCCAGAAGAGCGACTCGCCGACCAGGCCGCCGTGGTGCTCGAGGTAGTCGGGGTCGAGGAAGCCGTCGCGCGGCGTGTCGCCGGGGCCGAGGCCCAGCGAGCCCGCGGCGAGCCCCAGCATCAGCGCCGCCAGCAGGCAGGCCGTGCCGGTCTTCAGCGGGTGCAGCGCCGGGATCATCGGGCGGATCACGATCAGCGCGCCGGCGACGAACAGCAGCACCGGCGCCGCGTAGCCCACGCCGCCGAGCGCGAACAGGATCGAGTTGGCCAGCGCCTGCCCCACCTCGCCGCCTGCCCAGCCGAGGTAGAACACGCACGCGAAGAAGGCGGCGAACGCGACGAGGCCGAGACCGATGATGTCCCAGTGGCGCTGCTCGAGCGCCGGAAGGGTGGGCAGCGCATGGCGCCAGCCGCGCCGAGCGCGGGCGCGCCGGCGAGCGCGCGCCTTCAAGCTCCCCCTCGAGCTCGCCTTCTTGCGCGTGGCAGCCATGACCCGGACGACTTCGACGCCCGGATCGCGGAACCTGCCGGCTAGCGGCGAGTGCGGCCGAGCCGCTGCGTCAGGAGCCGTGAGGCGCCTTCGCTCTGGACGAGCGCCCGCAGGGTTACACGCGGGGTTACGAGCATCCCGCGCCCGCGGAGGCGCAGCCGGATCCCACCCGTGGCGGCGGGCAGCCCGCTCACGGTGATCTTGCCGCCGGAGACCTCGACCCTCGGGCGCCCGGCGCCCGCCAGCAGCGTGGCTGCGCGGCCGGCGCGGCCGGCGCGGCGGGGGAACCTGAGGAGGTAGGTCGGGGCGCTGCTGCCCGCGACTCGCACGCGCAGCTTGCCCGCCAGCCCGCGCGTGCCGGCCGCGCTGAGCAGCCGCTTGGGCACGCGGAACACGGCACCGGTCAGCGGCGTGACGCTGTCGATTCGAAGGCCGAGCAGCGAGCGGGCCGGGCCGGGACGGTGCACCACGCTGAAGACCTCGGAGCAGGGCTGGCTGTTGAGCTGCACGCGCGCGACGCGTGCCTTGCCGCGCTTGGGGACCATCTTCACGGTGAGCGTCTGCCGGGCGGCGCGCCCCAGCAGGGCCGGGCCGATCCTCACGGCGTACGGAGCGCGCCTGCGCAGCGCGATGCGGCGGCCGCCGAGCCTGTAGGCCACGCGGCGCACGCGCTTGTTGAGCTTCCACTGGTCGGAGCGCTTGACCGGCGACCGCGCCAACAGCGGCCGCTCGTCGGTGATCAGGCCGTTGGGGGCCACGCGGATGCGGAAGCGGACCTGACCCGGCACCTGGAACGCGAGGATCTGGCTGCCGGTGACCTGCTGGCAGCTGTCGGGAGCGACCAGGCTGCCCGGGAGCGAGCCCAGCCCGAGGTCCGGCTGGGTGCCGGGGTCCGCGCCGGCTGCGGAGCCCTCGCGCGGCCCGGAGCCGTCGCCGGGCCCAGAGCCGCCCCCGCCCGAGCCGTTCCCTCCGCCCGAGCCGTTCCCTCCGCCCGAGCCGTTCCCCCCGCCCGAGCCGCCGGGCGGGCCCTCAGCTTGCACCAGCACAGGTGCGCTCGGCGCCGAGGTCTGGGTGGTGGAGTCCGCCGGGTTCGTGACCGTCACGACGACGCGCACCGTGCTTCCGACGTCCGCGGGGGTGGGCTCGTAGGTCGAGTCGGTCGCGCCCGGGATGTCGACGCAGTTGGCGCCCGCCTCATCGCAGCGCTGCCACTGATAGTCGTACTCGAACGGCCCGGTGCCGTCCCACACTCCGGGATCGGCCGTGAGGGTTTCGCCGGCCCGCGCCGTGCCGGACAGGGCCGGCGGCACGGACACGCTCGGCGCCACCGCCGCCACGACGGCGGTCGGGTCGGACAGCGCCGTCTCCGTGCCCTCGTCGTTGGTCGCGGTCACCTCGACGCGCACGGTCTGGCCGGCGTCGTCGTCGCCGAGCTCGTAGGTCGGGCCGGTCGCGCCAGGGATGTCGACGCAGTTGGCGCCCGCCTCATCGCAGCGCTGCCACTGATAGTCGTACTCGAACGGGCCGGTGCCGTCCCACGACTCCCGGGTCCGCCGTCAGCGTCTCGCCGTCGGTCGGCGTGCCGGACAGCGTCGGCAGCGCGTCGTTCGACGGCGCCACCGCCGCCACCACGGCCGACGGATCGGAGAACGCCGTCTCCGTGCCCTCGTCGTTGGTCGCGGTCACCTCGACGCGCACGGTCTGGCCGGCGTCGTCGTCGCCGAGCTCGTAGGTCGGGCCGGTCGCGCCCGGGATGTCGACGCAGTTGGCGCCCGCCTCATCGCAGCGCTGCCACTGATAGTCGTACTCGAACGGCCCGGTGCCGTCCCACGACCCCGGATCCGCCGTCAGCGTCTCGCCATCGGTCGGCGTGCCGGACAGCGTCGGCAGCGCGTCGTTCGACGGCGCCACCGCCGCCACCACGGCCGACGGATCGGAGAGCGCCGTCTCCGTGCCCTCGTCGTTGGTCGCGGTCACCTCGACGCGCACGGTCTGCCCGGCGTCGTCGTCGCCGAGCTCGTAGGTCGGGCCGGTCGCGCCCGGGATGTCGACGCAGTTGGCGCCCGCCTCATCGCAGCGCTGCCACTGATAGTCGTACTCGAACGGCCCGGTGCCGTCCCACGACCCCGGGTCCGCCGTCAGCGTCTCGCCATCGGTCGGCGTGCCGCGACAGCGTCGGCAGCGCGTCGTTCGACGGCGCCACCGCCGCCACCACAGCCGACGGATCGGACAGCGCCGACTCCGAGCCCTCCTCGTTCGTCGCCGTCACCTCGACACGCACCGTCTCCCCGGCGTCGTCGTCGACCAGCTCGTAGGTCGGGCCGGTCGCGCCCGGGATGTCGACGCAGTTGGCGCCCGCCTCATCGCAGCGCTGCCACTGATAGTCGAACGCCATCGGCTCCGTTCCCGACCACGATCCCGGGTCCGCGCTGAGCGTCTCGCCGTCCGTCGCCGTCCCGGACAGCGTCGGAAGCGCGGCGTTCGAGGGCGCCTCGGGAACCTGGTCTGTGACCAGGGTGAGCACGCCGACGAAGTAGGTGTCGCCGCTCGTGCTGAGCAGCAGGTCGGCGCTCGTAGCGCCCGCGGGGATCAGGCCATCGACGCCGATCACGTCGGAGTCGAAGCCGAGCTGCTCGACGTAGTCGGGGCTCTTCGCGCTCACGCGCGTCCCGTGTTCGGCGATCGAGGAGTTGAAGAAGTTGTTCGCCGGGTTCACGGCGTCGGTGAGCGTGGTGCCGTTCAGGGCGACCCCGTCGCCGGTGATCCCGAAGTCGCCCTCGTAGGTGACGAACCCGAGCGACCCCTGGACCGTGCCCGAGGCGGGGGTCTCGAAGTCGTCCACCGTCAGGCTCGACGAGGCGGTTCCCTCGACCGTCGCGAGACCGTCGTACACGGTGACGTTCCGGATCGGCTCGCCGGGCGCGCGATACGCCACGACCAGGCTCCAGCCGGCGTAGCGGTCGGTGCCCGTCGACGACTGGACGTTCGCGAGCGTGTAGTCGCCCGCGCCGGCCGCCTGGACCTCGCCGGTGACGTCGGCGAAGGTCTGGTAGCGACCGGGCCAGAGCCCTCCTGCGAGGTCCGGCTGGGAGCCGGTCACCGGCGCGTAGCCGCCGGCGGCGGGTGTGTCGAGCAGCGCGGCGCCGGCGAACGCGGGCGCCGCGGCGGGCGCGCCTCCGGCGCCGGCGACGGTGTCGGCGCCCCAGTAGAGCCCGGCGAAGGTGACGGTCGCCCCCGCCGGCAGACTGAGCGTCGCTGAGCTCGAGTTGAAGGTGTCGGCGTCAGAGTCGGCATCCACCCAAGCCATCGTCCAGTTGTTGTTCTGGCGGCTGCCGCCGGCGCCGGCCTGGACCGTCGCGCAGCCGGCCTCCGCAGCCGGGCAGCTGAGCAGTGTGTTGCCGGCCCGCGCGAGGTCGCCCCGCGCGTGCGACTGGTAGCGGACGGTGAATGGGCGGTCGGCCGAGGCCGACGTGACCGGCCCGGCGCAGGCCGCGGCAAGCGCCAGCCCGGCGACCAGAACGCGGCATTTGGTGCGAGACATGGTTTGTACGTGTCGGCGCCCCGCGATGCCGCCCCATCAAACACTTGTCTAGAAACGCGAATGCACGGGATCGGGCGCCCTATCCTGCGACGGCTCCGGCCTCCCTACCATGGGTCTCATGAGCGGACGCCCGCGCGTGCTCGTGGTGGAGGACGACGCCGACATCGCCGGCGTGCTTCGCCGTTCCCTGGACAAGGAGGGCTACGACGTGCGGGTGGCGGGCGACGGCGAGGCCGCGCTCGAGCAATCCGGTGTGTTCGAGCCGGACGCCGTGGTCCTCGACCTCGGGCTTCCGAAGCTCGACGGCATGGAGGTCGCCCGGCGCATGCGCGCCGAAGGCGACGTGCCGATCCTGATGCTCACCGCCCGCGACGCGCTCGACGCGCGCGTGGAGGGCCTCGACTCGGGCGCGGACGACTACCTCGTCAAGCCGTTCGAGCGCGACGAGCTGCTTGCGCGCATCCGCGCGCTGCTGCGGCGCCGGCCGCCGCGCGGCAGCGCGTTCCTCGTGGTCGGCGACCTGCGCCTGAACCCGGACAGCCGCGAGGTCTACCGCGGCGAGCGCAAGCTCGAGCTCACCGCGCGCGAGTTCGAGCTGCTCGAGCACCTGATGCGCAACGAGCGCATCGTGGTGTCCCGCCAGGCGCTGCTCGACGAGGTGTGGGGCTACCACCCGTTCGCCGAGACCAACACCGTCGACGTGTTCATCTCGAACCTCCGCCGCAAGCTGGAGGCGGGCGGTGAGCCGCGCATCCTCCACACCATGCGCGGCGCCGGCTACGTGCTGAGGGCCCCGTGAGGACGCGCCTGCCGCTGAAGCTGAAGGTCGCGGTGCTGAGCGCCGCGATCACGTTCGCGATCCTGTGCCTGTTCGCGATCGTGGTGGGCGCCGTGGCAGAGCAGCGCATCGTCGCCGGGTTCAACGACGACCTTCGTGCCAGCGTCGGCGAGCTCCAGGACAAGATCACGCTCCAGCGCGTTGAGGGAGGCTTCCAGCTGAGCCAGGGCGACCGCTCGCTGCTCGCGGGCTACGCGGGCGGCGACGCGATCGTGCGTGTGGTGGACCGCTTCAACCAGACGATCTGGCCCGACGATCCCTCGACGCTGCCCGCGCTTGGCCCGCCGATCAGCGGCGTCACCGACATCGGGACGCTGCGCGTGACCTCGCGCGAGCTGGTGGTGCCCACAAGCACCGGGTCCGGGACCTTCAACACGCCGCTCGAGGCCGTGACGACCCCGGTGGGCTTCGTGCAGTACGCGAAGCCCGAGAAGAGCATCACCACGACGATCAACCGAGTGCGCGTGTTCCTCGCCTTCGGCGTGTTCGGCGGCACGCTGCTCGCCTTCCTCGGAGGGCTCGTGGTCGCGCAGCGGGCGATGCGGCCGATCGCCGGGCTGACCCGCGCGGCGCGCGAGGTGGCGCGAACCCGCGACCCCGACATCACGCTTCCAAAGCCGCAGGCGAACGACGAGGTCGCCGATCTGGCCCGCACCTTCGAGGACATGCTCCGCGAGCTGAGCGCCGCCCGCGAGGAGACCGAGGCCACGCTCATGCGCCAGCGCAACTTCGTCGCCGACGCCTCCCACGAGCTGCGCACCCCGCTCACCTCGATCCTGGCGAACCTCGAGCTGCTCGAGTCGGAGCTCGCCGGCGAGCAGCGCGACATGGCCGACTCCGCCCTGCGCTCGTCGAAGCGGATGAGGCGGCTCGTGGGCGACCTCCTGCTGCTGGCCCGCGCGGACGCCGGCCGCGACATGCCGCGCGGCCCCGTCGACCTCTCCGAGGTGGCCACCGAGGCTGCGCGCGAGGCGGGAGCCCTGTCGTCGGACCACCCGGTCTCGCTCGACCTGGACGGCCCCGTGATGATGAACGGCGTGGCCGACGACCTCCACCGCCTGGCGGGGAACCTGATCGAGAACGCGCTCTTCCACACGCCCGCCGGCACCCCCGTGACCGTGTCGGTGCGCCGCGAGGGCGCGGCCGCGGTGCTCGAGGTGGCCGACCGCGGGCCCGGTGTGCCGCTCGAGATGCGTGACCGCGTCTTCGAACGCTTCGCTCGCGGCGGCGGGGACGCGGCGCCGAGCAGCGGCAGTGGGCTCGGCCTCGCCATCGTGCGTGCGGTGACCACGTCCCACGGCGGGAAGGTGGAGCTCCTCGATGCCGTGGGCGGCGGTGCCCGTTTTGTTGTCACCCTTCCGGCAGAAGAGGTCCCCCGCTCCGAATCCGACGCTACCGTGTTGGTGGAACGAGGCCTCGCCCCCGAAACCTCCAAGGAGTAGCTCCAGTGAAGTGGCTTTCGAGCCGGCGACCCTCGCCGGCACTGGTCGTCGCGCTGATTGCCCTGTTCGTCTCGCTGAGCGGCGTGTCCTACGGCGTCGCGACCGGCTTCATCGACAGCCGCGAGATCAAGAACAACGAGGTCCGCAGCCTCGACCTGCGCAACAACGAGGTCCGGACGAGGGATCTCCGCAACAACGAGATCCGGGGGATCGACATCCGCAACAGCACCGTGCAGAGCCGCGACATCGCGCTGAACGCGGTCACCGGCGACGACGTCAAGGAGGACACCCTCCAGAAGGTCCCGGGCGCCCTCCTGGCCGACACCGCGACGAAGGCGACCTCGGCCGAGAGCGTGGACGGCCTCAGGCTCATCGACGCGACCGTCGTGAGAGGCGCGCCCGACGCCGTCCTCGCGACCAACGGACCGCTGACCCTGCTCGGCCGGTGCGTCGCCGACCTCAGCAGCACGAACGCCGGCGTCCTGGTGGACACGAGCGAGAACGGCACGTTCGTCGACGAGCAAACCGGCACGGCCGAACCGGACCTCGACGCCGCCGAGCCACCCTATCCCGTGCTCGGAGTAGACGATCCGCCCGGGGATACCGAGCGCAGCGCGGCACTCGCGCTCTTCCACGCCAGCGCGCCGACCGGCCCCGCGTTCGTCGGGAACGTGTCGATCCAGGCGAACACGACGTCGGTCACCGCGGGCACCTGCCGCTTCCAGGGCTCCGTGACGCTCCCGGGCTAGACCTCGACCACGACCGGCAGGATCATCGGGCGCCGCTTGAGGCGCTCGTAGACGAACGCGGCAACGTCGTCGTGGAGGTGGTCCTGCACGAGGTCGATCTCGCTGATCTGCTCCTCGGCGGAGTGCGCGAGCGACTGGTCGACCGCGTCGCGCAGCTCGTCGACGAACGAGTCCGACTCCTCGACGAAGGGGACCCCGCGAAAGATGATCTCGGGCGGGACGACCGAGCGGCCGTCCTGCTCGGAGATCGTGGCGACAACCAGGAAGATGCCGTCCGCCGAGAGCATGCGGCGGTCGCGGAGGGCCACGTCCTCGATGTCGCCCACCTCCATGCCGTCCACGAAGATCAGCCCGGCCTGCTCGCGCTCGCCCCAAGCGGCCCCTGAGGAGTCGATCTCGAGCGGCAGCCCGTTCTCGCCGCGGAAGATCGACTTGGGCGGGACCCCGACGGCCTCCGCCAGCTCGGCGTGAAGGCGCAGCCGCTTGTGGTCCCCGTGCACCGGCATCACGTAGCGCGGCTTCGTGAGGTTGACCATCAGCTTGAGCTCCTCGGCGTAGCCGTGGCCCGACGCGTGCACCGGGACGTCGGCCGCCGTGATCACGGTCGCGCCCAGCCTGTAGATGCGGTCGATCGTCTCGTTCACCGCGCGCTCGTTGCCGGGGATCGCCGTGGCCGAGAAGATCACCGTGTCGCCGTCGTGGAGGTCGACGTTCGGGTGGTCGCCGTGGGCCATGCGGCGCAGCGCCGAGAGCGGCTCGCCCTGCGATCCCGTGGAGATGATCACGAGCTTGTTGTCCGGGAAGTCCTCGATCTCCTTCGGGCCGACGAGCAGGCCCTCGGGGATGTTGATGTGGCCCAGCATCCGCCCGATGTTCGTGTTCTTGCGCATCGAGCGGCCGATCAGCGAGACGCGCCGGCCAACCGTTCCCGCGGCATCGACCACCTGCTGCACGCGGTGGATGTTCGAGGCGAAGCAGGTGACGATGATCCGGCCTCGGCAGCGGGCGAAGACCTCCTCCAGGCGCGGGCCGACGCTCGACTCGGACAGCGACACGCCGGGCCGGTCGGCGTTGGTCGAGTCGCCGCACAGGAGCAGCAGGCCCTCGCGGCCCAGCTCGGCGAGCCGCGACACGTCGGCCGGGACGCCGTCCACGGGCGTCTGGTCGAACTTGTAGTCGCCCGTCATGAGCATCGTCCCGAGCTCCGTGGTGATCGCCACCGCGAACGCGTCCGGGATCGAGTGGGCCATCTTCACCATCTCCACCGAGAACGGACCGGCCTCGAAGGTCTGCGTGGCGAGCACGTCCTGGACCTCGACGTCCTTCAGCTTGTGCTCGTCGAGCTTGGAGCGCACCATCGCCGCGGTGAGCGGGCCGCCGTACACGGGCGGCACGGTGTCCAGCTCGCGCAGCACGAACGGCAGCGCGCCCACGTGGTCCTCGTGTCCGTGCGTGAGCACGATCGCCTCGATGTCGTCCGCGCGGTCGCGCAGATAGGTGAAGTCCGGCAGCACGAGGTCGATGCCGAGCTGGTCGGGCGCAGGGAACATCAGCCCCGTGTCGACGACGAGGATGCGGCCGCCGTACTCGACGACCATCATGTTCTTGCCGATTTCGCCGAGCCCGCCGAGCGGCAGGACTCTCAGTGCACTCACACCGCGGCCAACAGGTTGTGTCGCTCGAGTGCCTCGCGGATGACCGCACGCTCCTCCTCGGAGGCATCCACGAGCGGCAGCCGCAACGGACCGACCTCGTGACCCAGCATGTTCAGCGCGGTCTTCACAGGGATCGGGTTGACCGTCACGCTCAGCGCCTTGTAGAGGTCGCGTAGGCCTTCCTCGATCTCGTGCCGGCGCTCCGGCTCGTCGATGATGCGGCGCATCTCCGTGCCAACCAGGTGCGAGGCGACCAGGATCCCGCCGGTCCCGCCCATGTCCATGACGCTCGCGAGCACGTCGTCGTTGCCGGCCAGCAGGTCCATGCCCTCGATCGGCGCCATGTCCTCATAGCGCGCCTGCTTCACGGCCGCCACGTTCTCGATCTGGGCCAGCTCCGCGAGCAGGTCGTTCGGCATGTCCGTGGCGGTGCGCGACGGGATGTTGTAGGCCACGATCGGGCGATCGGTGGCCGACGCCACGGCCTCGTAGTGCGCTCTGATCCCGCGCCGGTTCGGCCGGACGTAGTACGGGGTGACGACGAGCATCGCGTCGACGCCCACCTCGTGCGCGCGCTCTGTGAGCTCCACCGAGTGCCGCGTGTCATAGGTCCCCGTGCCCGCGATGACCGGCGCGTCGCCCGACTCGGCCACGCCGAGCTCCCACAGGCGGGCCTTCTCGTCGTCGGTCATGGTGGCGCCCTCGCCCGTGCTGCCGGCGAGGACGAGCCCGTCGGAGCCGTTGTCCAGCAGGTGGTGCATGAGCCGCACGGCGGCGCCCTCGTCCAGCCGCCCGTCCGCGTCGAAGGGCGTGACCATCGCGGTGAGGATGCCGCCGAGGCGCATGCTTTCGCGGGAGAACCGGTCCGTCACTACTGGATCGGCTTGAACGGGTCGGGGGTGGCGTTGGCGTCGCCGGCGGGCGGGTCGGCCGCGGGCGGCGGGCTCGACGGCGCCCTCGGCCGGCGGGGGCTCTGCCGGCTCGGCCGCGGGCGGCGGCGCGGCCGCGGCGGGCGTCTCCTCCTGAATCGGACGTCCGTGCTCGTCATACCGCACGCCTTGGCCGGACTGCGGCGTCTCGGACTGGTTGAAGTTCTTCTGAGCCTCGTCGAGCTTCTCCTGCGCCTGCTCGGCGAGCTTCTTGGCCTTGTCCATGAATCCCATTTGGTCCTCCGGTATCGGTCTGCCCAAGATATCGCGCAACGAGGCTGTCATGCCCTTCCGGAAGGACCGCTGCAAATGACAGAATTCCGTTCCCCGATGGCCACCGAACGCGACTACAGCCACCGCTCCACCGTCCAGAAGCTGGGCGTGGCGCCCGAGCAGCGGGTGGAGATCACCGGCGACGTGGGCGCCGGTCTGAGGCGCGACGTGAAGGAGGCCATCGGGCGCGGACTCGTCAAGTCCGGCCAGCTGGACGGCGCGATCGTGCTCGTGGAGTCGGAGGACGAGGCCAAGGAGGCCTTCGTCCGCTACCGGCCGCGACTGCGCGACACGGGCTACCTCTGGATGATCACCCGGAAGCGGGGACACGACAAGTACCTCAACCAGATGGCGCTTGTCCCCTTCGCCAAGCGGCTGGGCCTGATCGACAACAAGACCTGCTCGATCGACGACGAGCGCTCCGGCATCCGCTTCGTGATCCCGCGAGCGCTGCGGCGCAACGGCAGCAGGTCCGCGGCCTGACGAGCAGGGCCGGGCGTAGAATGGCCCGGTGAGCACCGACGCTCACACGCCTGTTCCGCTGCGGCCGTCAGCCGACGAGCGCGAGCGCGTCGTGCGGGTGCTGCGCGATCGCTCCGTCGAGGGCCGGCTGTCCACGGACACGTTCGCCGAGCGCGTGGGCCTCGCCTACCAGGCCAGGAGCGGCGCCGAGCTCGTGGAGCTGACCTCCGACGTGCGGCCGGCGCGCCTGCCGCGCCGCCTGCTGCTGTCGGCCGTCGAGTGGCTGTCCCGGCTGGACGCCGACCTCGAAGCGGCCTGGAGGCGGCCGCGTATCCCCGCGCTCGCGCTGCCGCGAACGGACGGCGCTCGCCTCACCATTGGACGCGCGCCGAGCTGCGATTGCCTCGTTCCGGAGGAGTGCGTGTCGCGCCGCCACGCGGAGCTGCGTCGCGAGGGTGAGCGCTGGCTCCTCCGCGACCTCGGCTCGCGCAACGGGACGCGCGTGAACGGGATGCGGGTGATCGAGGAGGTGGAGGTCCGCCCCGGCGATCGCCTGACGCTGGGCGAAGCCACCTACCGGCTGAGCTCTCGCGCAGTGCCCGGCCGGTAGGGGCTCACCCGCGTACGGACTGTGCGTCCGCGCCCGCGATGAACGTCAGCGCGTCCACCGCGGCCTCCTCCAATCCGTCGTCCGCGGCGTTGTAGTTGCCGCGGTCTGCGTAGAACAGCAGCGTCTCGCACGCGTGCGCCAGCAGGAACTCGAGCGCCCTGCGCTCCAACATGACCTCCCGCAGCTCGCGATCCTCCTCGTACATGTGGCCCAGGTAATCGGACCGGGCGCCGCCGGCTTTAGGCCCGGGCGCGGGCGCGCGGCTCCCGGTGCCACACGCTCTCGACGCAGTCGGCCGCCCGCTCGGTGCCGGGATCGCCCTGGAGGCGCGCCGAGATCGCCTTCAGGCGCTCGGCGAGCGCGCTGTCGGCCACCAGGCTCTCGATCGACTCCCCGAGCTGGGCGTCCTCGAACTCGAAGGTCGGGAGACGGACGCCGAGCCCGAGCTCGTGCATCCGCTGCGCGTTGTCGTACTGGTCCCAGAAGAGCGGCAGCACGACCATCGGCTTCCCGAAGTGGAGACACTCGGTCACGGTGTTGTTGCCGCCGTGCGTGATGACGGCGTCCACCAGCGGCAGGAGCGCCGGCTGCGGCACGAGCTCGCCACCCTCCTGCCCCTCGCGCAGCTCGATCTGTTCGTGCTGCGGCCCCTTGCTCACGATCGCGCGGTAGCCGCCGGCGGCCAGGAGATCCACCAGGCGCTGCATCAGCTCGACGTCGGCCGAGCCGAGGCTCCCGAGGCTCAGGTAGACGAGCGATCCGTCGCCCTTCGGCGGGTGGAAGTCGCCTGCCCCCTCCTTGCGAACGCACGAGTGGAGCCGCTCCCACATCGGCCCGAGCGGGCGCGAGCGCTCGTAGTCCACCTCCTCGGGATAGAGGTACAGGTTCAGGTGCGCCGAGCGGTGGATGAACTCGAGCTCGGGCAGCGGTGGGCAGCCGCGCTCGCGCACGAACTCGTCGAAGTCGGCGTGCAGGTCGGCGTGCACGCGCCGGTACTCCTCGCGGAACTCCTCCCACCCCGCGCTGTCATCGGTGGGATAGCCCGAGAACACCGGCGGGAGCGCGGGGTCGAGCAGCTCGAGCGGGTTGCACGAGACGATGCGTATCCACGGGCAGTCCGCGCTCACCACCGCCGAGAAGCCCACGACGTTGTCCTCCACGATCACGTCGGGGCACACCTCGTCGAAGATCTCCCGCAGGCGGTCGTCGACGTACTTCGAGCCGTCGACCAGCGCCTGCCAGGTGGGCTTGATGAAGCCCTCGAGCTGCTCGATCGTCGGCTTCCTGAAGACGGGCCCGGTGTCGCGGATGAAGTCCTTCCAGAACTGCCCGGGCTCCTCGTCGGTCTCGGCGGGCGGCTGGAGCCGCATGAGCCGCTCCTCGAACCCCTTCTCCTCGAGGGCCCCGGCGAAGGACTCCTCGACCACGAACACGACCCGGTGGCCGCGCCGCCTGAGCGCGTGGCCGATCCCGACGCAGTTGTTCGTCGGCCCGTACGCGCCCTCCGGGAAGAAGACAATGGTCGCCATTACTCAGGGTTCCTTCGGCGCGCCACCCAGACCTCCTCGCACGGCCATCGCTGCGCCCAGCCGCGGAGCCCGAAGTAGCGGACCTCCTCGGGGTCGCCCTCGGGCGCGTAGAGCTCGTGCAGCGCCTCGATCTCGAAGCCGGTGTCGTGCAGGAGCGCGATGCGCTCGCCGTGCGGCTGCGCGAAGTCGGTCCCGTCCGGCCAGTCGATACGGCCAAGGCCGAGCTGCGGCCGCTGGAGCGTCTCCTGCGTCGGCTCGTCCGCCATCGGCGAGCAGAGGATGTCGAGCACGGAGTGGCACAGGAAGATGAGGCGGCCGCCGGGCCTGAGTAGGCGGTGTGCGTGCGGTATCCAGACGTACGGGTCGCACCAGATCGCGGCGCCGTACTCCGAGAAGATGAGGTCGAAGGACTCGTCCTCGAGCGGCGGATCCTCGGCGCTTGCGTGAATCAGCGGGAACTCGAGACCGTGCTCCGCCTGGAGCGCGCGCGCCGTGGCGAGCTGGTTCTCCGCCACGTCGAGGCCGACCGGCCTCGCTCCGAGCCGCATGAACCAGGCGCAGAAGTAGCCCGTGCCGCAGCCGAGGTCGAGCACGTCGAGGCCCGACACGTCGGGCAGGATCCCGAGCTCCTCCTCTGGGATCTTCCAAGCACCCCACCACGGAGTGGGGCTGGCCCAGGCCTCGCGGCCGTTCGCAACCCAGTTCGGGGCGTCCTTGTTCCACTCGTCGCGGTTCCGCGCGGCGTGGTCGCTCAGCCGCATCGCGGGGACGCTAGCCGAGGAAGCGCGCCACGTCCGCCGCGTCGCGCTCGAGCGCCTCGCGGTCGGCCTTGGCGATGCGGCGGAACGGATCCAGCCGGAGCTCGCCGTTCGAGCTCGCCCACCGTGCGACCGCCTGCCCGCGCACCATCGCGAACGGATGGAACATCCCGCCGACGGTCACGAGGTTCGCCGGGGCGCTGCCCACGATGTCCGCGCGGGAGACCCAGCCGAGCAGGCAGGGCTCGAAGGAGCCGAGCAGGCGCGGCGGCGGCAGCGCGGGAGCCGGCCTGCGCCTCTTCAGGTCCACGAGGCCGTCGCCCAGCTCCTTCAGCTCCGAGGCGATCGCGCTGAGGCCATGGCGGGCGTGCCCGACGGGGATGCCGGCCCAGCGGGCGAGGTCCCGGTCCGTGGCCGGGCCGTGGCCCACGAGGTAGCGGCGGGTGAACTCCGGGAGGGCCACGTCGCGGTCGATCGGCCTCGCCTTCGGCAGCCAGTCCCGGACCAGCACGTAGGCGTGCTGCTTGCCGGCCATCGGCCCGCGCACGACGAGACCGTCGAGTGACGCCTTGAAGAGCAGGTGGTAGAGCGCCTGCCCCTGGGCGCGGACGCCACGCGCCACGAGCCGCTCGCGGAGCTCCCGGCTGCTGAGCGGGCCCTCACCGGCGAGCGCCTTCACGATCGCCGCAACCGCGCGCTCCGCATCGACTGGCGGGAAGCCCTCCTGCGCCAGCCGCCGCTCGCTGCTGGTTCTGAGCGGCGGCGTCGTGACCGCCTGGATGAGCGGATAGTCCTCGCTCCGCACGAGATGCAGCGTGCCGCGATTGACCCAGGTGACGAGGAGCGACCGCTCCTCAGTGAGCGCCCGATCCACGTCGGCGGCGGTGACGCCCTTCGTGCGAGCCCGCACCGCGAGCCGAAATCCACGTGGATCCTGCCCCTGGACGGCGAGAATCCGCTCGGCGACCGCCACGGGGTCGCGTGCCGGCGCCCCCGCGAGCATCTGCGCGGTGAGGCGAGCGGCGAGGAGCGTCAGAGCAGGTGTTCCAGGCCGACTGTCGGCGAGCGCTCCAGGGTGCTCACCTTGCGGATGGCCAGGAGGACGCCCGGCATGAAGGACAGGCGGTCGGTCGAGTCGTGGCGGATCGTGAGCGTCTGCCCGGGACCGCCGAAGATCACCTCCTGGTGCGCGACGAGACCCGGCAGGCGCAGCGAGTGGATCGGCTCGTGGACGTTCCCGCCCGCGGCGCGGATCAGCTCGGCGGTACGGGCGGCCGTACCGGACGGCGCGTCGACCTTCCGGTCGTGGTGGAGCTCGACGATCTCGCACTCCGGCATGTGCTCGGCCACGCGCTGGGCGCACTGCATCATCAGCACCGCCCCGATCGCGAAGTTCGGGGCCACGAACAGGTTCGCGTTCCCGACGCCCTCGAGTGAGGAGAAGTCCGCCCCGCTGGTCCCCATGACGCAGTGGACGCCGGCCTCGATGCAGTGGCGCGCGTTGTCGAGAGCGCTGTCCGGCGTCGAGAAGTCGACGACGACGTCCGCGTCGCCGAGGATGTCGAGGAGGTCTGACTCGAGCAGCGGGTCGGCGCGGCCCACCAGGGCCATGTCGTCCGCGCCCTCCACGGCGTCGCAGACCGTCTGCCCCATCCGCCCGGCCGCGCCGGAGACGGCGACGTTGATCATGCCGCGGCGAGTGCCGGCGAGACCGCCTCGAGGGCGCGCCGGAAGGCTTCCTCGTCGCCGCCCACGCCGGCGGCCGCGAGGCGCTCGGGCAGCCACAGCTCCTGAGCGAGTCCGTTCACGTCCTCGAGCGTAACCGCGTCGAAGGCGGCCAGCACCTCGTCGATCGTCAGGAGCGGCACGTCCATGAGCACCGAGCTCCCGATGCGGTTCATGCGTGTGAGCGTGGACTCCATCGACAGCACGGTCCGGCCCTTGACGTTGTCGCGGGCGCGCTCGAGCTCCTCCTCGGTCACGCCGTCGTCGTTGAGCCGCCGCAGCTCGGCGCCGATCACCTCGAGCGCCTCGCCCACGTTGTCTGGACGCGTGCCCACGTAGAGCGCCACCTGGCCGGTGTCGGCGTAGTGGCTCGCGTACGAGTAGACCGAGTAGGCGAGCCCGCGCTTCTCGCGCACCTCCTGGAACAGGCGAGACGAGGTCGAGCCGCCGAGGATCGTGTCGAGCACGCGCAGCGCGAAGCGGCGCTCGTCGCCCCGCGGGATCCCGGCGCCGCCGAGGCAGAGGTGGTACTGCTCGGTCTCCTTCTGGTGGAAGCGAAGGACCTGTCCGTTGCGCACCGGCGCATCGAAGTGGGCGGCCGCGCCCGCCGCTGCGCCGCCGAACGCGCTCTCGGCCAGCTCCACGATCCGCTCATGGTCGAGGTTGCCGGCCGCGGCCAGCACCATGTTGCCGGGCACGTAGCGGCCGTCGTGCCACGACGCGATGTCGGGCACGGGCACAGAGGAGACGACCTCGGCACGGCCGATGATCGGCCGTCCGAGCGGATGGTCGCCGAAGATGGCGCCGGACAGCACGTCGTGGACCTTGTCCTGCGGCTCGTCCTCGTACATGGCGATCTCCTCGATCACCACCTGGCGCTCCGAGTCGATGTCCGGGTAGGCCGGCCGCAGCACCATGTCCTGCAGCACGTCGAACGCCCGCTCGAGGTGGTTGTCGAGGAAGCGCGAGTAGACGGAGGTCGTCTCCTTGCCGGTGCCGGCGTTGACCTCCGCCCCCATCGCGTCGAAGGCCTCGTCGATCTCGCGCGAGCTGAAGCGGTCCGTGCCCTTGAACAGCAGGTGCTCCAGGAAGTGCGAGATCCCGGCCTTCTCGTGATCCTCGTCGCGAGAGCCGGCCCTGACCCAGAACCCGAGCGCGATCGAGCGGACCGAGGGCATCGCCTCGGTCACGACTCGCGCGCCGGAGTCCAGGGTTGTGACCCGAGCGGCCTCGGTCACGAACTACTCGCTGCCGCTGCCGCTTCCGCTGCGCTCGCGGTCCGGATCGCGGTCGCTGCGAGGCGGCCGGTCCCGGTCGCGCGGACGGCGGTCACGGTCGCGGCCTCCGCCGCGTCCCTCGCGCCGGCCGCGGCCGTTGCCACGGTCGCCGCGGTCGCCGCGCCCCTTGTCGCCGGTGCCCATGGCAGCCAGCTCCTCGGGCGTCTTGCCCGCGATCTCGGGATCGTCCGCGAGGCGGAGGCCGATGCGGCCACGCTCGGGGTCGACCTCGACGACCTTGACCTTCAGCTCGTCGCCGCGGTTCACGACCTCCTCCACCGTGTTCGGGCGCTGGCCCGGCGCGATGTTGGAGATGTGGATCAGGCCGTCGGTGCCCTTGGCGAGCTCGACGAACGCGCCGAAGGTGGTCGTCTTCACGACCTTGCCGGTGAACTCGTCGCCGAGCTCCACCTCCTTCGTCATCGAGCGGATCCGGTCCACCAGGGCGTCGCCCTGGTCGCCCGTCTGGGCGTAGATCCGGATCGTGCCGTCGTCGTCGATGTCGATCTGGGCGTCGAACTCCTCGGACAGCGCCCTGATCGTCTCGCCGCCCTTGCCGATGACCGCGCCGATCTTCTCGGTGGGGATCTGGATCGCGGAAATCCGCGGCGCGAACTGCGAGAGCTCGGAGCGCGGCTCCGAGATCGCGTCGTTCATCTTGCCGAGGATCGTCATGCGAGCCTGCTGCGCCTGCTCGAGGGCGCCCTTCAGGATCTCGAACGTGACGCCCGTGATCTTGATGTCCATCTGCAGGGCCGTGATGCCCTCGGAGGTCCCGGCGACCTTGAAGTCCATGTCGCCGAGGTGATCCTCGACTCCCGCGATGTCGGTGAGCACCACGTGGTCCTCACCCTCCTTGATGAGGCCCATGGCCACACCGGCCACCGGCGCCTTGAGCGGCACGCCGGCATCCATCAGCGAGAGCGACGAGCCGCAGACCGACGCCATCGAGCTCGAGCCGTTCGACTCGAGGATGTCGGACACCACCCGGATCGTGTAGGGGAACTCCTCCACCGTCGGCACCACCGGCACGAGCGCACGCTCGGCGAGCGCACCGTGGCCGATGTCGCGGCGCTTCGGGCCGCGCATGAAGCCGGCTTCGCCCACCGAGAACGGCGGGAAGTTGTAGTGGTGGAAGTAGTGCTTCTCCGTCTGCAGGCCGAGCGTGTCGAGCCGCATCTCGTCCCGGGTCGTGCCGAGCGCGGCGACCGAGAACGCCTGCGTCTGGCCGCGGGTGAAGATCGCCGAGCCGTGCGTGCGCGGGGCGACCCCGACCTCGATCCAGATGTCGCGGATCTCGTCCGGCGCGCGGCCGTCGGGACGCTTCTTGTCCACGGCGATCCGCTTGCGAATGATGTCCTTTTCGAGCTTGTCGAATGCGAGCTGCACGGCCGCGCGGTGCGCGGTCGCGCCGTCCTCGTCGAGCTCGGTGCTCGTGCCGAGCGCCTCGAGGACCTCCTCCTCGACGCGCTTCGTCGCGTCCTGGCGCTCGAGCTTGTCGACCACCTGGGTCGCCTCGTCGAGGGCCGCGCCGAAGCGGTCCTGCACCTGGCTCAGGATCGACTCGTCAACCTGCGGCGGCTGGATCTCGATCTTGTCCTTGCCGGCCTGCTTGCGCAGATCGTGCTGCGCCTCGCAGAGGCGCTTGATCTCCTGGTGGGCGATGTCGAGCGCATCGAGAATCTCGGCCTCGGTGATCTCGCTGGCGCCCGCCTCGACCATCAGGATGGCCTCCTCGGTGCCGGCGACCACCAGGTCGAGCGGCGACTCGAGCAGCCACTCCTCGTCGGGGTTGACGAGGAAGTTGCCCTCAGCGTCCTGTCCGATCCGGACGGCGCCGACGGGCACGGGGAACGGGATGTCCGACACCATCAGCGCGGCGCTGGTGCCGTTCATCGCGAGGATGTCATAGGGGTGCTCGTGGTCGATCGACATCGGGATCGACACCAGCTGCGTCTCGCGGTTCCAGCCCTTGGGGAAGAGCGGGCGGAGCGGCCGGTCGATCATGCGCGCGGTGAGCGTGGCCTTCTCGCCCGCCCTGCCCTCGCGCCTGAAGAAGCTTCCGGGGATCTTGCCCGCGGCATACATCCGCTCCTCGACGTCGACCGTCAGAGGAAGGAAGTCCACGTCGCGCGGGTTCCCCGCGGTTGCCGTGCTCAGGACCATCGTGTCGCCCGCCTGAACTACGACGGAGCCGCTGGCCTGCTTGGCGTACTTGCCGGTCTCGAAGCTGATCGAGCTACCGCCGATCTCAAGGGAGACCCGGCTGACACCATCATTCATTGCTGTCCTTTCAGCCGCCTCCGGTTGGCGGCACACACTTGATTCGTCCGTTGCGAACGCGCTCGACTCTAGCGAAGACGCCAGGATCCGAGCGCGCGCCGGGCCTTCTGGCGGCTGGACGTAAGCCGCTTGTTGGCGACCCCGAGCTCACGCACCTTCCCGCCGCGGACCTTGAAGGCGAGCGTCGAGCGCTTGCCCCTCTTCAGGTACCAGCGGTTCGACCCGATCCGGATCGGGCTCCCGCCGACCCGGCGCCTGACGGCGCGCCTGGACGAGCCCACGCGGACCCCGCGAGCGCGGAAGGCCCGGCTGGTAGTTAGCGCCAGCAGCGCCTTGTTGGGTGCGAAGCGGCGCGGCCGGCTGCCGCTCAGGGTCGCGTTGAGGCGACTCGTCGCGTACCCCACACGCACGCCGCGCCCGTCGCTCAGGCAGAAGCGGTCGATCCCCTTGCGCGTCTGCTTGCGGCCGATCTTGTATGCCTGCAGGTGCGCGTCGCGGTCGCCGCCGAGCCGCACCCGGTCGAGCCGGCGGCCGCCCAGGCGCCCGGTCGGCTGGTCGCAGCCCTCGCCGGACTCGAATGCCTGGCTGAGCGCCGCGGCGCAGGCGGCGAGATCGACGTTCGCCCGCTCGCCGCGCGCCACGAAGACGTCGCGCGTCGCCAGTACCGCGCCCCCGAAGGTCTCGCACGACAGCGCCCAGTTCTCCCGCTGCGCCGGCGTGAAGGTGGGCTTCTGGAAGGCGACGTTCAGGTCGTAGGGCTCCGTGGCGGCCCAGTTCACCACCCGTGCGACGTACTTGCCGCTCGGGTCCGGGCCGAGGGTGACCTGCTCGAAGTCCGTCGTTCCCTGGGCGGAGCTGCCCTCGGACGGCTCGCCGGGATCGGCGATCCCGTTGCCGTTCGTGTCCTTGAAAACGTAGAGGTCGTAGTCGCTGCCCGACGTCGCCCACTCGATGCGGACGGTCGCGAAGCCGTTGTCGATTCCGGGCCCCGAGGGCACGTCGATGGAGTGCTCGCGATAACAGCCCGGCAGCGTGTCCGGGTAGGTCGGGCAGGCCGGCACCGGCGGCGCGTTGCCCGCGAACGACTGCGGCGGGCTCGCCTCGCCGTGCGCCGGGCGGCCGCGGTCGATCGCCACGAGCGGGCGTGTCGAGGGGTTGATGTCCCAGTCGAGAGTGCCGTTCGCGGGAACCTCGTAGGTCGTGTCGAGATGGTCTGTGAAGGAATCGGGCTGCCCGTTGCCGTCCTTGTCCTGCGAGGTCGGCGTCTCGAACGTCTTCTGCAGCCGGATCAGGATGCCGGTGGGGGCGGCGCCGCTCAGCACCGAGTGCTGGGTGCGGTCGAGGGCGTTCTCCATCGCCTTGTAATAGGCCTCGCGGTTGCCGTGCCCGTCGCGGCCGCCTTCATCGGCCTGCGGCGTGGCTCCCTCCCACTCCTTGACCATCTCGGCGAAGGGCGGGTGGAAGTGGCCGGTGATGCACTCGTTCGTCGTCCGGTTCAGATCCGTGCAGCCGATCTCGAACGTGTAGCCGTAGCCGCCGGTGGCGCCGTACGACCAGTCCTCGGTGGTGCCGGTCGTGTCGTAGAGCTGCCAGCCGTACATGCTCAGGTAGCCGTTCTCGGCGGCCATCGAGTCACCGAGCGCCTTCATCGCGGCCTCGTCCGGGGCGAGGCCCTGGGACTTGAGGCCGGGCGCGCGCAGCACCAGGTCGGAGAAGGTGTGGTTGGTGATCAGGGTCGTGACCTGGCGGCTCGAAACCACGTCTCGGATGTTCTGCGACTCCGGTTCGGAGAAGGGACCGGGGCCGTAGTAGGTCTCGTTCGTGAAGTCGCCGCTCGCGCCCGGCCCGCCCCAGAAGGCGCCGTAGTTGCGGTTCGGATCCACCCCGGTCGATGCGAGACCCGCCGACGGCCCGGCGCAGTTGCCCGACTCCCCCTCCGGCAGGCGGCAGTTCTTGCGCCGGTACTCGAAGGGGTGGGCGACGATGTTCGCCGTCTCGTTGTCCTCGCCCGGGTTCGGCGCCCCGCGCCCGTCGCCGCCACCCTGCGCCTCGCCGGCCTCACGCGAGATGTTGAAGCCGTCGGGGTTCACGATCGGGATCACGATCGTCCGCACGCCCTGCACGAGCCGCCGGGTGCGTGCGTCGCCGCTCTTGTATCCGTTCACGAGCTCGAAGGCCCACTCGATCGCATGCTCGCCCGAGGGCCATTCGCGCGCGTGGTGGACGCCCATCTGCAGGAACACCGGCTTGCCGTCGCGCAGGTTGTCGACGTTCGTCGTGATCTCGACGCCCTCGACCGTGCGCCCCTCCCAGGTCTTGTGCGGCAGGGTGATCGGCCGCACGAGCCCCGGGTTCTCGTCCACGAGCTGCTTGAGGTCCTCGGAGTAGTCGGGCAGGCGCCGGTAGGCGTCCCGGCCGCTGGGTAGCGCCGAGGCTCGCACGCGGCTCGCGTAGCGCGCGTCGGCGGCACGGTCCCGGACGTCGTGGCGGACCATGTCCGGGATGTCGATCGTGTAGGTGAACTTGTTCTCGCGGAGCGTCCGCGCGTCGTCGGCGCCGTGAAGCAGCACGCTCACGAACCCCCTGCCCGCGTGCTCGGTCAGGTCGAGGCCGAGCTTCGTGAGCAGGTCCTTGCGGTCGCGCGTGGGGGTCGCCACGCGAACGAGCGAGATCTTCTCGGCCGGTGCGTCGGCGAGCCCGGTGGAGCCGACGTTCAGCCGCGCCCGCTCCCCTCCGCCGGACATGCGGCAGGCCTGGACGACGAGCCGCGTGCCCTTCGCGGCAAGTCCCTCGGCAACCTCGTCTCCCCCGAATGACGAGGAGCCCGCCACCAGCCTGCCGCTCGCCCGGTCGAACACGGCGAGGTCCCAGTCGCCTCGCCCCGCCCCGTCGAGCTCCGCCCGCACCCAGCCGGACTCGGGCGCGGTCGCGCTGCGGGTCAGGACCCCGGGACCCGCGCGGAGCACCCGCTCGCTGCAGCTGGACGCCGAGGTGGCGCTCCGCGCCGTGACGCTCGAGGCCACGAGATCGGCTCCCCACGCCGGCGCGGCGAGGAGAGCGGTTGCGACCAGCGTTACGAGCGGGAGCAGCTTCGAGTGGGTCATCGGAGCCTGGAACGCCCCGCCACCCCGGAACTTGCGCAAGCAGCGGGCCGTGGCCCGCTGCTTGCGCCGTTACCGCCGGACTCGGCAGTCCCCGCGCAGGTCGAGGCTCCGCCGCTCGCCACGGGCGACGAATACCTGTCGAGCCGAGCGGGTCACGCCCTCCGGGGTCTCGCAGGACAGCGTCCAGGTCTCCTCGATCGGAGCGTTGTAAGCCCCCGGCCCCTCGAAGGTGACCTCGCCGGTCCACGGATCCACGCCCGCGTAGTTCTGCACGCGGACGACGTAGGAGCCGGCCGGGTCGAGAACCGAGGCCTCCTCGAAGCCGAGGGTGCCGTCGGTCGCGCCGTGGCCCGAGACCGCCACCGCGTCGCCGGTCGCGTTGCCGGCCGAGTCGGCCCTGTAGATCTTCATGTCGTAGTCGCTCAGCGGAGCGAACTCGATGCGGAAGATCGCCTTGCCGTTGTCGATGCCGGTGCCGCTCGGGACCGTGATCAGGTGGTCCTCGTAGCAGTCGGGCGGCGGGGTGTCGTAGTTCGCGCACGGCGTGGTGCCGCCGCGCGCCTGGAACTGCTGCGGCGCGCTCGGGTCACCGGTCGGCGCACGCCCGCTGCCCTTCGCCACGAGCGGGCGGGTCGACGGGTTCACGTGCCACTCGAAGACGCCGTTCGCCGGCACCTGGAGTGTCGAGTTCAGGTGGTCCGTGAACGTCAGGCCCTCCTGCGACGTCGGCATGTCGAACGTCTTCGTCAGCCGCAGGATCGCCCCGGCGGGCGCACGCCCGGCCAGGACCGAGTGCTTCGTGTTGTCGGCCGTGTTGGCCTGAGCCTTGTAGTACGCGGCCCGGTTGCCGCCGCCGGTGGCGTCGTCGGTCGTCCCGTTCCACTCGGCGACGGTCTCGGCGAACGGCGGGTGGAACCCGAGGTCGCCGATCTCGAACGTGAAGCCGAGGCCGCCGGTCGCGTTGTAGGACCAGTCCTCGGTCGTCCCGTCCGTGTCGTAGAGCTGGTACCCGTGCTGGCTCGAGTAGCCGTTCTCGGCCGCCATCGAGTCGCCGAGCGCCTTGAAGATCGGCTCGTCGACGGTGGTGCCCTGCGCGGCGATGCCGGGCGGGCGCAGCACGAGGTTCGAGAACGTGTGGTTCGTGATCAGGGTCGTGACCTGGCGCCCCGAGACGAGCGCGCGGATGTTCTGGGTCTCGGGCTCGGAGAACGGCTCCGGCCCCCGGTAGGTCTGCGTCCAGAAGTCTCCGCTCGAGCCGCCGCCGCCCCAGAACGCGCCGTAGTTGCGGTTCGGGTCGACGCCGTGCCCCGCCGCGCCGGCGTCCACGCCGGCGCAGTTGCCCATCGGCGGGTCCCCCGGGAACCGGCAGTTCTTGCGCCGGTACTCGTTCGGGTGTGTTGCAGCGGCGGCCAGGAACTCCGCGTCGTCGACCTCGCCGTTCCCGTCGAGGTCGGTGGCGGCGCCGTCGCCGTTCCCGTAGAGCTGGCCGGCCTCTCGGCTCGCGTTGAAGCCGTCCGGATTCTGGATCGGGACGACGATCGTGCGGGTGCGGCTCACGAGGTCGCGCACGCGCGCGTCCCCGCGGCGGTAGCCGAGGACGAGCTCGTACGCCCACTCCATCGCGTGCTCGCCCGAGGGCCACTCGCGCGCGTGGTGCACGCCGATCTGGAGGAAGACGGGCCGGCCGTCGCGGGCGTTCGGGTTGGTCGCGATCTCGATTCCCTCGACCGGACGTCCCTCGTAGGTCTTGTTGTTGAGCGTGATCGACCGGACCAGGTCGGGATGCTCACGCGCGAGGCGCTTCATGTCCTCGCTGTAGTCGAAGAGGCGCCGGTAGCTCGTGCGCCCGCTTGGGAGCTCGGAGGCGGCGTTCGCCGCCGCGAACTGCGCGTCGGCCGCGCGGTCGTGCCGCGCCTGGACCGCCAGGTCCGGGACCTCGGTGGTGTAGGAGAAGTTGTGGCTCACGAGCTTGTCCGCGTCCGCCGCGCCGTAGAGCACGGCCTCGACGAAGCCGGGGCCGCCGTGCTCGGTGAGGTCGAGCCCGAGGCGGTTCAGCTCGTTCTTGCGCGCGAGGTTCGCGGTGGACACGCGGACCAGCGACGCCTTCTTCACCGTCGACGTGTCGATCGGCGTTGCGTCCAGGCTCAGGGCCGCGGTGGAGCTGCCACCGGTGCGGCGGCAGGCCTGCAGGATCAGGGTGCTGCCCCGGCCGGCGAAGCCGGACGCGACCTCGCTGGACCCGCTGTAGGCCGAGCCGGCGACCAGGCGCTTGCTCCTCGCGTCGATGACCGCCAGGTCCCAGTCGCCACTCGCCGCGCTGAGGCGCGCGGTGACGCTGCTGACCGCAGGCACGGTTACCCGCTTCTGAGCCACCCCCGCGCCGCCGAGCTCACCGCTCGTGCACGACTGGTTGACCGCGCTCGCGGCCGAGACGGTCTGCGACAGAAGACCTGCAGCCGATGCCGGGCCTGCCGCGACCAGCATCGTGAGACCCGCGAGAAGTCCTACGCCCCCAACCTTCATGGCACCTCCGTGCGCCGTTTGACGGCGCGTCTTTGCCCATTTCGCCGGGGTCTCTAACGCAGTGCGTCGCGAAGACTTGCGTCCGGCACGCCCGGAAAGGCGCGGCCGTTCACGAACTGCGTGGGCGTCGTGGCCACGCCGGCCCTGATGCCGCTGCGGAAGTCGCTCTCGATTCGCGCCGTCGCCTCCGCGTCGCGCCGGTCAGCCTCGAAGCGCTCCAGGTCGAGGCCGAAGCGCTCGGCGCGCTCCCAGAGGTGCGGGTCGTCGAGGTGGCCCTGGTCCTCGAGCAGCGAGTCGTGCATCTCCCAGAACTTCCCCTGGAGACCCGCCGCCTCGGCCGCGGCGGCGAGCACGCGCGCGCGCGGGTGCTTCGAGGTCACGGGGAAGTGGCGGAACACGCGCGTGATCGGCAGCTCCTTGAGGATCAGGTGCGCCTTCGCGCAATACGGGCACTCGAGGTCGGCGTACTCGATGACCACCGGCCCGTCGCCGCGCCGGTGGTCGCCGGGCCCGGGCTCAGGCGGGGGTGCGCTGCTCCAGCGCGTCAAAGATCAGGTTCGCCCCCGGCACCTCGAGCGGCGGCGAGAGGTAGGACCATTGGACGAGTCCGTCGGGGGCGACCATCACGAGCGCGCGGCCCGCCACGCCGTACTCCTCGGACCAGACGCCGTACGCCCTGGCGACCTCGCCCTTCGGGTGGAAGTCGGCGAGCAGCGGGATGGTGAGGCCCTGGTGCTCCTGGAACGCCTTGTGGCAGAAGGCGCCGTCCACGGAGATGCCAACGAGCTCAGCGCCCGCCTCCTCGAGTTGCGGCAGCACCTCCTGGTAGACGCTCAGCTGGTCCGTGCAGACGCGGCTGAAGTCGGCCGGATAGAAGACCAGCACCACCGTCCGCCCGCGGTAATCCGAGAGCGAGACCTTGTTTCCGTCCTGGTCTGGAAGCGTGAACTGCGGCGCCGGGGAGCCCGGCTCGATCATCGACGGAGCCCGAGCTCCTGAATGAGCGACCGGTAGCGCTCGATGTCCGAGCTCTGGAGATAGCGCAGCAACCTGCGCCGCTTGCCGACGAGCATCAGGAGGCCGCGCCGCGAGTGATGGTCCTTCCGATGCGTGCGCAGATGCTCGGTCAGCTCGTTGATCCTCGCCGTGAGCAGCGCAACCTGGACCTCGGTGGATCCGGTGTCGGCGTCGCCGCGCCCGTACTTGGCGACGATCTCGCGCTTCTTCTCGGCAGCAAGGCTCATGTGCGACGCGAAACCGTAGCAGCGTCACGGTCGCGTGGCGGGCTTGTTCGCCCGATCGAACCCGGGTAGCGTCCGCGCCAGGAGCGCAACCTTGCTCGCGCGGCTTCGGTCAAGTCTCAGCTACGCAAACGTGATGGCGACGATCGCGGTGTTCGTCTCGCTCGGCGGCGCCTCGTATGCGGCCCTGAACCTTCCTGCGAACAGCGTCGGGCCGAGACAGATCAGGGAGGGGGCCGTGGGCGGGAGCGAGGTCCGCGACCGCTCGCTCGCGCTCACGGAGCTGAAGCGGAGCGCCGTCTCGTCGCTCCAGGGTCAGAAGGGCGATCCCGGCGCTCCGGGCCTTCCGGGCGTGCCCGGCAAGGACGCAACGCCGGCTGACTTCGCGGGCGAGCCGACACAGCTCGTCGCGGGAGCCTCCGCGGGAGCGAATCAATGCGCCAACGTCGCGCAGTTCTGCACCGGTGGCAACAACTGGGCGTGGCGCAACTTCGGAAACGGCTACCAGCCGGTCGGGTTCTGGAAGGACCGCGGAGGTGTCGTGCACATCGAGGGGATGGCCGAGCTCTTCGGCGGCGCCGGAGGAGCGCAGCCGCCCGCGTTCATCCTGCCCGCGGGGTATCGCCCCACCGCGCTCCGCCGCTTCACCATCGGGTCGGGAGTCACCCCCGGCCCGAACGACACCCAGGTGCTGCGTCACGTGGTGATCCGCCCGAACGGCGAGGTTGAGCCCGAGCTGGGCGGCGGCGGCTTCGCCCCGCTGGACGGGATCAACTTCCGGCCCTGACCGCGGCGCGCCCGGAGCGCTAACTGGGCAGGTTTGCCCGGCCCCAATCGGGCTGGGAGCCGCCTGCGATCAGGCGGCGCGGCGCCGCCGCGCAGTCGCCCGCTCCGCCCGCGATGGGGCTGACCCAGATCCCGTCGCGCTCGCTCCACGCGAGCTGCGTTCCGTCGGGCGACCAGCTCGGGCTCTCGATGCGGCTGTTGGGCGCCGAGCGGAGGTCGCAGCGCTCGGTCGGGCGCTGCGAGAGGCTCCCGACCGCGTAGACGCGCAGCATTGTGGGCGCGCTGCTCGCGACGGTGTTGGGTCCGCGCACCACGGCGATCTTGTCCTGGGCGCGCGTCACCTCGCCGTCGTTGAGCGGCTCACCGTCCGTGAAGTCGAGCGGGTCCACGACCGCGCGGTCCTGGAACCACTGGGTGGGGCTGTTCGGCCTCGCCAGGTTGACGACCCAGGCGTCGGCCGAGTGGTACACGTAGGGCGCGAACACGACCGGCGTGCGGTTCGTGACCCAGGTGGGGTTCTGCCCGGCGTCGGTCGTGCCCTGGAGCCGTCCGTTGCCGGCCTGCGAGTACCAGACGCTCGTGTCGTAGTCGGTCCCCGTCGGCTCCCCCGGCCTGGGCGAGCCCGCCCGCGTCGTGATCCAGAGTGTCGAGGCGAGCCGCCGGCCGTCGGGCGAGATCGAGTGATCGATGATCACCGAATCGAAGGGCGGCGTGGGGCCGCCGGAGATGTCGCGCGCCCTGCGAAGCCGCTTGCCGCGCGTGTTGAAGAAGTGAATGTCCCGCCGGCCCCGGACCGCCGTGATGACGCCGCGGTCCGAGTACGCGGGCGACCGGTACGGGTTCGCCCGCGTGCCGTTCTTCGTGATCGGCCGCTGCCCCTTGCCCGTGGCATTGGCGAGCCAGACGTCGCCTCGCTTGATGTAGACGATGCTGCTCGCCTGGGCCTCGGCCGCGAATGCGAGCGAGGCGGTCACGGCGAGCGCCAGGAGGGATGGCGGCCGGCGCGGGGACATTTACGCGGCCAGGGTAACCCGGATCTTGCGGGTTCGCCACTATTGGGTAGGAGGGCGATCGAAATCGGCCCGGGACGGTCAGCGCCCGAGCGTTCGCTCCAGCTCGCGCGCCCGTTGGCGCACGCCGCCGAGCAGCTCGCGCACCTCGGTGAGCGCGGCTCGAAGCTCCACGTCCCCGACCTCCGTCGGCAACGACGAGTCCTGCAGCTCGGACAGCGTGGCGTCCGCCTCGGCCACGGCCTCGACCGCGCTGTCGATGAAGCCCTTCGCACCGGTCGAGGGCAGGCCCGGCGAGGGCGCCGGGAAGCTGCGGCCGGGCATGCCGTGACGGTCCGCGAAGCGGGCGTAGCTCGCCTTGGCGCGGCCGTAGGCGCGCTGGACAGGTCCGAACAGCTCCGCCTCCAGCCTGTCGGCGTTGCGCTCGTCGAGCTGCTCGTAGGCGGCGCCGAGAACGGCCAGCGCGAATCCGATCTGCTCGATCGCCTCGGCGAACGCTTCGAGCAGCTCCTGTCGTCCCTCCGCGCTCGTGTACGCCATACGACCGAGACTAGTGCGGGGCCGCCGGACGGTGATGCTACTGTTAACCCTGTGGTTAACGATTCCTTCAAGGCGCTGTCGCACCCCATCCGGCGCGGCATCGTCGAGCGCCTCGCTCTCGGGCCCGCCACGGTGGGTGATGCCACCACAGGGTTCGGAGTCTCCAAGCCCGCGATCTCGAAGCACCTGAAGGTCCTCGAGGAGACGGGTGTCGTCAGGCGCGAGGTCGTTGGCCGAACCCACCGGCTGTCGCTCGAGCCCGACGTGCTCAGCGAGGCGGCCGACTGGATGGATCGCCAGCGCGCCCTCTGGGGGCGCCTGTTCGACGTCGTCGATGAGTACCTCAAGGAGGAAGAGCCCCGATGAACACCCCGCCCGTCGTTTCGCCTCAGGAATGGAAGGCCGCCCGCGCGGACATGCTGGTCAAGGAGAAGGAGCAGACCCGTGCGCGCGACGCGCTCGCCGCCGAGCGCCGCCGGATGCCGTGGATGGCGGTGGAGAAGGAGTACGCGTTCGACGGCCCCGACGGCCCGGCGAGCCTGCTCGACCTGTTCGAGGGCCGGCGCCAGCTGATCGTCTACCGCTTCTTCTACGACCCGGACGTCGCCGGCTATCCCGAGCACGGCTGCCCCGGCTGCTCGTTCGGCGCCGACCAGGTCGCGCATCTGGCCCACCTGAACGCCCGCGACACCACGCTCGCGTATGTCTCGCGCGCGCCCCAGGAGAACATCCAGAGCCTGAAGGAGCGCATGGGCTGGACTGTGCCCTGGTACTCGCTCACGGACGACTTCGACGCCGACTTCGGAGTCGACGAGTGGCACGGCACCAACGCGTTCATCCGCGACGACGACAGGATCTTCCGCACCTACTTCATCGACAGCCGCGGCGACGAGGCGATGGGCAGCACCTGGGCCTACCTCGACATCACCGCGCTCGGCCGTCAGGAGGAGTGGGAGGACTCGCCCGAGGGCTACCCGCAGACCCCGCCGTACCAGTGGTGGAACTACCACGACAAGTACGACCGGAACGGCAAGTGACCGAGAGCACGACGCTCCGCATGGAGCGGACCTTCGAGGCGCCGGCGCAGGCCGTCTTCGACGCGTGGACGAGCGAGGAGGTCATGCGACGCTGGTGGCACGCCGAGCACGACTGGGAGACGACCGAGGCCACGGTGGACCTCCGCGTCGGCGGCGAGGTGCGGGTCGTGATGCGCGACCCGTACAAGGACGTCGAGTACGGCGGCGGCGGGCACTACACCGAGATCGACCCGCCGAACCGCCTGGCCTTCACCTGGATCTGGGACGGCAACGACACCCGCCAGCTGATCGAGCTCGAGTTCGAGGAGCACGAGGGAGTCACGACGGTCCGCTTCACCCACAGCGGCCTCTGGGACGAGGAAGCTGTGCGCTCCCACGAGAGCGGCTGGAGCGGGGCGTTCGCCAACCTCGAGCGCACCCTGGCCGAGTCGGGCTAACCCGAGCCCGAGCCCGAGCGCTCTGCGATGGCCTCGAGCGCCTCGGCCTCCGTAGAGCAGTTGCGCCACCAGGTACAGCGCCCATCCCTCATCTCGAGCGCGTGCCAGAAGGGGTCGACCACGGGCGTACCGCTGCTCGCGCCGTGTCCGAGGCCGAGGGACTGGACGAGGACGATGTCGCCGACCTCGCGCAGCTCCTGGATCTCGACCCTGTAGTCGGGGATCGTCTCGAAGACCTGGTCCCACCAGCGGCGCAGCCCCTCGTAGCCGCGGTAGCCGCCCTCCATCTGGACGAGGCGGGACTCGACCACGACGTCACGGTCTATCAGCCGCCTGAACCCCTCCCAGTCGCGCCGGTTGAAGGTGTCGTACGCGTTGCGGACCTGCTCGACCGTCTCGTCGGACATCCCGGACGGAGTATCCCTAGATGACGGGCTTCAGGTCCAGGACGGGAGTGCCGTCGACGGCCTCGAGCGGCCGCACTCGCACCCGGACGCCCTCGATCGCCAGGACCTCGACCTCGTGCAGGCCGATCGGGTTCGGCCGCTCGGCCGAGCGCGTGCTGAACACGCCCTGCAGCGGGTTGCGCGCGTCGTCGCGCGGATGGACTCGGAGCACGTCGCGCCGCGCCCGATGCAGCCAGGTCAGGACGATCACGCGGTCCCCGGGCCGCGTTCCGTCGAGCGCCTCGAGCACGTCCGGCTCGAGCACTAGCCACGCCTCGGGCGCGCCCTCGCCGCCCTGCTTGGGCGCGTCGGCGGGCTCGGTCAGCGGCGACTCGACATGACCGATCGGGATCAGCTCGGGCCGCGTGCGGCTCATGGGCGGGCGCCGTCGGTCAGCGTGGCGAGCCGTTCCTCCAGGAAGCGGCGCTCGGGCTCCGAGCGCACGAGCTCGAGGGCGCGTTCGTAGGCCGCGCGCGCCTCGTCCGCGCCGCCCGAGCCGGCGCAGGAGCTCGGCGCGCGTCGAGTGCAGGTAGTGGTAGGCGTCGAGCTCGAGCCGGTCCGCCAGGGCCAGCGCAGCCTCGGCGTCGCCCCCCTCGGCGATCGCCGCCGCTCGGTTCAGCTCCACGACCGGGGAGCCCGTCACGCGGGCCAGCTCGCCATAGAGCGCCGCGATCTGCGGCCAGTCCTGGTCCTCCTCACCGTGAAGCGACGCCAGCGCCGCCTGAAGCACGTACGGGCCACGGTCGCCGAGCGCCAGCGCCCGCTCGAGCTCAACCCTCCCCTCCTCCATCTGATCCCGATCCCACAACGATCGGTCCTGGTCGCGCAGCAGAACCACGCTGCCGTCGGCGAAGCGCGCCCCGCGGCGCGCGTCGTTCAGCAGCATCAGCGCGAGCAGCCCGCGCACCTCGGGCTCGTCGGGCATCAGCTCCGCCAGCGCGCGGCCGAGCCGGATCGCCTCGGCTGCGAGGTCACCCCGGCCGCCGTAGCCCTCGTTGAAGATCAGGTACACGACGGCCAGCACCGCGGCGAGGCGGTCCGGGAGCAGGTGGGCGGGCGGGACGCGGAACGGAATGCCCGCCGCGCGGATCTTGTGCTTCGCGCGGACGAGGCGCTTGGCCATCGTCGGCTCCGGGACGAGAAACGCGCTGGCGATCTCCTCGGTGGTCAGCCCGCCCAGGGTCCGCAGCGTGAGCGCCACCTGGGCCTCGAGCGCGAGCGCCGGGTGGCAGCAGGTGAAGATGAGCTCGAGGCGCTCGTCGGGAATGCCGGTGTCGTCCAGCTCGTCCACGTCGTCCTCCACGGCCTGTGGCAGCTCGAGCAGCCGGGTCTTCGCCGCGAGCGTCCGGTCGCGCCGGATGCGGTCGATCGCCCGATTCCGCGCGGTGGCCACGAGCCAGGCGCGCGGGTTGTCGGGCGTCCCGCCGCTCGGCCAGCGCTCGGCCGCGATCGCGAACGCCTCCTGGGTGGCTTCCTCGGCGAGCTCGAAGTCGCCGAGGAAGCCGATGACCGTCGCGAGGACGCGTCCCCACTCGGCGCGGAAGACCTGGTCGACGGTGGCTACCACTCCTCGATCGGCCGCACCTCGATAGCGCCTCCGAGGCGGGCGGCCGGGATCCGGGCCGCCAGCTCGATGGCGGCGTCGAGGTCGTCCGCCTCGAACACGAGGTAGCCGCCGAGCGCCTCCTTGACGGCCACGAACGGGCCGTCTGTCGTGAGCGTCTCGCCGTTCTCGACGCGCACCGTCGTGGCCGTCTCCGGCTCGGCGAGCTGGAGCCCGGAGCTCACGCCCGGCGTCTGGTTGATCGCCTGGTAGTCGGCGTAGACGGCGTTCTGCTCCTCCTCCGACAGCCGGGCCCAGGCCTCGGGGTCACGCGGCGTCGGGGTGTCTCCCTGGTGAATCAGCAGCAGGTACTTCATGGCTTCCTCCTTGGTGGATGGTCGCCTGTGAGACGAACGGGCCGTCAGGAAATGGACACCCGGCTGCTAGCCGCGGCCCGAGACGATGTCCCAGGCGCGGCGGAGCTTGTGCGCGAGCTTGCTCTCGGAGTCCTCGACCCCGTGGTGCTCGATGACGGCGGGGTTCGCGGACGGCTTCGGAAGCCCGTCCACATCGGCCGCGGCCACGGCCACCACCACGCCGTCCTCACGGATCTCGCCGACCTCCGGGGCGTCCACGAACCGAAGCCCGCCCGGGCCAAGCCGGACGTCGATGACCAGCCCGTCGAAGATGTCGGTCTGCTCGTCCCTGAGGACGTGCTCGACCGTGCCGATGCGCTCGCCGTCGGAGCTGAACACGTCGGTGCCCTGCTCGAGCGTGAGGTACGAGGCGGGCTCATCCGATGCCACGCGAGGCAGGATAGCCCCGCAAGACAGCGGTGAAGGGGGCGATCCTCAGGGGTGTGTCGACTTATGTACCGATATGGGTCCATAAAACGCCACACCCCCGTTAGGGCTCCCCCTCAATGCCGTCGTTCGCCGGCGCCGCATGAGACCATGATCCGGTGCAGCCCCAGACCTCCACACTCGGCGCCGACTTCGCGCGCGCCTTCGCCGACAAGGACTCGGCGCGGATGCGCGAGCTTCTCCACCGCGAGGTCGACTTCAAGGGCCTGACTCCGAGCCGGAGCTGGGAGGCGAGCGGCCCGGAGGCCGTCCTCGACATCCTCTTCGGCAGCTGGCTCGAGGACACCGACCAGATCGAGGCGCTCGAGGAGGTCGAGGACGACTCGGTCGCGGACCGCGAGCGCGTGGGCTACCGCTGCAGCGTCACGAACCCGGACGGCCGCTTCGTGTTCGAGCAGCAGGCGTACCTGTCGGCCCGCGACGGGCAGATCGACTGGATGCGCGTGGTCTGCTCGGGCTTCCGCCCCCGGGACTGAGCTGCGTTAGGCCGGCGCTGCCCGGCCCTTCTCCCTGAGGCGCACCTTCTCGCGCGCCGTGCGTACGGCGGCGGTCAGTGTCGCGACGTCGTACGCGCCGCTGTGGCGCACGCCGTTGATGAAGAAGCTCGGCGTGCCCGCCACCCCGCTCGAGTCGGCGCTCGCCACGTCCTCGGCGACACGCTCGGCGTACTCGCGGCGACGCAGCTCGTCCCAGAAGCGCTCCACGTCCAGGCCGAGCGTCTCGGCGTGGCTGTGGAGGTCCTCGGGCAGGAGCTCGTCCTGCGCCGCGAGCAGCTCGTCGTGCATCGGCCAGAACGCGTCCTGCGCCGCTGCCGCCTCGGTCGCCTCGGCCGCCATCTGGGCGTTGAGATGCACGTCGTTCAGCGGCAGGTGGCGCCAGACGTAGCGGAGCTCGTCGCCGAACTCGTCGAGCAGCTCGCGAATCACGACCTCGGCCTGCCCGCAGTACGGGCACTGGTAGTCGCCGTACTCGACGAGCGTGACCGGCGCCGAGTCCGGGCCGCGGATGTGGTCGCGCGCGGGATCCACGTCCACGGAGAGGTCGAGCAGCTCGTCGGCCGTGCCCAGCACCTGACGCGCGCGCCGCTCGGTCGGGAGCCGCCCGATCAGCCGGAAGGTGACCCAGCTCAAGGCCGCGGCGAGGATCGCCGCGGCCAGCACGCCGAGCTTCGCCTCCGCGAGCTGCGCGCCGTCGAAGGCGATGCCCGCGATCAGGAGCGACACGGTGAAGCCCATGCCGGCGACGACGCCGTTGCCGAAGACGTACGGCCAGCTGATCAGCGGGCGCAGGCCGGTGACCCGAGTGGAGAGCCAGGCCCCGCTGAACACGCCGACCGGCTTGCCGAGGACGTACCCGAACACGATCCCGAGCGTGATCGGGGACGTGACGGCATCGCCGATCAGCTCGCCGTCCACGTGGATCCCGGCGTTCGCCAGCGCGAACAGCGGGGCGATGACGAAGCTGGTCCAGGGGTGCAGGCGGTACTGGAGGCGCTCGTTGGCCGAGATCGCCGACGTCACCCCGAGCGCGGCCGAGCGCGCCAGCTCCGGAGTGGGCTGCTCGCGGAACGAGCGCGTGAGCTCCGTGACGCGCTCGAGGTCGCCGCGCGCCGGCGGATAGGCGCTGATCGCGAGCCCGATCGCGAGTCCCGAGATGAGCGGGTCGATGCCGGACTCGTGGAGCGCGACCCACAGTCCGACGCTCAGCAGGACCGCCGGGGGCGCCCTCCACGCCACCGGCGCGAAGCGCAGCGCAAGAAGCAGCAGGAACAGAACGACTGCGATCGCCAGCGCGAGCGCGTCGACCGAGTCGGAGTAGACCGTCGCGATCACCAGCAGGGCCACGAGGTCGTCGATCACCAGCGCCGTCAGGAGGCGCACGCGCAACTGAGCGACGCCCCCGGCGACGAGCGTGACCACGCCGAGTGCGAACGCGGTGTCGGTGGACATCGCCACGCCCCACCCGTGGGCGCCGGAACCTCCGGCGTTGAACGCCAGGTAGATCAGAACGGCCAGCGCCATGCCGCCGATGGCCGCGAACACTGAAATCAGGATGCGGCTGCGCTGCCGGAACGCGCCCGTGTCGAACTCCCGTCTCGCCTCGAGCCCGACAACGAGGAAGAACAGCGTCATCAGGCCTTCGCTGATCCATTCGCGCAACGGGAGCGTGATGCCATCCGAGCCCACGCGGATGGAGAGCTCGGTTGCCCAGAACGACTCGTACGAGTCGGACCAGGGCGAGTTCGACCACGCCAGCGCGGCGATAGCCGCGAGCAGAAGCGCAATCGCGCCTGAGGACTCGGTGTTGAGGAAGTCGCGGACCGGCGCCGCGATGTTCCGCGCCCACGCGGTCCGTTCCGTGAAGGGTGTCGCCATGGCCGCCTAGTGGATGCCGTTGAGCGTATCCACGACGCGGAAGACATCTCCCTCGAGGTAGAAGTTCACGGCGACCAGGTTCGGCCGGTGGTCACGCACGCGCATGCAGTCGCGGACTCGCGCCAGCAGCGGGTCGTAGGCATTGACCTTCGCCGCGTTCGACGGCAGCGGCACCGGGTCCGTCGTGATCCAGTGGTTGATGAGGAACAGCGGCGCGCCCTCCGGCCCGCGGTTCGGCTCGCAGCTCTTGTCCAGCTTGTCGGGGTCGATGAGCTGCGCGACCTTGTTGAACGAGTAGGGCGTCTCCTCGGTGATCGACTTGTAGGCGAGGTGGTACCAGGGGGCGGCGCCGGCGTGGTTCTCGGCGAGGAGGAGGAGCCGCCTGCCGGAGTCGACCAGCTCGCGGAGCGTGGGCCACTCGCCGCTCGTCGGCCCGGTGTAGGCGAACTCCTCGAGCTCGGCGTCGCGGACCGCGCCGACGAAGTCCTCCGGCGTCACGTAGTCCTGATTGATCACGACCACGACCGCGCCCGGGTTCGCCACGAGGAAGGTCCGCATGTCGGTCAGGACGGAGCCCAGCGGCGTGGCGCCGAGCTCGCAGAAGGAGTGGCAGAGGTACATGCCGCGCTCGCCCTCGCCCTTGAAGCCGAGCCGGTCCCGGATGCGGAGCGCCGCGTCGATCGACTCCTCGCTCACGCCGTCGACCTTCGCGCGGCGCTGCAGCTCCTCATTGCTCCCGAAGTAGGTGCGCACCTTTCCGTTCGGCAGGCGGTCCGCGTAGTGCGTGTCGATCTGGAGGCCGCGGATGCCGTCCGTCAGCTGGTCCGCGATCGGCTTCTCCTGCATTGCCGAGAACCAGCCGGGCAGCGGCACCGACATGGAGTTGTGCGTCGTCGCGAGCGCGACCTGGTCGAACCGGCGCTCGCAGAGCTCCTCGTGGCCGTTGCAGGCACCCTTGGCCGGGGCGGCCGTGCTCGTGCCGCCGCTGCCGAGGAAGGCGATCACGACCACGGCGACCAGCGCCGCGGGGAGCGCCACGACCGCTATCCGGCGGCGGTCGAAGCGCCTGAGCGGGCCGGGCGCCGGTTCCCGCTCCGGGTGCTCCTCGGGCCGGTAGATGAGCCGCAGGAGGGCGGCCACGCCCTCATAGATCAGGTAGATCCCGAGCGCGTTCAGCAGCAGCGTGAGCACGGCGGTGCGGTCCACGAGCACGAACACGCCGGCCGCGACGAACCCGGCGCCGCGCAGCGCGCGACCGACCCGGCTCTCGGGCTCGCGCGCCAGCCAGTCGACCACGACCCGGAGCGGCCGGCCGAACGGGAGCGGCTTGATCAGCGACGATGCGGCGGCCGCCACGACGGCTCCCGCGCCCGCCAGGATCCAGGCCTCGGTCCGGAGATCGCCAAGGAAGGCGTCCCAGACCGCGCGCGCGGCGGCCTGCTCCTCGGGCGTCTCGAGGTTGCCTGCGACCGAGGAGCGGACGATCGCGTAGGCCACGATCAGGACACCGCCGGCCGCGGCCGCGCCCACGCCCAGCTCGATGACGGTGTCGCGGCGGTCCGGCGAGATGTACAGCGCGCCCGCGACGAACGCGAGCGAGAGAAGGATCAGGAGGATCGCGAGAACCTGAACCCGCTCGGCGATGTCGGCGAGCGTGGCGCTCAGGCTGCCGATGTTCTCCCTGGCGACCTCCACGCGCTCGGTCGACTGAAGCTCCTTCGCGAGCGCCGGGCGCACCTCCCGGAGCGCGGCCGCCAGGACGGTCCCGACGTCCGCGACCGTCAGCGTCACGGTGTTCTGGTCGCGCTTGAAGAGGGCGCGGTGGACGTCGCGCACCGCGGTTCGCCACAGGCCGAGGAAGGCCCGGCCGCCCACGATCTCGGAGGCCACGGACTCGATGATCGGCCGCGCGGCGAGCAGGTCGGCCTGGTTCTTCAGCACGACCTCGTCGGTGATCTTCTGCGCGACGAGCGAGCGGACGCTCTCGTCGCTCAGCGCGTCCGTGGCGCGGTTCGCGAACTGGTCCGAGTCGACGGTCGACTCGCGCGCGTAGGCGGCGACGAGCGCGAGCATGATCGCCAGCGACGCGAGCACCACCAGCGTCCTTGCCGCGAGCCGCCGCCAGCGGTCCGCGTCCGAGTCAGACCGGGCCACGGCCGGACTTTACGAGAATGCAGCGCTGTGGACACGGGCGAGCACATCGAGCTGTTCCTGCGCGGGACGGATGCCATGAATCGGCTCGACGCGGACACCCTGTTGGCCATGGTCAGCGAGGAGACCGTCTTCGAGCCGCTCAGGGCCCAGACCGAGGGTGCGTTTCTCGGGCGCGCCGGCATGCGCCGGTTCCTCGCGGACACCGCCGAGACCTTCGACCTCTTCAAGGCCTCCTATCCCGACATTCGCGACCTCGGCGAAGGGCGACTGCTGGCGATCGGCTCGCTGCGGCTGCGTGGCAGGATCAGCGGCGTCGAGAGCGACGTCGCGCTGGCGGTGATCGCGGAGTTCCGCGACGGCATGCTGTACCGCTTCAAGGACTACAGCGACGCGCGGCTCGCGCTCGAGGCGGCCGGCCTCGCCAGCTAGGCGCCGGCCTGGCGCTCGGCCTCGAACTGGACGTACGCGAGGCGCTTCCGGAGCGTCAGGTTTCGCCCGCCCCGGCCGCCAACCAGCTTCTCGAGCCACCCGGCGAAGCCTCCGCGGCTCGTCCATGCGCGCAGGGTCACAACTGTCGAGCCGTCGTCCTGCTCCGTGAGGTCCCAGCGCTCGCCGCCGGTGACCTGGTTCTTCGCCACCGCACAGAAGTGCCACATCGACTGCTGCAGGTGGAAGGGCGGCTCCACCGACGTGACCACCCAGTCGCTCATGCAGTGCCGGCGCTCGTGGACGATCCACTGGCGCCAGCGGAAGCCCTTCCGCATCGGGCCTCCGTCCGACGGGCGGTGGCCGGTCATCGAGTCGGGCTCGTCCACGACCTTCTGCAGGTCGCCCGCGATCACCTCAAAGGCCACCGCCGCGGGCGCCCTGACCTCGATCTCGGCGCTTTCGTGGATCTCGGGCACTGAGCCAGCATCGGCTCAGAAGCGCAGCGTCCTTAGCCCGTTCGGGTGCGTTCGGCGATTCGCTTCGCGTCCTCGACGTCGCGGCCCATCTGCGCGACGAGCTCGTCCACCGACTCGAAGCGCTTCTCCCCGCGCAGGCGCTCGAGGAACGCGATGCGAAGCGTCTCGCCGTAGATGTCGCCCTCGAAGCCGATCAGGTGGGCCTCCACGAGCAGGCCGCGTCCGGTCTCGAACATCGGGCGCACGCCGACGTTCACTGCGGCCGGGTGACCGTGCGCCCACGCGGCGTAGACACCGTGGCCTGGCACCACGTAGCGCTCGTCGGGCACGAGGTTCGCGGTGGGCATGCCGAGGTCGCGGCCACGCTGGTCGCCCGACACGACCTCGCCCTCGAAGAGGAACGGGCCGCCGAGGAAGTTCGCGGCCTGCGACACCTCGCCGGCGGCGACGAGGCCGCGGATGTGGCTCGAGGAGATCGTCTCGCCGGCCGCCTCCACGAGCGGGGCGACGCGCGTCTCGAACTCGCTGTGCTCTCGCAGGAAGTCCGCGGTGCCCTGGGCGCGCTGGCCGAAGCGGAAGTTCTCCCCCACGGACACCTGCACGGCGCCGAGGCGGTCGATGAGGATGTCGCGCACGAACTCCTCGGCCGTCTGCGACGAGAAGCCCTTGTCGAACGGGATGACGACGAGCTCCTCCACCCCGAGCCCGGCGATCAGGTCGCGCTTTACCGCGAACGTGCTGATGAGCTTCGGGGTCGCCTCCGGGTGGACGACCGCCAGCGGATGCGGGTCGAACGTGAGCACGGTGTCGGAGCCCCGGATCACCTCGCGGTGCCCGAGATGAACGCCGTCGAACGTGCCGATGGCGACCTTGCGGGGCCGGGAGCCCGGCTCGACGTCTGGAAGCGAGACGACCCTCATGCGGGCGCGAACACTACGACGGGCCGCACCTCGCCCGCCCCCGACTCCCCGATGGCCACCAGCTCACCGTCGTGCGTGAGACGGATCTGCCCGGTGCCCTCCCCCTGGATCCGGCGGCCGTGGCCGACGGCGCGAGCCTCCTCCGCGGACAGGATCCGCTCGGGCATGAAGCCGAGCGCGTCGCGAAGCGGGACGAGGCGCTCGCCGCTCGCGTCCTCGAGCCGGAACGCGCCGATCGCCGTCCGTTCGAGCTCGTCGCAGTAGGCATCGCCCAGGTCCGTCACGAGCGAGCGCACGTACGTGCCCGACGAGCACTCGATCTCGAACGCCGCGCGGTCGTCCTCGTGCCAGAGCAGCTCGGCTCGATGCACGGTGACCGGCCGGGCCTTCAGCTCCGGTGTCTCCCCCGCTCGCGCGAGGTCGTACGCGCGCCTCCCTCCCACCTTCACGGCCGAGTAGGCGGGCGGTGTCTGAAGCTGCGGCCCGACCGGGATGGCGAGCCCGTCGGGAACCCGTCCCGTCTGAACGAGCTCCCCGTCGCGGTCGCCCGTCGTCGACGTCCAGCCGAGTCGCGCGACCGCGCGGTAGGTCTTCGGCAGCTCCATCAGGAAGCGCTGAGCGCGCGTGGCGCGGCCGACCAGGACGAGCAGCAGGCCGGTCGCGAACGGATCGAGCGTCCCGGCGTGCCCGACCTTCGTCCCGCGGGGCAGCGTGCGGCGCACCTGGGCGACGACGTCGTGTGACGTGACCCCGGCCGGCTTGGCGCGGAGCAGGACGCCGTCCACGATGAGCTAGCTGCCGTTGAGCTGCTCGCGCACGTGCTCGCGGAGCTGGCTGACCAGCTCGGGGTACGGCACGGCCGTCGAGAAGCCGGCCGCCTGCGGGTGCCCGCCGCCCCCGAACGCGCGCGCGACGCGCGACACGTCCACGGAGCCGTCCGTCGCGCGGAGCGACACCTTTCGCATTCCCTCGCGGTCGTCCGACAAGAGCTCGCGCACGAGCACCGCCACGCGCGTCCCCTCCACGGCGCGCATGTGATCCACGACACCCTCCGAGTCCGTCTCGAACGCGCCCGTCTCCTCGTAGTCGCCCTTGGTGAGATGGGCGATCGTGAGCGCGCCGTCGTCGGGGCGCTCGACCGAGGCCAGCGCCCGCTGGAGCAGCTGGAGGCGCCGGAAGGGCAGGTCCTCATAGAGCTCGCGATAGACCTTGTGAGGCTCGACGCCCGCCTCGATCAGCTCGGCCGCCATCCGGTGCGCCACCGGTGTCGTGTTCTCGTACATGAAGCGGCCGGTGTCGGTCACGAGCCCAACGTAGAGCGACTTCGCGATCTTCGGCGTGATCTCCGCGCCGAGCTCCTTCGCGATCCGCCACACCATCTCGGCGGTGCACGACGCCACCGAGCAGACCAGGTTCACCGTGCCGAAGCGCGTGTTGTCGTGGTGATGGTCGATGTTGAGGATGTGGAGCCCGTCGGCCTGCAGGAAGTCGACCGGCATCCGGTCGATGTTGCCGCAGTCGAGGAAGACGATCGTGCGCTCGGCCACGTCCTCCGGAGGCGCCCCCACCAGCCCCTCGAAGTGAAGCCCCCGGTACTCCCACGGGAGGGGGAACTCGTCCGGCGACATGTACATCAGCGAGTCCTTGCCGAGCTGCGTGAGGATCTCGTGCATCGCGAGCAGCGAGCCGAGCGCGTCGCCGTCGGGGTTCTCGTGCGTCGTGAGCAGGAACTTGTCGGCCGTCCTCAGCTCGCTGACCACCTGCTCCTGTTCGGTGGTCACACTCATTCGTCCTCACCCAGCAACTCGGTGATCCTCATCCCTTGTTGAATCGACGCGTCGAACATGAACTCAAGCGTCGGCGTGTGCTTGAGCCGCAATTCGCGGGCAACGGCCAGCTGCAGGACGCCGTGCGCCGACCCGAGCCCGGCCATGGTGGCCGCGCGCTCTTCGTCATCGCCGAGGACGGACACGTATACGCGCGCGTGCCTCAGGTCGGGGCTGGTATCAACAGAAGTCACTGTCACAAATCCTATGCGGGGGTCCCGGAGACCTTCCGCGATACGCGCCGAGACGACCTCGCGGACCGCCTCGTTCACCCGGCGCATGCGGTCGGCCATCCTAGAGAAGGTCCTCCCTGGACACCATTCGGCATTCCACCGATGCGCCGTCAGGAAACATCGAGATCACGTATCGCTCCAGTGCCGCGGCCCTATGGCTCAGCGTGCCCGCCTCCCGGCCCACCAGCGCAGCGGTGAGCTCCGAGCGCTGCCACAGGTCGTGGTGATCGGTCTCCGCCACCGCCGCCCCGAAGCGCCGCTGGAGCTGTGCCTTGAGCGAGCTCAGCTCCTTGCGCTTGCCCTTCAGGCTTCCGTTGTCGGGGAAGTGGAGGTGGATCTCGAGGAGGCAGACGAAGCTCAACCCAGCGTCTGCTCCACCTGCCGGATCTCGTAGGCCTCGATCACGTCCCCTTCCTTGGGGTCTGGATAGTTCTCCAGCACGATGCCGCACTCCATCCCGGCGGTCACCTCGCGCACGTCGTCCTTGAAGCGGCGCAGCGACCCGACGCGGCCGTCGTAGACGACCGTGCCGTCGCGCACCAGCCGGCACTGCACCCCGCGGCGGATGACGCCGTCGGTCACGTAGCAGCCGGCGATCGTCCCGACGCGCGACGCCTTGAAGGTCGCGCGCACCTCGGCGGTGCCCACGGCCTCCTCCACATCCTTCGCGTCGAGCAGGCCCTCCATGGCGTTGCGGAGGTCCTCGACGATGTTGTAGATGACCGAGTAGGTGCGGATCTCGACGCCCTCGCGGTCGGCCACCTGCCCGGCGTTGCCCACCGGGCGTACGTTGAAGCCGATGATCACGCCGTCGGAGGCGGCGGCGAGCATGACGTCCGACTCGGCGATGCCGCCGACGCCCTCGCGGATGATGTTCACCTGCACCTGCTCCTGCGGGAGACGGGCGATCTCGTCGGCGAGCGCCTCGAGCGAGCCCGCCACGTCCGCCTTCAGGACGAGGTTCAGCTCCTTCTCGCCACGCTCGGCGCGGGCGAGCACGTCCTCGAGCGAGACCCGGCGGCCGCCCTGGCGCGCGAGCGCCTCGTTCTTGACGCGGATGGAGCGCTCGTTGGCGACGCGCTTCGCCTCGCGGTCGTTCTCGACTACGCGGAAGGTCTCGCCGGCGTCCGGCACGCCGTCGAAGCCCAGGATCTCGACCGGCATGCCGGGCGTCGCCTCCATGATCGGCTGGCCGCGGTAGTCGTGCATCGCGCGGACGCGGCCCCAGTGCTCGCCCGCGACGAGCGAGTCGCTGACCTTCATGCGGCCGCGGTGGACCAGGAGCGTCACGACGGGCCCGCGGCCGGGATCGAGGCGCGACTCGATCACGAACCCGCTCGCCTCGGCGTCCGGGTTCGCGCGGAGCTCCTGGATCTCGGCGAGCGTCACGAGCGTCTCGAGCAGGTCGTCGAGGTGCTCGTGAGTCTTGGCCGACACGTCGACGAACTCGGTGTCGCCGCCCCAGTCGGCGGGGGTGAGCCCCTGCTGCGCGAGCTCGCCGCGCACGCGGTTCGGGTCCGCCCCCTCCTTGTCGATCTTGTTGACGGCGACCATCACCGGCACCTGGGCGGCCTTCGCGTGGTCGATCGCCTCGACGGTCTGCGGCATGACGCCGTCGTCGGCGGCCACGACGATCACGGCGATGTCCGTGACCTTGGCGCCGCGGGCGCGCATGGCGGTGAAGGCCTCGTGGCCCGGCGTGTCGAGGAAGGTGATCGTGTGGCCGTCGTGGTGGACCTGATACGCGCCGATGTGCTGCGTGATGCCGCCGGCCTCGCCCGCCGCGACCTCGGTCTGGCGGATCGCGTCGAGCAGCGAGGTCTTCCCGTGGTCGACGTGGCCCATGATCGTGATGACCGGCGGGCGCTCGATCAGCTCCTCGTCGCTGTCCTCGTAGTCGGGGTCCTCCTCCGCGTCGTCCGCTGCGGAGTGCATCGTGACCTTCTTGTCGAGGGCCTCGGCGAGGACCTCGATCGCCTCGTCGGAGAGCGTCTGCGTGAGCGTGGCCATCTCGCCGAGCTCCATCAGCTTCTTGATGACCTCGGGCGCCGAGAGCTGGAGCGACTCGGCGACCTCCTTGACGGTCGAGCCAGAGCGCACGGGGACCGGCGGGTCCTCCTGGAGCGCTGCCTCGGCCGCCGCCGCAGCCTGCGCCTCGAGATCCGGCTCCACCCACTGAGGACGGCGCCTGCGTCCGCGCCCGCGGCGAGCGGGCTGCTGCGGAGGCGGCGGGGTGCGATCGCGCCGCGCCGCCTGCGAGTCGATGACCACACGCCTGCGCCGGCCACCGCCGCCGCCACCGCCGCCCTCGCCGGCGCGGCCGCCGCGGGTCGGGCGCGCGCCGCCGCCGCGCGGCGGGCCGCTCTGGGCGCCGTCAGGCGCACCCTGCGCGCGACCGCCGCCCTGACCACCGGAACGGTCGGCCGGGCGCTCGCTGCGCTGTGCATTCGGAGGCTTGGGCGGCTCGGGCGGAGGCGCCTCCTGAAGGATGCGCGGACCGCGACCCTCGGGACCGGCGCGGCGCACCTCGCCCTCCGGGCTGGGCGGACGCGTGATCGACGGACGGGCGGGCTTGGCCTCGGCCTTCGGAGCCGGCTTGGCCTCGGCCTTCGGAGCCGGCTTCGCCTCGGCTTCAGCCGCCGGGGCGGGGTCCGCGGGCTGAGCCTCGGCCTTGGCGGGCTCCGGTGCCGCACTCGCGCCGTTGCCGAGCACCTTGGCCGCCTCGGCTTCGTCCACGCTCGAGGATGCCGTCGTTACCTCCAGACCTGCTTTCTGGAGCGCGGCGAGAACATCCTTCGAGGGGATGTCTCTTTCCTTCGCTATTTCGTGGACGCGCTTCTTTGCCATTCGCTGATGAAGTCTAAGGTCTCCTGTGTCACGGTCACCGGCGCGCGAAAGCTGCGCGCAAGCGGGCGGCCCTTGTCGAGCCTAGCGGCGCATTCAGGGTTGTTGCAGACGTAGGCGCCGCGCCCGTCCGCCCTTCCATCCGGGTCCGGGTGGACCCGGCCGTCGCCACCCCGCACGAGCCGCAGGAGCTCGCCCTTCGGGAGCGAGCGCCCGCAACCGACGCAGCGGCGACCCGGCTCTACGACTCCTCCGCCTCCTCCTCGGTGGCGGAGTCTTCGGCCGGAGCCTCGCCGGCATCCATCTCTTCGTTCTCCTCCGCGGCCTCGACCTCCGCGACGGCGTCGTCGACGACCTCGTCGGCCGTCGCGACCGGGGCATCCTCGACCGGGGCCTCCTCGACCGCCACCTCTTCCACGAGGTCCTCCACCGGGAGGTCGCCGTTCTCCGAGGACGTGAGCTCCACGACCGCCTCATCCGCGACCTCGCCGGCCGGCTCCTCCGCGCCGTCGCCGGCAGGCTCCTCGTCGCCCTCGTCCTCCGGCGGCACGAGGTAGTCGGTACCCGTGCCCTCGAGCGCCTGGTGCGCCGGCAGGCCGCAATAGCGCGAGCCGGGCAGCGAGGCGTTCGGGCAGCGCTTGCCGTTCGCGAGGATGCAGGCGCAGCGGCCGGAGACGTCCTCCTCCTGGTAACCGAGCTCCGACTCCTCCTCGGCGAACTCGGTCTCGGAGCGGATGTCCACGCGCCAACCCGTCAGACGAGCGGCCAGCCGGGCGTTCAGCCCGTCCTTCCCGATCGCGAGCGAGAGCTGGTCGTCCGGGACGATGACGGTGGCCTGCTTCGCCTCGTCGTCCACGAGCACCTCGCGCACGCGCGCCGGCGAGAGGGCCTTCGCGACGAAGCGCGCCGGCTCCTCGTTGAAGGGGATGATGTCGATCTTCTCGCCGCGCAGCTCGGAGACGACCATGCGCACGCGAGAGCCGCGCGGGCCCACGCAGGCGCCGACCGGGTCGACGCCGCTCGCGTGCGAGACGACCGCGATCTTCGAGCGGTAGCCGGGCTCGCGGGCCACGTTCTGGATCTCGACCAGCCCGTCGGCGATCTCCGGCACCTCGAGCTCGAACAGCGCCCGGATCAGCTCCGGCGAGCGCCGCGAGACGATGATCGACGGCCCCTTCGCCTGGTTCGAGACGTCGGTGATGATCGCCTTGATGCGCTGACCGTGGTCGTAGCGCTCGCCGTGCACCTGCTCGCCGCGCGGCAGGAGCGCCTCGACGCGCTCGCGCAGCTGCACGAGCGTGTAGCGAGAGTCGGACTGCTGGACGATGCCGGTGATCAGCTCGCCCACGCGGTCCTGGTACTCGTTGAACATCATGTCGCGCTCCGCCTCGCGGATGCGCTGCAGGATCACCTGCTTGGCCGTCTGCGCGGCGATGCGGCCGAAGTCGTGCGGCGTGACGTCGCGCTCCTCGATCTGGTCGCGGTACTGCATGAGCCGCTCCTGGTCGATCTCGGGCGGCTCCGGGTAGACCATCTCGCCCGTCTCGGGGTCGACGGTCGGCTCACCCGCCTCCTCCTCGACCTCGTCGAGGAGCTGCTCCTCCAGGTCTGGAGGAAGCAGCAGCTCGTAGACGCGGAAGTCGCCGCTGTCGCGGTCCACCTCCACGCGCGCGTACTTCGCCGCCTCCGGCGTCTTCTTGTAGGCCGACAGGAGCGCGTCCTCCAGCGCCGCCATCAGGCGGTCAGCTGAAATTCCCTTCTCGCGCTCGAGGACTCCGACGGCCTCGACTATCTCCTTGGTCATCGCTCCCCCTCGAGCAAATTGCTGCGGTTTATCTCCGAGTACGGGATCGACACGACCCCGGTGTCGGCCGCCACCGTGACCTCCTCGTCACTGGCGCCGACGAGCTCCCCGGTGAAGCTCTTGTGGCCGTCCCGCGGCTCGCGCAGGCGCACGCGCGCCCGCCGGCCCAGGAAGCGGCGGAAGTGGTCGGGCTTCGAGAGCGGACGCTCCGGGCCCGGCGAGGAGACCTCGAGCCCGTACTCCATGAGCAGGTCCGTCAGATGCTTCGTGACCCGCTCGCAGAGCGCCAGATCGACTCCATCGGGATGATCGATGAACAGCCGAACCGTCTCGGGACCGACCTTCTCGCAGGCCAAGACCTCGACGCCCGGCTCGGCCGTCGAGAGACGCTGCTCGATGTCTGTCTGTAGAGAGTCGATCTGCATTTGGTCACAAAAAAGGTGGACCTCACGGCCCACCTTCAGGTGCCGCCCGGGGGGACGGCGAACGTCTGAAGTTGTCAGACGAGTGTAGCCGCCCTAGAGCTGAAGCGACTTGGCAACGAGGAATTCCTCGAGGCCGTAGCGGCCCAGCTCGCGGCCGTGGCCCGACTGCTTGTAGCCGCCGAACGGCGCCATCGGGTTGAACGCGCCGCCGTTGATCTCGACCTGGCCGGTGCGGATCCTCGCGGCCACGCGCTTCGCGCGCTCCTCGTCCGCCGACCACACGCCGCCGGCGAGGCCGTAGACGCTGTCGTTCGCGATGCGCACCGCGTCGTCCTCGTCGTCGTAGGGAATCAGGACGAGCACGGGTCCGAAGATCTCCTCCTGGGCGATCGTCATGCCCGACTCCACGTCGCTGAAGACCGTCGGGCGCACGAAATAGCCCCTGTCGAGACCCTCGGGCGGCTCGGCGCCGCCGGCCACGAGCCGGGCGCCCTCCTGCCGGCCCTTCTCGATGTAGCCGCGCACGCGCTCGCGCTGGCTGTCTGACACGAGCGGGCCGAGCGCGCTGCCGTCCTGGAACGGGTCGCCGGGCGTGAAGGCCTCGTCCGCGATCGTGGCGGCGATCCGCTCGGCCTGCTCGAGCTTGTCGCGCGGCACGAGCATGCGCGTGAGCGCGCTGCAGGTCTGGCCCGAGTTGAGGAAGCACTTCGCGACGCCGTCGGTCACGGCCTCCTCGAGGTCCGCGTCGTCGAGGATCACGTTGGGCGACTTGCCGCCCAGCTCGAGCGACACCGGCTTCGGCGCCTGGGCCGCGAGCTCGGAGACGCGCCGTCCCGCGCGGGTGGAGCCGGTGAAGGACACCATGTCGGTCTCCGGGTGCGACACGATCGCCTCCCCGACGACCTCACCGGTGCCGCTCACGAGGTTGAACACTCCCGCGGGGAGCCCGACCTCCTCGACGACCTCGGCGAGCACGAACGCGTTCAGCGGTGCGATGCCGCTCGGCTTCAGGACGACGGTGCATCCGGCCGCGAGCGCCGGTGCGACCTTGTTCGCGATCTGGTGCAGCGGATAGTTCCACGGGGTGATCGCCGCAACGACGCCGGCCGGCTCCTTCACGATCAGCGAGTTGCCGACTTCCTCCTCCCACGTCACCTCACCCACCAGCTCGGGCATCGAGGAGAAGGTCACGGTCGGCAGTCCGGCCTGGATCATGTTCGACAGGCCGATCGGCATGCCCAGCTCCGTGGTGATGAGGGCGCCGATCTCCTCGCCGCGCTCGGCGAGCTTCGCGCCGATCGCGGCGCAGTAGGCCGCCCGCTCCTCGGCGGGCGTCGCGGCCCAGCCGTCGAACGCGGCGCGGGCAGCCCTGACGGCGCGGTCGGCGTCCTCAGCCGACCCCTCCGGGATCCGGCCGACAACCTCCTCGGTCGCCGGGTTGATCACCTCGATGGCGCCGTCCCCCGCGGGATCGACCCACTCACCGCCGATGAAGAGCTTGTCCCGTACGAGCACGTCCGATGCGATGGCCATTGCCGCAGCCTATTCGAGCATCAGCGTGACCGGGCCATCGTTGACCAGTGCCACCGTCATCCGGGCGCCGAAGACCCCGCCCTGGGCGCCGAGCGCCTCGCGCACGCGCTCGTAGAGCGGCTCCGCCTGGTCGGGCGGCGCGGCGTCCACGAAGCTCGGACGGTTGCCCTTGCGCGTGTCGCCGTAGAGGGTGAACTGGCTCACGCAGAGGAGCTCGCCGCCGACGTCGCGAACGGACAGGTTCATCTTCCCGGCCTCGTCCTCGAACACCCTCAGCGCGAGCAGTTTCGCGGCGATTCGGTCCGCCTCGATTTCAGAGTCCCCAGCCCGCACGCCCAGCAGCACCAGCAGCCCGCGGCCGATCCGCGCGACCTCCTCCCCGTCGACGCTCACCGACGCCTCGCTCACCCGTTGCACCAGCGCGCGCACGCGTGCGTACTCTGCCTGAATGGCGGCGGTCGACGAGGTCGAGGCCTACCTGTCCTCGGTGCCCGGCCTCGGGGCGCGGCGGCTGGCGCACGCCGAATGGGGCATCACCGTGCCGGGCGACAGGGTGGGCGGCGACCCCATCGAGGCGAGCCTCCGGATCGCGGACGGCCTTCTGCGCGTCCAGGCGCTGGCCCTCCACGCCGCCGGCGACCTCGACCCCTGGATGCTCCTGTGGTGGAACCGCCAGACGCGGCTCGTGCGCTTCGGCTGCACCCGCTCGCGGGACATCTGGGTGCATGCCGACATCCCCGTCTCTGACGCCGATGGACAGGGCGTCGACCGGCTGCTCGGACTGATCACAGAGGCGGTGGTGGCGGTGCGAGGGCGGCGCCCCCAGCCGGGCTAGGCCGTCTGAAGGCGGTCGCGGAAGGCCTGGTAGTCCTTCCGGTCCGGCCGCATGTTGGCGGCGAGCGCGGCGTGCCGGCGGGCCTCCGCTCGGCGGCCGGTCTTCTCGAGCGAGCGGCCGAGGCAGAAGTGCGCGTAGTCGTTCACGGGGTAGCGCTCCACCAGCGCGGCGAACTCCTCCGCGGCCTTGTCAAAGCGCGCTGACCGGAAATAAGCCCGGCCGAGAGCCTCGCGGATCGAGCCCTTGTCGGGCTCCAGCGAGCGCGCCCGCTCCAGTGGCACGGAAGCCGCCATGAAGTCCCCCTGCTCGAGGAGCTCGCTGCCCTTCTTGAAGAGTTCGTACGCGTTCTCGCTGCTCATTGCTCCTGTTCAACGGTAGTCGGCGCGCCAGCGTGCGTCCTCAAACGCTCGACCTCGTCGAGGATGGCCGCAGCCACCTCCGGCTTGGGGCGCCGGCCGACCTCGCGCTCGCCGTCGGCCAGCACGATCGTCACCTCGTTGTCGGCGCTGTCGAAGCCGATGTCGGCGCGTGAGATGTCGTTCACGACGACCGCGTCGAGGCCCTTGCGCGCGAGCTTCGCGCGGCCGCGCTCGACGGCCCCCTGGCCGTGCTCGGCGGCGAAGCCGACGACGGTCTGATCGGGCCGTCGCTCGGCGGCCACCGCGGCGACGATGTCCTCCGTCGGCTCGAGATCCACCGTCAGGCTCTCGTGCTCCTCTCGCAACAGCTTGGTATCGGCGGGCTCCATCGGGCGGAAGTCTGCGGGGGCCGCGGCCATGATCAGCACGTCCGCGCCGGCGAAGCGCTCGCGCACGGCCGCCTCGAGCTCCGCCGTCGTCTCGACCTTCACCACCCCGACGCCCGCCGGCGCCGGAAGCGTCACGTTGGCGGCGACGAGAGTCACGTCCGCCCCGCGTCGCGCGGCCTCCTCGGCAAGCGCGAGCCCCATCCGCCCCGAGGAGCGGTTGCCGATATAGCGGACCGAGTCGATCGGCTCGCGCGTGCCGCCGGCGGTCACGAGCACCCGGAGCCCGTCCAGCGAGTGAGGTGTGTACTGGCCGCCGGACAGCAGCCCCTCGATGACAGCGAGGATCTCCGGCGGCTCCGCCAGCCGACCCACCCCGGACTCGCCCTTCGAGGCGAGCCTGCCGCTGCCCGGGTCCACGACGCGCGCGCCGCGCGAGCGGAGCAGCTCCAGGTTCGCCCGCGTGGCCGGGTGCTCGTACATGTGGCTGTTCATCGCGGGCGCGAGCACGAGCGGCGCGACGTTCGCCAGCGCGGCGCTGGTCAGGAGGTTGTCGGCGATGCCGCCGGCCAGCTTGGCCAGCGTGTTGGCCGAGGCCGGGGCCACGACGAGCACGTCCGCGCGGGCCACCAGCTCCAGGTGCGAGATCGGATCGTGCTCGGGCGCCGGGTCGCCGGGAAACGCCCCGCGCGCCGGGTCGGCCTCGAACTCGTCGACGAGGACGGGCGCGCCCGTTACGCCCTCGAAGGTCGCGCGGCCCACGAAGTTGAGGCTCGCGGGCGTCTGGATCACGCGGACCGAATGGCCCGCGCCGGTCGCGAGCCGAACCAGCTCAACTGCCTTATACGCGGCGATCCCGCCGCTGACGCCGAGCAGGATCCGGGCCAAGTACGCCTCCTAGCGGTAGCGGTACTTGATCTTCCCGGCGGCGATCTCCTCGAGGGAGATCTTGAGGTAGTTCTTCGACCCGGTGTCCACCATGGGTGGCGGGTACTCGTCGAAGGTCCCCTCGCCGAGGTTGTGGTAGTAGGAGTTGATCTGCCGGGCACGCTTGGCGGACACGAGGACCACGGCGTAGTGGGAGTCGACCCTCTCGAGCAGCTTGTCTAGACGTGGCTTGATCACGGGGGACACATGGTAGCCGCCAGAGCCGCAAGCTCCGCCACCGCACGATCCAGGTCCTCGTTCACGATGTGGTGATCGAACTCGTCGCGCGCCTCCAGCTCGGTGCGCGCCGCGGCCAGCCGGCGCTCGATCTGCTCGGGGCTATCGGATCCGCGATCGGTCAGGCGCTCGACGAGCGCGTCGAATGACGGCGGCTCGATGAAGATCAGCGCGGCCTCGGGGAGCGTGTCGCGCACCTGGCGGGCGCCCTGGACGTCGATCTCGAGCACGATCCCGCGGGCCGGCCGCTCCAGCTCGGTGCGCAGCGTCCCGTAGCTGTTGCCCGCGTAGACGGCGTGCTCGACGAACTCTCCGGCGGCCACCCGGCGATCGAAGTCGTCCTTGCTCAGGAAGTGATAGTCGACCCCGTTGACCTCGCCCGGCCGCGGGTCGCGCGTGGTCGCGGAGACGGCCAGCTGGAGCCCCGGAACCCGCTCCAGGAGCCGCTTTATGAGCGTTCCCTTGCCGACGCCCGAGGGCCCCGTGATGACGAGGATCGGGGCTATCGGCGCAGGTACGAGACGAGCTCGTTGCGCTGCCGCTCGGAGAGCCCGCCGATGGTCTTGCTGGGCGAGATGCGGCAGTGCGTGAGGATCCGATTCACCTTCACGCGCCCGTACTTCGGCACGGCCAGCAGCAGGTCGAAGACCTTGGCCGTGAGCACGTATTCCGGCGGATCGAGCAGCAGGCCGTGGATCTGGCTGCGGCCCGCCTTGAGGTCCCGCTTCAGCTTCGCCCGGCGCGTCCTGATCTCGTTTGCTCGCTGGAGGGCGTCCATCCTCTGGGTCAGAGAGCGTTCGGGAGCGAGGCCCGCGGAATGTCCTTTTGCGGGCGACTGGGGGGCGGCCGGCATGGGCGGCGATAGTACACGCTGATCCGCTGCCGTCGAGGGTGGAAGCGCAAAAAATGCGCGAATTCATCTGGACCTCGACCTTAGCTTGAGGCTAGTTGGGGGTCCTTGAGCGTTTTTCGGGGAGTTTGCAGGGGTTTTGATCGGACCAATTCGACCGCTCAGGGCCATGGGCCGAAAAGTTCCCGCATTCTGCGGAGAAAGGCCGCGCCGGTGTCCCCCAAATGGGCTCAGCCGATCGTTGAGGCAGGTGCGGGTGCCTTACCGGTGAGGGACAGCTCCGCGAGCTCGGACGCGATGCGGCGGCCGGCCGCCGGGTCGCGGAAGCTCTCGGTGCCGACGGCGACCGCCGTCGCGCCGGAGTCGAGGAAATCGCGAGCGTGGCGGCCGCCGGCGATGCCTCCCATGCCGATGACCGGGATCCTGACGCTTCCGGCGACGGCCGCGACCTGCTGCAGGGCGATCGCCCGGATCGCCGGCCCGGAGACGCCCCCCGTCCTGCCGCCGAGCCATAGCTGACCGGTTTGCGGGTGAAGCGCCATGCCCTTGAGCGTGTTGATGAGCGACACGGCGTCCGCGCCGGCCTCCTGCGCGGCCACCGCCACGCCGGCCGGGTCAGGCGTGTTGGGCGCGAGCTTCACGATCACCGGCTTGTCCGTCTCCGGGCGCACCCGCTCGACGGCCAGCGAGGTCTCGGCGGGATCGGCGCCCATGACGAGGCCGGTCTCGACGTTCGGGCACGAGACGTTCAGCTCGATCATCGCCACCTCGTCCCGCCGGCCGGCCGCCGCCACGAGCACTGCGAGCTCGTCGCGGCTGAAGCCCATCACCGAGACGACCAGCGGAATGCCCCCAACCCTCGAGGGGTCTGACCCCTTGAGGGTTGCGGCGATCTCGGGAAGGTCGGTCTCGAGGAAGCGGTCGAGGCCCTTGTTGGGGAGCCCGATCGAGTTGATCAGCCCGGCGGGGGTCTCCCAGAGGCGCGGCGGCGGGTTCCCCTGGCGCGGGGCGAGGGTGATCGTCTTGGAGACGAAGGCGTCGAAGGGGAACCGCTCGAGCAGGGCGTCGCCGAAGGCGCGCCGCGCGGCGATGGCGTCGAAGGTGCCCGATCCGTTGAAGACCGGCCCGCGAAGCGGGACGCCGCAGAAGTCGATCGCGCGGCCCTCGCTCAATGCCCCGCCCCCGCGACGAACGCCGTCTCCAGGATGCCGGCGTCGATGACCGGCCCATCCACGCAGAGGCGCACGTAACCGCTCGTGGTCGGAACGACGCATCCGAAGCAGGCGCCGAATCCGCACGCCATGCCGGACTCCATCGCGAGCTGGGCGGGAACATCGCGCTCCGCGCACAGCGCCCTGACCGCCTCGAGCATCTGCGGCGGGCCGCAGGCGTAGACCGTGGCGACGGGGTCACCGTCCAGTTCGGCGGCGAGCAGTTCCGTCACGAGCGCCTGGCGACCAACCGAGCCATCGTCGGTGGCGACCTGCGGGCCCGGCCCGAAGAGCGCCGCGGCCTGTGCATGCACCGCGCTGCGGAAGCCGAGCAGGACGACGGGGTCGCCGGCCGACGAGTCGGCAGCGGCCTCCAGCTCCTCCAGCCAACACAGGAGCGGGGCTGCTCCGATACCGCCTCCGACCAGGACCGGCCGGCTGCCCTCCGCGGGCGGGCGGAAGCCCACGCCGAGGGGGCCCACGAGTGCGAGGCCGTCGTCCGGGCGGACCTCGGACAACCGCTCCGTCCCGGGCCCGACCGCCTCCAGGAGGAAGCTGAGGGCGAGCCCGTCGGACTCGACCACCGCGCGAGCGTAGGAGAACGCGCGCGGGAGATAGGGCCGCTCGTCGGCCTTCCCACCCCATCCGTTCGCGCAGGCGAGCATGTAGAACTGGCCCGGCCGCGGGTCGGGCGGCCCGAAGCGGTCCAGTGCGGTGATCAGGTCGTACCCGCCGAGCCGCTCCACCCCGGACACAGTCGCGACGCGCCGCTCCGGGGGTGCCAGCGTGCGCGGCTCGCTCAAGCGGTGCGCTCCGCCCCCGCGGATGACGCGTCCCGGTCCCCAGGCGCCTCGAAGGTCCGGCCGTGCAGCTCCTGGAGCGAGATCACAGAGCTCTCCCCCGTTCGGGCCGCCCTGATCGCCCGCTGCGCCGCGCTCGCGCCCGACATCGTCGTGATGCAGGGGATCCCGCGTCCCACCGCCGCACGGCGGATCTCGTAGCCGTCGGCGCGCGCGCCCGAGCCGGTGGGCGTGTTGATCACGAGCTCCACCTCGCCCGCCTCGATCCGCTCGACCACGTTCGGCGAGCCCTCCGAGACCTTCAGGATCCGCTCCACCGGGACGCCCATGCGGCGGATGACGCTGGCCGTGCCCCCCGTGGCCACGACACGGAACCCCATGTCGTGGAAGCCCGCCGCCAGCTGGGTCGCGGCCGACTTGTCGCCGTCCGTCACCGAGATGAAGACCGTCCCCGATGAGGGCAGCTCGGCGCCGGCCGCCGCCTGCGCCTTGCCGAAGGCAGCCGGGTAGTCGGAGGCCACCCCCATCACCTCGCCCGTCGACTTCATCTCGGGACCGAGCAGCGCGTCCGCGCGCGGGAAGCGGCCGAACGGGAGCACCGCCTCCTTCACCGACACGTGCCGCGGCTGGCGCGGGATCTGGAGGTCCATGTCCGCGAGGCGCTCGCCCAGCATGAGCCTGCAGGCCAGCTTCGCCAGCGACACCCCGATGGCCTTCGAGACGAACGGCACGGTCCGCGACGCGCGCGGGTTCGCCTCGATCACGTACAGCTCCTCGCTGTCGCCGTGGACCGCGAACTGGATGTTGATCAGGCCGACCACGCCGAGCGCCATGGCGATCGCGCGGCTGGCGTCCTCCACCTGCCGCAGCATCTCGGGGCCCAGCGACATCGCGGGGATGACGCATGCCGAGTCGCCGGAGTGGACGCCGGCCTCCTCGACGTGCTGCATGATCGCGCCGATCTCGACCTGCTCGCCGTCGCAGAGCGCGTCCACGTCGATCTCGATCGCGTTCTCGAGGAAGCGGTCGAGGAAGATCGTCCGCCCGGCGCCGCCGTTCGTCCGGCGCAGATAGCTCTGCAGCTGCTCCCGCGAGTAGCAGATCTCCATCGCCCGGCCGCCGAGGACGTATGACGGGCGCACGAGCAGCGGGAAGCCGACGCTGCCGGCCACCTCCAGGGCCTCGTCGTGCGAGTCCGCGGTCGCGTACGGCGGCGACCTGAGGCCAAGCTCGTTCAGAAGCGCGCCGAAGCTGGGGCGATCCTCAGCCCGGTGGATCGAGTCGACCGGCGTGCCGAGCAGCGGCACACCCGCGTCGGCCAGCCCGGCCGCCAGCTTCAGCGGCGTCTGGCCGCCGAACTGGACGATCACTCCCTCGGGCTGCTCGAGCTCGATCACGCCGAGCACGTCGCCGAGCGTCAGCGGCTCGAAGTAGAGCCGGTCCGAGGTGTCGTAGTCGGTCGAGACCGTCTCCGGGTTGCAGTTGATCATCACCGCGTCGCGACCCGACTCGCGCACGGTCATCGCGGCGTGCACGCAGCAGTAGTCGAACTCGATCCCCTGGCCGATCCGGTTGGGCCCCGAGCCGAGGATCACGACGCTGGGCCGGTCGCCGCGCCGCACCTCGTGCGCGGCCTTCCGCTCCCAGCCCGAGTAGTAGTAGGGCGTCTCGGCCTCGAACTCGGCCGCGCAGGTGTCCACCGACTTGAAGCTCCGCTCGAGCCCCTCCTCGGGGTCCGCCCCGCGCGCCAGCTCCGCCATCTCCGCCATGAACCACGGATCGATGCCGGTGCGCCCGCACAGCTCGGCCTCGCCATGGCCGCGCCGGATCGCCTCGAACAGCGTCTCGTAGCGGTCGTCCGACGGGCTCTCGAGCCGCGCCAGCAGGTCGTCGTCGCCGTTGAAGGTCGGCAGCACGTCGAGCTCGCGCGAGCGCATCGCCTTCAGGAACGCCTGCTTGAACGTGCGCCCGATCGCCATCGCCTCGCCCACCGACTGCATCGAGGTGTGGAGCTGGCCGTCCGCGCCCGGGAACTTCTCGAAGGCGAAGCGCGGCCACTTAACGACCACGTAGTCGATCGTCGGCTCGAAGCTGGCGGGCGTCTTCTTCGTGATGTCGTTGTCGATCTCCTCGAGCGCGTACCCGACCGCCAGCCGCGCGGCGATCTTCGCGATCGGGAACCCGGTGGCCTTCGACGCGAGCGCCGACGAGCGCGACACGCGCGGGTTCATCTCGATGACCACGATCTCCTCGGTCTCCGGGTTGACCGCGAACTGGATGTTCGAGCCGCCGGTCTCGACGCCGACCGCGCGGATCACCTTCAGCGCCTGGTCGCGCAGCTGCTGGTAGAGCGTGTCGGAGAGGGTCTGCTGCGGCGCGACGGTGACGCTGTCGCCCGTGTGCACCCCCATCGGGTCGATGTTCTCGATCGAGCAGACGATCACGACGTTGTCGTTCCGATCGCGCATCACCTCGAGCTCGAACTCGCCCCAGCCGATCACGGACTCCTCGACGAGCACCTGTCCGATCGGGCTGGCCGCGAGCCCCTCGGCCACGACCTGCCGGTACTCGGGCTCGGTCCACGCGATGCCGCCGCCGTGGCCGCCCATCGTGAAGCCCGGGCGGACGATCGCCGGGAGGCCGACCTGGGGCAGCGCCCGCTCGGCCTCGCGCATCGACTTCACGGCGGCGCTGCGCGGCACCCGGAGGCCCGCGCGCTCCATCGTGGCGCGGAAGAGCTCGCGGTCCTCGGCCCGGCGGATGGCGTCGTAGTCGGCGCCGATCAGCTCCACGCGGTGCCTGCCGAGCGTGCCGTTCTCGGACAGCTCGCGGGCGAGGTCGAGCGCGGTGCCGCCGCCGAGCGTGGGCAGCAGCGCGTCGGGCTGCTCGCGCTCGATCACCTTGGCGACCGAGCCCGGCGTGAGCGGCTCGATGTAGGTGCGCGTCGCGAACTCCGGGTCGGTCATGATCGTCGCCGGGTTCGAGTTGACGAGGATGACCTCGTAGCCCTCCTCGAGCAGCACCTTGCACGCCTGCGCGCCCGAGTAGTCGAACTCGGCCGCCTGCCCGATCACGATCGGCCCCGATCCGAGGATGAGGATGCGGTGGATGTCGTCCCTGCGCGGCATTAAGGGGTCAGACCCCCTAAGCGCGCCCGACTCAAGGGGTCTGACCCCTTCACGCGACCAGCCTCTCGAGGAAGCGGTCGAACAGGTGCAGGGCGTCGTGCGGCCCCGGACCGGCCTCCGGGTGGTACTGGACGGTCGAGGCGGGCACGTCGCGGAGCACCAGCCCCTCCACGGTGCGGTCGTAGAGGTTCAGCTGCTGGAGCTCGGCAACGCCGAAGTCGGTGTCCCATTTGACCGGCTCGTCGGTGTCAATCGTCCGCTGGCCGCCGGGCCCGAGCACCGCGAAGCCGTGGTTCTGCGAGGTGATCTCGATCTTGCCCGTCTCGAGGTCCTTCACGGGATGGTTCGCCCCGCGGTGGCCGAACCGGAGCTTGAAGGTGTCGAGACCGACCGCCCGGCAGAGCAGCTGGTGGCCGAGGCAGATGCCCCAGACCGGGACCTTCCCGACGACGCCCCTGACGTTCTGGACCACGTAGTCGAGCGCGGCCGGGTCGCCGGGGCCGTTGGCGAGGAAGACGGCATCCGGATTCCGCGCGAGCAGCTCGTCCGCTGTCGTGGTGCACGGATGGAGCTCGAGATGCACGCCCCGGTCGCGCAGGTTGCGGACGATCGAGTCCTTGATGCCCGTGTCGATGGCGATCACCCGCGGGCCGTCGCCCTCGAGGATGACCGGCTCGGCCGGCGTGACCTCGCGGGCGAGGTCGGCGCCGGTCATGGACGGCTCGGCGAGGACCCGCTCGAGGGCCTCGGATTCGGGCACGTCGGCCGCGAAGGTGCCGCCGCGCATCGCACCCTTGTCGCGGATGTGCCGCACGAGCGCGCGCGTGTCGACGCCGGTCAGGGCGGGGATGCCGCAGTCGGCCAGCCAGGTGAGCCAGCCGCCCTCGGCACGGGCCGCGTCCTCGCGGTCGACGCCCTCGCGCATGATCACCGCGCGCGCGTGGATGCGGTCCGATTCCATGTGCACCCGCGCGACCCCGTAGTTGCCGATCAGCGGGTAGGTGAAGACGATGATCTGGCCGGCGTAGCTCGGGTCGGTGACCGCCTCCTGGTAGCCGGACATCGACGTGTTGAAGACGACCTCGCCGGTGCCCACGACCGGCGCGCCGGCGGACTCGCCGTCGAAGCGGGTGCCGTCCTCGAGGAGGAGATACGCCTCCGTCATGCGACGGCGCCCAGCGCGAAGCTGCGCTCGCGGTAGGCCACGGCTCCGTCGGCGATCGTCATCCGGACGCGGCCGGTCAGGCGCTTTCCGGCGAACGCGCAGTTGGTGGAGCGGCTCTCGTAGCCCGCCTCGCCCACGTCCCAGTCCGCCTCCAGGTCCACGAGGCAGAGGTTTGCAGGCGCTCCCGGCCTGAGCGTCGGGACCACCAGGCCGAACGGCTCGCCGCCCGCGGTCATCCGCTCCACCAGGAGCGACAGCTCGATCTCGCCCGGCAGCACGAGCCCGGTGTGGAGCGCGGCGAAGGCCGTCTCCAGGCCGGTCACCCCCATCGGGGCCAGCTCGAAGGGCTGCTCCTTCTCCTCGCGCGCGTGCGGGGCGTGGTCCGTGGCGATGCAGTCGATGGCGCCGGAGCGCAGGGCCTCGACGAGCGCGCGCCGGTCCGCCTCCGAGCGGAGCGGCGGGTTCATCTTCATGTTCGTGTCGAGCGTCCGCACCGCCTCGTCGGTCAGCAGCAGGTGGTGGGGCGTCGCCTCGCAGGTGACCTGAGCGCCGGCGCGCCTTCGCCCGCTCGAGCGCGTCGACCGTCTCGCGCGCGGACACGTGCTGGACGTGGATGCGGCCGTCCTCGTACAGCGCCAGCGCGCAGTCGCGCGCGACCATCGAGGACTCCGACACCGCGGGGATCCCGGCCACGCCGAGCTGAGCCGAGACCTCGCCCTCGTGCATGGCGCCGCCGGCCGACAGCGACGGGTCCTCCTCGTGGAGCGCGAGCACCCGGCCCGCGAGGCGCTGGTACTGGAGCGCCTGGCGCATCACGCCGGCCGAGCGCACCGGCAGCCCGTCGTCCGTGAAGGCGGCCGCCCCCACGTCCGCCAGCTCGGCCATCTCGGTGAGCCGCTCGCCCTCCTGCCCGACCGTGATCGCCGCCAGGAAGCCGGTGGGGATGCGCGCCTCGGCGCGGGCGCGCTCGCGCAGCGAGCGAAGGACAGGCGCCGAGTCGACCACCGGATCGGTGTTCGGCTGCGCCAGGATCGCGCAGAACCCGCCCGCGGCCGCCGCGCGCGTGCCCGAGTCGATGTCCTCCTCGTCCTCGCGCCCCGGCGTCCGGAGGTGCACGTGAGGATCGACGAACCCGGGGAAGGCGTGGAGCCCCTCGGCCTCGACCACCTCCGCGCCGTCCGGCGCCTCGAGCGTGGCGCTGATCTCGGCGATGCGCCCGTCGCGCACGAGCACGTCGCTCACCCCGTTGAGGCCGGAGCGCGGATCGAGCAGGCGCGCCCCGCGTACGAGCACGGTCGCGGGCGGCGAGCTCGCGCAGTCGAGCTCGACAGCGGGCCTGTGTCCGGAGCCGTTCGTGGGAGCCGCCGAGGCGCTCATGCGGGCTGGGGCTCCGTCTCGGCGCCCTCGCGCACCCCGCCGGGCGCCCCGCGTCCCGCCAGCAGCTCGTACAGGACCGCCATCCTCACGACGACCCCGGACTCGACCTGCTCCGCGATCAGCGCCTGTGGCGAGTCGATCACCTCGGCGGCGAGCTCGACGCCGCGGTTCACCGGGCCCGGGTGCATGAGCAGCTGGGTGGGGCCGAGCCGGCGCCCGTCGATCTGGTAGCGCGCCGCGTACTCGCGCAGCGACGGGACGAACGACCCGCTCATGCGCTCGCGCTGCATCCGCAGGGCGTAGACGACGTCGGCCGAGCCGAGCTCGTCGAGCGTGTAGCGCACCGCGCACCCGAGCGACTCGATCCCGCGCGGGATCAGCGTGGGCGGGTCCGCAGACGGTCACCTCGCACCCCATCCGCGTGAAGGCGAGGATGTTGGAGCGGGCCACCCGGCTGTGGAGCACGTCGCCCACGATCCAGACCTTCAGGCCCTCGAGCGCCCCGGCGCGGCGCTTCAGCGTGTAGAGGTCGAGCAGCGCCTGGGTCGGGTGCTCGTGCTTTCCGTCGCCCGCGTTGATGACCGCGGCGGAGGTCCAGCGCGCCACCAATCCCGCCGCGCCCGCGTGCGGCGAGCGGATGATGATCGCGGCCGGGTCGTACGCGGAGAGCGTCTGCACTGTGTCCTTCAGCGACTCGCCCTTCTCGACCGCGGACCCCGCCGCCTTCAGCGTGATGAGGTCGGCGCTGAGCCGCTTCGCCGCGAGCTCGAAGGAGGACTGCGTGCGCGTCGAGGCCTCGTAGAAGAGGTTGATGACGGTGCGGCCGCGCAGCGTCGGGACCTTCTTGATCTCGCGTCCCGAGACCTCCGCGAAGCTCTCGGCGCGCCCGAGGATGCGCTCGATGTCGTCGCGCGAGAGGTCGTCGACGGACAGCAGGTGCGGGTGCATCAGATCGTCTCCTCCAGCTGGGCGGCGGCGTCGATCGCCACCTCGTCGATCCCGTCTATCTCCTCGACCCGCACGTTGACCCGCTCGCCGCGGGCGGTCGGCAGGTTCTTGCCGACGTAGTCCGGCCGGATCGGCAGCTCGCGGTGGCCGCGGTCCGCAAGCACCGCCAGCTGGACACGGCTCGGGCGGCCGTAGTCGAAGAGTGCGTCTATCGCGGCGCGCACGGTGCGGCCGGTGTAGAGCACGTCGTCGACCAGGACGACGGTGGTGTCCGCCACCGGGAAGTCGATGTGCGTCGAGTGGACGACGGGCTGGTAGTCCGCGCCGCGGATGCCCACGTCGTCGCGGTAGAAGCTGATGTCGATGTCGCCGAGCGGCACGGGCTCGCCGACGAGCTCCGCCACCAGGTCGCGCAGCCGCGCGGCCAGGACCGCGCCGCGACGGTGAATGCCCACGACCGCGACGCCCTCGTCCCCTGTCTTCTCGACGATCTCGTGTGCGATTCGCACCAGCGTGCGCCGCACGTCATCACGGTCCAGGACCGTCTTCTCGCTCACTTCACCGCCCCTTCCTGGCCTCACCGGACCGGGTTAAAGGAACCGCGGCGAGACTAGCACCCGGGGTCGGACGCCTTCTTAGTGACACGCTAAGAGAACACCGCTACTGTGGGTCCAGATGACCCCCGAGCGCTCACAGGCATACGGCCGGCTCATGAAGGTCGTCTCCGCCACCGGCGAGGGCGCCCTCGAGCCCGCCGAGCAGGCGATCGTCCGCGAGGCCGGCGACGCCATGTTCTTCTGCGAGGACATCGCGCTCGACGACGATGCGCGCGACTCCCTGGCGCGCGTGAGCGACCTCGCGGGCGAGCTGGTCGGCGCCGAGCGCTGGGACCCCGAGCTCGCCGAGCAGGTGCTCCAGGATCTCGAGGCCTGCGGGCCTCCGCAGCTGGTGCGCCTCGGCCACTCTCACTGATCGCGACGTCTGTTACAGACGTTTAGCGTCCACCGGACACGGAAAATTGCCGGGGGATGGACACTTTGGGGTACGCCGTGTGTGAACAGTGCGCATTTCTGCGCGCCTTCGGACGCACGGCCTCAGGCACCCAGGCGCCCAAGCGCTGCCCCGCATGCGGCCACCCCATCCAGGTGCACGGCCGCCGCGAGCGCTTTCCGTCGGCGTACGTGAGCCGGACCTCGCGCAAGCTGCACGGCACGCCCCCGCTGACGACCTGACGGCCTCCTAGAGGCGCACGAGGTTCGGAGCCCGAATTCCGCGAGTGACGCCGCGGAAGTCAACGACGAGTGGCGCGAGCCGAACGAGCGCCTCGGCGTCAAGATTCGGATGCGCGGTCAGGATCGCGACCGCGTCGGCGTCGGTGATCGCGTCCGCGAGCGGCAGCGAGGCGAGACCGAACTCGGTGAGCTCCGGCACGTACTCGTCGTGGTAGACGAGCTCAGCGCCGCGCTCGGCGAGCAGCCTCATGACCTTGACGGTCGGTGACTCCCGCATGTCGCCGACACCGGCCTTGTAGGACACGCCTACGATCGCGACCCGAGAGCCCTTGAGCGGCTTCTCGTGGTCGTTCAGCGCGCGGGCGATCTTCTCGACGCAGAAGTACGGCATCGCTTGATTGACCTCACCGGCGAGTTCGATGAACTCCGTGGGCTGGTCGAACTCGCGCGCCCGCCAAGCGAGATAGAAGGGGTCGACCGGGAGGCAGTGGCCGCCGAGTCCGGGCCCTGGCTTGAACGACATGAAGCCGTAGGGCTTGGTCGCCGCCGCTTCGACGACCTCCCAGACGTCGATCTTCATGCTGTCGCACAGGATCGCGAGCTCGTTCACAAGCGCGATGTTCACCGAGCGGAAGATGTTCTCGAGCAGCTTCGTCAGCTCCGCCACCTCCGGCGTCGACACCGCGACGACCGAGTCGCAGACCTGCTCGTAGAGCTCAACCGCGCGCTGCCTGCAGGCGTCGGTCAATCCGCCGACGATCTTCGGCGTCGTCCGAAGTGTGTAGTCCGTCCGGCCCGGGTCGATGCGCTCGGGCGAGAAGGCGACGTTGAAGTCGACGCCGGCGGCGAGGCCGGATTCCTCGAGCAGCGGTGCCAGCCGCTCACGCGTCGTCCCGGGATAGGTGGTCGACTCGAGCACCACCAGCTGACCCTCCTGGAGGACGCGGCCGAGGGCGGCTGCCGCCGAGGTGAGGGCGCCGAGGTCTGGCTCGCGGTTCGCTGTGAGCGGGGTCGGGACGGCGATGATGACCGCGTCGCACGCGGCCAGGTCGGCGTAGCGCGCCGACGCCCGCAGTCGCGGCCCTACGGCCACGACCCGCTCGGATGAGACGTCCTCGATGTAGCTCGTTCCCTCGGCGAGCGCGGCGAGCTTGCGGTGGTCTGTCTCGACGCCCACGACGTCGTGCCCCGCTTCGCCGAACGCGACCGCGAGCGGGAGACCGACATAGCCAAGTCCGATTACCCCGACTTTCACGCGACACCAACGTGGGTGACCCGCCAGAACTTTGCCGGCCGGCTAGGCGACCGGCTCACGCTCCGGCGGGCGGTCCGATGCCCTGATGTGCATGGGCTCGCCTCGCTCCGGGAAGGGGATCTCGACGCGGTCGAAGTCGCGCGGCACGATCACGTTCTCGAAGGCGCTGCGGGCCTCGTCGCGGACCTGTCCGCCGGCGTAGCGAGGGGAGATATGGGTCAGGGCGAGCATCCGCACCTCGGCCGCCGCCGCCAGCTCGGCCGCCTGGGCCGCGGTCGAGTGGCGTGTCTCCGCCGCCCGCTCCGCGTCCTCCTCCATGAAGGTCGCCTCGTGCACGAGCAGATCGGCCTCCCAGGCCACGAGGCGGGTCATCTCGCAGGGCGCGGTGTCGCCGGTGAGGACCAATTTGCGGCCGCGGCGCGCCTCCCCCATCACCTGATCGGGCCGCACCCCGTCGACCTCCTCGCCGCTCTGCAGGCGCCCGAAGTCGGGGCCCGGCCGCACGCCGAGCTCGCGCGCGCGGACGGGATCGAACTCCCCCGGCCGCGGCGCCTCGACGATCGCGTAGCCGAGCCCGGGCCCGCCGTGATCGACGTCGAACGCGGCGATCCGGTAGCCGTCCCGCTCGAGCTCGTCGTTGCCCTCGAGCTCGACGAGCCGCACGCGGAAGCTGAGGCGGCCGATCACCGGAGAGAGCAGGTCGTAGACGCGCGCGAGGCCGCGCGGGCCGTAGACGACGAGATCCCGCTCGCGCTGGCGTAGCCCGAACGTCTTCAGCATCCCCGGCAGGCCGAGCACGTGGTCGGCGTGGAAGTGGGTGATGAAGAGCTCCTCGAGCTCGATCAGCCCGACCGACTTCATGAGCTGCCGCTGCGTCCCCTCGCCGCAGTCGATCAGCAGCCGATCGCCGCCGCGCCGCACGAGCGTGGCCGGTAGCCCGCGCCGCGGGCTGGGCGACGAGCCGGCTGTGCCGAGGAAGAGGACGTCGAGGTCCATGGGCCTATGTTGACTCGCGAGCCTCGCGACCGAGATCTTCCTCGGTCGCAGCGAGGGCGCGGATGTCCTCCAGGTCCTGTTCTCGACCCGCTGCGCGCTTCATCCGGATGAGATCATCGAGGCCGACCACGGCCAGCGTCACGCCCTCGAGATCGATGACGAGCGCCCGTTCGCGGAGCGCGGTGTAATCCGCCGGCAGGCCGGCCGTCGAATCGACGTTGAGCACGTCGAGGCGGCCGTGATCCGTCATCAGAGGGACGAGGCTCGCTCGCCTGAGCAGGTGCGGGTCGCCCACGTTCACCGGCCGGGTCGAGCGGAAGAGCCGGGCGCCCATCGACACGAGCGCCTCCCCGAGCCGACTCAGGTTCGCGAGGTCGGGTCGGGGCACGATGTCGAGATCCACCGTTCCGCGCCGGAAGCCGTGCGCCTGGACCGCGAGGCCGCCCACGACGATGTAGTCGACGCCGTGCTCGGCGAGCACCCTGAACAGCGCTCGCGCGTCGAGCACCTCATCCATCGCGCGCAGCGCGCCCTGCCGCCACGAGCTCCTCGCCGAGCTCGTTGAAAGCGAGGCCGTTCGCGAGTCGGGCGGCGGGCGAAAGGCTGCGTTGCTCGAGCAGATCCCATGCGTCATAACGACCGGGCAGCGGGGCGCTCTCCAGCACCGGCTGCTCCCCCATGACGAGCAGCAGCAGCCGGAGCCGCGACCAGGTGACCTCCTCGGCGCCGCTCTCGATGCGGGCGATCGCGCTCTGGCTCGTTCCGGCCCGATGCGCGAGGCGTCGCTGGCTCAAACCGTGTGCCAGACGCCGTTCCTTGATCAGTTCGCCGGGATTCACGATACCGGATACGGTATCAAAGAGGTACGAGCTCACACCGGGCTGAGCCCTCCGCGACGCGGATCAGCCCCATGGTGTGCGCGGGCGCGCGGCGGCGCTCCGTCGGGCTCCCGGGGTTGAGGATCTGGAACCCGTCCGGCGCCTGCTCGTGGAGCGGCATGTGCGAGTGGCCGAACACGACGACCTCCGCCCGCTCGCCGAACTGGCGCCGCATCCGCTCGAGCCGCCCCACGCGCGGGCCGGCGTCGTGGAGCATCGCGATGCGGACGCCCTCGGCCTCCACGATGCGCTCCTCGGGCAGCAGACGACGGAGCTCCGCGCTGTCCACGTTGCCGTGGACGCCCATGACCGGCGGGCCGATCGCCTCGAGCTCGCGCAGCACCGAGAGGGTCGAGAAGTCGCCCGCGTGCAGCAGGAGATCCGCCCCCGCGATCCGCTCCACGCACGCGTCCGGGAGCCGCCGGGCGCCCCGCGGGAGGTGCGTGTCGGATATGACGGCGATCAACATCCCGGCACTACACTGACCACCCCCGGCGCCCGTAGCTCAGTGGATAGAGCGCTCGCCTCCGGAGCGAGAGGTCGCAGGTCCGAATCCTGCCGGGCGCGTCGCGCCGCGTTCCGCCGCCTCCGCGGCGATGATGTAGGGGGGCCGGAAACCCAAGGAACACACGTCGCAGGGGTGTTCGGGAAACCGGCCCCGTCGCGGCATATACCCAGAAGCGGGAAGGCGACGCCCCTTGTTCGGGGGACTGGCGCCGGGAGCGCCTGACTAATCTCGCCTGAGTCGGGTTCGGGAAGCGCATAGGCGACGGCACCAGCGAGGCGATCAGCCGGCGTAACGAGATCGGCGTCGGGAACAGCCTCCTCGTGACCGAGGAGAAGCTGCGCCGCGCTCTCGCGAAGCTCGACGAGGGCACTTACGGCAGCTGCGACAGCTGCGGCGGGCCGATCGCACCGGGTCGCCTCGAGGCCGCGCCGGAGAGCTCGATCTGCATCGACTGCGCGCGCTGATCCGTGGAAGCCGCTGCTAGCCGATCGTGAACGAGTTCGTGCGGCGCACCTTCCGACCGGAAGGGGCGGTGGCCGTCAGGGTTCCCTGGTACCTGCCCCGCCGGAGGCGCCGGATCCTCAGCCCGTGCTCTCCGGGCGCGAGGTTGCCGCGGCGAACGGTTCGGCGCGAAGGTCCCTTCAGGCGGTAGATCACGCTGGCACCGGCATTGAGGCGGAAGCTGACCCTGACCGCGCGCCCGCTCCTTCTCGTAGCGAGCGAGGCGACCAGCGGCGACCCGTTGCCACCGCCCCGCACCTCCACCACGCCCCTCATGAAGTCCTGGTGCGGGATGCAGACGTACTGGTAGCGCCCGGGCTTCGTGAAGACGTACGTGAAGGTGGTGCCGGCGGGGTTCGTGCCGCTCGGGGCCGAGTTCCAGCTCTCGGCCTGCCCGCTCAGGCTCGTGCTGGTGTGCCCCGCAGCGGTGAACTCCCACGTGACCGAGTCGCCGACTGCGACCGTCGTCTCCTGAGGACGGAACTGAAAGTCGCCGGCATCGACTGTCCAGTCGCGAGCCGACGCGGCCGGCGCGAGCACCAGCGGGGCCGCGACGGCGAGCGCGGTTAGCAGCCGCTTCATTCGCATTAGCCGGTACTTAGCCCGCTGGGAGCGCGATCAAACACCGAGGCTCGTGGCGGGTACCGTCCTGCGCGTGCCGGCGATCGAGCGGCCCGACGACATCGTGATCCATTGGGAGGGCGTGGGCGAGGGACCCGTCGTCCTGATCGTCCACCAGCTCCTATGGAGCTATCCGCAGGTCTATGCCGACCTGATCGACGATCTCGCCCGCGATCACCTGGTCGTGACCTATGACCCGCGCGGCTGCGGCTCCTCGAGCCGGCGCGGGCCCTACGACACGGAGACGGATGCCGGCGACCTCGTGGCGCTCGCGGAGGCCACCGGAGGAGCGGCCGTCGCGCTCGCCGTCGGCTACGGATACAACCTCGCGGTCCGCGTTGCCGCGCGCCGGCCTGACCTCATCTCCGCCCTCGTCACCGCCCAGCCGGCGGCGGCCGCCCTCCTGCCGCGGCACGAGCTCAAGGAGACCGGCGTGATCGCGGCGTCCGACTCGGTCATGGAGATGCTGATTCAGATGCTGCGCACCGAGCCCCGCTCCGCCCTGCGAACGGTGCTGGCGGCGACGAATCCGGACCTCGAGGAGCACGAGCTGAAGGAGCGCCTCGAACGCGTGGTCGAGTACATCTCGCCGGAGGCCGGGCGTGACCGGGCCCAGGCCTGGGTCGCGGACGATCCGACCGAGCACACGACGGCGCTCGGTGACCGTCTCACGATCATCCACAGCGGCGCCGAACCGCTGTTCGAGGGCACGCTGGCAACGCGCGTCACCGAGCTCCATCCCGAGGCGCGCGTCGAACAGCTCGAGGGCGGCCCGATCTCGAATCCCGCCGCGATAGCCGCGCGGATCCGGGCCGCACGCTGACCTCGAGTGCAAGCTGGCCCGGTGGAGCCCCGTTTATCTGGAGGCTTGCCAGCAACCAACGCAACCCGCACCTACGCTCCACCCGCTGAGGCGACACGGCACTTCAGGGAGGGCCGGCCCCAGGAGGCGATCGCCGCGTGCTACGAGCGCCTGGCCGAGGCGCCGGACGACGTGGGCGCGCTTCAGCTACTGGCCGGCGTGTTCCTCCATGAAGGGCAGGGCGCGGTCGCCGCGCTGCTTCTCGAGCAGGCGCTGAAGAGCGCGCCCGACGACCCGTCGCTGCGCGCAAGGCTTGGCACCGCACTCGCCAGCGAGGGGAGCGTGGACGCCGCCGTGGCCGCGTACAAAGGGGCGCTGGCGGAGCATCCGGGCACGGTGGAGGCGCACCTGGGCATGCTCGAGCTGGGCCGTTCGAGTGAGCTGGAACAGGTTCTCGCAGTCGCGGCGGAGGCCGATCCCACCCACCCCTCGCCGCCGTTTGGCATGGCGAACCTGCTGCTCGACCGAGGAGAGCACGACGACGCCGCGGACCACTATCGACGCGCCGTCGAGCTCGACCCGACGTTTCGGAACCTGCACGTCAAGCTGGGGACCCGCCTCGCGTTGACGAGGCAGGAGGAGCGAGCGGCGCGCGTGTACCGCTGGGGTCTGGCGCTGAACCCAGACGACCCGGAACTGCACCACATGGTGCGAGCGCTCGACGGCGATGCGTCGGAGACGCGGGCCTCAGACGACTATGTGGCGAGTCACTTCGACGCATTCGCCGACAGGTTCGAAGAGCAGCTCGTCGGCCAGCTCGAGTACCGGCCTCAGAGCATTGTGGACGCCCTCCGCGGCTGTCTCGATGACCCGGCGAGCGAAGAGCTCGCCGTCCTGGATGCCGGCTGCGGGACCGGACTTTGCGGGCCCTTGCTGCGGCCGTTCGCCCGTCGTCTCGTGGGCGTGGACCTGTCTGCCGGCATGCTCGAGCACGCCGCTGCCTCCGAGGTGTACGACGAGCTTCGCGTCGCGGAACTCGTGAGTGCGCTCGCCGAGGAGCCGGCAAGCTACGACGTGATCGTCGCGGCGGATGTGTTGATCTACTTCGGGTCGCTGGAAGCGATGTTCGAGGCGGCCGCCTCCGCCCTTCGCCCGGGAGGGCTGCTCGCGGTGAGTGCGGAGCGCCACGACGGCGAGGGATGGACGCTCAGCCCGAACGGCCGCTATGCGCACAGCGAGGGGTACCTCCGCGCGACGTCGGCGGCGGCGGGCCTGGCGGTACGAGACCTGAGCGAGTGGGTCTGCAGGCTGGAAATGGGCGTGCCGGTGGACGCGTACATCGCGGTGCTAGAGCGTCCGTTCGTACCACTCCCAGGCCGCTCGTAAACCGCTGTCGAGATCCCGCTTCGCTGACCAGCCGAGCTCGGTGCGAATCGCCGTCGAGTCGAGCCACTGGCGGTCGATCTCACCGTGGGGCACACCCTCGCCCTGGACGTCGGGCTCCACGTCGCGGCCCGAGATCTCGATCAGGCGCTCCACGATCTCGAGCACGGAATGGGGCTCGCCGGAGCCCGCGTTCCAGGCGCGACCATGGTGCGCCGGGTTGTCCAGCGAGTCGGCCACCGCCAGGTACGCGTCGGCCGCGTCCTCCACGTAGATGTAGTCGCGTTCCGGCGTCCCGTCTGAGCGAATCACGGGACGCTCGCCACGGAGGAGCGCCCGCGCGGTGTCCGGGATCAGGCGCGCCCAGTTGACGTCGCCGGGTCCATACACATTGGCGAGCCGGGTGACGGCGACGGGCAGTCCGTAGGTCGTCGCATACGACCTGGCGATCATGTCGGTCGCGGCCTTCGAGACGTCATACGGATATGACGCCCGGAGTGGAAAATCCTCACGGTACGGCAACTCCTCGTGCGCTCCGTAGGCCTTGTCAGACGACGCGACGACAACCTGCACGCTCGGGTCGTGGCGGCGCACCGCTTCGAGCAGCATGTACGTACCGCGGACATTGGTCTCCCAGGTCGGAAGCGGATCCCGGTTCGCCTCGCCCACCTGCGTCTGGGCAGCCAGGTGAAAGACGGTGCGCGGGCGGTGCTCGGCGAGGACGTCGTCCAGCGAGGTGAGATCGCCCTCCGCCAGCGTGCAGCGCTCGCGAATGCCCTCGGTGTCGAAGCGCGATCCCGCGAGGTCGGAGCGGCTGAGCGCCACCACGGACTCGCCGCGGTCAAGGAGGGCCTCGACGAGCGCGCAGCCGATGAGGCCCTGCGCCCCCGTTACGAAGGTGGTCAGCGCCCGCCGGCCACGGCCGGGAGGATCGTGACCTCGTCGCCGTCCTCGACCGGCGTGTCGAGCCCGTCGAGGAAGCGGATGTCCTCGCCACCCACGTACACGTTCACGAAGCGGCGCAGGTCGCCATCCACGGCGATCCGCTCGCGCAGCCCGTCGTAGCGCTCGTAGAGCCCGTCCAGGACGTCGCCGACGGTGGTCACTCCGTCGACGGTGGTCTCTCCGTCGCCGCCCGTGACGCTCCGCAGCTGGGTTGGGATCTTCACCGTCACCGCCATCGGACCGGCAGATTACACAGCGCCGACGGCGTCTCCGGCCAGCGAATTCTCGAACGAATCGAGCGTCGCGTCGATCTCGTGCGTGGTGAACGTGCCGCGCACCGCGTCGAGCGTCTTCAGGCCGTCGCCGGTGATCACGACGACCACCCGGTCGTCCGGCCCGAGGTCCCCGCGCTCGGCGACCTTGCGCAGCACGGCGGTGGTCACCCCGCCCGCCGTCTCCGTGAAGATCCCCGTGGTCTGCGCCAGCAGCGCGATGCCCTCGCGGATCTCGTCGTCCGTCACCGAGTCGATCGAGCCCTCGGAGCTCCGCGCCAGGTCCAGCGCGTAGGGCCCGTCGGCCGGGTTCCCGATGGCCAGCGACTTGGCGATCGTGTCCGGCTTGACGGGGCGGCACACGTCCTGGCCGTCCTCGTAGGCGCGCGCCACGGGCGAGCAGCCCTCGGCCTGGGCGCCGTGGAATGCGGGCAGCGAGCCGGACAGGAGCCCCACGTCGAGCCACTCCTGGAAGCCGCGCGCGATCTTCGTGAACAGCGAGCCGGAGGCGATCGGCGCCACGATGTGGTCCGGCAGCTCGAAGCCGAGCTGCTCGGCGATCTCGAAGGCGATCGTCTTCGAGCCCTGCGAGTAGTACGGCCGCAGGTTCACGTTCACGAACGCCCAGTCGCGCTCGCCCGAGAGCTCCGTGCAGAGCCGGTTCACGTCGTCGTAGGTGCCGCGCACGGCCACGAGGTGCGTCCCGTAGACGCCCGTGGCGAGCACCTTCTGCTCCTCGAGGTCGGACGGGATGAACACGTACGACTCGAGCCCGGCGGCCGCCGAGTGCGCCGCCACCGCGTTCGCCAGGTTGCCAGTGGAGGCACAGGCCACCACCTCGTAGCCAAGCTCGCGTGCCTTGGCCAGCGCCACCGCCACCACTCGGTCCTTGAAGGAGTGGGTCGGGTTCGCGGTGTCGTTCTTCACGAACACCTCCCCCACGCCCAGCGCCTCGGCGAGCCGCGGCGCCCTCTGGAGCGGCGTCAGGCCGACCGGCAGCCCGGCGGCCGGCGGCCCCGAGAACGGCAGGAAGTCGGCGTAGCGCCAGATCGTCTGCGGGCCGGCCTGGATCTTCCGCTTCGCCTCCGCGGCGTCGACGCCGCTGTGGTCGTAGGCGACCTCGAGCGGCCCGAAGCAGTGCTCGCAGACGTAGCGGGCGTCGAGCGGGTAGGTCGCGTCACATTCCTTGCACTGCAGCGCCTGGACAGGCATTTGAAGCCCCTTTCAACGTTGAAAGCCTCCGCCGGTGCTGTGACGGAGGCCTTGTCCAGGCGCCCTGTCACATCTCGATGGAATTGGCACCTTTCCCCGCGGACAGGTGTCCGCTGAGTGGTTGCCGGGGTTTCACAGGGCCATGTCCCTCCACCCCTCTCGATGCAACGGCTATGTGAGCGGCGGAGGATACCAGCCCCCGCCGGTAGAATCAGTCAGGTGAACGTGCTGGACGACCCCCTCAGACCCGATGCCGAGCCTGCCGAAGCCACGTCTCAGGCGCTCCGCGCGCGCGCGGGTCGATTCCGCACGTCTAGAGGCCACTGAGCCTCGCGTCGAGGAGGTCAGCCTCGGCGACCTCCGCTGGATCAACATCGAGCGGCCGGGGCCCGCTGAGCGTGCCTGGCTCGAGGAGCACTTCGAGTTCCACCCGCTCGACTACGAGGACGTCCTCTCGCGCAACCAGCGCCCCAAGATCGACGAGTACGACGACTACCTCTTCATCGTCCTGTACTTCCCCGTCTTCGACAAGACGGTCGGCCGGCTGAACGCCGCCGAGCTCGACATCTTCATCGGGCCGGACTTCATCATCACGCTCCCCAACACGCCGATCCCGCCGGTCGAGTACCTCTTCGAGCGCTGCCGCTCGTATCACGAGGTGCGCGAGAGCCTGTTCTCCAAGGGCAGCGGCTACCTGCTCTACAAGATCGTCGACGACTCGTTCGACTACTGCTTCCCGATGCTCCGCAAGATCGGGAACAAGCTCGAGCGGCTCGAGGAGGACATCTTCGAGGGCCGCTCCGAGGAGGTCGTGCGCGACATCTCGAACTCGAAGCAGGAGATCATCAACTTCCGCAAGGTGATCCGGCCGCAGCGCGCGGTGCTGCGCGACCTCGAGCGGACGAAGCAGCGCTACATGGCCGAGGACATGGAGGTCTACTTCGACGACATCGTCGACGCCTCCGAGCGCATCTGGGACATGCTCGAGAACTACAAGGAAGTGATCGAGGCGCTCGAGGACACGAACGAGTCGGTGCTCTCCCACCGGGTGAACGAGGTGCTGCGGGTGCTCACCGCGTTCAGCGTGATCATCCTGCCGCTGACCCTGCTGGCGAGCATCTTCGGGATGAACGTCGGCCTGCCCGGTGGCGGCGATCCCGGCGGCGGCGCCTCGCTCAGCTTCTGGGTGATCGTCGGCGTGATGGTCGGCGTGCTCGTGGCGATGGTCGGGTACTTCCGCAAGCGCGGGTTCCTGTAGAACCCATCGGGTGACAGACCCCTCCATCTTCAAGGCCTACGACGTCCGCGGCACCTACCCGGAGCAGATGGACGAGGCACTTGCATACCGCATCGGGCGCGCCTTCCCGCGCGTGCTCTCGCAGCTCCAGGACGTACCGGTCGACCAGCTGAGGGTCGCGGTCGGGCGCGACATGCGCCTGTCCGCGCCGTCGATGGCCGAGCAGTACGCGCGCGGCATCGTGGACGAGGGGGCGAACGTGCTCGACATCGGCATGGTCGGCACCGAGATGCTCTATTGGACGGTCGGCGCCCGCGAGCTCGACGGCGGCCTCATGTGCACGGCCTCCCACAACCCGAAGGCCTACACGGGCGCGAAGCTGGTCAAGCGGGGCGCGCTGGCGCTGTCGGGCGACTCCGGCATCCCCGAGGTGCGCCAGCTCGTCATGGACGGCGAGCCCGGCTCGCCGGTGGACCAGCCCGGGGAGCTCACGACAGAGGACATCGGCGACGAGTTCCGCGAGGCGGCGCTCGGCTACATCGACCCGAAGGCCATCAAGCCCATGAAGGTGATGCTGGACGGGGCGAACGGGATGGCCGGGCAGATGGTCGGCCCGATCCTCGACCGCTTCCCGCTGGACCAGCAGCCGTTCTACTGGGAGCCGAACGGCGAGTTCCCGGACCACGAGCCGAACCCGATGATCGAGAAGAACCGGCGCTTCATCATCGACAAGGTCAGGGAGACGGGCGCGAACCTCGGGATCGCCTGGGACGGCGACGCCGACCGCTGCTTCTTCATCGACGACACCGGCGAGTTCGTGGCCGGCGACTTCCTGACGGTGCTGCTCGCCGAGTCGATCCTGCGAAAGGATCAGGGCGCGGCGATCCTCTACGACGTTCGCGCCTCACGCGCGGTCCCGGACACGGTCGAGCGGGCGGGCGGGCATCCGTACATCAACCGCGTGGGCCACGCGTTCTTCAAGACGCGCATGCGCGAGCTCGGCGCCGCGTTCGGCGGCGAGGTGTCCGGCCACTACTACTTCCACGACTTCTACTGCGCCGACTCCGGGACGCTCCCGGCTCTCCTCATCCTCGAGCGGCTGTCGGTTGAGGACAAGAAGCTGTCCGAGCTCCTCGAGCCGCTCAGGTCCAAGTACTTCATCTCCGGCGAGATCAACTCGGAGGTCGAGGACCAGGAGGGCAAGATGCAGGAGATCAGGGAGCGCTACTGGGACGGGCGGCTGACGGAGCTCGACGGGATCTCGATCGACTACGACGACTGGCACTTCAACGTGCGCCCGTCGAACACCGAGCCGCTGCTGCGCCTGAACCTCGAGTCGCTGGTTTCCCCGGAGCACATGGAGGAGAAGCGCGACGAGGTGCTCGGGCTGATCACCGCGTGACCCACGGGATCCACCGGATCCCGATCCCGACGCCCTTCGCGGTCGGGCGGGTGAACGTCTACCTGATCGAGGACGACCCGCTCACGCTCGTCGACACGGGCCCGAACTCCGCCACCTCCTTCGACGAGCTCACGACCGGCCTGGCCGCTCTGGGCCACGCGCTCGAGGACGTCCAGCTCGTGGTCGTGACCCATCAGCACATCGATCATCTCGGACTGGTGTCGATCGTCGCGCAGCGCTCGGGCGCCGAGGTGGCCGCGATCGACGTGGCCGTTCCCTACGTGGAGAACTACTCGCAGGAGGCGCAGAAGGACGACGAGTTCGCGCGCTCGGTGATGCTGCGCAACGGCATCCCGCAGGACGTGGTCAGCGCTCTGAGCGCGGTATCGCAGGCCTTCCGAGCGTGGGGCTCGAGCGCCGGCGTCACCCGTGTCCTGCACGACGGCGAGGAGATGAGCTTCCGCGACCGCACGCTCCACGTCCACCATCGGCCCGGCCACAGCCCGACCGACACGGTCTTCCACGACCGCGAGCGCCGCATCCTGATTGCCGCGGACCACCTGCTCGGACACATTTCGTCGAACCCGCTGATCACCCGCCCCACGGACGGCTCCGATGAGCGCCCCCAGGCGCTCGTGAACTACCTGCGCTCACTCGAGGCAACTCGCGCGATGGACGTCGATCTGGTCCTCCCCGGCCACGGCGACCCGATCACCGACCATCGCACCCTGATCGACCAGCGCTTCACCCTCCACCGCAGGCGCGCCGAGAAGATTCGATTGCTCGTGGCCGAGCGGCCACGGAGCGCCTACGAGCTCGCGCAGTCGCTGTGGGGCAACATCGCCGTGACGCAGGCCTACCTGACGCTGTCCGAGGTGCTCGGGCACATCGACCTGCTGAAGAACGACGGCCTCGTCCGGGAGGTCGAGCGCGACTCGGTGAGCGTCTTCGAGGCGACCTGAGCGGTATTGCCGCGCGTTACGTCCGCGCTCAGCGCAGCGCGGCGTGCTGGCGGGCGACCGCGGCCTCGGCGTCCATCACGGCCCGCCGCTGCCGATCGAACCGCTCCTGGTCCACGTTTGCGCTCGCCACCGCCAGCCCTCCATAGGCGCGCTCGGCGCTCCGTAGCGCACCAGCCAGGCCGGCCAGGTCGTCCGTGTGGAGGCGCTCGATTCGCCTGGCGGCGTCGGCGTAGGCGGCTTCGAGCTGGCGCGCGGCCACGGCTTGGGCGTCCGCGGTCTTGGCGCGCGCGAGCCGCGCTCGCGCCGCGTGGCGGGTCTGGGTGAGGCGCTCGAAGGTAGGTCCAGCGAGCTCCGCCGGATTGGTCGCGGGGGCCGGAGCGGCGTCGCGCCGTCCGGGCGCTGCGCGTTCTCCGTCCGCGGCGGCACGCTGCGTCGCCGCCACCGGGAAGTCGCGTTGACCGAGCGCGGGCGCGTCCTTCCCGGCACCGCCGAAGCCGCCGAGGGCTACAAGAGTGGCACCGACCGCGACGATCGTGACGACCGCAACCACGAGCAGCCTGTCTCGGGCCAGTGGCTTGCCGATAAGCCACCGCGCCCGCATCTCCGTCGGAAAGCTACCCATAGGCATTCCTCAATGAACGAATACGGAGAGGTGCGGCTTTCGGCGGCCCATCGGCGGCGGGGCGCGCATTTCGCGCCTCCGGAGACGTTCCTCGGTTGTGCGATACGCCAGCACGACGCGGGCCTTCGCAGGGGTCTTCGCCCAGCGCAGGACCCATCTCGCGGCGAGCCTGAGCGCGCGGGTGGACTCCGCGCTGGCGCCGGACGGAGCATGCGAGGGCCTGGTGGACGGCCCGCTGACACTCGCGTGGACCGGCCCGGACGCGCCGGGCGCACCGGCGTCGGAGCGTGTCTTCTCCGTGATCGACGGGCACATCTACAACCTGCCTGAGCTCGTGGACGGCGACTTCCCCGACGCCGCCGCGGCGCTGGCGTACCTCTACGCGCGCGACGGCTCGGCGCTCCTGTCGCGGCTCCGCGGCGATTTCGCCCTCTTGATCTGGGACCGGATCTCGCGTACCGGCCTGATCGCGCGCGATCAGCTCGGGGGACGGCCGCTTCACGTACACCACAGCGGATCCACGCTGGCCTTCGCCTCGGAGCTGCGGAACCTCCGCCGCTTGATGCCGTCCGCACCCGGCCCGAACGCCGGTGCCGTCCGCGAATGGCTGTCGACCGGAGCTCAGCCACACGGGCGAACGCTCTTCGAGGGTGTCCAGCCGCTCGAGCCTGGCTCGTGGATCGCCCTCGGGCGATTCGGGCCGTCGGGTCCCATGCGCTACTGGACTCCGCGTTACCGCGCGCCGGAGCCCATCTCGCGGGAGGAGGCCACGAGTGCGGTTCGAGACTGCGTCTTCCAGGCGGTCCGGCGGCGCGGCGCCGACAGCCGCTCGACCGCCGTCCTGCTGAGCGGCGGCATCGACTCGGCCAGCGTCGCGGCCACGTCGGCCGCCGCGCTCGACCCCGGCGAGCGTCCGCGGTCGGCCTACACCGTCACGTTCCCTCGTCACCCGGAGATCGACGAGGGCCCCCTGACGGCGGCGGTCGCGGCCTCGGCAGGACTCGGCGCGACCTCGCTCAGACTCGGCGCATCCGGCAGTGTGCTCGAGGGCGCGCTGCCCTACATCGACGCCTGGGAGACGCCGCCGAGCTCCCCCACGCTGTTCTTCCTGCGGCCTCTTCTCGCGCGTGCGCGGGAGGACGGCATCCGCGTGATGCTCGACGGCGAGGGCGGGGACGCTGTCTTCTGGCATGCGCCGGTCCTGCTCGCCGACCGGATGCGCGCCGGCAGGCTGGTGTCCGCCTGGTCTCTGGCCGGGCGCTTCCCGGAGTACGGCATGCCCACCACGGTGCGCCGCCGTGTGCACGAGCTGAGGACCTGGAGACACGGCGCCGACGGTGACGGTCCGGCTTGGTGGAACTTTCTCCTCGACGCGATCGCCGGCCCGGGATCACGGATGGCGCACGACGTGTCTCGCCGCCATGCCGCCCAGCTCGGTCTCGAGCCGCGACACCCCCTGCTGGACATCGACCTGGTGGAACTGGTGCTGGGGCTGCCACCGGAACTTGCCTTCGACCGGCGCTACAACCGGCCGCTGCTGCGACATGCGATGGAGGGGCTCGTGCCGGACGAGGTGCGTCTGCGCCCCTACAAGAGCCGCTTCGACCCGATCTTCAGCGAATCAGTCGAGCGGGACAGGAGCGCAATCAAAGAGTTGCTGCTCGATCCCCGCGCCCAGCTTCCCGAATTCGTGGCCCGATCCGACCTCCATGCGGTACTCGCCGAGAACCCAACCGGGGCCGTCGCACACCGCGATTGGTGCTATCGGGTGTGGACGTTCGCGGCCGCGGAATGCTGGCTTCGACGGCTGTCCGGCACGCCCGCGCACCCCGCCGCTGAGGATGCGCTCGTATCCGCTATCGGTACCGATATCGGGACCCTCTGAGCGGAACCTTTTTCCGACGAGAACCGCGGCGTAGCGCCATAAAGTGGGACTCGTACGGACCGCGAGGCGGTCGAGAGCCAAGGAGAGAGCTCATGACTTACGAGGCACCAGCGATCGCCGATTACGGGACCCTCACCGAACTGACGGCCGGCCAGAACGTCGGCGGTCCAGTTGACATGTACGGTGCGACCCCAGGCCACAGTTGCCCGACTGGGTACCCAGGGCCCAACACGCACCCCAACCACGTAATCGACAACAACAGCCACGCGCCGTGCGTCGGCAACGGCGGCGGGCTCGGCGGCCCGAACGGAAACGACTTCCCGGGCGTCCCCGACTTCAACCCTGCGAACCCCGGCCAAGGTGGCATACCGCCTGGCCAGAGTGGTCAGGGCAACGGCCCGAAGAACAAGTAGCAGCCGGGCCGGCTATCGCCCTACGGGCACGGTGCCGAGCTGCGCCCGAAGCTGCCCTGAGACCTGACCGTCAATCGTGTGCGGAACTGCCACGTGCAAGGTACGCGCCTGTTCCGCCACGGCCGCGCAGACATCCAGCTGGGCGTGTAGGCGCTCAGCACTCGTGACGACCAAGTTGAAGGTGGCGCCGAGGAATTCGCGCGCCTCGGCAGGGGCTTCGGTGACATGAAGCAACCCGTCGCCGGAGACCCGGAGCAGGCAGAAGGCCTCCAGCGGCAGCGGTTCCGCGACGGGGACGACGGGCCGTCTGACCTCGAGCAGCCCGTGGGCCGTCGTGCGTCGGACCTTTGCCATCGCTATGCCGGGATGGGCCACCACTGCGTCATCGCGGACCTCGAGAGCGAGCACATCGTCCGTCACGAATCCGGCGCCCGAGAGGTGAAGCCCGAGCGCGAGTGCCGACTTGCCCAGGCCGCTCGGCCCAGAGATCGCAACCGCCCTCCCGTCGATCTCCACGGCGCTCGCGTGGAATACCTCGAGTCCCTGGAGCAGCGCGGCGAACGGAAGGACCTGGCCGATGAGGTAGCGACGCCACTCGTAGCCGGCCGAGAGCGCCGGCTGGCACACGATCCGCTGGCCGTCTGCCGACAGCTCGTAGACGCCCACCCGGGCGACGATGAATCGAAAGCCCGCGTGGGTCTCGTCGATCGCCAGCGTGATGTGCCCGTGGTCATCCCGCCACTCGCATACGCGCTCCCCCACCCGCTCCTCACTCAGGGTCGTGGCCGGCAGGCATTCGATGGCGAGCCTGCGCTCGCTCGGGTCGCTCTCACGACCGGTGCGGAACCCGGGAAGCCGGAAGTCACTCCAAATGCTCAGCCCGAAGGCCTGACCGGACCACCGCTGCTCCTGTGTGCTGGACACGTGCCCGATCAACGTGGCGTGGAGCAGGTGGCTTCCAGTCAGAAGCCCGGGAGACGCCGTTTCGTTGTCTTCCTGTGGAAGCAGTCCTGAAGGTTGCGCCTGCCCCAACTCCTGGCCCCGGCGCGGACCGTCAGGACTCCGGCTTGAGCATCGATTCGGTATCGAAGTCCTGGCGGGGCCGCAGCGTCCTCGACGAGATGACCCTCGAGCTGCCGGGTGGGACGCTCACCTGGCTCGCGGGCGCCAATGGCGCCGGAAAGACGACGCTGCTTCGCATCGCCGCCGGCCTCGTCGCGCCGGATGTGGGCCACGTTTCCTTCGACGGCCTGCACCCGAGGAAGGACCGGAGGGCCTTTCAGAGGCGCCTCGGCTTTCTGTCGGCAGGCGATCGCGGCATATACGCACGGCTGACCGTCTACCACCACCTCTGCCTATGGGCGCGGCTCGCACTCATGCCACAGAACGAGATCGATGGCGCGATCGAGCGGGTCGTGACGCGCGTCGGACTGGAGGATCTCCTCCCTTACCGCGTGGATCGAATGTCGATGGGCCAGCGTCAGCGACTTCGGTTGGCAATGACCTTCCTCCATTCGCCCGATCTGGTGCTCCTCGACGAGCCGCTCACGTCGCTTGACGAGAACGGCGCCGCAGTGCTCCGGGGGTGCATCGCGGAAGTGCTCGACCGCGCGGGCGTGGTGGTCTGGTGCTCGCCCGGCACGGACCGCGAGTACGCACCGTTCGATCGTCAGTACTGGCTCCAGGACGGACGGCTCACGGAGCTCCAATGAAGGCCGACTTCGCCGCTTTCCGGGCCATCCTGACGCGTGACATGCGCATGTACATGAGCTTCCGCACGCAGCTCGGCACGCAGATGTTCTCGATGGTCTTCACGCTCGCGCTCTTCTACTTCGTGTCGCAGCTCGTTGCCGCCGATCGTGTGGCGAATGCCGAGGACTACTTTTCCTTCGTCGCAATCGGCCTCGTGATCATCTCGGTCCTGCACTCGGGGTTGAGCCTCGCCGAGGTCCTGCGCGGCGAGCTCGTCGCGGGCACGTTCGAGCGCCTCCTTCTGTCGCCCTTCGGGCCGGTGCTCTCGACGATGTCCATGACGCTGTTCCCCATGCTGAGAGCGCTCTTCATGGGCATCTGGACGCTCCTGGCGGCCGCCATCCTGTTCGGACTCGACCTCCAATGGGCGACCGCCCCGCTCGCCATCCCGATCGCCATTCTGTGCGCCGTGGCCTTTGGCGCCATCGCCCTCGGCACGGCTGCCGTCGTGGTCGCGTACAAGCGGGCCCCTGGCATCGGCTTCATCGTCGCGGGGATAGCGCTGGTCTCCGGAATCTACTTCCCCGTGACCCTCCTTCCAGAGTGGATCCGCTGGGTGTCCGAGATTCAGCCGTTCACACCCGCCGTGAACCTGCTCCGGAACACGCTGATCGGGCTCCCGATGCCCGATCCCGCCTGGGAGTACGTGCTCAAGCTCGTGCTGTTCACGCTCATCTCGTTGCCGATTGCGGGATGGGCGATCGGGCGCGCGGTCGACTTCGCGCATCGACGCGGCACCCTGCTCGAGTACTAGCGCGAGCGCGCATGGTTTCGCGCTTCAACCCTGGCGTGCCGGGGTAACAAGCGATGCGAGAATGGGGGGCAGCGCCCGCACGGGGGTACGGGTTCGACGCGCGGCCGTTGCGTTGGCTGCCGTCGTCGCCGCCTGGGGCCTTCCGTTCGGCACCAGCGCGGCTGCGCCGCTACCCGACGTAGCCGCCCCGGCTCCACCGGTCGAGTTGCCGCAGCTGCCGGCGGTACCCCCGGCTCCACCGCCCGCGCCCGCGGCGCCCGCTGTTCAGCCGCCGGCGATCGTGCCGTTGCCGCCGAGCCCTGCCCCACTGAGCGCCCGAGAACTGGGACACGTGGTGAGCAGCACCGTCGAGCAGGTTGCCAGTGGCTCGCGGGCGGCGATCGCCCAGCCAGCGGTCCTGGACGGCTCTGACGGGCGCGCCGGTGGCCGGGCACGCGGCGACCGCCTCAGCCGGGCGGAGCACGCGACGCGATACCGCAAGCGCCAACGCGTCGTCCGCCGGCTGCGTGGCTGCCTCGACGAGCTCGCCCCGCTGCACAGCCGGCTGCTCGTCCTTCGCTTCGGGATTGGGGAGGCACGACCAAGGTCGGCCGCCAGGGTCGCACGGACGCTTGGGCTCAGCCGCCGTCGCTATGAGCGCACCGGCAGGCGCGCGATCAGGCGCCTTGTCACGGTAGGGCGCACCACCGGCTGCCGGCACACCGGGATGGACCTTGCCTGGGCGGCGTACCGTTCGGCGCCGGCTGAAACGGGCGGCGGGACCGTGTTTGTCACCTCGCTCGGCTCCACGGGCGATGGTGGGTCCGGAGGGTCCGGACAGGCCGACCAGGGCGCGGTGCTCGGCGAGTCGGCAGAGGGCGGCGACGGTGGTGGCACTGCGGACGAACGCAAGTTCCCGCCAGGGGGCATGGGACTGCCTCCCGGATCAAACGATCTGCTGTTCGTCCTGGCGCTCGCGCTGCTGGGCGCCGCTCTGGCGACGGGCGCCGTTGTCAGGCAGAGACGGCTGGCGGCCCGCTACCCATACGAGCGCGACTAGCGCCCGTAGCTCGCCAGAAAGCGCTCGGCCCCGTGTGGGTCGTAGGCGGGGCGGTACTCCTCGCGCCGCACCTCGCCCAGGCGTTGCCCGCAGCTCTCGCAGGTCCAGAAGCAGACGAGCACGCAGCGCTCGTGGTCGTACTGCGTCCTGATCCCGTGGAAGCCCTCATGCCGACAGCGCATATGCCCATTCAACGCCCGAATCGGACGAATTTGTCCTCGTTCCTACGAAAATCGGACCTTTGGGCTACGAGCCCGGAGCACCCTCCAGCCCCGGCGTGCCATGCGCTGCCTCGCCCGGTCGGGGTCCAGGGTCGCGAGGAACGTGGGCGCCTCCCACAGCGGCTTGGCGCGCGGCTCTCGCGGCGCCACCAGGCGCGGGCCGAACACCCGCTGGTCCAGCCCGAAGAGCACGTAGCCGGCCGACTCCAAGAAGCGCGTGACGGGTGTTGGAAGGGCCAGGTTCTCCTCGAAGACGATGTCGCGAATCCTGCGCTGCGCGAGAGCGTGGCGCGCGCCGCGAAGCACGCTCAGCTCGTGCCCCTCCACGTCGATCTTCAGGAGGCCGACGCGAGTCCCGTCCGGGAGCCTGTCGTCCAGCCGCTCCAGCGACACGGGCACGTGCGGGCCCGAGTCCCCGCCATCCTCCGACGCGAGCGAGGCTGTGCCCATGTTGTGCTCGAACTGGGGTCCGAGCGCCAACTGGCCTTCCCCCGAGTGATCGGACAAGGCCGACTCCACGACGGTGACTTCGCAGGAGGCGGGCACGCGTGCTGCATTGCCGCGGAGGATTCGGCTCAGGTCCGGGTGTGGCTCGTATGCGATGACGCGGCCACCCTTCCCCACGCGGCTGGCCATCAGGGAGGTCATGTAGCCGATGTTCGCGCCGGCGTCGATCGCGGTCTCCCCCGGCTCGAGGAGTCGCGCGATCGTCTCGCTGACGACGAGCTCGAAGACACCTGCGCGCCAGATGCTGGCGCCCACCACATCGCTGGGAATGACCTCGAGCTCGCCCCATGGAACCGGAGCGATCGCAAGCCCCTCGGGTGGAGCGCGGTGAACGTGGCGGACCCGCCGGATCGCCTGGCGCGGGCGGAGCAGGTAGTAGGGCTTGTTGAGCGCGCGCTCGGCGAGCATGTCCTAGGACGCCGCTGGCTCGACGGCAGGCTCGCGCTCGCCGGCCAGCTCGATGCGCAGGTGCTTGAGACCGCGGTAGATGCGCCCCTCAACGGTGCTGCGCGGCTTTCCAATCACCTTCGCGATCTCCGCGAGCGACAGGTCGGCGCCGTAGCGCAGCGCGAGCGCCTCGCGTTCATCGTCGCCGAGCGTCTCCAGGCCGGCCATCAGGACCTGTCGAGCCTCCAGTTGATCGATGGGCGAATGGCCGTTGCCGTTGCGCGCCTTGAGGCTCATCTCCTCGATCGCCCTGTCTTCCACCGCCCTACGACGGGACGCGTCGCGCAGCAGGTTCAGGGCAATGGAATACAGCCAGGGCTTCGCCTTGCCTCTGCGAATGTCGAACGCCCGGCGGGCCGTCAGAGCACGTTCAAAGGTGTCGGCGAGCAGGTCCTCCGCGAGCGCCTGGTTGCCTGTCCGGTACGCCAGGAAGCCGAACAGCCCGGCGGCGTGCTCCTCGTAGAGCTCTTCGAATGTCTTCTCATCCATGAGTTGGAAACGGCATGCGTCGTTCGTATAAGGAGCAATGGCTCAGGAGAACAACGCACCGACACCGTCCGATCTCTCACGGCTCGCTGGCATCCTCCGGCAGGAGCGGCCCGAAATCAGCCCGCTGAAGCTCGACGAGATCAAGCGCGACGTGCTCGCTCGCCGGCGCCGGCCGCGCCACGCGCCCGCGGTGGCCTCGCTGCGGCGTCGGCTCCTCGCAGCCACCATGGCTCTCGGCGTGTTCGCAATCAGCACGTCGAATGCCGCAGCCACGGCGATCAACTGGGCGTCGGGTGGCTCCTTCGGCTCGAGCAGCCTCGGCTACGGCAACGACTCCAAGGGCGTTCAGTTCTTCTTCGGCTCGGTCGGATGGGGCGGCGACAAGTCGGACGACGCCGGCCACAGCACGTATTGCCCGGATGACGACCACTCCAGCGACCACTCCTCCGACAAGACCGACAAGTCCGACGACCACGACGCGAGCTCGGACGACAACAGCGACCACGACAAGTACTCGGACGACAACGACAAGAGCTCCGGCGACCACAGCGACAGCTACGGCTCGCACAAGGCCTCGAGCTCGAGCTCGACCGCCAAGACCATGACCGGCGGACACCACGGCGGCGGTGACGATCACGACGAATGCACCACCGACAAGAGCTCGGACAAGAGCTCGGACAAGCCGCACCATCCGCCGAACAACCCGGGGTCGGACGACAACGACGCGAGCTCGGACGACAAGAGCGACAACGACAAGTACTCGGACGACAACGACAAGAGCTCCGGGGACTACAGCGACCGCGACGACAAGTCGGACGACAACGACAAGAGCTCCGGCGACAACAGCGACCGCGACAAGTACTCCGACGACAAGGACGCCAGCTCCGACGACCACAGCGATCGTTAGGAGCAATCGCTAGGGGCTCCCGTTCGCCGCGTCAGGCCGGGAGCTCGCCGCGAAGGGCGTGCTCCAAGCACCTCTCCGCAAGCTCGACGCGCTCCAGTCCCTTCTCCCGCCAGTCCTCCGTCTGACTGCGGAAGGGACCGGTCGCCCGCCCGAAAACGATCGCCGCGACTCGCAGGCAGAGGTCGCGGCGATCGACTCGTTGCGAGAACCCGTCGAGCAGCTCACCGGCATAGGCCGCAAAGCGCTCGCGGCCACGGCCGCCGGTCTGACCCGAGGTCCAGACGCGACCGAGCATTGAAGCGAGGTCGTCCGCCGGGTCGCCCCAGCCGACGCCGTCCAGGTCGACGAGCCCGGTGATCGCCCCAGCGTCGTTGACGAGGATCTGGGAGTCGTAGAAGTCACTGTGGACGACGGCCGGCCGCCTGGAGGGAAGCTCTCGGAGCCGGGCGCTCAGGCCCCGAACTCGCGCCTCGTGGTCGGGCAGGATCACGCGGAGCAGTCGCTCGTGCGCCTTGACCCGCCGTCTCATCGACATCACGCGCTCGTATGCGGAGGCGGTGGCGGGGATCATGTCGAGCAAGGCGAGGATCTCGTCCGCCCCGGGAGGACTGCCATCGCGCAGCCGGATGAAGTCGCGCAGCGTCTGACCCGGCAGGCCCTCCAGCGCCAGCACGCCGAGATCGCTCCAGACGCCGTAGCGGCGCGGGATCGGGAGGTGGCCCTCGAGGTCGTCGTGCAGCTGGCCCAGCTGTTCTGCGTCGCCGGGCCGGACGACCTTGAGGTAGATGTAGCGCTTGCCGGCCGTGACACTCACCCGCTGGGCTTCGCGGTCGAACGTGAGCTGATCGTCGCGCAGCGACAGGCGCACGACCGCGCGCCGCAGGGGCCGGTAGACGAGCGGCGTGACCTTTACGCGCCGAGGCTCCAGGTGCAGATAGCCGAGCAGGTCCGTGAGCTCGCGCCTGTCGAGCACCCGCGGAAGCCCCTTCAGTACCGGATCCCCGGGAAAGGGCCACACGCCCACCTCCCCGCCGGCGAGAGCGTGGCGAGAGGTCCCGTCCGGCAACCCGTCGCGGTCAGCCACCGCCGCGACCACCTGTTCGGTCGGCTCCCGGTCGGGCCAGCTCAGCTGCGCGTGGAAGTTGACGGCCAGCGATCGGCCGGGCGAGTACAGCGCCTGGCGCGCGTGGATCGAGTCGACGCTCCCACCACCCTCCTCGGCCACTCTGGCGGCGAGCTCGAGCCCGGCGGCTCCGAGCAGCTCAGGCGCTGTGGGTAGGGCGTCGTCGCGGATGGCCACAGGGACCTGCGGCGCGAATGAGCTCACGTGCAGCTACCCGCCGGGCCGCGAGGCCAGGGTTGCGAGACGTCGCCAGCCGCGACGCTCGGAGCGCAGCATCCGGTTCGCCGGGCCGGTATAGAGGATCTCGCCGAACGGATTCAGCCTGCGCGCCCGTGCGCAGCTCGGGCCTTGGATCGCGACCCGCGGCGCCCTGCACGAGGGCCAGGCCGTAGTGGTAGCGCCAATGGTTGGGGTCGAGCCTCGCCGCAGCCTCCATGGATCTGATCGCCTCACGGGGTCGCCCCTGATCGGCGGCGCAGTAGGCCAGGATCTCGAAGGGCTTGGCGCGACTCGCGACGGCGGCGATCGAGCTACGAGCATCCGCCTGCGCGGCCCGGCACTGACCGTCGTCGAAGGAGCGGCTGGCATCGTCGAGGGTCGTGTCGGCGATGACGGTACGCACGGCTCCAACCGCCACGAACAGGAAGACGGCGGCGAGGGCGATGCGTGCGACCCAGGCGGGAGCCAGCCTCACCAGGCCGGGCCCCTCCCCCGGCGCCCGCGCCAGGGCGGCTCCGGCACAGGGCGAAGAGCCAGAGCGAGACCGCGGGGAGCTCCCAGTCCCAGTCCACGCCGACGTGGAGCACCCACATGAGCGTGGCGGCGACGATTGCCGCGTAGAGGGGCCGCCGTGCCCCCCGGGCGCGCGCCAGGAGGCCGGCCATGATGGCGAGCAGCGCAACGACGAGCAGGGTGATCCCCACCAGGCCGAGCTCGGCCATGGTCTCGAAGTAGAGCGAGTGCGCTTCGGCCGTCTCGGCGGGGGTCGGCCGGTGCTGCAGCCACACCGTTTCGTAGGTACCGGCGCCCGAGCCGTTGAGGCGATGCCGGCGAAACTCGTCCATCGCCACGTCCCAGTGGTCCCGCCGGACGCCCAACCGGGTGTCGTTGAGGCGCGTCCGGGCGTCCGTCGCCGAGCGGTCGGCGGACAGGAACTTGTCGTAGGAATCCTGGAGTTTCCCGGGGACCTCGAAGGCGGCAAGGCCGCCCGCGACGAACCGCCATCGCGACGACGGCAAGCGCCAGCCGGTTGGCTGGCGCCAACTCCGGCAGCTCGATGCGCCGTAGGCGTCGATCGAGCCCGGTCATCAGCAGGCGCAGGAGCGCCGCTCCGACGCACGCGGCGATGACCACTGCCGCGAGGTCGTGGCCCTGGGCGGCGGCGGCGTTCGTGGTGTTCTCGGCGCTGGCGAGCAGATCCGCGTCGTAGGCGGAACGGAGCGCGAGCAAGGTGGCCGGCACCACAGCCACGAGACCGGACACCGTGCCGCGCGGCCGGCCCAGCACGAGGTACGCGATCACCCCGACCGCCACGGCAGCCGTCGCCCCGCGGGAGAACGTGAAGTAGAGCGTGAGCGCCGCGATCGGCACGCCCGCGGCTCCTGCGACGCGAGCCAGCACGGGCTCGCGCTCGTGGCAGGTGAGATGGAGGCAGAGCACCACGCCGACCGCCGCAAGGAGCCCCAGGGCGTTCCAGTAGGTGATCGGATGGGAGAGCCGGGCCTGGGCCAGCGCGCCGGCGCCTTCGAAGACGTCCGGGTAGAGGCGAGTGGCCAGCCCGGCCACGCACACCACCACGATCGCGAATGCGATTCCTCTGACCATCGTCGCCACTCCGCCCTTGCGGCGCGGAACCGCGGCGAACAGCAGGAACGCGCATGCGTAGAGGCCGGTGCGCTGGGACTCGAGCAGCGCGCGACCGGGGGCATCGGACCACCCGCCCGAGGCAAGCGCCCAAGCCGAGAGGGAGATCAGCGCCGCCGCAGCGATGAGCGACAGCGTGGTGAGGCCGCTGAACGGGTTGCGGGAGAGCAGGGTGTAACCGACCAGCCCGAGCGCCAGAAGGGCCAGGACGGCGACGTGGTCCTCCGGATAGAAGCCTCCCGCGCTGAAGGCCAGGTACAGCGTGAGTGCCCCGGGAACGAGGAGGAACGCCACCTGCCCCACACGGCGAAGCGCCCTGACCGGGGGTGCCTGCTTCGCCCGCTCGAGCACCGAAGCGTCGGTGACTTCGGCGCTCGCGGCCGTACCCGGCGCAGCGGGCTCGGTCACCGTCAATGGATGCAGCTTCGGCTGGGTGGTCATGCGACTCGGGGGATCCATCCCCCCAGCAGTAACGAGGCCGCGCGTCCCGCCCTTCCGGGGCCCAGGCGCCCAGGAAGCGCAAGTCCCTTCGCGGAGCAGGCGTTGATCGGACATGACGTCGACCGACTCTGCGACCTCCACGGGTCTGGTCCACGACTACCTACTCGTGATGCGCGGAGCGGAGCGGACCTTCGCCGCGATGGCGTCCTGCTGGCCGACGGCACCGATCTACACGCTGCTGTACGACGAGGCCGGCACCGACGGCCAATTCGCCGACCGCCGGGTCCGCACCTCGTATCTGCAGGCCACCGGGGTGGGTCAGGCCGGCTTCCGGCGTCTGCTGCCCCTATTTCCGGGCGCCGCGCGGCGCCTCCCCGTGCAGGAGCACGACGTGGTCGTCTCGAGCAGCAGCGCCTTCGCACACGGGGCGCGAGCCCGGAGGGACGCCGTGCACGTCTGTTACTGCCACAGCCCGTTCCGGTACGCCTGGTTCGAGCGCGAGCGCGCGCTCCAAGAGTGTGGCGCCGTCACGCGCCCCGCGCTACGCCTGGCGCTCGCGCACGCGCGCCGGCGCGATGTCGCCGCAGCGCGGGACGTGACCCACTACATCGCCAACTCGCAGATCTCCCGCGAGCGCATCCAACGCTTCTGGGACCGGGACGCCACGGTGATTCATCCGCCCGTCGACGTCGATCGCTTCTCGATTGGCGAGCCCGGCGACTATCTCCTGGTGGTCGGCGAAGTCACGCGCCACAAGCGCACCGATGTCGCGCTCGAGGCCGCCCGCCGCGCCGGAGCGGCAATCAAGGTCGTCGGATCCGGCCCAGACTTCGATCGGCTGTCCTCCGAGTACGGGGCGACCGCGGAGTTCCTCGGCCGGGTGTCCGACGAGCACCTGCAGTTGCTCTACCGCCATGCGCGCGCGCTGGTCGTCCCGAACGTCGAGGAGTTCGGCATCGCCGCCGTGGAGGCTCAGGCCGCGGGCCGGCCCGTCGTCGCCGCAGCCGCGGGCGGTGCGCTCGAGACGGTGATCGAAGGCGAGACCGGGGTGCATGTGCCTGCTGACGATGTCGATGCGCTCGCGGAGGCGTTGCGCGAGACCGATTTCGCGCGGTTCAACCCCGAGCGGATCAGGTCCCATGCCTGTGGCTTCTCGACCGAGTCCTTCAAGCAGCGCCTGACCGCCGAGGTGGATCGCATCGCCGGCCGCGTTGCCGTGGCGGACCTCGTCGCCGCCCAGCGCGGCGACGTGCTGGTGGGCGCGCCCTCCACCCCGTGAAGGTTCTCTACGTCAACCACACGGGCTGCCTGGGTGGTGGCGAGCGTTCGCTGCTGGAGCTGATCGGCGGGTTGCCCGACACGATCACGCCGGTGGCAGCCTGTCCGGCCGGGCCGCTCACCGAACGGCTGCGTGAGCTCGGCGTCGAGACACACGCGATCCCCGAGTTGGACGGGAGCCTCAAGCTGCATCCGGTCCACACGCCACTCGCGCTCGCCCGGCTGACCCGAGCGGTGCGGGCCGTGGCACGCATCGCGCGCACCACCGAGGCGGACGTGCTGCACGGCAACTCGATTCGAGCGGCGATCATCGCCGGGATGGCGAGCGGCCGCTGCGGGCGCCCCGCGGTCGGCCACATACGCGACTGCCTGCCGCCCGGCCGCCTGTCGCGGCTCGCGCTCGGCGAGGTACGCCGTCGCTGTGCCGCGGTGGTCGCCAACTCGCGCTACACGGCCGATCGCCTCCCCCCCGGCACCGCGCCGCTGGTGGTGCACAACCCTGTCGACCTCGGACGCTTCGACCCGGAAACGGTCAGCCGCTCCGAGGCGCGCGCCGAGCTCGGCGCGCGCGATGGTGAGTGCCTGCTCGGAGTCGTCGCCCAGCTCACCCCGTGGAAGGCGCAGGACGACGCGATCCGCGTGCTCGGCCGCCTGCGCGCGGACGGGTGCGACGCACGGCTGCTGCTGGTCGGGGCACCGAAGTTCGTCAGCGAAGGCCACCCGGTTCGACAACCTCGGGTTCGTGGAAGGTCTGCATCGACTCGTCGCCGAGCTCGGGCTCGAGCGCCACGTCGACTTCCTCGGCGAGCGGGAGGATGTACCCGCCGTCCTTCGCGCGCTCGACCTGCTGCTGCTGCCGTCCTGGGAAGAGCCCTTCGGGCGTGCCGTGATCGAGGCGATGGCGATGGGTACACCCGTCGCGGCGACGGCTGTCGGCGGACCGGCGGAGATCGTGCGGCATGGGCAGGACGGGCTACTCCTGCCTCCGCGCGATCCGGAGTCGTGGGCAGCGACCCTTCGCCCGCTGGCGGCGGATCCCAGGCTGCGGGAGAAGATGGGACGGTGCGGGCGCGAGCGGGCGGTGGCGGACTTCGGTGTGGACGTGCACGTGAAGCGGGTCGCCGCTGTCTACGAGCAGGTCCTAGGCCTTGACGAGGCTCGGCTGGGTGAACGACGAGGCGTTGGGAATGATCTCCGCGGCGTCCACGTCTAGCCATTGCTCGAGCAGGGCGCAGTAGGCGCCGCGGAAGTCCGCGGTCGCACGCAGGTTGTCGTCGGCGTCGAGCTGCGAATCGAGAAGGCCCGGGAACGAGCCCACCATCCGGCCCGAAGCCCTCGAGCCAATCACCATTCCCATTCCGGCGGCGCCGTGGTCGGTGCCCGATCCGTTCTCCTGCGGGCGGCGCCCGAACTCGCTCCACACGTGCGTCAGCACTCGGTCCTGCAGCCCGCGCGCCTCGAGGTCGCGCTGAAAAGCGAACAGGCAGCCTGACGCCAGCTGCAGGTTCGCCGCCAGGGTGCCCGACTGTCCCGCGTGCGTGTCGTAGGCGCCATGGCCCTCGAGCGCGACCACCTTGAGCGGCAGCCCTCCGTCGATCAGCGCGGCGAGTGCGGCCAGCCGTCGCCCGAACCCGATGTCCGGGTAGCTCACCCCGGCCGGAGTCGTGAATCCACCTTGAAAGGGCTCCAGCTGCCCTCGAAGCGTGTTCAGCGCTGCGACCTGGCCGCGCGCGTAGCGAAGTGCCGGATCGGTGGTGGCGCCCGCGCCGAGTTCCCCGAAGGCGTTCTGCATCTCCCGCGCGACCGGCTCCTTCACGCCCACCGAGCTGAAGCTGAACTGGGTGGGAGTGGCCACCGTCGCGACCGGCATCTCCCGGGCCGCGATGGACGGCATCAGGTTCGCGCCCAGAGTCAGTCCCTGAAGGGGGTTGTCGGGCCGGCCGTGCAGGTCGAGATAGCGCCCGAGCCAGCCCCATCGCTCGGACGGATCCAGCTTGCCCACCTCCCAGTAGTGGCGGCTGGTGAAGTGGGACTGGTTGGGATCGTCGTAGCCGACCGCGGGAAAGACCGTGACCTTGCCCTCCGCGTGCAGGGTCGCGAGGTTGGAGACGGACGGGTGCCAGCGCAGGCTCGGGTCTTCGCTGAACGGGGTCCCCGCTCCAGGCTCCAGGCCCAGGTTGTTCCGCAGCGTCGCATAGCGGGGATGGCTGGCTGGGTCGGGTGCCAGCAGAGTGAGCGAGTCGACCCCTCCTGACAGGAAGACCGAGACGAGGATGGGCTGATCCACGCCCTGAGCCGCAGCGGCCGCGATGCCCTCCTCGAACGCCTTGGGGCCGAGCGAGGTCGCGCCGTAGACGGCGAGGGCCAGGCCGCTCGCCCGCGAAACGAACGAGCGGCGCGTCAGCCCCGTGCCCGCGGGGAGTGGCATGCCCGGTTCGATGGCCGGGAGACCCCTCCCTGCCTCGGCCGCCGCGCGGCGTAGTGCCTGTGTTCTCGAGTAGTCCCTGCAGCAGTCGGGCATGGGCGGTCTCAGCTTGTCTGGAGGTCGGGTGAGAAGTAGAGAAGGTGGCGCAGCGCGTTCTGGCGCCACCCGCGTAGCTCGCGCGGCGGGCCGACTCCGGTCACCGCCTTGACCGCGAAGCTCGTGAGCGCGTCCACGGTCTCGGCGGTCAGGTCTGGATCGCCCCAGAACGCTCGCGCCCGAGCCACGGCCTGCTGGGGCGTCTCTGTCGACTCGTACGTGTGGACTTCCGTGGCGTCCAGCTCGCGGCCGCGGAGCGCCTCTCGCACCAGTTCCCAGCGTCCCTTGACGGTGTTCGTGTCGAGCCAGCTGGCGTCGTCCCAACCCGACACGTCGGGCGGGTAGAACAGGCGCTGGCCGGCGTTTCGCGCACAGCGCGGTCCACAGGTCGGTGTCGATTGCGCGGCGCAGCGCCCGCAGCATGCCCGGCCAGGAACACCACCGGCGGCTTTACCATGCGCGGCCCCCCGTGCAGCTGTGGATGCAGCAGGATGGCCTCCACCACCGGACGCACCTGCCAGCCGCTCTCGACGTACAGCTGCTCGAGCGCCGCGCGATCGCCATCCGAGGGCGGCACGGGGATGAAGTAGCTCCAGAGCTTGTTCACGAAGAAGGCGGCGTGCATCGGGTGGCGCACGCACATCGCCACTGCCTGCTCCCAGCCGAAGTTGCCCGTCTGGCCGAAGACCGTCTTGCTGGTCGGCGTCGAACCAGGGAGGGTGGAAGGCGAACGTGTGCCAGCCGAGCTCCCTCGTGAAGTAGCGCCCGCCATCCGGTCAGAGCGCGCGCCAGCTCGCGTACGTCCTGCTCGGTGTACGCGCCGCGGTCGGGGCCGAGCGTGAACAGCTCCATCAGCTCGCGCGCGTAGTTCTCGTTCGGGTGGTCGCGCCGGTTCTCGTTCGCGTCGAGCCAGAGGATCATCGCCGGGTCGATGGTCACGTCCCGTATGAGCTGGTCGAACGACCCGAGCCAGTGCCGGCGAAACAGCTCGTTCTGGCGAACGAGCAGACTCTGCTGGCCGACACCCGCATCCGATGTCGCGAACCAGTCGTGCCAGATCAGGGTCATGCGCTGCGCCAGCGGTTGATTGGTACGCACCATGCGGTCGAGGAACCACAGGTGGTCATGTCCAAAGGCGTCCAGGGGATAGATCGGGCCCCCGTCCGCGTCTGTCGGCTCCGCCCCGGTGAAGCCCTCATCTCCGTCGGGACGGGTCAGCGCGGCGACGGCGCGGTGCAGACCGAGGTCGGCCAAAGCCTGTGCGTGCCCGGGCGACGGACCGAAGCCGGCCCGCCAGAGCAGACGTTCGGCCTCGCGCACTCCGAAGGGACCGGACCACATCGCCACGGGTGACGACAGCCGGAGGACGGGCGGGTCCCCGCCGGGAGGAGCCGGGGAGGGGAGCGGAGGGGCGGGGGGCGCAGGGACAGGCTGAACCGGTACGCGCTTGCGCGGCTTGCGGCAGACGCGACGCTTGACCCGCCGTCGCCGCCGCTTCGAGTCCACTGCAAGGAGCGACGCGGCCTCGGAGCGCCGAGCGCGTCGTCGGCGCGGAGGCTTGCAGCGAGGCTTGGGCTTGCGCTTACGACGCCGCACGCGGTCCCTATCGCCCAGTTCGGGGATGCGCCTCAATCGACGCCCATAGCATCGGACGTGCGTCCAGATGGTCCGGCGCCGCCGGATCTTCGTCTACGTGGGGTTGCCCGCGGCCATCCGCGTGAGAAGTGCCTCCACCCGCTCGGCCACCCGTGGCCAGGCGAATGACTGCGCACGCGCAGCGCCGTTTCGGCCGAGTTCGGCCGCGCGTGCCCTGTCTGTCAGCAGCCCGCCGATCGCATCTGCGATCGCCAGATGGTCTGTCGGATCAACCAGCAGTCCGGTGCGCTCGTGCTCGACGGCGTCGAGCGCACCGCCCACGTTTCCGGCCACGACGGGAACGCCGCGCGCGTTGGCCTCGAGGTAGACGATCCCAAAGCCCTCGCCGGCGAAGCCTCCAGCCGGCAGGCGGCTCGGCATGGTGAAGACGTGGGCGCGTGCCAGCCAGGCGTCCCGCTCCTCGTCGGGCAGCGGCCCGGCGAAGTGGACCGAATCGCCCACCCCCTGCGCTCTTGCGAGCCGCTCGAGCCCCGGCCTGAGAGGCCCGTCTCCCACGATCACCCAGCGCACGTCGGGGATCCGCGCGCGGATGAGCGGTAGGGCCCTCATGACCACGTCGTGCCCCTTGTAGCGATCCTCGAGCCGAGCAATCGTCAGGATCGTCGGCGGCCCGTCAAGGGGCGTCGCCCTTCGGGGCACCGGCAGGTCAACCCCGGGGTGAATCCGGTGGAGGCGCTCCGGCCGCGCCCCGGAACGGGCCGCCAGCTGCCCGGTGTATCGGCTGACCACGATGCTGCCGTCCGCGTGCTTGGCGGCGAACCGCGCCAAGCCCGGCTTGGCCCCGACCTCTTTGGCGTGGAAGTACTGGACCATCGGGATGCGGAGCGCATGCTTGATGGCGACGGCACCGGGGCTCGTGATGATGTGCGCACTCAGGACCACGTCGGGCCTGAACCTGCGCGCCTCACCAAGGGCGCGTGCGTTCAGGGCGAGGATCGATGCGTGGCGGTTGCCCCTACGCGGCGGCACACGGTGAACCTCGAGACCATGGAGCGCGTCGAAGTCGCGCGCTCCATGCGCGTCGAGAGTGACCACCCGCGCATGCATCGTGGGCGCGTAGCGGACCACCCGGTGCACGAGGACCTGGATGCCGCCCAGCTGCGGCGGGTAGTCCGGCGTCAGCACGAGCACCCGCAGATCAGCCATCTGTGCGTCCCCGGAAGTCGTCGAGCCAGACGCCGAACGACAACAGTGGCCACAGCACGTGTGTCCAGTCGTTGACGCCGCGGGAGTGCTGGGCCGCAATCCGTTGAGCCTCCGCACGGTCGAACCAGCCCTCTTCGAAGATGGCGCCACGGGCGAGCTGGTTGTCGATCACCGGTGCCAGCGGACCTCGCAGCCACTTGTCGGCGGGCACCCGGAAGGCGGTCTTCCTGCGTCGCGGCGCGCTGCCCGGGTGCAGCGTGCCCAGCAGCCGGCGCAACAGGGCCTTCCCGCCCATGCTGGTGTGGATCAGCGGGGACACCGTGGCGGCGAACTCCGCCAGCTCGCGGTTGAGGTACGGCGTGCGCACCTCGAGGCCGACGAGCATGCTGGCGCGGTCCGCCTTCATCAGCACGTTGTCAGGCAGCCATTGCAGCTGGTCCAGGCGCATGAGCTCGCCGATGCCGGGGTGCAGCGCCTCCACCCGCCGCGCGAGCTCAGACGTGATCGTTCCGTTGAGGCGCTCCGGTGCAAGCGCGGGCCCGTAGAGGCTGCTGCGCAGGTGACGGCGACGGGCCGTAACCCAGTCGAGGTGCCGCTCGAGCGCCGGCTGGCGGACGGCCACGTCGGCAAGCCGGCGGATCCGCCAGTCGCGGCCGCGCACGGAGTACGCGGCGCGCGCCGCCAAAGCGCCGATCGCGGGCGGGACCCTGCCGTCGAGAGCCTCGGCCCGGTGGAGCCAGCGGTACCGCGGGTAGCCTCCGAACAGCTCGTCCGCCCCCTCGCCGGCGATCACTGTGGTGACGGTCGCCCGCGCGAACTCCGCGACCGCATTGAGCGGGACAAGCGCCTGGTCGGCGAGCGGCTGGTCGAGTGAGCGAAACAGCGACGGGACTCGCACGGCCACGTCAGCGCACGTAAGCCGCAGCTCGTGGTGCTCGGAGCCCACGTGGCGGGCCACGTCCCGCGCCGTGCCCGACTCGTCGACCGAACCGACGTCGTATCCCACGGTGAAGGTCTTGACCGGCGCGGAGGATTGCTGCGCGGCCATCGTCGCGATCAGCGACGAGTCCACGCCGCCGCTCAGGAAAACCCCCAGCGGGACATCGGCGATCATGCGGCTGCCAATCGACTGATGGAGCAGCCGCCCGGTCTCCGCGGTGAGCTCATCGAGGGGCTCGGGGGAGCGACTCGCGACCGTCGGGGGGCTCCAGTAGGGGCGCACCTCGGGCTCGGCCATGTCGGGCCGCCAGGTGAGCATGTGTGCCGGCGGGAGCTGGTCCGCACCGCGGACGATGGTGCCCGGTCCCGGCACGTAGCCGAAGACGAAGAACGAGTCGACCGCGGCCGGGTCCAGGTCGCGGGCGCACCCTGGGCCCGCCAGCAGTGGGGCCAGCTCGGAAGCGAAGCTCATGTCGCGCCCATGGCACGTGTAGAAGAGCGGCTTCTCGCCGAAACGATCTCTCGCGAGAAGCAAACGTCGCTCGGCCTCGTCCCAGATCGCGAAGGCGAACATGCCCTCGAGTGCGTGCACCAGCGCCAGCCCGTACTCCTCGTACAGGTGCACGAGGACCTCTGTGTCGGTCATCGAGCGGAACGTGTGCCCCTGGCTGCGCAGGCGCTCGCGCAGCATCGGGTGGTTGTAGATCTCCCCGTTGAGAACGGCCCACACATTTCCGTCCTCGTTGCTCAGCGGCTGGTGACCTCCGGCGACATCGATGATGGAAAGCCGGCGGGCGCCAAGCGAGACGCCCGTCTCCGCATCCGTGTAAAGGCCGGCGTCGTCGGGCCCTCGGTGCGCCAACGCCGCACTCATGGCTGCCGTCGCGCTGCCGGACGGGTCGCTGGTCGTGCCGCAGATGCCGCACATGGCCTATCCCCTGCCTCTCCCGCGTTGGCCCGGAAGCGACCGGCGAAGGAGCGCGCCGACGAACGCGAAGTCGCTGCGGCGCGGCAGGAGGTACTCGCCGTAACCGCCTCCGAAGTGGCGCCTGGCGACGACGAGCAGGAACAAGAAGGCCGCGTTGTAGGAGACGAGGCTCACGAGTGCAGCCCCCACGGCGCCGAGCGACGGCAGCAGGAGGATGAGGCCGGGCACGGTGATCGCGAGCGCGATCAGCTGCGCCTTTGCCCCGGCCCCGGGCCTGCCCGCGCCCGTGAGGGCGGACGTCAGCACCTGCATGCCCGTGGCGGCGACGACGGCCACGATGAGGATGTGCGCAATCTCTACGACCCCCGAAAAGCGCTCGCCGAAAACCACGGGGACGACGAGAGGGAGGATCGCGGCAATCACGGCACCGGTGGCGACGACCGTGAGCAGCGACACGCGCAGTGCGCGAGAGACCAGGTGTGGGTCCCCCTTGGCGGTGCGCACGCCGAGGGGGCCCCACACTGCCGCGGTGACGAGCCCACCCACCACGGACGAGATGCTCACCGCGACGGCGTAGAGCCCAAGCTCGGCGGTGGGCACCAGTCGCGTCATCATCAGCTGGTCGAGCCTGACGTTTGCCTTGGAGGCGAGCGCGCCCACCCAGGCACGAATCCCGAACTTGAGTCCGTGGACCACCGTGGCACGGTCGACGCGAGGCCGACCGGCTCGTAACACGGGCGGCAAGACGGGCACCAGCTGAAGGACGCTGCTCACGATGGCGAGCGTTGCGGCCGTGGCGACGGTGAGCGCGTCGGCCAGATACAGGGTGACCACGCCGACCGCGCCGATGACGGGCGGTATCAGGCGCACGGCGATCGTTCGGGACCAGAGCTCGAGACCCGAGCTGATCCCCGCGAGCAGGTTCCCCGCGAGCGAGAACGGCAGCATCAGAAGCCCGATCAGGACGAAGGTGCGCACCACCTCGCGCCCGTCGGAGACGAAGTTGGCGATCGGAAGCGCGAGGAGCATGCCGATGCTCGCGGTCACGAGCGACACGGCGCCCAGCGAGCCGACCAGGCGCGACACGTCCGCGCCGCGGGCGGCTTCGCGCTGGGCGTAGATAGCCAGGCCGAGTGCGGCGATGCTCGGTACGAAGGTCAACGTCACGAGGATGGCCGCCAGCTCGCCGCGTCCGGTTGGCCCGAGAGCGCGCGCGGCCAAGGGCGCCGTGATCAGCGCCAGCGCGACGACGAAGCCCTCCGTCGCCATGAGCCGCCGGACCAGGGTCGAGAAGCGGACGTGCCCAGGCTCTCCAGCGCGGGTATCGCCCGCCGGCAGCGCGCCCGCACCCGCGGCGTCGGCCGCGGCCGCAGCCGGCTCGGACCCTATGCGTCTATTGAGCACCATCCACACAACGCTGGCGGGGAGGGGCCTACTTGCACCGTCGCTGGCAGACTCCGGCGCATGTCAGCAGGCAATCAGGCGCGCGCGATCGCGTACGAGACGTCCCAGCTGGCCTCGGCCGGCGACTCCTGCCCTGAGATCCACGCCGCGGCCCTCGCGCACGCCAGGCCAGAGCCAGGTTTGCGGTGGCTCGACATTGGTTGCGGAACGGGCGACGTGTTACGGGAGATCCGTGATCGGCACAAGCCCTCCAAGCTCATCGGCCTCGACATCATCGACTGGCTCGCCGATGACCTCCGGAACGACGTCGAGCTGCTGACAGGTCCCGCGGAGAGCGCACTGGACGGCGTCGAGCAGGTCGATCGCGTGCTGATGGTCGAGGTTCTAGAGCATCTGGAGGCCCCGTGGACGGTCCTGCGGGCGGCCGCGCGCAGAGTTGCTCCCGGGGGCGTTCTGGTCGTGACCACGCCGAACGTGGCGAGTCTGCGGCACCGGCTCGAGCTGCTGGTACGAGGGCAGCTCACGGCCTTCAGGCCCGACAACCTCCCGCACCTCACCCCGGGCCTCCCCCACGTGATCGAACGCGTGCTGGCCGACGAAGGCCTGCAAGCCGCGCGTAACACATGCCGGAACCGACGTCATTCCGCTCACGGGAGGCCGGCGCTGGCCACCGTTCCTGAGCCACCGGGTCGCGCAGCCTGACCTCCGTCAGCTTGATAGTTCCGGCCGAGCGGAAGCTTTAGCGCGTCTCCCCCGTTTGATCAGGGAGTCCGCTTTACGAGACCGCACGACGTCTTCCTGCTTCGGGGGCAAATTGCAATCGGATACATCCACCAACAAGCTGGACCTGCGCGACTACCTCAGGCCGATCCTGTCGCGGCTGCCGCTGATCATTGCCGTCGTGGTCGTGGTCACCGGTGCCACCTACCTGTACTACTCGAAGAAGCCCGAGGTCTACACGAGCTCGACCCAGATAATGGTGGGTAACTCCGAACTCGACCGGCTGATCCTCGGAACCGACACCGCTCGGGACGCCAGGACGTCTGAGACGCTGGCTGTCCTGCTGCAGACCGAGCCGGTGGCACGCGTGGCTGCGCGGCGACTCGGCTTCAGAGGCGATCCGCGCTCCCTGCTCGGAACCATCGAGGTCGGCGCCTCCGCGGACTCCGACTTCCTGCTCATTTCCAGCTTTGCCTCCGACCCGAACACCGCCGCGGCGATCGCGAACGCGTTCGCGAAGGGATTCATCACGGTCACGGCGTCCGAGCGGCGGAACGCGGCCAGCGTCGCTCGCAAGGCGGCCGAGAAGCAGATTCGAGAGCTGGGAATCTCTACCGAGGACGATTCGCGTAGGGCGGAGCTGCGCCAGCGCATTGATCGTCTCGCCGCGATCGAGCAGTTTCCCAAGGCTGCCGCAGGAACACGCCAGCTGGATCCGGCGGTGCCGAACCCGGTGGCGGTGGAGCCCAATCCGAAGAAGAACGCCATCTTCGCGTTCGTCGTCAGCCTGATGCTCGCGATCGCAGGCGCCTTTGGCCTGGAGCGACTCGATCGACGCCTTCGTCGTCCGGCGGACGTGGAGAGCGTCTACCCCGTCCCGAACCTCACCGAGCTTCCCAGCGTTGCGAATCCGTCCCCCAGCGCGGACGGGGCAGCCACGCTTCCGCAAGCATTCAGAGAGCCGCTGCGGATGCTGCGCACGAACCTTGACCTCGCCTCGCTGGACCGGCCGCTGCGTACGATCCTCGTGACCAGCGCCGGCCCCAGGGAGGGCAAGTCGACCGTGGTGCGTAACCTCGCGCTGGCTTACCGGGAGTCGGGCGCACGCGTTGCGGTGATCGACACGGACCTGCGCCGCCCCACGCTGAACACCGTGCTGGGAGTAGAACGCCAGCCGGGCCTCATCAACGTTCTCACAGGAGCGGCGACGCTCGAGCACGCCCTCCAGACCGCGGAGGTCCATGTGGAGGGCATTGAGACGCTGATCAAGCTCTACTCGCAGAACGGCAACGGGAACGGAAACGGAAACGGAAACGGACACGCCGAGACAGACCTCGGCCGTCTGGCGGTGCTTGCCGCGGGACCAACACCCGCAAATCCCCCGGCCGTCCTCGCGGCGGAGCAAATGCACCGGCTCCTCGACGAGATCGCCAACCAGTTCGATGTCGTCCTTCTGGACACCGCGCCGATGCTGGCCTTCGGCGACGCGGTCCCGCTCGTGTCGGAGGTGGACGGAGTCCTCGTGGTCGCCCGGTTGGGAACCACGACTTCTGATGCCGCCAGCCGTCTGCTCGCGCGACTCGAGCGCATCCCCAACTCGAACGTGCTGGGAGTGGTCGCCAACGATGTCGGCAAGCGGGATCAGGCCCAGCGTGCATACGCCTATCACTATGGCTACGCGAAGGCGTAGCCGGCCGCGGCCCGCCATCCTCGGCGCAGCTTCCGTTGGACATGGCGGCTGAGGCGCTTCGCCCACGCCTCCTGAGCCCGGCCTGGAAGCAGTCCCGGCTTCCGGCGCTCGTCGGTGCCGCGGCCCTGATGGCGGCCGGGCTGCTCCTGATGGTGCGCCTCCCGACGACGGAGCCCATCGCGATCGTCTCGGCGGCCGGCGTCGGGCTCGTCGCCATCTGGATGTTCACGTCGGCTCGGTTCGAGGTCACTCTCGCCGTCGTGATGCTCTACATCGGCCTGGCGGACGGCTACCTCAAGCTGAAGACCGGATCCTCGCTCGCGACACTGGGCCGAGACTTCCTCCTCTACGCCATCGTCGCCGGTGCCCTGGTGCGCTGGGCGATCAAGGGCCAGGAAGTGGACCGTCCGCCTCTGACCGGCTGGGTGCTGGCGTGGATCGCCGTGGTCCTGGTTCAGGTCTTCAACCCGGAGAACGGCACGCTGAGCCATTCCATCTCCGCGATCCGGCCGCACCTCGAGTTCGTTCCCCTCTTCTTCCTCGGCTACATGGTCATGCGCAGCAAGCGCCGGCTGCAGGGCTTCCTACTCCTGCTGCTGCTCGTGGCCGCGGTGAACGGAGTCGTCGGCCTCATCCAGTTCGGGATGAGTCCGGAGGAACTCGTCGAGCTGGGGCCCGGGCTATGAGCAGAAGATCAATGGCACCGGCGACGTCTCCGGCCGGGGCTGGGTGGACGATGACGGGGAATTGCGCACCCGGCCCTTCGGGCTCGGCAGTGACATGGGCTTCGGCGGGATCGTCGGCATGCTCGCCATTCCCGCTGGGATCGCGCTGCTCGCGATCGGTTCCGCCCGCACCCGCGTTGCCGCCGCGTTGCTGTCGAGCGGAGCCGTACTGGCGGTGGTCACCTCGCAGGCGCGTGTGGCGGTGCTGGGCGCGGTTGTCGCGGCTTTGGCCTTTACAGCCCTCTCCGTCACCTCGCGTGGAGCCTTCCGCGCGGTAATGGGGCTGTCGCTGGCACTGGCGGTGTCGTACGCGAGCGTCTCGGTGTTGACCTCGAACTCGGACGCCGGCGCGTTCGACCGCTACTCGGACATCGCGCCGAACAAGGCACTGTCGACAGCCTACGACTACCGGCGTGACACGCTCAAGCTGATCCCCGAGTACATACGGGACTACCCGCTCGGCGCCGGGATCGGGTCGAAGGGACCCGCTGGCGGCCAAGCGGGCCGGGGATTGGACGGGGTCCAAGCTCAACGCCGAGAGTGAGCCGACCTTTCTGCTCATCGAGGTGGGCGTGCCGGGGCTCGTGGTTCTACTCGGGCTGATGCTGACCCTCGTGGGGCTCAGCATGAAGCGAGTGCGGCGCCTCGAAGACCTGCAATTGCGTCTGATGGTCGCTGCTGTCGCGGCCCCGCTGCTGGCCTTGCTCTCGACATGGTTCGTGGGCGTGAGCACCGCTACGACGCCCGGCTCCCCCTACATCTGGTTCGCGGCCGGCGTGCTCTCGTACTGGCTCGCTCGCCGGAAACCGGATGCGCACGACCGTGCTCGACCTTCCGCCGCCGGTCGCCGAGTCCCCGGTCGTGCCGTTGACGCCCCCGCCGGCGTCGGATCCGGGCAAGCGCCCCGCCGGGACGACGGTGACCGGGCCGGCCGAGCCGCCGGCCGCGACGCCGCCCCGCCGGCAGGGGCTCCCCAAGCAGGTGAATCAGCTGAGGAGGATGCTGGGCCAGGTCGTTCGCTCACGGGTGAGCTGATGATCACCGTCCTCTTCAACGACCGAGGCAACGTCGTCGACGGCATCCGCGACCACAGCCACCTGCTGGCGACGAGCCTCGAGCGCCGAACGGGCTCGCCGGTCTCGGTGCAGAACCGGGTCAGCGCCCGGACGCCCAAAGGGAGTCTGGCGGGCGACGCGCACACCATCATCCTCCAGTACAGCCCGTTCTGTTACGGACGTTGGGGTTTTGCGCCGTGGCTTCCGCTTCGCCTGCTCCGGTCGCGCCTGAGGCGCGGGCCCCGGCCGCGCATTGTGCTCTTCGTCCACGAGCCCTACGTGCCGCTGTCCGGCGGACGCGCGCTCCTGATGGGGATCTGGCAGCGCGTGCAGCTCGAGGCGCTGACGGCTCCTCTCCGACATCGGTCGTGGCGTCCATCGAACGCTGGGCAGACGACCTGTCGCGGCGCCGGCCGACCCGCCCGGTGCGCCATATGCCGGTCGGATCCAACCTGCCGGACATGCGTCACGCGCGCACGGAGATGCGGTCTGAACTCGGCGCCGAGCCGGACACGCTGGTGGTGGCGCTCTTCGGCCGCACCCATCCCGGCTGGCAGGTGGACCATGCCGTCCGGGCGATACGCGCGCTCCAGGATGCGGGGCATAGCCTGCTCGTACTGAGCCTGGGCGCCGAGGCGCCGCCACTGCCGGGGCTCGAGAACCTCACGGTTCACGCCCCCGGCCCGCTGCCGGCGCCTGAGCTGGCGCGCCGATTCGCGGCCGCGGACCTGTTCCTCGCGCCCTTCCTCGACGGTGTCTCCACGCGGCGGACGACGCTGATGAGCGCGCTGCAGCACGGGCTCCCGATCGTCGGGACCGACGGCGTGCTAACCGACGACCAGCTGCGGCGCGCGCCACAGGCGCTTGCGCTCGCGCCGGCCAACGGCCACGCTCCGTTCTCCGAAGCTGACATGTGCGCTGGCTGCTGACGGGGAGCGCCGGCGCGCGATGGCGAGCGAGGCGCGCGCTCTCTACGAGTCGGCGTTCGACTGGCCGGTGTCCGCCGAGGCTCTGGCGCAGGCCGTAGACCTTCCCGCGGCGACGAAGCGATGAGCGGCCGCGATCCGGCTCGTGATCACCGCACCGTGGGGCGAGCGGCTCGGCGGCGCGGAGGCCATGCTCTGGTCGATCCTCAGGCACCTCGACCGCGACCGCGTCGACCCCGCGGTCGTCTTCCTCCAAGCCGGCCCCTTCGAGCGGGACGTTGCCTCGCTGGGCATCCCGACGGCGGTGGTCCCGGCCGGGCGCCTGCGCAGCCCGCTGGGAACCAGTCGCGCCGTGCGCCGCCTCGCCGGCGTATTTCGCGAGCGCGACCCCGACCTCATCCTGAACTGGAGCCCCAAGACGCAGCTCTACGGCGGCTCGGCGGCGAAGGTCGCCGGTCTTCCCGAGCGCGTCGTCTGGTGGCAGCACGGCGTTCCCTCGGGACATTGGATGGATCGGCTCGCCACGGCGCTTCCGACGGCGGCGGTCGGCTGCTCGTCGAACGCCTCGCTGGCGGCTCAGCGCCGAATGACGCCGCGCCGAGACGGCTTCGTCGTGCATCCGGGGGTCGAGCCACGCCGGCGGCTACCTACGGACCAGGCCGAGAAGCTGCGCGGAGAGCTCGGCATCCCAACCGACCGCGCCGTCGTCGGGATTCTCGGGCGACTGCAGCCGTGGAAGGGCCAGGACCGCGTGGTCAGCGCGGTGGCCGAGCTGCGGCGACGCGGCCACGACGTGCATTGCCTTGTGGTGGGAGGCGATGCCTACGGCCTGTCGCCCGATTACGAGCGCGCGCTGCGTACGTTGATCCGCGACCTTGCGCTCGAGGACCGCGTCACGATGACCGGCCAGGTCGCCGACCCCGACCGCTACGTGAGTCTCATGGACGTGCTGGTGAATGCCTCAGACGACGAGCCCTTCGGAATCGTCCTGCTCGAGGCGATGGCGCTCGGGGTACCGGTGGTGGCGCCGGCCAGCGCCGGTCCCCTCGAGATCGTCGAACCCGACATTTCCGGTGTGCTCGTCGACTCCGCCCGGCCTGGCCGCGCTCGCGGCCGGCGTGGAGCGCCTTCTGATCGACCCCGAGTGGCGCCACGCCGTGGCGGCCGCCGGGCGCACGCGCTGCATGTCGCGGTTTTCCGCGACCGCCACCGCCGAGAGCCTTGTCAGCAACCTGACGGAGATCGCCCGTGCCCCAGCCTGATTCCCGACACGTCGTGCTGGTGGCGCACGACATCCAGGCGGTCGGCGGAATGGAGCGGCAGCTGACCGAGCTGATCCGCGGCCTGATCAGCCGCGGCTGGCGAGTCACGGTCATCTCGCGCACGCTGCACCTCGACGGCATGCCGGGCGTGCGCTGGCTGCGCGTGCGCGCCCCCGCCCGGCCGTTTCCGATCGCCTACCCCTGGTTCTTCGTCGCCGCGGCGCTGAAGCTGCGGCGGGCCGAGCAGGGCGTCGTGCACAGCACGGGAGCCATCCTGCTGCGGCGCTCCGACCTGTCGACCGTTCACCTGTGCCACGCGGCGATCCGCGAGCGCGCCCCCGTGGTTCGCGCGAGCCGCGCGAGCCTCGCCTACCGTCTCAACGCCGCCGTCGCCGCCTGGATGAGCCGGCTCACAGAGCGCTGGTGCTACGGCCGCCGCAGAACGGAGCTCCTGGCCGGGGTGTCCGACGGTGTAAGCGCGCGAGCTCGAGCAGTTCCTGCCGCACACTCGTGGGCGAGTCAGGACCATCCAGAACGGCGTCGACACGAACACGTTCCGGCCCGCGCGAGGCCCCGAGGAGCGCCTCCACGAGGCGCTCGGCGCGCCCGACGGCCGCCTGGTCGCTCTATTCGTGTCCGGCGAGTGGGAGGGCAAGGGGCTGCGCCTGGCGATCGAGGCGATCGCGCGCTCGCCCCGTTGGAGACTTGTGGTGGTGGGACGTGGCGACGTCGAGCGCGCCGAAACGCTGGCGCGTGACCTGGGCGCCCGCGACCGTGTGCGCTTCAACGGCCCGCTGGTGGACATCGCCCCGGTCTATCGGGCCGCGGATGCCTTCCTCCTCCCCACCTCCTACGAGACCTTCTCGCTCGTCACCTACGAGGCCGCCGCGTCGGGGCTCCCCCTGCTCGTCCCGCGCGTGAGCGGAGTCGAGGACCTGCTCGAGCACGGCCGGAACGGCTGGTTCATCCCGCGCGAGCCGGGCGGGATCGCCGAGCGCCTGGACACTCTGGCGGACAGCCGGGAGCTGCGCGAGCGCTTCGGCCGCGCGGCGCGTGAGGCGAGCCTGGGCTTTTCCTGGGAGACGATGGTCGACGCCTACGCGGCCGTCTACGAGGAGCTCGCCTCAGGCGCGTCGAGCGAGGATGTCGGCGAGAAAGCCCGCGACCTGGCGCTGCTGCCGGCCGAGGTCGAAGGCGCCAAGGTCTCGCGGCACTAGCTCACGCCTGCGGGCCACGTCCTCGGGCGACAGGGACGCCATCAGCTCAGCCAGCCCGGCCAGGTAGCGCTCGTCCCAGGGAGCGTCACCGCGGATACGCCACAGCCAGCCGTCGTCCAGGTCGTAGGCCAGCGGGATCTCCCCGGTGACCACCGGGAGACCGGCGGCCAGGTACTCGCTGATCTTGGTGGTGTAGCGGAACGACCCAACACCATCCACGCTCTGCGGGAGGCTCGCCACGTCAAGTGCGGCCAGATAGTCCGGTACTCGCTCGCGCGGCACCCGGCCGGGGAGGATCACGCGTGTTCCCAGGTCGTCGCCGGCCAGGTCGACCAGCCGGGAGAGGCCGCTGCCGTCGCCCACGACGAGCACCCGGACGTCGGGGCGCCGGGTCTCGTCGGAGCGCACGAACCAGTTCCGCTCCGTAGCAGTACTCGACCCGGGCGTTCCAGTCGAGCGAGCCCACCAGGCCGAAGACGACGGCGTCGGCGGGGATCCCCAGATCGTCTCGGACCGCGTCACGCCCCTTGCCTGAGGTCCCGAACGCCCAGTTGGGAGCGGTCATCGCGCGCGGGCGCGCCCAGCGTCAGAGCACGGCCGGCCAGGTAGGGCGACCACCCGATGAAACCCGCGCTGTACCGGCACAGGAGGCGCTCGTATGCGTATGCAAACGGACGCAGCCAGGGCCTGGACCCGCCTATGTACGGCGCAACCGCGTCCCCGCTCGAGACCACGTAGGGCACCCCCAGGAGCGGCCCGCGCCACCAGGAGCACGGCCCCTCCCGCGACGCCGGTTCCCTCCATGACGACCAGCTCGGGCCGGCGCCGGGCGAGCCGAACGAGAAGCCTCCAGAGCGGATCCCAGCTTCCGCGAGCGGTCAAAGGGAAGGAGCTCCGCTGGAGCAGTGCTCGAGCAGCGCACGCATGCGCTGCTCGTCACCGCTGCCGGTGCCCTGAGTCGCGAAGTAGGCGATCACTGAAGCGGTGGAGGCTAGGTCGCCGAAACGGGCAGCGCGACGACGTTGCGCTGAGTCTCGCGTGGGATGGTCGAGCGGCCCAACGGCCTGCGGGAAGGAGTCGAGCTCGGCGACCTCGTACTCCTGCTCCGCGAGGAACGCGAGCAGCTCGCTCAGCGAATGGCCACTTCGCTCGGCGTTGTCGGGGCTCAGCTCGAGGAGGATCGCCGGACGCGCAGTCGCGAGCAGACGCTCCGCGCCCCGCAGGGCACTCAGCTCGTGACCCTCCACGTCCAGCTTCATCACGAGCCGCCCCTTCATGGCCTGCGCGGACACGAGGTCGTCGAGCCGCTGGACCGGCACGTCAACGGTCGTGACGCCGGTCGCCCACTCAGCCCCATGGAGCGTCGCCGACCCGGAGCTCGCCGGCTCCACGTGCAGCACGGCCGTACCGGGCTGGTCGCCGCACGCAACGGCGTGGACCTGGATCCGCCGGACTCCGGTGTACGAGAGCGAGCGTTCGACCAGCCTCGCCAGCCCCGGCTGCGGCTCGAAGGCGAGAACTGTGCCCGACTCGCCGATATAGCGGGCGGCGCGCAGGGAGTAGCAGCCGTGGTTGGCTCCGACGTCGAGAAACGTGTCGCCAGGACCGAGCAGCTCGCGAAGCACGGCATCCTCGGCCATCCTGCCGGCGGCCTCGGCGAGTACGTGCGGGAAGCGCGTGTCGGCGAGGTCGCAGACCACGGTGACGCCGTCGACCTGGATCGGCGCCTCGTTTCGCAGGCCGGCCATTGCTGCCGCGCGGCCCACGTTGCGAAACAGGAAGGCCGCCCCCCGGATGCGACCACGGGAGTGGAAGCTGCCGGGCGCAACGACGGGTCACCAGCCGGCAGTAGGCCGCCACGATGCGAACTCGCCGCGGGAGCTGCCTGAGAATCGCGCGATCCCTGAACCACGCGAGCGAGCGCGCGTCGCCGCTCATGCCGCGATGCGCCCCTGCGAGCCGAGCCGATCTACGCCCTCGACCAGCGCAGCGCCGGCGGCACGCGCCATCGCGGGCCGGTCGAAGCCCTCGGCGATCGCGCGCGCTCGCGGCGCCAGCTGGCTGTGCGAAAGGGTGGTGATCAGCTCCGCTGCCCTCCGGTCGAAGTCGCCCCGCGGAACGACCAGCGCCGGTTCGAGGCGCCGCACGATCTCGGAGGCGCCGACCTCCGGGGAAACGATGGGGATGCAGCCACTCGCCATCGCCTCCAGCACGACGCGACCGAAGCCCTCTCCGGTTGAGGGCAGCACGAGGAAATGTGACCGAGCGAGCAGCCGGGGCACGTCTTGGTCGCGCTCGAAGGACGCAGCGGCTACGACGCGGCGGGACCACGGACAGGCGGGCCCGCCCGCGACCGTGACGCGGGCCCTGTCCCCCAGTCGGCGCGCGAGCTCCGCCACGATGTCGACACCCTTCCAGAGCGATAGCGCTCCGACGAAGGCGATCTCCGGCTGCTCCCCCTTTACGCCGGGACGGAAGCGGGTCAGGTCCACCCCCGGGTAGGCGAGCACGACGCGCTCCGGCGACACGCCGGCGGCGACGAGCTCGTCGCGCACGGGCTGGCAGAGCACTCGTACGAGATCAGCGCCCTCGAGCTCGGCCGTAAGGGCACGAGCCTCGCGCGCCGTCATGAATCCCCGTCCTCCCCCGGCCGCGCGCTTGGCTGCTTCCACCGCGCTTTGAACCGCGAGCGGATGTCGAGTGCCGAGGTGTAGTACGCGCACCTCCCCCAAACCTGGCGCCAGGAATCCCGGCATCGCGTATGCCACGCCATAACTCCCGTCCACGCCGGATAGGACGTCGCGGCGATCGAGCTCGCGCCCGAGCCGCGCCAGTCGCCGGAGTGGACGGCGCGCCGCGATTCGCCGCAGGCGCGTGGGTGTCACGCTCCCGCCGGCGAACGTGACTTCGAAGCCGTGTTCCCCGAGTCCGGCGACCACCTCGGCCGCCGATTGTCCCAGGCCGCCCGATCCGAGGACCGCGGGCGCCACGACGATCGCCGTGCGGGGCGCAGTACCGCTCACCGCCCGTTCCTCCAGCCTGCGATCGCGTCGTCGTATGCCCCGCCGATCGCCGCGACGTAGCGCTCCTGCGAGAACAGCCGCGCGGCTCGTGCCGCACCGCGCTCCCCCATTCGCTCGCAGAGCCCAGGGTCGTCCAGCAGTGTCGTCAGCGCTGTGGCCAGCGCGTGAGCGTCGCCCGGAGGAACGAGCAACCCGGTCTCGCCGTCCTCCAGCCACTCCGGGATCCCGCCGGTGGCGCTCGCAACCACCGGGCGCCGGTGGACCATCGCCTCCAGGCCGACCAGGCCGAACGGCTCCGGCCAGTGAGAGGGCACCGTCACGATCGCGGCCTCTTGGTACGCGTTCGACAGCTCATCGCGGCCCAGCCAGCCACGGAAGCGCACCAGCGACTCGATGCCGAGGCTTGCTGCCAGGCGTCTTGCCTTGGGCGCCCACCAACCGTCCCCGCAGACGTCAACCTGCGCGCCGGCCTCGGCTGCTGCCCGCAGCAGTGTCCCGACGCCCTTCGCGGCCACGACACGACCGGAGAAGAGCACCCGTCGCCCGGCCGGGCCACCGGCGGGCCCCGGCGCGACGGTGGAGAACAGGGGCACCACGCTCGGCTTGCGAACGCCGTTGACGGTCAGATGGCGTGCCACGAAGGTGGAGTGCGCCACCACGGCATCGGCATTGCGCAGCGCGGCGACCCTGCGCCCGGCGCGGCGGTACTTCGCCGGCAGGTCGCGCACGTCCCGAGCGTGGGCGCACCCGCGCACGGCGAGGTTGGGAACGCAGCCGGCCCCATGGGGTCGCGTGCATTCGTGGCCCGGCTGGCGGAAGTAGCTCCAGCCCGAGGGGCAGCCGACGAAGTTGTGGACGTTGTAGACGACCGGCGCCTCACGCTGCAGCAGCGGGATCAGCGAGCCGTCCTGGAGCTGCTGAACGTGGATCACGTCCGGCTGGACATCGCGCACCAGGTCGACGACGTTCTCGCGCGCCTCCCTCGGGAGCTCCTTGACGCCCATACCGGGAACGACGTGCGTCACCGAGGCGGGAACCGGCCCTCCGTTCCGCTCCATGACAGCGCCCACGACGTCGTGCCCAGCCTTCTCGAGGGCCATGAGCGAGGCGGCGACATGGGCTCCCGTTCCACCATCGGCACTCGCGTGCGCGCCAAGTACGAGAACCCGTCTGGCCGCCGGGTCAGCCATGCCCATTGCGCCTGTCGCCCAGCACGCTGGCGTACACCGCGAGGCGCTCGTCGGCCACCGACTGCCAGCCGTAGTCCTGCGCCGTCCTCCACGCTCCCTCGCGGAGGCGCGCGAGCAGGTCGGGCTCGTCGATCAAACGCTCGATGGCACACCGCAGCGCATCGACGTCGGCGGGAGGCACGACCAGCCCGTTCTCGCCGTCGCGTACGAACATCGTCGGGCCCGGCACCTCGGTCGTCACTGGCGCAAGGCCGCAGGCCATGGCCTCGAGCACGGTCTTGCCGAACCCCTCGTAGAGACTCGGAAACAGCTTCACCTGGCAGTCGGCCACCAGCTCGGGCAGCCTTTCACGCTCGAAGCGCGGAACCACCTCGATCCGCGTGTGCAGGGCGGGATCGAAGTCGGCCAGGACGTGGTCCGCCTCGCAGATGGTGCCGAGGAAGCGCACGCTCACGTCCTCCCTGCGCTCGGAGAAGCCCCGACAGCGCCTGGGCCCCGTAGTGGACGCCCTTGCGCGGGATGTAGCTGCCGATCTGCGCGATCCGGAGCGGTCCCCGGTGAGCCTGAGGGCGGGGCAGTCCGAGCAGCTCGTCGGGGATCCCGTTGCGGACGAGATGGGCGCGGCTTGGCGGAACGCCCAGACGCTCGGTGGCGTAGGCCAGGTCGTCCCGGTTCAGGAAGAGCGCGGCGTCGGCCAGCCGCAGCGAGGCCTCTACCTCGCGAAGCCGGAAGCCGCCGAAGTAGAGCGGGTACTTCCAGCTCAGTTCGAGATTGCCCAGCTTCGCCTCCTCCAGGCGCCGGTCGTGGGCCGCATGTTCGAGCCCGTGCGAGCGCGTAACCAGGGCGGGGCGCTCGCCGCGCCGGCGAGTGGCGAGTCCCCACAGCCAGGCATCCCCAGTCGAGGCGTCGATCACGTCGATTTCGCCGTCTTTGACGGCGCGCCGCAGATGACTCGCCACGAACAAGGGGAAGGTGATCTCACGCGCGCGGGGTGACAGCCGATCCGGCAGGTCATCGTGCGAGAACAGCGACACCTCGTGGCCGCGGCGGCGATAGCCGTCGGCGAGCGCCAGGACGCTGCCTGCTGCGCCGGAGTGGGCGTCGAGCGGATGGTGGACCACGAGAGCGATGTGCATCGTCGGTTCTCCGGCAAGGCCGGGGTGCATCAGATGAACGGCGACAAACGGCTGTGGCTTGCGATGCGGGCGGGATTTGAAAGGCCCCGCGCGCGCCACCCGTTCATTCCCTCGATGGACCGCCAGGTGACCCTGACACGCACCGCCGGAGCAATCGTGAGCAGCCCTGCCCGCGGCCTCGTTCTCGGCACCACCTGCAGAGCATTGCGGCAGTGGCCGTCGGCGCGGATCCCCGCAAGCACGGCTTTCTACCTGCGCGAGGCCCTCGCGGACCGTGACGAGGTGCTCACCGGGTCGCTGGCAACCGGATCCCGGATTCGTCTCCTTGCCAGGGACCGGGGCCATAGTCACATCTACTTCTACGGCACCTACGAGGAGCCGACCACACGCTTCTTTCACCGTGTCGCAGCGCCGGGCTGGACCGTCATAGACGTTGGGGCAAACGCCGGGTACTACTCGCTGCTCGCCCTCGACCTTGGAGGGCCGGAGTCGGACATCCACGCGTTCGAGCCCAACCCCGCTCTGGTCCAGCTCACGACAGAGAACGCCGCGCTCGCCGACGGCCGGATCACAGTGGTCCAAAAGGCCTGCGGATCCGGACCGGGTGAGCTCGATCTGCACCTGCGGCCCGATTCCCGCAACTCCGGACTCGCCACGCTCGTACCTCGCGGCGACCGGTCGGAGACCGTGGCCGTCGAGGTGGTCACGCTCGACGCCTACTGCGAGGAGCTGGGTCTGCGTCCCGATCTCGTGAAGATTGACGTCGAGCGATTCGAGAGTCAGGTTCTGGCGGGAATGGCCGGGCTCCTCGAGCGCCGGATCCCTCGCTTCATCATCTGCGAGCTCTCCTCCGGAGGAGCGGGTCCCGACCCGGCGGACGTGATCCACCGGCTCGACGAATGCGGATATAGGGCGTGGCGAATTCGTGACGACGGCACCCTCGGCGCTCTCGACCACGTCGAGTTCGAGAACGTCTGCTTCACCACGGCTTGACGCCACAGCGCAAGCGTCGGCGGCAGCCCGCCGTTGATTCAGGGTGACCGCCACCACGGACGCCCCCAGCCTTCCGAACCTGATCATCGTCGGGGCGGCCAAGTGCGGCACGACCAGTCTGCATCACTACCTCGACCTGCACCCCGAGATCTCGATGTCCAGCACCAAGGAGCTGAACTACTTCATTCAGCCGGACTGGCTCGAGCGGCGCGCCTGGTACGAATCGCAGTTCGACGGTCGTGCCAGAGTACGAGGGGAGGCCTCGGTCCCGTACACGTGGCATCCGGTGAGCCCGTGCGTGGCCGAGCGCATCGAGCAGCTCGCCCCTGACGCGAAGATCATCTACATGGTCCGGGATCCTTTCGAGCGCACGATCGCCCACTGGGTGGAGCGCTACTCGTTCGGCGAGCGCATTCCGTTCGAGCGGCGACTTCGGGACTGGCGCCGGCCCGACAACCTGCTCGTCTGCGCGAGCCGTTACGCCACCCAACTCGAGCGCTATCGACGTCGATTCGACCCGTCGCAGCTGCTCGTCGTCGACCAGCGGGAGCTGAAGTCCGATCGCTCTCGTGTGCTGCGGGAGGTGTTCTCGTTCCTGGACGTCGACGACAGCTTCTCGACGCCCGCGTTCGAGGAGGAGCGCAACACCCGCAGTCAGAAGTACGCCCCCACCAAGCTCGGCTACCCGATCTGGAACCATTCCCTGGGGCCGGCGGTGCGCCCGCTTCCGCCACGGCTCCGCGATCCGCTGCGCCGACACCTGATCAGGACTCTGTCGCGCAAGATCGAGTCGCCGACGATCGACCCCGTGCTCCGACGTGAGCTGACCCCGCTCTATCGCGACGAGGCGGACGGTTTGCGTGAGATGACAGGCAAATCGTTCGCCGACTGGTCCGTCTGATTGGGCTGCCGTGAACTTGCGTCCCCACGCGCGGCTTCAGGCGGTCAGACAGCGCCGCACGATGCGCAAGCTGGAGCGACGGGGCAATACGCTCGGCGCTGACGTCCATATCGACCCTGGCTCGACCATCGCGACGAGAATCAGTGTCGGCGAGGGAACGCGGTTCAACGGGCCGGCCGTCCTCAAGGGCGCGGCGCCGGTCGAGATTGGACGCTACTGCGCCATCGGGGATGGTCTGCGAGTCGTCACGTCGAACCACCGGACCGACCTGCCGAACCAGCAGGGCTGGCTCCAGCGAACGTGCGCGTTCGGCCCGCTCGACACGGACGCGGGTGCGGTCGTGATCGGGCACAACACATGGATCGGAGACGGAGTGACGATCCTGCCCGGCGTCCAGGTAGGGAACGGCGCTGTCCTCGGCGCGGGCTGCGTCGTCACGAGAGACGTGCCGGCGTTCGCCGTTGTTGCGGGCGTTCCAGCGCGAGTGATCCGGATGCGGTTCCCCGATGAAGTCGTGCGACGGCTCGAGGAAGTCGCGTGGTGGAACTGGCCGCGCGAGCGCATCACGCGCGAACGGGAGTTTTTCGAGACCAGCCCGACCGCCGCAGCCTGACGATCCGCGCCCAGGGCGGTTAGATCACCGCGCAAGTGGGCATCCCCAGGACGGGGATGCAGTCTTGGGGTCAAAGGGAAGCCCGGAGGGGGGTTCTCGCGTGAAGCCACGGGTGCGTCTCGTGCTCGTCGTTGCCGCTTCGTTGACGTTGACGGTGCCGTTGCTCGTCAACGCAGTGAGCCGCGCGGTGGAGCCCAAGCCGGGACAGGCGGGGCAGTTCAATGCGTCGTGTCCGGTCAGTCATCGTGGCCCCGACGATCCGATCGTGTTCCCCGGCCAGCCAGGCCGCTCGCACTCGCACGACTTCAGCGGGAACAAGTCCACGAACGCCTTCTCCACCGAGGGGTCGCTCACGAGCGCCGGCACGACTTGCAAGCGACCGGCCGACCGCTCGGCCTACTGGTTCCCGACCGCCTACGAGGACGGCGCGGTGCTTCACCCCGCCGAGGTCACGGTCTATTACCGCACGGCGCGGCGGGACCCCGCGTCGATCACGCCGTTCCCGAAAGGGTTCCGGATGATCGCCGGCGACTCGAAGCACCAGACGATCCAGCCGGAAACCGTGATCCACTGGGGTTGCGACCAGGGGACGGCGATCGTGAAGGCCCAGCCCCCATCGGGCTCCCCCAAGGCTCTGGCGATGGCCGAGGAGCTCAAAGAGGCGGCTTCGAAGGTCGCTCCCGCACTGCGCGCTGTGAAGCGCGAGCGGCGAGCGCTTCGCCGGCTCCGGCGAGGCGGCGTGACGCGCAGTGAACGGCCGGCGGTTCGCAGAAGGCGCGCGGCGCTCAAGCGCAAGCAGCGCGCGTACCGCGGACTCCTGCGCACGGTCGAGCGCAACCAGAAGGCGCTTCAGGAGCTGGTGAGGGCGAGCAACGTCTCCGTTCCGACGTGTCCCGGGACCAAGCTCGAGGTCCTGATCAGGTTCCCGGATTGCTGGGACGGGACCCACCTCGACAGCGCCGACCACATGTCGCACGTGGCGTACTCGGATCCGGATAGGCGCGGTTCGGTCTACCGGACGTGCCCCCGTAGCCACCCAGTGGCGATCCCCAAGCTGGCGATCGAGGTTCGCTACCCCACCGTCGGCGGGCCTGGCGTAAGCCTCGCGTCGGGCCTCGGGTACACGGCGCACGCCGACTTCTTCAACGCGTGGGACCCGGAGACGTTCGCGCGGCTCGTCCGCGACTGCCTCAACGCCGACGGCTACTGCGGCAAGGGGAACAAGCCGGGACCGAAGCCTGCGCCGGCTCCGCCGGGACCGGCACCTGGCAGTCCTCCCGCGCCCAAGCCTCCGCCGCCGCGCCGCCGCCGCCGAGCCAGCCGCCGCCGAGCGAGCCTCCGCCGAGCGAGCCTCCGCCGAGCGAGCCGCCGCCTCCGCCACCGCCGATCCTGCCGCCGATCCTGCCCGCCCTAGACCGCCGGCCCAGGCCCAACGAGGGTCGAGAACCCCGCTGCACCAGTCAAGCCAGGTCCGACGGCCGCCGACCTAGAGGCCATGCTCCCGAACGGGTCCCGCCACCCGGGGTCGTGGCGACTGTTCGGCCTGGTGCTCCCCGCAACTCTGATTGCGCTCGCGCTGCCGGCCACGGCCCATGCTGAGACCTTCTGCGTCAACGCCCCCGGCTGCAGCGGCAGCTCGCGGTCCGGCGTCCAGCAGGCGCTCGACGCGGCGGCCGGCAACGGCCTCGGCACCCACGACCGTATTGAGATAGGGCCGGGTACCTACGTCAACGGGGCCACCGGCAGGTTCACGAACACTCCCATGAGCCCGGTGACCATGGTCGGGTCAGGCAATGCGACGGTGCTGACGAGCAACTCGAGCGCTCCCAGTGAAACCTACGTCCTGACCCTCGGCGAGAAAACGTCGACGGTGAGCGACCTGCAGGTGAGCATCGGGGCGACGAAATTCGGGATGTCCCTTTCGGGCACCGCCGAGCGCGTGTCGATCACGTCTCAGGCGACCACCCCGGCGAACATCGGCGTGTTCGTGCAGGCGACCGGTGTGTTCCGCAACGGAGACATCGAGGTCCTCGGGCCCAGCGGTCTCAGCGGGACGGGCGCGACCGGGCCCGGGACGGTCGAGGACTCCACGATACGAGCGCGCACCGGCGCCTCCGCGTCTCTGGTGCGCCGAGTTCGCATCCGAGCCAACGCCGGCGTCTTCTCCGCCGGAAGCACCGTCACGGTGGATCAGGCGCTCATCGAGCTCACGAACACGCCCGCGAGCGTGGGTCTCCAGATCTTCGGTGCCCACTCGATCTTGAACGCCACGAACGTGACCATTGCGGGAGAGGGCGCCGGCAAGGGGGTCATGGTCGACGCACCACTGTTGCCAGACAACCCCGAGCCCGGCGTCGCCAGCTTGAACCTGTCGAGCTCCGTGGTGCGGGGCGTGACCACGGCCGTGCAGCGCTCTGGCGCGGAGTTCGGAGGGGTCACGTACGGAACGGCCAACGTGACGATCCGCCATTCAAGCTACGACCTCACCTCGGTGACCTCGAGCGGCCCCGGCACGCTGACCGCGACCGAGGGAAACATCGACGACGTGGATGCCCGCTTCGTCGGTGGCGGCGACTACCGCCCTCGGCACGACTCCCCACTGATCGACCTGGGCGACCCCGCCGCGCCTGGCGCGGGTGCGTCCGGCACCGATGTGGCCGGTCAGCCCCGTGTGGTCGATGGCAACGGAGCAAGCGGCGCACGGCGCGACATGGGCGCATTCGAGTATGGGCGCAGGGCGCCCATAGCCGCCGTGGCGATCAATCCGGCAGCACCGCTGGCCGGTCAGGGCGCCGTGTTCTCCGCCGCCGGATCTGTCGATCCAGACGGCGACGCTCTGTCCTACGCCTGGGACTTCGGGGGGATGGCCGCGCCCGGTGGCGGCATGACGCTGAGCCGCACCTTCGCCGGCCTCGGCGAGCAGGATGTGACTCTGACAGTCACAGACCCGACCGGCCTCAGCACGGCCACGTCGGTCACCTTCAGCGTTCTCGACCCGTCCGCTCTCCCGCCGCCCGGCGGTGTCGAGCCGCCCGGCGGTGTCGAGCCGCCAGACGGCGTCGAGCCGCCCGGCGGTGGCGACCCGCGCGTCGACGAGAACGCGTGCGCGCACATCCGACGCGGGACCCGGCACGGCGAGACCGTGCGCGGCGGCGCCCTCGGTGATCGGCTGCTTGGACTCGGGGGGCATGATCGCCTTCTCGGGCGCGGCGGCGCGGACTGTCTCGCGGGCGGATCGGGCAACGACACGCTCAACGGCGGCGCCGGGAGGGACGAGCTGTCGGGCGGCAGCGGCAACGATCTGATCCAGGCGCGCGACGGCACTCCGGACGTAGTCGACTGCGGCCCCGGTCGTGGTGACCGGGCGTTCGTGGATCGCTTCGACGCGGTTCGCCGCTGCGAGCGCGTCCTTCGCTCGCGTCGCTGACGCGAACGTGGCGCCGGCCGGAGCCGCCTACGACCGCGGCTCGCGCTCGGCGAAGGCCCTGAGCCTCAGCTTCGTCTGATGCTCCGGCGCCGCTGAGCCGTCGGGCATCCGGCCCTTGAAGTAGTCGCGCTCCCACGCGTCCCGGGACTCCTCGAACTCGCTGGAGTACTCGGAGAGGAACTTCTCCACCTCGAGGCGGTGGCGGCGCTCGGCCCACTCCCGGGTGCCTTCCTCGGTTGCGGGATCGTCGCTGAGCCATTGCAGCTCGGGCTCGAAGGCCTCCAGCTCGCCGCGCCGCTGGGGCACGACCATGCAGAAGGGCTCGTCCTCCTCGAAGGTGACGGAGTGGCCCGGTCTGGTGAGCTTCCAGTTCATCGTGAAGGTCGCAACGGACCAGTCGGTCTCGACCACGCCCTCGAGCGCGCATGCGCCGTCCTTCGGCCAGTTGGCCGGCCCTCGCGCGAGCAGGTTGTATCCCGGCGGCGTTCGGAAGAGGTAGGGCACCGCGAACGTCACGATGCCGTGGCCAAAGCCGGAGCGCACGAAGCCGGAGATGGGCGCTCTCCCTTCGCCCACGTGCTCGATCGAGATCCCGTCCGGGTGATCTCTGCCGTCCCAGGTGGCGGTGAACGCAAACGGGTTGTGCAGGACCCAGCCCGACTCGTTGGCGATCAGGAGGGGCAGGCAGCGGTTCGCGGTGCGCTCGACGGTTGCCTCCATCCAGCCTCGCCAGCGCGGCGCGGGGCTCAACGAGACCGGGGGCCGCGGATCGAACTGGTACGCGACGAGGCGCCGATCGATCGCAGCGCGCCTCGGCTTCGATTTGACGGGTGCGGGGATGTCGTCGCGGTCGGCCACCAGCGAGCTCAGCCGACGGCGGCCCGCCGTGCCCGTCGCCAGGCGAGAACGGCTGGGGCGGCACGCAGCGCGATCCATACCGGTCGCCAGAGATATGCCAGGACCAGCCCCGCACGGCCGCCGCGGGCAAGGCGCGGGGCCCACCAGCGCATGAACGCCGCGCTCGGGAACAGCTCGGCTACCGCGAGGCGCAGCTTTGCGCGCGCGCCGGGCGTGGACGCCAGGTGCTCGAGGCCTTCCGCGAGCGGGACGGCGGAAGCACGCAGCACGCCGGCCACCGAGCCCTCCTCCAGCGAGAGCTCTTCGGTAATGCGTGCTCCGTCCTCGCACAGTCTCAGTCCCGTGGCGAAGGCGGCTGTTGCGTCGAGTCGGCCCGCGATCTCCGCCGCCGTGTGCCAGGTGCTCTCCGGCAGGACGGCGAGCGCGCGCTCGAGGTCCGCCATCCCCTTGGGATGGCGGCCACCGTCCTGCGCGGCGTGGAGGGCGACGTGCAATGCACGCGCCTCGGGCGACAGGGCGCGAACCTCCACGCCGGCCAGGCGGATCGGCACAGCTGAAGGCTCGAGCTCAGCCCACACCTCGGTGGGCGTGGCCATCACGCCCCACAACGTGCAGTGAAGGTCGACGCAGTCGTCGCCTCTGCCCCACGGGAATCCGGAGTGGGATTCCATCCCGGGATGGCCCATGGCCCCGAGCGTGTCGGCGTAGCCGAGCTCTGCCAGCGCCGTGTGGCAGCTCTCCCAAGCGTCGAGCGGAACCAGCAGGTCGACGTCCCCGTACGCACGGGGCTCATCCTCCGGGTAGATCCAGTGGGCGATCGCGGGACCCTTCAGCAGGATCGGGTCAACGCCGTGGGCACGAAATGCCCTGATGGCCTCGACCGCCAGAGCGTCCACTCGCATGTTGTGCGCAGCTACGGCAAGTGAGCTCGAGGCGAGCACCCTCGCTCAGCCCCGCGGGATGGTCAAGACCCCGAGACCGACCTGGTCCGGGTCCATGAGGAGCGCGGCCGCCTCATTGCGCGAACGAACGCCGAGCTTGCGGAAGGCCGTGGAGAGATGACTCTTGACCGTGCTCTCGGCGAGGAACAGCCTGCCGGCGATCTCCGCGTTCGTCGAACCCATCACGACCATTCCGAGTATCTGCCGCTCGCGAGCGGAGAGCGGCCGGCGCGTGGCCTCCCGTCCCACCCGGAGCGGCATGCTCACCAGTCCGGCGGTCGCAGAGCGAAGAGCGGCGCCCAGCGCACGCTCGAGCTCAGGCTCGAAGACGACGGCCACCGCCCCCACGCGCAGCAGCTCGGCCGCGAGCTTGGCGCCCGGCGGCTCGATGATCGCAACGACGTGGGCCGTGGCAGAGAGCTGTCGCAGGGCCTCGACCAGGTCCGGAGCGGCCATGTCGAGCATGTCCGGCCCGAGGATGAATCCGTCGGCGGCCGGGCACTGCGCGATCTCCGATGCAGTCTCGAGCTCGGCGACCACGGAGACACCTTCGGCGGCCAGCGCCGCCCGCATGCGGCACCGGAGCGATTCACTCCGGCTGACGAGTGCGAGACGAAGAGCGACCCGAGAGCCATTCGACGCCGGAGTTTCGAGCGCAGATCCGGTCGGCATCGCAAGAGAAACGTTGCGGGGCCCCCCGGGCTTCCGCACCCCATAAAGTGGGCTCCCGCACCCCAGAAAGACAAAGACCCGGCGGCGACGAGGTCGCGGCCGGGTCTTGGATGTCTCGCGCTTCGTCTGCCTACGGCAGCGAGGTGCAGACCGAGGTCTTCGTCCCGAAGGGCGGACCCGGCAGCGGAACCCCCTTGAAGGTGTCCCCGTTGTTGGCGCCGAAGCAGCTCGCCGTCAGCTCCTTGAGATCACCGTAATCACGAACCTCGGGTGTCGCGTACATCGTGGTCTTGACTTGTTCCATGCTGTGCACCTCCTTTTGCGCGGAAACTCTTTGTGCCGTGACCGAGCGTAGGCGAGGGGGGTTGGACCGACAAGACCGAAAAAAGTACGACGCTACGCGGCGGCCCGGAATCCCGCTTCCAGAACGGGAAATGAAGGGCGCGAGACCTGGCCGCCGTCGAGAATCTGAGCCACGAAACCCGGGCTGGACTGCTCGCGGAGCCAGCACTCCGCGTTGGCGAGCCGCCAGACAGCTGTGGCCCACGGAAACGGCCCGTGCTTATACCGCTCAGGGCCGCCCTGAACCAGGGCTTTTACGGCCTCCCGCGATGCGAACGCGCCGATCTCGGGAGTCCCGTGACAGAGCAGTTGCTCGAGCAGGGCCCGATCCGGTCCGGCGAGCGTGCCCACGATCACGTGGCCGAACCGCGTCTTATCGGGGCGTAGCCTGACCGCGTCCGGGACGGTCCCCTGGATCGCTCGCCGAAGGATGCCCTTGTAGAGACGCGTGAACGTCATTTCGGGCGGCACACGCAGCGCCAACTCGACAACGTCCACGTCCATGAACGGGTGTCGCATCGGAATACCGCACGAACCGCCCAACCCGCGGCTGAGGTCGCTGACACCCGGCTCCATCTGCATGATCAGCCAGGTCAGCCACCGGTGCCAGAGCGGCCCCGAGCCTCGCTTCCAGGCCCACGGATCGTCCTCGTGCGAAAGGAAGCGAATACTCGACCTCGACAAGAAATCGGGCGCCTCACGACGCTGCATCCATGGTTGGCGCTGCAGCGCGTGTGGCAGGGCTCCCTCCACGGCCTGCTGCACGCCATAGGTCAACATCTGGCGGGACGGACGCCGATCCCCGGGGAGAAACGGCAGCAGCCTCGCGGCGCTCGGCAGGCGCCCGGCCCGCAGGTGGTCGGCCAGCAGGAACGTACGAGGCCCGAACAGCTCATCCGCCCCCTCGCCGGCGAACACCGCGCCCGCGCCGTCGGCGGCGGCCTGTCGCAGCAGGGTCGTGATACGGGTTCCGGCGTAGGAGCCGAAAGGGACCCTCCAATCCCGTATGTGCTCGAGCGCTCCGGCGACCAGTCCGTCGTCGCGAACCACGGACCTCACGCCGTCCATCCTCAGCTCGGTGCGGAGGATGTCGATCCACGCCGACTCATCGACCGCGGGATAGCTTGGAAAGACGTTCGAATAGGCCCGAACGCCACCAGGCCGGAGCTGCGTCGCCATTCCGGCCAGGGTGGACGAGTCGAGGCCTCCACTGAGTAGAACGGCCACAGGACGCTCCTCGGGAAGCCGCCGCGCTACCGCTTGGCGGATGCTCGCACCCACCTCTTCGGCTACTTCGCCGGTGCTGCCCTCGAGAGGCGAATTCCACGTAGGCGCCCAGTACTGCCGGAGGCTCCATCGGCCGTCATCCAGTATGAGGGCGTGGCCGGGCCCAAGCCTGTGGACCCCCTCGTAAGCCGTTTCGTCCGCGGCTGGGAGCCGATCGGCGATGAACCCCAGCAGCGCCAGGCGGTCTGGCGACGGCTGCCGTTCGAGGAGGTCCAGAAGGTCTGGAAGCTCGGCCGCGAAGTAGAGGGTGCTACCGGAGCGACGGTAGTAGACCGCCTGCAGGCCCAGATGGTCACGGGCCACGAGCCCCCGGCCGGCCGCTCGATCCCAGGCGACCAGGCTGAACTCGCCTCGAAGTGCTCGCAGCCGCTCGAGAACGGCTGCATCCTCTCCGGAGAGCAGCTCATCCGGATCCAGATCGCCCGCGAGCAGTCCGCGCAGCGACCACAGCGGACGAGGGCCGGGCGTGCCGGCGGGCCCGTCGACGACCAGCGACAGAGCGCCGGCCTCCTGGAATCCAAGCGAGCGGCGCCTGGCGAGGTCGCGGAGGCGCTGGTGCGGGGAGCGACTGTTGGCGTCGAAAACGCCTGCGATCCAGGAAGTCACGCTTGCTGCCGTTTCAGACCTCGGTCAGGCGCCCGTAGTCGTCACCGGTCGCCAGCAGCGGAAGGCCATCCTCACGCTCGACCCAGGCATGGGCCTCGAAACCCGGCTTCACCCCGATCACGACCTTCACGTCGACGCCTCGCCGCTCGAGGATCGACGCGACGACGAGCGAGCGCATCAGGCAGCGTGAGTCGCTCGGCAGCCAGGAGATCGTGCGAACGGTCGCACGCGCCAGGCGCAGCTGATCCTCGTACGACACCTCTCCCCACGGAAGCGCTCGCCGGCCGGCGCGCTCGCGTATCGCAGCCATAGCGCCGTCGAGCCCGCGGCGCGACAGCCACCAACGCGCGGTCACGTACGCGGCGACAATCTCGAACGCCAGCGAAGCCTTCTCGCGTGGCGGCATGTGGGGCGGAAACCGCGATGCCTCCGCGATGTCGGGTGTCACGTCAGTGGCACTCATGCCGCAGGCCGCTCAGTCTCGTGGAAATGCTCTTCGATGCGCGCGGCAAGCGCTGCCGCCCCGACGTCAGCAGGAACGTCGACGACCCAGGCAGCGGCATCGCGATCCACGGCTGCGCACATCTCCAGTTGCCGTTCCAGCCGCCGGCTCGTCCGCACGACGCCCACGAACGACGCCGCCAGAAGCATCCGCGCGTCGGCAAGGGGCTCCATCTGAAGGGTGGGTCGGTCGGTGCGGCGGATGAAGTAGACGGCCCCGAGCGGCATCGACGCGCGCTCCCGTGCGTCGGGAGCTCTCCAATGGCCCTCGTGGTCACGCTGCACGCTGGCCCCGAGCCGGGCTCGCTCCGATTCTGTGAGGAGCTGCTCCTCAGCAGGCCTCAGCTTGAGGGTGCCCGGGCCCGGAAATGCGCAGACGCGGCCGTCGACCTCGTCGAGCGCGAGCACATCGTCAGTCACCAGAGCGGCGCCCCGCAGCAGCAGACGAGCCGCAAGGGACGATTTTCCACACCCTGTCGCCGCCACCAGGCCGACCGCGCACCCGCCCAGCGACACCGCACTCGCGTGAAGCACCTCGCGGCCGCCCAGAACAGCCACCAGGGGCAGGACCTGCGCGGCGAGGAACATGCTCCACGCGCCGTCGTATCGCGGGGGCGCCGCCGCGATCTCACGCCCATCCTCCGCGACGAAGTGCTGGCCCTGGCCTTCGAAGGTCAGCAGATATCCGGCGCCCGACAGGTAGTCGATCGTGTACCACGGACGTCCGGCGGGATCGTTCAGAGCGAAGATTCGCTCACTCGAGCCGAACTCTTCGGCCCGGCTCAGCCCATCCGGCCCACTGAGCTCGAGGCGCACGTCGAGCTGGTTCGGCTCGGCCGCGCCGTCCAGCCACTGGAGCGGGCGGTCCGCCACGATCCGGAGCCCGTAGGCACTTGCCGTCGCCTCGGCCCCGTCCGGACTCGCCGTGGCCCCCGCGCCGCGAACGGTCTCAGGTATCCGAGTCGGCATCGCGTTCAAGCAGCCCGCGTTGCTCGAGATCGGCGCACAGCACCAGCAGGTCGTACTCCACCTTCTCGAGCGGTTCCCCGTACTCCTCCGCGACGCGGAGAGCTGCGGCATGGGAGTCACCGCATTGGTCGATGAGCTCGAGCATCCTGCCGGCCGTCGGGTTAAGTCCGTGGTACTTGCCGGTCTGCAGGTTCAGGAGCACGGTCTCCGCGGCAAAGGCGCGATAGACAACGTGCTGCGGCACCCGCATCCCGACGATATGGGCCTGCTTGGTCATGTCGTTCGCGTGCAACGTCTTCCTCTCTCAGTATTCGATGATGGTGCCGCGCCGCTGGCTCCAGCGAACCGCGCCCCTGAGGGCCAGGATCGACAGAGGCATGAGAATGACGGCGAAGCCGACCAGCTTCGCCATTGTCGCCCAGGCCGAATGCTCGATCGGGGTGCCGACCAGCACGTGGCGCATCAACTCAATCGCCGGGGTGAACGGTTGTACGTCAGAGGTCCACTGGATCCATTCGGGCAGTAGGGCGACCGGGAAATAGACGCCCGCGACCAGCGTGATCAAGGCGATGATGAAGTTCGTGCCTCCAATCGCCTGCTTGAAGATCAGGACGATGGCCGTGAAGAGCAGTCCGAGACCAGTGAACGCCAAGGCGCCAACGAGTGCGATCGGGACCGCGTATGGAGCTGTCGCCCAGTCGATCGGCAGCCCGTAGAGCAGGCCTCCGATCGCGATCATGATGAAGGCGGTGAGCAGCGACTGGAGGAATGGAAACACCACCATCGCAGTCACGCCGGCAACCGGTCCGAAGGGCGAAACGACGAGCCGCTCGAACGTGCCGACCTGCAGCTCCTCGCGGACGGTGGCGGCCACTCCGAGGGTCGAGAGCAGCACCTGCATGATCGCCATTCCGACGATGACGAAGGCGAAGTAGTTCTCGGCCGATGGGAAGGCATCGATCCGTACGAGCTGGGAGATGTAGTGGAACAGCACGACGCTGAACAGGAGCGACAGGGTCGTGCTGAGGAAGAAGGTCCGGTATGTGATGAACACGTACCACTGTCGCCGCATCACGGCCAGCATGCCGTCGCAGGTGAGGGCCAAGCCGCTCATGCCTCCACAAGCCTTCCGTTCTCCACCACGTGCCGTGCGTCGAAGGCCATGCGCTCTTCCTCGGCCGAGGGCGAGCACCAGATCACGGCTCCACCGGCGCTGCGGACTCGCTCGACAGCAGCGTCCAGCAAGGCGTTTCCGGCGCCGTCGAGACTGTTCCGAGGCTCGTCGAGCAGCACAACGGTCGGGTCGTGCAGGAACGTCATGGCCAGGCGGACTCGCTGACGCTGGCCCATCGACAGACGGTCCACGCGGCGTTTCTCGAACTCCTCGAGTCCGAACGCCTCCAGGGTTGAGGCCACCGCGGTGCGGCGATCGCCACGCGGCACCTGCGCGATCGTCGCCCAGTACTCGAGGTGGCGGCGGACGGACAGGCGCGCGTAGAGACCCGCGCTCGCGGCGGACAGGTAGCCGATGTGGCGCTGGTACCTGCGGCGATCCCTCACGGGATGCAGGTTCCAGATCTCGACGAGCCCCGTGTCCGGGTAGATCACGCCCGCGATGATTCGAAGCAGAGTCGTCTTTCCGACACCGTTCGGCCCGCCGACCCACGACACGGTCCCTGCGTTCACGACGAGATCGGCCTCTCGCAACACCTCTACCTTGCCGAAGCACTTGGCCACGCCGAACGCCACCACCGCGGGCTCTCCGCCGGGGGCGCGCTGCTCCTGGGGCTGAGCCGGGGCCTGGGTGATCTCGAAGGTACTCACGCTGACGCTCCTGCAAAGGCGCCGCGCGCGGGTTCGAGGACCCCCTCGACGAGCTCGGCCAGGCGGCGAGGGTCGGCGTCCCCAGGTGCCTTCAGCGAGTACGTGCCGGCACCGGCAGCCACCGCGCTGAAGAGCTCGAACATCTCTTCCTCGCCCACCGAGACCCCCGGGAGCTTCAGCGCATGGGGCAGAAGGTCGAGCGGCGTGCAAGACAGCGGCGTGAGGCTCACCTCGCCCTCACTCCGGCGGTCGAGCAGGACGATCGCCTCGAGCTGAACCGGCGACCCGACCACGTTCCGCACGGAGATCCACGATTCATCCGGAAACGAGGCGAGCTCCTCGGCGAACCAGGACTCAGAGCGCGAAGCCCCAAGCTCCCGGATCGGAAGATTCATCACGGGGGGACCCGGCTGCGCCACGATCACCCCGTCGTCGTTCTGCTCGAGGACCACGACGTCGTCCGCGACGAGAGCGGCGCCCCGTTGCAGCAACGCGGTCGCGAGCGTGGACTTTCCCCAACCGGTCTGAGCCATCAGAAGCACGGCCCGGCCCTGAATCGCGACGGCGCTTGCGTGCACCGCCTGGTGTCCTCGGACCAGCGACGTGAACCAGAGGACCGTGTCGAGCAGGAAGCGACACGACGCCGTATCCCCCGGCACGGTCGCGGCGCAGCGGATCGCGGCGCCTTCGCGGGCGATGTGGAAGGTCGCCTCTCCGTCTCGGAAGATCGCGTAGTCGCCGTTCACTCCGGCGTCGATGACGACCGGCTCGCCATCCGGAAACAAGACATCCCAGACCCGCGTTACCGCGACCCAGTCAGGCGGAAGCAGCCGCCCCTGCTGAGCGCACTCGATGCCGATTACCGCGTCGCCGGAGCCGGCCACCAGGGGAACCCCTGGCAGCGGAAAATCTGGCCGGAAGCGCTCTCCGAAAGCGAGGAAGTGACCATTGGGCCGCACGGTCTTCTAACGGGCCGCGCGGCGGTGTTCTTGTGCGACCCTTCCTCGCCGATGTCCAACGCTCGCCGACTCGCCGTGTCCGCCGCTGAGCGGATTCTGCCGGCGGCGGCCATGCGCCGCGCACGCGTGGCGAAGTTCGACCGGGAGCGCCGCCGCTATCCGGCGCGGGTGGTCGAGCACGAGTACGGCGGCGTGCGCTACCAGGTGCTGATCGCGGCGCCCTACGACGAGCGCTACGACCATGACTGGCCCGAACTTCAAGAGGTCGCCTGGCTGAAGCGGCGGCGCCTACGGCCCGGTGCACGCGTCTTCGATCTCGGCGCGAGCTCGGGAGTCGTCGCGATGCTTCTCGCGGACGCTGTGGGTCCGGACGGCCAGGTGGTCGCGCTCGAAGCGCATCCTGCGGACATCCCCACCATCTCCCGCAACCGCGATCTCAACGGGCTCCGTCAGATCGAGGCGCTGCACGGCGCCATCGCGCGAGAATCGGGCGAGGTCGTCTTCGGCCGGAACGGCTTCGTCGACGATGGCTCGCGCCGTTGGGGCGACATGCGCGTGCCGAGCTTCAGCGTCGACGCACTGTCAAATCGCTACGGGCCCCCGGACGTCGTGTTCATCGACGTCGAGGGCTATGAGCTCGAGGCGCTCCTGGGAGCGCAGGCGACCCTCGCGCATGGACCGGACTGGTATGTCGAGGTCCACGGGGACGAGCAGCTTGGCGTCTACGGCGCCTCCTGCCGCGATGTGATCGATCTGCTGGCAGAAAACAGCTACGAGCTGTTCGCGGCGCCGGATTCGCCATACATCCGCGACGCCCAGGGCAATGTGCGCCCGGAGTACCCGATTCGTCGGCTCGAGGAGTGGCCGGATGAACTCCTCCACCACCGGTTCTTTCTGCTCGCAACGAGGGGGTAGCGCCTTCGATAGCGTGACCGGTCGTGTCGCAGACGGACGAGTCGGTCTTCCCGTTTGACGTTCTCTCGACCTCGGGTTTCCCCGGCAACGTCGGGAGCTTGGTCGACCGCGTGAAGCCCTTCAGCATGTTCCCCCCGCACCCATGGGGTACATGGCTCTACGGACGCGTGTTCCAGGAGCGATGCGCCCGTTTGCCGGGCGACCTTCTGGAGGCAGGGGTGGGCGCGGGCGGAATGTCGTTTTTCCTGGGGCTGCTGCTCCGTGAGATTGGCCAGGAGAGGCGCGTGTACAGCGTGGACAGCTTCGAGGGCCTTCCCGAACCCGACCGTCGCAGGGACAATCCGTACTTCGTCAAAGGCCAGTACGGCGCCGCCGGCAACCCTCTTCTCGAGTCCTACAAGCTCGGTGCCGAGGGGCTGGGCATCGACTCGACGATGGTCCCCGTAAAGGGATTCTTCGAGGACGTCCTGCCGACCCTGGACACCGACCGAAGCTTCTGCTTCGTCCACGTGGATGCCGATCTCTATGGCTCGGTTCTGTGCGCGCTCGAACACCTCTGGGACAGGATTGTCGATGGTGGCGTCCTCGCGATCGATGACTTCTTCCACACGTCGCAGGGCGCGCTGCGCGCCGCCGCCGAGTTCTTCAACTCGCGGGGCCACGTGCCCCTGTACCACGTCGCTTTCCCGTACAGCGTGTTCGTCTTCAAGGAAGAGTGGGACTTCTCGCCGCGAGGCGTCGACGGAAACGCCTACTCGCTCGACTGGCTCCGTCAGGACGAGTTCTTCCTCGAGGCTCTGCGCGCGAGTCGAGAGCGCTCCGCCGGCGACGGTCGCGCTCAGGAGAACTGCGACCGGATGCTCGCGACGCTCGAAGCAGCGCCTTATCCAGGCGAGATCTACGACTACTGGCGCTCGCTCGAGCGCTTCTGGCAGGCGATGGACTTCCGCCCGGCCGCAGCCGGCTAGAGCCCGCGGCGGCCGAGCACGAACGGCACCGTACGGAGCAGGATCTTCACGTCCAGCCACAGCGACCAGTTCGCGCCGTACAGATAGTCGATCTTCACCATTTCCTGCAGCGGAATCCGGGCCGAGCCGAAGATCTGCCACATGCCCGTCATCCCGGGAGCGAGCAGCAGGCGCCTGCGCTGCCAGCCCTCCACGAGGCGGTCCTCGTCGATTACGAGCGGGCGCGGCCCGACCAGCGCCATGTCGCCCCGCAGCACGTTGAGCAGCTGGGGCAGCTCGTCCAGCGAGGTTCTGCGCAGAAATCTGCCGACTCGAGTGACGCGAGGGTCGTCCTCGATCTTGAAGAGCCCTCCCCCGGCCTCGTTGCGTTCCAGCAAGGCCGGCTTGTGGGCGTCGGCATCAACCACCATCGTCCGGAACTTGAGCATCTCGAATGCGAGGTTGCCGCGTCCCATTCTGCGTTGGCGGAAGAGCACGGGCCCGCGGGTGTCGAGCTTGATCGCGAGGGCTATCAGCAGCATCAAGGGCCCGACGAGCAGGACCAGGGTCGCGGCGCCCGTCACATCCAGGCTCCGCTTCAGGAGCGCAGACGACCGCGACAGCCCGTAGCGACGTACGCCGAGCAGTGTCATGCCGTCGATCTGGTCGAACTCGACCGAGGACCCGACGACTTCGAACAGCCGCGGAAGAACGCTGACCTTCACGCCAAGCGCCTTGACGAGGCGGATTGCGTCGAGGATGTGATCGGCGTCCGACTCCCCCGGAGCGATGATCACCCGATCGACGTCGTGCTGCTCCAGCGTGAGCCCGAGGGTGTCGAAGTCGCCAAGGATGGGAAGGCCGTTGGCGCCGGGCGGATCCCTCTCGAGGGCGACCCGCCCCACGATGTGCGTCTTGACGCCGGTGGAGGCATCTACCTTCGCGGCCACCCACGAGGCCAGCTCGTGGCCGCCCAAGACGAGGCAGCGCTCGGCCGGCGCCACGGCGCGCGCCACCCGCCTCGAGGCGCAGCGGGTTACGAGCATCGAGACGAACAGAATGATCCACAGGCCCAGGGCTTGGTCGCGACCGAACCTTCCCTCCACGATCCAGTCTCCCGCTAGGAAGATCAGCAGGGTGTAGAGGGTCGCAACCCAGAACAGCTGGGGTGCCTCATCGAGGGTCGCCTTGTTGAGGAGATGTTCGTCGCGGTCGTACAGACCCGCGACCTTGCCCACGATGACGATGAGGGGAATCCCGGCGAGAGCCCAGAGGCTCACGCTGTCGTGCTCACCCAGCAGCACCACGCCGAGCACGAGCGCGATCGCCGCGGACAGCGCGTCTGCCAGCCCAAGCGCGCGCCGGAAGACCATGTCGCGAACGAAGGTCGACTCGTTGGACCCGCCCTCCGGGATTTCTCGCACTTCGCTTCCCGGGCGCGCCGAGCCGATGAATGGAAGCCGCAGCGCGCGGAGGCCCCGCCGCCGGACGGCCGGCACCGTCTCGGGTGCCTCGTGGTGCGCTGGTGAACCCAGTTGCTTGCTCGGCATCGCTCGAGGCACGCAACGGCGCGGGCGACCGCGCGCTCTCAGATATCCCCCGGATTTCGTACCCCCGACGACTGAGGACAGCCAGAGACCGGCTTAGGTGAAGCGGCTTGCGCAGCGTCTCGATACGGCCGTGGTGCGCGTCCGACGCTCGCACGGGAGGCGAATGGAGGCAGCGGAAGCGGTGACGCGTTCCGCCTCCGCGGCACGGCGCAGACGAAGTCCGGCCACCAGGGCCGGAATGATCGCCCACCAGCAGATCAATCCCAGAACGGCCAGGATCTCCAGATCCATGACGCTCATACCTCCAGGCTGCTGATCATCTTCCCCTGATCGGACGCTTCAACACCCCGCGCGAGGCCGACTCCGCACTTTGGTCCTTTTTTCGACCGGGGGGTAACGGATGCTTTACCCCAGGTCGGAACGTTGAGTGCGCATGGTCACGAAGGCCATCCTGTTCGCCCCAGCGGATCGGCACGAGTCCCCGGAGCGCTCGCCCCACGCACTCTCGGCGCCGAACCCGCGTCTGGCGATGCTGCCGGTGGGCAACCGCCCCCTCGTTCTCCACGCGCTGGACGAGCTCTCTGCCGCCGGGATCGAGGAGATCGCCGTCGTCAGCGACCAGGAAGTCGCGGAGGACGTCCAGCGGGTGATCGACCACTGGCCGCTCATGCGGCACGCCAAGGCGCATGTATCCGTCGATTCGAGCTCCAGCTTCCTGGACGGACTCCAGAAGGTGGCGCCGTGGCTCGGCGAGGACAGTTTCGTAGTCCACATGTGCGACAGCCTTCGACACGACGGCCTTGCGAGCACGATCGCCGATCCGCCCACGGGAGCGAACGACGTTCTGGCGCTCGTGGAGGCGCCGGCCGAGGATGCGACGCCCGTCCGGCGCGGGTCTGGCGAGCCTCCGCAGCGCCGGGATCTACGTATTCGGCCCGGGCGTGCTCGAACTCGCCGGCGATATCGACGATACGCCGCGGTGGGATACGCAGATCGCCAACTGCGGCGGAACGCCTTGCAGCCGCGGGCGGGCGCCTCGAAGTCCGAGCGGTGCAGCGACTGGTGGCGCTACCGCCAGCGCCCCGACATCCTCCTTCAGGCGAACCGCTTCTTCCTGTCCGGCCTGAAGATGCAGCCGACGGAAGCCCGGCTCGAGAACACCGACCTGCAGGGCCCTGTGATGATCGACCCGACGGCGCGCCTGCGCTCCGCGACCGTGCGCGGGCCCGTGATCATCGGCCCGGATGCTGGAGATCACGCGACGCGTACATCGGCCCGTACACCTCGATCGGCCGCGGCGTGGTCATCGAGAACGCCGAGGTCGAGCACTCGATCATCCTCCCGGGCGCGTCGATCAAGCACCTTGGCGGTCGTCTCGAGGCGAGCGTGCGTCGGCGCCGACGCCGGGTGTTTCGCGATTTCCGCCTGCCCCGTGCGTTCCGCCTGAACGTGGGAGAACGGGCAGAAGTCGCAGTTACCTGAGAATTTCCTACCCCATCCGGGTGATCCCCCAACACCCTTGGGTCGAAGGTATGAGAAAAGACTAGGGCTGCTCCCCTAGTGCACTAGTACGAAACTCAGCCTAGGGTCGCCCGAGTCGTACTCGCACTGGCTCGCACAGCAGCAAGCGCAGCAGCACCCCTTCCTCTCAACCTTCTACGGCGGAGTTCTCATGACTGAAGTGCCCCAGGCGGCCGAGGCCGCCGCCGATGGCTCACGGATGGGCCGCTTCATACGCGTCGCGAATTCCCGGCCGGCTCAGGCTGACGGACTGCTTGGCGAACGCCATCGCGCGTGCCAAGCAGGGCGACATGGACGCCCTCCACTTCCTCTACGTCACGCTATGCCGACGATGTCTACGGCTTCGTGAACAGCATCGTTCGCGACACGCACGCGGCTGAGGATGTGACCCAGAACATCTTCGGCAAGCTGATGAACGCGATCCAGCGCTACGAGCAGCGCGAGGTCCCGTTCGCGGCCTGGATCCTCCGGGTGGCGCGCAACGCGGCCCTCGACCACATGCGCGCCCGCCGGCAGATCCCGGTGGAGGAGGTGCGCGTGGACGACGACGGCCACGAGCAGACCGGCTTCGAGCGCTCCCAGTGCCTCCGCGAGGCGCTCGAGCGGCTGCCCGAGGACCAGCGCGAGGTGCTCGTGCTCCGCCATGTCGCGGGTCTGACGCCGGGCGAGATCGCGAAGCGCCTGGGCAAGACCGAGGGCTCGATCCACGGCCTGCACCACCGCGGCCGCGGAGCGCTTCAGGCCGCGCTCCGGGAGCTCGAGGCCGCGCCCGTAATCGCCGCCGCCGGCTAGCCGGCGCTCTGCTCGGCCGCGTAGAGCATCGCCGCATGGAGCACGGTCAGCTCGACCGTCGTCCCCTGCTCCTCGGCGAGCTCCTCGAGCGCGCTCCAGAGCTCCGGACTGAGCTCGACGTCGACCGTCGATGAGCCCACGCGCTCGGCCTGCCTGAGGAAGCGGGGCACGCGGCGCGACGGCCGGCTCGTGTCCCCGGCCGCGTAGCGCGCCGCGGCCTTCTCCACGAAGTCCGCGAGCGGCAGGTCGGCGCGCCGGGCCGCCTCCTCGAGCAGGTCGAGGCCGAAACCGGCGAGGGGCAGCGGAATGCTGGCCCGGCGGAACATCTAGGAGTTATGTCGACCGCGGGCGCCGAATTCTTGAGCCGGGTCAGGCCCGGGTTCAGCGGTCTTCGCCGAAGAACTGGCGGAGGTCCACGCGCGACTTGACCTCGAGCTTCTGGTAGGCGTGCTTCAGGTGGAACTCGACGGTCTTGACCGTCACCACCAGCGTGTCGCCGATCTCCTTGTTCGAGAGACCATCCGCGGCGAGCGCGGCCACATCGCGTTCGCGCGGTGTGAGCGAGTCCGGCCCGCTCAGCGCCGTGCGGCGCGGGCGCGCGCCGGCGGCCTTCGTCTCCCGCAGGGCCCGCTTGGCGAGCACCTCCGCCCCGCACGCCTGGGCCAGCTCGATGCCGGCGCGCAGGTGCGGCCGCGCGTCGACGAGTTTTCCTGACCGCCTGAGCGCCGCGCCGAAGTCCACGAATGCGCGGCCGCGCTCAAGCGCCGCCTGAGAGCCCTCGAGCACGTTCACGGCCGCCTCCAGCATCTCGAGCTCTCGGTTCGCGTCGCGAACCGCCGCACCCACACGAAGGGCGCGCCCGATCGGGGCCGGCGCGCCAAACGACTGCGCGAGCTTGAGCTCGATGTCGGCGAGCCGGGCGGCCTCGGTCAAATCCCCCGTGGCGGCGAGGGCCCGGGCCGCGCTCGAGCGCCACGGGGCGAGCACCGGGTTGAAAACGCCCGCGCGCTCGGCCATCGCGCCGCACATCATGAAGTCCTTGAACGCGTTCTCGGCGTCGCCGCGCGCCATTCGGACGTGCCCTCGCGCCATCAGCAGCGAGACCCGGAGCGGCTGGGAATCGCCCGTGACCACCTCGGCGTCGTCCAGGTGACGCTCGGCCTCCCCCACGTCGCCCGCCTCGAGCGAGGTCAGGGCGAGCACCAGCCGGGCGCCGCCGAGGCCGAGCCGCCAGCCCTCGGGCTCGGCGCCGAGCGCGTTGCGAGCGTCGGAGGCGGCGTCGGGCAACCGGCCGCGCATCAGGATCGCCATCGCGCGCACGTGCGAGGCGGTCGCGAAGCCGAGCACCGAGCCGCGCCCGCGCGCCTCCTCGACGGCTGCTGTGAGGGCCGCCTCGGCTGTCTGGAGGTCCTCGGCGAAGGCCAGCGCCGCAGCGGCGAGGTAGTAGGTCAGCCCGTCGGCGGTCTCGTCGTCGAGCAGGGCGCCGCGCGCGAGCGCCCGCCCGGCAAGGTCGCGGACCTCGGAGCACGGCGCGCCGCGGATGGCGCCCTCCATCGCGTGCAGCGCGAGCAGGGCGCGGTCGCCCGGCGTGTCCGCGGTCGCCGGCGGCGGCTCGGAGCGCACTCCTTCTCCGCCCTCCGGCAGCTGCGTGAGCCACTGCGCCGCGGCCCGCCCCGCGCGGAGCTGTCCTCCGACGGGCGACCCCGGGTCTGCGACGTCGGCCAGCGCCTGGTCGAAGACGGTCATCGCGTGCTCGGGCCGGCCGAGCGCGAAGAGCGCACGCCCCGTCGCGAGCGCCTGGGTGGGTCGTTCGGGCCCGGCCGAAGCCCACTCGGCCGCCTCGCTCAGTCTCACCGCGGCCTGAGGCTCGCCGGCCATCGCCTCGGCTTGGCCCAGCTCCAGCGCGACGTGCGCGCGCTGGCGCCCCATGGGCGGCTCTGCCAGCGCGCGGCGGAGGTAGCCCACCGCCTCGCCCGGGGCGCCGCGCCCCAACGCCAGCGTGGCCGCCTGACAGAGGCAGTCCACGACCCACGGCGCTCCCGGTGCGGGATGCCAGGAGCAGATGCCGGCTCGCGGCCTCGGCGGAGCTGGGGTCGTCGCTCACCATGCGCGCCGCGGCGAGGTGGGCCGCTGCCCGCTCTCCCGGTATCTGCGCGGCCTCGATGGCGCTCGCGACCACCGGCTCGGTGAACGACAGGCGCTCCTCGGGCCTCAGCAGCCCCGCCTCGACGAGCACGCCGACCGCGGAGGCCGCGGAGTCGGCGTCGAGCGCGGCGAGCGCCGCGGCGTGGCGGAGCTCGCACTCGGGGCCCAGGATCGCCACGGCGCGCAGGAGCGCCGGACCGCCATCGTGCAGGCGGGCCGCGCGCCGCAGCACCCATGAGGCGATCGCGGGAGCCGCCTCGCCGGCGCCCCCGAAGCGGTCCGCGGCGAGCAGGTCGACGATCAGCGGGTTCCCGCCGCTCTCCTCGTGCAGCAGCCCGCACGCCTCCACGGGCGCCGACTGCCATGTGGAGCGCACGCGCTTCGCCGTCTCGCCCACACTGAGCGCAGCGAGCTGGCAGCGCTGCGTGGCGGGCAGCCAGGCGATGTCGTGCACGGCCTCGGGCACGAACCGGTCCGGCACGGAGCCGCGGGTCGCCACCAGGGCGACGGGAAGCTCCCCGGCCCGCTCGGTCAGGTAGGCCACGAAGCGGAGCGTCGGGCCGTCGGCGAGGTCCAGGTCGTCGAACAGGATCGCGAGCGGACGCTGCTCCGCCAGCCGCTCACAGAGGCGGTACAGACCGTGAAGGACGTCGAAGGTCGGCTCGATCACCCGCTCGCCGGGAGTGAAGATCGGGACGGCCTCGCGCGCGGCATCCGAGAGGAACCGCTCGCGCTCCGCCGGATCCTCGGCGTCGAGCCTCGACTCGAACAGCTCGACGACCCCCGCGAAGCCGAAGCCGCGCTCGTCCCAGCGGCCGGCGGCGCGGAGCACGTCCATGTCCGCGGCCGTGGCTCGTGCGCGTGCCTGGCTGAGGATCGCGGACTTGCCGAAGCCCGCCGGGGCCTCGATCAGGGCCGCGCCGCCGCGGCCCGCGCGCGCCCCCTCGAGCACTGCCTCAACCCTGCTGAGGGCCCGCTCGCGCGTTACAGGGGGTCGGTGAAGCCTCTCTGTGGCGACCCCGGCAGGCACTGAAGCACGTCCCCCGGAGGTTCGTCCTTCCACTGGGCCAGCGTAGGGGCGACGCCCCCATCACGCAAGCGCTGGGCGGCTCCTGACTACTCGTCCTCGTCCAGTGCTTCTTCGAGGATCTGGCTGATCCGGCCGCTGTCGAAATCGGCCAGGAAATAGAGCAGCGCGTGGACGGCGAGCTCCTCGGTTCCCACGTTCTGACGAGTCGCCTCCTCCTCGAGCGCGGCCCAGGTGTCGTCGTCGAAGACCACACCGAGACCCTCGCCGGAAGGGCTCTTCGAGGTACGGAAACGCGGGGCGCGCCAAGCCGGCCGCCCCGACTCGCGGTCGGCCAGGTAGTAGAGCGCGGCCGTGCGGAACGCCGCGGCCGGAGACCCCTCACCCTCCTGGGTGAGCCGGTTCAGTGATTGCTGCCCGAATTCGTCCAGGTGCAGCGTGACGTTCCGTGTCATCGCGTAGGTACCCACAGGTGCCATTCCGCTGGTCTCACTCCGTGACCAACGGTTCTTAGGTGCCCATGTCTCATGGGGAGGGCCATCGGTCAGTCCTTTTTCCCGACGTTTGGGGGGTCACCTGCCTGGGTGAGCCGATCCCCTACCTCGTTTGGGTCCTGCCACGGGTACTGTTGAGGCCGCCGTGGCCACCACCGAAACCGCCCTCGAACGCGCCGAGGGACTAGCCGAGCGCCTTCTGCCGAACCGGACACCCAAGCGGCGGATGCTCGTGATCGTGAACCCGTACGCCACCACGGTCTCGGACCGGCTCCGCAACCTCGTGGTGTACGCGCTCGGCTCCCGCTACGCCGTGGAGGCAATCGACACGCAGGAGCGCGGGCACGCGATGCGGATCTGCCGCGAGGCGGCCAGCGAGGGCTACGACGTCGTGGTCGCCTTCGGCGGCGACGGCACGGTGAACGAGGCCGCCAACGGCCTGGTCGGCTCCCAGACCCCGCTCACCGCGCTCCCCGGCGGGTCGACCAACGTCTGGGCGCGCACGCTCGGCATCCCGAACGACGTGGTCGACGCCACCGAGCACCTGCTGCGCATGGCGGACGAGTTCGAGCCCTTCCGCGTCGACCTCGGGCGGGTCGACGAGCGCCATTTCGTGTTCGCCGCGGGAGCCGGCCTCGACGCCTCCGTGGTCGAGCGCGTGGACGCGCACCCCTACCGCAAGGCGCGCTTCGGCGCCTGGTACTACACGACCTGCGCGGTCGGCATCTTCACGAGCCGCTATCTCGTGAAGCCGCCCCGCGTCCGGGTGATCGCGGGCGACCGCGTGCAGGAGGGCGTGACCGCCGTGGTCCAGAACTCCGATCCCTTCACCTACTTCCGCAAGCGCCCGATCCGCGTGGTCGAGCCCGCCGGCCTGAACATGGGCTCGCTCTCGATCGGCGTGCTGAAGCGCGCTACGGCGCTCGAGCTGCCGACGTTGGTCCCGCGCCTCCTGTCCGGGCGCGCCCGCAGCGTGATGCGCCATCGCCAGGTCGAGCCGATGCTCGAGGTCGCGGGGGCGCGCGTCGAGGCGATCGACGACCGTCCCTTCCCCGTCCAGGTGGACGGCGACTACATCGGCGAGTTCACCGAGGTCGAGATCGGCGTGAGGCCGGCCGGACTGCTGGCCGTGGCGTAGCCGCCCCGACCCTCAGCCGATCGCGCGGATGATCTCGCAGTTCCGCGCGACGATGTCGGCAACGTCGACCTTCACCCGGTCGCGGCCGGAGCCGCAGGTCACGCGGTCGCGCTCGCCGTCCTGGACGTTGATGCGGTCGTTCCCGGACCCGCCGAGGATGCGGTCCCGTCCCGTGTCACCCCGGATGCGGTCGTTGCCGCCGGCTCCGTTGAGCGCATCGTTCTGCGGCCCGCCGAAGAGCTGGTCGTCGCCGGCCCCGCCGTTCACGCGGTCGACCGCGCCCCCGAGCGACACGGTGTCGTCACCGGGCCCGGCAAACGCGGTGTCTCTCCCGTTCCCGGCGACCATCCGATCGCCGCCCTCGTCGCCGTAGAGCCGGTCGTTGTCGTCCCCGCCGTCGAGGAGGTCGTTGCCCGGGCCGCCCACGACGCGGTCGTTGCCGTCGTTCCCGCCGAGGCGGTCGACGCCGTCCTCGCCGAAGAGCGTGTCGTTCCCCGGTCCCCCGTTCCCGCGGTCATGGTTGGCGCCCATGACGAGGCAGTCGTCCCCGGCCTCCCCCTCGTACATGTCGTCGCCGCCGAAGCCGAGCATGAGGTCGTTGAGCGGCGTCCCGCCGCGCAGGTCGTTGCCCTCGGTGCCGACGATGGTGTTCGAGATCTCGGGGCACCCGCCCGGGGCGATGAAGTAGGGCTGTTGGGCATTGGCGCCGCCGGCCGCCAGAAAGGCGGATGCGAAGGTCGCCGAAGCGAGCAGGACGATGCGCTTCGTCACTCTTCTCCTTTTCCCACCGAGGCGCCTAGCCCTGCTTGTACGCGAAGTAAGCAGGCTTCTTCGCGCCGGTCCAGTCGAGCAAACCGCGGTGCACCTCGTCCCCATGGCGCCCATTCGGGCCGTTCGGTCTCTCGTCGTACAGCCCGATCCAACCGAGCGTGTATATCCGAGGCCAGCGCCGGGTTATGCGCAGTGCCTTTCGCAGCCAGCTCGCCGCGGTCTTGCGCCCCACGTAGAAGTTGAACTCGTAGTTCGCGTGATCCGTCGGGACCGTGAACTCCGAGAGGTAGAGCTTCAGGCGGCCGCCTCCAGGGCGGTGGCCGAGGTAGCGGTCGACCCAGCGCGCGAGCGTGTCCAGGTCCGAGAAGTCGGCGTAGCCGAAGCCGAGCGACGCCCTGCGGAGCGCCGGTGCTCGCGCCGTGAAGGGGTTGTGACCGTACATGTCCATCCGAGGCGGCCGGCCATTCGGAAGGCGCAGTCCCTGGATGAACGCCTTCGGGGTCACCTCGCCCGTGGTGAACGTGTTCCCGCCGATGACCAGATTGCGGCGGTTCTCACTCTTGAGCGCACCGTAGGCAGCGTCGAGCACGCGGGCGTAGCGGCGTGGCCCGGTGGCCTCGAAACCCGGCATTGGCAGGAAGTTCGCTCGCCTGGAAGGCTCGCCCCAGATCTGCCAGAGCCTGACGCTCGGGTAACGGCGTGCCACGGCGCGGAGGAAACGGGCGTAGTGCCGCGGGTTGGGAGCCCACTGACGGTCCCGCCCTCCGTTGGCCCAGCTGGGCGACCACATGACGGTCAGCGACACGTCGATCCCGTAGCGGCGCCCCTCCTGAACAGCCCTGTCCAGCTCAGGCGGCCAGTGGTAGGCCGGGTCGCTCGGGTTCGTCGGTTGGCGCGGCCGCGTGGCCGCCACGCGGTTCCATTCCAGGACGGTCTCGTAGATCCCAGCGCCGAGATCGCGGTAGATCGGGAACTGAGAGACCCCGTTCACCTCGACCGGACCCCATATGGCCTTCTTCGTGGAAGGAGCCCCGCCGCGCCGGGCCGGCGATCGCGAGCAGGGCCGCCAGCGCGGCAATCGTCGCGATCGTTGTTGCGGCCTGCATCATGCCTGTGGTTGTTCCCCCATCAGCTCGTCAGCAGGCTCTCGGACGACCCTGCCCGCCCGCACGATAGTGGCCGCTGCCAGGGTCGAGGCCGAGGAGCTGGGCTTCACAGTACGTCGCAGTTGGCGCGGGCCTCGCGGTACAGGCTTGCCGTGGCCGCCTCGATCGTCGTGATCGTTTCGCGGTCGAGCACACTCGTCCACAGATCGCGTGGCTCGGTCCGGACGCCCGCACCCGCGATCCCGTGACTCGAGTTGGGCTCGGTCGGTATTCGATTGAAGGTGGGCAGCTCGAGCGCAGGGTGCCAGGCGATGTTCAGCCAGTCCGCTATCGAGCGCATCGCGCGTTGCGGATCTTCCAGCACCGCCTCGTAGGAGACCACGAGCGTGTGGTCCGGAGCTTCGCGCTTAGCGGCAATTATCTCCTCGGCCGCCTTACACCACAGCTCCAGCGCAGTCTCGAGATCGCCGTAGCGAGGCGAGAACAGGCTGGCGGACGCATACCAGGCGCAGGGGACGCGCAAGGGCGCGATGATCCGTCCGTCCGGATAGTCCGCGAGGAACCGGCGCCTGCTCTCCCCCCAGCCCAGGCGCGGGGCCATTGCGGTAATCCACTGCTTCGGCCTTTCCAGTAGCCCCTGATTGTCGAGCCACGCGTTGAAGAACGCGGTGAAGTAGATGTCGAATACGTCTCGCGGCCGCTTGGGAGCCCGCTCGGCTGCGACCACCCGGAACAAGCGCTCGACGAAAGAGGGTGGGATGAGACAGGGAACCAGCGGCTGCTCGGCTATCGCACTAGGCCGGCCTTCCTTTCGGTACCCGCTCTTGAACAGCTCGGCCAGTCTCGGCTCCGACAGCGTCGCGAACCAAGAGTCGGCGCTTGCGGCCAGGTCCAGTGTCGGCCAATCGTGCTTCGATGGGTTCCCGACGTGAAGCTCGTACGGGTGCGTGCGCAGCCGGGGATGCCCGTCGAGCAGCGTGTTGATGAGCGTGCCGCCAGAGCGCTGGACGCCAGAGATGAGGACAAGCGGCTCTCGCACGTCGACGAGAGAATCCCGCCGTGCCACGAACAACCGCTCCGCATCCGCGAAGGTGGCAAGAGTGTGCGAAGGCACGACTGCGGCCGGTACCTGCCCCCGAGTCCCGGCGGGCTCCGGACCGGCGGTCGCTGGATCAAGCGCATCGCGTGGCACTGACTCATCCCCCTCGCGCCTCGGCCAGGATGCGGGAGACTAACGCCGGGGCGATGCTCGAGTTAATCATTCTCAACCGCCCACCTGGCCACAAGCCCGTGGTGCTCTTTGAGACCCCCGGCTCCGGGTCGGACTACCTCGCCGCGGCGCTGGCCGCGGTGGCCACGGGCTCGCGGCGCTACGTACTTGCGTCGCCGCCTCCGGACGCGCCCTCTGCGGCCCTCCGCCGCTGGCATCGCGACGCGTGGGCGGCGCTGGATCGCTCGGATCGGGCCGGGGTTGCGCTTGTGCTCGGCAGAACGGCGGGTTACCTGGCGCCGGTGTTCGGTGATGGAGCCGAGCTGATCGCGCTGGTGGAAGATCCCGCGATGGCAGTACGACGCCTCGGCGTCGGACCGCAGGGCCTCGAGGCTCTCGTCGCGAAGAAGGGGAAATCACCCGGCGCAAGGGCCACGAGGCCGCTCCAGGTGTTGAACGGACAGAGCCGCGCGCTCCTGGAGCCGTGGCATGACACCGACGGGCTCGTGGCCGCAAACGAACCCTCGGCGGACCAGGATCGCTGGCGACACCTTCTCTTCGAGGACGTCCTCCCGCGAGTGAAAGTCCACCCCTCCGAACGACGGATACACCTTGCCCGCCGGCTCTCGACTCGCTTCGCCTGGCCCGTGAAACGGGCGACACGGCTCGCTGGGGATCCCACGGACGAGACGGACGATCGCCATCTCCCCGATGTGGGATGGGCGAGCCGCGTGAACGCTACGAACTGGCTCGATCGCGAACTTCGGGATCTTCTGTACACACACGTCGGGGGACGGAGCGCACCGCTAAGCGTCAATCAACGAGGGCCTCGCTGGTGCTCACACCGGCGGTGCGTCCGGGCTGCCGGCAGCGGCCCGTCCGAGCGCCTCACGGATTAGGCCACGAACCTCGAGGACGCGCCAGATCTGACGGAGCTCCTTGCGCTCCGCAGTCGTCAAGTTGGCCTTGCTATTCGTGCCTGCCTTCCCAGCCAACTCGCGGAACCGATCCTGCTGTTCCGGCGTGAGAGCGGTTCCATCGCTCCACCGCCAGGTAGCCGGCACCGATCAGGAAGTCGTTGCTCAACAGCCGCGCGGGCGCGCGCGGTAGTGACCCAAGGCTTCCCCTCTTCCGTCCTGCTTTGGGCATGGATTTCGACGATGATGCCACGACCGGCCGGGTAGCCTGCCGGATGGTCAATGTCCAACAACACGCACACCCCCGGTCTAACCGACCTCGCGCGAATGGTCGCGCGGTTTGAGGAGCGCGTCTTCGACCAGGAGCCGTGGTCGGCCGCCCACTACGACGACGAGTACTTCGCCGCGGACTGGCGCGAGGGCGACAACCGCTACGACGTCGAGTCCCGGCGCCGCATCGAGCGACCGAACCCGCAGCTGATCAAGGAGGTCTTCGCTCCGACGGCCGTCTTCGACGTGGGGTGCGGGCCGGGCTTTCTCATGTACTTCCTGCACCGAACTCGGTGTCGACGTCGAGGGCGTCGACTTCAGCCCCGACAGCAAGGAGCTGGCGCCGGAGGCGGTCCGCGACAGCATCGCGATCGGCGCGGTCACCGAGCCCCAGGCCGCTGAGCGGCGCTTACGACCTCGTGATCTGCCGGGAGGTGATGGAGCACCTCACGGTCGTTCAGGTGCACCAGACCGTGGCACAGATCTGTCGGGCCAGCTCTCGCTTCGCCTACGTGCACGACCCGGTTCCATCCCGGACCCGGCCCACCTGCTCGACTTCACGACCCAGTTCGACGTCGACCCGACCCACATCACGCTGCTGGCCAAGGACTTCCTGCGCTGCATGTTCGTGCTGGAGGGCTTCCGCCGCCGTCGGGACCTGGAGCACCGGATGGACTGGCGAACAAGGATCGGGTGCTCGTCTACGAGCGTCCATCTGACCCGACGGCGGACGCGCCGAGCGGATCGGCGCTGGGCTACGACCCCTCGGCTCGTGACAGCAGCTCGTCGAGAGCTGCAACCTCTGCGGGTCGAGCGAGACTCATGGAGCTGGCCCGGACGGATCGCTATGGGTACGCGACCACCTTCCTGTCTGCACTCGTGCGGCCTGGGCTTCCTTTCCCCGCGGCTGACCGCCGCCGAGTACGGGCACTTCTATCGTGAGGTCTACCGTCCGCTCGTGTCCGCCTACCACGGGCGGCGCATCGACGCCGTCACCGTTCAGGACGAGCAGCGAGAGTACGCGGCCGGGCTCGTGGATTTCCTGCGGGACGAACCTCGAAGGGCACCCGGTGTCTCTGATCGACGTGGGCGGCTCGACTGGGGTTGTGGCCGGAGCGGTCGGAGCTGACTTTGGGGCGGCCGCAACGGTGCTCGACCCGGCCCCTGACGAGTTGGCCGTCGCACGCGAGGCGGGGCTTCGAAACGGTCGCCGGCTTCGCCGAGAGCTTCGACCCCGGGGAACGCAGTGGGATCTGGTGCTTCTGTGCCAGACGGTCGACCATCTCCTGGACGTCGCCTCGACGCTCGCCGCTCTGCGCCGCATGATCGGATCTGGCGGCCGTGCGTTCGTCGACGTCCTCGACGTCGAGCTTCATGCTGCGACGACGCGGGGCCATCGAAGACGCGGTGAAGATCGACCACCCCTTCTACCTCACTCGCGCCACCGCGCATGGCGTATTTCGCGCGCGCTGGGCTCGAGGTGGTGTCGGAGCGCTGCTCGGAGGACGGCCACTGGGGATTCCTGGTCTGCCGACGGGAGCCGCGCGAGCCCGACGTGGAGGGAGCTCGAGCGCGGGGCCGTGTGGTTGCTGGACGAGTTTGCGACGCTTCGAGCGGAGGGTGGCTGACGGTGGCCGTGCTCGGTCTCGTACCGGCGCGCGGCGGATCACGTCGACTTCCGCGCAAGAACCTGGCGACCCGAGTGGGCGGACGCTCGCTGCGTCGACGCTCGCTCGAGCTGCGCTGGCGGGCACGTACGCCAACCGTCGCCTCGTCCAGCGAGGACTCGGACATCCTTGCCGAGGCAGCGCGGACTGCCCGGGGTCGTCGGCTCGGTGCCGTCGCCCCGGCAGTCCGCCGAACGGGCTCGCACCTACGACGTGGTCTGCACGCGCTCGCGCGCTTGAGCGGGGCAGCGATCCCCCGTTCGACGCGGTGGCGATCATCCAGTGCACGTCGCCCTTCACCGCACCCGAGGACCTACGGGGGCGGTGAGCCTCCTCGAAAGCAGTGGGGCAGACTCGGTGGTAACGGTGGTCCAGCTGAAGGCCGCGCTTGCATCCGCTCAAGTTCAAGCGGATGGAGGGCGACCGGCTGCTTCCCATTGATCGAGGACGATGCGCTGCTGCCTTCGCACGAGCTGCCCGCCGCTTTCGGGTTCGCAACGGCTCGACCTACGTGTTCGGCGACGCAGGGTCTCGAGGAGGGACGCCTGGTCGCCGCGACGTCCGCGGCCATCCATGCCCCCCGACCGCTCCATGGACATCGACACTCCCGACCGACCTCGCGTTTGCAGGTTCCTGATCGCGCGAGGGCGGCGGTCCGAGCGTCTCGCAGGGCCGCGATGTGCAGGTGCGGGAGTCGAACCGTGGGCGCGGGCAGCCGGCCTCGTAATCGCAGAGATCGGCAACAACCACGACGGCCGCCTCGGTCAGGCGAAGTCGCTGTGAGGCCGCGGCGGCGGAGGCCGGAGTCGACGCCGTCAAGTTCCAGACCCACATCGCCGCGCGGAGATGCTGCCCTCAACTCCGACGCCGCCCCATTTCGACGAGCCGCGCTACGAGTTCACCCGGCGGATGGAGCTGAGCGTCGACGACCACCTGGAGCTCAAGCGCCACGCCGAGGAGCTCGGCCTGCTCTTCTTCTCCTCGCCCTTCTCGGTCGAGGCGGTCGAGCTTCTCGTGCGGCTCGACATGCCCCCGTACAAGATCGCCTCGGGCGAGGTGACCAACCCCCCGTCGTTGAGGCGGTGGCCGCGACTGGACGGCCCGTCGTTGCTCTCGACGGGGATGTCCGGTCTCGAGGACATCGACGGCGCGGTCGAAGTACTGCGCGGCAAGCACACACCCTTCGTCATCCTCCAGTGCACGTCGAGCTACCCGTGCCCGCCCGAGAAGGTGAATCTCCGCGCGATGGAGACGTTGCCCGACCGGTTCGGCGGGCCGGTCGGGCTCTCGGACCACACAGACGACATCTACACATCGATCGCTGCGGTCGCCCGCGGTGCCGCGGTGGTGGAGAAGCACTTCACCCTCAGTCGGCGCCTCTACGGGCCGGACCACCACGCCTCACTGGAGCCGGGCGACCTGCGCCGCCTCGTCGATGGCATCCGCCAGGTCGAGGCAGCGTTGGGCGCGGGCGAGAAGAAGCGCGATCCCGAACACGCTGCCGTCCGAGCGACGTTCGAGAAGAGCATCGTCACGGTCGAGAAGGTGCCAGAAGGTGCCGTCATACGAGACTCGATGCTCAGAACCAAGCGGCCCGGCGACGGGATTCCGGCCGTGCGGCTCGCTGAGGTCGTGGGGCGCGTCGCGGCCCGCGAGCTGGGACCGAACGAGCTCGTCCGCGAGCAGGACCTTCGCTAACCGGGTCGAGCGCGGATGACGGAGGCCCCGAACCCTGAGAGCCCGCCCGGCGGCGACTCAGCCGCAGGCGAACAGGGTGGAGAGTTGCTCGCCCGGGTGGCAGACGCCATGGCGAGGCTCTCGGATGAAGTGGCGCGCCTCAGCGACCGCGTGGAGGCACTCGCCATGGAGGTGACCAAGACCGAATCATCCGAGCAGCCTGGCCGCAAGCTCAGCGCTCAGGAGCTTGCAGCCGTCAAGTCCAGCAAGGCCAGGGCGAAACGCGCCGCGCGGTTGAAATCCGATCGAAGCGCTACTCCCCCGGGCCACGACTGATGGGCGATCCGGCCGATTCGCACGGCGCTGAGGCGCGCGCCAGTTCGCGGGAGGAGCGCGAGGCGTTTCTCGAGCTCGCATCTCGGTTCACCCCTTTTGTCGCCGCGGACTGCGACGACGCAACCTTCATAGTCAGCACGAGCGGAGAGAAGGTCGGCCGGTCGCTGTTCTCCGCGCGCCGCCGGGGCGAGATGTCAACCCTCGACAGGGCGGTTCAGGTCATCCGACGGCTCCTGGGCGAAGGCACCCTGGCCGGCACCACGTTCCTCGATGTCGGTGCGAACATCGGCACTTCCACGGTCACAGCGCTGCGTTCGCATGCTTTTTCCTCGGCTGTGGCCTGTGAGCCGCATCCCGACAACTTCCGCCTGCTCCGCTTCAACGCGATCATCAACGATCTCGACGACGTCGTCGAAGCGCTGCCGGTCGCTGTCTCGAACAAGCCTGGGACGGCTCGGCTCGCGGTCAGCCGCGTGAACTCGGGGGCTCACCATGTGGTGACCAGTCCAGGACCGATGCCCGGGAGGACCATCGAAGTCGAGCAGGTGACGCTCGACGGGCTGGCGGAGCGAAACATCGTCGTGCCCGCGCAGACAGGCTTCTTGCGGCGGGATCGACGTGCAGGGGCACGAGGGCCACGTGCTTGCGGGGGCCAAGAGCCTCGTGGGGCGCGGCACCCCGATCGTCACAGAGCTTCACGCGACGATGCTCGAGGAGTCGGGTGGGCTGGCTCGCGCGACGAACGCGATCCGCGACCACTACACCCACTTCGTGGACTTGCGTGACGTATCCAAGCAGAGCGAAAGAGCGATCCGTCTGCGCCCAACCACCGAAGTCATTGACTTGTTGCAGGCGTTCCGCGACGACCAGCGAGCAGGACGATTCACCGACGTGCTACTCGTTCGAAAGCCGCCGCAGGGCTGGGCGGAGGATCCGGATGCAGGCCGTCGTCGTGGGCCACGCCCTGGGCGTTCTCGGCGCCGGTTCGGTTGGCGCCGATGAAGCTGCTCTTCGCAATGGGACATGACGGGTTCCTCAGGAACTTCGAGCGCGCCATCCGCGGTCTGGCGGAGCGGGATCACCGGGTGCAGCTCGCCTTGGTAGGGCGACGACCGAAGCTGTTGGCAATTGAGATGTCACCGGAGGCAATCGCCGCGGAGTATCCGAATCTCGACGTCGACGACCTGCCGAAGAGCAGAGACGCCGGTTTCGCGAGTGTCGCCGACGCCCTGTACGCCTCTCGGGACTATCTCCACTTTCTCGATCCCGTCTACGGAGACGCCGAGAAGCTCCGGGCGCGCGGGCGCGATCACGCGCCCGGTGCTCTCCGTCGCCTGGAGGGGTCGCCTCTCCTGACTACGGCTGCGGGGCGGGGGGCTCTGGATGCGGTCCTGCGAGCCTCGATCCGGGCTCTCCCGACGAGCCCCGCGGTGGACGCGTACCTCGCGCGAGCACCGGCCCGACGCTGTTGCTCACCCCGCTGGTTGGCTTCGGGTAGAGCCAGAACGCGATGCTTCGCAGCGCCAAGGCCGCGGGGCATCCGCACGGCGCTGATGGTCCACAGCTGGGACAACCTGACCAACAAGGGGCTGATCCACGAGGCGCCCGATCTGGTGATCGTGTGGAACGAGGCCCAGGCGCGCGAGGCCATCGAGCTCCACGGCGTCCCGCGGACCGCGTGGTGGTGACCGGGGCGCGAGCTACGACCACTGGTTCGACTGGGCGCCGAGCACCACCCGCGACGAGTTCTGCTCGAAGGTGGGGCTGCGCCCCGACCGACCTATCGTCCTCTACCTGTGTTCGTCGTCTTTCATCGCCCCCGAGGAGGGCGATGTACGTCGAGCGCCTGGATCCGCACGCTGCGCGCAGCCGGCATCCAGGCCTGCGGGAGGCGGCGTCTTGGTCCGGCCACATCCGCAGAACCTGCGGGCCATGGGAGGACGGGACCTCGCGGAGCCCGACGCGTCGGTCTGGCCGCGACCGGCGCCGTCCGGTAGGCGCGTTTCGCGCGTGCGGACTACTTCGACTCGATCTGCCACTGCCGCGCGGTCGTCGGCGTCAACACCAGCGCGCTGATCGAGAGCGCGATCGTGGGGCGGCCGGTGCTTCACCGTGCTCGGACGAGTTTCGGGCACACGCAGGAGGGCACCCTGCACTTCGGCCACCTCACCACCGCCGGCGGCAGCGGCTTCCTCGAGGTCGCGCGCACCTTCGACGAGCACGCCGGCCAGCTCGCGGACGTTCTCCGAGACGACGGCTCGCCCCGGACGCGCGCCGGCGCTTCCTCGAGACCTTCGTCCGCCCTCACGGATCATCGACGGCCCCGCCGGCCCCAAGGTCGTCGAGGCCGTTGAGGACGGGCCGGAGACCCGCGTCCCGGCACGGCGCGCACCTTCGCTCGCTGGCGCCGAGCTCGCCGCAGCACCAGAAGCCGGCAGAGCCGGGCGGCCAGCCGGCGGAGCAACGCTCGTTGCGGATCCTGTTCTTCATGCGCAGCATCAACTACGACCGCCACTTCGAGGCGCGTTCTGACGGCGCTGGCCGACGCGTGGCCACCGGTGCACGTCGCGTTCGACGTCGCCAAGAAGGGGCCGGCCGGGAGATCGTGGCCTGTTCGACGCGCTCGCGCGCGAGTCCCGACATCGTCACCTACGGCCTGGTGCCCGCCGCGGCGGGACACGCGCTGGGCCGCTTGCGCCCAGGACGTGCGCCACGGGATCGACTACCTGCGCTACCTGGAGCCGGAGTACGAGAACGCACCGCGCGCTGCGCGAGCGCGCCAAGCAGCGGTGCCCGCGTGTCCGTGACTCGGCCCGATCCGGCTGCCCGAGTCGGTCGCGCCCGATGGCGCCGACGCGCGGCTCGACCGCTGCTGCGGACGCTCGAGGCGGCGCGTGCCCGCGGGGCGTGAGATGCGGAGTTCGTCGACGAGCAGGCCCCGGACCTGGTGCTCGTCTCGCCGCTCGTCGGACTCGGCTCGCCGCAGGGCGACTACCTGCGCGCGGCGCGAGCCGCGGGCGTGCCGACCGCGTCTGCTCGTGGCGAGCTGGGACAACCTGACGAACAAGGGGGTGATCCGCGACGCCCCCGACCTGACCGTCGTCTGGAACGAGGCCGCAGGCGCGCGAGGCGGTGGAGCTGCACGGCATCCCGCGCGAGAGGGTCGCGGTCGACGGGCGCCCATACCTACGACCACTGGTTCGACTGGCGAGCCGAGCACCACGCGCGAGGAGTTCTGCGCGCAGGGTCGGGCTTGACCCGCGACGCCCGTTCCTGCTCTACCTGTGCTCGTCGCGCTTCATCGCCCGGACGAGGCGCCGTTCGTGCGAGCGTGGGTGCGGCGCTGCGCGCGAGCGCGATCCGCGCCTGCGCGACGGCGGCGTGCTGATCCGGCCGCACCCGCAACGCCGCAGCTGTGGCAGAGCGGCTCGATCTCCGACGCCCGGACGTCGCGGTGTTCCCGCGGCGCGGCGCCAGCCCGACCGACGCCGAGCGCAAGGCCGACTACTTCGACTCGATCCACCACTGCCGCGCGGTCGTCGGCATCAACACGAGCGCGCTGATCGAGAGCGCGATCGTGGGACGGCCGGTGCTTCACGCTGCTGGCGCCGGAGTTCCGCGACACCCAGGAGGGCACGCTCCACTTCAGCCACCTCACCACCGCCGGCGGACAGCGGCTTCCTCGACGGTCGCCTCTGACTTCGACGAGCACGCTCGCGCAGCTCGCGCGAGGCGCTCGGATCCGACGTGCACGACCCCAGCGCCGCCGGCGCTTCCTCGAGAGCTTCGTCCGCCCCCACGGAATCGACGTCCCGGCGGCCCCAGGTCGTCGAGGCGCTCGAGGAGCTGGCGCTGGTCGATTCCCCGCCGGCGCGCAAGAGCATCGCTCGCGGCCCAATACGGGTCGCGCTGTGGCCGATCGTGGCGATCGCCCCTTGGCTCGAACGTGGTTCGCGCTACGCCGGGATCCGAATCCGGGCCTCGAGCCGCGCACGCGACGCCTCGGCGAGGAGCGCCTGCGGTTGCTCTTCGTGCTGGACCACCCCGGTCTCCTCTCCCACTTCGACACGACCGTTCATGAGCTCCTCGATCGAGGGCACATCGTTCATCTGTCGTTCGGACGCCGGAAGTGGCCTGAAGCGCTGGACGCGCTCGACCACTCCCACCCCGAACCTCGTCATCGGCCGCCGATCGACGCCGCAACGGCGTGATGCGTATGCAGAGATCGCCAAGGTGGTTCGCGCGGCCGCCGACTATCTCCACTATCTGCAGCCCGCCCTCGAGGGCGCGGACTTCGCCCGCGAGAAGTGGCGTCGCGCGCCTCACGTACCACCTCAGCTTGCACGGCGCGACCGGATGAGTCCCGTCGTCGTGCGCGGCTTGTTGCGGATCCTCGCCGCCTGCGAGGCGGCGATTCCCAGCGACGCCGGCGTCGAGCGCTTCGTCGAGAAGGCCTCGCCGGACGCCGTGCTCGTTTCCCCCCTGATCCAGCAGAACACCCAGCAGACGGATGTCTTCAAGAGCGCTCGGGCGCTCGGCGTGCCCGGCGTTCTGTGCGTCGCAAGCTGGGACAACCTCAGCTCAAAGGGTCTCGTGCGCATCCCGCCCGATGTGATGACCGTCTGGAACGAGACGCAGCGGCGTGAGGCGGTGGAGATGCACGGCGTGCCGGCGTCGAGAATTTCCCTGACCGGCGCCCAGCAGTTCGACCGATGGTTCGGACGCGAGCCGACGTCCAGGCGCGAGGACCTGTGTCGCAGGCTGCATGTTCGGCCTGACCGCCCCTACGTGCTGTACGTCGGTCAAACCCGGCAGGACCTCGATGACGCGGCGGAGGTGAAGTTCGTTCGACAGTGGATCGGGGCTCTTCGGTCTGCACCGCAGCCCGAGCTGCGCGAGCTCGCCGTACTGATCCGGCCGCACCCTTCGAACGCACGCAGCTGGGATAAGGCCGACCTCTCCGAGCTCGGCGACGTTGCGGTGTGGAAGCGGAAGAACCCTCTGCCGGTCAAGACCGAGGACCGGGCGGACTACTTCGACGCTCTCTACTACTCCGCTGCCGTCATGGGCACCAACAGCAGCGCGATGATCGAGGCGGCGATCATAGGCCGGCCGGTCCATACCGTGGCGCTTCCGCGCTTCCACTCCTCGCAGCGAGCGCTGCTGCACTACACGTACCTGCTCCCGGAGAATGGTGGCTTTCTCCGCGAGGCGCTCGGATTCGATGAGCACCGGGGAGCTGCTTGCCAATGACCTCCGCTCTCCGGAGCCCCACCCGTCGGTGGCAACGACGGTTCGTGGAGCACTTCATCCGGCCGCAGGGCGCCGATGAGCCCTCGACCCCACGCCTCGCGGACGAGATCGAGAAGGCCGCGCGAAGCGGGCCCATGGAGAAGGGGCGGCACCGCGCTGGTGTGATCGCGTTGCGCCCGCTGATGCTCGCCGCCGCGCTCGCCCTCGACGCCCGCATGCGCCGTCGCCAACGCCAAGCCGGTGTCGCCGCGCCCGCTCTGCAGGCTGACCCCAAGACGCCTAAGCGACAGAAGAGCGACCGTCGCAAGCCGAAGCCCGCCAAGGCACCGAAGCGCGCACCCGAACCGGCCACGGAGGAGCTGATAGTCGGCCCGCGCGGCTTGAGCAGTGGCTCCGGTAACTCGGATGTCCGTCGCGAGCGACACAACGGCGGCGCACGCGTTGCGCCCGCCGAGCTCGAAGCGGAGCTCATCGTGGGGCTCCCGCCCTCGGAGGGTCGGAGTGCCTTCGAGTCCCCCGATCGTTGGGCGAAGGAGTCCTAGCGCTCCAGGCGGACGGCGAGGAGACCGGCGGGGAACTCGGCGTTGAGACTCGCGCGACGCCAATCGACCTCCGACATCGCCCGGGCACGTCGAGCGTCCGCCAACTCGGTGACAGCATCGCCGCCCAGACCGATCGCATGCGTGTATGCGTCGGCCAGGCGGGCGGTGACGGACGAGCTTTCGTCGGTCACGGATGCCAGCGACCGCCGATCGATCATAAGCGGGACACCGCGCTCGAGGAGAGTTCCCGATGCGCTCAGAGCGGCCGGGAGATCCGCGCGAGGACCGAGTCGAAGCACTCCGACCCGATCGGGCTCGAGCTGGCCGGATCGCACGAGGGCATCCGGGTCCAATCCGCGTGGCGCCGACACGCGGCGACCCAGCCCGTTCACCTCCACGTTCAACCGCAGCAGGCGGTGGTACCCGGGATCGTCCTCGAGGGCGAGCGCGGAGCCGAAGCCGTGCTCACGGACCGCCAGTATCGCAAGGGCGCCGATTCCGGCGGCAACTTCGACGTAGGTGCGGCCGCCGACCACGGACTCTCCAACAAGCTTGTGCAGGATCGCCACCCCACGAGCCAGAGCGGCCGTGCTGGGTGAGGCGCGGTTGACGAACAGCTCGTGCGCCTCGTCGTCCTCGGTACGCAGAAAGACTCTGGTACTGCCGAACTTAACCGAGACGAGTGGTGTGAAATCGGCCGCGATCCCGAAGAAGCGCTCCCGCTTCGGGCGGCCTAGCTTACGCGGCTTATCGCCCACGAAAGCGGGGGGGAGTCCTCGTCAGCGGGAAGGTCCAGGGTCTCGTCGTCGAACGCGTCGACGGTGTCATCGGCTGCGTCGGCGGACTGAACGTCGAGCGTAAAGGCCCGGCGCAACGTGAGGGTGGTCCACTCCCCTTCCACGTGCATCCGGACGCCCACGCGTGCCTCGTGCTCACCATCTCGGAGCGTTCCCGCCGGAAGGTGCAGGCTCACGATGTAGACGCCCGGCCCATCCACGACAAAGGGGTCGTCCTGTGTAGCTCGCAGCCGGCGGTTCCCGTGAACACTGAACCGGACCACGCACCGGATTGCCGGCACCGCGTCGAACGCCTCGAAGAGGATCTCGGCGATCGCCTCTTCGCCTGTTCGCAACATCTCGATGGGTTCTCCATCCATCGCGAACATGCCCGCCGACAGCAGTCGGGCGTGGGCGTCCGCGTGCGGACCAGGCTCCGGAGGAGCCGCGGGTCGATGGGATCCCAGGCGCCGTCCGGACGGCTTGGCCCTCGGGCCGTGGGACGTGTTCCCCGCGACCGCTCGTACTGGGCGATGACTTCACCGACCGGCCCATGCGCGACGACCGCACCATCCTCCAGCATGGCGGCCTCGTCGCAGAGCGTGGCGACGGCCTCGAGATCGTGCGACGCGTACACGACGGTGAGTCCGTTTCGGCGCGCGGCCTGCACCGCTGCGAAGCAACTGCGGCTGAACTTGGAGTCCCCCACCCCGATGATCTCGTCCACCAAGAGGATGTCGGGCTCGAGGTTGAGCGAGATGGAGAAGGCCAGGCGCCGGAGCATCCCGCTCGAATACGTCTTGACCTGTGCGTCCTCGTGCCCCTGCACGCCGGCGAACTCCATGATGTCGGACATTCGCCGCTGGGCGATCTCCCGCGGGACCCCGAAGAGGTCGGACACTATGAACACGTTCCGGCGGCCGCTGGCGTCGGCGTCCATCATCGCGGTCGCAAGCTCTAGCACCGGGGACACGCGCCCCCGGACGACGATCCTTCCTTCCGTCGGCGGACTCAAGCGAGCGAGGAGTTTCAGGAGTGTCGTCTTTCCTGATCCGTTCGCACCCAGGATGCCGAGCGAGCGACCTGCCTCGACCGTCAGGGATACATCCCGGAGCGCGGTAACCGTTCGAGGGCCGCCTTCAGCCTCCTCGTCGTCCTCTTCGTCCTCCTCCTGCATGTCGTCGATGTCGTCCCCAGCGTCGTCGGCCTTGCGCGTGTCCCGGTCGCGGGCGCAGGTCGCGGCCACCCACGAACGGAACCGGGGCCGCGTTGAGCCGCCGGACTCTCCGGTAGCGCTTCCAGACGCCCTCGACGACGATCGCCGGCTCGAGCTCGTCGTGCGGAACGACGGGCGCGTCCATCAGGGCATGAAGGGCGTCAGCCGGTGCGGTGGAAGGTCGCCAAGAGGAGTTGGGCCAGGCCGAGGTCCTCCGGTCGCAGGGTCAGCATCGACCCCCACCCCTCCCCCTCGAAGACCCGGTTCGCGAGATCGAGGTGCCACGGATGCGTGTGCTTGAGCTCCGAGCTCACGCTGAGTGAGGGGACCCCCAGGAAAGGAGCGAGATAGGCGAGTCCGCCGTAGGTCCCGACAAACGCCCGCGCCCGGCTCATCACCACGGTCTGGACGTGCAGATTCGTCTCGGGACGCATCAGCTCGTGGACCGTGGTAACTCGGTCCCCGGCCGCGACAGCGAAGTCGTAGTGATCGTCGAGCTCGAGCCGGTTGTTGAGCAAGACGACGTTCGTCTTGCGGGTCAGGGCCTCGAGCACCGCGCCGGCGAAGCGTCGATTCTCCGCTGTGTCGGGAAATGATGGTCGAAAGTAGAACCGCACGGCAACGAAATCGTCCGGCAGGGCACTCGCAATGTCGGGTTCGAATGGCGCGGCTATCTGCTTATAGCGGGTCGCGAAACCCTCGACACGGTCATCGTGATGCTGGAGCGACCGCGCCCAAGTGCGCTGCTCGACCTTGAGGAGCCGGTAGTACGTGTTGAACAGGAGCGAAGGGTGCAGCACGTCCGCCCGGTCGATTCCGAGCCGGGCTTTGACCTCGCGATAGATGGAATGCTCGAACTCGGTCGTGTCACGCTGCTTGAGCGACTCGCGGCGCGCCATCAACTCCTCGGGCGAGACAATGGACAGCACGTCGACGTACCGGTCTGCGAAGTCCGCAGACCACGATTGCGTACCCCCGCGTGAGACGACCACGAGCCGCTCGGCGAGACCGGGAAACTCGTGGACCGCCCATCTCAGGATTGGGATCCAATACAGCAGCTCGAATCCCACCTCGGTCATGAAGGGACCTGCGATCACCGGGTTCGTGCGGTCAGCGAGCTGCGCGACCTGCGCACGAAGGAAGTCGAGCTCCGATGCGACCTGAGTTTGAGAGCGAACAAGCGGTGGCGGCTGACGCGCCTGCGACGGCGGGCTATCGGCCCCCGTGACAGCGGGTTCGAGCGCGACCTTCGCCGGTTTCTTCTGGCGATCCCCGTCCCGCGGCGCCGTCTCCTTCTCGCCCTCCGGCCGTGGCGACGACGGCTCCGAGCGCGGGCGATCACGACGGGGCTCTGGAACGGAGGACGCGGTCGCCCCCCCGTTCAGCGACTGATCTTCGCGCTGCCGGTGGCGGGAACGATGGCGCAGCATCGTGCGAGCGCCAATCGCCAGGCTACGACCGACAGTGCTGGTCCTGCGGCTCGGCTCCTGGACCGCGGCCGACCGGAGCGACTCGACGGCCTCGACCAACAGCGGTGTCGCGGGCCGGTCGAGCCCCTGAGGGCGCACAAACGAGCGGAGAAACGCCTCATGGTCCGCGGAGCCGGCTCCGTTCCGCCCCATTGCCGCTTGAAGCTGAGAGCCATGCTCAGCCCAGGAATTTGCTACGCGCACAACGCTGTCGGCTTCTCGCACAAGCTTGCGGAAGTGCAGCGTCCGGGCCTGCGTATCTTCATACCGGTCGACGAGGATCGTGTGCGCGCAGCGCCCGACGATGGCGCTCTCGATGAAGCCGCTGGTATTGATCCCCACCACCGCCGCGGCGTGATACAGGGAATCGAAGTACGCGTCCTGCGACGGCTCGTCCACCGGGTCTTCACCGTCCCTGGGAAACACGGCCACGCCGCCGAGTGACTCCAGCCGGCCCTGAATATGCGCGCATGGACGCGAGCGGGTGGGGTCGGACCAGCACCTGGAATTACGGTCGGTGTGGTCCCGGGCGCGCCGAATCCAGTCCTCGACGAACTCGGGCTCGTCCAGGGCGTGATCGAGGGCGATGATCCGAGGTACAGCACGAAGGGCAAGCTCGGGTCTAGTTCGACACGCTCAGCGAAAGCGTCCCGAGTCGACCTGGGCTCGCGGCCGAACCAATGGTCGTATGCCGCAGCGCCGGTGACCGCGACGCGGTCCGCGGGAACACCGTGCAGCCCACGGCCTCCTTCTTCTGCACCTCGTTCCAGACCGTCACCAGCCGGGCAGCTCGTGAAGGACACCCCTGTTCGTCAGGTTGTCCAGCTGGCCAGAAGGCGCCCGTGAGGAATGCCGAGAGCTCCTTTGCGGCCGCAGATACTCGAGTTGCGGGGAACCCAGGTCGACGAGCGGCGAGATGAGCACCGCGTCCGGTGCGCGTTCCCCGATGAAGGTCGCGTGCCGCGGGTGACACGGGAACAGATTCCTCGGCCGCCTTCAGGAGCCTCGGGGCGGACCACGGTCCCGCCGCGCGGGCCGACGCCGCCCACAGGAGAGATCGAGGCACTCTCTCCCGGGCTCGCGCTCGGTACGTCGGCGTCTGATCGAACTCCGGATCCAGGAAACGCATGTAGTCGAGCGCCGCGCGGAAGGTGTGCCGACCGCCTGCCAGCCGGTCTTGTCGCGCGATGGGGCCGGGCGGTCCAAACCCCGGCATGCGTACGCGCCGGCCGTCGAGAGCACGAACCTGAGCCCTCTGCGCCTTCTTGGGTCGCCGGTCCAAAGCGACGTGCACGTCATGCCCACGATCGCCGAGCTCGGCAACCGTCGAGCGGAAGTTGCGGAGATGGCCCGCATGGGCCAAGAAGAAGAGGATCCTCATTGGGCAGTGAGCGTGGCGACTCCAGGCTCGAAGGGCTCATAGGCTATCGAGGGCCATCGCCTCTGACCGCGTGAAGAAGACGAGCCCGGGCACGGCGATCACCAGGAGCGCCACAGCGGTGGCGATCACCGAAGTCGTCGGCACGTCACCAACGCCGAGCACGCCGAGCTTGATCATCCGGACGGGCGCCGTCATCGGGTTCAGCCCGTGACCGTCCGCAAGCCGCTTGGCACCGTATCGAGGGAGTAGTAGATGGGCGTCAGGTAGGCCCAGAACCCAAGGAGGTAGCGCAGGGCGAAGCGCACGTCCCGAGCCTGTACCGAGAGAACCGATGTGAACAAACCGATGCTGAGAGCCACCGCCGCGGAAAGGACGAGACCGGCCAAGGCAATGAGCAGCTCGGGACCGAGCTCGAGGTAGAGGTGACCCTCGACCGCGAGATAGGTGGCGAAGGCGAGCAAAGTCATGATCACGTACACGAGGAAGAGCGCCCCGCTCACGCTCAACGCGGAAACGAGCACCAGTACCCGTGGCACGTAGATCCGCGTGAGGAAGCGGCGATTCAACTCCAAGCTCCTCGTCGCCCAGAAGGCGCTCATGGAAAAGAAGGTCCAAGACCCGATACCAATCAGGAAGAAGATCGACGTGCGGAACGCCGTCGGTGGGCACGTCCAACACGCCTCCGAAGACGAACATCGCAGAACCGACCGCGAGTACTGGGCGGAGCGGAATCCAGACCCAACCGAGCCAGGTGCGGCGGTACAGCTTGTGCACCATGCGCCGCCCGAAGTAGGGGACCAGCCGCCGATACGACCACGCCTCGCGCACGCGCTGGAGCGGCCCGGGCTGGCGCGGCTCCATGACCTGGGTCGGCTTGTCCGTCGACGTGCCCCGAGACGGCAGCCGAACGCTCGGCGAGGTGCTCGTCAATGTCTCATTAGGCGTCGCGTGCAAGCCATAACCGCCGGGGCCCGACCGCGCGGCCCCTGTGGACGGGCGGGCGTCGGCTACGATCTCGGCCCCCCGGCCTGAGCCAAACCATGTCCCGCCGAAGACCGGAAGACCTCCACAGGCTACCTGAAGCAAGTGTGGGACCCGCGGCTGCGAAGCGCGCGCGACGCCAGGCGGCGCGGTCGGCACGGCAGCGATTCCTCGCAAGCGCGCGAGAGCACACCCCATTTGTCGCCGTGCGCTCTGGGGAGGCGACCTTCGTGGTGAGCACAACCGGGGAGCTCGTGGGTCGCTCGCTCTTCGTAAAGGAGAGACGAGGCGAGATCGGCACCCTACGTCGTGTTGTGCACATCCTCGAGTTGCTCGACGGACCTGGCGCGCTTGACGGGCGCACGCTTCTCGACGTGGGCGCAAACATCGGCACCACGACCGTCACCGCCCTCTGCTCCCACCCCTTCGCCCGTGCCGTGTCCTGCGAGCCGGCTCCCGACAACGCCCGCCTACTGCGCGTCAACGTCGCGATGAACGATCTCGAGCCGGCGGTGACCGTCCTCACCGTGGCCGTTTCTGACGTGGAAGGCACGACGCAGATGCTGGTGAGCAGCCGCAATTCCGGAGCCAACGCGGTCGCCGCGGGGGTACCCGAGGAGTTTCGGCAACGCGATGACCTCGAAACGGTTGAGGTCGAGACCATGACGCTCGACGCCGTTGTCCGCGACGCGAATCTCGAACTCGAAGCCCTGGGTCTCCTATGGATGGACGTGCAGGGTCATGAGGGCCACGCCCTCGCCGGCGCAAGCACAATCGTTGAACGGGGCGTGCCCGTGCTGATGGAGTTCCATCCCGGCCTTCTGTCGGCCTCGGGTGGGATGGAACCGCTCGAGCGGGCGCTGCATACCGGCTACACCCACTTCCTGGACATTGGCGACCACCGGTGGGAGCAGCAGCTCGACGACATTCCCTGGCGGCCGGTGGTCGCATTGGGGGAGGCGGCCAGCGCGTTGGCCGATGGCGAACGCCGATTCACAGACATACTCGCTGTCAGACTTCGGACGTGAAGTCCGACAAGCCCACGGGTGCCTCGGCGAAAGGGACGCGCCGAGTCAAGAGCCATCCAAGCGCCAAGCCCGACCCGGTTGCTCGCGAGCTACAACGAGTCGGGCGGGTGCGCCAGAGCCATCTGGTGCCAGTGGACCAGCCGCTTGTCCTCATCTCGCAGGCGCCTCGCTCTGGCGGCACCCTCCTGACGCGACTCCTCGACGGACATCCGGAGTGCCACACGATTCCGCACGAGCTGAACATCAGCTTCGGACCCCCGGGGCGGCTCACCGAGTCTCGCGACCGAGCGTGGTCCACGCTGTGGTTCGAAAGCCTCGCGGGATACTTCGTCGAGGGCTTGAAGGGAGCGCCCTTCCTCCTCCCGCCGCGCTTCCACCGACGATTGTTCGACGCCCGGCTGGACGCTCTAGCCAAGCCCACCGAGCGCGATGTCCTCGACGCCTGGATGACCGGTTACTTCAATGCCTGGCTCGACAATCAGAACTTCCATGGCCCCAAGAAGACGTGGATCACCGGCTTCTCGCCTCGCCTGGTCGCTGAGCGGCGCATGCTGGATCGCTTCTGCGAGCTCTACCCAGACGGCAGGCTGATCTCCATAGTGCGCGAGCCCAAGGGGTGGTATGCCTCAGCTCGAGGTCACTCACCGGAGTGGGTCCGCCTCGAGCGAGCGCTCGCGTATTGGCGCTCCTCGCTGATCGCGGTTCTGGAGACAAAGGAACGCCTCGGCGACCGGCATCAGGTGTTGCTCTTCCAGGATCTCTTGACCGACACCCGGCGAACCGTGCGGATCGTCACCGACTTCCTCGGGATCCGGTTGGTCCCGCAGGCGACGACGCCGACGGTCAACGGGCGTCCGGTGGCCCCCGACTCGAGCTTCAAGCTGAAGACCACCGACGTGAGCACGGAGCCTCTGGACCAGTACAAGAAGGTCCTGTCGGAGACGGAGATGGCGGTGCTGGACGAGCAGGGCGGCGGCCTGTACGCCAAGGCGCTCGAGATGGCGACGCGCCCACCCGCGGCCATTGACCCGAAAGAGCGTGCAGCCCGTTCAGAGAAGACCCCTCGGGCGCGCGGTTAGACTGCGCCGATGCCGCTGAAGGAGGGCTCGTTCGGGGGCGCAAGCACGAAGCGGGGGCGGGGCGACGGGACGCCCGTCGATCTCTTCTTTCTCGCGACTCCGTGGCCAAGGCGCCGCTCCTCGTCTTCGCGCACATCCGGAAGACGGCGGGCACGTCGCTGCGGAGGGTGATCGCAGGAAACTACAGTCATGCCCGCTACCGCCATCTGTATGTCAGCGTGCCCAAGACGGACGAGCATGCTCCGCTGCACGACTGGTATCGGGAGCTTTATCACGAGCGACTGACGCAGAAGGAGCGGGCCCGGCTCGTGTGCATCGCGTCGCACTCGGCGAACTACCTGCTTCCGGCGCTCGACCGCCCGTTCAGGGTCATCACGATGCTCAGGGATCCGGTGGACCGGGTTCTGTCGCGCTACTACTTCTTCGGGCGGGAGCCTGAGTGGTCCTTCAAGGACCGGTGAGAAGCAGCCTGTCCGCGAACAACACGTGACGAAACCCTCCCGCCCGACGGACCGTCTCGGTACGGAAGAGGCCATAAACCATGTGGCCTGCTCGCATCGAATGTGAAGCAGCCGCAACTTCTCGGAGGCTGTCGATAGGTCCACGGTCTCTATGCCAGGCGGCCGTGGCGAGAGCCCTCCCCCGTCACGGATCAGTGCGCTGCGCGAGTACGCGACACTGGCCTCCGGGCGACTGTCGAGCTCCTCGACGAGGGCGGCCAGCCAACGGGGATCCCAGACGTCGTGATCGCTGCCCCATGCGAAGTACTCGACACCGGGATGAATCGCCACGGCCAGATCGAACGCGCGCTTCCAGTTTCGGGTCAAGCCGAGCCGGCGGTTGTTCTTGCGGTAGGTCACGCGCGAGTCGAGCTCCGCATACCGCTGAGGCAGATCGGTATCGGCGTCGGTGTCGGAGTCGTCCACGAGCACGAACGCGACATCACGGAAGCTCTGGGACAGCAGGGACTCGATCGCCTCGCTGAAATGCTCGCCAGGGTGGTACAGCGGAATGCCGATTGCCACGCGCGGCCCGAGACCCCCCCTGGGGCTTCTCATGTGAGGATGCGTCGCTTGCCGACTATGTGCTTGTAGTCGAGATCCGGTCCGTCCTTCTTCTTCCGAGCCTTGTCCAGCATTTTCGTGTAGTTGACGTCGAGAACGTGAATCTCGTGGGCCCAGTAGTACTGCCCCAACGCGGCGCTAACACTTTCCAGCTCCGCGTTGTACAGCGAACGTTCCCGGTTCAGGCTGTACAGGTAGGAAGAGCCAGCCTCCCAGGCCTTCTGCGCGTAGGCCCGAACCTGCTCGGTGGTCATCTCCTGGAACGAGACCATGTTCACCGTCAGGTCGAGGCGGGGGAAATCGAGTGTTCCGAGGGCATTGTTGGGCACGAACACGAAATCGAGGCCTTCGAGCGCGCCCGGGTTGCCGGCCATCCTGCGGCTGTAGAACGCCACGCGGGCCTGCGGGAATGCTGTCATTAGGTACGTCGCGGAAAACAGAAAGAGGTCCGGTAGGTCGACGATCACGTACGTGGCTTTGGGAAAGAGCGTCTTGAACTGGTAGGCGAGGCCTCCCCAGCCCGCCCCGATCTCCCAAATCACCGGCCGCCCCTGAGGCTTGCGGAACGCGTCCAACGCGCCGCCGCGGTCGAGCGCGATGAGAGCCTCGAAGTACTTCAGCGTGTCGATGTTATGGAGCGCGCCGTCGATCTCGTGCCCGAACCCGCCGAGGAGTGGCGGCTCCGGTACCAGCAGGTCGTGGCCGCCCACCTGGACCAGCGCGGCGAGCTTCTCGGCGAATCGACGCTTCGCCTCATCCTTCTGTGATCTGTAGTCGTAGGCGCGAATGCCGGTGACCGGATACGTGTGCTGTCGGAGCTTGTCGATGACGAGCGGCGACGCATCGAGGAGGTATTCGAGCGCGGCAAGCTCTTCGAGCCAGTAGTCGCTTGCGCGATGCTCCGGCTCCCGCTCCCCCATCTGCTTCATCTTCAGGACCCAATCGCGAACCCTGAGGTAGTTCACGTAACCTGAGCCCGAGCGCAGCTCCTCGAGCCGGGCATCGAGCTCTGCTCGCGACGTAGGCAGCGATGCCGCGGACTGTGGCGCCTTCACGCTCTTACCTTGCGTTTGAGGTCCTTCCTCAAGCGTCGCCGGCCCCCTGGCGATCGGGCGAGCGCCGTCATGGCGACGGGGTGCAGCGCCGCGCGCACCACACGCCCGCCCATGGGTTGCAACTGCGGCCGCACCGGGTTCCGGCAAGCACGCTCGACCGCAGCCACGAACCTCGGTGTGGCGGGAACCTCGCCCCCGGCGGGCCGGACGAACTGCTCAACGAAACGCGCCGCGCTCTCGGCCGCGTTCCAGCGGCCGGTCACCGCGGCTGCCAGCTGCTCGATGTGTTCGTCCAGGGTCTCGGAGGCGCGCAGCGGCCCGCCATTCTTCTCCAGCAGCTGGTGGAAGTGGACGGTGCCCACCTGGCCCCTCCGAAACTCCGCGAGGAGCAGCGTCAGGCACGGTCGGCCGACGATCGCGCCCTCGATGAAGGCACTGGTGTTGATGCCCACCATGGCGGCGCTGTGGTGGATCGAGTCGTAGAAGTCAGCGCGCGACGAGTCATCCAACGGGACTTGACCCGACGGTGGCCAGATGCTGACGCCCTCGAGTTGAGGCACATTCGCCGCGTCCCACTCATCGCGAACCATTTGGGGATGAGGTCGCACGAGGATCCCCGCCTCCCTCAGTTCCTGGTCCGGCGACGCCCGTAGAGCTTCCACCCAGCGGCGCACAAAGGTTGCCTCGCCTTTCACGTACCCCGAGGACTCGACGTACAGGACGATCGGTCGGTCCGCGCGCAAGCCGACCTCGCGACAGAAGTCTTGGCGGTCGCGGCTCGGCGACCTGTCGAACCAGTCGTCCCAGTTCTGAGCACCGGTCTTGACCACACGTCCGCGGGGCACGCGATGCAGGCGCTCCGCCTCTGCCTCCTGCGTGGAGTTCCAGACGGTGAGGAAATCGGGCACCTCGCGCATGCAGCCCTTGCTGGTGAGGTTGTCCCAACTGAAGATGCAGCCGCCGACCCGTATGCCAAGCCGCTGGGCGCTCCGGACCCAGTCCGCCTGTGGGCTGCCGAACCACACGAGCGGCGTGACGAGAATCATGTCGGGACCGCGTTCGGCGATGAAGGCCTCGATGGCCCTGCTCGATGGCAGGGACCGCTCTACGTGGTCCAGGCTCGCGCGCAGCGCCCGGGGTCCGCGGGCGCCTGCGAATGGCGCCAAGGACGACAACGTCCGCGCCCACCTCGGAGCATCCCGCTCTGCCCGCGTCCGGAATTCGGGAAACGCGTCGTAGGTAGGCCGCTGGTAGTGCACGCTGTCGAGGGCGAGGCGAAGCTGGCGGCCTACCTCGCCGAAGCCGTCGTTCTCCCTCCTCGGCGCCCTCTCCCAACTCACGTTCGGGTGGCGCTCGGCCAATCCGTTGACGAAGTCCAGCTGACCGGGGATCCGCTCCCGAACACGCTCGATGGCGACGACGATGCGATGCCCGCGTTCGGCCAGGAGCTCGAGGGGGCCCTCGAAGTAGCGAATTCGCCCTGGGTCGGATGCCACGAACAGGATCGAGAGCGGGCGGTCAGGGTCTACCACGCTCGCATCAACCTCGCGACGGGCTCATACGGACGAAACGAGCGATGCAGGATCGTAGGTAAGGCGCTTCTGGATAGGAGGCCTCGCCGACGCAAGGACATCGGCGATCTTGGGTCCCGCAGAACCGTCCCCGAAGAGGTGATCTCGCCCATAACGTCCGTGCGCGACCTGCTCGCGAATGGCGTCCGCGATCTGATCCCGGTCGTGGTCGACCTGAACGACGTTGCTGCCGCACTCGCGGTTCTGCTGCCGCGACCCAACGTTCACGGCTGGTGTGCCCAGGTAGGCGCCCTCTCGGAGCGCGGCCGAGGAGTTGCCCACCATGCACGCGCAGTGTGCCATGAGCTTGGCGAACACCTCCGGCGGGAGGTTGCGGAAGAAATGGAAGCCGTGGTCGCGGCCCCTCTCTCGGAACTGCCGCAAGCCCTTGGCGACCTGCTCCGACCCGGCGTCCACGTTAGGCCAGAAGACGACGGCCTGCATCCCCATCGCCGCCACCGCATCGATCGTGGCATTGATCTGGTCCAGCCCCCGCCCGTACTCGGTGGTCACGGGGTGCTGCATCATCAGGAGGAAGGGCTTGCGCGGATCGACGGCCGCGCCCACGCCGCCGAAGTGGGCGAGCGTGTCCTCCCGCAGTGCGAGGTCGGTCTTTGCGACGAGGTCGATCGACGGACATCCAACGTTGAACACGGTCTCCGGGGCTTCCCCCAACGCAACGACGCGCCGCGCGCTCAGCTCGGTAGCCGGGAAGTGGAGGTGGGCGAGCTTGGTAACGGCATGCCGAACGCTCTCATCGATCGAGCCAGAGACCTCGCCGCCCTGGGTGTGGGCGACCGGGATATTCATGTAGGCCGCGGCAACGGCGGTGGCGATCGTCTCGAACCGATCCGCCACTGTGAGGACGATGTCAGGCTGCAGCATCTCGAACACCGTTGGGAGCTCGAGCAGGCCAAGGCCCGTCGACTTCGCCATGGACGCGGGGTTCTCGCCCTCAATGATGAGTCGGATGGTGGCCTTCGGCGCGAAGCCATCCATCGCCATCACATCGACCGACGTGCCAAAGCGCTCGAGGAGCGTCGATGCCGCAGCCACAACCTGCAGCTCGAGGTCTCCGCGGTCATCAATTGCGGCCAGAACGGACTTGATCCGCGCGTAGTTCGCGCGACTCGCCACGACTACGCAGACCTTCCGGACGCCTGACTCCGCCTCAGCCACCCGAGCCTTCCCGAGGAGTCGCTTCCGCACCCATGTGGTCGACGAGTGCGGTCCAACTGCGTTCGCGAGCCACCTCCATCGCCCGGAGGCTGAGGCGCTTCAACACCATTGGATCGGTTGGTAGCGCGGATGCCTGGTTGATGTCAATCGCGGTGTCCATATGCACAAGCTCTGGTGGCGAGGACTCATCGAGGTTGGTGATTATCACGCACCCTTGCTCCATCGCCGCGGCGAGCGATGTGTTGTTCGCGCGGGCCCCGTTCGCGAAGAACGCCGCGAAGAACGTCGTCTGCCGCAGATGGTTGTAGACAGCGACGTCCGACAGATTGCCCATGAAGTAGAGGCCCCGCGTGAAGATTCGACTCATCTCCTCGAAGACCGACTGGGCGTCGCTCATGCTCTTCGTCTCGTGGTTGGCGCTCGAGACGTAGACGACGTAGCTCTGCCCTGACGCCTCCAGAAGGTCGCGCAGCCGGCGGAACATGTCCGTCCGGATCTTGTGCGCCATCCCAAATGAGAAGACCGAGATCTCTGCGGGCTGGTACGGCCGCTGGTCGAGAACGAGGCCGGGTGTCCACGCGGGCTCGACGCACGGGTGGGCGTCCCGGAGCCGCTTGCCTATCTCGTCGTTGCCAGCCCAGACTCGCACCGCGGCCGCGAGAAGCATTCGCTCCAACGGGAGGTCCGACCAGTCGTGCACGAACAGCTCTAGGCGCCAGTCGTGCCGATCGAGCCTGGCCTCGATCTCCTGTTGGTCGTCCGGCGGGACCTCCGAGACCTTGAACGAGAACAGGGGTCGCTTCATGGAATCGAGTTGCGGATCGAGTATGTGGAGCAACGGCACGCCAAGGCGGTCGGCAAGGATCTCGTTGAAGCGAACGACGCCGGATGCGAACGCGTCCGTGTGATACGTGACCACCGCATCGAGAGGGTGACGGCCATCCGAGGTCCGGGGGTGTGGATCGGCGTCCAACGCGTCCTCAACTCGGTAGCGAGCCGCCGCCCGTCGCCGAGCGCGGGGGCTCCCAGCCGCGCAAGCGACGAGCGTAGTCCGCGACGAGCGTGGAGGAGGAATCCAGGACGGTGTTCAAGAACACGATCTCCACATCGTGCTCGGCGCAGAGCTCGACCTGTCTCGCCGGCAGCCGGCCCTTCCAGTCCAGACCCTTGACATAGAAACGGGGGCGCAGCAGCTCCAGCACCTCTTCGGTCGACACCGACGAGGCGTGCGTGTAGTCGACGAACCGGATGGCGTCGATCAGCAGAACCCGATCCTCTTGCGGGAGGAGCACAGGGTGCTTTCGCTCGACCCACCCGTCCGGGGATACGTTGCATAGCAGCGGCACGCCCAGGTCACGCGCGGCGCGAAAGTACTCGATGTGGCCGGCGTGGACGGGATCGAAGCCACCGTCAACCATCGCGACGCGCTGGTGTAGGCGGGCCAACTCTTCCCTCTCCAGGATCACCGCACGCCGCTCCACTCAAGGTCACGCCAACTCGACAGGATGTCCTCCGGGGCCGAGACCGTCGCGTCCAGCAGGCGTAGATCCGGCAGGGCAAGTCCTACGCGGGCCGCGTCGAGCACGTCGCGATGGACGGGGTTGAAGTTCCTCTCCGAGAAGATTCCCACGGCAGGGATTCCCAGAAGGACCGCGAGGTAGGAGAACCCGCCGTAGGTCGAAACAACGCCCGCGGAACGTGCGATCGCCTCGCTTTGCATCGCGAGGTTTGAACGGGGATAACGCAGGTCCGCCAATGGCCTGACGCCAGGCACGCCTGTCAGGTCGAAGTCCGGATGGTCCTCGAAGGAAAGTCTCTGTGCAAGCACTACAACCGTGGTCTTCTCTGCCAGGCGCCGTACGAGCGCCTCAATGTAGGCCTGGTTGGCTCGGGTGGGGGGAAGACAGCTACTGGCGTAGGGCTTCACGACGCTGATGAACTCGTCTGGAAGGTCGAGCGGCATCGACTTGGCGAACGGCGCCGGGCTCGGCAGGGGCCGGAAGTCGAGAGCCGGGAGCGCCGCCTGCACTGAACGATCGCCGCTCCATGCGTGGCGAAGGCGCAGGAACATCTGCGACGGGTGCACCTGTGCCTCCGGCTGGACTCCCAGAAGTCCTCGAACGCGGTCGAGCACCTCGACGTCGATGGACTCCATCCGTAGCTGCTTCTGGTCGCCGGCTGCTCGACGCCTCTCCTCCATGCGCTGAGCGAACTCCTCCGAGTCCATGACATCGAGGGCATCGACGTATGAACCCGCTATGTCCCGGTACCAAGGGTCGGCACCGCCACGCGAAACAGCGACCACACGATCGCGTTCTATGCCGTGGCGTCGAAGCATCCACCGCACGAACGGGAGCCAGTACAGGACTTCGTAGCCGACCTCAGACAGGAATGGGCCCACTACCACCGGCGATGTTGACTCCGCCGCCCGGGCAATACGAGCGTCCATGGACCGTAGCGCGACCCTGATCTCCACCTCCCGCCGGACGGCGGTGGCAAACTGAGCCGGCGTCCTCGGCCTGAAGAGTCGCTTCGTATAACGGATCATGTCTCGGGCGCGCGGCAGTCTAGCTCTCAACGCGACCGTCGCCGATCCGTCAGACCGGACGTAGCCCGAGGCAACGGTCGTACAGCTCTGCGTCCAGCCACGCGAGCGACAGGATGCTCGTCGCGTTGGCCACCGTGCGAACCACAGGCGAGGATTGGACGAGGGCTGTCGCTTCGCGAACCGCTCGCTTTGGCGGCGACCCGAGCCGGACCGCCAGGGTGCGCGCCACGGCGACAGGGTCGATCGCGGTTTCAACGCGCGAGAGGACGTCGCCGAACAGCAGCTCGCGCCAATGGTCCGCGTCCTCCGGGGGTCCGGCGGTCACCTGCATTCTCTCTGTGTCATGCCACGGCCGGAGCAGAGCACGGCTCTGGGGGTTCGACCATGAGCGGAGGCGCTCGCTCTTGGGGTCACCCGCCTCGTGGCCCAACGCCTCGAGGGCCCGTCGCTTCGGCAGGCGCGCGCCGTGCTCCGTCAGGAGGGCGGCGAGTGGCTCGCGTAGGAGCGCGATGGTGTCCGCACCCTCGCCGAGGGCGGCCGCGAGGTATGCGGCGGTGGGACCGGCGGCAAGGACAACGGAATCCTGTGCACCCTCGCTCAACGCCATCCAAGCATCGCTGTGCCAAGCGCGAAGGGCAGAATCAGAGGCACCGGGCGCAGGGGCCGGGAGCAGGCGCCGGCGCCCGCCAGGCATGGAGTCGAGCAGCGCGGCGGTCAGGGTGTCCGCGCCCGTGCCAGGCAGATGCGGGAACACCAGGATCGGCCGGGGCGACGCGGTCGGCTCGCTCAGCACCAGCTGCAGAGGTGCCGGGGACGGATGGATGTTCTTGCCCGCGGGACTCATCGGTCAGGATTCACGCCGTGACCGGGAACGTAGCGCGCGTCGAGCCGGCGCTCAGCTTGGCCGACTGGGCCGACGCCGAGCGTCTCTTCCGCTCCCGCAGGGAGGCGATCGTCACGGTCGACCAGCCGCTTGTCCTCGTCTCCCAGGTCCAGCGCTCGGGCGGGACGCTCGTGAACACGCTCCTCGACGGGCATCCGGAGCTCCACGTGCATCCCCACGAGCTGCACATCGGTCACCCGACGAAGGCGGACTGGCCGGTGCTGGATCTTGGCGCCGGGCCGGACGCATGGCTCGACATGCTCGCTGAGCCGAGGCTCGACACCCTCTTCGCGACCGGATATCGAAAGAAACCGGAGAAGCACGTGAGCGACGATTCGGCGTTGCCCTTCACCGTCGTCCCGTCGTTCGTGGAGCACCTCTTCAGGCTGCTGTGCCGCGAGCGGGCCGTGGATTCCGCTCGCGGGGTGATCGATAGACGCGTACATGACCGCGCTCTTCAACGCGTGGATCGACAACCAGGGGCTGCGCGAGGAGCCGAAGAGGTGGGTCACCGGCTTCGCCCCTCGCGCGGCCTTGGGCGAGAGCAGCAGGCGACCGCTTCTTCGCCGACTACCCGGACGGCCGGGTCGTCTCGTGCCTGCGCGACCCGAGGGCCTGGTACGCGTCCGCCAGCCGCTCTCCGACCGCTACGCGGACCTCGACGAGGCGACTCGCGCTGTGGCGCCGCGGGGCGACCGAGATGGCGGACGGCCAAGCGCGAGGCGCCCGGACCGCGTGTTCATCCTCACCTACGAGGCGCTCGTCGCCGACCCGCAGCGGGTCATGGGCGCACTGGCCGACTGGCTCGGGATCTCCTGGCACCCGATCCTTGTCGAACCGACCTTCAACCGGATGCCCGACCGCGGCGAACTCGAGCTACGACGTCAGCGGCACGGGTGTGCGGACCGAGTCGCTCGACGCGTGGAGCGGACGTGCGTGCTCCGCGAGGCCGGTCGCCGCCTCGAGTCGGTCGCTCTCCCCGTCGACGCGGAGGTGCGGTCGCTCGCCGAACGCCGCCTAGCCCGAGCAGCTCGGCGAAGCGCGCGGGCTCCGGCAGGCGCTCGAGCGTCGAGCCACGGCGCCGCACGCCTCCAGCTCGTCGACCGCGTAGCGTGCCTGTGGCGACCGCCACCGTGCGCGCGCCGATCGCCTGGCCGCAGCGGATGTCGTGGGGCGTGTCGCCGATCACGACAGACGTACCGGTCGCTGCGCCGGTGCCGTTGACCAGCTCGCGCGCCGCCCTCGCGATCGTCACCCGGTCGTCGCCGTCGCGGCAGAACGCGCCGCCCTCGAAGTAGTCCGCCAGCCCGTAGTGGGCCAGCTTCGCGCGCGCCCCCGCCGCCGTATTCCCTGTGAGCAGCATGCAGCTCACACCCGGGCGCGCGCGCAGGTCCTCCAGGACCGCCTCCACGCCCGGCAATACGCGACCCCGGCGCCGGTGCGAGGCACTCGGGCAGGTGACGCTCGTACGAGCGCAGCAGCGCGCTCAGGCGATCCGGCTCGGCCGCCAGGCCGCAGTGTTCGATCACCAATGCCGCGACCTCGCTGTCGGTCAGCCCGGCCGTATGCAGGCCCGACAGGTCGGGCTCGTCGCCGCACACCTCGCGCGCCGCGTCCTCGAGGGCGAATACGCCGGCGCGGGCCGTGGTGAGCAGGGTGCCGTCGATGTCCCAGAACAGGACCTGGCTCATGCCCGAACCGGCAGGGTGGCCCTCACACGCCGTGCGACGCCGGCGGCGTCGAGCCGGTGCGCCCGCAGCACCTCGTCGTTGGTGCCGCAGACCGGCACCTCCTCGACGCCGAGCTTGTGCACCGGCACTGCCCCGCCGAGCGCGGCGAGCACGGCGTCGCCCTGGCCGCCGACCGAGTAGTGGTTGTCGAGGCAGAAGAGCGGGCGGCTGCCGGCGAGCTCCGCCAGCCAGTCGCCGTCGATGCCGCGCAGCCAGGGAAGGGCGAGCACGCCGCAGTCCACGCCCTCCGCCGCCATCAGCTCCGCCGCGGCCCAGGCCTGGGAGACCATCACCGGCCCGTCCGCCACGAGCAGCGCATCGGCGCCGTCGCGCAGCACCGTGCCGCGACCGGGCGTCAGCCCGGCGTGCCCGGCGGCTCGAAGCCGAGCTCCCAGGGGACGCTCACGAGCCGGATGTAGACCGGACCCGTGGCCTCGCGCACCGCCCAGTCGACCGCCGCGCGAGCCTCGTCCTCGCAGTACGGCTCGATCAGCGCCATGCCGGGCATCGCGCCGAGCGCCGAGATGTCGCGGACCGACTGGTGCGAGTGGCCCGGACCGCCGGGCACGAGGCCGGCCAGCGAGCCGGCGTAGATGACCTTGGTCGCCCTCGGTGGCGTTGTTGTAGATCTGCTCGTTCGGCCGCGTGGAGAGGAAGCAGGCGAAGGAGTGGCAGACCGGGAGCAGCCCGGCGAGCGCCATCGCGCCCGGCCTGCGAGACCATGTCCTGCTCGGCGATGCCGCACTCGAAGAAGCGCTCGGGGAAGCGCTCGCGGAAGGGGACGAGGCCCGGTGTCGAGCACCAGGTCGGCGTCGAGCGCGACGAGCCGCGGCTCCGTCTCGCGCCTGCATCGACCAGCGCCTCGCCGTAGGCGGCGACGAGCTGCTGCCGGCTCGCGCGGCGGCGAGCGGGCGCGCGGCGGCTCGGCCGCGACGAGCTCGAACCGGTCGGAGGCCGAGCGTCTCGAGCCGCTCCGCCAGGCGCGCCTCGAGCTCCTCGAGCCCGCGCTCGTACTCCTCCGGGCTCGGCGCGCCCGAGTGGAAGCCGTACAGCGAGGTGGTCGCCTGCGGCAGGTCATGCGGCTCCATGAAGGAGACGCCGGCGCCCTTGAGGGTGTCGGCGATCAGCAGCTTGGGCCGCTCCTGCTCCGCACCCAGCTGCTCCAGGGCGCGGGCGAGCGCGCGCGCGTCGTTCCCGTCGCAGCGCCCGACCGCCCAGCCGAACGCCTCGACCTTGCGCTCCAGGTCGCCGAGGTCGCTGACCTGCGAGACCCAGGTGTCGGACTGGAGCTTGTTGTGGTCGACGATCACCGTGATCTCGCCGAAGCGCGCGGTTGGCGGTCGGCTGCAGCGACTCCCAGAACTGCCCCTCCTGGAGCTCGCCGTCGCCGGTGAGCACGAAGACCCGGCCCGGGCGGCCCTGCAGCCGGTCGGCGAGCACGAAGCCGCGCGCCTTCGAGATGCCCATCCCGAGCGAGCCGGTGCTGGTGACCACCTCCGGCGTGTGCGGCGACGTCCGGGTGGCCGGGCAGGCCGCCCAGGCGGCGCAGGCCGGTGGATCCGCTCGAACGGCAGCCGCCCGAGCCGATCAGCACCGCGTAGAGCGCCGGGAGCGTCGTGGCCCTTGGAGGAGAAGTAGCGGTCGCCCTCCCCGAGCACCTCGAGGTGAAGCCAGGCGAGCGATGTCCATGCAGCTGAAGCTCGTGCCGATGTGGCCGGAGCCCGCGCGGGCGATCATGTAGAGCACGTTGATCCGGCAGGCGTCCGCGAAGGCGGCCGCCCGCTCGGCGGGGTCGGCGTCGGCGGCCCGGATGCGCTCGAACTGCTCCAGCGGGACGTACTGGAGACTCACCGTGCCGCGGCCTCCGCGATGCGACGCGGCGGTCACGGCCGGGCAGCGAGGCGGCCGGCGTGCTCGGCGCGCTCGAAGTCGTCCGGGTAGTCGATCGAGAAGCCCTCGAGCCCCTCGGTGAAGAACGGGGCGACGCGCCGGCCGGCGATCGTCCGGTCCTCGGTGACCACGCGCGTCCAGGCGATCTCGAGGCTCGAGTTCTGGACGTAGACCGGCGGCAGCGCCGCGTACTGGCGCGAGTGGAACGGCAGCTCCTCGGGCTGTGGCAGCAGCGGCGTCATCAGGTCCTCGCCGTCGACCACCCACATCTTGCCCGGGTGCTGGCGGCACGGCTCGACCGCGCGGATCGAGTCGATCCGCTCGCCGAGCTCCACGAAGCTGCTCGCCAGCGCGCCGGACGATCGTGGCCGCGCCGCGGAACGGGCTCGTCGGCCGCAGGATCGCGAACGCGTCGAAGCGGCCGGCCAGCAGCGCCAAGCACGTGCTCGATCCACTCGATGTCCGGCGAGGTCGCGCCGCGCAAGCTCGGCGGGTCGCAGCCCGGGCACCTCGGCGCCGTAGTGGCGCGCGATCTCGGCGATCTGCTCGCCGTCGGTCGAGACGACGACGGCGTCGAAGACGCCGGACTCGCGCGCAGCCGCGATCGTGTAGGCGATCAGCGGGTGGCCGGCGAGCGCGCGCACGTTCTTGCCGGGCACCCTCGTCGAGCCCTCGCGCGCCGGGATCAGCGCGACGGCGCGCGGCACTCGATCAGACCCGTCCGGGATCGTGGTTGACGTAGACGGTCTTCCAGTCGGAGTAGACGTCGAGCGCCTCGGTCCCGGCCTCGCGCCAGCCGTTGCCGGAGGCGCGCTCGCCGCCGAACGGCATGTGCGGCTCGGAGCCGTAGGTGGGGCCGTTCACCGACGCCACGCCGCTGTGGATCCGCGCGAGGAACTCCTGCGCCGCGGTGCACGCTCTCGGTCCAGATCGCCGCCGTCAGCCCGTAGGGCGAGTCGTTCGCCGCGGCGAGCGCCTCCTCGAAGCCGCCGACCCGGTGCAGCGTGGCGATCGGGCCGAACAGCTCCGTGCAGGCGATCTCGTCGCTCAGGCTCGACGCCCTCGATCAGCGTCGGCGCCATGTAGAAGCCGCCCTCGTGCTCCGGCGCCGGTCGAGGCGCTCGCCGCCCGCGAGCACCGTCGCGCCCGGCCGCCCGGGCACGCTCGACCGCGGCCAGCATCTGGTCGAGCTGGCGCTCGTTGATCACGGGACCGAAGTCGTGCTCGTCGCCCGGCCCGACGCGCTGGGCGCCGCGCGCTCGGCCAGACCAGCTCGCGGAAGCGGTCGTAGACCGAGTCGAAGACGATGCAGCCGGCTGCCGGCCGCGCAGCGCTGGCCGGCGTTCGAGAAGGCGGACAGCGCGGCGGCCTTCGCGGCGCCCTCGAGGTCGGCGTCGTCGCAGACGACCAGCGGGTTCTTGCCGCCGAGCTCGAGGCAGACCTTGGCCAGCCGCTCGCCCGCGACCCGGGCGATCATCGCGACCGACCGCGGTCGAGCCGGTGAAGCTGACCACGGCGACGTCGCGGGTGCTCGACCAGCGGCTGGCCGGCCTCCTCGCCGTAGCCCTGGACGATGTTGAGGACCCCGGCGGGCAAGCCCGCCTCGGCGGCGAGGCGGGCGAACGCCAGCGGCGTCTCCGGCGTGTCCTCGGACGCCTTGAGCACCACGCCGTTGCCGCACAGCAGCGCCGGGAAGACCTTCCAGGCCACGTTGGCGATCGGGGTGTTGGCCGCGATGATCAGGCCGGCCACGCCGAGCGGCTGGCGCACCGTCATCGCCTGCCGGTTCGGGATCGCGCTGGTCGTGGTGCGTCCGTAGAAGCGCCGGCCCTCGCCGGCGACGAAGTAGCCCATCTCGATCGCCGCGCCGACCTCGCCGCGCGCCTCCTCCGGCGCCTTGCCGGTCTCGGCGGCGATCGACGGCGGCAATCTGCGTCCGCGTCGCGCTCGAGCAGCTGCGCGAGCCGCCGCAGGACCGCGCCGCGCTCGGCGACCGGTGCGCGCGCCCAGTCGGGCTGCGCGGCCCGCGGCGGCCGCCACGGCGCGCGTCGACGTCGCGCGCGGTCGGAGCGCGCGACGGTGGAGAGCGGCTCGCCGGTGGCGGGCGCGAGCTTCTCGAACGTGGATCCGCCCTCTGCGCCGCGCTCCTCGCCGGCGATGAAGTTCCCGGCGGTGCGCTGGGCGGTGGCGGCCTCGGCGGTCGTCATGCCAGGAAGCCGCCGTCGACGCGCAGCTCTTGCCCGCTCACGTAGCTGGAGGCGTCGGAGGCGAGGAACAGCAGCGGTCCGACGAGGTCATGCGGCTCGGCCATGCGGCGCATCGGCACGCGCGAACAGTACCGGCGGACGAACTCCGCGTCCTGATCCCCGGCCACTCCGCCGGGCGAGAGCGCGTTGACCCGCACGCCGTGCGGCCCCCAGAGCCGGGCGAAGTAGCGCGTCAGGCTGAGCACGCCGGCCTTCGCTGGCGCCGTACGCGGGCGGCTTGAGGAACGGGCGGATCGCCGGGCAGGTGCGAGTAGAGCTCGGGATCGGGCGCCACCGAGGCATACAGCGAGCCGATGTTGACGATCGAGCCGCGTCCCGCGTCGCGCATGACCGCCCCGAACACCTGCGTCGCGTGAAACGTGCCCATGAGGTTGACGTCCACGGTCCCGCGGAAGGCCTCGGTGGGGACGTCCTCGATGGCGTGTCGCTGCGCACCGGCATCGGGCGGCTGGTCGATGCCCGCGTTGTTCACGAGCACGCTCGGAGCGCCGAGCTCCGCGATCCGCTGTCGCACCGCCTCGAGCGACGCGCGGTCGGTCACGTCGCCCTGCTCCAGGCGGCACGCCGCACCCAGCTCATCGCCATCGGCGGACCGGACGTCGATGCCAACGACGCGCGCGCCCGCTTCCGCGAGCGCGCTTACCCAGCGCGGCCCGAGGTTGCCGAGCGCTCCGGTGACGACGGCGAGCGAGCCGTCGAGTGGACGCTCATGCGACATCTATCGACTGTAGGCGGCGGACGTGGCGTCCGGAACCGTCTCCTCCAGCAGCTCGAGGGTCAGCGTGGTCTCCTCGTCAACCGGGTGCCGGAGCGCGCGGCCCAGGAGGTTGTGAATCTGGTACGGCGGGAGGCCGTCGCCAGGAGACTTCGCGGCGATGTCGTCGTGGCCGAGCACGTGTCCGGCCGGGAGCGCCCGCGTCGTGACGAGCTTCTTCGCCATCTTCACCGAGCGGCTCCACCTCACTCGGATACATCTGCTTCGTGCCGTCGCCGAGCGCGACCCGCCCGCGGCGAAGGTCGCGGACCATCTTCTAAAGGCCCTGCGGCTCCAGCGAGAACGCGTGGTCGCTCCCGCGCATCGCGCGGTTGAGCGTGAAGTGCTTCTCGACGATGCGAGCGCCCAGCACGTACGCGGCAAGCGCCATCGCGATCCCGCTGTCGTGGCTCGAGAAGCCGATCACGCTGTCCGGGAACAGCTCGCGGTAGGTCGTGATGACGCGCAGGTCGAGCTCGTCCCACGCGGGCGGATAGCTCGCCGTGCACTGGAGAACGGCGACGTTCGGGTTGATCTCGGCGACCAGCTCGTGAGCCCGCACCACGTCCTCCAGCACGGCGGCGCCCGTTGAGATGATCATGGGCTTGCCGGCCTCGGCGACTCGGCGGAGCAGCAGGGTGTTGGTGAGGTCGGCCGACGCGATCTTGTACGCCGGCATCTCGAGCTCCGCGAGGAAGTCGCAGCTCGGAATCGTCGAAGGCCGTGGCGAAGAACGCGATGCCGATCTCCTCCGCGTAAGCCCGCAGCTCGAGGTACTCCGCGCGCCCGAACTCGAGCGCTCTCGCGGTGCTCGCCGTACGTCGTCCCGAAGCTGTTCGGGTTGTCGTAGGCGCGGGTGTAGTACTCCTTCGTGAAGAGCGAGCGGTTGTCTCGCTTCTGGAGCTTGACCGCGTCGGCGCCGCAGTCCTTGGCCTCCGCGAACATCTGCTTCGCCTGCTCCAGGTCGCCCTGGTGGTTGTGGCCGATCTCGGCGATGACGTAGCAGTCGCTCGAATCGTCGATCACCCTGCCGTCGATCTCGAGCATGCGGCGATGTTCAGCGTCTGACACGGTCTCCTCCCTTGGGGCGTCGAAGCGCCGCGAGTCTAGCCAACGGGAAAGGTCACAGCGACCCGTTTGGCGCGCCTGTGGACGAACGTCCGGCCCCTTCTAGCAGTTCGGCGAGTCGCAGCGTGAGCCGGTCTCCCCCATGCCGCCGCGCCACCTCGAGCCCGGCCCGAGCCAGCTCGGCGCGCAGCGCGTCGTCTTCGAGCAGCTCGACTGTTCTCCGTGCGAGGTCCTCGGCTCCGTCGCCGCCCGTGGGCAGGCCGAAGCGCCGTGCCGCGTGCTCCGTGGCCACCACCGCTGCCCCACTCCCCGCCGCCTCGAGGACCTTGTAGGGCGAGCCGGTACCCATGCGCAGGGGAGCGATTGCGACCTTCGCTCGCCGCAGGTAGGCCAGCAGGTCCGGCACGTCGCTGGCGATCTCGACCCCTGGCAGGCGAAGCGACGACGCGTTCCGCCCCACGACCCAGGCGCTCGTACGAGGTCGCCGGCGCCGCACCGCCGGCAGGATCTCGCGGGCGAACCACTCGGCGGCGTCGCGGTTCGGGGGATAGCGCATGTTCCCGCTCAGAACCACGTCGAGGTCACGCTCCTCCCGGTCGTCCACCGTCGGTTCGGAGTCGAAGGCAACCGGGATCACCTCGCATGGAGGCTCGTCCGGGAGGTTGGCCGCATCCTCCGGCGTGGTCGCCACCTGACGCACGGACCAGCCGGCGGCGCGCCGCTCCCAGCGGCGCATGAGCGCGGCCTCCAGACGAGCGGCGGCGCGCGCCGGCAGGCGCTCGGGACCCGCGGCGCGAAGGCGCATGTTGAGGCTCAGGGCGTCGACGTGGTCGAGGACGACCGGGGCCGGGAGCGGACCGCGCAGCGAGCGTGATGTGTTGACGAGCACGACGTCCGCACCCGCGGCGCGCACGCTAGCCCTGCGCCAGGCGGCCCCCGGCATCATCCAGCCGACCTGGGCCGGGCGGAGGCGGGCGAGGTCCCACAGGCTCGCTGCGCCGCGACGGAGACGACCGGTCGCAACGGTCTCGACGTCCGCACAGGCGCGCAGGGCCGCCTCGGCGTCCTCGCTCGAAGCCCGCGCGGCGGTCACGACGACGACCTGGTGCGTTCGCGCCAGATGGCGAATGAAGCTGAAGGCGCGACTCTGGTCCCCCTTGCCGCCCGCCTCGGGAAAGCGGGCGGAGACGACGAGCAGCTTCACGTGTCGACAGCCTCCCGGTAGAGCGCCGCGTACAGCTCGGCGGTGCGCGACCAGCTGAACTCGGAGGCCCGGGCCCGCCCCTTCGCCGCAAGCTCGCCGGCCAGGCCGGGCTCGGTCCTGAGCCGCCTCAGGGCCGTCGCTATCGAGCGCACCGGATCGGCATGGTCTATGGGCAGGACCGCCTCGCCGCCGAGCTCGCTCGTCGCGCGCACCAGGCCGGTGACGACGGGCACTCCCACGGACATCGCCTCGAGCACCGGCAGTCCGAAGCCCTCCGCCGTACTCGGGTACACCAGCGCGCCTGCTCCGCTGAGCACGCGCCACATCCGGTCCCGCGGGAGATGCCCGAGCAGCTCGACGCGGCCGCTCGCTATGGCCGCGGCCGCCCGCTGCTCGAAGCCCGGCGGGACACCGGCGCCGGCCAGGACCTTCAGGCGGGGCGCATCGGAGCCGGAGGCGAGCACGCCGTCGAGCGCGAGGTCGAGTTGCTTTCGCGGATCACGTCCGCCGAACGCGACCACGTAGCCGTCACGGTCTGGCACCGCGGTGCTGCCCGGTGGTGGCTCCACGCCGTTCGGGATGACGACTGGATCGATAGCCAATGTGCCCCGCACCGCGGCGGCGGTTGCCTCGCTCGGGACTGCCACCGCGTTGGCAGCCGCCGCGGCAAGGCGAACGTTCACCCGCGCGTACCGGTGACCCACCACCTGGCGGGCGCTGCGGTCCCGGAGTCCGGTGTCCAGGAAAACGAGGTCGTGGAGCGTCAGGACGAACGGAATCGGGCGACGCCGTACCCAGCCCGTATTGCCCGTGAAATGGAACACGTCCACGCCCAGCCGGCGCGCCGCCCGGTAGCCGAGCGCCGAATCGAGCAGCGGATAGGGAGACGGCGGCGCGACCCACACCACCTCGACGTCCCCGCGCAGCACCAGATGCCTCGCCAGCTCGGTGACGAACACCCCGATTCCGAGCCCCCGGGCCACATGGCGCGCGTCGATGCCAACCTTGACCGGCATAGGGAGGCATTCTTTCGACATTACGCCGGCACAGCTCACAATCGGGGTCGACGCGCGGGCGGCGGTGGAGGACCACGCCGGACGCGGACGGGTCACGCGGGAACTGGCCGCGCAGCTGCTCGAGATCGGCCACGACGTCCGGTTCGTCTTCTACTCGCGCTCACAGGCGCCGTTCCGGGACGGTGCGAGCGGGGGAACCTCGGTCTCGCTTCGCAGCCCCCCTCCGCTCTGGCACGCCATGGTCGCGCGCGACGCGAACCGGCGGTGTGACGTCTTCCTGTCGACGAACAGCTACATCACGCCGCGCTTTCTGCGCATTCCCAGCGCGATCCTGGTCTACGACCTTGTGTCGTTCACGGCGTTCGACGCCGCCCACCGCCGTGCACGCCTGAACGAGCGCATGACCCTCGCCCCCGCACTGAGGCGTGCGGCCCGCGTGATCTGCATATCGGAGGCGACCCGCGTGGAGCTGATCGACCGGTTCCCCGGGGTGGCACCCAAGGCAACCGTCATCGGCCTGGGCGCCGGTGAGCCGTTCGGCCGGTCCCTCCCGCCCTCAGCGCTGGCGGCCGTGAGGAGCCGGTACGGGCTCGAAAGGCCGTTCGTCCTCGCCCTCGGAACGCTCGAGCCGAGGAAGAACCTGCCTCGGCTCATCGAGGCGTTCGCCGCCCTTCCTCCCGGCGTCCGCGACGCTCACGAGCTCGTTCTCGCCGGCGGCAAGGGATGGGGCGCAGGGCGGATAGACCGAGCCATCGAGCGCCATCAGCCGATGGTCAGGGCACTCGGCTGGGTGCCGGACGAGGACCTGGCCGCGCTCTATCAGGCCTGTGAGGCGTTCTGCTACCCGTCGCTGCAGGAGGGCTTTGGGCTGCCGGTTCTCGAGGCGATGCTCTCGGGCGCCGTCGTGGTCGCCTCCGGGGTACCCAGCCTGCGCGAGGTCGGCGGGAGCGCCGCGATCTATGTCGATCCCGAGAGCACGGCCGGCATCCGGGCCGGCCTGGAGGCCGCGCTCGATCCGAACGGGCGCCGCGCCGAGATCGGGCGGAACGCGCGCGAGCGGGCAGCGGAGTTCCCGTGGGAGCGCACGGCCCGTGAACTGCTTCGAGAGCTGGAGCGGTGCGCTGGCCGGGCGGACTAGCCTTCCGGCCGTGCGCTTCCTGTTCACGACGCTGCAGCACCGGGAGAGCGACTTCTACGGGCGGGTTGGGGCGGATCTGGCGCGGCGAGGAAATCACGTCGAGCACGTGACGTTCTCGAGGCGTGCCGCGGCGGTCCTGCGGCGCCGGGGCTCTGCCGCGCTGTGCCTGCCGGACGCGATGGCCTCGCTCGCCCCATTCGAGCTCGCGCACGAGGTGCGGCGCATCGAACGCACGTACCGGCTTCCCTCGCTGCGAGACGTGTACCGGACCGACCCCCCGTGCGCAGGCAGGCCGGAGGCATGGTGCGTGGAGCGCACCGTGCGCCACTTCCTGGCCCTCGAACGGATCCTCGACGATCACGATCCGGAGGTGATCGTCCCAGAGGTCGGCACGGAGACCATACGGACGGCCGCCCACCTCATCGGCCTGCACCGGGGGATCCCGGTGCTGTTCCTCTTGTACACGATCTTCCCCCAGCCGCTCCGGCTGTACAGGGACACCCTTCACGCGCCGATCGTCCCTTCGGCCGAGCTGCGGCCGCTGGAGCCGGCTGAGCGCTCGGAGGTGGAGCGCTTTGTCGCCGGCTTCACCGAGCGGGCCGCGCCGATCCGGGCCTACAGGGAGCCTCACATCACGCCCCGCAAGCTGAGCGAGCTCGCGCGGCACGCTGCCGTCAAGGCGCTGTACGACCGGGACAACGACTACCTGCGCCCGGGCCACTTCGTCACGAACTACGCCCGCAAGCAGGTTCGGCGTTCGATCTCGACACGCCTCTACGAGCCGCTCGAAGAGAGCCCGCGGCCGTTCGTCTACTTCCCGCTCCACATGACCGACGACTACAAGATTCAGCGTGTGGTGCCCCACTGCGCCAATCAGGACGCGATCGTCGAGCAGGTCGCCCGCGCCCTCCCGCAGGGCTATGACCTGGTGCTGAAGGAACACCCGCTGTCGATCGGCTGGAACCCGGTGGGCTTCCTCCGCCGGCTCGCCGGCATCGACAACGTGAGGCTGGTGCACCCCCGCACGAACAGCCACGAGCTGATCCGCCGCTCAGAGGCCGTGGCCGTCATCGGCTCCACCGTCGGCCTCGAGGCGCTCCTCTATGAGAAGCCCGTGCTGACCGTGGGGCAGCCGTTCTACTCCGGCTACGGGATCACGGTCGACGTCGACGGCTTCCGCGGGCTCTCGGATGCGGTCCCCGCGCTGCTGGCGTTCCGGCCCGACCGTGAGCGCATCCTTCGCTTCCTACATGCCGCGATGCAGCGCTGCCGGCCCGGCAAGCCGGTGCTCGTGGACAACTCTGAGGAGAACGCGCGGGCGCTGGCCGCCTCGCTCGACGCCGCTGGACGGGAGGCCGCCCCGCACCCCGTCTCGCAACTCGAGGCGGGGCTCAGTGGCCTGCGCCGCTGAGGATCGTCCGGACGGTCCAGGCGATGATCATCAGGTCCAGCAACAGCCCCTGGTTCTTCACGTAGTAGAAGTCGTACTGGAGCTTCTCCGGCATCTCGTCCACGTGGTTGACCTGCGCCCAGCCGGTCAGGCCAGGGCGTACGCGGTGCCGGAACGCATAGAACTCGAGCGACTCCTGGAGATGCTCGACGATCTCCGGCTGCTCCGGCCGCGGGCCGACCAGGCTGAGCTTCCCGCGAACCACGTCCCAGAGCTGGGGCAGCTCATCGAACCGGAATCGGCGCAGGAGGCGCCCAACGGCGGGGATGTCCGTGGTGCCCTGCTTGATCGTCCGGAACTTCGAGAGCCGGAAGTGCCGGCCGTCCTTCCCGATGCGCTCCTGCCGGAAGAGCACCGGGCCGATGCCGCTGAGCTTGATGGCCAGGGCGATCACGGGGAGCAGCGGGAGGGCGACGATCAGGAGGCCGGCCGCCAGGGCTGTCTCCACCAACCGCTTGACGACGCCGTAGGCCCTGGGGCTGTGGATCTCCGCGACGTCGAAGAGGAACCACGCCTCCGTGAGCTCCGACAGCGGGACCTTGGCGAACTCCTCCTCGTAGAAGTGGCTCAGCACGCGGATACGACGCCCGCGGAGGTTGAGCGCGGACGCGACCGCCACCACGTCCTCGTCGTGGATCGCCGCCGAAGCCAGAACGAGCACGGTGGCGCCTGAGCCGAGCACCTCGTCCAGCAGCGCGCCGTTCCCGGGGCGGGGATGATCCGCGTCGAGGTCGAGGTAGCCGACGAGCTGCATGTCCCCACGCCGGCTCGCCTCGAATGCGACCTCCTGGAGCTGCTGCGGCGAGCCGATGAAGTAGACGCGCCGCGCACCGGCGCGCACCCTGAGCTCGAGCCCGCGCAACCTGGCCGCCACCGTGAGCACCGCGACCGCCGTGGGCACGGCGATCGCCACGCCGGCGAGTGAGATGCCCGTTCCCGCCAGAACCGCGGTCAGCGCTACGAGTCCGGCGCCGACACCCGCCGGCAGCAGGGCGGCGCGGAGCTGCCCGACGGCGTCTCCGCGGCGCGTGGCCAGCGCCGCGTTGGACTCGAAGATGACGCGCGCGAGCAGCGACGCGAAGATCGCCGGCACGAGCAGCACGACAGCGAGCACGCGCGGTGGCTGTGCGAGGAATATCGGGACGTACAGGCTCGCGACGAGCAGGACGGTGAGCAGCACGTTCACCGGGAAGCTGTACGGCCAGCTGGGAGAGCGGACCTCCACACGCTCCGGCGACGGGACGCGCGTGGCACTCATGTCACGATCTGCCCCGGCGGGCTGCTGGACGCGTTGGAGCTCCATCAGTCAGTCCTCAACCTCTCCAGGCTGCTCGATACCGAGAAGTCGGTGTCGTATGGGTTGAGGGCAGTGGCGCGGCGGTAATCCGCGCGCGCCCGCGCCAGGTCGCCGCGGCGCACCGCCAGGTCTCCCATGAGGACCCAGGGGACGTAGTCACTCGGCTCTTCGCGGGTCGCCGCGATGAGAGTCGCGCGGGCCGGCGCGTAGCGGCCCAGCCGCGCGTAGGCGCGCGCGATGGCGTAGTGCGCGGGCAGGGACTCCGGATTCAACTCCAGCGCCTGCTCCGCGTCACGCAAGGAAGCCGCCTCGTCGGTGGCCAGCTCTGACTCCGACTGCTCGAGGTAGTGGTCCGCGGCCCAGCGGCGTCCTTCCGCAGCCGCCAGCACCGCGAGCAGCGCCACGACGGCAATGAGCGGAGCAGCCGCCCGCGCAGAGCCGGCCCACCGCCTGCGTTCGTCGGCCGGCTTCGGGCTTACGAGCAGCAAGCCGGCCGCGACAAGAGCGATCCCGGTGAGCCCCGCGATGTTGTGAAGCCAGTCCACACTGGTGTGCGCGAGCCATGCGACGAAGACACCGGTCGCGCCCACGGCCACCCACCGTTCCAGGCGCAGCGGCGGGCGGTGAGCCCTGGACGCTCCCCACAGCACCCCGCCGGCGAACAGAACCAGCCCGAGCACGCCGACGATGCCGAGCTCGCCCAGCAGCTGCATCTCCAGGCTGTGCGGCTGCGGAGCCGGCTGTGGATTTCGCCGCTCCCGGTAATACGTGGTGTCGTAGTTGCCCGCGCCCACTCCCCGAAGCGGCGAGTCGGTGAACTGCCGTGCGGCGATCCGCCACAGGTCGTATCGAAAGCCGCCGCCCGAGGCGAACCGGGTGGCGCGGCTCTCGTCCACCTGGAGCGAGACGAACGCGTCGTACTCCGACTGAACCCGATCGAACGGGTCGCTGGTCGCGGCCACGGCCAGCCCGGCTCCGGCGAGCGTGATCGCCACGAGCAGGCCCACGGAAACGGGTCGGAGCGAGGGGCGGGAGACGCGCGCAAGCACGCCGCAGGCGATTCCCCACACGGCGCCCGCCCCGAGGGCCGCCGCACATGCAGCGGCTGCGGCGCTTCGGACCGTGCCGTCCGAAGGCAGCGTTGCCTGCTCGGAGAACTCGCCGTACACGTCGAGCACGGCGGGCAGTGACACGAGCACTCCCGCGCCGGCCACGAGCAGCGCCCAACCACGAGTCGCCCGCCCCGGCAGCAGCGCCAACACGAGGAGCGCAGAGACAACGACCGCCGGAATGGCCGCGCGCGACTGCGTCAACACCACCAGGTCCCCGGCGAGGACCGCGACGCCGAGAGCGGCTCCCCGTGCGAGTGGCGAGCGCGCAGCCTCCGCAAGTGCGAGGAACGGCCAGAAGGCCATGAGCGCGAGGCCTCCCATGCCGTTCACGTAGCCGAGCGGATCCTCGAGACGGAAGTCCTTGAACATCGATCCGCCGGGTCCGATCAGCATCGCGGCGACGGTGTACAGCACCGTCAGCCCCATGCCGGCTGCCAGAACCCCCATGACGGCTGCTGCCTGACCGCGAGTCCTGACGGCTCCGACCGTCAACGCAAACGTGATCGCGTAGAAGCCGAACCGGTTGACCTCGTTCCATGCCTGGTCGACCGACTCGGCCCAGGTCATCGACAGGGCGGACCAGACGACGATTATCGCCAAGCCCGCGAGGGCCAGGGTCGCCTGTGGGCTCGCCGAGAAGCGCGTCGTCAGGACCAGGGTCACGAGCAGCACGGAGAACACGAGGGCGAGCGCTCCCCATGCCGAGAAGTCGTAGAGACCCCCGAACAGGCCGGACAGGCCGAACAGAGCAGCCATGGCCAGGGCGACCAGGAAGAAGAACCCGCGCGCTGGACTCTCGGGGGCACCATCCGGGTGGTGCCCGTTCGATCCGACGGCCGCGAATGGCGGCTCCGACGCCGCCGGAGGCGGACGCAATGACGGAATCCGGGTCACCCCTGCTTGAAGAACCGTTTAGGCGAGATTGCTGCCCCTTCGGGAGGGATGCCCTACTCGTACGGGGCAAGAGGGCTCGAGGCGCACGTGCCCGCAGAACTCTGCCATACTCGCGCCGCCTGTGAGGTTATTAGGCGCGATGTCAGTTCTCGTCATCCTCGCGGCCGCTTTGCCGCAGGTGGCGGCCGCTCAGGACGACGGAGTCTTCTTCGATCCGGGCGGCACCTCGGACAAGGAATACGCCGTCCCGCACGAAGAGGCGCGGACGGGCGGCGGCACGCCCTCGCCCGATCCAGGCGGCGCTTCCGATCCGGGCGGCTCTTCCGCTGAAGGCGGGACCGTGGGGACCGAAGGGAGCAGCGGCGGCGGCACGGGGAGCGGCGATCCCGCGAATCCGCCGCTCTTCGGCGAGGGTGTCTCGCCCAAGGCGGCCGGAAAGCGCGGCACCGACGGCGAAGCCCGGACGCCCACCGGCACCGACCGCGTCGTCGGGATCTCGCGCGCAAGCGCGGACACGAGCACCGCGACGGGCCTTGGCTGGCTCGCCGTGATCGCGGCCGGAGTCGCGCTCGCGGGCGGCGGGCTCGCTTACCTGCTGCGCGGCCGCGGCGCGGCGTAGCGCTAGTACCTCCACGTGAGGCTCCGAGCGCCCGCCTGAACCGCGCGGTAGACGCCCCGCTCCCGCACCCGCGCGCTGAACTCCGCGGAACCTGACAGCCGCACCGAGGCGTGGAGTCGCCAGCGCCCTCCGCGGCGAGCCTCGATTCTCACCCTTCCGCCGGCTCGCGGAGCCACTCCCCATGCCCTTGCGTGGATGACGGCGAAGGGGAACCGATAGGCCGTCAGGGCGGGCTTGGCGGGATCTCGAGCCAGATCGTTCTCGAAGTTGAAGAAGAGGCCCGACGCGATCGACGGGAAGCCCGCCAGGTAGCTGCCTCTGTCTTGAAGCCCATGCCACGCGACCAGGCCGACCCGTGCGCGGTCGGCGCGGAAGAGGGCCCCTGCGAGGTAACGCGCCTGTCGCGCCGGAGACGCTCCGCGCGGGTTCCCGGGTGGCGTGTCAAGGCCGATCCCGGTGAGCCAGAGCGGCTTGCTCCCGAGCACTCTTCGCAGGGCGGCGAGGCGCATGTCTCCTCGGTGCTGCGTGAGGTCGTGAGCCGCGATGTCGAACCGCGCGGCGCCGAGACGTCTCCAGAAGGCAAGCGGCCCGATCCGCCCGCGGCCCACGGTCGCGCCGGCCACGACCACGTTGTGAGCGCCCACGCGCCGGAGCCCGCGTGCGGCGGCATCGAGCATCCGGCGGTAGTGCCGCACCGCCCCACGAGCGGGCAGCGTCACACCGCCGTTGGGCGCCTCCCAGATCTGCCAGAAGCGCACGCGCGGCAGCGATCTTCCCGGGGGTCGTCAGCCCGTCCCCGGAGTTCTTCGGATCGGGATAGAAGCCGGAGAAGCGCCGCGCCGCCGCGCGCACGAACGCGCCCAGCTCGGCCGGATCCGGGCCGCCGGCCCACGCCGGCGCCCGCGCGACCACGAGCATCACGCGCAGCCGCGCGGCGGCCGCGTCGCGCACGGCGTCCTCGATGTATCCCCAGTTGGTACGCGGGGTCAGCCGGATCGGCCGCATCGAACCCGGCCGGCTTCACCGCGCCCGCCGGGCGCCACTCGCGACCAGTCGAGCGTGATCCGCACCGTCCGCGCACCCGCGGCCCGGCGCCTTGTCGAAGGCGATCGCGCGAGCCTCCGGGCCGCGGATCCAGGAAGGCGAGGTCATCGGTGATCGCCCGCGCCGGTGTGGAGGCTGAGGCGGAGCCCGCGCCGGCCGTGAGGGCGAGCACGCCGATGACGACGACCAGCCCTGCGCTGGGCTTGCTCACAGCGTTAGTCAACACCGCTCACGTGCCCGGGATGCGCAGCACGACCAACCGCCGGCTCACGAACACCGGCCGCCCGACCTGCGGCGGCTCGGCGCGCTCGCCGTTCGAGAGCGTGCAGGTCGGGTCGACGATCGCGTAGCGGATCCCGTAGCGGCGCACCACGGCGCGGCCGCGCGGCGAGCCGCGCAGCACGGCGCGCGCCTGGCGGGCGAAGGGGAGCTCGGCCTTCGGCTGGATGTCGGCCGGGTCGAGCGCAGGGAGCGTCCGCGTGCTGAGCAGCCACGTGCCCAGGAAGCTCCAGCAGCGGTCCGTCACCACGACCTCGCCGCGGCCGGAGGCCGGCCTCGAGGTGTCCCAGCCCGCGGAGCGAGGACGCGTCGGCGAACTGGTAGAAGCGGCGGACGTCGTCCGCCTGGCTCCAGGCGGCGACCGCGGTCGCGACCACCAGGAGCCCCGCCACCCCGCCGGCCAGCGCCCGGCCGCCGAACGCTCCCCGCGACCGCCCCGATCAGCGGCACCAGCGCCAGCGGGAGGTAGTACGCCATCCGCGTGTAGTGGAGCGGCAGCTCGACGACCCACGAGTAGGCGAGCGCCGCCACCACCGCGAACAGCGACAGCGAGCGGCACGACCGTGCGCCTGTCGCGGACGACGAACGGCGCCGCGACGAGCGCGGCGGCGCCCACGACCGCAAACGGGATCGTCAGGTCGCGGATCAGCAGGTCCAGGTCGACCTTCGACGAGAGGTACGCCGTCGTGCCCCTGCGTGCCGCCGAAGCTGCTGTTCCGTTCGAGCAGGTCATACGCCACGCCCGGAGCCAGCAGTACGGCCGCCCCGATCGCGATCGCCAGCGTTCGGAGCTGTGCGCGCCGGTCACGAGCGAAGCACGAGTCCGGCCGCGACGGCCAGCGCGGCCGTCAGCAGCGCGACCCCGAAGGTCAGCCTGTGCGCGGCCGCGAGTCCCACGACAAGCAGGCCGGCGCCCAGCGCGCCGGCGACGTCCAGCCGTCCCGCGGCGTACTCGCCCAGGTACAGCAGCAGCAGCGCCAGCAGCGCCAGGGCGGCGGCGTTCGCAAGCCCGTGCCAGCCGAGGAGCGTGTATCCCAGCGGCAGCGCCGCCCAGAGAAACGCCGCCGACCACGCCGGCCACCCCGCCCCAGAGGCTCCGTCCGAGCGCGTAGACCGCCGCGATCTGCGCCAGCGCGAACAGGGCGATCCCCTGCTGGAGCACGGACGCGGGGGCTCCCGTCATCAGCAGGTGGGCGCCGTACAGGGACGGCACGCCCGGGTCCTCGCGGAACGGCACGCCGAGCATCCAGTACGGGTTGTCGATCAGGAGCGCGCCGTGGCGCGCGATCTGATCGGCGTAGAGCACGTAGTGCGCCCAGTCGTTGCCCGGCACCGGCGTCTCTCCCACCACGCGCTGCTCGATCAGGACGCCGAGTGCAAGCGCGCGCAGCAACGTCCGACAGCCGCAGCGGCCTCGCCGCGAGCGAACCGAAGCGCCGGCTCCCGCATCGGCAGCACGAGGCCGGCGGCCACGACCGCGCCCGCGGTGAGCCGTACGGATACGCCGCTCAGCTCCACCCCCACGGCCGCCACCGTTATCAGCGCCACGCTCGCCGCCGCGATCCCGAGCACCGGCGCGGCCGCCAGCGCGGCCGACGGGCTCGATCGCGCGGAGGCCGGCAGCAGCGGGAACGAGGGCGAGCCCGGGCGCCAGCACCAGCGCCGCGACCGCGAGCGGTCCCCAGGTCGCTCCCACCAGCGCCAGCAGCGCCTCGCCGGCCACGAGCGCGGCGGCGATCAGCCCGAGCGGCCGCGTCCGCAGACGTTCGCCCAGGCCAGCCGTGTGTATCGTCCGCGCGGTCATGAGGCGCTTGGCGGGAGTCGCTAGCGGCGTGGCCCTTTTGTTGGCCTGCACCGGACCGGCCGCCGCCCAGAATGGCGCCGGACTATACGAGCCGTTTCCCCAGCCGGCCGGCCCGTCGGTCTCGCGCGACTACATCGAGGAGCTCCGGCCGCCGGGCCCGCGGCTCGCCTCCGACGCTCTCGCCCCGCCGAGCTCGAGCGCGGCTTCCGCGTGCCCCGGACCAGACCTCCCGGGCGGCGAGCCGCTGCCGGCCGCCGTAGACCCCGCACCGTCCGGGCGCGCCGAGCCCGGCGCCTTCCTCGGCAGCGCCGTGGGCTGGCTCGGCGTCGCGGCACTGCTCGTCCTCGCCGCTCTCGGAACCCGCCGAGCAGCCCTCGCGTGAGAGCCGCACCGGTTGCACTGGTGCTCGCGCTCGTCGCGATCGCGGCCGGCTGCGGAGACGACGATGACGAGCAGCGGCCTGCCCCGCACCGCCGCGGTCGCCCCGGCGCCGTTCTTCGGAGTCGTCGCCGAGGACGTGCTCGCCGGCGACGCCGCCTACCGCCGCCGGACGCTCGCGCAGCAGCGGGCAGCCGGCGTCCGGCTGATCCGCCAGACCTTCCACTGGGACCGCATCGAGCGCGCCCCGGGCCGCTACGACTTCGGCGAGTACGACGCCTACATGGAGGCGCTGTCCCGCGCCGGCATCGATGTGCTGCCGATCCTGTTCACGCCGCCGCGCTTCCGCGCCAAGGGCGGGCCGGCCAGGGGCACGTACCCGCCGGACGATCCCGGCGACATGGGCGACTTCGCTGCCCGTCTCGTCGGCCGCTACGGCCCGGACGGAGACTTCTGGGCGGAGCACCCCGACGTTCCGGAGCACCCCATCCGCGCCTGGCAGGTCTGGAACGAGCCGAACCTCCCCGTGTACTGGCCGAGCGGCCCGGACCCGGAGCAGTACGCCGAGCTGCTCGCCGCGGTGGCGAAGGCGATCAAGCGGGCCGACCCGGGCGCAAGCGTGGTCAGCGCCGGGCTCAGCGAGAGCCGCCAGGGCATCCCGTTCGCCGATTTCGTAAGGGGCATGTTTGCCGCCGGAGCGGGTGACACGATCGACGTGTTCGCCCTCCACGCGTTCGCACACGACACGGCGGGCTCGGTGGCGGCCGCCGAGGCCGCGCGAGAGCTCCTGAGCCAGCTAGGCTCAGGAGCGCCGATCTGGATCACCGAGATCGGCTGGGCCAGCGGCGGACCGGCCAGTCCATTCACCGTCGGTCCGGACGGGCAGGCGGAGCGTATCCGCGCGGCGCTCGAGATTTTCCACCGCCGCCGCGAGGAGCTCGGCCTGCACGGAGTTATCTACTTCAACTGGCGGGACGCCCCTCTGTACGAGGGCGGACAGGACTTCTTCGGCTTGCACACCGGCCTTCTCGACATCGACGGCAAACCCAAGCCTGCGCTCGACGCGTACCGCTCCGTGGCGCGCCAGACACGCCGATTGAGCGTGCGATATCCGCGCAACCCGCCTGGGGCCACTCAAGGAAATTCCGGATCGGCCGAAACGAATAGTGTGCCCTTTCGCGCAGCGCTCGCACTGGCGGCGTGCCTGATCGCCGCTCTCGCACTGGCCCCCTCCGCGGGGGCCGCACCTTTCCCGCGCGACTTCGTGGGGATCTCGGCCGAGGACGTCTTTGCCGGCGACCCCGGCTACAGGGACGCGAACCTCCAGGCGCAATCCTCCCTCGGCATCGGCCTCCTCAGGCAGAAGTTCGACTGGGCAGAGATCGAGACGGCGCCGGGCCAGTACGACCTCCGCTATCACGATGAGTTCGTCGCGGCGGCGGCGTCGAAGGGGATCACGATCATGCCGATCCTCTTCCACACCCCTGACTTCCACCTGGGCCGTCGCAACGGAAACAACGCCTGCCCGCCGCGCGACAACGCGTCGCTTCGCCGCCTACGCGCAGGCGCTCGTCCGCCGCTACGGCCCGAGCGGGACGCTGTGGGCGGAGCGGCCGGCGCTGCCGCGGGTGCCGATTCGCTCCTGGCAGATCTGGAACGAGCCCAACCTCTACATGTACTGGTGCGGCAAGCCGAACGCACGCCAGTACGTCGCCATGCTGCGCGCGGTGGGCACCGCGATCAAGCAGGTCGACCGCGGCGCTCACATCGTCACGGCCGGGCTTCCCGACAGCAAGATGAAGCGGACCGTGCCGCTCATGCGCTTCGTCGACCAGATGTATCGCGCGAAGGCGGCGAAGTACTTCGACTCGCTCGCGATCAACTCCTACGCCAAGGACCACCGCGACCTCGGGCGCATGCTGGGCGTGGCGCGTAAGCGGATGAACGCCAATCGCGACCGCGCGCGGCCAGATCTGGATCACGGAGATCGGCTGGGGCGACCGCGGGCCGCGGCACCGCTTCATCGTCGGCGCGAAGGGCCAGGCCACTCGCATCGCCAACACGCTGGCGCTCGATCAAGCGCAGCCAGCGCTCGCTGCGGCTGCGAGGCGTCGTCTACTTCTCCTGGCGCGACGGTGCCCCCTACGCCCCCAACTTCGCCGACATGTGGGGCCTCCACACCGGGCTGCTCGACATCAACGGGCAGCCCAAGCCGGCGTACGCCGCGTTCGGCAGTCGTATGAAGCTGTTCCGCTAGAGGCGTCGTATAGTGGCTGGGAGGTGCCGTTTCGGAGGCCAGCCCCCGCCCTAGTCCTGCTGGCGATGCTCGCAGCAGCGCTTGTTCTCGCAGGGCCGGCCGAGGCGAAGGCGCGCAGCAGCTTCGTCGGCATGACGGCCGACGACGTCTTCGCGGGCGACGACGCGTACCGATCCGCCAATCTTGGCGCGATGGCGTCGATCGGCATCGGCGCGATCCGGCAGACGTTCGACTGGAGCACGATCGAGCGGCGCCGTGGCCACTTCGACTTCGCCTACCACGACGCCTTCGTGGCGAAGGCGGCCGCCTCCGGGATCCGCATCATCCCGGTGCTCTTCAACCCGCCCAAGTTCATGCGCCCGACGCGCGGGCGGGCCGCCTGCGCCCCGCGTCGCATGGGCACCTTCGTCGCGCTTCGCGAAGGCGGTGGTGCGCCGCTACGGGCGCCGCGGAACGCTTTGGAGGGCACGCCGGGACGTGCCGAAGCTGCCCGATCACGGCGTACCAGGTCTGGAACGAGCCGAACCTCCGGATCTACTGGTGCGACCGCAGGCCGAGCCCAGGCGGCCTACGTGAGGATGCTGAGGCGGGTCGGCGGCGCCATCAAGAGCGTCGACCGCAGGGCGCACGTGCTCACCGCAGGCATCGCGCCTAGCAAGCTGAAGTCCGCCATGCCGATCGAGCGCTACATCGCCGGGATGTACCGTGCCGGAGCCGCGCGCAGCTTCGACTCGCTCGCGATCAACTCGTACGCGACCAGGCCGCGCCCAGCTCCGAAGCCTGCTGCGCTCCAGCCGCAGGCTGATGAACCGGCACGGCGACCGGCGCGGGAAGATCTGGATCACAGAGCTCGGCTGGGGCGACGTGGGCCCGAAGCACAGGCTGATCGTCGGGCCGGCGCGCCAGGCGAGCATGATCACGGCAGTCGTTCGCCCTGATCAGGAAGCTGCGCCGCCCCCTGAAGCTGCAGCGGCGTCGTGTATTACCGCTGGCGCGATGTGCCGGCCTATCCGCCTCAGTACAAGGATCAGTGGGGCCTCCACACCGGCCTACTCGACATCAACGGCGGCTCGAAGCCGGCGCTCGATGCGTTCAGGGACGCCCTCTCTGGATTTCGGTAGCCCAGACGCGACAGAATGCCCCCGGTGGGCTATCTGAGCAGGGTGTTCATCGCCTCGGAGGAGGCGAACCGCAGGGCGGTTCTGAAGGCGCTTCCCGCGCGGCGCGGCGGGCGGGTGCTCGACCTCGGCACCCACCGCGGCGACTTCACGCTGCGCCTGGCTGACCACCTGCGGCGCCGACCGTGTCTCCGGAGTCGAGCTGATCGAGCGCCACGCCGCGGTGGCCCGCTCGCGCGGGATCGACGTCGTCATCGGGGATCTCGACGAGGGCATCCCGTTCCCGTCCGAGAGCTTCGACGTGGTGCACGCGAACCAGGTGCTCGAGCACGTCCGCCGGACCGACGTGCTGCTGCGCGAGGTGCGGCGCGTCCTGCGGCCGAACGGCATCGCGTGCATCTCCACCAACAACCTCTCGAGCTGGCACAACGTCGTCTCGCTCGGGCTCGGCATGCAGCCGATGCCCATGCACGTGAGCGACGAGATCATCGTGGGCAACCCGCTGAACCCCGAGCACCGCTGGGGCCACCGCGACCACGGCCGCACGCACCTTCGGCTGTTCACTGCCCGCTCGCTGGCCGAGCTGGCGACCTATCACGGCCTCGGAGCCGAGAGCATCACGGCGGTCGGCTACTACCCGCTCCCGCCGCTGCTGGCTCGGCTGGCAACGAGAGTCGACCCGGTGCACGGAGCCTTCCTGGTCGGCGTCTTCCGCCCAATCGCCCGCGAGAACGTGGCGCTGTACGTGCCGAAGGACGAGGCGAGCGCGCAGTCGGCGGTAGAGTAACTGGTCTAGACCGGAGGTACGTGCGTGCGGCTGGGCGTCAAGGCTGCGCTCGCCGGCGGCGAGCTCATCGACGGCGACGTCGAAATCGAGGACGGGACGATCACGCGGCTGGGCCTCTCGCCCGCCGGCTCCGAGGGCATTGCGGTCCCCGGGTTCGTCGACCTCCACATCAACGGGATCGCCGGGATCGACTTCCTGGCCGCCGATCCCGAGGACTATCGCCGCGCCGGTGAGGCGCTCGCCCGCACCGGCGTCGTGGCCTACCAGCCGACCTTCGTGTCGTCCGACGAGAGCGCGTACGACGAGCCGCTCCGCGCCGCCGCCGCGGCGACGTCCGAGGAGGCTGCGGGCGGCCTGCCGCTCGTGCTCGGCGTGCACCTGGAGGGACCGTTCCTCTCCACCGAGTGGCCCGGCGCGCACGCTCCCGAGCACCTGCGCGCCCCGGACCTCTCGCTGGCCGAGCGGCTGCTCGACGCGGGACCGGTCACGACGATCACGCTCGCGCCCGAGCTGCCGGGCGCGCTCGAGCTGATCGACAGTCTTGTGGCGCGCCACGTCGTCGTCTCGTGCGGCCACTCCGACGCCGACGCCGCCCAGGCCCACGCCGCCTTCGACCGGGGTGCTCGCGCGATCACGCACGTCCACAACGCGCACCGGCGCTGGCGGCCGCGCGACCCGGGACTCGGCGGTGTGGCGCTCGTCCGCCCCGAGGTCACCGTCCAGGCGATCGTCGACGGCGTCCATCTGGCGCCGGAGTCGGCCTTCGGGGCGTTCCTGGCCTCCCGTGAGCGCTTCTGCCTCGTGACGGACGCGATCGAGGCCGCCATGCTGGATCCGGGCGACTACGAGCTGGGCGGGCGCCCGGTGCGCCTCCGCGACGGAGCCGTGCGACTCCCCGACGGGACGCTGGCGGGCAGCGTGCTGACGATGGACGAGGCGGTGCGCAACCTCGTCGCCTGCGGCGCGGACTGGATCGACGCCGTGCACGCGGCCTCGACCGCCCCCGCGCGCCTGCTCGGGCGCGACGACCTCGGCCGGCTCGCGGCGGGCGCCCCCGCGCACGCCACGGTGCTTGACGAAGAGCTGCGGGTGCTGCGCACGCTCGTGAGCGGCCGCGAGGCGCTCAGCGCGTCGGCGTGACCTTCCGCAGGCCCGGCGGCGAGTCGGGGTCGATGCCCCGCCGCCGCGCGAGCGCGAGCGCCAGCTGCTGAGCCCGCACCGCCGCCGGCAGCGCGCGCAGCGGCTCGGCGATCCCGCCCGGGTACGGGAGGTCCGCGCTCTCGTCGTCGGCGAGGCGCAGGACGCTCGCCCCGCTGGAGGAGAGCTCGCCCGCCAGCTCCTCGACGTCGGCCGCCGCCGGGCCGGCCGCGCTCACTGCGAGCACCGGGAGGTCGGCGCCGGCCACGGTCACGGGACCGTGGCGGAAGTCAGCGGCCGACCATCCCTCGGCCCGCAGATGCGCCGCCTCGCGCAGCTTCAGCGCCGCCTCGAGCGCGACCGGCATCAGATACCCGCGGCCGAGCGCGACGAGCTCGTCCGCGCCGTCGAGCCGCTCGGCGGCCCGTTCGGCCGGCTCGAAGTCGCCGAGCACCGCCTCGATGGCGCCCGGCACGCGCTCCCAGTCGGCCTCGCCCCAGGCGACCGGACCGAGCGCCTCGGCCACCAGCGCCAGCGCGGCGAGCTGGGCGGTGAAGGTCTTCGTGGCGGGCACGGCGCCCTCCTCCCCGGCCGCCAGCGCGAGCGAGGTGTCGGCCGAGTGGGCCAGCGGGCTGTCGGGGTCGTTCGTGATCGCGAGGGTGCGCGCGCCGGCGCGGCTGTAGGAGTCGAGGACGGTGGCGATCTCCGGCGTGCGCCCGGACTGGCTGATCCCGACCGCGAGCCACCCGGCCAGCCGCGACTCCACGCCATAGAGCGTCTGGAGGCTCGGCGCGGCCAGTGCCACCGGCCTCCCGGTGGCCGCCTCGAGCAGGTAGCGGCCGAAGATCGCGGCGTAGTCCGAGGATCCGCGCGCCACGATGACGATCCCGTGCGGCGGGGCGGCGAGCACGGGCCGCGGGCCGGCGGCGAGCGCGCGCACGACCTCGGGCTGCGCCCGCATGTCCGCCTCCATCCTGGCGCCGAGCGCGGTCATTCGCGTGTCTGCCGCAGGGTGATCTCGTAGCGGTCGCCGGGGTAGAGCGAGATCGCGTAGTAGACGGGGGTGCCGGCTCGGTTCCGGGCGACCGTGTGGAAGCGGAGCGCCGGCGCCCCCTCCGGCACGCCCAGCAGGGGCGCCTCGTCCGCCTCGACGCTCACGGCGACCACGCGCTGCTCGGCGTCGCCGAGTTCGACGCCGAAGCGGTCCGCGAGCACCTCGAACAGCGACCCGTCCGCGAAGTCGACCTCCTCGATCCCCGCGAAGTCCTGTAGCGGCAGGTAGGCCTGCTCGAGCGCCATCGGCCGTCCGTCCGCGCTGCGCACGCGGTCGAGCCGGAAGCAGCTGTCGCCCGGCTTCACCTCCAGCGCGGCGGCGAGGAAGCCGTCCGCGGCGATCACCTCGCTCGAGGTGACGGCGGAGCCGGGGGCCAGCCCGCGCGCGAGCATGTCCTCCGTGAACGAGGTGAGCGCGCCGGCCTGCGCGATGCGCGGCTCGGCCACGAACGTGCCGCGTCCGTGCAGCCGGTACACGGCGCCCTCCGCCGTCAGGCGCTCGATCTCGTTGCGCACGGTCATGCGAGCCACTCCGTAGCGCTCTGCCAGCTCGCGCTCCGAGGGCAGCGAGGCGCCTGGAGGCAGCGCGTCCACGAGCTCCTCGAGGATCGCGCGCAGCGCCTGCCCCTTCGGCGCACCGCGCGGCAGCCGTCGCGGCAGGGCGGCGCCGTCGGACGAGGCGCGCTCAGCCATCGGCCCCCGCGGGCGCGGCCGCGGCGAGGCGCCGCGTGAGCTCCATCGGGTCGGTGATGGCGGTCCCCACGACCACGGCAAAGGCGCGGGCCGCGAACGCGGCGCGCACGTCCGCCAGCGTCGCGTACCGGCCCTCCGCCAGGACCGGCGTGTCAAGCAGCGCCGCCAGCTCGGCGACCAGGCCGACGTCGGGTGGGACCGGTGTCCCAGCCTCGGTCGACCGTGCCGTGTAGCCCGCCAGCGTCGTCGCGACGGCCGCCGCGCCGGCGTCCGCCGCCGCGACCCCGGCGTCCGCGCGGTCCACGTCGGCCACGATCCTCCCCGGCAGCTCGGCCGCCGCGGTCGCGACGAACTCCGCTCCGCTCGTCCCGTCGGCGCGCGGCCGCTCCGTGGCGTCCACCGCCACGAGCTCGGCGCCGGCCTCGACCACCGCGACGGCGTCCTCGAGCTCGTGCGTGATGTAGACCTCGCTCCCGGGCACCGCCCGCTTGACCAGACCGATCACCGGCACGTCCACAGCGTCCCTGATCGCCCTGACCGAGGCGACCCCCTCCGCGCGGATGCCCACCGCACCGCCGGCCACGACCGCGCGCGCGATCGCCGCCAGGTGCTCCGGCGCCGCCAGCGGGCTTCCGTCCGCGGCCTGGACCGACACGACGAGCCCGCCGCGCAGCCGCTCGAGAGCTTCGCTCACCGCCACGTCGCGAGTATCCCGGGCTGGTCCGGCAGCTCGGAGGCGAGCTCCGCGAGCAGCAGCGCGCCGGAGAGCGGGTCGCCGGCCGGCTCGACTATCAACGCGCCGGGGCAGCGCGCCTCCACCTCGCGCCTGAACGGCTCCGTGATCAGCTCGCCCGCCCCGAATACGCTGCCCGCGTAGGAGATCACCACCGCCTCGCCCGGCTCGAACAGCCGCCCGGCCGCGGCGCAGGCGCTGGTGGCGAGCTCGCGCGCCGCGTCGCTCAGGATCGCGCGGGCGTACTCGTCGCCCTCCTTGGCCGCGCGCGCCACGTCGGCGGCGAACCCTGCCACCGCGCGCGTCGGCACCGGCGCGGAGTAGATCCGCTCCGGCATGCGCTCGATCGTGCCGAAGTGGCGCCGCGCGGCGTCCATCAGCGCCGCGGAGCCGCCCCGTCCGTCGTACTCGCGCAGAGCCGCCTCGAGGCCGGCCCGCCCTATCGCGAAGCCGCTCCCGGCGTCGCTCAGGAGCGACCCCCAGCCGTCGACCTTGGCAAAGCGCTTCCCGCGGCGCGCGAGGCACGCCGTGCCCGTGCCGGCGGCCACAACCGCACCGTCGCTCCGCCCGATCGCGCCCAGAAGGGCCGTCAGCCCGTCCGAGGCGATGGCGAGCGAATCCAGGCCCAGGCTGCGGCGGAACGTATCGGCGACCCAGCCCAGGTCCTCGCGGCCCACCGCCTCGAAGCCCGAGAGCCCGATTGCGGCGGGCGGGGCCGGCTCGGGGAGCGGCCCCAGCTCGGCGACCGCGGCCAGCAGCCGCTCGGTCACCAGCTCCGCCCCCGCGCCGTCCCCCACCCGGACGACGCCCGGCGCGATGGCCGAGCGCGGGCCGCGCCCGTGGTGCACGAGCGCGGCCCTGATCGTCGTCTGTCCGGCGTCGACGGCGAGCGCCGCCGGCGTCACTCGAGTCCGGCCTTCTTGCAGTCGTCCGCGTAAGCGCCGGCGCAGATGTCGCCGACGTCGAGGAAGCCCTCCTTCACGACCGTGTCGTCGATGTTGTCCGGCACCACGGCGAACGTGTCCAGCAGCGCCGAGGGGACCTCCTTCTGGCCGTTGTCCACCTTGTCCTTGAGCAGGTCGGCGGGCGGCTCCTCGCCCTGCGCGATCGGGACAGCGAGCTCGGCCGAGGTCTCGGCGATGTCGATGATCGGCTGGTAGACCGTCATCAGCTGGTCGCCGGTGAGGATCCGCTGGATTCCCGCCAGCTCGGCGTCCTGACCGGTCACGAAGCGGCTCTTCGGATCGATGCTCGCGCCCTTCAGCGCCGCGATCGCGCCACCCGCCATGCCGTCGTTCGCCGAGTAGACCGCGTCGAAGCCGTCCTTGCCCAGGGCGGTGATCGAGGCCTCCATCTCCTGCTGGGCCTTGTCGGGGCTCCAGTCGGGCGTGTCGTAGGACTTCACGACCTCCGCGCCGCGCTCCTTCAGGACCTGCGCCGCCCCGTCCTTGTAGGGCTTCGAGTTGCTGTCGGTCGGCGCCCCGTTGATCATCACGACGCGCGGGTTCTTCGTGCCCGCCTTCTCGAGCGCGTCCATCTGGACCTCGGCCTGCTGCTGGCCGACCTTGAACGGGTCGATCGAGACGTAGTAGTCGATGTCGGCGTCGGGGATCAGGCGCCCGTACGCGATCACCTTGACGTCGGACTGCTTCGCGCGCTGGACGATCGCTCCGGCCGACGCCACGTCGACCGCGCTGATCACGATCACCTTCGCGCCCTTCGTGATCGCGGCCTCCGCCTGCTGCTGCTGCTTCGCGGGATCCTGGTTCGCGTTCGCGTAGATGACCTCGCAGTCGCCGCACAGCTCCTTCACGTGGCGCTCGAAGTTGGGGCGGTCCTGCTCCTCGTAGCGCGTCGTCTTCGTCTCCGGCAGCAGGAGGGCGATCTTGCCGCCACCGCCGTCACCGCCGACGTCGCTCGCGCCGCCGCCTCCGTCGTCGTCGTCGCCGCACGCGGCCGGGATCATGACTGCGAACAGAGCGGTCGCGCAGACGGCGAACGCCCTCAAACGACCCTTGCGAACTTGCATCGGCTCCTCCTCACGCTTGCCGGAGCGCCGGACGCTATCACAGGTGGTCTATACCAGTAAGCCGGTTGGCGCGGCGGCGCTAGCTGGTCGGCGTGACGCGGTACGCGTCGAACACGGAGTCGATGTTCCGGATCCGGGTGATGCAGGTGCGGAGCGACTCGGTGTCCCCCACCTCCACGACGAAGCGGTTCTTCACCATCGGGTGCACGACGGTGCAGCGCGCCTCGAGGATGTTGATGCCCGTCTCGGCGAACGTCCGCGACAGGTCCTCGAGCAGGCGGTGCCGGTCCCAGCCGTCGACCTGGATCTCCACGCGGAACGAGGACGTCGTGTCCCCCTCCCACGCGACCGGCGTGAAGCGCTCCGGGTTCTTCATGAGCGCCTTTGCGTTCGAGCAGTGCTCGTTGTGGATCGTGATCCCCTTGCCGAGTGAGATGTAGCCCACGATCGGGTCGCCCGGCACCGGGCGGCAGCACTTCGCGAGCCGCAGCATCACGTCCTTGACGCCCTCGACCTTGATCCCGAAGGTGGTGGAGATGGCCGTCTTCCGTGGCGCCTCGCGGCGCTCCATCAGCTCGGCGGCGGGCGACGGCGGCTCGACGGCCGACTCGCCCTCCTTCAGCCGGTGGATCAGCTTCTGGGTGACGGTCTTGGCGGAGATCTTCGCCTGGCCGAGCGCGATGTAGAAGTCCTCGCCCTTCTTGAAGCCCATCTCGCGGATCACGTCCGCGAGCAGCGGCGAGCCGTGCATCTTCTGCGGCGGCAGGCCGGCGCGCTTCAGGTTCTCGTGCAGGATCTCGCGGCCGGTGCGCTCCGAGTCCTCGCGGCGCTCGCGCTTGAACCAGGCGCGGATCTTCGACTGGGCGCGCGTCGTCTTCGCGAGCGCGAGCCAGTCGCGCGACGGGCCGCGCTCCTTCTTCGAGGTGAGCACCTCGCAGATGTCGCCCGACTGGAGCGTGTAGTGCAGCGGGACGATCTTCCCGTTCACCTTCGCGCCCACGCAGCGGTGGCCCACGTCCGTGTGGATCTCGTAGGCGAAGTCGAGCGGGGTCGCGCCGCCGCCGAGCGACTTCACCTCTCCCTTCGGGGTGAACACGAACACCTCGTCCTCGAAGAGGTCGGCCTTCAGCGTCTGCGCGAAGTCCTGCGGGTCGGCCATGTCCTGCTGCCAGTCGAGGAGGTGGCGCAGCCACTCGACCTTCTCCTCGACGGGCTTCGAGCCGTCCTCCTTGTAGATCCAGTGCGCGGCCACGCCGAACTCGGCCGTGCGGTGCATCTCCATCGTCCGGATCTGGATCTCGAGCGGCCTGCCCTCGGGCCCGATCACGGTCGTGTGGAGGGCCTGGTACATGTTGAACTTGGGCATCGCGACCCAGTCCTTGAAGCGGCCCGGCAGCGGCTTCCAGAGCGAGTGGATCACGCCGATCGCGCCGTAGCAGTCCTTCACCGAGTCGACGATCACGCGCATCGCGGTGAGGTCGTAGATCTCGTTGAACTCGCGGCCCTTCTTCGTCATCTTCGAGTAGATCGAGTAGAAGTGCTTCGCGCGCCCCGAGATGTCGGCCTCGATGCCGACGGCCTTCAGCTCCTTCTCCAGGTACGCGCCGGCGCGGTCCACGTAGGCGTCGCGCTCCTCGCGCTGCTGCGAGACCATCTGCCGGATCTCGTTGTACTTGCGCGGGTGGAGCGTCGAGAACGCCAGGTCCTCGAGCTCCCACTTGATCGCGTGGATGCCGAGCCGGTGCGCGAGCGGGGCGAAGATCTCGAGCGTCTCGCGCGCCTTCTCGTGCTGCTTCTACTTCGGCATCGAGCCGATCGTGCGCATGTTGTGGAGGCGATCGGCGAGCTTGATCAGGATGACCCGGATGTCGCGGGCCATCGCGACCATCATCTTGCGGTAGTTCTCGGCCTGGCGATCGTCGCGGCTCTGGAAGGTGACGCCCGACAGCTTCGTCAGGCCGTCCACGAGCTGGGTGATCTCGTCGCCGAACTCCTCCTCCACCTCGTCGAGCGACGCGCTCGTGTCCTCGACCGTGTCGTGCAGCAGCGCGGCGCACAGCGTGGACGTGTCGAGCCGCATGCCGGCGCAGATCTTGGCCACGCCGACGGGATGGTTGATGAAGTCCTCGCCGCTCGCCCGGCGCTGGTCGGCGTGGCGCTCGCACGCGAAGACGAAGGCGCGCTCGACGAGCTCGCGATCGATCTCCTCGGCCGACTCGCCGGCGTGCTCCTCGACGACCGCGAACAGGTCCCCCAGCAGGACACGCTGCTGGTCGGTGAGCTTGGTCTTCGGCCCGGCGGGCGCGTGAACGTCGTGACGGTCGACCGGGCGGTGCCTGAAGTCGCTGCCTGCGGCCTTCGCGCGGCCGCCGTTCGCGCGAGTCGGCGCGGCCTTCTTCTTCGTGGCCGTCGCGGCGGGCGTGGTGCCGTTGCCCTTCTTGGCCGCGGTCCGCTTCGGGGCCGCCGCAGGCTTCGCGGCGGGCTTCTTGGCCCGCTCCCTGGTGGTGGCCTTGTCGGTGCCGCGCGGCAGCTTCGGCATAGGTCCGAGTTTAGAGCGGCCTCCCGCCGCCTCGTTCTATTACGCGACCACGGCCACGGGGCCGCGGGCGCCCGCCGCCAGCGGGTCCTCGGTGAGCACGCGCATCAGCGTCTGGACGACCGCCGGGCTGAACTGCGTGCCGGCGTTCGCCTGGAGCTCCTCGATCGCCTCGTGGAGCGACATCGCCGCGCGGTAGGAGCGGTCGGTGGTCATCGCGTTGAAGGCGTCGCAGCAGGAGACGATCGTCGACTCGACGGGGATCGCCTCGCCGGCCAGGCCGTCGGGGTAGCCGCTGCCGTCCCACTTCTCGTGCGACGAGCGGACGATCCTGCCCACGTCGCTGAGCAGGCCGCCCACGCGGTCGAGCATCCTCTGGCCCTCGATCGTGTGCGTCTTGATGACGAGCCACTCGTCGTCCGTCAGCGGACCGGGCTTGTTGATGATCTCCTTGGGCACGGCGATCTTGCCGACGTCGTGGAGCAGCGCGCCGAACTCGACGTTGCGGCGCTGGCGCGAGCTCAGGCCCATGGCGTCGGAGACCGCGACCGACAGCGAGACGACGCTGCGGCTGTGGAAGCCCGTGTACTCGTCGTCCACCTCGAGCACGTCGCTCAGGAGGAGCGTCGTGCCGCGGTAGGCGCGGCTCAGCTCGATCGCCTGGCGCACGCGGGCGCCGCGCTCGAGCGCGAACACGAGCAGGAGGCCGGCGAGCGGGAGCACGAGCACCACGGCGTAGGGCTCGGACACGGCCGCCATCGCCACCAGCAGGCCGACGGGCGAGAGCAGCACGTCCACGAGCGTGACCCAGCCGAAGAGCTGGCTCTGAAGCTTGAGCGGGACGCCGAGGCCGGCCCAGTCGCGAAGGGCGGCGACGACGTTGTCCACGGCCACCTGGGCCGCGAGTGCGGCGAGCAGGATCGGCCAGTCGCCGAGTAGCGGCTCGCTCGACACCGGCCGCGGCGAGCACCGCCACGGGCCCGATCGCGTGCCACGAGTCGCCGATTGCCGCGAGGGCGCGCGTCGGATGGCGCTCGCCGCGCACGTACTCGGGCAGACCGCCGAGGACCATCCCGGCGGCCACGAGCAGCGGCACGGCGCCGAGCGGCACGAGGAAGAGCATCGGCACGAGCACGATCTGGGTCGGGATCGTGAAGCCGTAGCCGATCGGGAAGTGGACCCGGGCCATGATCGCGTAGGTCGCGACCAGCGTGAGCGCGAGCGGCGTGTCGAAGGCGCGCTCCGCGGGCAGCAGCACCGCGAGCGCCGTCGCCACGGCGAGGAAGGCGCCGGCGGTCGCCGCTTCGGCCGCGAGCTCGCGACCGCGAAGCGGCTCGTGGCGGGCCCCCTCCCACGACTGGTGAAGCTCCTCGACAGCGGGCGTAAGGCCGGAGCGGAGATCGTCGAAGATCCGCATGGCTGCTCATGTATCGGCAGGTGGGCGTTTCTGCCTTATGGACGTTCGTTCTATGGACGGACGTCACCCCCACGAATGGACGTATGTCCGTGGCGCGGCGAGGCGATCGCACCGACTATTGCCTCATGCGCATTCGACTTCGGGTCACCTTCATCGCCGCCGCTCTCGCAGTCGTGGCCCTGGCGGCAGGCGCCCCCAGCGCCAGCGCCGGCCTCCTCGTCGCGTCGGCTCCCGACTGCACGCCGAAGCCGACCACCCAGCCCTTCAAGCCGTGGGGCGACTCCACTCCGTACAACCTCGCTCCGGGCGGCTCGTTCGAGGGTGGCGCGGGATCGTGGTCCCTCTCAGGCGGAGCTTCGCTCGTGAGCGGCAACGAGCCTTGGAAGGTGGCCGGCTCGACCCACTCGCGCTCGCTCCGGCTCCCGCCGGGCGCGACCGCCACCTCGCCGGTCATCTGCGTCGGCCTCGAGCACCCCACGCTGCGCTTCTTCGCGAAGAACAACCGCGCGCTCCTCTCGACCATGACGGTCGAGGTGATCGTCGAGACCTCCCTGGGACTGAAGGCCGCCGTGCCGATCGGTGTGCTGCTGCCGAACGGGCAGTGGAAGCCGAGCCCGAAGTTCCTCGTGGTGGCGAACCTGCTCCCGCTGCTGCCGGGCCAGCACACGCCGGTGCAGTTCCGGGTCCGCTCGGTGGGCCTCGGCACCTGGTCGGTCGACGACTTCTACGTCGACCCGCGCTGCCGCTAGCCGTTCACGCGGATCGTCAGCCCGTGGCGGCCCGGTCGAGTGCGGCCGGCTCCGCGGAGGCGTGGGAGCTCCGGCGCGAGCGCTCGCTCGGTTGCCGTCGAGCTCGTCGCGAGCGTCGCGATAGGTCGCCGAGAGCTCCAGGTCGCTTCGGACGCCGTCGAGATCCCGACCGCCCGTGCCGAGACGTCGAACTCGATCAGGCCCAGCTCGGTCAGGACCTTGAGGAGGCGCGCGCAGGCCGCCGCGCCGCGCGGGTAGCGGGCGGTTCCGCGCAGGGCCGTTTCGATCTCGGCGCCCGACGCGTTCGGCGGGAGCTGCCGCAGGGCGAGGATAGACCTCGGTGAGCTGAGGCCGCAGGTCGAGTGCGGCGCGGTAGACGGTCGATCGCGAAGTCCGCCTCGAGCGGGACCCCAGGCGAGGTGCGCCCGTGGGGTGACGTCGAGGAGCGGATCGGCGATGCCGAGCGGCGGCGGGTCGAGAGCGACGAGGTGGTCGAAGCCACCGGCCGGCTCGCGCCGCTGCGGCGAGGGCGGCCCAGGAGACGACCGGCAGCGGCTCTCCCGCAAGACCCGCCACAACCGCCTCGAGGCCCGCGCGCCGACGCGCAACGTCCGCCACGGCCACGAGCACGGACTCGCCGCTCGAGAGGAGATCGCCGGCAACCCCGGCGAAGCCCTCGCAGCGCCGGTCCTCCACGACACCCGCTCGTTTCGCATCGTCGGGCAGCGAAGGCGCCGCAGCGGATCTGCCGAGCTCGTCCCAGAAGTCCCCGCCCTCGCCGAGCACGCGCAGCTCGCCAGGCTCGGTCGGGCAGAGCGCGCGCAGCAGAACGCGTGGCTCGACGACTCCCTTCCAGCAGTTCTTCTCCAGCCGGAGAGCAATGTCATGCGTGGCCTCCGTCGCGGGCGCCAACTCGCTCGGGCGGGAGCGGAACGCCACTCCGCGTGACTTCCGGCCGCCGGCTGTGACGAGCGTGAAGCGCGAGTGCTCCTTCTCCTCGCCCATTCCCGTGACGCGCTCGAAGCGGGCGGCGGGCACGAGCAGGGTCGGCTGCGGGTTCCCCATCCCGAAGGGCCGGAGCCGCTCGAGGTCCTCGGCGAGGTCGAGGCCGAGGTCGCCGCCGGGGACGATCGCATCGACCCGTTCGACCGGGATCAGATCGTCCGGGGACAGCGCCGCGCCTGCGTGCGCGGCGAGCGCGCGCCGGAAGGGCTCGACCGAGTCGGCGTCCAGCTCCACTCCGGCGGCCATCCTGTGACCCCCGAAGCGAGTCAGGTGCTCCGAGCACGCCGCCAGCCCGGCGTGGAGGTCATAGGCGGAGATGCTCCGGCCGGAGCCGCGACCGGAGGCGCCGTCCAGCGCGATCACCACGCACGGCCGGCGCCAGCGCTCGACGAGGCGCGAGGCCACGATGCCGACCACGCCGGGGTGCCAGCCCTCGCCGGCGACCACGATCGCGGCCTGGTCGGCCTGCGCGGCGGCGGCCGCCTCGGCCGCGAACAGGATCCGGGTCTCGGCCTCCTGGCGGTCGCGGTTCAGGAAGTCGAGCTCGCGGGCGACCTCGCCGGCGCGGGCGGGGTCGTCGGTCAGGAGGAGCTCCAGCGCGGCGTCGGCGCGCTGCATCCGGCCGGCCGCGTTGATCCGCGGCCCGAGCCGGAACCCGAGCGAGTGCTCGGACAGCTCGCCCGGCTCCACACCGCCGATCTCCATCAGCGCCCTGAGCCCGGGCCTCCTCGTCCGCCCCAGCTCCACGAGCCCCTCGCGCACGATGCGACGGTTCTCGCCGCGCAGCGGAACCAGGTCGCAGACCGTGGCGAGCGCCGCGAGGTCGAGATACTCGCGCGGCCTCGGCCGGGTCGCGGCCCGCCGCCGCATACAGCGCCTCGCTCAGCTTCAGCACCACGCCCGACGCGCACAGCTCCGGGCAGCCGTAGTCCCCGAGCGCCGGATGAACGATCGTGCAGTCCGGGAGCTCGTCCCCCGGACGGTGGTGATCGGTGACGATCACGTCCAGGCCCGCATTCCGCGCCGCGGCCACCGGCTCCACGGCGGTGACGCCGCAGTCGACCGTGACGAGCAGCTTCACGCCGCGGCCCGCGAGCCGCTCGACCGCGCCGGCCGACAGCCCGTAGCCCTCGTCGAAGCGGCTCGGCAGCTCCCACACCGGATCGGCGCCAAGCGCGCGCAGTGTCCGGAGCAGCATCGCGGTCGAGCAGACACCGTCCACGTCGTAGTCGCCGAACACGGCGATCGCGGACCCGCGCTCGACGTGACCCAGAATCAGGTCGCAGGCGGCCGGGACGCCGGGCAGCGTGCGCGGGTCGTGCGATTCCTCGGCGGCCAGGAAGCGGCGCGCCTCCTCGAGGTCGCCGAAGCCCCGCCGCGCGAGAATCGCGCCGACGACCGGCGAGACCCCCAGCCCACGGGCAAGCGCACGCCCAGCGGCGACCTCATAGGGATCAGATCTCCACCGCGACGGCCTGGACTGCATCCGAGAGATCCTCGGGCGGAGGGCGGACGGAACGGGGCCACCCGGTGCGATCCCCCTAGTTGGTACTTAGTGCGCGCCCTCGCGTGTGTGACTGTGGTCGATGCCGCTCAGGCGGTCCTGGCGGGCTCCCCAGAGGTAGGAGAGAGCGAGGCCGATCATCGAGCCCGGGATCGCGATCAGCGCCTGGACCAGCTCGGTGTCGTTCTGGCCGGGCACCGTCCCCCCGTTGACGATGAAGCCGAACAGCGCGGCCGAGATGAACGCCGCGATGAACGCGCCCACGATCCCGCCCCAGAAGCGGTCGGGCAGCCAAACGGTGAAGTGCCAGACCGCGATTCCCATCATCACCCAGACGACCAGGGCCATGGCTAGCGCCTCCCGTGCTTTCTGCGCTTCTGCTGGCGCTTCGACTTCTGCTTCGGAGGCCCTGGCTTCGCGGCCGGCTCGCTCGGGGCGGCCGGAGCGGAGGGGGACGTCGGCGTCTCGGCCGACGGCTCCGCGGCGGGCTCGGGCGGCGGCGAAGGGGTCGGCTCCGCGGTCGGCCGCGGTGCGCCCTCGCCTCCACGCGGGGCGTCGTTCCCGCCACGCGGTGCGCCATCTCCCGGCGCGTCGTCGCCGCTGCGCGGCCTCGGCGCGGCGCGTGGCGCCGTCTGCGTGCTGGATCCGGAGCGCCCCGACGCGGCGCGGCGCTCGCGACGCGCGGCCCGGCTGGTCGGGGGCGGCGCGTCAGGCTTCGCCGTAGCGGCCGCGGTGGTCGGGCCGGCACCCGCTCGCGCCGGAGCAGCCGCGGCCACGCCGGCCGGGACGCCCGCGGCCGCCGGCGCCGGCTCGCCCAGCGCGCCCGGCGCGAACGCCGGGATGTGCCCGCCGAACTGCTGAAGCATCAGGCGGCGGCGCCGCATGTAGGTCTGCTCGCGCTCCTTCCACTCGACCAGCACCGGCGTGGCGATGAAGATCGACGAGTAGGCGCCCGAGATCACGCCCACGAGCAGCGCGAAGGCGAAGTCCTTCAGCGTCTCACCGCCGAACAGGAGCAGCGAGCCGACCGGCATCAGCACCACGAAGCTCGTGGCGAGCGATCGCGTGAACACCTCCGACATCGACCGGTTCGCGATCTGCGAGAAGGTCGCCCGCGGCATGCGCGGCACGTTCTCGCGTATTCGGTCGAACACGATCACCGTGTCGTAGAGCGAGTAACCGAGGATCGTGAGCAGGGCGGCGACGGTGGCCGTCGTCACCTCGCGATCGAAGAGCGCGTAGACGCCCGCCGTGATCAGCAGGTCGTGCGCCAGCGCGATCATCACGGGAACCGCGAACTTCCACTCGAACCGGAAGCCGATGTAGAGACCGATCAGGAGCAGCGACGCGATGATCGCGATGACCGCGGTCCTCGCGATCTGTGCGCCGAAGGTCGGCCCGACCGAGTTCGAGACGAAGTCCGACGTGGCGACGCCGAAGTCGTCGTTGAGCGCGTTCTGCACCCTCGCGACCTGCGGGGGGTTGAGCTGCGCGACCTCGATCTGGAACACGTGCTGGCCGAGCTCGGGGTCCTGGACCTCCTGGATCTCGGCGTCGCCGTATCCGAGCGGCGTGAGCGTGTCGCGCACCTGATCCACGCTCGCCTCCTGCCGGAGCGGCGCCGTTATCCGGGTGCCCGACTCGAAGTCGATGCCGAAGTTGATCCCGAGCGTGGAGATGGCGATCGCGCCCACGGCCAGGATCGCGCCGGAGAACGAGAAGAACCAGCGCGAGTTCCCCATGAAGTCGAACGTCCAGCCCTTGCGCTCCTTCGTGGCGACACCGAGCGCACTGGGGCGCCGCAGGAGCCGCGAGCGCGCGAGCGAGCCGAGGATCGCGGAGGTGGCGAGCACCGCGGTGAAGAGCGACACGAGCGTGCCGACTCCCAGCGTGAAGGCGAATCCGCGCACGCCGGCAGTGGCCAGCGTGAACAGGATGAACGCCACGCCGATGGTCACGACGTTCGCGTCGATGATCGTCCGGAGCGCCTTGGTGTAGCCCGCCGAGATGGCGGCGGGCACGGAGCGCCCGCCCCGCACCTCCTCCTTTATTCGCTCGTACATGACGATGTTGGCGTCGGCCGCCACCGCCAGCGTGAGCACCATTCCCGCGATGCCCGGCAGCGTGAGCGTGATCGGGATCAGCTTGATCAGGGCGAAGAGCAGCACCGCGTAGATCAGCAGCGCCACCGTGGCCACCAGCCCGAGCACGCGGTAGAAGACCAGGAGGAAGAGGATCGTCAGCGCGAGGCCGGCCGCGGCCGCCGTGAGGCCCTGGTCGAGCGCCTGCTGGCCCAGCGTGGCCGAGACCTGCGTCTGCGAGATCAGCTTCAGGTCGATCGGCAGAGCGCCGATCCGGAGGTTCTCGGCGAGGTCCTGCGCCTGAGCGATGTCGCCGATGTTCTGGATCGACGCGCCGTTGCGGCCGTCGATGCCATCCGGGTTCTCCTGGTAGTCGATCGTCGCCAGCGAGACGATCTGGTTGTCCAGCGTGATGGCGAAGCGCTGGAAGAACTGGTCCGGATCCGAGCCCTGCGGCGGGCATTTTGGATCGACGCCGGCGAGCGTCTCGCAGTCGCGCCCGCGGTCGGCGATCTGCTTCGTCACGCGCGCGAACGCCTCGCGCCCCTTGTCCGTGAACTCCATGTTCACGAGCGGCTCGTTGGTGTTCGGGTCGAAGGCCTGCTCGGGGTTCTTGATCTCCTTGCCGTTCAGCACGGAGTCGTCCTCGATGACGAAGAAGCGATGGACGCGCGCGGACTGGTTCGGCGCCGCCTCGCCCTCCACGACCGCGATCCCGCGCGGCACCTTGATGACGCGCGAGCCCTCGGGGGGACCGCCGGGCTCGCCAGGTGCAGGCGCCGCAGGACCGAGCGCCTCAAGCTCACGTTGGCAGGCCGTGCCCTTGGCGTAGGTGGCCGGGTCGCCGTCCGCCGGCTCGTAGTCGCTCAGCAGGCTCTTGCAGCTGTCGGAGGGCTCGTAGTCACCCTCGCGGAGCGGCTGGCCGTCGTTCCCGATCGGGTAGCGGTCCGGGCCGAACAGGTAGTAGCGGTCGGTGGCTGAGCTGTCGTTTTCCTTATCCGCCTTCTCCGGCGAGATGTCGGAGCCCGGCGGGACGTCCGACTGCTCGGCCTTCGGCTTCTGCTTCGCCGCGAACTCGGTCGCGTCGTAGAGAGCCTTCGAGCCGGCGAAGGGCACGTCCGGCGACTTGCCGAGGACATTCGGCTCCCAGTCGTAGAACTGGAGCTGCGCCGTCGAGCCGACCTGCGCGATCGCGCGCTCGGCGTTCTGCACGTCCGGCAGGCCGATCGAGATCTGGTCCCGGCCCGAGCGCTGGATCTCCGGCTCGGAGACGCCGAGCGCGTCGGTGCGCTTACGGATCGTCTCGAGCGCGTCGTCGAGCGCCTGCGGCGTGACGGTCGGGACCTGCGGGGTCGGCTGCCCCTGGTAGACGAGCTCGATGCCCCCCTTCAGGTCGAGGCCGAGCTTGGTCGGCTTGTCGACGATCACGAACGCCGCCGCCGCGAGCAGCAGCACCACGATCCCGAGGATCGAGAAGTTCCTGGTCCGGTTCGTCATCGCGGGGTGAGCACGAGCAGAAGGCCCCCGTCGTCGTCGTATGCGGGGAAGATGTCAGCCTTCGCCTGCTCGGGGCGGTCTCCCTCGGCATGCACGACCACCGGCTTGTCGAGGATCCGCACGCCCCACTCGAGCGCGGTCGCCACGTAGTCGTCGCCATTGTCGAACTTCAGGTTCAGCACGTCCTGCACCGGGCGGCCGATCACGTCCAGGTCCCCGAGGCCCGTGAGCTCGCGCGCGCCGCGGCCGGTGCCGATGAGCCGGGCCTGCTGGTCGAGGATGAAGAACGCCGCGTTGGGCGCGGGGTAGTAGTCGTCGAGCAGCTCGAACAGGAAGCCGAAGCCGCACCGCTTGCAGCTCTTGGCGCGGCTCTGGAAGCCGGCGGTGCGTTCTGAGGATTCGCTGCGATTCCCGCAGTTCGGGCAGATGAAGATGGGCATCCGAAGGTCAAGGGTAGGCGCTGGCCTAAAGCGGAGATTAGAAGAGGCGCTGCCCGCCGCCGCGGGGCGGTTCGAGACCGAGGTGGGCGAATGCCGAGTCGGTCGCCGTGCGGCCTCGCGGGGTCCGCATGAGGTAGCCCTGCTGGAGCAGATAGGGCTCATAGACGTCCTCGATCGTGTCGGCTTCCTCACCCACCGCGACGGCCAGCGTGCTCAGGCCGACCGGGCCTCCGCCGAACTTTTCGCAGATGGCGCGGAGGATCTCACGATCGAGCCGGTCGAGACCGGCGGCGTCCACCTCGAGCAGGTCGAGACCCTCGGCCGCCACCCGCGCGTCTATCTGTCCCGTGCCGCGCACCTCGGCGTAGTCGCGCACCCGCTTCAAGAGTCGATTGGCCACACGGGGGGTGCCGCGCGAGCGCCCGGCGATCGTCTTGGCGCCGGCGGAGTCGATCTCGACCTCGAGAATGCCCGCCGAGCGCAGCACGATCCGCGCGAGGTCAGCCGGCTGGTAGAGCTCGAGCCGGTGCGTGACGCCGAAGCGGTCGCGGAGCGGCGTGGTGAGCAGGCCGGTGCGCGTCGTGGCGCCGATCAGCGTGAAGGCCGGGAGGTCGAGCGAGACGACAGCTGCGCCCGCGCCCTGCCCGACCGTGATCGGCAGCGTGCGGTCCTCCATCGCGGGATAGAAGGTCTCCTCGAGCGCGCGCGGGAGACGGTGGATCTCGTCGACGAAGAAGACGCTGCGCGACTCCAGCGCGGTCAGATAGCTCGCAACGTCGCCCTTCCGCTCGAGCGCCGGGCCGGCCGTCGACACGAAGGGCGCCCCCAGCTCGTTCGCGACGATCTGCGCGAGCGAGGTCTTGCCCAGCCCAGGAGGGCCGGCGAGCAGGACGTGGTCGAGCGCCTCGTCGCGTGCGCGCGCGGCCTCGATGAAGATGGCGAGCTGCTCCTTGATGCGCTCCTGGCCCACGAAGTCGGCGAGCCGCTTGGGGCGCAGCGAGCGGTCGAGCTCCTCGTCGGGGCTCAGCGCCGCGGGATCCTGGATCCGCTCGGCACCGGGGGTGCGGATGCCGGTCACCGCGCCGCCCTCAGCGCGCCCGCGATCAGGTCCTCGGCGGTCTCGCCGGCGGCCTGGTCGAGCAGGCGATCGGCCTCCTGCGGCGTGAACCCGAGCCCGAGGAGGCCCTCGCGGGCGAGCGTCCGCGGGTCATCAGAAGCCGTTCGGCGGACGACGATGTCGTCGGTGGCTTTGCCCGCGACCTTCTCGCGCAGCTCCACGATGATCCGCTCGGCGGTGCGCTTGCCGATGCCCGGCACGGCCTGGAAGCGCGCGGTGTCGCCCGAGGCCAGGGCGTTCAGCAGCTCGCGCGGGGCGCCGCCGGAGAGCACGGCGAGCGCGACCTTCGGCCCCACGCTCTGCACGCCGATCAGCATCAGGAACAGCTCGCGCTCCGCCTCGCTCGAGAACCCGTACAGGTGCATGCCGTCGTCGCGCAGGACGAGATGGGTGAGCAGCGTGGCCTGCTCGCCGGCGCGCGGCAGCGTGGACAGCGTCTCGGAGGACACGCTCAGGCGGTAGCCGACCCCGGAGGCCTCTATGACGGCCTCGCCGGGCAGCCGTGAGATGACCGTTCCACGGACCGACGCGATCACGCGAACGCCCTCCTTCGCAGGCCGATGGGGAGCTTGCGCCGAAGCTTGCGGCGGCGCCACTTCATCCGAGCGCCTCCCGGAGCGGCGCCCCGTTCACGTGGCAGATCGCCACCGCGAGCGCATCCGCCGCGTGGTCGGGCTCGGGGGGCTCGGGCAGCGACAGGAGCGCGCCGACCATCCGCTGCACCTGGCCCTTCGCGGCCGAGCCGCTCCCGCATACCGCCTGCTTCACCGCCTGCGGGGTGTAGGAGAAGCACGGAATGCCGGCCATGCCGGCGGAAAGAAGCACGACCCCGCGCGCCTGGCCCACCGCGAAGGCGCTGTGGGCGTTGCGGCCGAAGTAGAGGTCCTCCACCGCCAGCGCGGTGGGCTCGTACGCGCAGATGAGGTCGCACACGCGCGCGTGGATCTGGGCGAGCCGCCGTTCGAGCGGCACACCCGCACGGGTGTCGATGACGCCGCCGTCGAGCGCGGCGAGCCGCCCGCCCTGCGAGACCACGACGCCGAACCCGGTGTTCGCGGTACCCGGGTCTATGCCGAGGACGATCACTGATAGGAGGGATTCTGCGTCCGGCGGCGGACGCCTCCCGACAAAGGGGTCAGACCCTTAACACCGTTAAGGGTCTGACCCTTAACGTGTTCCGCGCCAGGTGAGCAGGGCGAACAGCCCCTGCACGGGCAGCCGCGCCCACAGCGCGCCTGCCGGGATCTTCGGAAACCGCTCGGGGTGGAGCGCCATGTGGATGTTGGCCGGGTAGACGGCCACGAGCGTCGCGAGCAGCCACCAGCGGGCGCCGCGCCGCGTGCTCTCGGGCAGGATCGCGAGCCCGCCCGCCAGCTCGGCCAGGCCGCTCACCACCACGACCTCCTTCTTCCAGCGCGCGATCGCCGGCGGCACGATCGACTCGTACTGGCGTGGGATCACGAAGTGCATGACGCCGGCGACCAGCCAGAAGGCCGCCGCGCCGATCCGGGCGGCCATCACGCCGCGGCCACCCGCTCCAGTACCTCGGCGTCCACGTCGAAGTTGGCGTGCACTCCCTGCACGTCGTCGTTCTCCTCGAGCGCGTCGATCAGCCGCATGAGCGTGCCCACCCGGTCCTCCTCGACCGGGGTGCGGGTGGTCGGCCGCTGAACCATCTCGGCAGAGTCGATCTCGACGCCGGCCTCCTCGAGCGCCCGCCGGACGGCGGTGAGCTCGCCCGGCCCGGTCACGACCTCCCAGACGTCGCCGTCGAGCGCCACGTCCTCGGCGCCCGCGTCGATCGCCGGCAGCAGGTCGTCCTCGGAGTAGCGCGAGCCGTCGACCACGATCTCGCCCTTCTTCTCGAAGGTCCAGGCCACCGAGCCCGGCTCGCCCAGGCTCCCGCCGTGCGTGGTGAAGATGTGGCGGATCTCGGCGCTGGTGCGGTTGCGGTTGTCGGTGAGCGCCTCCACCAGCACGGCCACGCCGCCGGGCCCATAACCCTCGTAAACCACGGCCTCGAAGGCGTCCGCGTCCGAATCGGCGCCGGTGCCCTTCGCGATCGCGCGCTCGATGTTGTCCTTCGGCATCGAGGCATCCCTCGCCTTCTGGATGGCGAGCGCCAGCGACGGGTTCCCCTCCGGGTCTCCCCCGCCCTCACGCGCGGCGACGGTTATCGCGCGCGTCAGCTTCGTGAACAGGACGCCGCGCTTCGCGTCGACAGCCTTCTTCTTGTGCTTGATCGATGCCCACTTGGAGTGACCTGCCATAGGCGATCAAGTCTACGTCGCAGATGCCGATGGTCCCCGCAGGGATGCGCGGCCTAAGGGACAGCCTCACCCGCCACCGCCACGAGGACGGGGACGTCTTCGACGACGGTCCCCTGCCCGACCTGACCTCCGGCGTTATGTGGAGCGCCACGGGCGTCCTCGGGGCGATCGTCCTGGCGCTGCCCGGGTCCGACCGCAGCCATATGGTGTTCGCGCTCGTGCTCGCCGGCTTCGCGGTCGGGTGGGGACTCTTCTCGCTGTACCTGGCCTCTCGCGGCGGCGGGATGTCGGTCAGCCAGCGGGCGCTCGTGACCGCCTGCACGATGCCGATCGTGGCGTTCTCTCTCTGGGCGACCGGCGGGGCGACCAGCTTCCTCCAGCCGGTGATGATCTTCACCGCGCTGTTCATCTCGTACTTCTTCCCGCCGCGGCTCGCCTGGCCGCTGAACGCGCTCTTCGTCTACGCCTACGCGACGCCGCTGTTCTACGACGGGCAGGCGATCCCCGTGGGCTACCCCGCCCGCCTCGCGATGTTCGCGCTCGCGGTGGCGGGCGCGACGATCGCCATCCAGTTCCTGAAGGGACGGCTCGTGCGCGCCGAGCTGCATCAGCGCCACATGGCCGAGCGCGACGCGCTCACGGGCGTGATGAACCGGCGCGCGTTCGACGCCGCGCTCGAGCGCGCGGCCTCCACACGCGAGCCGTACGCGCTGATCCTGATCGACCTCGACGACTTCAAGCGAATCAACGACGAGCAGGGCCACCCCGCCGGCGACGCCGTGCTCTGCTCGGTCGCCGTGGCGGCCTCGACCGTTGCCCGCAAGGGCGACTGCGTGGCCCGCATCGGCGGCGACGAGTTCGCGATCCTCGCGCCCGGCGCGGGAGCGTCCGGCGTGCTCCGGCTGCTCCGCGACCTCCGCGACGTGATCGACTTCCCCGCCACCTTCGCGGCCGGCCTCGTGCCCGACGACGCGCACACGCCCGAGGAGCTCGTGGCACACGCCGACGCTCGCCTGATGGCGCAGAAGCGCGACGGCAAGCTGCGCCAGCCGATCCTGAGCGTGCGCGGCATCGGCGTTCCTTAATCCGGCTACGCTCCGCTCGTGTGAGGCTTTGGCTTGCCGCCGCAGCCGTCGCTTGCGCGCTCGTCGCCGCTCAGACCGCTGCCGCAGCCGTGCACCCGATCGGCGACGGCGCATGGTCCTGGTTCGGCGACCCGCGCGCGATCACCTACACGGGCGCTGATACCCGCACCTACGCCGGATGGGTCGACGAGGAGGGCGACATCAAGGTCAGCTCCTACGACCACGCGACCGGCGAGCGCGTCACCGCCGTGCTCCAGGCGCGGCTGCAGAAGGACGACCACGCGAACCCCTCGCTCCAGGTCCGGCCCGACGGGCGCCTCGTCGTCTACTACTCGCGGCACGTTGGGCCGGCGATGCACTACCGCGTGTCGTCCCAGCCTGAGGACGTCACCGCCTGGGAAGCGCCGCGGACGATCCCGACGAACACTCCCGGCATCCGCGGCTACACCTACCCCAACCCGATCCGGCTAGAGGACGAGGACGCCACCTACCTGTTCTGGCGCGGCGGGAACTACAACCCTTCCTTCTCGATCCAGCAGGACGGGCAGGACACCTGGTCCCCCGCCCGCACGTTGATCACGATGCCCGGCGAGCGGCCGTACGTGAAGTACGACTCGAGCGGCGGCGACACGATCCACGTGGCGTACACGAACGCGCATCCGACCGAGTTCGGCGACGTGAACATCTACTACGCCCGCGTGCGTGCGGGGAGGATCGAGCGCGTGGACGGCACGCAGGTCGGCTCGCTCGACGATCCGATCGCGCCGGCGGAGGGTGACCTCGTCTTCGACGCCGCAGAGCAGGCCTGGGTGCACGACGTCGCGGCCGACTCCGCCGGCAGGCCGGTGATCGTCTTCGCGAGCTTCCCGAGCGCCGCCGACCACCGCTATCACTACGCGCGCTGGACCGGCTCGGCGTGGGACGTCCACCAGATCACGCCGGCGGGAGGGACGTTCCGCGAGGACGGCGGCTCGCCCTACTACTCGGGCGGGCTGACGCTGGACCACGAGGATCCCTCGCGCGTCTACCTGTCGCGCCAGGTCGGCACGTCGTTCGAGGTCGAGACGTGGACGACGACCGACGGCGGGACGAGCTGGACCTCCCAGGCCGTCACGACCGGTCCGGGCAAGAACGTGCGGCCGGTCTCGCCGCGCGGGATGAGCGCGGCCGGCGGCGACATGAGCGTCCTCTGGATGAACGGCGGCTACCCGAGCTACGTCACCTACGACACCGCCATCCAGGCGCTGCTGCCGGTGGCCGTGAACGCGCCACCGATCGCGGACGCCGAGCCGGCCGTCAGGAGCGGTCGCGCACCTCTCGAGGTCACGTTCGCGACCGCGAGCTCGCGCGACCCGGACGGGTCGATCACCGGCTACGAGTGGGACTTCGGCGACGGCACGAGCGGCACCGGGCCCGAGCCGACGCACACCTACAGCTCGGGCGGCCGCTACTTCCCGACCCTGACCGTGACGGACGACGACGGCGCCTCGAGCGTTCTCGTCGACGAGGTGCTGGTCGACCTGCCTGCGGCGCCGACCGTGCACACGGGCGGGGCGAGCGGCTCGACCGTGCACGGAGCTGTGAGTCCCGAGAACCAGGCCACGGACTGGTCCGTGGAGTACGGCCCGACCGAGGAGTACGGGGCGGTCACGACGGTGCAGTCGCTCCCCGGGAACTCCGAGCTCCACCAGGTGAGCGCGGCACTGCCCGGCCTCCAGGCGGGCCGGCTCTACCACTACCGGGTCGTGGCAGACAACGCGACCGGCAGCTCGTCCGGAGACGATCGGGTCTTCGTGGCGGGCAGCTCGCCGTCGTCGGACGCCTACCGCGACACGGTGCTCGGCACGTCTGGCCTCGCCACTTACTGGCGGCTCGGCGAGCTCTCGGGCGACAGCTCCGGCGACGAGACCTCAGCGGCGACCGGAGCCTTCGCCGGGCGCTACGTGCTCGGCCAGCCGGGCGTGCTCGGACCGCTCGGCAACACCGCTGCCGGCTTCGACGGCGCGAGCGGCGAGCTGGCGGCGCCGGGCTCCGCCCTCGGCGCGAACGCCACGTTGGAGGGCTGGTTCCGCTGGCGCTCGGGCACCACGGTGCTGCGCGACAGCACCGACATGGGCGGCGAGGGCTGGCTGCTCGCCTTCGCCACTGGCGGCAACCTCGCATACCGCCTCGGCGGCCAGGGATTCAACACCGGGCTGCCGATCGAGACGGTGCGCGACGGGGAGTGGCATCACATCGCCGCCACGAAGAGCGGCGGTGCCGGTGCGCTGTACGTCGACGGCGTCGCGGTGCATTCCTCGCCGAGCGGCGCCGGCTCGCAGCTCGCGGTCGGCCCGTGGCACGTGATGAGGAACGGGACCAACGCGGTCTTCTCCGGGGGCGAGGCCGACGAGGTCGCCCTCTACACGCGCGCCCTGGGCGCGGACGAGATCCGCGGCCACTACGACCTGGCGAACAGCCTCGCCGCGGCCCCCTTGCCCGGAGAGCCCGCGCCTCCCGCGGCCGAGCCGCCGCTGGCGGGGACGGGCCCGGGCGGAGGCGTGCTGGGCCCCGCCAACCTCCTCCCCGGTCCGAGCACGGGAACGGGTGTGGTGCTCGTGACGCGCGGCACGCTGATCGCACGTGGCGCGCCCGGCAGGCGGAACGACCTGGTCGTCCGCCGGCGCGGCCGCAACTGGATCGTGCGCGACAACCTGGCCGGCCTGCGCGCGGGTCGCGGCTGCAGGAGGCGCGGCCCGCGCGTCGTGACCTGCCGCGCCGCGCGCGTGAAGCGAATCGCCCTCTTCGGCGGCGCCGGCAACGACCGCCTCACAGTGATCGGCCGCATCCCCTCACGCCTCCTCGGCGGGCCGGGCAGAGACCGCACCCGCCGCCTGAGGCGCTAGACGAGGAACTTGCCGTCGCGCTGCAGCTCTTGGCCGTCCACTGTGATCGAGCCGCCCTCGCGCAGGTCGCAGACCATGTCCCAGTGGACCGCTGAGCTGTTGGTCCCGCCGCTCTCCGGATAGCTCATTCCCACGGCCATATGGACGGTGCCGCCGATCTTCTCGTCGAGCAGGATCTCCTTGGTGCCGGTGGCGATCCCGAAGTTCGTGCCGATCCCGAGCTCGCCGAGCCGGCGCGCGCCGGAATCGGTGTCGAGCATCTCCTGCAGGAAGTCCTCGCCCTGGTCGGCGGTGGCGTCCACCACCTTGCCGTCCTCGAAGCGCAGGCACACCCCCGCGACGGTCCGGCCGCCGTAGCTCGCCGGGAACGAGAAGGAGATGTGGCCGTTCACGGCATCCTCGACCGGACCGGTGAAGAACTCGCCGTCGGGCATGTTGTGCTCGCCCACGCAGGGGATCCAGTTCCGGCCGGCCACGCCGAGGGTGATGTCGGTGCCCTCAGCCTGAATCCGGACCTCCTCCCTGCCCTGGATCCACTCGGTCAGGCGGCGCACCTCCTCGGACTGGCGATGCCACGCCGTAACGGGATCGCCGTCGAGCGCGAGGCAGGCGGCGTAGTAGAAGTCCTCGTACGCGGGCAGCGACATGCCGGCCTCGCTCGCGTAGGCGTGCGTCGGGAACAGCGTGAGCGCCCAGCGGTAGGTGTCCTCCGCCGCTCGCCGCATCGACGTCTCCATGATCTGCTTGCGCGCCTTCTGGTGGCGCGCCTGCTTCTTCGGGTCGGCGTCCGACAGCTCGCGCGTGTTGAGCGACGCCATCACCGAGATGTGCACGTCGGCGTTCTCGACCGTCCACTCGGTCGTCGGCGGGACCCAGTCGAGCTGCTCGTCGCTCGCGAGCTCGTAGAACGCGGCCTGCGAGCCGCTCGTCTGGAGCTGCATGATCGGCAGCCCTCCGGCGCGCAGCACCTCCTCGTAGACCGCCTGGACGAGCGGCTCGGCCGCCGTCGAGGCCGCGATCGAGCAGACGTCGCCCTTCTTCACCTTCGTCGAGTAGCGGACGAGGATCTGGGCGAGCGAGTCGACGCGTTGATCCCTCATGCGGCGTGGACCCTATCCACAAGCCACTGGTGCACGGTCAAATCCCTGCCGAGCTCGGGGTGAAAGGCGACCGCGAGAACGTTCCCCTGGCGAACCGCGACCGGGTGGCCGTCGACTTCGGCCAGGACCTCCACGTCCTCTCCAAAGTCCTCCACCCAGGGTGCTCGAATGAAGACCGCATCGATTGGGGCGCCGTCAAACGTCAGCTCTGTCTCGAACGATGCCAGTTGACGCCCGAAAGCGTTACGACGGACCCCGATGTCCAGAACACCGAGGTGCTCGCGATCCAGCATGATCATCCCGGCGCAGGTACCGAGGACCGGCTTCCCGCTGCGCGCGAAGTCGATCAGAGGCTGGGCCAGGCCCTCGCGCTCGACTCCCTGCCCGATCGTCGTCGATTCGCCGCCCGGAATGATCAGAGCGTCGAGGCCTTCCAGGTCTGCGGGCGTCCGGACCTCCCGGGCCGACGATGTCGAGGCGGGCGAGTGCCCTGGCGTGCGCCTCGAAATCCCCCTGGAGGGCGAGTACGCCGACCGTCACCAGCCGCGGTGCTGGAGCAGCCCGCCGTTCTCCTGGAGCGTGCCGATCTCGATTCCGGGCATCGCCTCGCCGAGCTCGCGTGAGGCGGCGGCGATCCGCTCCGGATCGCTTGAAGTGCGTCGTCGCCTCGACGATCGCGCGGGCGCGCTGCTCCGGGTTCGAGGACTTGAAGATGCCCGAGCCCACGAAGTTGCCCTCGGCGCCGAGCTGCATCATCAGCGCGGCGTCGGCCGGGGTGGCGATGCCGCCGGCGCAGAAGAGCACGACCGGCAGCCTGCCGGCCTCGGCAATGTCCTTGACGAGCTCGAGCGGCGCCTGCAGCTCCTTCGCGGCCGTGGGCAGCTCGGCCTCGGTGAGCGACTGGAGCCTGCGGATCTCGCCCGTGATCAGACGGATGTGGCGCACAGCCTCGACCACGTTGCCGGTGCCCGCCTCGCCCTTCGAGCGGATCATCGCGGCGCCCTCGGCGATGCGGCGGAGCGCCTCGCCCAGGTTGGTGGCGCCGCAGACGAACGGCACCTTGAAGGCCCACTTGTCGATGTGGTGCGCCTCGTCGGCCGGCGTGAGCACCTCGGACTCGTCGATGTAGTCCACGTCGAGCGCCTCCAGCACCTGCGCCTCGACGAAGTGCCCGATCCTGGCCTTCGCCATCACGGGGATGGAGACGGCCTCCTTGATGCCCTCGATCATCGTCGGGTCGCTCATGCGAGCGACGCCGCCGTCGCGGCGAATGTCAGCCGGAACGCGCTCGAGCGCCATCACCGCGGCCGCGCCGGCGTCCTCGGCGACCTTCGCCTGCTCGGGCGTGACCACGTCCATGATCACGCCGCCCTTGAGCATCTCGGCGAGGCCAGCCTTGACTCTGAAGGTGCCGGTCTCCATCGCTTCTCAGAATAGAGCTACCAGGAGCTCGGCCGACCCTCCTGGAACAGCCACGCGTCGAAGAATCGGCTGAGCCTGCGGTCGCTCTCGCGCTCCGCGAGCGCGATGAACTCGCCCGTCGTCACGTTCGAGTAGCGGTTCTCGCCGTACCAGGTGCGCAGGATCCGGAAGAACGTCCGCTCCCCGACCTTCCGGCGGAGCGCCTGAAGCGTCATGGCGCCGCGGTCATAGACGGGCGTGCTGAACAGCACCGAGGCGTCGGGGAGCGCGTTCGGCGCCGGGAACCAGAGGTCCTGTCCGTCCTCCGAGTCCTCGGGCGTCGCGTACAGCTCGTCGAAGCGCTCCTGGGCCGTCTGCCCACCGTGACGCTCGGTCCAGATCCACTCGCTCCAGGTGGCGAAGCCCTCGTTCAAGCCACATGTCCGGCCAGCGTTCGAGCACGACCGCGTCGCCGAACCACTGGTGGGCCAGCTCATGGACGATCGTGAGCTCGTCGGGGACCACGTCGTAGTTCGGCTTCGTCTGAGACTCGAGCGCGTAGAACACGTTCGGCGCCCAGTCGACGATGCCGCCGACGCTGTCGAACGGGTATGGGCCGTACAGGTTCGAGAGGAACTGCACCGCCTCGGGCTCCACGGCGAGGTTCGCCCACGCGATCTCGGGCGTGGGGGTCTTCTCCCCGTAGCCGCGCGTCTGCGGATCGACGGCGTCGTAGCGCGGAAGGCCGTTCGGCAGTGTCGAGGTTCGCAGCTCGAAGAACCCGTTCGTGACGGTGGCGAGGTACGGGACCATCGGCTTCGTCTCGCGCCAGCGCCAGGTGGTCCTGTCTCCGCTGTCGGTCTTCGACAGGAGGGTCCCATTGGCCATCGCGGTCCTCCCCTTCGGCACCGTGACCGTGAAGTCCCAGGTGGCGAAGTCCCTGAGGCTGTCGTTTGCGGGGAACCAGGTGGGCACGCCCTGCGGCTCGTTGACCACGAATGCGCCGTCGTTCGTGGGAATCCAGCCGTCCTTGGCATCGTCCGGGTCGAGGATGTAGCCGGCGCGGCCGGCGTAGACGATCCGGGCCGTGAAGTCGCGGTTCCTGCGCAGGCCGGCCGCAGGGGTGACGGTCAGCTCCTGGCCCTTGCGCGCGAACGAGGCGGCGGCCCCGTTGACGGTGAGGGTGCTGATCTTGAAGCCGCGAAGGTCGAGGTTGAAGCTCGACAGGTCCTGCGTGGCGCGAGCGGTGATCGTCACGTCGCCCGCGAGCTGGCGGTTCCGCGGCTGATAATCGAGCTTCAGCGCGTAGCTCTGCACGTCGTAGCCGCCGTTGCCCGCCTGTGGGTAGAAGGGGTCGCCGCCGCCGGCGGCTCCCGGCGTGAAGGCGGCGGAGGCAGGTGCGGCGGAGAGGGCGAGCAGGACGGCGGCGGCTGACAGCCCGCGAAGGAGGCGCATTGCCGCAGCGTAGCCCTGCGGCTGCCGCTCCGCTACTTCAGGCGAAAGGCCTTGATCCGATCGGAGTACGCCGACTCGTCGAGCGCGTAAACCCCATAGGCAAGCGCCTGGATGAGGGCCAGGAGCGCCGCGTGCGAGCGCACGAAGGCCGGGCTGTTGGACGAGTAGTAGAGCTTGTGGTCAGCAAGTTTGGCCACCTCGGACAGGGTCGCGTCGGCGATCGCGATCGTGGCGGCGCGCCGGTTGCGCGCGAGCTTGATGGCCCGCACCACTAGCGGGTGCGGGCGGCCGGCCGAGAAGCCGACCATCACCGTCTTGTCGTCGACCCTGCCGAGCTTCGCGAGGCCCTCCTGGCTCGGCGAGGCGACCACCTCGGCGCGCAGGTCCAGCAGCATCAGCAGGTGACGCAGGTAGCTCGCGAAGAAGGCCATCTGGTCGGTGCCGCAGAGGACGATCCGGTCCGCGCGCGAGATCAGGTCCACCGCCGCGGCCACCTCGTCGCGGTCCACCTTGCGCGCGGTCTCGGCCATGTTCGCGTGGTCGGCCCCGAGCGCGGTCTCGAACTCGGTCTGGTCGATCGGGAAGAGCGGCTGCGTCGTCAGGTCGGTCGCGGCGGCGCCGTTCTCACGCGCGCGCCTGTACTCGTCGCGCGCGGCCGCCTGAAGCTCGGGGAAGCCCTCGAAGCCGAGCGCCTGCGCGAAGCGGACGACCGTCGAGCTCGACGTGTTGGCGCGGCGGGCGAGCTCCTCCGCCGTGTGGAAGGCGGCCTCTTCGAGGTGGTCGACGATGTACTGGCCGACGTCCTTCTGCGAGCGGCTGAACTCGTCGAAGCGCTGGCGGATCTCTTCGGACAGGGTGAGAGCGGTCGTTCCAGTACGCGTCACGCACGCGGTTTTCGCCGCAACCTATGCAGATTCCTTCCAGGGCGCCCGTCCCTCGGCCCACAGGTCGTTGAGGAAGACGGCGTCCTTGTATGTGTCCATGCAATCCCAGAAGCCGGTGTGCCTGTAGGCGCGCAGCTGGCCGTCGGCGGCGAGCCGCTCGAGCGGCTCGCGCTCGAGCACCGAGCCCTCGTCGAGGTAGTCCAGGGCACCGGGCTCGAAGCAGAAGAACCCGCCGTTGATCCAGCCCTCGAACTGCGGCTTCTCCTCGAACCCCTCCACCACGCCGGCCCCGTTCAGGCGGGCCACGCCGAACTGGAGCTGGGGGCGGACGACCGTGAGCGTGGCGAGCGCGCCGTGGCCCTCATGGAAGTCGAGCAGGGCGGCGAGATCGATGTCGGCCACGCCGTCGGCGTAGGTGGCGCAGAAGCGGCCGCCCTCGATTCGGTCTCGCACGCGCGCGATGCGCCCGCCGGTGGGCGTCTCCTCGCCGGTGTGGACGCACTCGATCGTGAGCCCCTCCGGCAGGCCGTTGGTCTCGACGAAGCGCTCGATCAGCTCGCCCTTGTGTCCGAGGCAGAGAACGAAGCGCCGGAAGCCCTGGTGCGCGTAGATCCGGATCACATGCCACAGGATCGGCCTGCCGCCGATCTCGACGAGCGGCTTCGGGATCGTCTGGGTGTGCTCGCGCAGCCGTGTGCCGCGGCCGCCGCAGAGGATGACGACGGGCTCGTCCATCGCCCGGAACGCTACTGCCCGGCCGGCACGGCGACTCCCGGCGTGCACGTCTGCGTGCTCCGGTCGAGCACGCGACCGCGGGGGCTGCGGAACTCGAGCACGGCGCGCCCAGGGGTCAGCACCATGCGGAGCGCCCCGTTCACCTCGTCCGTGCCCCACACCATCGTCGACGGGCGCCGGTGGAGCTTGTAGCGCGGGCGGCCGCCGGCGCCGACCACGTACTGGCTGATCCCGCGCTGCGGGCTGTGGCGCTGGAGGTTGTGGTCGTGGCCGCTGAGCACGATCTTCGCGCGGCCCACGAGCCGGTTCCAGAACGGGTTGAGATCGGGCGCGCCGCCGTAGGCGCCCTCGCTGTAGCGAGGCCGGTGCCAGAACGCGATGCGGCAGTTGCCGGGACCGCTCACCGCCTGCTCGAGCCAGAGCACCTGGGGCGAGCCGGTGCCGTGCGGCGCCTGAGAGTTCAGGTCCACGATCTCCCAGCCGGCGATCTCGATCTTCGACCAGGGCGGCTGCTTGCGGCCCTTCCTCCCCGCCCAGTACCTGTAGTAGCCCGTGAAGCGGTTGTCCCACTCGTGGTTCCCGATCGTGGGCTCGGTGATCGGGGCCAGCCGGCCGAAGCGCGGGTGATACCAGCGGCGGAAGTCCCTGGCGCTGCCCGTCTCATAGACGTCGCCCAGGTAGAGGAAGCGGTCCGGCCTCCCGCGCCGGACGAGCGCGGCCACGAGGTCGGCAGCGCGGCCTGGAGTGGCGACGTCCCCGGCCGCCCAGACCACGGCGCGCGCATCGGTGTCCTGGGCCGCGCCGGCGGGGACCGCGGCCGTGCCGGCGAGGGCGATCGCGAGCGTGGGGACCATCACCTTCATGGGAACACCAGCAGGCCGTCGCTGACGCGGCGTTCGACCCTGTCGGCGGGCCGATTGACGACCTCGCCCCGCACCACCATGGTGCTCGAGCCGCCGCCGTCGAGGTTGAGCGCGTCGCGCGCGCCGAGCGAGCGCATGAGCCGAGCGGCCTCCGGCAGCGTCATGCCGGCGCTCCACCCCGGGAGCCTGCCGTCCACGGTCACGAGCAGAAGCGTGCCGTCGGCCCGCACCCCGGCGAGGGTGCGAGGCTGGCGGCCGGCCACGAACGAGCCGAAGAACGACGGCGCCTGCGGCGGGCGGAATCCCTCGGCGGCGGCGGTCACCGCAACCCGGCCGGCCCGGAGCAGCCGCGGGCCGCCGCCCACGACGACCGACGTCGTCCCCAGGTCCACGCTCCGTCCACCCGCCCTCACGTCGAGCGTGACCGCCGCCCGGCTGCGCGGCAGCGCCACGTCGCGGAGGAAGCGGGCGGCGTCGCCGGTGCCCGTCAGGAGCACGCCGTCGCGCGGCACGGGCCCGCTGCCCGGCGGCCGCACGGCCGTCACCACGCCGTCGCGAACCACCGCCTCCACGCCGCCCTCGCGCGGCGGGCGGGCCCCGTACCGGGGCGTGAGGAGCACGAGCTCGCTGGCATCGCCGCAGGTGAGCACCGCGTTCGGCCGCGTCGTCGGCTGGTCGCCGCCGCGCCCCCCGCAGGCGGGGATCAGCCCGCGCGTGCGATCGATTCCATCGATCTCACGTGACCGTCCGTTCACCGTGAGGCGCCCGCGGAAGCGGACCGGGGCGATGAAGGGTGCGCCGGGCGCGATCGCGGGCAGGATCAGCGCCGACCGCCCGTCGACCGGCTCGCTGAGCAGCTCACCGTCGATCGCGAGCACCCCCACGGGATCCCCGCTCGGCGCGAAGTAGCCGCCGTTCACGCCGGCGACCGCCTGCACGCGACGCGCCATCGCGCTCACGCGCTCACGTCCGGCGATCCGCCCGTTCGAGAGCAGGCCGCGGACTCGCGCCGGGTCGACCGCGAGCACGTTGATCCGGACCGGGCCGCTCGCGCGCACGATCGTGGTCCACTCCACCCCCGGCTCGACCTCCACCGCGATCGCCGCGGAAGGAGCCAGGCAAGCCACCAGGGCCGCCAGGAGCGCTGCCGTTCGTAGGCGCATGCCCGACAGGCTAGGTTGCGCGGGTGATCCTCTACGACCATCCCGCGTCCGGCAACTGCATGAAGGCCCGGATCCTGCTGCGCCAGCTGGACCGGCCCTACGAGCGCGTGACCGTCGACCTCTTCACGGGAGAGACGCGCACCCCGGAGCACTTCGGCCGGAATCCGGACGGCCGCGTGCCGGTCCTGGAGCTCGACTCCGGCGAGACGATCCCGGAATCCGGGGCGATCCTGACCTACCTCGGCTCGGGCACGGCATACCTCCCGGAGGCGCCCATCGGGCGCGCGCGCGTGGCCCAGTGGATGCTGTTCGAGCAGAACCGCATCGAGGCGGAGCTGGCGTACGCCCGCTTCCTGAAGCTGTCAGGCCGCCACGAGCAGATGCCCGAGGTCTACGCGAACCGGCTCGAGCGCGGCAGCGACGCGCTCGCCGCGCTGGACCGCGGCCTGTCCGACGGGCGGGACGTTCCTCGCCGGCGACTACTCCATCGCCGACATCGCCGTGTACGCGTACGTGCATTGCGCGCCGGACGCCGGCGCGGACCTCAGCCCGCACGCTCACGTCGCTTCATGGATCGAGCGCGTGGAGGCCACGCCGGGGTTCGAGAACGACCTCGAGCCGCTGCCCGCCCACGCCCTGCAGCGCCCGGTCTGACTCCTACGGACGCTTCCGGAACGGAAGCTGGTCCGTCATCGACGTGAGCTCGAACACCCGCATTACTACCGGTGGGCCGGGCTCGAGCTCGAACTCGAACCCGTCCTTCGAGGCCTCGATGGCCCACTGAGACACGAGGTGCAGCCCTGAGGAATCCATGAAGGTGAGGCCGCTCAGGTCGAGGATGAGGTGATCGACGCCGGAGCGGCGCAGGCTCCGAAGCTCCCGTTCGACGGCGCCGACGGTGGCCATGTCGAGCTCCCCCCGCGGCGCGACGACCACATGGTCGCCCTCCGGAGTGACCTCGCACCTGAACGGCTGGATCTCTCGTGCCAATGCTTGCCCTCCGGTTTGTAATGGAGAACAAGCACGATGGCCCCGCCACCCTCGCGCCCGGTTCCCGGCAAGTCCGCGACCGAGCGCCCCTGGAAGAGGCCCCTCAGCCGTGGCGCGATCCTACCCACGTTTGGAGGCGGCGGCCACCCCGGAAGCGCCGGCGCTGCTCGTCCTCGATGACCGGCGCGTCGGGCAGCGCCGAGCGGGCAAGGGACATCAGGCGAACGTCGATGAGCGGTATCCCGAACATGTGCATGTGACCTCCATCAGTTGTTTCGGGCGACACAGAGACCATACCCAGTGTGTCCGGTATGATGCGTGACAGTGGACACATCCGGAAGAACCGTCGAGAACGTCCCGCTCGAGGGCGGCCACCTCGCGCTCGACTTCGCGAACACCGAGGGCGGCATGCGCGACGACCCGCCGAGCCCCGACGACGAGTACCTCGAGACCTACGACGACCTCGCCACCTGGAGCGCGCGGCTCGGCCTCGTCTCGAAGCGCCAGGCCGACCTGCTGAGGGCGGCCGGCAGGCGCGACGAGCGCGCCGCCGCGCGCGCGCTCCGTCAGGCGAAGGAGCTGCGCGCGCTCATCTATTCCATCTTCCGAGCGCTGGCCGACGGCCGGGAGCCGCCCGAGGAGCTGATCGAGCGGCTGCGCGACGCCGAGCGCACCGCACTGGCGGACGCCCTGCTCGTCCGGTCGGGGAACGCGATGGCATGGAGCTGGCCGGCGCCCAGGGAGCTCACCGATCCCCTGCGCCCCGTGGTGCACGCGGCGGTGGAGCTCCTCACAGAAGGCCCGCTCGACCGCGTGGCGACGTGCGGCAACTGCCGCTGGCTCTTCCTCGACCAGAGCCGCAACCACAGCCGGCGCTGGTGCTCGATGGACGAATGCGGCATCCAGATGAAGCACGCCCGCTTCGTCGAGAGGCGGCGCCGTCAGGCGTCGTCCGCGCGATAGCCGCAGCCGCCGGGCTCAGCCCGTGGTCACGCCCGCCGGCGATCGCGTCGGTGCGATTCGAGCCACCGGCATCACGTTCAGGTCCGACGGTATCTCGGAGTACCTGACCACGCGCAGATCGGGCAGCTCGGGCGCGATCAGCCGCCGGATGGCGGTGCGCGCACGTCTCGAGGTCAGCATCACCGGGGTCGTCGCGGCCGGCGGCAGCTCCGACAGCTGCTCCCAGACCGCGTCGCGGAGCAGCTCGAGCGTCTCCTCGGCCTCGGGCCGCTCGATGTCGCCCTCGAAGTCGTCCGGCGCTGCGTCCAGCGCGAGCTCCTCGAACTGAGGGTCGAGCAGGTAGACGACCATCGTGTCGGTGCCGAACGAAAAGCGGCTGCCGATGAAGTCCGACATTCCCTCGCGCACGAAGCGGGCGAGTTCGCGCGCGCGTGCGAGCGGTGTATCCGGCAGCGGCCCGTCAACCGGCAGGCGCTCGTCGAACACGGTCTCCGAGTCGGCATCGGCGTGGATCGTGTCGAAGCGCCGAAGCCGTTCCAGCACGGTTCGCATGTCGCGGATCGCGAGGCCGCCATCCAGGAGCTCGCGCAGCACGCGCGTGACCTCCCCGAGCGACCAGCGCTCGAGCACGGCGTGGACCAGCGCGGGTTCGCCCAGGCGGTGGAGCTCGAACTCGACATCGCGGACCGAGAGCAGCCGCGCCGCGTTGCGGCGCACCTCCGTGAAGACGAGATAGCGGACGAACGCGAGCCGATCGAAGGTCGTGTAGCCCATCTGCTGCGCGGCCTCGCCGTCCGCCTCCCGAATCAGGGCTGAGGGCCCGACCGGTCCGAGCGCCGGGCGGACGTCGATGTCCGGCAGGCTCGAGGGCGCGCCGTTGATCAACAGCATGCCCTCGGGGGGCAGCGGCAGGCCGATCCCGACGACGTCGTTGATGCGGATGGAGACCATCTCCTCGGGCACCCGTTCGGACGGCACCCAGAACAGGTCCGGCAACCGGAGCCCGAAGTCCAGGTAGATCGCCTCCTCCGTCTCCTGGAAGTCCGGCCGGACCCGGTCGGGGACGGTGATGGCGTAGACCGTGATCGACCTGTACCGCGACGGGTTCTCCGAGAGGAGCCCGGACAGGGTGATCGGGTTCACGTGGATCTCCACCCGGCGCGGGCGGAGGCGGGCCACGAGCGTCTCGGCGATGTCGGCAGCCGGCCGGCCGGCCCCGTCCTGGATCGCGCCCAGCACGGTCTCGCGTCTCGATGCCCATACGCCCAGGCCGAGCATGCCGCGGAGGACGCCGGACACATCGCCGCCCGACGGCGAGCCGGCGCCGTTCCCGAGGTCCGCCGCGTACTCGGCCACCTGATCGTCGCCGACGAGGCAGGAGGCGCGCCGCTGCACCACCTCCAGGACGAGCCGCAGGACGAACTCCGACAGCGCCGCGCCGTCCGGCGCGTCCTCGACCGCGTTGCGCAGCCAGGCGTCCCGGATGCTGTGACCCGACTCCCCGTCGAAGCGCAGCGCCGCCTTCCTCTCAGGCTCTCGCATCGCCGCGAGCCACGCCTGGCGGGCGACGCGCGGATCGTACGGCTGAAGCCGGCCCTCCAGGCGAAGCCGCAGCGCGCGGGTGGACTCCACGCGGTCGACCGTCACGACCGCGCGGGCCGCAAGGCCCATGCCCTCGAACAGGTCGTCGAGCTCGTCCGCAAGAGCGGGAATGGCGTCCTCGGCCGCCGCGACGAGCGCCGGGAGCGAGGGGTCCACCTCGACCACGACGCGAAGCTCGCCGCGCTTCCAGCGTGCGGTCACGGTCGCACGGTCCTCAGCCTGCGCCGCCAGCGTGGTGTGCGGATCTCGGAGCGGGCCAGTATCCGCACGCCCGGGTACTCCCGCTCGAGGACGAGCCGCACGGGGCGCCGCAGGCGCGCATCGCGGACCACGAGCACCGGGTCGTTCTCCTGCTCGAGGTCCGCCCGGAAGCCCGCGATCAGGTCGTCGGCCTCGCGGCTCGTGAGCGCCAGGAAGGTGGTCCCGTTGTCGCGCCGGACTCCCTTCGCCACGGCCGCTTCAAGATCTCCCCGCACGACGACGACGTTGGCGTCGTCGCGCAGGCCGAGGGCCTCCGGCGACAGCTGCGCGCGCACCGACTCGACGGTGTCGGCCACCCCGAGATCCGCCGGAACGCTCGCGAACGCCTCGACGATCGGGGCCAGCTCGTGAATGGAGACGCGCTCTCGAATGAGCGCCTGCATGACCTCGACGAGCCGAACCCGCCGGCTCTTGTCCCCGAGCACCGGCTCCGCCCAGTCCGGGAGCACGTCGTCCTGCGCGTCCTCCCATTGGGACAGGCGATCGGCGAGATCCTGGAAGCCCGCCACATCGCCGAGGTGGGCCACGATGGTCCGGCGAACATCGTCGATCATCGCGCGGTAGAAGCCTCGATCCTTGGGATCGAGCCGGCCGCCACCGATCGGCGCCTCCCGGAGCAGCACCACGTAGCGACCGTCGTCGAGATTGGGATCGACTCGGATCCGCACGCCGGGGATCGTCACCCCCCAGGCATCCTCGATCTCCCCGCGCACCGTCTCGATCGCCTCGAGCGTCGGCTGCAGCTCGGGCGTGTGCTCGCCGGCGGGGAAGAAGTCGGGATCGGTCTCGAGAAGCAGCGGCGTCGCACCCGCCGGGAGCTCCCGTCGCGCGTTCTCCTCGTTTGCCTCGGGCGCCCGGACGACCAGGTCGTAGCGCCGGCCCGCCAGCTCGATGAGACCCGCCGCGGCGTCACCGGCCGCGGTCTTGCCCGCGCCGAGCGCGGACTCGAGCCATTCGGCCAGGGCCGCGTAGGCGGGCGGCGTCGTGACCTGCTCGGCCAGCTCGTCCACCAGATGCGTTCGCCAGCGACCGTCCTCCTCGACGTCCGCGGCGACCTCCTCCAGCGCCTCGATCGCCTCGGCGTGCTCGTCCAGGGCGAACAGCGCCCGCGCGACGCCCGTTGCCGAGTCCTTGCGAGTCCGGTCGTCGGGTGCGTCGCCCGCGGCGGCGCGGTAGGCCTCCGCGCTCTCGCGCCAGCTCTCGTGCTCGGCGAACCTGAATCCGAGCTCCTCCTGGATCTCGGGCCGCTTCGAGCGAGCGGCACGCCGGTAGACGGCCAGCACCTGGTCTCGCTCGCGCCCGAGCGCGTCCAGCTGGTCGCCGACCCAGAGGTGGACGTAGTCCGGGTCGCCCGCCTCCCGATCCTGCCTCAGCGCCTCGCCGACCCTCTCCTCGTGCCGCTCGCTCGCCGCGTTCAGACGCAGGCTCGTCTCGTCGAGGTCGAAGATCCTCTGCTCGACAGCGATCTCCGGGTCCTCCAGGAGCCAGGTGAGCTTCCAGAAGTCCGGGTCGCCCTCGAGCCAGCTGTCGATGACCTCGACCAGCCGCGTGCCCGCGTTCTCCAGCTCCGTCTCATGCTCGGGTTCGGCGACGGCCTGCCCGAGCAGAGAACGGCGGTACTCGCGGAGCACCTCGAAGTCGCCCGCCCAGTAGCGCTTGAGGATATGGCGCAGCACCCGCTCGGCCCCCGCGCGCTCGGCCGCCGGGGTGACGCACCAGGCGAGCAGCGCTTGGACGTGCACCTCGTCGAGCTCCCGCTCCCAGCGCAGCTCCCGCAGGTAATCCTCCCGCTCGAGCGCCTGCAGGTCGATCGTCCGGCCCGCCGGCTGCGCCGCCCAGAGCCAGCGCTGCGGAAGCAGGCGGTCGAGGACCTCGGCGATCTCCTCCTCGCGCCTCATGGCGTCGCGGTCCGCCTCCTCCGCCTGCTCGCGCAGTCCGCTCGCGTCGTCCTCGAGCTGCTGGGCCTCGTCCTGGAGCTTCTTCGGATCCGGCCCCGCGAGCCCGCGCTGGCGCTCCGACGCGCGTGCATACTCGGCGACCGCGCGCGTAACGGCACGCGGCTCCTCCGACTGCGGGATCTGCAGCACGCCGCTCTCGCGCGTGCCCGGGTTGAGCCCTGCCGCCGCGAGCTGGCCAGCCTCGGTGCGCTTCGCAAGCGCCGCCTCCTCCGCCTCCATGGCCTCCTCGCGCAGCTCCTTCGCCCTCGCCTGGAGCTTGGGCACCCGCTCGGCGTCCTCCCTCACCAGTTCGAGCATCGCGTCGGGCCAGTTCGGCTCTCGCTCGTAGACGCGCTCGATCGTTGCGGGCGACCCGATGTCACCGGTCCGGTCGCCGACCATCCAGCCGAAGCGATGGATGTTGTAGAGCGGCAGGAGGAAGCCGGGCGAGAGCTCGGCGGCTTCCTCGAACGCCTCGAGCGCATTGCGCGTGTAGGCCGGGTCGCCGAAGCGGTGGTAGTAGTTGACGCAGGCCTCGCCGTAGTCGTTCAGCACGAAGGCCAGGACCGACTCGCGCTCGCGCTTCGAGGTGCTCCCATCGTCGCCGGAGTCGGTTCGCTCACGGACGGTCTCGAGGTACTTCTCGAAGCGCGCCATCATCTCGCCGCCGATCAGCTCGAACTGGTAGTCGCTGTAGCCCGCGTCGTGTGAGACCCCGCTGGCAATGTCCGCGCTCACGCCGTTCAGGTAGTGGCGGTAGGCGTCGGCGAAGCGGACCTCGGGGCCCTCGGCCGCGATGCGAGCCAGGCCGTAGTCGAGCTGCGCGACGAAGGTCTCGCGCTTGATCTCCTTGTACTGGCGCCCGCGCTCGTAGGCCTCCCGGGCCTCCTCGAAGTCCCCGAGCAGCCAGTGCATGTAGCCCACGTTCCCCCAGGCCACGATGTTGCCGGGGTTCAGCCTGAGGACCTGGTCGTACTCCTCGAGGACGATCCTCGCCACGTTGGACTCGAACGTCGGCCGCGATCGCCAGACCATCTCGCTCGTCTTCGCCAGCTCGAACTGCGCCACCTCGAACGCCGGGTCGGCCTCGACCGCCTGCCTCAGGAGCTGGGCGCGCGGACGCAGGCGCGGCTGGACCAGGCCCCTGACGAACAGGCAGCGGGCGTTGCGCTCCGCCCGCGCCGGGTCGAGCGCCTGAGCCTCGCGAAGCGAGCCCTTCGCCTCCGTGCCCGAGTGCAGCTGTGTCGACGCCAGAGCCCGCGTCACGTGTGCGTTGAAGAGGACCTCTCGCCGCTGCGGCATCCCCTCCGGAAGAGCCTCGAGGATCTCGATCGCCCGATCCGTCCTCCGCTTCGTCTCGAAGACGGGATTGATGCGCTGCCCGGAGAGGCTGGCGAGGATGCGCCTGTAGAGGAGCGTGTTCGCATAGCCGAGGTGCGCGCGCGCCGCCATGAGCTGCGCCTCGGCGACCCGCGGCCAGATCTTTGCGCCCCAGAGGCGCGCGCGGCGCATGACACGCGCCCTCAGGAGCTGGAGCGAGCGCCGCGACCGTCCCCATGAGCCGCCCGCGGCCGGGCGCCACTCCGGATCGTAGATCTCGGTGACCGAGCGATAGAGGGCTCCGGCCTTGTCGTAGGCATCGAGCGTGTTCGACCTGACGTAGTCCTCGGCCTCGTAGAAATAGGCGGCCGCGCGGAAGTTCGAGGTCGGAAGCAGGTCGATCTTGTCCTGGACGTCCTTCTCGATCCGCGCGTAGATCGCGGTCGCGACGCTGAAGTAGATCCGCTCCGTGACCGACTCGTACGCGTCCGAGTCCTCGTCCGGGCTCTTCGAGTCCCGCAGCGCGAACCTCACGGGATGGGCGAGCGTGGACGGGTTGTCCGCGCGTCCCATCCGCACCCACGGCGTGACCTCGAAGGACATGCTGTCGTCCTTCCTGCGGCGCACTCCGTAGGTGGCGGCGATGTGGATGTGGGAGGCATCCGCCGAGGGTCCCTGGGTCGCATCCTCCTGCGCCCCGGCGTCGAGGCGCGACAGTCTCGGGATACGTTTGCTGAGCGTCTCCTCCAGGTCGCGCTCGAGCCAGCTCAGGAGGCCGCGCTTCTCGCCGTCCTCCGGAACGGGCTGGAACGGAGCGACCGAGAAGGTGTAGCGGAACGGGCTTCTCGACTCGCGGATCCAGAAGCGGGTCCAGTTCAGAAGCACGGCCGCGAGTACGAACAAAGTGATCGAAGACCACAGGAGCCACTGGTCCGCGACCTGCGAGAAGTCGAAGTTCCAGATCTCGGCGCTCGCGATGGCGATTATCACCTGCGCCAGACCGAGCACCGCCGAGAGCCAGCCGATCGCCCCCAATCGCCTGCCCCGGCGCAGCGTGCGCTCCACTCCCTCGACCTGCTCGAGCAGGTTCTGCGGTGGAACTATCTCGCCTTTGGACATGGGGGCCAGCCGAACGTCTCAGTGCAGCCTAGCCCGCGAACGCTGAGTGCTCAACAGATCGTTCGCCCTGCACGGATTCGGTTGCGCGAGCCTCCCGAATCAGGGATCCTCACGGGCGTGAGGCGGCCGCTTCCGAGCCAACCGGCTTACGAGTACGGGCGCTGCCCGTGCGGCGGTACCTACGAGCCGGACACGGTCGACGTGCCCTTCCAGGACCCAGAGCTGGTCCTGGTGGAGGTGCCCCTGGCACAGTGCCCGTCGTGCGGCGGACGCGTCTACAAGACCCACGTCCTCGAATACGTCGAGCGCGTCCACCGCGGCGACGAGCGGGGCTTCGAAGCGCACCCCCTGGAGCACGCGGCTCCGTACTAGAGCCTTTGTACCGGCGCTCGCGCGGGCTCGGCCGCCGTGTCCGGCGTAGCGGCCGAGCCCGAGCGTGCACCTGTCGGTGGCTTAGCGGCGCACCCTGATCGTGCGCGTGATCGGGCGGGAACGCACGCCGTGAGCATCGATCGCCACGACGCGGACCCGGTAGCGGCCGGGGCGCAGGTTACGCGTCGGTCGCAGCGAGACCGTGCGGCGGCCGGCCTTGACGTTGATCGTCCGGACGCGGTGACCCTTCGAGCCGCGCAACACGGTTACGCGCAGCCGGCTGGGTGACTTGAGCCGGATCCGCAGCTGCCCGCGCTGCCCGAGCTGGGCGCGCTGAATGACGCGAGGAGCCTGCGGGGTCGGGGTGGCGCCGGGGAACGGCGTAACCGGAGCGATGAGCGTCGGGTCCGGCGCCGGCCCGGTGGGGCCCTCCGTCGCGAGCGCCGGCGCCGCGGCGAACGCGGACGCCGCGACGGCGGCGGCTATCAGGGCGGGCAGGCGGTGGATGGGCGACTTGGCCATGTGGCCTCCTTCTGCATGGGTTGTCGGATAAGGCCGTGACATGGCCTGCAACCCATGGTCCGCCGCGTCCACGCTGACGCAATACGCGCGCGCTATCGCTGCGGCCGTCGAGCCGATCGGTCAGCGGGCGCCATCACGGATGATGGCGCTCAGCTGCGCGGCCGCCGCGGGTTTGCGCCGGACGTCCCAGTCGACCACACCGGTCCCTGGCTGGTTGACCTTGCCGCGGCTGGGCAGCTGCGACCAGAACACGGCTCTGATCCAGGGCGTCCGCTGAAGCAGCCGCCGGAGGTCGCGGAGCCAGGCGACGGCGCCGTGCTTCTCGGTGTTGGTCTCGGCCAGCAGGACCGGCTTCCTGTAGACCTCTCTGAGGACCCGTAGTCGTGGCTCGAAGCGGTGGACGGGGTAGTCCTTGATTCCGCCGAAGTCGATCATCGTCGTCGCGACGAAGTCGACGAAGCGGCGTCCGGGCCAGTACCGGCGCAGGGTGGTGCGCCACTCCGGCTCGGACTCGTAGAGGTTCGCGTTCACGGACCAGACGAAGCGAACGTTGTGCGCGCCCGCGTTCGCGAACAGCCCCACGATCCGCCGCCACGCCCAGCGGTAGGCGCGCGGGTCGTGGCTCCACGGATACCAGAAGCCGTTCATCTCGTGCGCGTAGCGCAGGTAGACGGTGCCGGGAAAACGCGCGAGCTCGCGAGCGAAGCGCGTGATGTAGCGGTCCTGCTTGCCGAGGGCGATGTCGATGTTGCGGTAACCCGGTTGTGGGCGGGACTGCGCGCGCGTACCGAGCGCGGCCGGCACCGGCTTCCACGGCTCCCACGAGACCAGCAGCCGGTGGATGCCGATGCGGCGGGTCTGCGCGATGTAGCCCGTGAGTCTGCGTCGGCTCGAGAAGGCCGCAAACTTCGCCACCGCCTGGGGCGTCGAGCCGATCGCGCGCGACCAGTCGTCGACGTGCCACGGATCGACGTAGACGCCAAAGACGCGCCACGGATGCTCCGCCGGCCGCGGCTCGAGTGCGTCCACGGCGGCCCGGGGCGAGCTCGCCGCGTCCACCGCCTGCTTGGCCGGCAGCGTGAGCACGACCAGCAACGCGAGCGCGACGCTACATGTGACCAGATTCAGAAAAAGCAGCCTCATGTAGGAACTCGTGCTGGGCCGGGGGCGGCCTCGTCGACCAGGACTGGTGGAACATCGTCGCGAAGGCCAGGATGCGGATCGGGACCATCACAAACGTGATCTGCAGGACGAACAGCGGGAGCCTCCGCAGGTCGGCGGGGGTACGCCGGAGGTGCGGGACCTGGCGGGCACCGATGCTCACCAGCATCCCGAGGTATCCGAGTGGGATCTCGAGCGCCGGCGACAGGCCGCTGCGGCCACCTCCGCCTGCGCCCAACCCGTGCGCGACCGCCATGGCCACGACGGCATAGAGCGCGAACGGCGTGACGATGTCCGTCGCGAAGCAGGCGAAAGCGACCGGCCGCCGCCACAGCCACCGCAGGCTCAGCAGCGTCTCACGCTGGCTGGAGCGGCCCCACCGCAACTGCTGGCGCCAGAAGGTGCGCCAATCCGGCGGAGCGTCGGTCTCGACCAGCGCCGTGGACTGGTAGACGGTCCGCCAGCCCGCGCGTAACAGCTCATTCGTGAGCACACGATCATCGCCGACGTGCTGTGGCACGCCGAGGACGGTCTGCTTCACGAGACGCTTCACCGCCGGCTCGAACGCCTCCCGGCGGTACGCGATCGTGCGGCCGGCCAGGCAGCCGACCTGGCCGAACACCGACTGCGCCGGCACGGTCAGGAGGTAGCGGAGGTCCTCGATCCAGTCCGCGAGCCGCCGAACGGGGTCGTGGCCGACGTCGAAGATCGCCTGGCGCGGCGTGACCCCGCCCACGCGCGGGTCGGCAAACGGTCGCAGCAACTCGGCGAGCGCCCCGGGCGCCCAGACCGTGTCCGAATCGAGCACGAGCACCACGTCGGTGCCCGGATCGGCGGCACGCAGGCCGGCGGCGATCGCGACACGCTTGCCTGACTTCGGCAGGCGCACGACGCGGTCGCAGTACTCGCCCGCGATCGCGGCGAGCTCCGCATCGCCGCCGTCGATGATGGCGATCATTTCGGTCGGCCCGTTCGCGCGGACGCTCTGCAGCGCGCGCCGGAAAACGGCCTCCGGCTCGCGATACACGGGCACGAGGACGGTCGTGGTGAGATCTCCCGGATCCGCGGTGGAGGGCCGATAGCGCCGCGCAGCCAGCCACTTCAGCGTCCACAGCAGCCAGACGTAGAGAAAGAACCCCAGGAACAGGGTCGGCGCATGCCCCTGCACTGTTCTGACGGCGTCGAGGAGGAACGTGAACACGCTCCGCCCAGACAACCGGCAGCGGCGTGATGGGGCAATCCCAAACGGCAATCAGCCGAGCGGCGCCACCGATGGTGGGTATGGGCGGGATACTGCGCTGCGATGTCGCAGGAGAGCGTCGAGTTGGTGAAGCGCCTGTTGGAGATGTTCGCCAGACGTGAACACGAAGCCGTGTTCGAGTTCTACGACACCGAGATCGAATGGGACGCGTCGAATTTCGGTGTCGTGAGCGCCGCTGGGGTCCCGGATGATCTCCAGGGGATCTACCACGGTCATGAGGGCGTGCGCACGTACTGGCGCCGGTGGCTGCAAGCCTGGGCAGATCTCGAATTCGAGGTCGACGACGTGCTGGACGCCGGCGACGACGTCGTCGCGCTGATCCGCAATCAGCGACAGTGGGGGCGGCGCAGCGGCATCGTGACTGACATGCCGCCCTATGGACTGGTGTTCACGATCCGCGACGGCAAGGTGGTCCGCTGGCGTGCCTATTCGGATGAGCGCTCTGCGCTCAAGGCGGTCGGGCTGAGCGACTGATCGTCACGAAGTTGTCACACAAATGAGCTCTCCCGTCTCCCAGCGAGCGTCAGTTTGTGGGCATGCGCAACTCAGGAGACGAGCCCATCCACGTCACGGTCGCCGGCAGCCCAACGGACCCCCGCGGACCCGTTCCGAACATCCCCGGCGTGCGTGTCCACCGTGGGCCCGCCCTGCATCCCGACGACGTCACCGTCGTCGATGGTCTTCCCGTCACGAGCATCTCGCGCACGCTCGTCGATCTGGCCGAGATCCTCCCGCACGACGAGCTGCGCGAGGTCTTCGCGGACGCACGCCTGAAGGGGCTGCTGGACATGGAAGCCGTAGAGGCGTCATACGCGCGGGTCGAGTGGCGCCCCTCGCTGCGAATGCTGCGCGAAGTGATGGACGAGTTCGCCCGCTAACGCCGCTGCTCCCCGCCTAATGGCCGTGCGTGCTCGTCCTCAGGCCGTACCCGTACGGGTAGAGCGGGTCATAGTTGGCGTCGCCAACGTTGATCGGCTCCTGATCGAGCGTTCGCGGCCAGGTCATCGGCAGCTTGCCGGTGAATGCGCGTCGCCCGAACAGCGTGTCGGCCACGCCGGCGCCCTCGCTCCCCGGGAGCCAGGCAGCCACCAGCGCGTCGATCGAGGCCAGCCGCTGTGGATCGATGATCAGCGGACGGCCGGAGACCACAACCACGGCGCACTTGCGGGCCTCCGCGCACACCTTGTCGACCGCGGCCTTGTCCTCCGCCGAGAGCTGCATGTCCTTCACGGGTCGCAGCTCGGTCTCGCCGGGGTCAAAGCCCCACCGTGGTCCGCCGACGTCGCCGAACCCCTCTGAGTACGGCGTCTCGCCGACCACCACGATGCCGGTGTCGCTCGGCGAGATGGGGTCCGAGGCGGTCTTGCTGTACGTCACATGGCCTCGCGCAAGCTGGCGGATTCCGGCCAGGATCGTGGTGCCCGGAATCACGTGGTTCGAGTTGCCCTGCCACGTGATCGTCCAGCCGCCGGCCTGGTTCCCGATGCTGTCCGCGTTCGAGCCCGCGACGTACACGCCGTCTCGCGAGCCGAGCGGCAGGGTCCGGTGCTCGTTCTTCAGCAGCACCGACGACTTCGCGGCCGCCTCGCGGGCCACCTTGTGGTGCGCGCGCGAGCCGATCTCGTCCTGGTTGCGGCGGTCTGTGAACGGCTTCTCGAACAGCCCGAGCTCGAACTTCTTGGTGAGGATGCGGCTGACCGCGTCGTCGATCCGGCTCATCGGCACGCGGCCCTCGTTCACCTCGTCCATCAGCGTGGTGATGAAGGTCTGGTACCCGTGCTCGGGGTTGTCGCTCGGCTCCATCATCATGTCGATGCCGGCGTTCACGCCGGTGCGAACCTGCGTCGGCCAGTCACCGGGAATCTGGTGGATGCCCTCCCAGTCGCTGATCACGAAGCCGTTGAAGCGCATCGACCGCTTCAGCACGTCGGTGATCAGCTCGCGGTTCGCATGCATCTTGATCGGGTTGCCGACGCCGTCCTCGGTCCAGTCGACGCTCGAGAACGACGGCATCACGCTGCCCACGCGGTGATCGCGCACCGCCGGCACGTACTGCCGCAGCGACGCGTCCCAGAAGTCCCTGCGATTGGTGATCGCGATGCCCTGGTCGATCTTGTAGTCGCCGCTGGCGGTGCCGTATTCGGTGTCGCCGTCGCCGGCGTAGTGCTTCGCTGTCGCGAGCACGTGGTCGCGGTCCGCCAGATCCCCTCGCCCGCCCTGATAGCCGTCGATCGCAGTCTCCATGCGGGTCACGAGGTCCGGGTTCTCGCTGAAGCTCTCGTAGGTCCGGCCCCAGCGGTCGTCGCGGGCGGCGCAGATGCACGGGGAGAACGTCCACTGCGGCCCGATCGCACGGGTCTCCTCCGCCGTGATCTCTGCGATCTCCTTTACGAGCCGCGGGTCGCGCGTCGCGCCCAGTCCGATGTTGTGGGGGAACACCGTCGCGCCGAGCACGTTGCCGTTCCCGTGCACGGCGTCGATCCCGTACAGGAGAGGGATGCCCAGCCGAGTGTCGAGCGCCGCCTGCTGGAAGCGGTCGATCATGTCGGCCCAGGCCTCGGGCGTGTTCTTGGTCGGAGTGGACCCGCCGCCCGGACAGGATGCTCCCGAGCTTCCAGGTGGTGATCGGCGTCTCGTCGATGAACACCCGCTCGCGCTCGGTCTGCGTCATCTGCCCGACCTTCTCCTCGAGCGTCATGCGCGAGAGCAGGTCGGCCACGCGCTCTCGCACCGACAGGTGCGGGTTCTTGTACGCCGGGCGGTCGCCGGCGGCGACGGCTCCGGCCGGCAACGCGACCAGTGCCGCGAGGACGATCGCCAGGACAGTGCGTATACGGGAGCGCATCGGCTCTCCTCCTCAGCGGTAGACCCGCAGGTCGGCGATCGACCACCACTGTGGCGCGGTCGCGGTCTGGACGACGCGGAGGAAGCGTGCTCCGGTCGCCGCAATGTCGATGGTGGTCAGCTGGCCCTGGCCGGCGCCGGTGGCGACGGGCGTCGCTCCAGGTCGACGCCGTCGTTGCTCGTGTAGAGCGCGTAGCCGCGCGGGTAGTCGCCGGCGTCGACGCCCGTGTCGAGGACGACCCGGCGGACCTTCTGCGATCGGCCGAGGTCGACCTGGACCCACTGACCGGGCTGCTGGGCCGTGCCGGTCGTCCAGCGCGTGGTGGCGTCGTCGTCGACCGTGTTGCCGGGTTCGACGCCGGACGAGGCGGTCGGCGCTCATCGCGGTCCGCGTCGAGCAGCTCCAGGTCGTCGTCGAGCGTCCGCGAGGCCGGCCACGTGAACGTGGCCAGCGCGCCGCCCGGGAGCGTGTAGTCGAACGAGCGACCTCCCTGGGCGACCGCGAAGCTGCGCGGGTCGTCGTTCTCGTTGTGCACCACGAGGGCGGTCGAGCCGTCGCGGTTGCGGAACGCCGCGTCCATGATCTGCCCGTTCCAGCCGGTCGTGCCGAACGAGGTGCTGGCGATCCGCCTGGCGCCCGGCTTCACGAAGCGAGCCAGGTGGCCCGAGCGTGAAGTACTCGGCGTTCTCCGTGACCGTCTGCCCGGGCCCAACGGTCACGACCCCGGTGCAGGTGTCGCACCCACCGAGGTGCGGCCCGCCCGAGGGATCGAGCGCGAGGTTCCAGTTCACCACCGGTCTTGCCCCAGTTGCGCGTGACCCCGAGCACGAGGTTGCGGGTGTGCCACTTGAGCGTGTCGGAGAAGACCTGCGCCGGCGGATCGGTCGGCCCGTGCGAGCCCGAGCACTCGGTGAACCAGATCCCCTTGTCGGGGAACGCACGGTGGAGCGCGGTCTGGCGGCTCGGGTCGCCGGCGTAGCAGTGGAAGGCGGTGCCGTCGACGAAGCGGCCGGCCCCGCTCGTGCAGCAGGTCGCTGGGGTACTCGGTCTCGGGCGTCTCGCCAGGCGGCGTCGATTCGATGTCGGCGGGGTGCATCGACCAGTTGTGGTCGTAGCCGAAGATCTTCGTGTCGATCCTGGCCTCGCGGAACGCACGCCCGATCGCCACGATCAGCTTGGCCTCCTGCGCCACGGGCAGGTCCATGCCGGGATAGCCGCTCGGGTTGCGGTTCTGCGGCTCGTTCTGCACCGTCACGGCGTAGACCGGCACGCCGGCGCGCTCGTAGGCCTGCACGAACTTGACGAAGTAGCGCGCGTAGGCGGCGTAGATGCGGGGATCGTCGATCAGCCTCCCGCCGATCAGCGAGCCGTTCGTCTTCATCCATGCCGGCGGGCTCCAGGGAGAGCCGATCACCTTCACCCGCGGGTTCAGCGCCAGCGCCTGGCGCAGGAGCGGCAGGATCTGCGCACGGTCGTGCGCGATCGAGAAGCGGCGCATGTCGTAGTCCGTGCGGCCCGGCGCCAGGTCGTCGTAGGTGTAGAAGTCGCCGGCCACGAAATCCGACGCGCCCATGGGCTGGCGCAGGAACGACAGGCCGTCGCCCTCGGTCGGGCTGAAGAGGCGCCTCATGGTGGCGTCGCGGGTGCGGCGATCGAGCCGGTAGAGCACGTGCGCCGAGGAGTCCGTGATCGAGGCGCCAAAGCCGTCCATCGTCTGGTACGAGCGGCTCGGATCGACGCTGATCGTGAGGTTCTGCGAGCCGCCCGGCCGGAAATCGGCCGGACCGCGATGGCTCAATTTCAAGGCCCCGTCGGGCGTCGTGACCCACACCCGGGCGGACGGCGGCGCGGCCAGGGCGGGCGCGGCGACTGCGAGCGCGAGTATCGCCGTCAGAATCAGTGCCGCTCGGTGGCTCACCCTGGCCCGAGCATGCCCGGGCCCATCTTGCACTAAACGAACCGGGTTCAACGGCCTGGGTATTGCCCAAAAGAGACGCTATCTCGGTGTTCGCGCGGTCGAAAACGTGCGTTTCTTGACAAACGCACGGCGCGGGACCGATAGTTCAGCCCCTGTCCACCGGTCCGGACATCCGCCGCCAGCGCAACCGCGGCAGGGTCCTCGCGGCGCTGCGCGCCGCCGGGGCGGCCAGCCGCTCCGAGCTCGCGCGTCACACCGGGCTCTCGCGCACCACCGTGGCGAGCATCGTTGGCGACCTCGAGCGAGAGGGCGTCCTGGTCGAAAGGGAGGACGGCACCGGCGCGTCCCCCCAGGGCGGCCGGCCGCCGCGGCTCCTGCGCTTCAGTCGGTCGGCAGGAGCCGTCGTCGGGATCGACTTCGGAAAGCGCCACGTCCGGGTGGCGGCTGCGGACCTGAGCCACGCGATCATCGCGGAGGCCGAACGCCCGATGCAGACCGACGAGCCCGCCGAGATCGGGCTCGAGACAGCGGTCGAGCTCGTGGACGAGGTCCTCAGCGAGTCTGGGTTCTCGCGAGCCGACGTGATCGGCGTGGGCCTGGGCCTGCCGGGCCCGATCGACATGCGCTCAGGCCGGGTGGGCTCGTCGTCCATCCTGCCCGGGTGGGTCGGCGTTCCAGCCGCTGAGGCGCTCGCCTCACGCCTGGACCTTCCCGTGCAGGTGGACAACGACGCCAATCTCGGCGCGCTTGCCGAGTTGCAGTGGGGCGCGGCCGCCGGACACCGGAATGCCGCCTATCTGAAGGTCTCGACCGGTATCGGCGCGGGCCTGATCGTCGACGGGCGGCTCTTCCACGGCGCCGGCGGCATGGCCGGCGAGATCGGCCACACGATCATCCAGGAGCATGGTCCGTTCTGTCGCTGCGGCAAGCGCGGCTGCCTCGAGACGCTTGCGGGGGCGGCGGCGCTCGTCGAGCTGCTGCAGGCCACGCACGGCCCCGAGCTGACCACCCGGCAATTGCTCGACGCGGCCGCAGCCGGCGACTCCGCCGCGCGCCGCGTACTCGCCGACGCGGGCCGTTACATCGGTACGGCGGTGGCGACCCTGTGCGACCTGCTCAACCCCGAGCTGATCGTTGTCGGGGGCGAGCTGAGCGGGGCCGGCGACGTGCTGCTGGATCCACTGCGCGAGCAGGTCCACCGTCACGCCATACCTGCCACGTCACGCCACCTGGAGATAGTCCCCGGCGTCCTGGGGCCGAGAGCGGAGCTGCTAGGCGCGCTCGCGCTCGTGCTCGCAATGGGCCGGCCTGGATTCGAACCAGGGACCGACGGCTTATGAGCAGCAGGAGGCGCTGCGCCTAATCGAGGAGCGGCGGCGGTGGCCGGCTTCCTCAACGGCACCGCGTCGACAGCGGCACCTTGACCACGACCGACGTGGGATGCAGCGGCTGCGGGTTCTCCTTGCACCAGAACAGCTGCGCCGCCGCCAGGTCTGCGCGGCCCGAGAAGCGGTAGCCCACCGACAGCTCACCCTTCGCGCTCGGCAAGACACTTTCCCCGAAATCCCGACGGTCCGAGAGGGTGAAGCAGTTGTAGCTCGCCTCGCGCGCCGCTCGGTCGCGAACCGGTCGGCACTCCGTGTCGCGTGCAGGACCCTCCAGGAGGCCGGCGCGGATCCGGCTCTGGACGTCGGCCGTGATCCCGTCCTCCATCCGCGCGCCCACGATCGCCGCTGCCGCCGGGTTCGTGAGGCCGCCCAGGCGTCGCACGTCATTTACCACCGCAGCCCCCACCGGAACGCTGCGCGGTCGCTGGTCCTCGATCAGCTCGCGCCGTCGCGCCGCCTCGGCACGCGCGTCCGCCTCCCGCGCGGCGTCGGCCACGTCGTAGCCGGTGCGCACCGCTGCCGGAATCGCGATGGCAAGGCCAGCCAGCGACAGGACGCCGAGCACCACCACCACCCGCCGCCAGCCCGGTGAAAGCCCGCGCCACGCTCTTCGCGGCAGGCCCAGCACACCCGGGAGCGGTTCCCGGCGCTCGGGCTCACCGCGCGGGCCGTCGGTTGCCGTCCTGGCGAAGATCTCCCGCACCTCGGCGCGAGTGGCGTCCCCAGCGCTTCCCCAAAGATCTTCCCCCTTGGGCATGCCCCTTGGACGGTACTCCCCCGCCGGGCCCGGTCAACCGGCAACCGACCGGAAAGCTCGCCCGCAAGCCTGCGCAGCGGGATAAACAGGGTGCCGACGCGCGAAGCCGCGATAGTCGTGGTAGGAATCGCCGCGATGGGTGGCACCGGCGTGGATCTGCTCTGGTTGCCGCTCGGCGCGGGTGGCCACTTCGTGCGCACCAATGGCCACATTTACGAAGCGGTCGCCGCCCGCGTGCAGCATCGAGCCCGCAGCGACCTATACCACTCCGCGCTAGAGGTCCATCACGCTGGCGAGCGTTATGTCATCGAGCAGGGGCCGGTGTGGAACGTGAAAGAGGCGCACCGCGGCGTCGTCCGCGAGGGGCCGGTCGGATCGCCGCGGCTCGGTCGATTCAAGCTCTTCCGCTACGAAGTCCGCTGCTGGCGAAACGGCGTTATCCCCGACCGCGACGAAGCAGTGGACAGCCCGCGGCGCCTGAGCGCCGACGCCGAGCGGGCACAGCGGGTACTCGAACTTGTTCCCGACTTTCCCATGGCCACGTGGGGACGCGACGAGCAGCACACTGGCGAGATGTGGAACTCAAACTCACTCATCGCCTGGCTGCTCGCCCGCAGCGGTCACGACACCGACTCCATCGCCCCGCCCGCGCACGGCCGCGCCCCCGGATGGTTCGCCGGGCTTTGTGTCGCCGCTCGTGAAGCAAACACGACGCGCACGACCATCGGCTAGCTCGCTCCGAGGGGCGTGAACCGCTCGTGCGCCAACCCGCGCTTCGGTGCCACCCACCCCCGCTCGGTCTACTCGCGCAGCCCGGCGGCTTCGAGGGCTTCGGCGCGGGTCGCGTACTCGCGGCAACGGGCGATCTTTCCCTCACGAATCGTGAGCACGACCCCGGATGTCTGATCCGTTTCGATGCCGCTCAGCTTGGCCCGTCCGCCGAATCGCTCAACCGCCACCACCGTTTCCTCACCGGCGTCGATCAGTTCGACCGCCTCGAACCAGAACTCGTCGAACGTGTCGATCCAGTCCCTGATGTGCTTCCGCATGGCCTCCTTGCCGCGGATCGGGCCGGGGTCGTCGATGCCGCCCTTTGCGGCCCGGTGGTCGAGATCGTCGCTCCAATACTCCATCCACGGATCAAACCCACCTTGGGCATAGGCCTCGTAGTAGCGCCGCACGATCTCCACGTTCTCCTGCGACATCGCCCGCCCAGTATCTGCCGCACAGGCGTGGCCGTCTAGGTACGAGTATCGCTCGCACCCTCCATCGGCCTCCATCGCTCGTTCGACGAGGTGTGGAGATCCGTCGCCGCTGGACCGTGAAGGTCCTTACCGCGGCGCTTTGGCGAGGTAGCTCTTGCCTGCTTTGACGACGATCGTCTTGCGGCGGCGGTTATCGCGCACGCTGACGCTGCCGCGGGTGACCTTGGTGAGCGTGCCGTCGCAGCGGTCGGTCGTGGTCCAGATCGTGCCGCGAACGGTCGCCGACGAGTTGCGGCCGCGGGTGCGGAAGCGGCCCCGCGCGTTGGCGCGCAGGCGGCGGATCGTTCGACGCGACAGCTGGGCGGCGCCGGGCAAAAGGGACGGGCGCCGGCACCGGCTGAAGCTCGAGCCCTTCAGCCGGAGCTCTGTGAGGCCGCGGGCGCGGCGCGCACGTGACTGGAGCACCTGGAAGATGCCGGCGTCGAAGTTTCCGAACTGGGCCCTGCCGCTCGAGTTAACCGAGCTCTGCAGCCTGACCGTGCCCTTGCTGGTGTTGAGGAACGAGCCGGTGGGGATCTGTCTCGCTTCGCTGAGCGGCACGAAGCGCAGCCCCTTCTGAGTTGCGTGGGCGCCGGAGCGCGCAGCGCCCGCCGGCAGCGCCACCAGAACCGTGCCGCTCACGGTCTCGACATTGACTTCCTTGCCGATCTTCGGCGCGTCGAGGTCCTCGAGCTGAGCGGCCACTTGGAAGCTGAAGCTAGCCGGCGTCGGATCGGCGTTGCCGGCGCTGTCGCGTGCGCGCACCTCGAGCGTATGGCGACCTGGGGCAAGCGCCGCTGTCGTGTAGGGGGACGAGCAGCCGAAGAACGCGCCGCCGTCAATTCGGCACTCGAACGAACTGCCGGGCTCAGGCGAGCCAAAGCTGAACGTCGGCGTGTCGTCCTCCGTCAGGCCCGACGGACCCGAACCGACCGACGTCTGCGGCGGCGTCGTATCGACCGTGAACGTGAGGGCCGCTGGGGTCTGGTCGGTGTTGCCCGCCTGGTCGGTGGCGCGCACGTCGAAGGTGTGCTGCCCATCGCCGAGCGTGGCGGAGGTGTGCGGCGAGGAGCAAGCGGCGAAAGCCTCCGCGTCGACGCGACACTCGAAGCTCGACCCCGCCTCGCTCGAGGAGAAGCTAAACACAGGAGTGGAGTCGCTCATCGATCCCAATGGCCCCGAGGTGATGGTCGTTTCCGGTGCGGTGGTCTCGATATCCGCGGTCACCCGCAGATCGAGGAAATTCGGGTCCCCCGCGCCCTGGCCGCGCACAGCGAGCAGATTCGCACCGGTGACGAGCAGCGCATCGGGGACCGAGAAGACTCGGTGGTCGTTGAAAGTGCAGCCGCCGGGTTCCTGAAGACCGTTCGAGACGTCCGTGCCGTTCAGGAAGACTTGAACGCGGTTGTCGATGGCGATGCCCACCGCGACGTTCGTCGTGCCAGGCGGGAGCGTCAGCGATCGCCGGACGAGCATGTCGGTGTTCTCCGCCCAGGAGGTTCGGAAGGAGGAGTAAAACGGACACAGGCCGGTGTGCGAGCCAAAGGGCGCCAGACCGCCTCCCGAGAAGCTCGAAGCGTCAAAGGTCGGCTGCTCGAACCCGGGCTCGGCATTTGTCGCCACCTGCTTGTAGCTGTAGCCACCGTCGGAATAGGGCACGACTGTTCGGATCTCAGCTGATGCGGATGTGGCGAGAGCGACTGCCGATAGGGCACCCGGCAGCACGCAAGCGACGCGCGTAGGCCAACGTCTACGCGCGGATCGCTTCGGTGCGAGCACGAGATCTCCCTGGTCGGTGGCGGTGTATCGCTAGCGGGTCGGCTAGCTCACAGGTCAAACGTACCTGACACATAGGTGGCAGCCCCCGGGTCCGCCACCGTCCGGCATGGGCCGCCGCAAGGTAGAAACGGTCGCGGAAGCGTGGGACGCGATCGCAACGGCGTTGGGGCGCGCTCGAGCGTCGCGGCGGGCTCGACGACGTCGCCCTTCGCGCGACTCGCGGCCGCCGAGTCGCGTGCGCGGGTAGAGGTCGCCGCGGCGCTCGCGCTGATCGACGGTGGACCCTCGGTAGACCCTCTGGCGCCGGGCGGCGGGTCGTGACGCCGGACGCTCGTCGCTCTGTGGCTGGGATGGGCCGGGGTGGATTCGAACCACCGACCGACGGATTATGAGTTGTGCTGGAGGGCGTTGGGTTCGGTCGATTTAGCTCTGGTAAGCGGACTAGGATCCAGTTAGCTCGGGTCAGATTTGCCGAGTTGGGGACATGGTTCGGGACACCCTTTCCGTCACCCGAGCAGTCGCACCCACGGGCCTTCGCAACGGCCGCGACATGGCGTAAGCGTTGAAGCCGAGCCGTCGGCGGCGCGCACTCCGCAAGACGCCGCCCGTGTACGATCCTCCGCCGATGAGCCGCCGGGTCACGATGGGGCTGTTGTTCTACCCCCGTGGCGGCTCGGCGCAGGTGATCCGCTACCTCGCCGCGGCGCTGAAGGGCGTCGGCTGGTCGCCGAATCTGGTGTGCGGCTCGCTCGGTGAGCCCGGAGAACAGACGCACGCGGAGACCTTCTTCTCCGGCATGGACGTGACCGCCGCCGACTACGGCCCCGCGGTGGCCGCCTTCGAGGCGGGGCGCGACCCCGTCGCCGAGCCATTCGGAATGCACCCGAGCTTCGAGGACCGCCCGGACGTGCCGGACCGTCTGTTCGCGGCCGTATCCCCCGAGCTGGGGAACGGCCTGACCGCCGCCTGGGCGGAGTTGATCGGGCGCTCGGGGCTCGCGGCGCCCGAGGTCCTGCACCTGCACCATCTGACGCCGCTCCAGGAGGCTTTCTCCGGTCGGTTCCCGGACACCCCGCTCGTGACCCATCTGCACGGCACCGACCTGAAGATGATCGACCGCGCCGAGCGGCTCACGCGGCTGGCGGAGGGCCTCGGAACCGACCTTGCCGGCATGGCCGACCGCGCCGCCGCGGGGCGGCCGCCCGCCCCCGCCGAGCTGCCGGAGACCGAGCGCGAGCTGGCCGCGGAGACCCGCTGGGAGCAGTGGCGTTACGGAGCGCACTGGCTCAAGCGGCTGCGCGCCGCCGCGGGCCGCAGCGATCGCTTCATCGTGATCTCGCCACACGATGGCGACGAGGCCGCGCGACTCCTGGACATCAAGGGCGAGCAGGTGACATGGATTCCGAATGGGGTCGATACCGAGCTGTTTGACCGCCGACCGATCGAGGCCGCCGAGCGCCTCGCCCGCTGGCGCGAGTGGCTGGTGACCGACGCGCGCGGATGGGACGAGTCGGGCGAGCCCGGTAGCGTCCGGGCCACCGAGGCTGAGCTCGAGGCTTTCACGGACCCCGAGAGCGGGGAGCCGAGCCCGGTGCTGCTCTTCGTCGGGCGTTTTCTGGACTTCAAGCGCGTGCCGCTACTCGTGCGCGCCTACGCGCGGGCGCGCCCGCGTTTTGAGCGCCGGGCGCCGCTCGTGATCTGGGGGGGCTTCCCTGGCGAGTGGGAGGGGGAGCACCCCCACACCCTGGCGCGCCGCCTGGGGGTCGAGGATGTTTTCTTCGCCGGATGGCGAGGCCACACCGACCTCGCGCGCGGGCTCCCGTGCGCGGAGGTGATGGTCGCGCCGTCCTACAACGAGCCGTTCGGACAGGTCTTCCTGGAGGCGATGGCCGCCGGCCTTCCCGTGATCGCCACGAACACCGGCGGCCCGCTGTCGTTCGTCAACACCGAGCCGGGCGCGCCGAACGGCTGGATCGTGGAGGCCGACGACGAGGACGCGCTCGCGGGCTCGATCGTCGAGGCGGTCAACGACACAGAGACACGCCGCGCGCGCTCCAATAACGCCTACTCCCAGATCAGGGCGGGATACGCGTGGAGCTTTCTGACAGAGCGGTTCGTGGCGGTGTACGAGGAGGCAATCCAGGCGCGAGGCTGAGCGGCCGCCGCGACGGTTGCGGCCGAGTGCTCGCTGTGCCAGGAGGTGCCTAGTGGGCCGGCCTGGATTCGAACCAGGGACCGACGGATTATGAGTCCGCTGCTCTGACCGCTGAGCTACCGGCCCAATCAGGCTCATCCTAGGCGTGACGCCGCCGGTCAGCCGCCGAGCAATGCGGCGAACGGGCCCTCGAACGGCTGGACCGGCTGCGGGAACTTCTCCTCCGCTCGTGCCACGTTCCGCCTCGTGACCACCTGGATGGGCGCGTCGACGTGGCCGGGGAGCGACTTGCCCGACGCAGCGGCGAGACACGCCTCGACGCCGAGCCTGCCGATCGTGTACGGGTACTGCGACACCGTGGCCGACATCGCTCCGCGATGTACCGCGGCGAGCGCCTGCTCGATCCCGTCGACGCCGACGACCGCCACGTCGCCCGTCCGTCCCGCGTCGGCCACGGCCCTTGCGACGCCGAGCGCCATCTGGTCGTTGGCCGCGAAGAAGCCGGCGATGCCGGGCTCGTCGCGGAGCAGGGAGCTCGCGGCGAGCGTCGCCTTGCGCTCGTCCCAGTCCGCGCTGACCGGCTGGAGCGGCTCGAAACGTCCCTGCGCGCGGGCGCGGAACCCGTCGATCCGGGCGGCGCTGGTCGCGTCGCCCGAGATGCCGCCGATCACGCCGACACTGCCGCTCCGAGCCACGAACGTCCCCATCGTGTCCGCCGCCAGCTGGCCGGCCGCCCTGTTGTCAGTCCCGATGTAGGTGGATATGTGGATCCCGAGGGCGCGAGCCTGGTCTGCTCTCACCGGCGAGTCGATGTTCACGATCGGGGTGCCGTCCGGCACGTGCGACAGGGCGCCCACCAGGTTCGACTGGTTGATCGGGTTGACGACGTAGCAGTTCAACCCCTCCGCGATGAGGCCCTCGAGCTTCGAGGCCTGACCGGCGGTGTCCTCGAGGCCCGTTGCCGCGCGGAGGCGCAGGTCGGCACTCCGCTCGTGCGCTGCCGCCCGCACTCCCTGCTCCATCGCGGCGAAGAACGGGTTGTCCAAGCCTTTGATCACGACGCCGACCCGATCGCCGCCGCCCGAGCCGCCGCCCGAGTCGTCGCCGCACCCCGCCGCGGCCAGACCGATGAGTGCGACTGCGAGAACGCGATTCACTGCGCGAACGGGTCGTCGAATTGCTCGACCGGCTTGGGGAAGTTGGCCTGCGCCCGCGCGATGTTCTCGCTGCTGACGACCTGCACCGGGGCGTCCACGGTGGCGGGCACCGGATCACCACGGAGCGCCGCAAGGCAGGCCTCGATCGACAGCTGGCCCATCGTGTAGGGGTACTGGGCGACGGTCGCCGACATCGAGCCCCGCCGGATCGCTCTGAGCGCCTCGGGGATGCCATCGAAGCCGACCACCTTCACGTCTCCGTCCCTACCGGCGGCTTTGACGGCGTCCGCCGCACCGAGTGCCATCAGGTCGTTCACCGCGAAGAAGCCGTCGATCCGCGGATCCTCCCGCAGGACCTCAGCGGCCGCGTTCCGCGCCTTCTCGCGCTCGAAGTCGGCCGCGATCGTCGCCACGATGTCGAAGCGCGCTCGGTTGCCCTCCTTGAACCCACCCGCGCGGAGGCCGCTGCCAACGTCGCCGGGGATGCCGGTGATCACGACCACCCTCGCACCGCGGCCGACGAGCTCCGCCATCGCGTCGGCACCGAGTCTTCCGCCGGCGCGGTTGTCGCTGCCGACGTAGGTGGTGATCTGGACGCCCAGCGCCTTGGCCGCATCCTTGCCGATCACGGAGTCGACGTTGACGACGGGCGTCTCCTGGGCGACGCGAGCGAGCGCGCCGACCAGGTTCGTTTCATTGATCGGGTTGACGACGTAGCAGCGCGGATCGCCGGCGGCGAGGGACTCGAGCTCGGAGGCCTGACCGGCCGTGTCCTGCAACCCCGTGGGCGCCGCGGCAACTCTGAGCCGCGCGTCCTCGAGCCGAGCCGTCGCGACGAGACCCTCGCGCATCGTCACGAAGAACGGGTTGTCCAGCGCCTTGATCACGGCGGCCAATCGGGCGCCCTCGAGATCCGCGTTCGAGACCTCGTCCCCACCGCCGCACCCAGGCATCAACGCCGCGAGCAAGCCCGCGAGGAGGGCAAGCCGGCCAGGACGGCGAGTCACAGGAGATCACGCCCTTTGCAGCGTCGTCAGGGAGTACCGTAACTCAGGATGGACGGAGTGTCGCGGTACTCCTGGTTCCGCTCCGCCAGATCGTCAGGCGTCCTGCTCGTCGCGCTGATCGTGCTGTTGGGGGTGGGCGGCTACGTTCTCACGAGTACGACGATCCGCCATGACCGGGACGAGGCGGCGGAGCAACGCGCCCAGGTCGAGGTCGTGCACGCACAGGAGGTCCTCGGCCGCGCCCGGGCGTACGTGGGCGGCCTTGCCGACGTGCTGGCACGGGAGTCCGACCCGGGACAGGGGCGTTTCGAGAACTGGGCGGGTGCCACATCCGCCAGCGTCGGGCTCAACGACGTTCTATGGGTGGAGCGAGTGCCCGCGTCCGAGCGCACGAGCTACGAGCGCTTCCGGAGCGTTCGGATTACAAGCGTGACGCCATCGGGGCGGATCGTCCCGGCGCGGGTGGCGGGCTCATACCTGCCCGCCACCTACACGAGCCAGACACGCCCGGAGCTGCGCCCGGGGGTGGATGTCAGCGGCTTCCCCGGGCTCGGTGCCGCGATCCGGGATCGCGCGAGGATCTTCGCCGTCGGAGCAAGCAGGCCTGGAGCTCTGGGAGCGGAGCCGGGCTTCTACCTCCTGCAGGCCGCCAGCTTCGCTCGCGGGCCGGGAAGCCGCGGCTACCTGGTCGCGTTCGTCCCGCGCGGATGGTTCAGCACGACGCTTGGCGGCGACCCCCGACGCGTGGCGATCAGCGAGGACGGCAAGACGATCGAGGGCTCGCTCGACTCCGTCGAGGCGAGCGCGGGCTTCGAGATGCTCGGCCGCAACTGGCGCATCGACGTCGCCCGCGAACCTCCGACGGGCCTGCAGTCGACGCTCCCGTGGCTGGCGCTGGCTTGGCCCTTCGCGATCGCGGGGATCGCGCTCGTGATCGGGCGCGCGATCACCCAGCGCCGGCGCGCCCAGCGCGAGGCCGAGCGGATCTTCGAGATGTCGCGCGACATGATCGGCGTCGGGGGGTTCGACGGCTACTTCAAAGCGGTCAACCCGGCGTTCGAGCGAACGCTCGGCTACTCCACGGACGAGCTCCTCGCCCGGCCGTTCTTGGACTTCGTCCATCCGGACGACCGGCAGCGGTCGAACGAGGTTTTCGCCGCTGTGCTCAGCGGTCACGAGCTCAACCAGTTCGAGAACCGCTTCGTCTGCAAGGACGGCTCGGAGCGGTGGCTCCAATGGAGCTCACGGGCCGTTCCCCACGAGCGCATCGTGCATGCAATAGCCCGAGACGTCACCGAGAGCCGGCGCATCACCGGGGAGCAGGCGGCGCTGCGCCGCGCTGCCACCTTGGTGGCACAGGCCGTCCCGCTGAACGACGTCTTCAGCGCGGTCACCCAGGAGGCCGGGATGCTGCTCGGAGGGGATTACGCGGGCCTCGCGCGCTTCGACGGCAACGAGGTCGTCACCGTCGCGGTCTGGGCCGCGTCTGGCTCGCATCCGCCGGTGCCACCGAGCTGGCAGATGCAGGAGGGCGACCCCGCCACGACGATCGCGGAGCGACAGGAGTCGGCCCGCTGGGACGACTGGACGGACGTCCCCGGACCGATAGCGGAGTTCATCCGCGGGCTCGGGGTTCGGTCGACGGTCGGCTGCCCGATTGTTGTCGAAGGCGAGCTATGGGGGGCGCTGGCGGTGCATTCCACGCGCGACGTCCCGCTCCCGGTGGATGCGGACCGTCGCATCAATCAGTTCAACGACCTTGTGGCCATGGCCATCGTCAACGCCAGAGCTCGGGGCGAGGTCGCGCGCCTCGCGCAGGAACAGGCCGCGCTGCGAGGCGTGGCGACACTGGTCGCGCGTGACGCGCCTCAGGGGGAGGTGTTCTCGGCGATCGCCGACTCGGTCGCGGAGCTGTTCGGCACCGACGACATCTCCATGACGCGCTTCGAGGGCGACCGCACTCGCCTCATCGTGGCGAGCTCGGGCAGGTTCAGGGACCCCTTCCCCATCGGCTCCCGTCAGCCGCTGACCGGCGACAACGCCGCGACCGGTGTCTTCCGGACTGGCAAGCCGGTACGGATCGACGACTACGCGACTGCGACCGGTCCAATCGCGGAGGCGGCCCGGTCGATCGGGATTCAGTGCGTCGTGGCGACGCCCATCGTCGTGGAGGGGCGGCTGTGGGGAGCGCTGACCCTCGCCACCGGTGGCGACGAGACGCTGCCACCCGAGACGGAGGCGCGCCTGGGTCAGTTCACCGAGCTGATGGCGACGGCGATCGCGAATACAGAGGCGCAGGCGCGCGCGGAGCGGCTGACCGCCGAGCAGGCCGCGCTGCGCCGGGTCGCGACGTTGGCCGCCGAGGGCGGAAGTCCCAGCGCCGTCCTCGACGCTGTGGTCGCTGAGATGGAGACGTTGCTGGACGCCGACCAGGTCGCGCTCAACCGGTTCGAGCCCGGCGACGAGATTCTCGTCCTGGCCCATCGCGGGCTGGATGTGAACCGGACGCCCGTCGGCTCGCGTGTCAGCACCGAGGGCGAGAGCGTCACCGCGACGGTGCGCCGCACCGGGCGACCGGCGCGGATCGAGGATTACGGCTCTGCGCAGGGCGCCATCGCGGAGCTCGCCCGCGAGACGGGACTGCGATCGAGCGTGTCGGTGCCGATCACCGTCGACGGCGGGCCATGGGGGTTGATCACGGCGAGCTGGAAAGCGGAAGGGTCGCCCCCGTCGGATACCGAGGAGCGCATGGTGAAGTTCGCCGCCCTGCTGGACACCGCCATCGCGAATGCCGAAGCACGCACCGAGATAGAGCGCCTCGCCGAGGAGCAGGCCGCGCTGCGCCGCGTGGCGACCCTGGTCGCGGAAGGAGCGCCCGCCACCGCCGTCTTTGACGCCGTGGCGGTGGAGATGGCGGGGCTGCTCGAGGCCGACGGCGTCACGCTCAGCCGCTACGAGCCCGACGAGCATGTCACGGTGGTCGCCCACAGCGGGGACAACAGCGCGCGAGTTCCACCGGGCACGCGCGTGCGCCACACCGGGCAGAACGTAACCTCGGTTGTGCGCCGCACCAAGCGGCCGGCGCGCCTGGAGCACTACGAGGGCACCCAGGGACCGATCGCCGACCTCGCACGGGACCTGGGCGTACGGGCGAGCGTCGGGGCGCCGATCGTCGTCGACGGGCAGCTGTGGGGGATCACGATCGCCAACTGGCAGGGCGAGCAAACGCCGCCGGCCGACACGGAGGAGCGGATGACGAAGTTCGCCGGGCTTCTGGACACAGCGATCGCCAACGCCGACAGCCGCGACCAGCTGGCGGCCTCGCGGGTACGTCTTGTCACCGCCGCGGACGACGCGCGGCGCCGGCTGGTGCGGGACCTTCACGACGGTGCGCAGCAGCGGCTGGTCCACACGATCGTGTCGCTGAAGCTCGCTCAGCGAGCATTCGGGGAGGGAGACGAGAAGGCTGAGGCGCTCGTCGGGGAGGCGCTTCAGCACGCCGAGACGAGCAACGCCGAGCTGCGCGAGCTGGCGCACGGGATCCTTCCCACCGTCCTTACGCGCGGCGGCCTCCGGGCGGGTATCGACTCGGTCGTGTCACGGCTCAACCTGCCGGTGCGAGTCGAAGTTCCCCCCGACCGGTTTCCAACGGAGACCGAGGCGAGTGCGTACTTCATCGTGGCCGAGGCGCTGACCAACGTCATGAAGCACTCGCGCGCCACGCGTGCCGAGGTGAGGGCATCCGCTCAGGACGGCACGCTGCACGTGCAGGTGGAGGACGACGGGATCGGCGGGGCCGATCCCAGCGGCCACGGCCTGGTCGGGATGGCCGACAGGGTGACCGCGATGGGTGGACGGCTCACGCTCGAGAGCCCGCCCGGCGACGGCACGCTCGTGGCCGTCACGCTGCCGCTCTCCGGGAGCTGACGCGAGGGACATCCGTCCAGCGGGCGGCCGACTCGCTAAATCGCGCTCATTTTCCGCTCCGGAAGGCCGATATAGCCCCTTAACCGTTTATGCGTTCCGTTCCGATATCTCGGCTGCTCACGCTTGCCGCCATTGGCGCTGTGGTCGCCGTGTGCGCGAACGCCGTCACGGCCCAGCCGGATCGCTCGGAGGCGTTCGCCGTCCTCACGGACGCGACCGGCGATCTGTCGATCTGGAACTCGCTCGACGGGCAGGCGGTGTTCCAGTTCAGCGGCCTCGCTCCGGGACACTCCGTGAACGGCACCGTTCAGCTGAAGAACACCGGCAGCCTGCCGGGCGACCTGGGCCTCGAGCAGCTCAACGTGCACGACCAGCCGGGCGCCAACGGCGGCAGGCTCTCGGAGGCCGTCCGCCTCGACATCACCGACGTCACGGGCGGCAACTCCATCCCGGTGTTCGCCGGCCAGCTCGGCGCGCTCGCCAGCCAGCCGGTCGGCGCCATCGGCCCGGGCGAGGGGCGCACATTCCACTTCCGGGCCTCGCTGCCCGACACCGGCCTGCCGCCGAGCCCCACCGGCGGCGACAACGCCTACGCGGGCTCGGGCATCACCATGCGCTACGCCTGGAACGCGACGGCGTCCGGCACGATCGGCCCCAGCGGGCCGGGCGGCGGCGGTGGCGGCGGCAGGACGCCGACCCCGCCGAAGGTGACGAAGTTCCGCGTGGACAAGCGCAATCTCCAGCGGAAGGGCTGGCTCGACGTCTACCTGGCCTGTGACCGCGCCTGCAGCTGGACCATCTCCGCTCAGGGCATCAAGTCGTCGAAGGGCGTGAACTTCAAGACGACCAACGTGACGATGCCGGTCGCGAACAAGAGCGCGCGAGTTCGCATGAAGCTCACCAAGAAGGGGCGGCGAGTCCTCAAGAAGGTCTTGAGGCGGAGCACGCGCAAGCCCTTCTACCTCCAGGTCAGGCTTTCCACCGTGGTCGAGGGCCAGACGTTCGCCTTCAAGAAGAAGGCCAAGCTGAACCGGGCGACCCTGAAGACGAAGCGCAAGCGGCGCTAGCCGCCGGCGCTCAGCTCTTCGCCTTCGCGATCGCGTCGTCGAGCTCGCGCTCGGAGTAGGCGCCCTCGATGCGGGTCACGACCTTGCCGGAGGCGTTCATCACGAACAGCCAGGGCTCGCTCGCAAGGTGGAAGGCGGCCATCTGCGGCCGGATCCCCTTGTCGATCCGGTTGTCCTGGAAGACCTCCATGTGGATGAACTCCACGTCCTCGTTCGCGGTCTTCGCCTTCACCTGCTCGGCGACGTCGACGACCGGGCCGCAGACGCGGCTCTGGCAGAGCTGCGGCGTCGCGAACAGCAGCACCACCGGCTTCTTGCCGAGCACGGCGGCGAAGTCCTCGTCGTGCATCGAGGACGGCGGGAAGCCGGGTGTCGATCGAGGCGATGTCGCCGCCCACGCTCGCCTCGGTGGGCGTGTGGATCCGCGGCGGCGTCGTGCCGACCGCCGGGATCGGGTCCTTCGCCGCGTCCTTCACGACGATCCCGGCCGTGGCCGGCGTGGCCACCACGAGCTTCCCGCCCTGCTTCGCGATGCCGACCAGGTCGTACTGGCCCGGCGCTTCGAACGGGATCTCGGCCGTGTAGATCGATTTGGCCGCGTTCGGGTCCGACGCCGTCTGCCGGCTCTGGAACTGAGGCCGGACGGTGAGCGACTCGTACTTGGCGAGGTACGGGCCCTTGGCCGGCCCCCCGCCGACGGGCGCCACGTACAGCGCGACGCTCGCGTCCGTGATCTGCGACCGGTCCGGCTTGAAGAGCGCGAAGCCGACCCGGTGCGTGCCCGTGCGGAACTCGGCGCCCGACGGCGCCAGGACGGGGCCCGTGCCCAGACTGCCGAGCAGCTTCTGGAGCGGCTTGCCTTCAGCCTTCGGGAAGTCCTGCGCTCGCGCGGGCGGCGGCGCCTTCTCGTCGGCCGAGCCGGAGTCGTCGCCGCAGCCGGCGACGAGGAGCCCCAGGGCCACCAGCGCTGCAATCGCGATCCTCACCTGGCCGGAGGCTAGAGAAGTCAAATAGAGTGCCCGCGCCAATGGACCGCGCGGCGCTCATCACAGGAGGATCCAGCGGCATCGGCCTGGCGATAGCCAGGGCGCTGGGTGAAGACGGCTACAAGCTCACGATCTCGGCCAGGCGGCCAGACAAGCTCGAGGCGGCGGCGGATCAGCTGCGCGGCGAAGGGCTCGATGTCCACCCCGTCCCGGCCAACATGGCCGACGAGGAGGAGATCCAGAAGCTCGTGGCCGCCCATATGGAGCGCTGCGGGCGCCTCGACGTGCTCGTGAACAACGCCGGGATCGGAATCGGGGGAGCCGTCGAGGAGGCCCAGACGAAGAAGCTCGATCTCCAGCTGGACGTCAACCTGCGCGCGATCTACCTGCTGGCGCGCGATTGCATCCCGATGCTGAAGGAGGCCGGCGCGGAGCACGGCAAGGCGCTGATGGTGAACACGGCGTCGTACGCCGGCAAGCACGGCCAGGGCTGGCTCGCCGCGTACTCCGCTACGAAGTTCGGGGTCGTCGGGCTGAGCCAGGCGCTCCACAAGGAGCTCTCGCGCGACGGCGTGCAGGTCACCGCCCTCTGCCCCGGCTTCGTGGCGACTCCGATGACCGACTGGGTCGAGGGTCAGGTGCCGAAGGACGAGATGATCCAGCCGGAGGACATCGCGGAGGGGATCCGCTTCCTGCTCAGGACGTCACAAAACTGCGTGGTTCCTGAGCTTCAGTTCGTTCGTCCGGGCGATTCAGAGCTCTGATCACGGCCAGCTCGCCCACGGCGCGCTCGTATTCGTCGAAGCGGCGGAAGACGCGGAGCCGCCGCTCACGCCGGCTCTGAGCCTCGCGGGCGACCGCCGTCAGGTCCGGCAGCTCGTCGAGCGCGATGCTCGCCTCGAGCATCGTCCTCAGCGTGCCGAGCTCGCGCTCCGTCGCGGCACGCGCGCGACGGCCGCGCACCCCGGTGTAGCGGTCCCAGGCATGCGCGAAGCTGGCGAGGCTCGTGCGGCCGCCGTTCCGATGCGCGGCGAGCATCGGGCAGACGCCGCCCTTCTTGTCGGTGTAGGCGCCCACGATGATGCGGTTCGACTCGACGCCCGCGAGCATCGCCTTACGCGTCTGCAGCGGAAGGCAGTCGATTGCGGTGCGCAGGTCGCGAGCGGGGCGGCGGCGTGGCATGGGCCTTTACATAGGATCGGGCACTTCCCGGACGAATCAACCCCCGAAAGGAGACTTTCAGTGCGGCTTGGGCTGAACGTGGGCTACTGGGGCCTCGGACTCGCGGCCTCGGACCAGCTCGAGCTGGTGCAGGAGGCCGAGGCCGCCGGATTCGATTCGGTGTGGGCCGCCGAGGCATACGGGTCCGACGCGGCGACGGTCCTGGCCTGGCTGGCGGCCCAGACCTCGCGCATCAAGATCGGCGCGGCCATCTTCCAGATGCCGGGCCGCTCGCCGGCCATGACTGCGATGACCGCGGCCACGCTCGACCAGCTCTCGGATGGCCGGATGCTGCTCGGGATCGGCACGTCTGGCCCGCAGGTGGCGGAGGGCTGGCACGGGCAGCGCTTCGGCAAGCAGCTGGAGCGGACGCGCGAGTACGTGGAGATCCTGCGCAAGGCGCTCGCGCGCGAGCGGCTCGTCTACGACGGCGACACCTACCAGCTCCCCCTCCCCGACGGCCCCGGCAAGGCGCTGAAGCTGATGATCGCGCCGGTGCAGGAGCGGATGCCGATCTACATCGCGGCGATCGGCCCGAAGAACACCCAGCTCACGGGCGAGATCGCGGACGGGTGGCTGCCGGTGTTCTTCTCCCCCGAGCACGTGGACGACTCGCGGGCGCTGCTCGCTGAGGGCGCGGCGCGAAACGGGGGCTCGCTCGGCGAGAGCTTCGACATCGCGCCCACCGTCCAGGTGGCGATCGACGACGACGTGGAGCGGGCGCGCGACATGCTGCGTCACTTCATCGCGCTCTACGTCGGCGGGATGGGCTCGGGGGAGCGGAACTTCTACAACCAGCTCGTTCAGCGCTACGGCTTCGAGGACGCCGCGAAGGAGATCCAGGAGCTCTACCTCGACGGCAAGAAGGACGAGGCCGCGGCCGCGATACCGCCGGAGCTGATCGACATGGTCGCGCTGGTGGGCCCGCGCGAGAAGGTGCGCGACCGGCTCGAGGTCTATCGCGAGGCGGGCGTCGGGTCGCTGATCGTGTCGCCGGTCGCGGGAGAGGCGACCGAGCGCAGGCGAATGGTCCGCGAGCTGGCGGAGATGCTCTGAGCCGGCGCTTCCTCGTCGCGGCGTTCGGCGACCCGGGGCATGCGTTCCCCGCGATAGCGCTGGGCGCCGAGCTGGCACGGCGGGGCCACGAGGTCACGCTCGAGACGTGGGACCGCTGGCAGGAGCAGGTGGAGCGCGAGGGCATGCGCTTCGCGGCCGCGCCGGTGTACGAGGTGTTCCCGACGCGCGACAAGCCGCTGAAGCCATATGTGGCGGCGGTGCGCGCGTCCGGCTCGACGCGCGAGCTGATCCGCGCCTGCGACCCGGACGTGGTCGTGGCGGACATCATCACCTCGGCCGGGTCGCTGGCGGCTCAGGCCGAGCGGCGCCGCTGGGCGACGCTCGTGCCGCACGTGATGCCGACCGGGGAGCCCGGCTTCCCGATCTACTCGATCGGGGCCGTGCATCCGCGCACGCCGCTCGGGCGGCGCTTCTGGGGCCTCGTGCGCCCGCTCGTCATGACCGGCGAGGAGCAGGGTCGCGTTGAGCTGAACGGCGCCCGCGAGCGCGTGGGGTTGCCGCCCCTGTCCGAGGTACACGGCGGGATCTCCCGGGAGCTCGCCATCGTGGCGACCTTCCCGCAGCTCGAGTACCCGCGGCCCGGCGGCTGGCCCGGCATGCGGGTAACGGGGCCGCTCCTGTGGGAGCAGCCCTTCGGCGACGTTGAGCTGCCACCGGGCGACGACCCGCTGGTGCTGGTGGCCCCGAGCACCTCGCAGGATCCCGAGCAGCTGCTCGTGCGCGCGGCACTCGAGGGGCTGGCGGGCGAGCCGGTGCGGGTGCTCGCGACGATCAACCGGCGTTCGCCGTCCGAGCCGATCCCGGTGCCTGCGAACGCCCGGCTGGTGGACTGGGTGTCGTACGCGCGCACGATGCCGCTGTGCGACGCGGTCGTGTGCCACGCCGGGCACGGGACCGTGGCGCGCGCGCTCGCCAGCGGCGTGCCGGTCGTGGCGTGCGGGCACGCGGGCGACCAGGCCGAGAACGCGGCGCGGGTCCGCTGGGCCGGCGTGGGCGTGTCGCTCCCACGCCGCTTCCAGACATCGCGGGGCGTGCGTCTGGCCGTCAGGCGCCTGCTGGCCGACCCGCGCTACCGCCGGCGCGCGGAGGAGCTGCGCGACTGGGCGGCGGCGAATGACGGCGCCGCCACGGCCGCCGACGCCGTGGAGGAGCTGGCCCTGCGGGCCGAGCCGAACGCCGCCGAGCGCATTTAGCCGCAAAGAGCGGCTTGTTTTCGGAGGACTCCTTGACGCCCCCGGCCACCGATGATCTACTCCTCCTCGAGACGCGGACGGAGCGCAAAGAGCGAAGCCACGAGGTTGTAAGGCTCGCCCCGGAATACGAAGGTCGACCTCGGTCGACCGGACCGGACTTCAAGCGCAAAGTTCGCGTCTCGTTTACGTTCTGGGGCGTTTCCGCGGCTGAGCGGCCTATGGCTAGCGCACCGACCGGAAGGTCGCCCGGATCTCCTCCGACAGGATCTCCGGCTGCTCCCAGGCCGCGAAGTGGCCGCCTCGGTCGACCTTGTTGAAGTGGATGAGCTTGGGATACGCCTTCTCCGCCCAGCTCCGTGGGGCCGGGTAGAGCTCGTCCGGGAAGACGGTCACGCCGACCGGGAGCTCGACGCCCTTGACGTCGAAGAAGGCCAGATGGCTCTCCCAGTACAGGCGAGCCGACGAGACGCCCGAGTTGGTGAGCCAGTAGTGCGTGACGTTGTCGAGGACGTCGTCTCGCGAAAGACCACCGGGTTGCCCGACGAACGCGCGCGCGATGAGCTGGTAGCTCCGCTCGTCGTGGTCGATCATCCAGGCCGCCAGGCCGACCGGCGAGTCCGCGATGCCGTACAGCGTCTGCGGGCGGTTGGCCATCTCGGTGGAGTAGCCCAGGCCGGTCGCGAAGAAGTGCTCCAGGATGTCGTATGCCCGGTCCTCGTCGGCCGCGAGACCGTCCGGTTTCGGACCGCCGCCGGCGAGCGCCTTCGACACGTCGGGCGGGACGGTCGCCGGCATGTTGGTGTGAATGGCCAGCAGCCCCTCGGGCTTCAACAGAGCCATCTGCTCTGTGACGGCATTGCCCCAGTCACCGCCCTGGGCCACGAACTCCGTGTATCCCAGGCGCTTCATCAGGACGACCCACGCCCGCGCGATCCGAATGGGATCCCAGCCGGTCTCGGTCGGCTTCCCCGAGAACCCGTGGCCCGGCAACGACGGGATCACGAGGTGGAAGGCGTCCTCGGCGCTCGCGCCATGCTCTGTGGGGTTGGTGAGCGGATCGATGATCTTCAGCTGCTCGACGGTCGAGCCCGGCCACCCGTGGGTGACGATCAGCGGCAGCGCGTCGGCGTGCTCGGAGCGAACGTGAATGAAGTGGATGTCCACCCCGTCGATCTCCGTGCTGAAGTGCGGCAGGGCCGCGAAGCGCTCCTCGAACTTGCGCCAGTCGTAGTCCGTCGCCCAGTACTCGGCCAGGGCCCGGATCGTTTCGAGTTGCACGCCCTGGGAGGGATCCGTTTCCCCGTCGGGCCACTTCGTCGCACCGATACGGCTGCGGAGGTCAGTGAGCTCGTCGTCCGAGACCTGGATCTCGAACGGCCGGATGGTGGCGGTCTGAACGGACATTCGCGGCTCCTAACGCTGTTAGGACGAAATCTGATCGCCCCACCCCCACTTCGCGCCCGGGACGTCCCTGGTCAGTGCCCGGGTATCGTCGCGAGCCCGGAACGGCGAAAGCCGCCCGTAGGCGGCTCTCTGAGACTCGGGGGGTGGGACTCGAACCCACAACCCTTCGGTTAACAGCCGAATGCTCTGCCGAATTGAGCTACCCCCGAATGGTTGCCTGCGCCGACTCGATTCTCACGATACCCGCCTCCACCTCGGCGTGGCAGTTCGCGCAGAGAAGCACGCATTTTCCCGCTTCCGCACGCATGGCCGCGAGCGACCGCGTAACCCCCTCACGACCCATTCCAAATCGCTTTTCCTCGGGATCGAGGTGATGGAAGTGGAGAGCCGCGAGCGAGCGACTGTAGCCGCATATTCGGCAGCTTCCTCCGGCCTCTGAAACGAGGATCTCCTTGACTCTCCGCCGTCTGTCCGCGACACGCTCCCGCCGACAGGCCAGGCACCGGTAGGCGCCGCGACCCTCGAGCCAGAACTCCGTCTCGCCGTGGCGGGAGCACCTCATCATCACCGTGGCGCGCCCAGCCGCCTTGGCACGCTGGCCCTGCTCTCGGCGGCGCGCCTGTACGGACCGCAGTCTGTACCGGGACAGCCAGTACTGGACGGTGCTGGGGCTAACGCCGAGCCGCTCCGCCATCCGGGTGTGCGACAGCCCCTCGGCGATGAGCGCTTCGAGCTGTTCGCGCCTCAAGCCTCCGCGGGGCGCGTGCTTGTCCGCGTGCGCGGCGCGGAGCCCGTGCTTTCGCACCCAATAGCCGACGGTGGAGGCATCGCGCCCGAACCGCTCTCCGATCTGCTCCAGGGACAGCCCCATTCCCAGCAGCCGGGTCAGGGATTCCCTGTCCATGACACGAACGCTAGTTCGTGTGCCGGATGGTTCGGGGTCGGTCTAGGCCTCGTCGGCCGTGCCGGCCAGGCGGTCGGCGCCGCCGGAGCTCTTCAGCATCGCGAGCGTTTTGGACTCGATCTGGCGCACTCGTTCGCGGGTGACTCCGACCTCGTGGCCGATGTCCTCCAGGGTCATCGGGCCCAAGTCGCCCAGGCCGTAGCGCAGCTCGATCACGCGGCGCTCGCGCCATGGCAGCGAGTCGAGCACCTTCAGGAGATCCGCGTCGCGGATCCGGTTGGCCACGATCTCGAGTGGGCGGTCGATGGCGGCGTCCTCGATGAAGTCGCCGAGCGACGCGTCGCCGTCCTCGCCGCCCACGGGCGCCTCGAGCGAGACGGGCTCCTGGCCGAGCTTGAGGATCTCCTCCACCTTCTTGGCGGGCATCTCCACGAGGTCGCCGATCTCCTCCGGCGTCGGCTCGCGGTTGTGCTTCTGCATCAGCGCGCGCTTGGCGCGGGCCACGCGGTTCATCCGCTCCACCATGTGCACCGGGATCCGGATCGTGCGCGACTGGTCGGCCAGCGCGCGCGTGATGGCCTGGCGGATCCACCAGGTGGCGTAGGTGGAGAACTTGAAGCCGCGGCGCCAGTCGAACTTCTCGACGGCGCGAATCAGTCCCAGGTTGCCCTCCTGGATCAGGTCGAGCAGCGTCAGGCCGCGTCCCGTGTACCGCTTCGCGATCGACACCACGAGCCGGAGGTTCGCCTCGATCAGCGAGTTCTTCGCGGCCATGTCGTTCATCTCGATCCGCTTCGCGAGCCGAACCTCGTCCTCGCGCGTGAGGAGCGGCACGCGGCCGATCGAGCGCAGGTAGAGCCGGACGGCGTCCTCCGCCCCGTGCTCCGGAGGCGGCACGAGCAGGCCGGCTGTGACGACACCGCCCTCGTCGTAGAGGTCGGCGGCGGTCGGCTCGTCGTCCGCGTCGTCGACGCGGCCGTTCGAGGTCGCGGCCGGCGCAGGCTCGCGCGCCTCGTCCTCGTCGCCGTCGCCGTCGCCGTCGGCTTCGAAGACGTGCTCGGTCATGCCGTCTGCCCCATCACGGTCCCTAGCTCCTGCAGCACCTTCTGCTCCGCAGCCGCAAGGTGGCTCTTCCGCGCGTGGTCGCCCTCCTGGGAGGCACGCGCGATCTCGCGCTCGATCCGGCGTTGCTCGAGCTGAAGCAGGCTCATCTGGAGGACGGGCTCCTTGCTTGATGGGCGCTCCTGTGCCGCGAGAGCGACATCGGTAACGAGAGCGCCAAGCGCCGGGTCATCTTCGGGCAGCGCGGCGAGCGGATCGTCGAAGTGCGCGACAAAGTGGTCGCGGGCACGGCGAAACAGATCCGAGGAGAACTGGTCATCGGCCGGACGCGAAAGGTACTCACGTCCGAGGACCCCGCTCGACAGCGAGCGCGTAAGGAACTCGCGCTCTGCGCGGAAAGCGAGCTCGCCGGGGGACGCCTGGGAGGCTGCGACCGGCGCCGTGGTTGCCGCAGATGCCCGCCCGGCCGGCTCTGGGGCGGCGGTCGCGGCTTCCATGATGTGGTAGGCGGGCATGTCGAGTGCGTCCGCGACCACGCGGACGAGCTCGTCCCGTGTTGCGGTCCGTTCCGGTGCAGCGGAGATCAACTCCTGCGCCTCCCCCAATGCTTGGTCCCTGCCTGAAGGCGTGTCTAGGTCTGCATCGGCAAGTACCCGGCGGACCTGAAACTCGATCATGGGCGCGGCGCGGTCCATTCTCTCTATGAACGCATCGGCCCCGTCGCTGCTCACCAGATCGGCCGGATCCGTGCCCTCCGGCATATCGACGACGCGCAGGTCGACCCCCCGGTCCTCGGCCAGCCGCGCGGCCCGCAGCATCGCGTCGCGCCCCGCCCGATCCGCATCCAGAGCGAGGAACACGACGCCGCGCCGGTTCGAGTCGCCGACCTTCGCGAGCTCGGCGAGCTGCTCCTGCGTCATAGCCGTGCCCATGATCGCCACGGCCTCGCGGATCCCCGCCTGGTGGAGCGCAAGCACATCGGTGTAACCCTCCACGACCACGAACCGACCGCTCTTCATAGCCTCCTTACGCGCCACGTCGATCCCGAACAGCTGGCGGCCCTTGTGGTACAGGTCGTTCTCGGACGTGTTCAGGTACTTCGGCCCGCGCCCCTCCCCCATCTGCCGCGCCCCGAACCCCAGGATCCTGCCGCGGGCGTCCGCAAGCGGGAACATGATCCGGCCGCGGAAGCGGTCGTAGATGCCCCCGCTCCGTCCGCGCTGCGCCAGACCGGCCGCCATCAGCTCCTCCTCGCTGAAGCCGCTCTCTCGGGCTCCGACGATCATCCGGTCCCAGGCGCTGGGCGAGTAGCCGACCCTGAACTCGTTGAGGACCTCTTCGGAGAGGCCTCGCGAGGCGAGATAGTCGCGCGCGCGTTGCGCCTCAGACGAGCTCCGCAGGTAGGCCGTGTAGAAGCGAGCGGCCCGATCGAGCAGCGTCTGGAGACGATCCTTCCGGCGACGCCGCTGCTCCGCCTTCGGATCGTCCTCCTCGCGCTCGACGCGCACCCCCGTGCGCTCGGCAAGGAGCTCGACCGCCTCCTGGAAGTCGAGCGCCTCGGTCTGCTGGACGAACTTGAAGGCGTCGCCTCCCTCACCGCATCCGAAGCAGTAGTAGAGCTTCTCCTCCGCGTTCACGGAGAACGACGGCGTTCGCTCGTCGTGGAACGGGCAGAGCCCGGTCCAGCGCGTGCCGACCCGCCGGAGGTCGGTCTTCTCGCCCACCAGGTGAACCATGTCGACGGCGTCCCGCACGCGGTCGATCGTGTCCTTCGTGAACAGGGCCATCCCTAGAAGCCCCGCGGGACCGACAGCTTCTCGAACTCGCGAACCGCGTAGCGGTCGGTCATCCCGGCGAGCCAGTCGACCACGCGCTGCTCGTCGCCGAGCTCATCCGCGTAGTGGTCGAAGAGAGCGCGGAGCATGCGCTCGATGCGGGGCCGCTCGGCCTGGGCGCTCGGCCCGAGGTACACGCGCTCGAACATGAACTCGCGCAGGCGCAGCATGGCGCTGCCGACCTCCTCGCCCTGAACGATGTCTGCAGGAGGGGTCTGACCCCTTCCGTTTGAAGGGGTCAGACCCCTCTCGGAATGGCGGAGCAGGTCCACCACGAGCGTCTCGATCCGCTCCGAGCCGGTGGATCCGAGCAGGTCGATCTCGGCGAGCGGCAGATCCTCGAAGTGGAGCACGCCGGCGCGGATCGCGTCGTCGATGTCGTGGTTGATGTAGGCGAACCGGTCCACAATGCGGACGATCCGCCCCTCGAGCGTCGACGGCGGCTCGGCGCCGGTGTGGTGGAGGATCCCGTCGCGTACGGGCGCCGTGAGATTGAGCCGCTCGATCACCTCGACCACACGGAGTGAATGCTCGTTGTGCCGGAACCCGCTCCCCCCGCGCGCGCGCAGGCAGGAGTCGAGGATCTCCTCGCCGGTATGGCCGAAGGGCGGGTGGCCGAGGTCGTGCCCGAGCCCGATCGCCTCCGTGAGGTCCTCGTTCAGCCCCAGCGCGCGCGCCACGTTGCGCGCGATCCCGCACGCCTCGAGCGTGTGCGTGAGCCGCGTCCGGTAGTGGTCGCCCTCCGGCGCGATGAAGACCTGCGTCTTGTGCTTCAGGCGCCGGAACGCCTTCGAGTGGACGATCCGGTCGCGGTCGCGCTGGAACGGCGTCCGGTGGTCCGAGTCGGCCTCGGGCTCGTCGCGGACGGCCGGGTACGAGCGCGTGGCGAGCGGCGAGAGGGTTTCCTCGAGCCGCTCGATCCGCTCCCGGAATGAAGTGCGGGCGAGCTGGGCCATGGGCGCGCCCGATTCTGGCACCTCACTCTGTCGGCGGCGTAAAGGCCGCAGCGCGGATGTAGAGCTGGTAGAGCAGAAAGCCGCGCGCGAACTCGGGCTTGCAGCGAGCGTCGAGCGTCGTGTAGGCCACGTCGTCCTGGAGCGTGTTGCCCTCCTTCCGCGGCCCAGCGACCGCCCGCTCGAGCTGGTCGATCGCCGACTGCCGCTCCTGCGGCGACGACTCATGCCAGTCGGTGCAGGTCGCCACCTGGAGCTTGACCCCGAACGGCTCCGGGGCCGCGGGCTGTCCCCCACAGCCCGCAGCCAACAGAGCCGTACAGGCGACTAGGGCCGGTCGAGCAGCCCGTCGCACGACATGGTCGAGCCCACGAGGCGGCAGTTCCCGGACAGGAGCATGACCTTCGGCGCGCCGGAGGCCTGCGCCGGCAGACCCATGCCGCCGCTGCTGTCGGAGGACGGCTTCGGAGGCGTCCGGAACCACGGGCAGGTGTTGGCGTCGTAGCCGTTGCCCGCGAGCGAGCCCGCACACGGCAGGAGCTCGCCGCTCAGCTTGCCCGAATAGGTCACGCCCGCGCTCGTGTTATCGCAGTTGGACGGCATGAGCGGCGCCGGCGGGTCTGTGCTCGCGTCGCCGTTGTCGAACCAGCAGTTGTCCTCCTGGTTCGGCGCCTCGTCCCACCAGAAATCCACTCCGTTCGGCATCTTGGTGCCGTCGGGTGCGGTTCCCATCACGTTGTCGTGGTAGCGGTTCCTGTGCGAGACCGAGTTGACCGTCGTCTTCTGCTCGTCGGAAAGCGAGTCGGGAACGTTGATCAGCATCGTTCCGCGGCGCCAGTTGTCGTAGAAGCGGTTCCCACGGATCTCGTTGCCGTTGCCGCCCGCGATGAGGATGCCGACGCCCACCGGCGTGGGCACCCTCGGCTCCACGTCCGAGCCCGCCACGAAGCTGTTGAAGTTGTTCGAGTAGATCTGGTTGTTCTCGAACGTCGCGCCGTCCTGCGGGTAGCCGGGATGCCCGCCCGCGTAGAACGAGTCCGTGGCGATCGCGGTGCCGTTGTCGTAGAAGTGGTTCCCCACGACGCGCGTGCCGTTCCCCATCGTGCCCGAGTAGCCGAGCGTGTTGTGGTGGATGTCGCAGCGGGTGATCGTCTGGTTCGCCCGGCGGCCTGACTCCTTCGTCTGCTCGCCGGTCTCGGCCGCCGCCCCGGGGTAGATCGCGGAGTCGCCGTGGCCCACGCCCTCGCAGTCGGTCGTGAGGCCGTGGTCCGAGGTGAACATCAGCCCGCCGTATTCCTTGTTGTAGAAGAACTTGACGCGCTGCATCAGGTAGCCGTCGGTCTCGTGGATGTAGATGCCGTGCTCGGCCGCGTGCGCGGCGGTCACGTTGCGGATCACGAACCCGTCGGCGCGGTCGACGCGGATGCCGACCTCCTTCAGCGGCTCGGACGGCCCGCGCAGCTTCGCCTTGGTGTCCTTGGCGAGGTCGATGACGACGTCCTCGGGCTTCGCGCCCGAGCCGTCGATCTGCAGGTTGCAGCGGATGCACTTGCCCTCGTCCGGGAGGCCGTGCCTGTCCTCGAGCGCGGGGTTCGGGACCGGCTTGTCGGTGAGCGCGCGGCCCTGCACGTAGATCAGGTTCTGGTCGTTCGGGCAGCTGACCTGGTACCGGTACGTGGCCGCACCCGCCCCGTCGTCCGAGGTCTCCTTGTACTGGGCGCACTTCGGGTCGTTGGTCGGCTTCGCGCGCGACTTCGCCTCGAGGTACTTGCCCGGCATGACGATCACGCGGTCGTTGTTGCCGGAGCGCTTGACCGCCGCCTGAATGCTCCTGAACTTGCAGCGGCTCGCGAACGCGCGGTTCTGCCGCTTCAGCCTGCGCGCGTTGCGCGCCGACAGCTTCTTCTTGCCCTGCGAGGGCCGCAGCACGTAGCCCTTCTTGCGCGCGGAGTTGATCGACCTGATCGCGCGCTTCAGCGAGCCCCGCTGGCACACCACGCGCGTGTCCCCGCGAGCCTTGGCCTTCAGCGCCGAGGCGAGCGTGCGCGCCTTCGGCACCTTCCCGCCCGCCGCCGGCTTGACACCGGTGTCGGGGGCCGGGTCGGGCCAGTAGGAGCTGCGCTCGACGTGGCCGTATGCGGCCGACGTGGCGAGGGCGAGAGCGAGCGTGACGGTGGCAAGGATCGAGAGCAGGCGCGTGGCGTTCATCACGGGCGCGGACCCTACCGGTCCGCGCCCTCCGCCAGCGCTGCTTATGCAGGCGGAACTGGCAGCGACCCGGTTCCGTAATCGACCAGCGAGGCGCGCTCCGTCCGCTGACGCCAGGAGACGGTGATCGGAACCGTCTTGCCCGGCTCGATGCGCGCGCGCATGCCGATCCGGAGCTGTTCGTTCTCGGGAATCGCGTCCCCGCGGTTCTGCGGGAAGACGCCCCGAATGAAAGTCGGCGCGAAGATCGCCGCGCTCTCCAGCTCGTCTCCACCGGCGGCACGGACGCCGAGATCGCGCGCCGTGAGCGTCACGACCCTGAGCGAGTCGTTGCGAACCACGCCCCGCAGGATCCGGTCGTCGGGCAGCGCCGAGTTGCGGTACACGTGCGGCTGCTGCTCCCAGACGAGGTCGCCATTCCCGCGCGGCTCGTCCTTGCCGTGGCCGGGAACGGCCACGGCAAGGACTGCGCCAACGACGATTACGAGCGCTCCGACGATGCGCCTCATCGCCTACCTCGGCTTCCGCGGCGTGGTGAACCAGTCGCAGCCGGGCGGGTCCTGGAGCACCTCGTCCTGCGGATTCCACGTCGCGCACGCGGCGAGCGATGCGAGCTTCGCCGGGTTGATCGGCGAGTGCACGGACGAGCCCGGGCAGCCCGGCAGGGCGGTTGGGTCGCTCGTGATCGCGTTCCCGGCGCCGGCGCGGTTGTCGGTCCAGCAGTTCCGGTGGCCCTCCTCGTCCCACCAGAAGTCGACCCCGTTGGGAGCGCGCTTGCCCCTGGGCGTGAGGCCCATGACGTTGGCGAGCATGCGGTTGCCGTTCGAGGTGTCCGTCTGCGCCTCGTAGGCCGGCCCGGAGTTCTGCGACTGGCCGGTCGGGTCGGTCCCTCGGAATGACGAGGGGACCCAGAACTGCATGACCCCCGCGCGCCAGTTGTTCCAGATGCGGTTGTTCTTGATGATGTTGCGGTTCCCGCCGGCGATCAGGAGACCGGTGCCCACGGGGGCGTTGAAGGCGGGGCACACGACCTTCGGATCGCGCTCAGCGATGGGGCGGTTCTTCACGAAGCAGTAGGCGTCGCGCTCCTCGCTGAACGGGTTCATGTTGTTCGAGTAGATCTCGTTGCGCTCCCACTTCGAGCAGTCCTGCGGCATGCCGGGGTGGCCGGCGGCGAACGAGTCGGTGGTGATACCGGCGGCGTTCCCGTGGAACTTCGAGTCGTGCGTGTAGACGCCGTTCCCCGCCGTGCCGGACCAGCCGATCGTGTTCCCGTAGGAGTTCACGCGGTCGACCTCGATCCCGTAGCGCTTGCAGTGGCCCTCGGGCCCGGAGCCGGGATAGATGCCGGAGTCGCCGGAGCCGTAGGCAGTCAGCTTGCGGTAGAGCCCGTTGTCGGAGGTGAATGAGAGGAAGCCGTACTCGCGGCTCCAGCGCGAGACGATGTTCTCCATCCGGAAGCCGTTCGTCTCGAGCACGTAGACGTTGTTGAAGTCGGAGAACTGAACGGTGAAGTTGCGCAGGTGGATGCCGTCAGCGCGGTCCGCGCGGATCACGTTGAGCTTCTGGCGCGAGCCGTCGATCAGGACATGGCCGGGCTTCGTGCCCGTGCCCTCGATCTGGATGTTGCACTTGTGGTCACAGCGGCGGTCGGCGTCCGGGCCGTCACCGATGATCGCGATCAGGTTCTGGGCGTTCGGGCAGTTGCGCTGGTACTCGTAGTTCGGGACCCGGACGGTGCCTGAGTCCTCGTAACCGGGTGCGTCGTACTCCTGGTAGTCGCCGGAGCAAGCCTCCGCCGGCTCGGCCACGCGCCGGCTCGGCTCCTCCCGGTAGACCCCGGGGAGGACCAGAATCCGCGTGCCGTTCTCGGCGGCGTTGACCGCCGCCTGGATGTCGCGATAGGCGCAGCGCTTCAGCAGCGCGAGATTGCGACGCTCGGCGCGGCCCGAGAGCAGCCTGCGGATCCGCGCGCCCGAGTCCGTCTTGCAGACGACGAGGGCCGGGCCGGTCCGCTTGTACTCGGGCACCGAGCCGAGCTTGTGGTTCGGGTAGTAGGAGAGCCGCTCCGCGTGACCGTAGGCCGAGGTGGCTCCGACGGCGGACACGAGTACGAGGGCGGCCAGGGCAGTGAGCAAGCGAGTCGTATTCATGCGACGGCGCAGAGTAGCTGAACTGGTACGGGCGTACCAGATATTCGATACGATCTCGCGATGGCGAGGGGCGAGCCGACACGGCAGGCGCGCGGGGAGCGGCGCCGACAGGCGATCCTCGAGGCCGCCCTGCGACTGATCTCGGAGCGCGGCGTCGACGCCGTGAGCCACCGCGCCGTGGCTGAGGAGGCGGGCGTGCCCCTCGCCTCGACGACCTACTACTTCGAGTCGCTCGACGAGCTGCTCGAGGGCGCGCTGCGGCTGTTCGTGGACGAAGAGTCCGCCCGTCTCACCGAGCTCGCCGAGCGCCTCGAGGGGCAGGACCTGCCCCCTCTCGAGATCGTGCGCCTGTTCCGGTCCGAACTCGAGCCCGACGCGGCGCAGTTCGAGCTCTACGTCGAGGCCGCGCGCCGGCCGCGCCTTCGGAAGGTCGCGCGCAGCAGCATCGAGCTGTACGCGACCATCGCCGCGACCGCGCTGCGGGCCGCCGGCCTAGGCGAGCCCGCGATCAACCCGCGGGCGTTCGTTGCCCTGTTCGACGGCTACGGGCTCCACCGCATCGCCGGCTGTGACGATCAGGGGCTCGAGGAGGCCGTGATGGCGCTCTGGGCGGCGGCGACGCGCGCGATCGGCACGCGGTAGGGCGAGCAGCTCACGTAGTCGAGGCCGGCCATGTGGAAGAACCCGATCGACGTCGGGTCGCCGCCGTGCTCGCCGCAGATGCCGAGCTTGAGGTCCGGCTTCGCCTCGCGGCCGGTCCACGCGCCGAGCCGGACGAGCCAGCCGACGCCCGGCCGGTCGATCGTCTCGAACGGGCTGCGGTCGACGATCTTCGTCTCCACGTAGCGGTTCAGGAAGCGACCCTCGACGTCGTCGCGCGAGAAGCCGAGCGCGGTCTGCGTGAGGTCGTTCGTCCCGAAGGAGAAGAAGTCGGCGTACTCGGCTATTCGATTCGCCACGAAGCACGCGCGCGGGAGCTCGATCATGGTCCCGACCGAGTAGCGGAGGTCGCCCGTGCCCTCCTCGCCGGCCACGCGCTCGACGAGCCCGCGCATCAGCTCGAGCTCGCGCTCGTAGGCAACCAGCGGGATCATGATCTCGAGCTCCGGGGGCTCCGGGATCGCGAGCGCGGCGCGGAAGATCGCGCGGACCTGCATCTCGTAGATCTCGGGGTGGAGCACGCCGAGGCGAACGCCGCGCGTGCCGAGCATCGGGTTCGTCTCGGACAGGGAGTGGATCCGCTCGAGCGTGTGCTCGAGCTCGTCCAGGTTGTCGGTCTGCTCGATGCGCGCGCGCTCGACGTCCTGCGCGACCTCCTCGGCCTGCGGCATGAACTCGTGCAGCGGCGGGTCGAGCAGGCGGATCGTGACCGGGAGCCCCTCCATCTCCTTGAAGAGGCCCTCGAAGTCGCCCTGCTGGAGCGGCAGCAGCTCGTCGAGGCAGGCCCGCCTCTCCTTCTCCGACTCGGCCATGATCATCGCGCGCATCTTCGGCTGCCGATCCTCGGCCATGAACATGTGCTCGGTGCGGCAGAGGCCGATGCCCTCGGCGCCGAACTCGCGGGCGCGGCGGGCGTCGTCGGGCGTGTCCGCGTTCGCGCGCACGCCGAGCGTGCGGAGCTCGTCGGCCCAGCCGAGGACGGTCTCGAACTGGTCCGATACCTCGGGCTCCTCGAGCGGCACGTCGTCGGCGGTCACGACCCCGGCCGTCCCGTCGATCGCGATCACGTCGCCCTCGCTCAGGCGCGTGCCGTTCACGCTGAGTGTCTTCGCGTGGAGGTCGATGTCGAGCGTGGAGGCGCCCGACACGCACGGCTTGCCCATGCCGCGCGCCACGAGCGCCGCGTGGCTCGCCTTGCCGCCCTCGGCGGTGAGGATGCCCTTCGCCGCCTGGAAGCCCGCGATGTCCTCGGCCTCCGTGAACGGGCGCACCAGGATCACGTCGCGGCCGTCCTCCGCCGCCCGGACGGCGTCGTCGGCGGTGAACACGATCGCGCCCTTCGCGGCGCCGGGCGAGGCCGCCACGCCCTCGGCCAGCACGTCGAAGTCGGCGTCGGGCTTGAAGCCGGGGTGGAGCAGGGCGTCGAGCCGGTCCGGGTCGATCGTCGTGATCGCCTCGGCCCTGTCGAGGAGGCCCTCCTCCACGGCGTCGACCGCGAAGCGCACCGCCGCCTGCGCCGGCCGCTTCGCGTTGCGGGTCTGGAGCATGTAGAGGCTGCCCTCCTCCACGGTGAACTCCGTGTCCTGCATGTCGCCGTAGTGCTTCTCGAGCGTGCGGAGGATGTCCATGAGGTCCGCGTAGGCGTCGGGCATCGGCTCCTTCATGTCGTGGAGGTCGCGCGGGGTGCGCACGCCCGACACCACGTCCTCGCCCTGCGCGTTCAGGAGGAAGTCGCCGGACGGAGTGGGCTCGCCGGTGATCTCGTCGCGCGAGAACGCGACGCCCGAGCACGAGCTGTCGCCCTTGTTCCCGAACACCATCTGCTGCACGTTCACGGCCGTGCCCCAGTCGTCCGGGATGTGGTTGATGCGGCGGTATTCGACCGCCCGCTTGCCGGTCCACGAGTCGAAGACGGCGGTGATCGCCTGGCGGAGCTGCTCCTGCGGGTCCTGCGGGAAGTCCTCGCCGGTCTCCTCCTTGAAGAGCTCCTTGAAGCTCGAGGTGAGGCGCTTCAGGTTCTCGGTGTCGAGCTCCACGTCGTCCTTGACGCCCGCGCCCTGCTTCTCCTCCTTGATGAGGTCCTCGTAGCGCTCGCCGGCGATTCCGCGGCAGACGTTCCCGAACATCTGCGCGAAGCGCCGGTAGGAGTCCCAGGCGAAGCGCTCGTTGCCGGTGGTGTTCGCGAGGCCCTCCACGGACTCGTCGTTCAGGCCGAGGTTGAGGACCGTGTCGAGCATGCCGGGCATCGATTCCCGCGCGCCGCTGCGCACCGACACGAGCAGCGGGTCATCCGGCTGGCCAAGGGTGCGGCCCGCCTTCTCCTCCAGACGGGTCAGGGCCTCGGAGTACTCGGGCAGGCCTTCGCCCCGCATGTAGGCGATGCACGCCTCGGTCGTGAGCGTGAAGCCGGCCGGGACGCGCTCGGCGCCCAGCACGCGCGTCATCTCGGCGACGTTCGCACCCTTGCCGCCGAGCAGGTCGCGCATGTCGCGCGAGCCCTCGGTGAAGTCGTAGACGAGCTTGTCCGCCACGCCGGGGGAATCTATGCCCTCAGGCAACCCGCCGCAGCCGCACGTGCGCGTGGTACTCCATCGTCTCCGCGAGCGCGCGGTCCGCCTGCTGAAGCGCGCGCTCGGGCGCGTCCGGGACCTCGGCGAGCGGGCGCGCGAGCGCTTCGACGAGGAACGCGTGCGCCTCCCGGCCGAGCGGGAACGAGCCCGCCTCGCAGCCGGCGCAGACGACCCCGCCTGCGGCCGGCGAGAAGGCGCCGAGATGCTCGGCCTCGCCGCAGGCGGCGCACGAGGCCAGCTCGGGCGCGAAGCCGGCGGCGAGGAGCAGCTTCAGGCGGAAGGCGAGCGCCTGGGCGCGGCCGGCGTAGTCGGGTTGCGCGTCGAGCAGCGCGAGCTCGTTGCAGAGGAGGTTGTACGCGGGGCGGTTCGGCTCGGTCGAGTCGAGGAGGCGCAGCACCGCCTCGCACGCCTGCGCGCCACGCTCGAGCGCCGCCCTGCGCTCCCTCAGGCCGGCGTGGGCGTGAACGGTGTCCGCCTGGCTGATCGTGCAGAGCTCGCCGCGGCCCTGGTGCATCACGAGCCGGACCCGGCTGAGCGGCTCGAGGCGGCCGCCGAGCCGCGACTTGACCCGCCTCACGCCCTTCGCCACAGCGCCCACACGGCCGCGATCGACCGTGTAGAGATGCAGCACGCGATCGGCCTCGCCGTAGCGGATCGAGCGCAGCACGACCGCCTCTGTCTTGAAAGAGCCCGGCATTTGGTAATTAGACTTTGACCGGGATGGCGGACGAGAACGGGGTCGTGTACCTCTATACAACCGAGCCCTGCGGCTTTTGCCGGCAGGCCAAGACGCTGCTTCAGGCACGCGGCGTCGACTACCGCGAGGTCAACCTCGCGAAGGACCCCGACGGCCGCGCCGAGCTGGTCGCCCTGACCGGCCAGATGACGTTCCCCCAGATCGTGGTCGGGCAACGCTCGATCGGCGGCTTCCGCGAGCTGCTCGAGGCCGATCGCGCGGGGACCCTGAGCGATCTGCTCGTTGCGTAGCCTCCTGCGCCGCGCCTCCGCCGGCGAACGGCGGCATTGAGGGCGGCTCCCAAGGGGGTAAGTCGAGTTTTGTACCCATATGGGTTCATAAAACGCCTTACCCCCTCGGAACCGACCCCCTCAATGCCCGTCGTTCTACCGCGGGCGGCGCTGGCAGCGCGGGCAGATGTAGGTGCCGCGGCCGGCGGCGCGCATCTTCTGGATCGGCGTGCCGCAGCGGACGCAGGGCTCGCCCTTGCGCAGGTGCACCAGGAAGCGATCCTGGAACGAGCCGCGCTCGCCGTCCACGTGGCGGTAGTCGTCGATCGACGCGCCCTTCGCGTCGATTCCCGCGTTCAGGGATTCCACGACGGCGTCGCGCAGCAGCTCGATCTGCGGCCTGCGAAGGGTTCCGACCGGCTTCAGCGGGTGGATCTTCGCCCGGAAGAGCGCCTCGTCGGCGTAGATGTTGCCCACGCCGGCGATCCGCTCCTGGTTCAGCAGGAACGCCTTCACGGGCTGCCTGCGGCCGCGCGCCTGGGCGCGCAGGGCGTCGGCGGTGAAGTCGGGGCTGAGCGGCTCCACCCCCAGCCGCGAGGCGAAGTACTCGGCGAGCGAGTCGCTGCCGAGGAGCACGTCGCCGGTGCCGAAGCGGCGCACGTCCACGAACAGGAGCTTGCGGCCGTCGTCCAGCTCCATTCGCACGCGCGTGTGCTTCGGCTCCTCGTCGGAGGCCTCCCCTCCCACGAGCAGGATGTTGCCGGTCATCCGGAGGTGCATCACGAGGTGGACGTCGTCCTCGAACGACATCACCAGGTACTTGCCGCGGCGGCCCAGGCGCTCGATGCGGCGCCCGTTGAGCGCGTCGGCGATCGCCTCGGGCGGCGCCGGCTCGCACCAGCGCGGGTCGAGCACTCGGATCTGGACCAGCCGCCTGCCCTCGACCTCCGGGGCGAGCTGGCGGCGGATCGTCTCGACTTCGGGTAGCTCGGGCACCCCTCAAAAGCTAGGGGTCTGACCCCTTGAGTGTCCGCGACTTAAGGGGTCTGACCCCTCATGGTCGCGCGCGGGTGCGCGCGGAAGTAGACGTCCTTGAGGCGCTCGCTCGAGAGGTGGGTGTAGAGCTGGGTGGTCGAGACGTCCGCGTGGCCGAGCATCTCCTGGACCGAGCGGAGGTCGCAGCCGCCCGTGAGCAGGTGCGTGGCGAAGGTGTGGCGGAGCGTGTGCGGGCTCATCCGGTCGGCGAGTCCCGCGGTCAGCGCGTGACGGCGCACGATCTTGTAGAGGCCCTGGCGGGTGAGCTGCCCGCCGCGGAAGTTCACGAACAGGTGCGCCTCGGGGCTGCCCTTCACGAGCGCCGGGCGACCGCGCTCGAGGTAGAACCGCAGCGCCCTCAGCGCCGCCTGGCCGATCGGCACGACGCGCTCCTTCGAGCCCTTCCCGCGCGCACGGAGGACGCCCTCCTGGATGTCCACGTCGAGCAGCTCGAGCCCGATGGCCTCCGAGGCACGCAGGCCGCATGCGTACATGAGCTCGAGGAGGGCCCGGTCGCGGAGGGCGGCGGGCTCGGTGCCGCTCGGCTGCGAGAGGAGCTTCTCGACCTCGCCGCGCGTGAGCACCTGCGGGAGCTTGCGCGAACGCCGCGGCGTGCTGAGCGTGGCGGTCGGGTCGCGGTCGAGCAGCCCGTCGCGCCGAAGGTGGCGGTAGAAGGAGCGCAGGCAGGCGCTCTTGCGATGGATGGTGGCGGGCGACGCGGGAGCGCGCCCGTCGATCCCCCGGGCAAGCGCCTCGAGGAAGTCCGCCACGTCGCCCGGCTCCGCGCCGAGCGCCGACACCTGGCGCTCCTCCAGGAAGCGGCCGAACTGCAACAGGTCGCTGCGGTAGGCATCGAGTGTGTTGCGGGAGAGACCCCGCTCGAACTCGAGGTAGGCGAGGAAGTCGAGCACGAGGTGCTCGAAGCGGCGCTCGCTGACTGGCTGCTCGAGGGTGGCCACGGTGCAGGGTTCGGCCGGCCCGGCAGCTTCCCCTGCCGGTGCAACGCAGCCGTCAGCGATCCAGGAACGCCCGCAGCCAGAGCAGGCCCACGAGCGTCTTCGAGTCGCGGCAGTCGCGGATGACCCGATCAAGCTGCGAGAGCGGCACCTCGACGATCTCGATGCGCTCGTCCTCGTCGGTGTCCGCGTGCTCCTCGTAGAGGTCGGTGGCCATGAAGACGTGGCACTCCTCGTCCGTGAACCCCGGGGAGGTGTAGAAGCTCGTCAGGTGCTGCCAGGTGCGCGCGCCCTTGCCGATCTCCTCGGCGAGCTCGCGCTTGGCGGTGTCGAGCGGCATCTCGCCCTCCTGGTCGAGCTTGCCGGCCGGCAGCTCCAGGAGGGCGGGATCGCCGACCGCCTCGCGCGGCTGCCTGACCAGGAACAGGGTCTCGCCGTCTTGGGCCACCACACCCACGGCGCCCGGGTGCTCCACGATCTCGCGCTCGGCCTCCTCGCCGTCGTCGTAGCGGAAGCGGTCGACCCGGACGCGGCCGATCTTGCCCTCCCAGACGACCTCGCCGCCGATCCGCTCCATCACTCGACCAGCTTCGTCTGGGCCGCCACGAGGGTCGCCTGCGTGATCAGCGAGAAGGTCACGTCCGCCATGGTCGCGAGCGCATCCAGGGTGACCGACTCGTCCGGCTGGTGGTTGCGCTCGGTGCCGTTGGCGAGGTTCACCACGGTGAGTCCCGCGGGGATGAAGACGTTGGCGTCGCTGCCGCCTCCCGTGGTGATGTAGACCGGCTCGATCTCGTGCTCCCTGAGCGCGGCCGCCGCGACCTCCACCGCCGCCGTGGTGCGCGGGAGGCGGTAGCCCTGGAAGAGGCGCTCGACGGACGTCTCGACGTCGCACTCGCAGTCGCTGGCCGCCTCGGTCAGGGCGTCCACCATCTCGGTGACGACCTCGCCCGCGCGCTCCGCGTCGATGCTGCGTGCCTCGAGCTCGACGTAGCAGCGCTCCGCCACCACGTTCGCCGCCGTGCCGCCCTCGATGCGGCCCACGTTGGCGGTGGTCTCGGGATCCAGCCGGCCGATCCGCATCGCGGAGATCGCGTTTGCGGCGGCCGCGATGGCGTTGTGGCCGGCCTCTGGCCGGATCCCCGCGTGGGCGGCCTTGCCGCGGAAGCGCGCCTCCACCGAGTAGTACGTCGGCGAGGCGACGACTATCTCCCCGATCGGCGAGGCGTGGTCGAAGACGTAGCCGAAGTCGGCCGTCAGCCGGGACATGTCGACCGACTTGGCGCCCTTCAGCGCCTGCTCCTCGCCAGTCGTGAAGACGAGCTCGATGCCGGCGGGCGGAGCGCCGTCGCGCATGAGGCGCCTGACCGCCCCGAGGATCGTCACGATGGCGGCCTTGTTGTCGGCGCCCAGGATCGCGTCGTGGCGGTTCGTCAGGAGCCCGTTCTCGCTCACCACCTCCACCGGTCCGTCCAGCGGGACCGTGTCCATATGCGCGCAGAGCAGGACCGTCGGCGCGCCCTCCGGGCCCGGGATGCGGGCGAGCAGGTTGCCCGAGTCCGAGCCGGTGGCGGCGGCGCTGTCGTCCTCCTCCACCTCGGCGCCGAGCCCGCGCAGCTCCTCGGTGAGGGCATCCGCGACACCGCGCTCGCGCCCCGACGGGCTCTCGATCTCGCAGAAGCGGATGAACTCGGCCAGCAGCCGTTCGCGCTCCTCGGTTGAGGCGGCGTGGATCACGCCGCGAAAGCTACCGCTCGATCGGCCAGCCCTCTCGGCCCCAGCGCGGGACGCCGCCCTCCACGACGTGAATCACGTCGCGCGCGCCGAGGCGCTGAAGCAGGCTCGCCGCCACGGCGGAGCGCTGTCCCGACCCGCAGATCGCGGCGACGGGACGCTCGGCGTCGATGCCGTCGGGCAGCTCGTGGATGTCGTGATAGGGCCGGTGGACGGAGCCGGGGATGTGTCCCCTGTCCCACTCGGCCTGCTCGCGGACGTCCAGCACCTGGATCCCGTCGCGATCCCGCTCCCAGGCCTCGTGCAGCTCGCCCACCGTCATCCGCTCCACCCGCTTGACCGGCTGCTTCTCCTCGCGCCAGGACGTCATCCCGCCGGCGAGATAGCCGGCCACATCGGTCAGCCCCACCGCGGCGGCCAGCTCCGCCGCCTCGGAGGCGTCCTCGTCGTCGCGGCCCACGAGCACCAGCGGCTGGCCGGGTTCGGCCAGCCAGGCGAGCTTTGACCCGAAGCCGCCCCGCAGCGCCGTGATGCAGACCGCGCCCGGGATATGCGCCTCGTCGAACTGAAGCTCCGTGCGCACGTCCACCACCAGCGCACCGTCGCTCGCCGCCTGCTCCACCTGGCGCGGAGTGAGCGGGTGAGCGTCGACCGTGTCCATCACGCGCCCGCCGCGATTGAGCGCGACGATGTTCTGGAAGTTCGGCGGCTGGGGCTGGAGCGCGGCCGTCGCCCTGCGCACGAAGTCGTCCTCGTCCGTGACCTGGAGTAGCGGCTGGTTGGCGCGCTCGAAGCCGATCGTCGAGGAGACCTTCAGGTCCATGCCGGGCCCGCCGCAGAGCGAACCGCCGAGGTGGCCCGGCCAGACCTCGCAGGTGTCGGGGAGCGACAACAGCCTGTCGTTCAGGGAGCGGAAGATGCCGCGGGCGCCCTCCGTCTTGTCCACGGCGAGATCGGGTCGCGCGATGTCGCCCACGAACAGGCTGTCGCCGGACAGGACCGCCCACGGGTCGTCGCTTCGCTCGGAGTCGATCAGGGCGAACGCGGTGTGCTCGGGGCGGTGTCCCGGAGTGTGCATGGCGCGCACGGTCACGCTGCCGAGCTCGAGCTCCCAGCCATCGTCGAACGGCTCGTGCCCGTACTCGGGGGAGGCCTCTCGGTGAACGTGGATGGTCGCACCGGTCGCCGAGGCGAGCCGCCCGTGGCCAGAGACGTGATCGGCGTGGTTGTGGGTCTCGAGGATGTGCTCGATGTGGACCCCGAGAAAGCGCGCCAGCCGGAGGTACTCGTGGATGTCGAGCTTCGGGTCGACGACGGCGGCCACGCCGGCGTCCTCGTCGCCGATCAGGTAGCTGGCGCAGCCGAGATCTTCATGGACGAGCTGGCGGAAGATCACCCGCCAACTCTACGGCAGGGCTACGCCCGCGACTCGGCGCGAACTTCGGGCTCGACCTCGGGGGCGCGGGCGGCGCGCCCGCGGCTGCGGGCGACGTCGAGGGCCGCGCCGACGAAGTCGCGGAACAGCGGCTGCGGGCGCAGCGGGCGCGACTTGAACTCGGGGTGGTACTGCGATGCGATGAAGAAGGGGTGGTCCGGGAGCTCGATCACCTCGACGAGACGATCGTCGGGCGAGGTTCCGCTGAAGACGAGGCCGGCCTGCTCCAGGCGCTTGCGGAGGTGGTTGTTCACCTCGTAGCGGTGGCGGTGCCGCTCGTAGATGACCGGCTCGCCGTAGATCTCGCGGGCCCGCGTGTCGTCGTGGAGCTTCACGGGGTCGGCGCCGAGGCGCATCGTGCCGCCCATGTCGCGGACCTCCTTCTGCTCCGGCAGGAGGTCGATCACCGGGTACGGGGTCTCGGGGTCGAACTCGGTCGAGTTCGCGCCGTCCATGCCCGCCACGTGGCGGGCGAACTCCGCGACCGCGATCTGCATGCCGAGGCAGATCCCCAGGTAGGGGACCTCGCTCTCGCGGGCGTAGCGCGCAGCGCGGATCTTTCCCTCGATCCCGCGCACGCCGAAGCCGCCGGGGACGAGGATGCCGTCGCAGGTCGCAAGCTCCTCCGCCACCTCGCCCTCGGTGAGCCGCTCGCTGTCGACCCAGACGACCTCGACGCGGCCGCCGTGGTGCGAGCCGGCGTGGTTCAGCGCCTCGATCACGGACATGTAGGCGTCCGCCAGCTGGTTGTACTTGCCGACGAGGGCGATCCTGACCGGGTCGGTGGCCGACTCCACGCGCTCCACGAGTCCCTCCCAGTCCGCCAGGTCCGGCGGCGGGAGCTCGATGCCGAAGTGCTTCAGCACGACCTCGTCCACGCCCTCGCGTGCGAACTCGAGCGGCACCTTGTAGATCGAGTCCACGTCGCGCGCGGACACCACCGAGCTGACGGGAAGGCTGGCGAACAGCGCGATCTTCTCGCGGATGTCATTGCCGAGCTGCTCCTCGGAGCGGCACATCACCATGTCCGGCTGGATGCCGATGCGGCGGAGCTCCTGAACGGAGTGCTGCGTGGGCTTGGTCTTCAGCTCGCCGGCGTTTTCGAGGAACGGCACGAGCGTCAGGTGGACGAACATGCAGCGCTCGCGGCCGAGCTCCGAATGGAACTGGCGGAGCGCCTCCAGGAAGGGGAGCGACTCGATGTCGCCGACGGTGCCGCCGATCTCCGTGATCACCACGTCGACGTCGCTGGATTCGGCGACGAGCTTGATGCGGTTCTTGATCTCGTCGGTGATGTGCGGGATCACCTGGACGGTCCCGCCCAGGTAGTCGCCGCGGCGCTCGCGCCGGATCACCGAGTTGTAGATGGCGCCCGCGGTGGCGTTGGACGCGCGGCTCGTGTTCGTGTCGGTGAAGCGCTCGTAATGGCCGAGATCGAGGTCGGTCTCCGCGCCGTCCTCGGTGACGAACACCTCGCCGTGCTGGAACGGGCTCATGGTGCCCGGGTCCACGTTGATGTACGGGTCGAACTTCTGGATCGTCACGGTGAGTCCGCGCGCTACCAAGAGCCGGCCCAGCGAGGCGGCAGCGATGCCCTTCCCGAGTGCAGAGACGACGCCGCCGGTGACGAAGATGAAGCGGGTTTCCGGGCGGGTCTGTGGCATCAAGTCTCTGGGAAGTCGAGTGTACTCATCGATTCGGCGGAGCAGTCCCGCCCTCTCTCACGCCGCGGCGAGCAGCTCCTCGGCGTGCCGCCGGGCGGCGCTGTCGGACGCCTCGGCGCCCAGCATCCGGCAGAGCTCGGTCACCACGCCGTCGCCCTCCAGCTCCTCGACGGTCGTGAGCGCCGTGTCCTTCTCCGCGGACTTCTCGATTCTGAAGTGGGACGTGGCGAGCGCGGCGATCTGGGGCAGGTGGGTGATGCAGAGCACCTGGCGGGCGTCGGCGAGCGCCCTCAGCCGCTCACCCACCGCTCGCGCCGTCTGCCCGCCCACGCCCGCGTCGACCTCGTCGAAGACGAGCGTTCGCGACTCGCCCGCGCCCGCGACAGTCATCAGCGCGAGCATCACGCGCGACAGCTCGCCGCCCGAGGCGGCGTCGCGAATCGGCGCCGCCGGGACGCCCGGATTGGGCGCGAGCAGGAACTCGACGCGCTCGGCCCCAGTTGGGCGGACCTCGCCCGCGGAGTCGAGTGAGATCTCGAAGGACGCGCCCTCCATCGCGAGCGCGGCCAACTCCTCGCGGACGCGCTCCGCCAGCTTGGGCGCCGCCTTCGTTCGCGCCGCCGTGACGCGGCCGGCCAGCTTGTCGCGCTCGGCGAGCGCCTCGGCGAGCGCGGTCACCGCCCGCTCGGTCTCGACCTCCGCCTGCTCGAGGCGTGCGCGCTCGGCGCGGCAGTGCTCCGCATGGGCCAGCACCGCGGCCACGCTGCCGCCGTGCTTGCGCTCCAGCCGGTCGTAGAGGTCCAGCCGCTCCTCCACGACGTCGAGCCGGCCGGGCTCGGCCTCCAGCGAGTCGGCGTAGCGGCGCAGGTCCGCGCCGAGCTCTTCGGCCTCGAGGCGCAGCGCAGCGAGCCGCTCGGCGAGGGCGTCGAGCTCGGGATCGGCCCCCGCCACTCCCTGGCATTGGCTTTCGGTCAGAGCCAGGAGGGCGGAAACCCCGGTTTCGTCCCCGGTGGGTGCGATCGCCTCCGCTCCCGCACCGGCCGCCGCCAGCAGGCCGTCGAGCTGGCGCAGGCGCGTTCGCTCGGCGGCCAGCGACGATCGCTCCTCCTCCGTCGGATCGAGCGCCTCGATCTCCTCGATCTCGAAGGCGAGCAGATCGAGGTCGCGGTCCCGCGTGCCCGCCCGTTCGCGGAGCTCGGCCAGGGAGCGCTCGAGCCCGCGCACGCGCGCGTGGGCCGCTCCGAGCGCCGCCCGCAGCTCCATGTGCGGGCTGCCGCAGAAGCCGTCGAGCAGGTCGAGCTGAGCCGAGGCAAGCGTGAGACGCCGGTGCTCGTGCTGCCCGAAGAAGGCCACCAGCCGGCCGCCGAGCGCCTGTAGGTCCGCCGCCGTCGCGGAGCGGCCCTGCACGAAGGCCCGCGTACGGCCCCCGGCGCTGACCCGGCGAGCGAGCACGATCTCGTCGACCCCGTCGCCCGACTCCTCCCCCACGCGCTCGCGCAGGTCCGCGAACTCGGGCTCGGTCAAGAGCCCGGCGGGCAACTCGAAGACCCCCTCGACGTACGCCTCCGGCGCACCCGGCCGCACGATCCCCGCCCGCGGCTTTCCGCCCAGCAGCAGGTCGAGCGCGTTCGCCAGGACGGTCTTCCCGGCCCCGGTCTCGCCCGTGATCGCCGTTAGGCCGTCGCCGGGCCGCAACTCGGCCCGTTCGATCAGGAGGACGTTCTCGATGCGCAGCTCGAGCAGCACCGCTCAGGTGTACCAGCGCCATCCGACGGAGCGCGATTCGGCTCATTGGGCATCTCGCAAATGCCGATAAACCAGGCGTGGGCCGCGACGGGCGCGCGCTATGACCGACCCCAGATTCCAGGACCTCAGCGAGCTGCCGCGCCGCATGACGGCGACGCTCGACGTCCGCGCGCTCAGCGAGGACCTGACGCTGCGCGCGATCCAGGCCACGGGCGCCGCCATCGGGGCGATCGCGCTCTGGGACAGGGAGCAGGACCGGCTCGTCACGCTCGCCGACCTCGAGGCGATCGAGGTGGGCGCCGCGGTACCGCCGGGCGAGACCTACGCGTGGCTCGATGACTACCCCGCCTCGAGACGGGTTCTGACGGAGCGCCGGGCGATCAGCATCCAGGTCGACCGGGCCGAGGACGACCCCGCCGAGCGCGACTGGCTGCGCGAGCACGACCTGAGCGCGGCGCTGCTCCTGCCGCTGATGTCGCGCGGCGAGGCCATCGGCGAGATGTACCTCGCGCGGCTCGAGGGCAGCTTCGACGACGACGACCTCATCTACTGCCAGCTGCTCAGCGACATGGCCGGCAGCGCGATCGAGAACGCCAACCTCTACGGGGAGCTCCAGTCGACGCTCACCCAGTACCGCTCGCTCATCGAGCGGCTCCCGGCCGTGACCTACCTGGACGATCTCGAGACCGGCGAGACGCAGTACATCAGCCCGCAGATCACCGACCTCTTCGGGATCACTCCGGACGGCTGGAAGGCGTCCCCGGACGCCTGGCTGCAGCCCGTCCATCCGGACGATCGCGAGCGCGTGAGCGGCGCGTTCGCCGAGGCGCTGGAGGCGGGCCGGGAGTTCCACGCGGAATACCGCGTCGTCTCCCCCGACGGCGTCGTGCGCTGGGTGGTCGACCGCACCGTGATCCTGCCGCGCGTCGATGGCCAGCGCGCCCTGGCCCAGGGCATGATCTTCGACATCACCGACCGGAAGCGGGCCGAGCAGGAGCTCAGCCATCGCGCCAGCCATGACCCGCTCACCGGGCTGCCGAATCGCGAGCAGTTCCGGGCCGCGCTCGACGACGCGATCGCGGCCTCGGGGGCCGGCGGCGGCGCTGTCGCCGTGATGTACGTCGACCTGGACGACTTCAAGCTCGTGAACGACGGCTTCGGGCACGAGGTGGGCGACGAGCTCCTCGCTGCGGTCGCCGAGCGGCTCAGCCGGGCGACCAGGGCGACGGACATCGTGGGACGCGACGGCGGTGATGAGTTCCTGGTGCTGATGCCGAACCTCCCCGCCACCCTCGACGAGGCCATGCACGCCGCGGAGCTGGCGACCACCCGCGTGCGCGACGCGCTCATGCGACCTGTGTCGGCGGGATCGGTCGAGCTGGATGTGAGCGCGAGCGTCGGGGTCAGCCTGTTCCCGTTCGACGCGGCGGACACGCAGATGCTGCTGAAGCACGCCGACGCCGCCATGTACGACGCGAAGGCCGCCGGGCGCGACGCCTGTCGCTTCTACGAGCCCGGCTCCCGCGACTCCGAGGAGCGGCTCGCGCTCGCGGGGCGTCTCAGGCAGGCGATCAAGCACGGCGGGCTCGCGCTGCACTACCAGCCGATCGTCGAGCTCGCCACGGGCCGGATGGTGGGCGTGGAGGCCCTCGCGCGCTGGAACGACGCCGAGCGCGGCCAGATCGGGCCGGACGAGTTCATTCCGCTGGCGGAGCGCACCGGCCTCATCCGCCCGCTCAGCGAGTGGGCGATCCGCGAGGCCAGCCGGCAGGCCGCCGAGTGGGTCGCGGCGGGCCACGACACCCGCGTGTCGATCAACATGCCGCCCGACACCTGCCAGCAGATAGGCGCGGGGACGATCGCGGTGATGATCAGGGCCGAGGGCTGCGATCCGTCGTGCATCACGCTCGAGATGACCGAGTCCGCGACCATGGCGCCGCGTCCCGGCCTCAAAGAGGAGATGGCGGTCCTCACGGCGCACGGCATATCGCTCGCCATCGACGACTTCGGGACCGGCCACTCGTCACTCGCACGCCTCGGCGAATTCCCGGTCCGAGTCCTGAAGATCGACCGCTCGTTCGTCCGCGGCCTGCCCGAGGCGCGGCCGGCGCGCACGCTCGTCAACGCGATCATGTACCTGGCGCAGGGATTCGGCCTGACCGTCGTCGCGGAGGGCATCGAGACCAAGGCCCAGCGCGACTTCCTCCTCAGCAGCGGCTGTCACTACGCGCAGGGCTACCTCTTCTCTCCGCCGGTGGAGGCAGAGAAGATCGCCGCGTTTTGGCCGGGCGCGGCCGCGAACGCCTCCGACGCGCTCGACGCGATCGCGTCCTAGTCAGTAGGCGAGTCGCCCGAACTTGTCGCGGAGGCGGTGGTAGAAGCTCGCGCCGGGCAGCTGGGCGAGCATCGCGCAGCCGGGCTCGAAGCGGATCTCCATCGTCTCCTCGCGCGGGAGGTCGCAGACGCTTCGGCCGTCCGTCGTCATCTCGACGTCCTCCTCGCGCAACCGGTTCGTCACCGCGAGCACGTCCCCCGGCGCGACCACGAGCGCGCGGGCCGTGAGGGTGTGCGGCGCAATGAAGGACACGACGTAGCCCTCCACCCCCCACGCGAGCACCGGCCCGCCGTTGGCGAGGTTGTAGCCCGTCGAGCCGGCCGGCGTGGCCACCACGAGGCCGTCGCAACGGACCTCTCCGAGCTCCTCGCCCTGCACCGAATAGGCGAGCTCGGCCACGCGGCCGGTGTGAAGGCGGTGGAAGGAGATGTCGTTGATGCCGATCTGCTCGCCGTCGGACGTCGCGGCCACCAGCCCCGGCATCGGCATCACGTCGAAGTCGCCTGCGAGCGCGAGCCGCAGGCCCTCCTCGAGGTCGTCGGGCTCGACCGTTGCGAGGAACCCGATCGTGCCGAAGTTGACGGCGAACACGGGCACGTCGCGCCGCGCGTACTGGCGGAGCGCCGACAGGATCGTGCCGTCGCCGCCGAGCACCATCGCGAGATCGGTCTCGGCGCTCGGATCGGCGTCCACCACGACCCCCTCCTGCGCCTCGATCCCGTGCTTGCGCGCCTCGCCCTCAGCCAAGCGCACCTCGACGCCCGCCTCCCGCGCGCCCTCGATCAGCCGCCGGAGCGCCGCGCCGGTCTGGCCCGGCCGCGCGTGGGTGAACGCCGTGATGCTCGTCACGGCTCCGCCCTTCGCGCGGCGGCCTCGAGGTCCTCCAGCGCGCCGTCGCGGCCGGGCTCCGCGAGCCAGACGAAGCTCTCACGGTTGCCCGCGGGACCGGGGAGTCCCGACGCCGCGTAGCCCAGTACGGAAAGGCCGAGCTCCGAGCGCGCGAACTCGCCCACCTCGACGAGCGCCGCGCGGCGGTCGTCGGCGGCGCGCACCACGCCGCCCTTGCCGACCCGCTCGCGGCCCGCCTCGAACTGCGGCTTGACCATGGCGAGGAGGTCGAAGGCGGACGCCGCGGCGCGGACCACGGCCGGGAGGATCTTCGTCAGCGAGATGAACGAGACGTCCGCGACGATCAGGTCGGGCTCGTGGGGCAGGTCGGCGGGCTCGATCGAGCGGGCGTTCGTTCGTTCGATCACGATCACGCGCTCGTCGTTCCGGAGCCGCCAGTGGAGCTCGCCGTACGCCACGTCGAGCGCGATCACGGATTCGGCGCCGCGCTGGAGCAGCACGTCCGTGAAGCCGCCGGTCGCCGCACCCACGTCGAGCGCCCTGCGCGCCGCCGGATCGACCCCGAGCGAGTCGAGCGCGTTGGCGAGCTTGCACGCCGCCTCGCGACACGTACGGCGGCGCCTCGGCCACGGCCACGTCCGCGCCGTCCGGCACCAGCTCGCCGGGCTTCGTGGCCGGGCGCCCTCCAACGCGAACGTCCCCGGCGATCACCGCCGCGGCGGCACGCGAGCGGGACTCATACAGGCCGCGCTCGGCGAGCAGGGTGTCGAGCCGCCGCTTGGCCACGCGCGGGAGAGTACCCAGCGACGGCTGTGTGATCCAACTCACACACCACTCATTTTCGCGGCGTAGCCTCGACATCGATGCACCGTTCGCGCGGCACATCCCACGCTCTCCGATCCGGCCTGCTGGTCGTAGCGGGCAGCGCGCTGATCGCGGTCCCGCTCCTCCTGGAGCTGGATGCGGCGCCGATCGTGACCGGCGTCTTGGTCGGCGCGATCGCGATAGCGCTGGGTGTGGCCGGCACCGAGCCCGGCACCCGGGGCAGCCTCCCGCTGTCGACGCAGGCCGTCTATGACCGAGGGCTCGCGCTCGGGCTGATCCTCTCGGCCGTCCTGTTCGCGCTGTTCGGCGAGCTGGCGGCCATGGCGCTCTTCGCAGCCGCCGGACTGGCCGCGCTCATCATGACCGCGGTGACCCGCTACAGCGCGGGCACCGCCTGAGACTTCCTCCCACAGACACACATACGCATCACTCCTCCCTCAAGAAACGGCTCCGCTCTCCCGGCGGGGCCGTTTCTTATTTGGGGGGCGGCAGGGGCGGGCCGACGGCTTCGAGAGCCTCCTCCACGGTCCGGTACTCCTCGACTCGCCTGATCCGGCCGTCGCGCACCAGCACCGCGTAGGTCTCGGAGACCGGCATCTCTATGCCGCTCCCGTGGCCATGCAGGACGGCACTCCAGGGTGCCACCACCCAGTCGCCACAGTCGATGAAGTCCTCGAACGTCACCGCCGGCCCGAACCTGTCGGTCCACGGGTCGGCCAGGTGCTCCGCGAACCGGCGCAGCGCAGGCAGGCCCGCGTACGTCTGCGAGTCCGGCTCGTCGTCCGCCGTGTGCCACTCGACGGCCTCGTCGTAGACGGCGAACGCCTCCTCGAAGTCGCCGCGGCCGAACGCCTCGAAGCTCGACCGGACGAGGTCCACGTTCTCGCGGGGCACGCTCTTATTCTCTCCGGATCGCGACGCATCGGTACGACACCCGCCTGCGCTGGACCGGCTCCACCGGCCTCGGCTGGGACCACTACGAGCGCACGCACTCCGTGACGGCCCCGCCCGCGGAGCAGGAGATCCGCGTGACGACAGGCGAGTCGAAGGGCGATCCGAGCATCCTCAACCCCGAGCAGCTGCTGCTGATGTCCGCCTCCTCGTGCCAGATGCTGTGGTTCCTCCACCTCGCCGCGAAGGCCCGGATCGACGTCGTCGCGTATGAGGACGACGCGGAGGCTCTGATGCCCGAGGACCAGGAGCCGGTCCGGATCACGCAGATCACGCTGCGGCCGCGGATCGCTGTGGCGGGCGACGCGAGCGAGGAACGCGTGCGAAGCCTGGTCGAGCAGGCTCACGGCTACTGCTTCATCGCGAACAGCCTCAGCTGCGCCATGACCATCCAGCCGACGGTCGAGCGGCGCTAGCCTCTCGCGGATGCCCGCGTCCGACCTCCTCAGGAAGCTGCTCACCGCACCCGGCCCGCCCGGGCACGAGAGCCGGCCCGCGCGCGTATGGCGCGAGGAGGCTGAGGGGTTCGCCGACGAGGTGACCACCGACAAGCTCGGCACCACCGTGGCGCGCGTGAACGGCCGCGGTGACACCCCGCTCATGGCGGTGGTGGGGCACATCGACGAGATCGCCCTGCTCGTGAGCCACGTGAGCGACAAGGGCTTCCTGCACGTGGTGCAGTCGGGCGGGTGGGACGCGCAGGTGCTCGTGGGCCAGCGCGTTGAGATCCTCACCCGCGACGGCGTCGTGCCAGGCGTGGTCGGGCGCAAGCCGCCTCACCTGACAGACGCCGAGGAGCGCAAGAAGGCCGTGGAGCTGAAGCGGCTCCACGTGGACATCGGCGCGAGGGACGGCGACGAGGCGCGCTCGATGGTCCAGACGGGCGACCAGGTGCTGATCGCCGCGGAGCCGCTCGACCTGCCGAACGAGCGCGTGGCCTCGCGGGCGCTCGACAACCGGCTCGGGGTCTTCGTGGCGATCGAGGTGGCGCGGCGCGTGAAGGATGCCGGCGGCGGCGCCGGGCCCGTGGCCGGCGTTGCGGCCGTGCAGGAGGAGATCGGCGCCCACGGGGCCCGGGTGATGGCCTACGAGCTCGAGCCGGACCTCGCGGTGGTGGTGGACGTGACCCACGCGACCGACGCTCCCGGCGTCGACCCCGGCGAGCTCGGCGATCACGGGCTCGGCGGCGGGCCGGTGATCACCCGCGGTGCGGTCGTGAACCGCGCCGTGAACGACCTGCTCGACGAGGTGGCCGCCGCCGAGGGCATCGAATGCGCGACCGAGGCCGCGGGCCGCGCGACGGGAACCGACGCCGACACGGTCCACCTCAGCCGCAGCGGCGTGCCCACGGCCGTCGTCTCGATACCGCTGCGCTACATGCACTCGCCGGTCGAGATGGTCGACCTCGTCGACGTCGAGGCCACCATCAAGCTCCTCACAGCGCTGGCGCTCCGGCTCGAGCCGGACACGAGCCTCGCCCGCTGGTAGTTAGGCCAGCGAGGGCTCGAGCACTGCCTGCGCCACCCGCTCCGCGACCGCCTGCGGGGTGAGCCCGACCTCCTCGCGCAGGAGGGCCGGCTTGCCGTGCGTCACGTAGCGGTCGGGCAGGCCGAAGCGGAGCAGGCGCGTGTCGCGCAGCAGGTCGTGGTCGGCGAGGTGCTCGAGCACGCCCGACCCGAAGCCGCCGGCGAGCACGTTCTCCTCGACGGTGACCAGCACGTCGTGCTCGGCCGCGAGCCGCTCGACCAGCTCGGCGTCGAGCGGCTTGGCGAAGCGGGCGTCCGCCACGGTCGGCTGCAGCCCGTGCTCGTCGGCCAGGAGATCGGCGGCCCCGAGAGCCACGCTCACGCCGTAGCCGTAGCCGAGGAACGCGACGGTCTCGCCCTCGTAGAGCAGCTCGCCGCGTCCGATCTCGATCGGCTCCGGCCGGAGCGGCAGCGGCACGCCCTCGGCCTCGCCGCGCGGGTAGCGGATGGCGATCGGCCCGTCGTCGTAGGCGAGCGCGGTCCGGAGCATGTGGACGAGCGCGGCCTCGTCGCGCGGCGCCATCTGCACCATGCCCGGCAGGCAGCGCAGGTACGAGATGTCGAATGCGCCGTGGTGGGTCGGGCCGTCGTCGCCCACGAGCCCGGCGCGATCCATCGCGAACACCACGTTCAGCTTCTGGAGGCAGACGTCGTGCACGATCTGGTCGTATCCGCGCTGGAGGAAGGTCGAGTAGATGGCCGCGACCGGCTTCGCGCCTTCGAGCGCCAGCCCGGCGGCGAACAGGACGGCGTGCTGCTCGGCGATGCCGACGTCGTAGTAGCGCTCGGGCAGCGCCTTCTGGAGCAGGTTCAGGCCGGTGCCGGAGTTCATCGCCGCCGTGATGCCCACCACGCGCTCGTCGCGGCGCGCCTCCTCGACGAGCGCCTCGCCGAAGACGGTCGTGTACTGCGGAGGCGGCGCGCTGGCGGCCTTGGCGGTCGCCGGCGCCTTCTTCGGCGCGGCCGCGCCGTTCACGACGGACCCCGGCTTTGCGGCATGCCACTTCTCCATGCCCTCGAGCCCGCCCTCCTCGGCGGGCACGAAGCCCTTGCCCTTGACCGTCTTGCAGTGCACGACCACGGGCCGGTCTGCCTCGAGCGCCTCGCCGATCGCCTGGCGTAGCGCCTTCACGTCGTGGCCGTCGATCACGCCGACGTACGCGAGGTCGAGCTCCTCGAAGAAGAGCCCGGGGGCCCAGTAGGCCTTGAGCGACTCCTTCAGGATCGGCCCGAGACGCTCGATCTTGCTGCCGATCCCGGCGGGCAGCTTGGTGAGCGTCTCCTCGGCGTCCTCGCGCGCGTGGTACAGCTTCGGGTTGAGGCGCATGCGGGTGAAGAGCCGCGAGAGCGCGCCCACGTTCGGGGCGATCGACATGCCGTTGTCGTTCACCACGATCACGATCGGAACGTCCATCCCGCCGGCGTTCAGGAGCGCCTCGAAGGACACGCCGCCGGTGAGCGCACCGTCGCCGATCACCGCCACGACCTTGCCGTCCGGCGCGACCCCCCGGCGCATCGCCTCCTTGATGCCGACCGCGTACGACACGGACGTCGACGCGTGGCCGGCGCCCATGATGTCGTGCTTCGACTCCGGGATCGAGCAGAACGGGGCGAGGCCGCCGTACTTGCGGATCGTGTGGAGCTCGTCGCGACGGCCTGTCAGGACTTTGTGCGGGTAGGCCTGATGGCCCACGTCCCAGAGGACCTTGTCGCGCGGGGAGTCGAGCAGCGAGTGGATCGCCACCGCGATCTCGCAGGCGCCGAGGTTGGCGCCGAAGTGCCCGCCGATCTCGCCGATCGTCTCGATGATCAGCTCGCGGACCTCCTGCGCCACCTGCACGAGCTGCTCGTCGTCGAGGCCCTTGAGGTCGGCCGGTCCGTCGATCTGGTCGATGAGCTTGGGGGCGGTCATGTGGTGCGCGTCAGGATGTAGTCGGCGATCTGCCCGAGCCTTCCGGTGGCCCCGTCGGCCTGTGCGAGGGCGGCTCGTGCCGCTGCGTGGCTCTCCTTAGCCAGTTCTCGTGCCCGGTCCAGGCCGAACACACTCACATAGGTCGCCTTGCCATGGCGCTCGTCGGAGCCCCGCGGCTTCCCGAGCTCCGCCTCGTCGCCCGTCACGTCGAGGATGTCGTCGACGATCTGGAACACGACTCCGAGCTCGGCCGCGAAGCGCCGGAACGGCATTGTGGCAGGTCCGTCCATGCCCTCGAGTGCAAGTACGCAACCCACGGACGCGGCGATCAGCGCGCCCGTCTTGAGCTCATGCACACGGCGCAAGTCGGGCTGGTCCGCGCCGGCCACGTCCAGGAACTGCCCGCCGACCATTCCGTGCGTCCCAGCCGCCGTTACGACCTCCTTCACGGCGGCCATCACGTGCGCCGGCTCGCCCCGCTGCTGGTCGAGGGCCAGGCGGAGCCCCTCGGCGAACAGGCCGTCCCCCGCGAGGATGGCCACGTCCTCGCCGAACGCGACGTGGCAGGTCGGCTTGCCGCGGCGAAGCTCATCGTCGTCCATCGCCGGAAGGTCGTCGTGGATGAGCGAGTAGGTATGGATCATCTCGATGGCGGCCGCGAGCGGAAGCACCTCGTCGGGGGCGCGTCCGAGCGCCTCGGCTGTCGCGAGCGTGAGCACCGGGCGAATGCGCTTGCCGCCGGCGAGGAGCGAGTAGCGCATGGCCTCCTCGAGGCGCGCGGTGCCGGGCTCCGCCGCGAAGCGCAGGCCGTCGAGGTAGACGTCGACCCTCTCCTGCAGCTCTACCGGATACGTCGCGGCCTCTACAGCGACCTGCGAGCGGGCGGTGCCCGCGAGCCCCCGTTCTCGGCTCAAAGAAGGCGCTCCTGGCCCTCCGACTCGGCCGCCCCGCGCGCGCGGGCATCGATCTCGGCGCCGATCCGCGCGGCCACCTCGGCGCAGCGTTCCACGAGGTCGGCCGCCTCGTCGGGGTCGATCGCCTCGGCGCGCAGCTTGTCGGCGACCGCCTCGAGCTCGTCCGCTAGGGCCGTCAGTGAGTCGGGTGTGCTCATACCGCCGCTCCGTTCTCTCTCTGGACGGCGCCGAGAACGCCGTTGATGAACCCGGGCGCGTCCGCGCCGCAGAGCTCCTTTGCCGCCTCGACAGCTTCGTCGATGGCGACCTCGTCCGGAATGTCGGGCCGGTGTCTCAGCTCGTGCACCGCGACCCGCAGGATGTTGCGCTCGAGCGGCGCGATCCGGTCCAGCGACCAACCGCTGGCGTGCTTCGCGATCGACTCGTCAAGCTCGTCGTGCTCTCGCTCGACCCCCTCCACCAGCTCGCGCGTGAACGCGGTCGCGTCGCGCTCGACGAGCTCATGGGCGGGCCGGCCGGTCACGTCGGATTGGTAGAGGGCCACAACCGCGGCCCGTCGCTGCTCCGTTCGCCTCGCCACCCGATCACGCGCGCGAGACGTACTCGCCGGAGCGGGTGTCCACCCGGACGCGGTCGCCCACGTTCACGAACAGCGGCACGCGGACCACGACGCCGGACTCGAGCGTGGCGGGCTTGTCGCCGCCCCCGCTCGCGGTGTCGCCGCGAACGCCCGGCTCGGTCTCGGCCACGTTCAGCTCGACCGCGCTCGGCACCTGCACGTCGCTCGGCGCGTCGTCGACGTAGAGCACCTCGACCTCCTCGTTCGGCATGACCCACTTGAGCGACTCGGCCACGCCCTCCTGCGGGACGGCCAGCTGCTCGTAGGTCTGGCTGTCCATGAAGTGCGCCTCGGTGCCGTCGGCGTAGAGGAACGTCATCTTCCGCGACTCGGTCCGAACCGGGCGGAACTTCTCGCCGGCGCGGAAGGTCCTGTCGATCACGGCCCCGTCGCCGGTCCGCTTGAGCTTCGTGCGAACGAACGCCGCGCCCTTGCCGGGCTTGACGTGCTGGAACTCGACGATCTTGAAGACGGTCCCGTCCACCTCGATATGGGTGCCGTTCTTGAACTGGTTGGTACTGATCATTGCGGCCGGAAAGGCTAGCTTGCGGTAGAACCCGCGGCCGTGCGGGGTCCGGAGCAGCAGACATCGATCTACGTCGCGGGGGTCAGCGGCGCTCGTCCGCGCGTTCCGACCGATGCGACGCTGCTCGAGGAGCGCGCTCGCCAGGCGATGACGCCTGAGGCGTTCGCCTATGTCGCGGGCGGCGCCGGGACCGGGGCGACCATGCGCGCGAACCGGGCCGCCTTCGACCGCTGGCGCATCGTGCCGCGGATGTTGCGCGACGTGTCCGAGCGCGACACGAGCGTCGAGCTGTTCGGCCGCACGCTTCCGGCTCCTTTCCTCGTCGCGCCGATCGGGGTGCTCGAGATGGCGCACCGCGATGCCGAGCGAGCCGTGGCGCGCGCGGTCCGCGGGCTGGGCGTTCCGATGGTCTACTCGAGCCAGGCGTCCGTGGCCATGGAGGAGGTCACCGCGATCCTCGGCGACGGCCCGCGCTGGTTCCAGCTCTACTGGAGCATCCGCGACGAGCTCGTGGAGAGCTTCGTCGCGCGTGCCGAGGCGTGCGGCTGCGAGGCGATCGTCGTGACGCTCGACACCACGATCCTCGGCTGGCGGACGCGCGACCTCGACCTCGCATGGCTGCCGTTCCTGCGCGGGATGGGGATCGCCCAGTACACGAGCGATCCGGCGTTCACTCGCCTGTTGGCGGAGCCGCCCGGCGATCTCGACCAGCCCGAGCCGAAACCCAACCTCGCCGCACTGAAGGTGCTCATCCAGCTGGTGAGGAACTACCCCGACCGGTTTCTGCCGGCGCTTCGGTCAGGACGGGCGCGTGCCGCCGTTCAGCGCTTCGTTCAGATCTACTCGCGCCCGTCGCTCACCTGGGACGATCTGCCGTTCCTGCGCGAGCGGACGAAGCTGCCGGTCGTCCTGAAGGGCATCCTCCACCCCGACGACGCGCGCCGGGCAGTGGACGAGGGAATCGACGGGATCGTCGTGTCGAACCACGGCGGGCGCCAGGTCGACGGCGCGATCGCGACGCTCGACGCGCTGCCCGCCATTGTCGAGGCCGTCGACGGCCGGATCCCCGTGCTGCTCGACAGCGGCATCCGGAGCGGCGCCGACATCTTCAAGGCGCTGGCCCTGGGCGCGCGGGCGGTGCTGCTCGGACGGCCGCACGTATACGGGCTCGCGCTGGCGGGCGAGGCGGGCGTTCGGGAGGTCGTGACGAACTTCCAGGCCGACTTCGACCTGACGATGGGGCTCGCCGGCTGCCGCTCGGTGGCCGAGATCGGCCCGGAGGCGCTCGTGACGGTTCCCCGGTGAGGAGTGGCGTCTTCGTGGGTACAACGACGGGCAATGAGGAGCAGGGGCCTCATCGTTGCCGCCCTATTCGCCGCATTCTCCATCGCCGCGACCGGTACGGCCACCGGTGGTACTCAGAGCTCCGTCGCCGGCAGCGGCACGGGTCATTTCGCTGAGACGGGCGGCCCCTTCTCCCTGAGCGTCAGCGGCCGCGGTGAAGGGCAGGCCGCGAAGGGCTACGTGCACGGATCGGGCGTCTACGTCGACGCGTTCGAGGTCGAGGGCCCGATCACGTGCATGCGGGTCGAGGGCAACCTCGCGTCGGTCAAGTACCGCTTCAAGCGGGCCTCGGGGCCGGGCGCACCGCCCCAGGACGGCGGCGTGCAGGTCTACATCGAGGACAACGGAAGGCCGCAGAACGGGCAGCCCGTCGATCGAGTGGCCACCGAGCCCCCGCAGCCGCCCGGCGCCTTCGACGCGGCGGCCGGAATCTGCACCGATCCGCGTCTGAACCCCGCCTGGACTCGGCTCGAGTCGGGCGACTTCACCGTCCGCGACGCGGGCTGAGCCCGAGCAGCCGGCGCAGATCCGCCTCGACCTCCACGGGCGTCCGGTGGAGCTGCCTCCAGGTGATTCGGACCACGCGCCAGCCGGCCGCCTCGAGGCGACGGTCGCGGACTCGGTCGGTCTCGAAGGCGTCAGCGACGTCGTGGAACGTCCGGCTGTCGAGCTCGACGACGAGGCGCTCAGCCCGCCAGAGGCAATCGACCTCCATGTCCTCGATGCGGACGTTGGTGACCGGGCGCGGAAGACCGGCATTGAGGAGGAAGGCCTGGAAGCGCTCCTCGAGCTCGCTCTTGACGACCCCGAGTCCCTCGTTCAGCTCCTCAACGATCCGGCGGACGTTCGCGGTGCCGGCCTTGCGCGGGTAGCGGTCAACGAGGTCGGCGAGTGTGAGCGGGTCGGTCAGCCGCAACTGCTCGGCCTGTCTGGCTGCGCCGCGGAGCTCGTCGCGCTGAAGGACGGCACTGAGGTCCAGCAGCGTTCTGGGCACCGTCGTGGTCGGGATGCCGTGGTGGGTCGTGATCTCGTCGGCGGGGAGCTCCGAGCGGTGGAGTCGCATGCCGCGGCGCCTGCGCAGCGCGCGCGGGACGGTGATCTCAATCGTGTTGCCGCCACGAATGCCCCAGAGCGCGGCGGCCGCCCTGTGGCTCAGGACCGCGCCGGGCCCGCAGGCCAGAAGGGCGGCCATCCAGTGGCCGTTGCGCGTCAGCCAGCCGACGCCCGATCGCTGTGTACACGCCACGGTGAACAGACTGCAACCGCCCGAGCTTCAATCTGTGATCGATCGCATCGGGTCCAACACCAAGCTCTGAGAGCTGGGCCCGTGAGATCACGCCGTACTGCTCATCCGCGAGTCGCGCAATTGCCCGCTCCCGCTCACCGCGTTGCACTTTGCCGCCCATAACACGGCTAAGTGCAACGGCGTGACGCGACTCACCCCCTCAATGCCGTCGTTTCGCCCGAACTCGCCGGGCGGAGGAGGGATCAGCCGGGCACGCGCCCCTCCTCGCGGAGCTTCTCCATGTGCGCCTCCAGGGTGAGGGCCGCTGCGCCTCGGAGCTCCGGCGGCACCTCGGGCCATGCGGCGTCCAGGAGCTCGTCCTCGCTGCGCTTTCCCGAGTCGAGCGCCTCGATCAGCCGGCGCTCGCGCTCGAGCCGGTGCGAGATGTACTCGTCGAGCTTCGCCGCGGGGTCCCACACGAACGGTCCGTGGCCCGGGCAGAGCACCTCCAGATCCAGCGAGCGCAGCCGCCGCAGCGAGTCGAGATACGCGGACATGGATCCCTCGCCGGGGGCGATGAACACGCTCCCCTCCCCGAGCACCGTGTCGCCCGTGAAGCACACGCGCCCCATCAGCAGGCACACACTGTCCGAAGAGTGACCCGGCGTCGCGATGGCGCGGAAGGGGCCGATGGACGCGGACTCGGTGGGAAGCGTGACCGGCACACCGAACAGCTCGGCCGCCTCCGAATGATCAGCATGCGAATGTGTCAGAACGACTCCCTCAATGCGGCCGTTCGCAGCCCGGCGAACGGCCTCGAGGTGCGACGAAACAGCCGGCCCCGGATCGACCACCCACCCCCCGACGACGTACGTGTTCGTCCCATCGAGCGTGAGCGCTGACGGGTTCGGAGCGCGTACGCGGATAACGCCGTCGGGAACCTGCACGCCGAGCTTTCTACCTGAGTATTCTCGCCCAAGTTGGGCTCGCAACCTAAAAAGGGGGAGGCTGCCTGGAAACGGCGGGCGTTCCCGGTCGCCCTGGCCGCCATGGCGGTGGTCGTGGTGGTCGACCTGTCGACCGACACGGTCGCGCTGCTCGTACAGCTGCTGCTGGTCGGACCGCTGATCGCGGCCACCGGCGCGACGGTCCGCCAGACGCTGTTCGTCGCCGTCCTCGCGGTCGTCGTGTCGGTTCCGCTCGTCGCGGGAAACGACGCATTCGGCAGCGGGCGCCACTTGGTTGCCACCGGCGTGCTCCTCATCGGCGGCGCGCTCGCCGTGCTGATCGCGCGTCTCCGCGCGCGCCTCGAGCGCGACTCGGCACGGCTCGGCGCGCAGTACGGCGTCGCACGCGCCATCGCCAATGCGCACAGCTTCGACGATGCCGCGCAGCCCATGCTCGAGTCGATCGCCGTCCCGCTCGGCCGCCAGGTCGCCAACTTCTGGGAGATGGGCGACGACGGCCTGCTCCGGTGCGCGGCGCAGTGGCAGGTGGACGGTGTGGACGTCGAGGCCTTCCAGCGCGCGAGCGCCGAGCTGGTCCTGAAGCCCGGCGAGAGCCTCCCCGGCCAGGCATGGGAAGCCGGGCGGCCCGTCTGGCTCGGCGACGCGCTCGACACCGGGACGTTCGTGCGCGCCTCCGACGCTGAGGCGAACGACCTCCACGGCGGCATGGCGTTCCCCGTGATCGGCGGGGACGAGAGCCTCGGAGTGATCGAGGTGTTCTCGCACGAGGTCCGCGAGCGCGACGCCGGCGTCTACGCGCTGACCGAGGCGCTAGGCCTCCAGGTGGGCGACTTCCTCGAGGCCCTTCGCCTCGCGCGCGAGCGCGAGGAGGCACGCTCGCAGGTCGAGGCCATCCTCCGCGGCGTGGCCGACGCCGTGACCGCGCAGGCGCCCGACGGGCGGCTGCTGTTCGCGAACGACGCCGCCGTCGCCTCGCTGGGCTTCGAGTCGGCGGAGGCGCTGATCAGCGCTCCGATCGCGACCATCATGGACCGCTACGAGCTGGTCGACGAGCGCGGCGATCCGTTTCCGCTCGAGGCGCTCCCGGGGCGCCGCGCGCTGGGGGGCGAGGAGAACGCCGAGACCGTGGTGCGCTTCCGCGTGCGGGAGACGGGCGAGGAGCGCTGGTCGTCCGTCAAGGCCACCCCGATCCGCGACGACGACGGCAACGTGACCATGGCGATCAACGTCATCGACGACATCACCACACACAAGCGCGCGGAGCAGGCGCAGCGCTTCCTCGCGCGAAGCGGCGAGGTGCTCGCCTCGGTCCTCGACCCGAACGAGCTGCTGGTGGAGATCGCCAACCTGGCGGTCCCGGAGCTGGCCGACTGGTGCTCGGTGGAGGTCCTGAACGACGCCGGGATGCTGGAGCGCAAGGCGCTCGCGCACGTGGACCCGACCGTCCGCGAGCGAGCCATCGACCTCAGCCGGCGCTACCCGCCCGACCCTGATGCCCCCCAGGGCATGTACCAGGTGCTGAGGTCAGGCCAGGCCGAGCTCTATCCGGACATCCCGGACGAGATGCTGCGCCAGGCCGCGGTGGACGCTGAGCACTACCGCGAGCTGACCGCGATCGGGATGCGCTCGGCGATCATCGTTCCGATGACCACGCGCAGCCGCACGCTCGGCACCCTCTCGTGGGTCAACGGCCGCCCGGGGAGGCGCTTCGACGAGCAGGACGTGGAGCTGGCGCAGGAGCTGGGCCGCCGCTGCGCGACGGCGATCGACAATGCCCGCCTGTACAGCGAGCGGTCCTACATCGCCAGGACGCTGCAGCAGAGCCTCCTCCCGGTCGAGCTGCCGGACATCCCGGGGATCGAGGTTGCGGCGCGCTTCCGCCCGACCGGCGACGGCAACGAGGTCGGCGGTGACTTCTACGACCTCTTCGAGACCGGGAACCGTGGCTGGACCGTCGTGATGGGTGACGTGTGCGGCAAGGGCCCGGACGCCGCCGCGGTGACCGCCCTCGCCCGCTACACGCTGCGAGCCGCCGCCATGCGCGAGTTCCTGCCAAGCCGCAGTCTCATGGTGCTGAACGAGGCGCTCCTGCGCCAGCGCGACGACCGGCGCTTCTGCACGGTCGCCTACGCCTACCTCGAGAAGTTCGAGGAGGGCGCGCGGGTAGGGGTCTCGACGGGCGGGCATCCGCTGCCCCTGCTGCTCCGTGCTGACGGCAGCGTCGAGCACGTGGGTGCTCCGGGCACGCTCCTCGGCATCGTGCCCGACCCGGACCTCGAGGACCACGCCGTCACCCTCGGCGAGGGCGACTCACTGGTCTTCTACACGGACGGAGTCATCGAGAGCCGCGCCGGCTCCAGCGGGGGGATGCTCGACGAGCGCCGGCTGGCGGAGCTCGTGGCCACCTGCGCGGGCCGCGACCCGGACGCGATCGCGGCAAAGGTCGAGGAGGCCGCGCTGCTCTCGCAGGGCGGCCGCCCGAAGGACGACATCGCCGTGCTTGTGCTGCGTGTTGCAGAGTAGACCCATTGGTTGGACCCCATCCGCGCCTGGGTACAACCAAGAGCATGGGCACTGAGACGCAGGGGTCCCGCGGGCGCGGGGTGGAACGGCAGGGCCCGAATGGCCTCAGAATGCGGCTTGGGAGCGGCCCGGACGCCGCGGCCGATGCACGCCGCGCGATCGGTCAGCTGCGAGCGGACCTCGACCCTCCGCTCATGGAGACGCTGCGCCTGCTCGTGACCGAGCTGGTCACCAACAGCGTCCGGCACACGGACTGCGACTCGCTGACGCTGCGCGTCGCCGTCGGCAAGTCCGCCGTGCTCACGGAGGTGGCGGACGACGGTCCGGTCTTCGACGTGCAGAGCCTGGAGGTAGACGACGCTGCGTCCCACGATGACGACGGCGGCTGGGGACTCTTTCTCGTCCAGCGGCTCTCGCGCGACTGGGGAGTCCGGGAAGACGGCGCCTCCAAGCGGGTCTGGTTCGAGCTGGCCCGAGCGGGCTAGAGCGTCAGCTGCGGGTCATCCGGCTCGGGCACCTCCTGCCCCAGCAGGGCACGGAAGCGCTGCGCCGCGGTCGGGGCGTCGTCGCCGCGGTTGTTGTTGAAGGCCACGTGGACCTCGCCGGCGCCCTCGGCGAGCTTCCGCGCGCGGTCCGCGATCTCCTCGAGCTCGTCGTCGGTGTAGCGCCAGGCGAAGCGCTCCGCCACGGACCTGCCGGTCAGATAACCCTCGGCGTTCCGCCCGTGCGCTCGCAGATAGGCGATTCGGGGGTTCGTGACCGCGTCGATCGGCGGCATGATCTGGAAGTTGTCGGCCCGCGGGGCGTCCACTCCGACGAACGTCACGCCCCGGTCCGCATACCAGTCGAGCGTGCGCTCGCGCTGCTCGCCCTCCACCCAGTTGCGGTTGCGCGGCTCGATCGCCAGCCCGTGCGGACCGAGGATCTGGACGACCGTGTCGAGCTCCTCGAGCCTGTGCTTTCGCGGCGAAAAGGCCGGAGTGAGCTGAAGCAGGTAGGCCCCGAACTTGCCCGCGTCGCGAAGCGGGGCCGTCTCCTCCACGAGGCGCTCGGCGAGCGGCCGCTCGAGCTCGGGCGTGCCGTGGAGCCCACGGAGGTCGGGCGGCAGCGACTCGGGCTTCGACGAGTGCCTCGAGAGCGCGCGGTGCGCCTTCACGTCGAAGGCGAAGCCCGGCGGGGTCGCCTCGACCCAGCCGTGCACCGTGTTGCGATCGGGGATTGCATAGAAGCTCGAGTTCAGCTCGACGAGCTCGAAGTGCCGCGCGTACCAGGGCAGCCGCTCCTTTGCCGGGAGGCCGCGCGGATACCACTCCTTGACGAAGCCGGGGTCCGCCCAGCTCGAGGTACCGACGAGAATCCGACCTGCCATGGGCCGAGGGTAAAGGGCGACCATCCGCCGCCGATTACGGAGGAGTGGCCGACTTGCTCGGGTTCCTCCTGCTCACGATCGTCTGGACGCCGGTGCTGGTGCTGCTGCACGAGCTCGGACATGCCTTCGCCGCTCTCCTCCTCACGCGGGGCGAGGTCGCGATCGAGATGCGGAGCGGAGGCCTCGACGGCGGCTCCGCGAGCTACGACGCGGACCGCCTCCGCCGTGCTCGCGACGAGGCGTGGGTAGCGGCGGCCGGGCCGACCGTGTCGCTCGTGGCCGCGTGCGTGCTCTGGTGGGTGTGGGTGGAGAACGGGGCCTTTGACGGCGGCAAGGTGGCCTTTGTCGGAGCATGGGTCGCGAGCGGGCAGTTTCTGGGCAGCGCCCTGCCAATTCGCTACGGCGCCGGGTTCAGCGGTCCGATGGAAAGCGATGGCCGGGCCATCTGGAGGATCCTGATCGGAGCGCCGCCGGGTGGGATCGAGCGGGAGCTGCGGCGCATGAGCGAGCCCGAGTCGAGCATCCGTCTGGTGTTCGCGGTCCCGCTGGTGATCATCGGGGTGCTCACGATCCTGATGGATCCGGTGCTCGGCGTGTTTCTCGTCGGCCTTTTCGGCATCGCCACGCTCATGCAGCGGAAGACATAGGCTGAGCGAATGAACGAGCAACTCGAGACGGCGTGGAAGCTCGAGGGGATCTCACCGCGCGCGTACCAGCACCCGGCTGATCGGGCGGCGACCGCGGCACTTCAGAAGGTGCCGTATCTCGACCAGGTGGTTCGAACGCTCGTCTCGCTCGGGTACGAACGGGCGATCCGCGCGTTCTCGCTCGGCTCGGCGGTGCGGCTCGGGCAGGATCAGCTGCCGGGCATCTGGGTGCTCCACCGTCAGGTCTTCAACACGCTCGACATGGAGCGCGTCCCGGATCTGTACATCACGCAGTTCCCGCTGGCCAACGCCTACACGATCGGCACGAAGAAGCCGATCGTGGTGCTGAACTCGGAGCTCGTCCGGATCCTCGACGAGGACGGCCGCCGCGTCGTGCTCGCGCACGAGGCCGCTCACGTCCACTCGGACCACGTGCTCTACCGGACGGCGCTCATCATCCTGCTGCAGATCGGATCCTCCGTGCGCCTTCCGCTGCTCGCGGGCCTCCCGCTGCTGGCGATCCGGTACGCGCTGCTCGAGTGGTTCCGGGCGGCGGAACTGTCCTGCGACCGCGGCGCGGCGCTCGTCACGCGCGACCCGAACGCGGTCTGCCGCGCGCTCATGACCATCGCGGCGGGCGAGGCGGCCGAGGACCTGAACCTGGACGCCTTCATCGCCCAGGGCATGGACTACAGCGAGGGCGGCAGCGGCCTCGAGAAGCTGACCAAGCTGCTCCAGGACCTGGGCCTGACCCACCCGATGCCCGTGCGCCGCGTGCGGCTGCTGCTCGACTGGGTACAGGACGGAAGCTACGACGCGATGGTGCGCGGCGAGTACATCCGTGTGGGTCAGGAGGGCTCGGCGCGCGAGGAGGCCGACGCCGCGAGCGCCTTCTACGGCGAGCGGATAGGCGCTGCGTTCACCCAGGCGGGCACGTCGATTGCCGAGGCCGGTCAGCAGTTCGGCGACTGGCTGAAGAAGCGACAGAGCTCAGAGGCAGAGGAGAGCTAGCCCCGCCGGCCGAAGCTGTGCGCCGCCGGCAGGACGGCGCTCAGCTCGCCCGCCTCGCTCGACCACACGCGGCGCGGCTCGATGTGCGTGACCTTGGCCGGCGGGAGATCGGGCCGCTCCAGGCGGTCGACCCTGTCGACGACGATGTTGATCGTGCCGTCGCGAGCCTCCAGGCGGCCCGAGGCGAGCACGAGCGGCTCCGAGCGGACCGCGAGCCGGCAGCGGTCGTACACGGGCGGCGAGACGATCAGGTTGATCGTGCCGTGCTCGTCCTCGAGCAGCATGAACGTGACTCCCTTGGCGGTGGCCGGGCGCTGGCGCGCGATCACGAGGCCGGCCACGCGCACGCGCCGCCCGTGCGGGTGGCGCGTCAGCTCCGCGCTCGTGCGGAGGTCGTCGGGTAGTCCGGGCCGCATCAGCTCGAGCGGGTGCTCGCGCAGCGTGACCCCGGTCGAGCCGTAGTCGGCCAGCATGCGCTCCCAGGCGCTGAGCGCGCGCAGCTCGGGCCCCTCGTGCGGATCGAGCGGAAGGGCGAGCTGGGTTCCCTCCGGCACCTGCGTGCCGGGCACCGCGACGCCCAGCATCCAGAGGGCGCGGCGGCGCCTGGCGGAGGGATCGCCGTCGACGAGCGCGTCGCAGGCTCCTGCCCAGGCGAGCCGGCCGAGCGTCTCCGCGGAGGCGCCGGAGCGCCCCGCGAGGTCGCCGAGCGAGCGCCAGCCGTGGCCGCGCTCGGCCGCCATCGCCCGCACCTCCGCCTCCTTCACTCCGGTCACATAGCCGAGGCCCATACGGACCGCACCCGTCCTCCACCCGGCATTCCGCGTCGCTGCGAGCGACGCACGGTGGCAGCACCTCGACCCCGCACCGCTGCGCCTCGTGCACCAGGGCGTCCGGCGGGTAGAAGCCCATCGGCTGCTCGTTCAGGAGCGCGCATAGGAACTCCGGGTGGTAGTGAACGCGCAGCCAGGTCGACTGGTATGCGAGCAGCCCGAAGGCCGCCGAGTGCGCCTTCGGGAAGCCGAAGCCGGAGAAGCCGACGATCTGGGTCCAGACCCCCTCCGCCACCTCGCGCGCGGCCCCCCGCCGCTCCGCTCCCTCGATGAACTTCTCCTCGTAGGCGCGGATCGCCGCCTCAGAGCGCCGCCGGCTCATCGCGCGCCGCAGTCCCTCCGCCTCCCCGGCGGTGAAGCCCGCGAAGGCCATCGCCACCTCCAGCACCTGGTCCTGGAAGACGATCGTGCCGAGCGTGTCGCGCAGCACCGGCTCGAGCGAGGGGTGGGCGTAGGGCACCTCGAAGCTCGGGTCGGCGCGCAGCGCCTTGCGGTGCTCGATGTACGGATGCACCGCCCCGCCGATGATCGGCCCGGGCCGCACGAGCGCCACCTGGACGGTGAGGTCGTCGAGCGTCTCGGGCCGCGTCCGCTTGAGCATCTGCATCTGCGCGCGCGACTCGATCTGGAACACGCCCGTGGTCTCGGCCTCCTGGATCTGGGCGTAGACCTCCCTGTCGTCGAACGGGATTCGCGACAGGTCGATCCGCTCCCCGCGCACGCGTGCGATCTCGTCGACGCAGCGCTCGACCGCCGAGAGCATCCCGAGCCCGAGCAGGTCGATCTTGAGGAAGCCGGCGTCGCCGCAGGAGTCCTTGTCCCACTGCACCATCTGGCGGCCCTCCATCGACGCCGGCTGCACCGGGCAGAGGTCGATCAGCGGCTGGGTCGAGATCACCATCCCGCCCGGGTGCTGCGACATGTGCCGCGGCAACCCCCACGCGTCGTGGGCCAGCTTCACGAGCGCGTTCCAGCGCGGCGAGCCGCCACGCGGCACGTCGTCCCTGATGTCGTTGCGGTCCTTCCACGGGTCCACCTGTCGCGCGAGCCGCTCGATCTCGCCCGGCGGCAGGCCGAGCGCCTTGGCGAAGTCGCGCACCGCCGAGCGCACCTGGAAGGTGGAGAAGGCTGCGACGAGCGCGCAGCGGTCGCGGCCGTAGCGGTCGTGCACGCGCGGGATGAGGACGTCGCGGATGTCGCGCGGGAAGTCGAGGTCGATGTCCGGCAGCGCGGTCAGCTCCTCGTTCAGGAAGCGGCCGAGCAGCAGCTCGTTGGCGATCGGGTCGATGTGCGAGAGGCCGGTCAGGTAGCAGACGATGGACGCCACGCTCGAGCCACGGCCGCGGCCGGGCGGCAGGAGGCGCCGCGACGACTCCGGCCCGCGCACCTCGGCTGCCACCTCGCGCGCCAGCTCGAGCATGTCGCGGTGGAGCAGGAAGAAGCCCGACAGGCCGAGGTGCCGGATCACGCGCAGCTCCTCGTCGAGCCGGGCGGCGGCCTCCGAGCCCGATCGCCCGTAGCGCTCCTCGAAGCGGTCGCGGCAGAGGGTCGCCAGCTTCGAGTCCGCCTCGGGGTCCTCGGAGCCGGGGTAGCGGTAGCCGAGGTCCTCGGTCAGGTCGAAGCCGAGGCGCTCGGCGAGCCTGCCGCTCTCCTCGACCGCGTCGGGATGCTCGCGGAAGCGCTCCGCCATCCGCTCGGGCGCGGCGAGCACGTGCGAGGAGTTGCCGCGGCGGAGCGGCTCGGTCTCGTCGAGCGTCTTCCCGAGCCCAACCGAGACCATCGCGTCCTGGAGCGCGATCCGCTCACGGGTATGCACGTGCGCGTTCCCGGTGGCGACCGTGGGCACGCCGAGTCGGCCGGCCAACTCGGCGAGAAGCCGGTTGCGGCGCCTGTCGTGGCGCCAGAACGGGCGCTGCAGCTCGATGCGGAAGCGTTCAGGGCCGAAGATTCCGAGCAGCCGGCGGGCGACCGCCGCCGCCTCGGCGTGGTGGCCGGCCTCCACGCGCGAGGCGACCGCGCCGTCGCGCGCGCAGCCCGAGAGGCATACGAGCCCGGCGGCGTGCCGTTCGAGCGCGTCGAGCGAGATGCTCGGATCGCCGTCCAGCGGATCCTGGCGGCCGCCGCCCTCCGCGAAGCCCTCGCGCGCCCAGCGCCGCGTGGGCCAGTGCGAGGCGGTGATCGCGCGACAGAGGTTCGTGTAGCCCTCGCGCGTCTCGCACAGGAGCGTGAGGTGGGTGCCGTCGTCGAGCGTGAGCTCGGCGCCGGTGATCGGGCGGATCCCGAGCGGCTTCAGCGCGTGCGCCATCTCCATGGCGCCGTGCAGCCCGTCGTGGTCGGTCAGCGCGAGGGCGCTGTGCCCCTGCTCAGCCGCGGCCCCGGCCAGCTCGACCGGATGCGACGCCCCGTCGAGGAACGAATAGGCCGAGTGGCAGTGAAGCTCGACGTACACGAACACATGTTCGCATATGCACTACTACCACTGCCACTACGGGGTCAGACCCCTTCGGGGTCAGACCCTGTGCCAACGCTCAAGGGGTCTGACCCCAGCCGGCGGCGGCGCTTCGACTCGTACAGCACCGCGTCCGCGCGGGCCACCAGGCGGTCGGGGCTCTCCCCCAGCTCGTAGGCCGCCACTCCGAAGCTCGCCTGGATGTAGTCGATCGGGTCGCGGGCGGCGACCGACACCGTGTGCTGGAGCCGCTCCACCACTCGCTCGGCGTCGGCCTCCGTGGCGCCCGGGAGCACGATCGCGAACTCGTCGCCGCCGAGCCGGTAGGCGTCGTCGCGGCGCAGCCCGGTGCGCAGTGCATCCGCCAGCAGCCGCAGGGCGAGGTCCCCGGCCTCGTGGCCGAGCGAGTCGTTCAAGCGCTTCAGGTTGTCCATGTCGCACAGGATCAGCGCGAACTCGCCGTCGGGCTCTGCCACCTCGCGCGCGAGGCGCGCGCGGAAGGCGCGCCGGTTGAGAAGGCCGGTGAGGGCATCGTGGGTCGCCTCGTGGCGGAGCTTCAGCGCCTGGTCGGCGGACTGAAGCGCCGCCACCGCCTGGTTCGCGAACAGCCGCAGCGCCTGGAGGCGCGCCCGCGTGGGCAGCAGGCGGTCGCGGGGATCGTCCACCCAGATCAGGCCGCGACGGCGGCCCTGGGGCTCCGTCAGCGGCACGATCAGCCAGTGGCGCGACCACGCGTTCGGGCCGCGGCCGTAGAGCTCGGAGTCGTACTCGCCCGGACTTCGCTTCAGGCGCTCGTCGGCCACCTCGGTGGGCACGAGATAGCAGCCCGCGATCTCGAATTCGTCGGTGAGCAGCGGCGCGAGCGCGTCGAGCGTGATCGCGTTGCTCACGCCCGAATCCCCGTACCAGCCCGCCGAGGCCGCCGGCACGAGCGGCATGTCGGCACGAGGCGCCAGCTCGATCACGACCTTCTCGAAGCCGAGCGCGTCGCGGATGCCGTCGCAGACCGCCTGGAGGATGTCCTCGGGGTCGTCCGCCTCGGCCACGCGCGCGGAGACCTCGAGGATGCCCTCGAGCATCCGCTGGTGCTGGATGTCGTTGGCGGTGTCCTGCGCCATCCGCAGGGCCAGCGCGGCGTGGCGGGCGATCGCCACGAGCGCGTCGATCTCGTCGTCTGTCGGCCGTCGCCCGCTTGCGGGCTCGTCGACCGAGATGACCCCGATGAGGAGCCCCTTCGGGTCTCGGAGGGGCACGAACAGCGCGTCCTCGGCCGTCCAGGCATCGGGGTCATCACTCGGTGCGATCCGTGGCACGTAGCTGTGTACCCCCAGTCCATCCCAGTCGAATTCACCGCCCGGCACGAAGTAGGCGCCGCGGCGCGCGAAGCGCTCGTCCAGGAGCGGCACCCATGTCTCGCGCGGGGAGCTCCTCCCCACGAGCTCCTTCACGGACTCCTCGGAGCCCACGGCCGCGGAGGTGAGCATGTCGTCGAACGCCGGGCGGTAGACGTTCACCACCACGGCGCGGTAGCCGAGCAGGTCACCGATGGTGTGGCAGACGTCCTCGAGGACCTCCTGGAGATCCGGGTCGTCGCGCACGAGAGCCGTCCGCTCGAACATCTCGCCGAGCCGGGCAATCGTCGGCAGCGTGCTCACTGGGCCAGCTGGCGGTCTTTTGGGGCGGTACACCTTTAGTTTTGTATCGGCGCTCTCGCCGAGATCTGAAGTTCCGAAACCCCGCAAATTGCACGGTCTCCGGCTACGAACGCTGCAGGAACCAGCCGCCACCGACGAGATCGCGGAACACGACTACGTTTCGTCCGTCCAGCAGTACAACCTCGAAATAGCGTCGTCGGAGCGGTCGTCCAGTCCACCAGCGGTCCTCGACGACCCACTCCTCGCGAACCGAATCGACCTCCCTGCCCGCGATGCTCCGCGGCGATCCGCCGTCGCCGGGGATGACGGAGGTCGGCTTGGGCGTCCCGAGCCGGCGAGCGCGGCGGCCGTCGGGGGTCACGAGGCGTCGGGGAACGGCGCCAGCACCGCCCGGCGCTCGGGGATGCGTGAGTCGGGATCCAGGTCCAGCACCCGGAGGGCGGCGTCGGCCCCCGCCGCCTGGCGCGCCTGGCGGACGGCCTCGTCCAGGCGCGACCGGCGGACCCTGTCCGCCTCGTCGAGAAGGCGGCCCTGGTCGTGCGCCGGGGGGCCGAAGGCCTCGACCTCGAGGGCGAGCGACTCGGACGGCGCCGGCAGCTCGGCCAGCTTCTGTGCGACCGCGAGCCGGATGCGCGCCGGATCCGCGCTCGCGTGGCGCAGGGTGACGGAGGTCCGCCAGGTGCCGCCCGCCACGAAGCGGGCCGACACCGCGAGCCCGCGCAGGGAGCGCCCGCGCCGCTCGCGCCGCGCCAGCACGCGCGCGATCAGGAGCTCGAGCGCGCGCTCCAGCTGCTGGCCAGAGGCGGCCTCGGGAAGATCGAGCCGCTCGATCACGGGCTGGAACGGGCGGCGTGGCTCGAGCGGGGTGTCGCGGCCGCGGCTCAGGTCGAGCGCGAGCAGCCCCGGATGCCCGAAGCGCTCGGCCACCGCGCGCGAGGGCAGCGCGCCGAACTCGCCCAGCGTGCGGATGCCGAGCCGCTCGAGCACCTCGGGCAGCGCCTGGAGCTCGGGCCGGGTGCGAAGCAGGGCCACCGGAAGCGGGGCGAGGAAGTCGCGCACGGCCGCCTCCGCCACCACATGCGAATACCGCCCTCTCCTCGGGCGGACCTGCAATGCCGCGGCATGCGACGCGAAGCGGCTCGGGCCGGCGCCGAAGCGGGCTCCCGGCCCGAGCGCCCGGCGGGCGGCGCCGAGGACTCCCGCCAGGTCGCCGCCGTGGATTCCATGCAGCCCGGCCGCGACAAAGAAGGCGGCGCCGGCGTGGTCCGACTCCAGCTCGGCTCCGATCCCCTCGAGCCGGTCCAGCACCGCGCCCCACAGCGAGCGCACTCCCTCGGGATCGGGTGGCACGAGCCGCAGTGCCGGACAGCGCGACATCGCCTCGCCGAGACGCATCCCCCGGACGATCCCGTAGGCCTCGGCCGGCGCCGAGACCTCCCCCACCACCTGCTCGCGCCCGGCCTCAGGAGCGACCGCCGCGGGCTCGGAGAGGAGCACGCGGCGGTCGCCAAGGGCTGCCAGCAGCTCGAACCGGGGGTAGAGGGCGCACACGATCATCGTACGAACACATGTTCGCACTCGCCCCGGTCGGCTGCAAGGGGGTGGGTCTCCTTGATGCCGCATACGAGCTTTGAGGAGACCCATCCCCCTCCGGATCACCCCTCAATGCCGTCGTTGTCGTTCGCCGAGCGCTACTTCGGCGCGTTCGCGCAGGCGTTGCCCACGTCGGCGCTCGCGCCGCGGTCCACGATCACCTGGCGCGTCGCCTGAACGCGGCCGTGCGAGTCGGTGCAGGTGAGCGTCCAGCTCTCCTTCAAGCCGCTCTCGATGCTCGGGCTCGGGGAGCCGAAGCTCACGTGGGCGCCGAACCAGTCGTCCGGCGTGTGCATCACCTGGCCGTAGTTGACGACGTGCAGCCTGTACTCCCCCGGCGGCGGGTCGAAGAGCGTGGCGTCCTCGGTGGTGTCGCCGACCGATGCCGATTCCATTGCAACCCGGCCGTCCGGGCCGATCACGTAGATGTCCCAGTCCGTGTCCGGGCTCGACCACTCGAGGTGCACGGTCATCCGCCCGTTGTCGACACCGTCCGCCGGCCCCTTCACGGTGAACGGGAGCTCCTCGACCGGGCCGCCCGGCGGGTACAACGTGTTCACCGCCGGTATCCCGGCCGGGTTCTCGAGCTCGATCCGCTCCTGGGGCGGGCCCGCGGCAGCCCGGCCGTGGCGGCCCGCCACGAGCGGCCGCGTCGACGGGTTCACGTGCCAGGCGAACGCCTGCCCGGCCGGCCGGAGCTCGGAGCTCAGCGTGTCCGTGAACCGGAGCGGGTCGCCGACCGCGTTCCCGAGGTCGTCCCGCCACACGGGCGAGGTGGCCGTCTGGAAGGTCTTCGAGAGCCGCAGCGTCGAGCCGTCGGGGGCCGTGCCCTCGATCACCGAGTGCATCGACGAGTCGGCGGTGGCCTCGAGCATCGTGAAGAACGCCTCGCGATTGCCGCCCTTCCCGGCCCCGGCCGCCGGCGCGCGCCCGAGGTACTCCGCCTCGACGCCGGAGTCGAACGGGGGATGGAAGTCGGTGCCGCCGATCTCGAACGTGAACGCGAGCCCGCCGGTCGACCAGAAGGACCAGTCCTCCGTTGTCCCGGTGGTGTCGTAGAGGGCGAAGCCGGGGTCGCTCGAGTAGCCGTTCCGCGCCCCCAGCGCCGCGCCCAGCGCCCGGTAGAGCGGCTCCTCGAGCGGGAAGCCGAAGTCGGCGGTCCCGGGCGGGCGCAGGATCAGGTTCGAGTAGGTGTGGTTCGTGATGAGGTTGGTCACCTGGCGCGAGGCGATCAGCTCACGGACGTTCTGGACCTCCGGCTCCGAGAACGGCTCGTCGCCGCGATAGGTGTCGTCGGCCCAGTGGACGCTCGCTCCTCCCCCGCCCCAGAGACCCCCGTAGTTGCGGTTCGGGTCCGTCCCGCGCAGGCGGCCCGCGCCGTTGTCGTCGCAGGCTCCCCGTGCGTAGCGGGTCGGTGTGTGGTCCGACACGCCGCAGTTCTTGCGCTTCACCTCGTAGTCGAACAGCGAGAGGTCGCCGCCGAAGGCCGCCTCGCGCGACACGTTGAAGCCATCCGGACTCACGACCGGCACCACGATCGTCCGCGTCCGCCGCACGAGCCGGGTCGTGCGAGCGTCGCGCCCGTAGCCGCGCAGGAGGTCGTATGCGAACTCGAGCGTCAGCTCGGCGGACGGCCACTCGCGCGCGTGATGCAGGCCCATGATGAGGAACACCGGCTTGCCGTCGGCGGTGTTCTGCGCGCCGCTCGAGATCTCGATTCCGTTCACGTCGCGCCCGAGGACGCTTCGGTGGCCCAGCGTGAGCGGCCGCGCCAGCGAGGGGTACCGCATCGCCAGCCGCTTCAGCTCGAGGTCGTAGTCGGGCAGGCGCCGGTAGGTCGTGCGGCCGCTGGGAAGCCTGGACGCCCCGCTCGCGCGGACCCGGGCCGCGTCACGGTGCTCCCGCGCGCGGGTGCGCGCAGCGAGGTCGGCGACCCGGACGGTGTAGCGGAAGCCGGCTCGATCCAGCACGCGCAGGTCGGCGCGGCCGCGCGCGAGCACCTCGACCGAGTCGGCGTCCGCGCGCTCGCTCAGGTCGAGGTCCAGGGCCTGGAGTCGCTGACGGTCCGCCTGCCGCGGCGCGAGCACGTCCACCACCGAGATCCGTTCCCGGCGGTGCCTCGGCACGCGCGTGAAGCCGATCGTCACCCGGGCGCTCGGCGCATCCCCGCGGAAGCGGCAGGCCTGGATCGTCAGCCGCTCTCCGCGGCGCACGAAGCCCGACGCGAGCTCGTTGCCCCCGAACGACGCCGAGCCGCCGACCAGCCGCCGGTGCGCGCCGAACACCCCGAGATCCCAATCGCCGCGCGACCGGAGGCGGACAGTGACGAGCCCGCGAGCCGGCGCGCGTGTGTGGACCAGCTCCCGCCCCGCCCCCGCTCCGGCCAGGTCCCGGTGACAGGGTCGCACCACCGCGGTGTGCGCCGTGACCGTGTGGGTGCCCGCGGTTGCAGGTGCCGCCAGTGCGAGTGAGCCGAGAAGTGCGCCCACGAGCCGGCGCGAACGACGGGCCATCTGGACATCGAACGCGGGGCCGCTTTCACAATTTCCGCGGTGCGGAGCGGTTCAGAGGATTCCGGCAACCACGCTCGCGAGACCCGTGCAGATCACCAGACCCAGCACGACGGTCGAGAACCGCTCGGCGTCCAGGCGCCGGAACGCCACGGCGCCGAGCGCGTAGCCGGCCAGAACGCAGGCCAGGAGCGGGCCGAGCCGGCCCGGATCGACGACGTCGAGGCCCTCTCTGGACACGATGAGCAGCACGCCGGCGATGTCCAGGATGAGGAACGCGGCGGCCAGCGTCGCGCGGAACCTCGGCGGCGGGATGGCCTGCGACTCGAGCCACAGCGCGAGCGGCGGGCCGTTGACGCTGATCGACGTGGTGAGGACCCCGCTCAGGAAGCCCGCCGCAACGGCCGGTATCCGGACGGCGGCGCGGTGGCGCAGCTGCCACCCGGCCGCCGCGATCACGGCCACGCCCACGCCGATCTGGAGCGCCTCCTTCGACAGAACCGCCAGCACGACCACGCCGACGAGGAGGCCCGGCGCGGCCGGCACGAGCAGGCGCCCGAGCCCGTGGGTGGCCACCCGGTGGCTTTCGATCAGGACCAGCACGCACAGGGCCGCCCCGAGGAGCAGCACGGCGGTCACGGCCTCCTCCGGATCCATCACCGCGAACAGCGCGGGCGACAGCACGAGCGCGAACCCGAGGCCGCTCGCGGATTGAACGGCGGCCCCGGCAAACGCCGCGAGCGCGGCCAGCGCCATCAGCCGACTGTTACCAGGGCCTTCGGAAACGCCGTGAGGATCCGCGGCTCCCCGTCGGTCACGATCACGAGGTCCTCGATCCTGACGCCGACCTTTCCCGGGAGGTAGACGCCGGGCTCGACCGTCACCGCGTTGCCGTTCTCGAGCGACCCCTCCGCCGTCTTCCCGAGCCGCGGCGCCTCGTGGACCTGGAGCCCAACGCCGTGCCCGAGCCCGTGGCCGAAGTGCTCCCCCTGACCGGCGGCGTCGATGAGGTCGCGCGCCACAGCGTCGACGGCCCGGCACTCGGCCCCCGCCGTGGTGGCGGCGAGCGCGTCGGCCTGGGCGCGCTGCACGAGCTCGTAGATCTCGAGCGCCTCGTCGGACAGCGACCCCGTGGCGAGCGTGCGCGTGCAGTCCGAGCAGTAGCCGTCGACGATCGCGCCCATGTCGATCACGACGAGCGTGTCGCGCGGGATCTCGACGTCCCGCGGCACCGCATGGGGAAGCGCGCCGTGGGCGCCGGACGCCACGATCGGCGGGAACGACGGCCCCTCCGCGCCCAGATCCTCCATGTGGCGAACGAGCTCGACGGCGACCTGACGCTCGGTCCGGCCTGTCAGTCCACGCTCACGAAGCGTCTCGTACGCCGCCGTCGAGATCTCGGCCGCCGCTGTCATCGCGGCCACCTCGGTGTCGTCCTTGACGGCGCGCAGCCGCTCCACGAGTCCGGCGGCCGGCACCAGCTCCACGCCGTCCGGCGCCTTCTCGCTCAGCTTGCGGTGCGCCGCCACGCTGAGGTGCTCGTCGTCGAACCCGGCGCGTCCCTTCAGCCGCTTCGCCACGTCGGCGAGCATGTCCTGGCCGATCTGGATCCGCTCGAAGTCGGGCACCTGCTCGCGCGCCTGCTCGACGTAGCGGAAGTCGGTGAAGAAGATGCGCTCGCCGGGCGTCACGACGCAGGCCCCGTTCGTCCCGGTGAAGCCGGTCAGATAGCGCACGTTCACGAGGTTCGTGACGACCACGGAGTCGAGCTCGCGCTCGCGCAGCAGCTCGGCGAGCCGGTCGGCACGCGCGGCCGTCACGCGGAGCGCTCCTTCAGGAGCTCGAGGGCCTCGCGATAGCCCTCGACCCCCTTGCCCTGGACGCAGCCGATGCAGAGGTCGCGGATCACGGAGATGCGGCGCCACTCCTCGCGCTCGTCCACTCGGGAGAGGTGCACCTCGACCGCCGGCAGGCCGGCGACCTCGAGCGCGTCGCGGATCGCCCAGGAGTAGTGCGTCCACGCGCCCGGGTTCAGGATCAGCCCGTCCGCGCCCTCCGCGGCGCGATGGAGTCTCTCCACGAACTCGCCCTCGTGGTTCGTCTGCGAGAAGCTCGGCTCGATCTCGAGCTCGCGCGCGAACTGCTTGATCTTCACCTCGAGCTCCGTGAGCGACATGCCGCCGTAGTGCTCGGCGTTCCGGCTGCCGAGGACGTCGAGGTTCACTCCGTGCATGACGTCGACGCGGAGCCTCACGCGGAGTGGACTTCCTCGACCGCGGCGCGCAGCTCCGCCGGCTGGACCTCGTGTCCGGGGGTCACATCGCCGGGCGCCTCCACGAGCACGAAAGGTACCCGCCCGCCGCTCCGCTTCTTGTCGCGCTCCACCAGCTCGAGCACCTCGTCCGGCGTCGCCCCGCTGAATGAAGGCGGCAGCCCGTGCGCAGCGAGCAGCTCCGCCACCTCGTCTCGAAGCGGCTCGCGGCCCGAGAGCCGGAGCGCCACCAGCAGCCCGATCGCCACCGCCTCGCCGTGCCGATAGCGCGTGTACCCCGTGGCCGCCTCGATGGCATGCGCGACCGTGTGTCCGAGGTTGAGCACCTGGCGGCGGCCCGAGTCGCGCTCGTCCTCGGCCACCACGGCGAGCTTCGTGCGGATGCAGCCGAGGATCACCTGGGCGTCCACCTCGCCGCCGTTCCGGACGCGCCCCCACAGCGGCCCGCCCGCGATCAGCGCGGTCTTCACCACCTCCGCGTACCCGGCGGCCAGCTCCTCGGGCGGCAGCGTGTCGAGCGCCGCTGGGTCGCAGATCACGGCTGCCGGCTGGTGGAACGCGCCAACGTAGTTCTTGCCCTCCGGAAGGTCGACGCCCGTCTTTCCGCCGTATGCGGAGTCGACCTGCGCCACCAGCGTGGTCGGTACCTGCACGTGGCGCATCCCCCGCTGGTACACGGCCGCGCAGAAGCCGGCCAGGTCGCCCACGACCCCGCCGCCGACGGCCACCACGATGTCGCCGCGCTCCGCGCCGGCCTGAGCCAGCGCCCGGAGCGCGAACTCGGCCCCATGGATCGACTTGTGCTCCTCGCCGGGCATGACGACGATCCGCTGATCGCCCTCGAAGGGCTGGGCGCGCGCGACGTTCTCGTCGGTCACCACCAGGCGGCGGCCGGCGGCGGGGTAGACGAAGTTGGCGCCGATCAGGCCGCGCCCGAGGAACACCGGGTACTCGCCGGACGCCGCCGAAGCCCAGACCAGCCGCGTGCCGGCCGGCGCCGATTCGAGCGTGCGCAGCGCTGGAAGCGCCCGCCGCAGCGTGTCGCGGTCGCCGGGCGGCAGCACCGCGTCGGCCACGGACTCGTACAGCGCGACGCGATCGCCGTGCAGCTGGGCGAACCGTCCCTGATCACGCGCGAGCGGCCGGCCCTTGCCGGACGCCCGGCGCCAGGCCTCGCCGGGCTCAACCTCCAGATGGACCACGGTGTGCGGGACGAGTGCAGCGCGCACGCGCTCGGAGGCGAGCGCCCCTCCACCCAGCGCGACGACCGGCGCGTCGCCGCGCGCCAGGAGCTCGAGCACGAGCTCCTCCTCGCGCGCGCGAAACGAGTGCTCGCCCTCCCTGTCGAAGTACGACTCGACCGGCTCGCCGAGCCGCTGCTCGAGCTCGCGGTCGGAGTCGAGCGCCTCGGCCCCGAGCTCCGCGGCCAGCGAGCGGGCGCCGGTGGACTTCCCGGCCCCCATGAAGCCCACCAGAACGAGGGCTATGCGCGCCTCCAGCCGATCCGCTCCTCGTACGCGCGCAGGGCGGCGCGCACGTCGTCCATGTGGTCGCCGCCGAACTTCTCGCGGTAGGCCGCGGCGAGGACGAGCGCCACCATCGCCTCGCCCACCACACCGGCGGCGGGCACCGTGCACGAGTCGGTGCGCTCGCGGAGCGCCTGGGCGGGCTCCTTCGTCTCGGTATCCACCGAGCGGAGCGGCTTGGTGAGGGTGGGGAGCGGCTTCATGGCCCCGGTGACGACCAGCAGGTCGCCGTTGGTCATGCCGCCCTCGACACCCCCGGCGCGGTTCGTCTCGCGGTTGTATCCCTCACCTTCCGACCAGAAGATCTCGTCGTGGGCCTTCGAGCCCACACGCTCGGCGAGGGCGAACCCGTCGCCGATGGCCACGCCCTTCAGCGCCTGTATCGACATGATCGCCTGCGCCAGGCGCCCGTCGAGACGCTCCTCCCACGAGGTGTGCGAGCCGATCCCGGGGACGAGGCCGAACGCGATCACCTCGAACTCGCCGCCGAGCGACTCGTTCGCCTTCCGGGCCGCGTCGATCTCGGCGACCATGGCTCCGCTCGCGTCCGCGTCGAGCGAGCGCACCGGCGACTCGTCCACGCCTTCGAAGTCAGACGGGGTCAGACCCCTAGATGGGGTCAGACCCCTCCGCCGGGAGGGGTCTGACCCCATCGCCCGCTCGGAGGGGTCTGACCCCAACGCCGCGGCCACGCTCCCGATCCGCGTCACGTGCGAGCGGATCTCCACGCCGAGCTGGCGCAGGAACGCCTTCGCCACCCCGCCGGCCGCGACTCGCGCGGCGGTCTCGCGCGCGGAGGCACGCTCGAGCACGTTGCGCACGTCCGAGTGGCCGAACTTCTGGATACCGGCGAGGTCGGCGTGCCCGGGCCGTGGCAGGTGCACCTCGTCCACCTCCGCGTCCACCGGCCATGGATTCATCCGCTCCTCCCAGTTCTGGTAGTCGCGGTTCTCGATCCACATCGCCACCGGGCTGCCGAGCGTGCGCCCGTGGCGGACCCCGGCGGTGACCTGCGCGCGGTCCTTCTCGATCTTCATGCGTCCGCCGCGCCCGTGGCCCAGCTGGCGCCGGGCGAGGTCGGCATCGATGTCCTCCGGCGTCAGCTCGAGGCCGGCGGGCAACCCCTCGACGATCGCGGTGAGCCCCGGGCCGTGGGACTCCCCGGCGGTTATGAACCGGAAAGACATGACGCCCACACCCTACAAACGAGGGTGTGGGCGCCAGTTGGAGGAGGAACTGCTGGGAGGGGACTGCTATCCGAAGGGGATGTACGGCGGGCAGGTGCGCGAGTTCGGGTCGGGCACGCATGGGTTGAACGCGTTCACCGCCCACTCCTCGCCGGCCCGGAGGATCGAGGGGACCGTCCCGCCGGGCTTGCCGCACCAGTCGGCGTCGCCGGTGCCGTCGATGTCCTTGACGACCTCGTACAGCTCGACGATGTTGATGACGTCGTCGTTGTCCTGGTCGTCCTCGCCGTCGAGCAGCGTGTCGCCGTCCACGTCCGGGTCGGCCAGGTCGACGTCGGCGAACGGGCGCTGGTCGAACTCACCGGGGCGCTGGCCGCAGTAGGACTTCTTCGCCCAGGGCTCGACCTGGAGCGACTCCTGCTTCCAGAAGCCGGTCCACCAGCTGTAGTGACCGGGTCCGCGCGCCGACTCGAGGAAGTTCGAGAGACCGTCCGCGTCCGCGTCGCGCTCGTCGTCCAGGTACGAGCCCGGGTCGCCGTGCGTGTCGTAGGTCGCGGGGAAGGGGTAGCTGTCGCTGGGGTTGGCCAGCCCGAAGCTGGGGGAGCGCCAGGCCGGCACCGGCGGAACCTCGGACGCACGGCTGTACTTCGTGCCGTCGCTGTAGCCGAGGGCCGACTCGAACCCCACCGCCAGGCGGCTGGGCTCGTAGCTGGCGCCCGTGATCAGCCACGCCCGGTACTCCTCGACCGACGTGAGGCCGTCGCCGTCGAAGTCATACGAGCTGGAGCCGAAGCCCGCGGGCGCGCCGTCGCTCGGGTCGAGCGCGTTCGGGAACGGCCGCTTGCCGGGGAAGGGCACGGCCTTGACGTTGAGGTCCTTGGCCGCCCAGTACTCCCAGCCGTCGGTCATCTGATCGTTGTCCGTATCGGCGAGGCACGGGTCGGTCCCGATGGACAGCTCGAGGCTGTTCGCGAGCAGGTCGTTGTCGTGGTCGGCGTCGTTGTCGCAGACGGTGAGGCCGCCACCGCCGCCGCCACCGCCGCCGCCGCCGGGTCCGTCACCGGAGCCGGCGCTCGTCACGACCGGCGACAGGCGCTTCGGGGTGAACTTGGAGAAGCTCCCGGCGAGCACGCGCAGCTTGAGCCGGGTCGGCTGCTGGCGGCTGTCCGAGACCTTGAGCAGGCGAGCGACCGAGGCCGGGACCTTCAGGACGAGCTTCGTACTGGTGGCCCGCAGCGGCTTCACGAAGGCCGTGCGGCCGTCGGCCGAGCGGAAGATGACGGTGTTCTTGGTGCGCGCCGTCTTGAAGCGGCGTCCCGTGACGGTCAGCGTGCCGCCGACGCTGATGCGCATCGGCTGAACGCGCGTGATCTCGGGCACGGGGCCCTTCTTCGCGGCGGTCGCAGCCGCCGGCAGCACAAGGAGAGCCGCGGCGACCAGCGTGAGGCAGGTGGTGACGATGCGTCGCATGGCCCTCTCCCTATCGGCTCTCTGGGTCGTTGTTGGAGTTCTCGAGGCGATCGCTGGCCACGACGATGATGTCGGCCAGGATCGGGGGCACGAATCGCCGGTTCGGTCCGACGGACGCGCGGGCCTTCGCGCCCTTGGCGCTGCTGCCGGCCGACGCGCCCACCTTCACCTTGCGGATCTCGTCGATCTTGATGGTGTAGGTGTCGCCGTCCTCCTCGCTGAAGACGTACTCGGAACCGGCCCCGATGTACGCGAACGCGCACTCGGACGGGCTGGGCTTGCAGCGGCCCTCGCCGGCGGCCTCGAGCGTCGAGTCCACCAGGAACACCGCGTCGGCGCCCTTGGCGGTGACGCCCATGAAGATCAGGAGCGGCGACGAATCGCTCGGGAGCATGTCGAGCTTCTCCATGCCCTTGATGTGGCGCGTGCGGCCGTTCGCCTTGAAGGTCAGGTCGACGACGTACTTGTAGACGGTCGTCGTGGGCTTGCCGCCACCGCCGGTACCGGGGGTTCCGCCGCCGGTGCCGGGGGACGGCACGCCGCCTCCGCCGAGCGATCCGAGGTCGGTGAGGTCGCCACCGGGGCTCGTCGATCCGGGGGTGCCGCCGATGTCGCCGGGGCCCGCGGTGGCCGCGTCGGTGCCGGTCTTCTTGATCGTGCCCTTGGGCGGCGTGAAGGGGTTGTCGGGGTCGAACACGCCGAGTGTCGAGCCCTTGGCCGTGGCGTCCTCGCCCAGCTTGACCTTGGTCAGCGCGGCGAGCGCCTCGCGGTCGGCCTGCTTCGGCGCGGCCGCGACCGGCGCGGGACCCGGATCCTTGGGCGGGCTCGCCAGGAGGACCGGCACCGCGATCAGGCCCAGCAGGAGGACCACGGCGACGGGCGCGAGACGCTTGTCGCGAAGGTCCTGCCAGAGATCGAGGAGGAAGATCTTCATCGCTCAGTCCTTACCGGGGAGTTGCGACAGCGGTCGGGGTCGGAGCGGGTGCCGGCGTCGAGCCGTCGGCCGGCGGCGGCGTCGTCGGCGCTGCGGCCGGCGTCGTCGGCGCGGTCGCGGGCCCGGCGGGCGTCGCTCCGGCGGTGGCGCCCTGGGTGAGCGGCGACAGGTACACCGTCGCGGTCAGCTCAGCCTTGACGCGCGGGAAGATCGTGGTATCGCTCGAGAAGTTGACGCCTTCGATCGTGATCAGGCGGCCGTTCACGAGCACGTTGGTGTTCGCCACGTGGACGAAGCGCTTCACGTCGTGGAAGAAGTCGGCCAGGTGGAAGAAGTTGCCGACGAACTCGAGCTGCAGCGGCACCGTCTCGAGACCACCGGCGGCCGGGACCATCGAGCCGTCGGCCGCCACCGTCCCGGCAGCGCCGCCCACGGGCAGGCCGCCGCCGGTCGAGGTCGAGGTCGAGGTATCTGCGGGAGTCACGCCGGACTGGCTGGCAGCCGCGTTGGCCTGGTCGGATGTCGCGGCAGCGCCGTTGGCAGCCTCGGCGGCCGTGCCCGGGGCGCTCGCGGCGGGTGCACCGCCGGCGGCCACGGGGGGCGCCGCTCCGGCAGCGGGCGGAGTCGTGGGCGTGGTGCCGGTCGCGGGCGGCGTCGTGCCGGTCGCGGGCGGCGTGGTACCCGGCGCGGGCGGGGTGGTCGAAGCCGGCGCGGCCAGCGGCGTGCGCTCGCCCTGCGTGATCTTCGTGAAGCTGATGCCGGTGCCCTCGGCCGCGCGCTCCAGCTGCACCAGGAGGCTCGGCATGTCCACGCGCGCGGGGATGGCCTTGCCGAGGCGCACGATCTCGCCGTAGTCGGCGGCGAAGCTGGTCTTCGCGCCCTTGGCACGGCTCGTGACCCCCTTGGCCGCGGCCAGGCGCTGCTGCTGCTCGGTCAGGTCCTTCTGCGCCTTCGACGCCTCCTCGCGCTTGGGCGCGAGCAGGAGGAACCAGTAGGCCACGATCAGGACCAGCGGAACGATCGCCAGGAGCATCTTGCGGTCGCGATCACTCATGTTGCTCATCACGATCCACCTCCGAGCGACGCGGGCACGCTGTTCGCCCCGCGCGGCGCCTCGACCGGAGCGGCCGGCGCAAACGTCACGGTCACGTCAAACTTGTAGAGCGGGCCGCAGCTGTCGACGGTCACGTCCTCGACGTCCTGCTCGCGCAGCGACTCGTTGAGCTCGACGTCCACGACGCGATGGAGCGAGCGCAGGCGGACGAGGATCTTCGCGACCTCGGACTGCTTCGGCGTGCAGCCGACCAAGGTGGCGGACGGGCCGGTCGGCGCCGCAGCGGGATCCGCCGGGGACACGACAGCTGTGGGATCCCCGAGCACCGACGCCTGGGTCGTCTGCAGCCAGCTGCCCGTGGGCATGACGAGCGAGAGCTCGCGCATGAGCCGCTCCCAGTCAAAGCGGGTCTTGGCTGCGGCGACGACGGCCGTGAGGCGCTGCTCCTTGATCGCCGCGAAGTCGCTGAACGAATCCAGCTGCGCGGCCTGGGCCTCGAGCGCTTCCGCCTCCTGCTTCGCGGCGGCGGCCTTGCTGGTCTTGTCGTTCACGCCGTTCGCGCTCAGGACATAGACGACGGCCATCACGAGGAGCACGGCAAGCACGCCGAGGACGACGTACGAGCCGCCCTTGTGCTCACCGCTTGCCTGCGCGCGGCGCTGGTCGTTCGGGATGAGGTTTACGGCCTTCACGCCGCGCGCCCCATCGCGAGCCCCGCGGCCACGGTCAGCCTGTGCGGGTCCTCGCTCGAGTCGAGGGCCGACCGGTCGAGGACGCCGAGCGGCGCCGCGATGATGGTCGGCAGGCCAAGGTGCACGCCCAGGCTCTCGACGAGCTGCTCGTCGGCGGAGCCCGGGCCGGAGAGGACGACCTCGCCGACCGGCTTCGCCTGCGCCTGGGTCATGTAGTAGTCGATCGAAAGGCGAATCTCGTCGGCGAGATGCGAACCGGCATCCTCGTCGTCCCAGACCGCGGACAGCGGGCGGGTGAAGAAGCAGGAGGCGCCGACGGCGATCGCAAGGTTGGTCACGCCGCCGAGGTGGCAGTACACGCGCGCGGTGTCGTCGGGCGCGTTCTCGCCGGCGACGGCGAGCGTGCGGACGAGCGCAAAGGCGTCGAGGTCGATGCCCTCCGGCTTGAGGCCCGCCTGCTTGGCGGCGTCGAGGAGCGCCTCGACCATCGAGCGACGTGCCGCCACGAGCACGACCTGCATGCGGGGGGACCCGTCGGGCGCCTCGGCGTAGCCCGCGACCTGATGGTCGAGCACGGCCTCGTCGAGCGGCATCGCGATGGCCTCGGCGGCCTGGAAGCGGACGGCGGCGTCGCGCTGCTTCTCGTCCTCGATGCGCGGAAGCTCGACCACGCGGACGACGATCTGCTGGTTCGCCACGCCCAGCCGGACGTTCTTCGGCAGCCCGGTCTCCGTGACGAAGCTCTTCAGGGCTTCTGCGAGCCCGTCGCGGTTCACGACCTCGCCCTCGGCCATGAGGCCTGCGGGCAGCTCGAGGCTCACGCCGCGGACGACGCGACCGCCCTCAACCTGGGCGGCGGCGAGGTAGCGACCGTCGATGTCGAGACCGACGGAGCCACCGGAGGAGTTCTTACGGAGGGAGAACATCATGGGCGTACGCAAAGGGGTATCGGCCGCCCGCTGGACACACTTAACGACAAGCCGAAAATGTCCAGAGTTGCTGGACGCAGCCCGGATCGCTCAGCGTCTAATCGAGGAAATTCGACTCGTAGACGTCGATCAGCTCGGGCCCGGCGAGCACTCCGACGATCCCCCCGAGCGCCAGGAAGACGCCGAACGGGACCGCCTTCTTGCGACCGGCCGCGCCCTCGCGCGCGAGTATGTATATGCCGACGACGCTGCCCGAGAGGAACGCCGTGAGCAGCGCCGGAATGATCGACAGGCCGAGGTAGAGGCCCATCGCCCCGGCGAGCTTCACGTCGCCCATTCCCATCCCGCGCGGGTACGCGATCACCGCGGCGAGGAGAAACGCAAAGGCCCCCGCCCCGGCGATCAGGTTCTCGACGAGGTCGTCGCGGTCCACCAGGAGCGTCGCGATCACGCCGTAGACGGCGAGTGGGTAGACGATCTTGTTGGGAAGCAGCTTGTGGTCGAAGTCGATCGCCGCCAGCGCGATCAGCGCGGCCACGAACGGCAGCTCGAGCACCAGGTCGTTGTCGAAGCCGCGGACCGCCACGACGGCGGCGAACACGAGCGCCGTCGCGAGCTCCACGAGCGGATAGCGCGGCGAGATTGGCGCGCCGCAGTTCCGGCAGCGCCCGCGCAGGAGAAGCCACGAGAGGACTGGCAGGTTGTCGTAGGGCTTGACGGGCGAGCCGCACTCAGGGCAGCGCGAGCCGGGGCTGACGATCGACTCGCCGAGCGGCACCCGGTGCGCAACGACGTTCAGGAAGCTGCCGACGAGCCCGCCGAACAGGCCGGCGACGATCACCTCGATCGCGGAGGCTTCCATCGCGCCCGGAAGCTAGCGCCGCCGCCGGTCGGCTCTACAACGGCGAAGGGCGGGCCCGAAGGCCCGCCCCTCTGAAACTGCGTGCCGTCTGGTGTTACCAGTTACCGCCGTTACAGCCGCCGCCACCCGTGCAGGTCTTGGTGACCGTCGAACCGGCCTTGTCGTACGTGAACGTGTTGCCCGACTTCGACGTACCGACGATCTTGTAGTCGGTCGCGGTCTGGCCGGAGATCGTCAGCGTCGACAGCGGCAGGCCGCTGCCGGCGATGTCGGCCTGCGTGGCGGTGCAGCCCACGTAGGTCTCCGCCGTGGTGAAGCAGGACTCCATGTGCGAAACGAGGTTACGCACGTTGGACTTGGCCTCGGAGTCCTGACCCTTCTGACGCTGACCAAGGAACGCCGGCAGCGCGATGGCGGCCAGGATGCCAATGATCAGGATGACAACGAGCAGCTCGATGAGGGTGAACCCCTCCTGCCCGTTATGAATGCGCTCGCGGAGCTTCCGCAGCATGTGTCTCCTCCTTGAGGTGACGGACTTTTGGTCTGGTGCCAGTTGCCGCGGATAGCCGCCGTCTAGTTGAACCGTGGTGGCAGCTCGGCCGACTCCCTGCGATGTCGCTTGGAGCCCCGGAGCTTTGCGCCCCCGCCTCGCGACGGGTTTGCCTTTACACCGTGGCTCTGGCCTCTGGGCCTAAATCGGCTTTCCGGAGGCGAACCTTTACTCCCATCCGCCCTCAATGGACCGGACGACAAAGGGCGGGCCCGAAGGCCCGCCCTTGTCGAAACTGCGTTGCGGTCTGGACTTACCAGTTACCGCCGTTACAGCCACCGCCACCGGTGCAGGTCTTGGTGACCACCGATCCGGCCTTGTCGTACGTGAACGTGTTGCCCGACTTCGACGTACCGACGATCTTGTACGCCGTAGCGGTCTGGCCGGAGATCGTCAGCGTCGACAGCGGCAGGCCGCTGCCGGCGATGTCGGCCTGCGTGGCGGTGCAGCCCACGTAGGTCTCCGCCGTGGTGAAGCAGGACTCCATGTGCGAAACGAGGTTACGCACGTTGGACTTGGCCTCGGAGTCCTGACCCTTCTGACGCTGACCAAGGAACGCCGGCAGCGCGATGGCGGCCAGGATGCCAATGATCAGGATGACAACGAGCAGCTCGATGAGGGTGAACCCCTCCTGCCCGTTATGAATGCGCTCGCGGAGCTTCCGCAGCATGTGTCTCCTCCTTGAGGTGACGGTCTTGGTCTGGTGCCAGTTGCCGCGGATAGCCGCCGTCTGATTGAACCGTGGTGGCAGCTCGGCCCGCTCCTCCCGGGCGAAAATCCCGATCGGAGCTCCGGAGCTTTGCGTCCCCGCCTCGCGACGGGTTTGCCTTTACACCGTGGCTCTGGCCTCTGCGCGTTGATCGGCTTCTCGGGCGCGAACCTTTACACCGAGATCCCGCTTCCCCAGCCGAATGTCCAGCCCACCTACCATCCGTCCAGTGCATCTGAGGCGCGCATTGCTGCTGTTCGCGATCGTCCTGGGGATGGCGGCGCTCGTGGCTTCGCTGTCACGCCCGGTCGACGACCGCCGCGACGACTCCGCGCAGCGCGAGCCAACCGAGCCGGGGCCGCCCACGGCCTCACCGGCGCCGGCGCCGGAGCTCCCCGAGGCGCTGTCGTTCGACGCCTCCGAGACCGAGACCATGCGGCTGCCCGCCGGCGCCGCGGCGACGGTCGAGGTATCCGTCGACGAGCCCGGCAGCGTGGACATACCCGGACTCGGCCTGAGCGCCGCGGCCGACCCCGTCACTCCGGCCCGGTTCGACGTCCTGGCGAGCCGCCCCGGCCGCTACGAGCTGCTCTTCACCCCAGCGGGCGGCAATCCGAGCGAGCCGGCGGGAAGGCTGGTGGTGACATCCGCCGGCTGACTGGGCTGTTGGTGCTGGCCGCCCTCGTCGCCGGGTGTGGAGAGCGCGCGCCCTTGCCCGCAACGGGCGCCCGAGAACCTGCCGATGCCGGCGTGGTGGAGCCTCGCCCGCCCGGCGCCAGCGTTCCTCCCGCCCGCTGTCCGGCGAGCCTCAGCGGTTGTCGTACGGCGAGCGGACTGATCCTCTACGTAGAGCGCGTGGACCCGGACGGCGACGGCGACGCCCATTTCGTCCTCGCCTCGCGGGACGGGGTGACCGGCCCCGGGATCTCGGTCATAGACGTCCGCAAGGACCTCCGCCCGCACCCGCTCCCGGGCCCCGGCGCCAGCCTCAGCGCGGCGGGGCCCGTGCAGGTCGGAAGCCACGGGCAGCGCCAGATCGAGGCCGTGCGCGTCAGAGTGGCGCGTTGAGCAGGCGGCTCGTCACGATCGGCGTCTACGGGTTCACTGCCGAGGAGTTCCTGACCGCTCTGCGGTCCGCCGGCGTGCGGCTCCTCCTGGACGTCCGGCAGCGGCGCGGCGTGCGGGGACCCGAGTACGCCTGGGCGAACTCGAAGCGCCTGCAGGCCGCGCTGGCCGAGGCGGGCATCGGCTACGAGCACCGCCCCGAGCTCGCCCCGACCACCGAGCTGAGAAGGCTCCAGTACGCGGAGGACGACCGCCAGGGCGTCGGAAAGCGCTCGCGACAGGTGCTCGCGCCCGCGTACCGACAGCGCTACACCGCGGAGATCCTCGACCGCGCCGACCTCGACGCCGTCGTCGCCGAGCTCCCGTCCGACGGTGCGGCGGCCCTCTTCTGCGTCGAACGGGACCCTGAGGCGTGCCATCGCTCCCTGATCGCCGCCCGCCTGGCGGAGCAGTACGGGATCCCGGTCAACGAAGCGGTATCCGCACGCGGTCCTCGACCGGGACGTTCGTCTCGTGGTCCTTCCAGCCGGTGACGCCGTAGCAGGTGATCACGAGCGTGCCGTTTTCCACGGCGAGGTGCAGGAAGCTCTTGAACATGGGCGGCTCGTCGGCGTTGCCGATCTCGGTGATCCGTCCGGTCAAGAGCTTGCGGATGCCTGACGACGGCAGGAGCAGCTCGCACATCCGCTCGGTCGTGGGACAGAACGCGCCGACGCGCGCCGGCGGCTTCGAGGCGTCCTGGTCGGGCACCGTCTCGACTATGCCGTGCTGGTGGAGATAGGAGAGCGCCTCGTCCGGGTCGATGTGGCCCTCGCTGCGCAGATCGCCGAGCGCCTTGCCTCCTCCCACCACGATCACGGCCAGGAGGACCACCGACACGACGAGGACGAGGCCCGCCGCCGCGACGGGCACGTAGCGCACCTCGGGGACGCCCCAGTAGGTCGCGATGAGCGCGGCGGGGATGACGCTGTAGACGAACAGGGTCAGCGTGATCCACTGCTTCGGCTTGGTGCGCGCCTCCTGTATGCGCCTGTCGACGGCGTCGGCGCCCCGCTCGGCGGGCTTGAGCGTCTCCGCCTCCGCTCGTTCCGCGCGCCGCTTGCCGAACTCACGCCAGCGGCCGACCGCCAGCAGGAGCAGCGCGACCGCGGCGACGGCGAGCGTGATGGTCAGCAGGTCGAGCGCGACGTCGAGGTGCCGGTGGAGTGCGAGCACGACCGTCGCGACGACGGCCGTGCACGCCGCGAAATCGCGCTTGAGCTGGCGCTCGGACGAGAACCCGTAGTAGCCGAGCAGGACGAGCAGGATCGGGGCCAGCAGCGTGCCGGCGCCCACGAGCATGATCAGCGGGACCCAGGCGTCGAACGCGTGGCCCAGCGCATAGAGCCCGACGAGCACGAGCGAAGCGGTGAGGACGACCCCGACCGTCCTGTAGAAGCGCGCGAACAGCTTGTGAGCCAGCCAACCGGCGCCGCCCGCCACGGCGAGCGAGCCGACGCCGCCGACGAGCGCGATCAGGAGGACGCGAAGCCAGCCGTGAGGGACGTCGCCGAACACGGCGAGCAGGACCAGGACCGCGAGCGACGCGACCAGGGCGACGAGGGACCACCGAAGCGCCCCGAGAACCCGCTGACCGAACCAGTCGGAGTAGTAGGCGAGCGAGTCGCCGCGCGTGGGATAGCAGCGGAAGTCCTCGTCCTTCGGCGGCTGTACCCCTGGCGGGAGGGGGTGCTCGTCGCTCAGCGGCGTACGGCCCACCCTGCCGATCGTGTGCGTGGGGCTCATGTAGGCGCCGCTTCCGCCGGCGGTCACGTACTCCACGGAGCGCGTCCCGCCCTGCCCCATCCGCATGGTCTGGCGCTGATAGTTGTGGACGTCGCCGCCGATCGCCGCGACATACCCGAACGGCTCGTGGCAGACGATGTCGTCGACGGTCTCGAGCGGCGGCGCGGGCGAGCCGTTGCCCCACTCGATCTGCGTGGGCTTGTACTCGCCGTTGACCCAGAGCGGCTTGCCGGTGAGAAGCACGTTCGGCTGCTCACTCTCCCGCGACACGCGAAGCAGCCACTCCCCCTGCTCTCGATCGATCGTGCCCTTGATCCCCGTGTCGATCGCGATCAGCCGCACGCCGTCGATGTCCATCGCCCAGTACGGCCCCGGCTGGCCGAGGGCGCCGCCCTGCTCCGCACGACGCGTGCGGTGCTCTCGCAGCAGCGTTCGGTTCGGGCGGTCCGCCTTGCGCCACAGCGCCGCCGCGAAGCGCTCGGGCGCCGAGTAGCTCGACCGGCGGAAGGTCGTGGGCGGAAGCGCCTCGGCTCCGCAGAAATGGAACATGAAGCCGTTCAGGCCGTCGTACCAGTCGTGATTGCCCGGGAGGGCGAAGATCGGCTTCCTGTAGTCCCTGTAGGCCTCGTAGAACCCGTTCACGTAGTCGTTGACGTCGCCCGCGGGGTAGATCACGTCGCTCAGCACGACCATGAACTCGCTTGCGCGCTCCTCGTCGACCGCGAGCATCGGCTGGATGACCGCGTACTGCGAGCCGTCCGCCTCGCCGGGATCGCCGAGTATCAGGCAGCTCGTCGCGCCCTCATGCCCCGTGACCAGGAGCCCCGGATCGACACCGGCGGACCGCCGCGCCGCCATCCAGCGCGCGCGCCGGGCGTTCACGAGGTCGTGGATCAGCTTCGCGATCTGATCGTTGGCCGAGTCGAGCAGCGCGCGGGCGGTCAGCCATGAGAAGTCGCGCCAGCGCCGGTCCTTCAGCTCCTTCAGCCGGTCATTCCAGCCCGCCTCCTGCTGCCCGCCTCCCTGACGCGGCCAGCCCGCCGCGTCAGCCGAGAGCCGTGAAGAGCGCTCGCCAGGCTCCAGCCAGTCCGACTCGCCGGGGTTGAGGGCCGCTGGCATATCGCGTCCAGCCGATCCTACGTCCGGCGCGGGCAGCGCCGCAACAGTGCGGAGACCTTGAGTGGACGGTTCGGTTGGAGCTCCACTACGCTCGCGGCGCGTGCTACCACGGGGGGTCATCGTCGCCGCGGTCCTCACCATGCTGGCTTCGGCGAGCGCGCCGGGGCTTGCTCTGGCCGCGGCGCAGCGGCCCCTTACCTCGGAAGCCATAGTTCGCAAGCTCAATCGCGAGCGGTCGGCGCTCGGGATGTTTGCGAACGTCCGTCAGCGACCTGAGTGGTCTAGTGCTTGCTCGCTCCACAATCGCTGGACGCGCTTGAACAGCGTCCCACCCCAGCACTACGAGCCGCCGGGAACTCCTGGCTACACGCGTGCAGGGGCTTGGGCGGGCATGCACGGGGTGTTGGGCGGGCGGCATCCGGGCTGGCGGTTCGCTAACCCATGGCTCGACGCCCCCATACACCTGTCGCAGGTCTACCACCCTGGCTTGCGTGAAACAGGTGCGGCTGACACCCACCGGCACAACTGCATGACGACGTGGCCTGGTATCGGCGGGGCCACCATCCCACCGGGGGACCGCGTGTGGTCGTTTCCGGCCCCGGGCGGCTTCGCTCCTTACCTGCAGCGGGTATGGGAGGCCCCGTTCTCACCGCAGGAACGAGTCGGCATCGGCGCGCGAGCTGCGACGGGCCCCTACCTCTACGTCTGGTCCGAGAGCGGTCGGCCTGAACCCGTCGGCTACGACGAGTACGGCAGTCCGGTTTGGGAGCCCTGGGCACCACTTGAGCGCCTTGTCGGGGGCTCACTCACCGACGCCGGCGGCCGACCGGTGGCCATCAGAGTCATCGAGAACGAGGACCTCGGCGGCAACTATGTCGGTGCCGGTAACGGCTGGCTTCTCCCCGTGAGGCCCTTGCGCTCGGGACGGACATACCAGGCGACGGTCATCCTCTCGACGCCCGACTGGGCGGAGCCTGATGCCCAGCGTCAGCTGACGCACACGTGGACTTTCAAGACCACCCGCGCCAAGCTCACGAGAGACGGCTATCTCCTCCCGCGCAACGCCGCGGGGCGACGGCGCTGCTTGAGGATGCAGGTGCTTTGGCAGCGCCACGCCTGCCTGGCAGGGCGCCCCGCGCCACGACCTTGATGGTGCGCTACTTGATCGAGTCGTAGACCTTGAACATCGGCAGGTACATCGCGATGACGATGAACCCGACGATGCCGCCCACGGCGACGATCATGATCGGCTCGAGGATCGAGGTCAGGGCCTTGACGGCGGCCGCGACCTGCTCCTCGTAGAAGTCGGCGATCTTCGACATCATCGTCTCGAGGGCGCCGGTCTCCTCGCCCACTCCGATCATCTGGGTGACCATGACCGGGAAGGCCTCGGGCACGTCCATCATCGGAGCTGTCAGGGAGCCGCCCTTCTTGACGGACTCGCGGACGTCGTTCATGGCCTTCTCGATGACCTTGTTTCCGGACGTCCTGCCGGTGATGTCGATCGCCTCGAGCATCGGCACGCCGGCGGCGATCAGGCCGGAGAACGTCCGCGAGAAGCGCGCCAGCGCGACCTTCTGGACGATGTCGCCGATCTTCATCGGGAACTTCAGCTTCAGTCGGTCCCACTGCATCCGGCCGCGCTCCGAGTTCTTCCACTTCTTGAACAGGAAGATCGTCCCGGCGACGCCGCCGAAGAGCACGTAGAAGCGCTGTGTGAACAGGTGCGAGAGGAAGACCGTGAACTTCGTGATCGCGGGCAGCTCCCCGCCGAAGTCGTTGAAGATCTTCTCGAATACCGGAACGAGGAATGCGACCAGCGCAAAGAGCACGACGAACGCGAACCCGCCGATCAGCGACGGATACATCATCGCCGCCTTGATCTGGCGCTTCAGCGCGGCGTCCTTCTCGAGCTGATCCGCCACGCGGAGCATCGTGCTGTCCAGGATGCCTCCGGTCTCACCTGCCTGCACCATGGCGATGTAGAGGTCGTTGAAGATGTCCGGGTGCTTCCGCAGCGCGTCGGACAGCGAGAGGCCGGCCTCGATGTCCTTGCGGACAGCGACCCAGATCTCGCGCAGCTTCTCGTTCTCCGTCTGCTCCTCGATGATGTACAGCGATCGGAGCAGCGACATGCCCGAGTTCACCATCGTCGAGAGCTGGCGCGTGGCGATGACGAGCTCGTCCGGCTTGACCCGCCTGAAGCGCGCCAGGATGTCGCCCGCGCTCGCGGGGGTCTGCTCCTCGATGTCGACGACGATCAGGCCCTTCGAGCGCAGCTGCGCCGCGACGGCCTGCTTGTCGCCGGCCTCCATCTCCCCCTTGGTGGTGGCGCCGGCGAGGTCGAGCGCCTTGAATGCGTAGGTGGCCATCCGCTACGCCGCCCTTACCGTGCCCATGAGGCGACGGAGCTCGTCGGGGGCACCCGAGCGCGCCTCGGCGAGCTCACGGGTGATCTTGTGCTGGCGAACGAGCTCGACCAGGGACGTGTCCATGGTCTGCATGCCGTGGGAGGCGCCGGTCTGGAGCGCCGAGTAGATCTGGTGCGTCTTGCCCTCGCGGATCAGGTTGCGGACCGCGGGGGTCGGCACGAGCACCTCGACCGCGACGCAGCGGCCGTTCCCGTCGGCGGTCGGCAAGAGCTGCTGCGTGACGATGCCCTGGAGGGCCACCGACAGCTGCACGCGCACCTGCTGCTGCTGCTCCGGCGGGAACACGTCCACGATGCGGTCCACCGTCTGGGCGGTGTCCTGCGTGTGGAGCGTGGCGAACACGAGGTGACCGGTCTCGGCAGCGGTCAGCGCCGTCGAGATCGTGTCGAGGTCTCTCATCTCGCCGACGAGGATCACGTCGGGGTCCTGGCGCAGTGCGGCCTTGAGGCCGAGCCCGAAGCTCTGCGCGTCCGCGCCCAGCTCGCGCTGGTTGACGATGCACTTCTTGTGCTTGTGCAGGAACTCGATCGGGTCCTCGATCGAGAGGATGTGCTCGTGGCGGGTGTCGTTGATCAGGTCGAGCATCGCCGCGAGCGTCGTGGACTTGCCCGAGCCGGTCGGACCGGTCACGAGCACGAACCCGCGCGGCTTCTTCGTGAACTCCTCGAGCACCTTGGGCAGCCCGAGAGAGGCCAGCTTCGGCATGTCGTGCGGGATCAGGCGGAAGGCGGCCGACAGCGCGGCGCGCTGGAAGTACGCGTTCACGCGGAAGCGGGCCTTCCCCGGGATCGAGTAGGCGAGGTCGATCTGCCAGTCGGTCTCCAGGCGCTGGCGCTGCTCGTTGGTGAGGATCGAGTAGATGACCTCACGCGTGAGCTGCGGCGTCATGTGCGGGTAGTCCAACGCGTGCAGACGTCCGTGGTGGCGGATCATGGGCGGTGAGCCTGCAGTCAGGTGGAGGTCGGAGGCGTTTCGCTCCATCACCTGCAGCAGGACTTCAGCGAAGTCGAAGTCCATGGTTTCTCCTATCGGCTGGAGGGTTTCATTACGTGACCCTTGCCACCTCGGCAATGGACGTGATTCCGTTCTTGACCTTTTCGAAGCCGTCCGCGCGCAGCGGGCGCATGCCCTGCGCGACGGCGATCTTGCGGATCGCCTCTGACGAGGCGCGCTCGACGGTGAGGTCGCGAATCTCGTCCGAGATGGACATGACCTCGTACAGGCCGGTCCGCCCCTTGTAGCCGGAGCCGCCGCAGCGGCCACAGCCCACGGGCTCGTATGCCTCGAGGTCGAAGGCCACGTTGAACCCGGCCTTCTCGAGCGACGAGACGCTCAGCATGGTCCGGCTCTTGCAGTAGGTGCAGAGCTGCCGGACCAGCCGCTGCGCGACGACGCAGACGATCGCCGACGCGCTCAGGAACGGCTCGATGTTCATCTCGGTGAGGCGGGTGATGGCCGACGGCGCGTCGTTCGTGTGGAGCGTCGAGAGCACCAGGTGGCCGGTGAGGGCGGACTCGATGGCGATCTTGGCGGTCTCGCCGTCCCGGATCTCGCCGACCATGATCACGTCGGGGTCCGCGCGCAGCATCGCTCGCAGGCCACCGGCGAAGGTGAGGCCCGCCTTGATGTTCACCTGAAGCTGGTTGACGCCGGGGAGCTGGTACTCGACCGGATCCTCGATCGTGATGATGTTCCGCTGCGGCTCGTTGATCTCGTTGAGCGCCGCGTAGAGCGTGGTGGACTTGCCGGAGCCGGTCGGGCCGGTCACAAGCACCGCCCCATAGGAGCGCCGGAACGCCTCCTCGAAGACCTCCTCGCTGCCCTCGGACATGCCGAGGTGCTCGAGGCCGATCAGGGCCGCGGTCTTGTCGAGGATTCGCATGACGATGCCCTCGCCGTCCACGCGCGGCATCGTCACGACACGGGTGTCGATCCCGTGGCCCTCGACCGTGAGCGACACGCGGCCGTCCTGCGGCACGCGCTTCTCGGCGATGTCGAGGTCGGCCATGATCTTCACGCGCGAGACGACGCCCGCGATCATGCGGCGTGGGATCTGGGTCGTCTCCCGCAGCACGCCGTCGACGCGGAAGCGCACGCGCATCTCGCGGCCCTCGGGCTCGAAGTGGATGTCGGAGGCGCCCTCGTCCACCGCCTGGGCGATGATCGAGTTGACGAGCTTGATGACCGGGGCGTCGTCCGCGGACTCGCGGATGTCGGAGACCTCGGCGAGCTCCTCCTCGCCGATCTCGATCGCCTCGGCCACCGCGTCGTCGAAGCGGCTCATCCGGCCGACAAGGCCGGCGATGTCGTCCGGGGAGGCAACCACCGGCCGCACCTCGCTGCCGGTCATCAGCTTCAGGTCGTCGAGTGCGAGGACGTTCGACGGATCCGACATCGCGACCATCAGCGTGTCGTTGTCGTCCTTGCCGATCGGCACCGCCCCGAGCCGGCGCGCCGCCTGAGGGGTGATCGAGTTCAGCGCGCTGACGTCGGTCTTGTAGATCGTCAGGTCGACGTGGTCGAGCCCGAACCGCTGCGCGACCGCGCGCGAGAGCTGGTCGCCGGTGATGGCTCCCGACTCGATCAGGACCTGCTCCGGGGAGCGTCCCGAGGCCTTCCCCTCCTCGACCGCCGCGTCCACGCGCTCGCGACCGAGGAAGCCCATCTCGACGATGACGTCGGAGATGAAGCGCGATGCCGCCTTCTTCTTGTGAGGAGCTGTGAGGCCATTCATGGGGACACCGTCCCCGCTGCCCTCAGGCACGGCGCGCAGCGGCGCCGCCGCACCCTCCTTGTTGCTCATCTCGCGTCCGCGATTACCTGCGCGAGCGACGGGCCATCGACGTAGCCCTCGACCAGACTCGCCGTCCCGCGGCGGTTGATGAACACAATTGCGGGGGCTTGGGTGACACCAAGGTTCTCGAGGAGCTTGCCGTAGCTCGAGGTGTGCTCCACCTCGTCGGTGAAGACGGCGACCTTCTTGGTGTGGGCGTCCAAATACTTGATGGACTGCGCGGTGGCCTTGTCGTCGAGCGCCTGCGAGTTGCGGAAGAAGACGACGACCTCCTTCTTCTGCTCGACCGCGCGGAGGACCTTCTTGGCGACGTCGTCGCTCTCGCCGACGCGGTTCAGGCGGAGGAAGGCGAACGTGGTGCCGGACAGGCCGCCCGGGGCGTCAATCGTGATCGCGGACACGAGCAGCGTGCTGCGCGCCTCGTCGGCCTGCTTCGCGCCGAGTGTCTGCTTGGCGGGACCCTCGACAACGTTCTCCGGAGCCTTGATCGGCTCGACGTCGTTGACGTTGCTCAGGCGGAAGTCGAGAACGACGCTGCCGCGCGGGGTGTCGCCCGGCTCGAGCAGCTGCTTGGGGAAGTCGAGGGCGACCGAGGCCCGGATCCGGCGCACCACGCGGTCCGCTCCGACCCATGCGTCGAGCTGCGCCTTCTGCACCGAGCGACGCGCCAGGGACTGAACGTTCGCGGGCAGATCGGCCCGGGCGCCGACCGGCTCGGCCTCTGCGCGCATGAGCCGCGCGACGTCGTTGGCCACGTCGGCGGCCACGATCTTGCCGGTCACGTGGGTCGCGTCGATGCCATCCAGCTTCTCGACACCCACGACCTTCACGTCCTTGGTCCAGCGCGCGAGGTCGTACTCCTTGAACTTGGCGACCGGGCCGCCGGCGAGGGCGTCGCGCAGCTTGCCGAGGTTCTCCATCGCGGGCCCGGGAAGCTCGTGCATCTTGTCGCCGGACCCGATGTAGCCCTCGTCCCCGGTGCTCAGCATCCGGAAGTCGTAGTTGGCGGGACCGCCATTCGGCTCGTCGTTGTGCGTGGTCGCGCGGAGGTCGAAGGAAGGCACTCCGCTGCCCTCGGCCGCGAACGTGCCGGCGACCTTGCCGTAGTCGTGCTCGCGGGTGCCGCCGGCCTCCCTGAGGTCGTAAGAGATCGAGAAGCGCGCGCTGTCGACCGGCTGGCCCGGCGAGAGAATCGCCGCGACCGCGTCCTTGGCGTTCAGTCTGCCGGAGGCCTGGGCGGGCTCGGGCGCGGGGGCCGGAGCCGGGGCGGCCTGGTCGGCCGGCTGCTGGGCGACGGGCGCCGACTCGTCATCGGCGCTGTTGCGCGCGTTCTGAACCGCGAAGACGGTCGCTCCGAGGAGCGCGACTCCGAGGAGGGCGAGGAGGAAGGGGCGGGAGATCGCCATTGCCTGGCATATCGGCAGGCGTCGGCCGCTTGTTTAGACCTGGGCAGATGTACTAGACGCGGCATGGACAACGGCTCGACGCATGGCATCCAGAGGGGGCTCGCGGCCTGTCCAGACAGCGAGACTGCGTGCCCCTTGGCGCACGAGGACCTCGAGGCCGTCGACGAGGCGGGCGCCGCGCTCCTCCGCCCAGACCGCGATGGGCGTCGGCGTGTCGCCGTAGACGAGGTCGACCACCACGCCCGCGTCGACGAGCGGCAGGCCCTCCAGAGAATCGTCGCGCCGTAGCCCCACGGCCGTGGCATTCACGAGCAGCTCCGCCGGGCCGGGTCGCGTCGTGGCTTCGACGCCGAGCTCCCCGGCGAGCGCCGCCGCGGTCCGTGCGGTCCGGTTCCATACGCTCACGCGAGTGCCGGCTTCCTTCAGTGCCCAGATGGCGGCGCGGGCCGCGCCGCCGGCGCCGAGCACGAGCGCCGTCGCCGGCACCGGCTCGCCGAGGGCGTCGAGGAGCCCGGGGGCATCGGTGTTGTCACCCGCGATGCGACCGTCCTCGTGAAGGGTGAGCGTGTTCACGGCGCCGATCGCGCGGGCCGCGTCGCTCAGCTCGTCCGCGATCTCCAGAGCCGCGAGCTTGTGCGGGATGGTCACGTTGGCGGCGCGGTAGCCGGAGCCGGCGAGCGCGCGAACGGTCTCGGCGAAGCGCTCGGGCGGTAGCGGGAGCGGCAGGTAGCGCCAGTCGAGCACCAGCGCGGCGAAGGCCGCGTTCATCATCGCGGGCGAGCGGCTGTGCCGGACGGGGAAGCCGAGGACGGCCGCGAGCGCGGTCAACACTTCGTGGGCGACTTGCCCCCGCGCGCCTCGCGTGCGCGGTTGTACTGGTTCACGTAGGCCTGGAACTCGGCGTCGGTCTTGGCGAACCTGTGCTCGCCGCAGCTGTCCACCTTGACCACGTAGAAGAGGTACTTCGTCTTGGCGGGCCGCGCGGCCGCCTTGATAGACGCAAGGCCCGGGTTGCCGATCGGCCCGGGCGGCAGTCCCGCGTGCACGCGCGTGTTGTAGGGGCTCGGGTTGGCGAGCTCGGATTGACGCAGCGGGCGCTTCCAGTTCTTCGTGACGAAGCGGACGGTCGCGTCGATGCCGAGCGGGATCCCGTCGTGAAGGCGGTTGTAGATGACGGACGCGATCAACGGGCGCTCCTTCGCCACCATCGCCTCACGGTCGATGAGCGAAGCGATGATCAGCACGTCGTAGGGCGTGAGGTTCTTCCGCTTGGCGTAGCTCAGGTCGACCTTGTCGAAGTTGCTCTCGAAGTGCGCGAGCTGCTCGTTCACGAGCGCCTTGACCGGGCGGCCCTTCTTCAGCTCGTAGGTGGCCGGGAAGAGGAAGCCCTCGAGGCTCGCCGCGCGCGGGGCCCTGTACTCAGTCGGGTCGAGCTGGCGCGAGCGGCGGCTCGCGCGCATGTAGTTGCCGCGCAGGCCCTTGGTGAGCGGACGGATCTCGCTGCGGGAGAGGCCCTCGGGGATGGCCACCTGGACGACGTTCGGCGGCACGCCCTCCTGGAGCGCGTCGAGCGCGGCCGCGAAGCTCATGTCCTTGCGCAGCTCGTAGGAGCCCGGGCGGAGATCGCCGCTGTGGCCCGTGAGGCGGGCGCGCAGCTGGAAGAAGCCCGCGTCTTGGACGACGCCCTCCTTCTCCAGGATGTCGGCGATCTGCGACAGGCTCGAGCCCTGCGGGATGGTCACCCGGACCGCGTCGCCACCGTCGCCTTTGAACGGCTGGAAGAGGGCGTTGGCGAACCAGGCGATGCCGAGCACGATGGCGAGCAGGACGGCGAGGGCCACGAGCCGCCCCCACCGAGGGCCATGGCCACCCACGGCGGCCCGGCGGCGACCCACGTGACCTCCGCGGCCGCCACCCGCCGCGACCACGGCGGCTCCGCCCTCGTCATGCGTGAGCCGCTGCGCGTCGGCCAGCCAGTCGCGGCCGCGGTCGGACGCGACTGCGTCGGCGCGCGGAGCCGCATCCGGCGTCTGGCCCGCGCGGCGTGCTTCGCGCTCACGGCGGGCCGCCTCCCGTTCCTCGGGCGAACGGCCGCCCGGGACGGGCGGCGGGCCGGAGCTCACTCGGGGGTGCCCGCCCGGGTGCGAGCAAGGTAGCTCTCGAGCAGGTGGGCGGCAGCCCGCGAGTCGGCATCGCTCTGCCCCCCGGTGCGCTCCGCGAGTCGCGTCGTGAGGCGCTCGTCGTGCAGCTCCACCGGTATCGAGACTCTCCGCTCCAGTCGCTCGGCAAACGTGCGCGCCCGCTCGGCCTGCTCGCCCTCTTCGCCGCGGAGTGTCAGCGGCAGCCCGACGACGACCCGCTCGGCGCCCTGATCCTCGACCAGGCGCGCCACGGCCGCGAGCCCGCGCTTCGTGTCCGGCTGCTCGATCACGTCGAGAGGGGTAGCAAGCGTGCCGGTCGGGTCCGAGACGGCGACACCGCACCGCGCGGAGCCGTGATCGAGAGCCAGGACGCGCATCAGCCGAGCGCCTTCTCGATCTCCGCACGCGCTGCGGCGAGAGCCTCGTCGAGCTTCTCGGGGTCCTTTCCGCCGGCCTGAGCGACCGTGTCCCGCCCACCTCCGCCGCCGCCAACGATCGGCGCCGCCGCCTTCACCAGCGCCGCCGCGCTCACGCCCCTCTCGACCACGGAGGGCGCCACATTCGCAACGAGATGGACACGACCGTCCGACTCCGAGCCGAGCATGACCACCGCGTCACCGAGTCTTTGCCGAACGGTGTCCGAGATGTCACGCAGCGAGCTTGAGTCGATGCTCGGGAGGACGTTCAATACGACCGCGATACCGTCGTTCTTGTCGGCGCCCTGGACGAGCGCGTCGATGTCGACCGCCGCGGACGGCTTCGGCTTCTTCTCAAGCTCCTTCACGCGCGCGTTCAGGCGCTCCACCGCGTTCACGACCTCGTGCTCAGGCACCTTGAGCCGCGCCGCGATCTCGTTCAGGCGCTGAGTGCGCTCCTGGAACAGGCGCGCCGCCTCCGGGCCCGTGATCGCCTCGATGCGGCGCACGTTCGACGCGCTCGAGGTCTCGGTCGTCACGTGGAAGAGGCCGATCTCGGACGTGGTCGCCACGTGCGTGCCGCCGCACAGCTCGCGCGACACGTCCTCGATCTCGACCATCCGCACGCGCTCGCCGTACTTCTCGCCGAACAGAGCCATGGCGCCGAGGCGCTCCGCCTCGTCGCGCGTGGTCTCGATCGCGCGCACGGGATGGTTGGACGCGACCCACTCCGCCACGAGCCGCTCGACCTCGGCCAGCTCGTCGGGCGAGAGCCGCTCGCCGTGCGTGAAGTCGAAGCGGAGCTTGTCCGGCCCGACGTACGAGCCGGCCTGCCTGACGTGCGTCCCCAGTTCCTGCCGCAGAGCCGCGTGGAGCAGGTGCGTGGCTGTGTGGTTTCGCATCGTCGCCAGCCGGCGGTCGCGCTCCACGATCGCGCGCACGCTCTCCCCCGCGCCGACCTCGCCCTCGAGCGGCTCGAGCGCGAGCGCCTGGTCGTCTCCGACGCGGTAGACGTCGACGACGCGGGCGCGCCCCGACGCCGTCTCGACAACCCCGCTGTCCGAGATCTGGCCCCCGCCCTCCGGGTAGAAGGGGCTCTCCTCCAGCTTCGCGAGCAGCCAGCCGTTCGCCTGTTCCGCCACGCGCAGGACCGTGTCCGTCTCGGTGGTCTCGTAGCCCACGAAGCGCGTGCGGAAGCCGGACTCGCGCGCGAAGCGGAGCACATCGTCGTGCTCGACGTGAACCGGCGCGCCGCCGCCGGCGTCCGCGGTGGCGCGAGTCCGGGAGCTGCCGCGCCGCGACACCTCACGGGCGCGCTCCATGAGCTCCTCGAAGCCCTGGTCGTCCACGGAGAGCCCCTCCTCGGCCAGGAGCTCCTTAGTCATCTCATACGGGAAGCCGTAGGTGTCGTGGAGCTTGAACGCATCCTCCGCCGAGACCCACGAGGTGGACTCGGACTTCGCCCGCTCGATCACCTCGCGCAGGTGCCGCTCGCCCTGCTCCAGCGTGCGGCTGAAGCTGTCCTCCTCGGCGCGCGCCCAGCGCTCGATGGTTGGCCACTCCGCCTTCATGGCGGGGTAGGTGTCACCCAGGATGTCGCGCACACGCGCGCACACGCGCACGAGAAACGGTTCGTCGATGCCGAGCACGTGGCCCTGCTGGATCGCACGGCGCATGATCCGCCGGAGCACGTAGCCGCGGTCCTCGTTCGAGGGCACGACGCCGTCGGCCATCAGTGCCGCCGCACCTCGCCCGTGGTCGGCGATCACGCGCAGCGCGCGCGTGGTCGGGAAGTCGGCGCCGTAGCTCTTGCCCGACAGCTCCTCGCCCAGCTCGATCAGCGGAGCGAACAGGTCGGTCTCGTACACCGACGGGACGCCCTGCATGATGCTCGCCATCCGCTCGAGGCCCATGCCCGTGTCGATGTTCTTGGTGGGGAGCTCCGGCAGCGACCCATCCGGCTGGAGCTCGTACTGCATGAAGACGAGGTTCCAGAACTCGAGGAAGCGCTCGGTGTCGTCGCCCGGGCGATCCGTGTCCGGGCCGAAGTCGGGGCCGCGGTCGAGATACAGCTCCGAGCAGGGACCGCAGGGGCCCGTGGGGCCCGACTGCCAGAAGTTGTCGTCCACGCCCAGGCGGACTATCCGCTCGTCGGGCACGCCGATGGCGCGCCAATGCCCGATCGCCTCCTCGTCAGGGCCGAGGCCGAGCGTCTCGTCACCGCCGAAGACGGTGATCCAGATGTCGTCGAAGTCGAGCCCGAAGCCGTGCTCCTTCGACGTGGACAGTTCGAGCCCGTAGGCGATCGCCTGCTCCTTGAAGTACTCGCCCACCGAGAAGTTGCCGAGCATCTCGAAGAAGGTGAGGTGCCGCAGCGTCGTCCCCACCACCTCGATGTCGACCGTGCGGAACGACTTCTGGCACGAGGTCAGCCTGCGGCTGGGCGGCTCCTCCTCGCCCCGGAAGTAGGGCTTGAACGGCTGCATGCCCGCCGTGGTGAGGAGGACTGTCGGGTCATAGACGCTCGGGACGAGCGACGCCGAGGGCACGCGCAGATGCCCGTTCCCCTCGAAGAACGACAGAAACCGCTCCCGAATCTCGGCAGCCTTCATGGCTGCTGGAGTCTAGGCACCGCCGGGACGGGAGCGACCGCGGCTACCAGCGCAGCTCGGCGAAGGCCTTGCGCACCGCCCGCGGCGCCGTGCCGTAGACCGTCAGCGCCGTTCTGCTCCCGTCGAGCTCGTCCATCGAGATCACGATTCGCTGGGTCTCGTAGACCGCGAGGGCCGCCAGCCCAAGCGGGAAGGCGAACAGGGCCACGAACGGGACCCAGCCGGGCCGGCCGCGCCTCTCGAAGACGAGGGTGGTGGGCGAGCGCTGGCGCAGCTCGTAGTCGTACCTGTTCAGCGCCGGGGCGATGGTCTCGAGCGCGGCGGCCTCGACTTTGCCGGGGCTGGCGTCGAGCTGCGTCCGTACGGTGAAGGGCCGGAGCCCGGGAAGCCCGGCGCTGACCGCCTCGGCCTTGGCGGCGGGTCCGCTCGTCTCGCGGTCCCGCTCGGCGGGCAGATCGGCAAGGAGCACGTCCAGCTGGCTGACGGTGCGGGCCGCATAGGCCTTGGCCACACGCGACTCGAACTCCTCGAGCGTCAGCCGACCGCGGGCGCAATGAAGCGAAAGCTGTTCTACCGCCTCGGCGCGCTCAGCGTCGGACGCGAGCAGATCCGGCGACGTCATCGGACCACGATAGTTGCGTTCACGTCCCCTCCTGTAACCCGCAAGGCTGTACACCTATCGATGTGTATGGTGATGTGTATGCGGACGAACATCGAGATCGACGACGAGATCATGGGCGAGGCACAGCGGCTCACCGGCGCGCGGACGAAGCGCGAGGCGGTGGACCTGGCCCTGCGTGAACTCGTGGCGCGGCATCGGCGGCTCGGCATCCTCGAGTTGAGCGGACGCGTCCACTGGGAGGGTGATCTCGGAGCGAGCCGGCGCGGGCGAACGTGATCGTCGTCGACACCAGTGTCTGGATCGACGTCCTCGGTGGCCGTCGGACACGACAGGCCCGTCGTTGTGTCGAGCTGATCGAGGGTGGCGACCCCGTCGCGCTGACGGATGTGGTCTTCGCGGAGATCCTCCAGGGCCTGACATCGGACGCCGACGCGCGAGCGGTCGAGAGGCATCTCCGCGCCTTTCCGGTGCTGCGGCTCGAGGGCCTGGACGACTTCGCTCTCGCCGCGAGCCTCTATCGCACCGCTCGCGCGAAGGGCGTGACGATCCGCAACACCCTCGACTGCCTCATCGCCGCCCCCTGCGTCCGGACCGGGGCTCCCCTGCTCCATTCGGACGTCGATTTCGACCGGCTCGCCTCGTGCTCGTCGCTGCGCATCTTCACCTGACCGCTCCGGGGCGCGAGCGTCAGGACTCGGCTTCTCGCAGTCGATCCACGAGTGGACGCAGCTCCTCGGGCACCTGGTCCTCGCTCATCGCGAGCTCGTAGCGACCGTCGGGACTGTCGACCGCCAGCTCGTACTGGTAGCGGTCGGCGCCTCTGCCTCGACGCGGTGGCGCTGCCGCCAGGGCCGGCAGATCGGCGCGCTCAACGAGCTCTTCGAGCTTGCGCGCCTCCGCCTCGGGGAGCTTCGCTGTGTCGAGCTCCCCGAGCGTCGTGGTGAGGCCGGCGATGCCGCCGCTTCTTGTCAGCTCAATGCGCAGTGAGGGATTGCAGCGCGGGCTGCTCCGTCGGGACCCCGACAGTGTCCCAGGCGTCCTTGACGGCCGTCGCCGCCGCGCTCCCCTGGCCCTGCCGCCGCTCGGCTGCGATGACGGTGAGCCGGGCGAACGCGGCGAAGCCTGAGTCGGTGCGGAGCGCCGGGTCGCGCAGCGCCTCGTACCAGATGCGTCCCGTGATCTCCCACGCGTAGCCGCCGATCTCGGTGGCCGCGAGATAGAAGGCGCGGTTCGGGATGCCGGAGTTGATGTGGACGCCGCCGTTGTCGCTGATCGTCTCGACGTAGTCATCCATGTGCCCCGGCTGCGGGTCCTTGCCGACGAGCGGGTCGTCGTAGGCCGTCCCGGGCGCCTTCATCGAGCGCAGCGCGTCGCCGGCGATGTCGGGCGTCCAGACCTCGGAGCCGATCAGCCAGTCGGCGGAGGCCGCGTCCTGGTGGAGCTTGTGCTGCTTGACGAGCGAACCCCAGACATCGGACAAGGACTCGTTCATCGCACCCGACTGGCCCCAGTACTCGAGCCCGGCCTCCGCCTCGGTCACGCCATGGCCGAGCTCGTGGCCGATGACGTCGAGCGACTTCGTCATCACGCCGAGCACCTCTCCGTCGCCGTCGCCGAACACCATCCGCTGGCCGTCCCAGAAGGCGTTCGGGTAGCGGTCGCCGAAGTGGACCACGCCGCGAAGCGGCATGCCCGCGTCGTCGATCGAGTTGCGCCCGTAGGCCTCGAGCCAGAACTCGAAGGTGTCGCCGAGCCCGTCGTAGGCCTCGTCGGTGGCCGCGTCCCCTGTCGGCCCCTCCCCCTCGCGCCGGACGATCGGGCCGCGGACGTCCTCCGTGCCCTGCGCGTCGCTGATCACGCGCGCCGGCCGCGGCTCAGCGACGCCCACGAGTGCGTCCGCTCGGCTGGTCCCTGCGCCGAGCCGCTTGAGCGAGTTCTGCACACGCGCGAGCCGGATCGAGTGGTCGCGGCTCAGAGCACGCGTGGCCCAGTCACGCTGCTCCTGGTTGCCCTTCCGCGCGATGTTCTCGAGAACGATCGGCGGCAATACACAGTGAAGGCCGTGACTGCGGTGGTGCATGCGAGCCTCCTGGAGGGTGGAGAGAGGTTATGTCGACCCTACGCCTGAGCTTCAGGCGAGTCCATGGCACGTCCGCCTTTGCACAGGGACCGGTGCACCAAGCCGCTCCGCCCCAGCGCACGAAATCTCTGCAGCGCAGGAAGCTCTCCGGCGACGCAAGACCCCTTGCAGCCGCTGTTAGCAATGCAACTTCCGTCCAGTTTCGAGCGAACCCTGTGCGCTCGATGGAGCTTTGCCGCCTAAAGGTGTGCATTCCAAGCGCACGCGCGCGAGGTACAGCGGAATACGCCGACGATGCCCAGGAGATGCTGCTGGCCGAAGAGCTGGTGGGTGAGGCTCGGCGCGACGCGCGCGGTCGAATGGAGCCCGCGAACGCACCGTGGTGGCGGCCCTCTTCGCCGCTGATCTACCTCGTCACCGCGGTCGCGATCACCGTCTTCGTTCCCGACGAGCGACGACGTGAGTCCGCTGCTCACCGTCGGCCTGGTCGCCGGCTGCGCGCTGATCCTTCAGGTCAGGTTCGAGTTCGGCGGCTACTTCGGCGTCGCCCGAGCAGCTCGCCGTCGTGCCGATGCTGCTGCCTCGGCCGCTGCCGTACGTGCCGCCTCCTCGTAGCGGCCGCCGGCATCCTGACCCTCCTCCCGGACTTCGTACAGCGGCAGTGGCACCGCGACCGTTGGGTCAAGCAGCTTCGCCGACTCGTGGCCGTGCATCGGCCCCGTCGTCGTGCTGGCGCTGCTCGCGCCAGGGCCGATCGACGCCGACCACGGCGCCGGTGTACGCCCTCGCGAGCGGCTGCGCAGTTCGGTACGGACTTCACGAGGGGGCTGATCCGCAACCACTGCTCGACGGGCGTGCCGATTCGCGAGGGTCTCCGTGGGCTTCGCCGGAACGGCCCGTGTGGAGCGATCTTCTCCCAGATCGCGTTCGTGACCACCCTGCGGCTGCAGTGAACGACCCTCTGTACCTGCTCGTGATCGCGCCTCTCGTTTGGCTGCTCACAACTCTTCTCGATGGACCGCGCGGCGAGCGCTATACGACGGCGCTCGAGCTCAACCGCGCGTATCGCGGAACGGTCATGCTGCTTTCAGACGTGCTCGAGTTCGAGGATCGATACACGGCAGCAGCACTCGCGCTCGGTCGTCGACCTTGTGAACGCCGTCGCCGACGATCTCGGATCGTTCCCGAGCAGGACCGGCAGGAGCTCGAGTTCGCGGCGATGCTGCACGACGTGGGCAAGATCGCGATCCCGAAGGAGATCCTGCACAAGCCGGCCGCGCTCACCGACCGTGAGTTCGCGATCATCAAGCACGCACACCATCGAGGGTCAGTTCATGCTCGATCGCGTCGGCGGCCTGCTCGCCGAGTCGGCGAGGTCGTGCGCTCATGCCACGAGCGCTGGGATGGCCGCGGCTACCCGGACGGCCTGGCCGGCGAGGAGATCCCGTATGCGGCTCGCATCGTTTTCGCTGCGACGCCTACAACGCGATGACCACTAACAGGCCCTATCGTGCGCGATGTCGCAGGAGGCAGCCATCGCCGAGCTGACGCGCGAACACGGAGACTCAGTTCGACCCGACGGTCGTCGACGCGGTGGACAAGGTCGTCGCGCAGCGGTCCCCGGCCGTCTCAGACGCGGACGAGGTCCGCGCCGTGCTCGCGGCGCTCCGCTCCCGCGAGATCGCCGGCGCCACCGCCGCTGCCGGCCGAGCTCCCCGGACAGGCGCTTCCTCCGCACGCTCCCACGCGTCGCGAAGCACGAAGCTCGCGACCAGCCCACACCGCGAGTGCGCCCGCTCCTGCGCGACCAGCACGGCCGCACGTTCCCAGCGCCCGATCAGCAGCAGCGGCCCGACGACGAAGGCGATGGCCCACGCCCAAGCGCTCAGCCCATCGCGACGCCGAAGATGCGCGCCATGAGGCTGTCGTACAAGGTCGTCTGAATGAGCAGGCGCTCGTAGCACGAGGATCAGCCCCGCGCCATACCGGCCAGCACGAAGGCCGGATAGCCGCGACAGCGAACGCTCGGCGCGACGCCGCAGGCACGGAGCCGATGGCGCCAAGCGCGAGACCGTCCGAGGTAGCGCCTGCGAGTACCGGCACCGTCCCCTCCGCGAGCCCCTGACCACAGAGCCACCGACGAACCCGAGCCCGTAGATCGCCACCAAGTGCGCCGAACCCGACCGCGCCCGCGTCGAGCTCCTCCGTCGCCAGCGACAGCTCGGCAGACGTTGAACAGTCCGGCGAAGAAGAGCATGGCGCCGTCGAGGCGAACGATCACGAGCGCTCAGACCGGGCCATGCGCGCGGCGACGCTGAAGCCCTCTCGGACTCGCGGAGAGAGACCTGGTCTCGTCGATCATCCGCTCGCGTCCGAGACGACCTCACCGAACGGCAGTCGGCAGAAGGATCAGCGCGGAGAGGCCGAACGTCGACCGCATTCGCGTACAGGATCGACCTCCGGCCCTCCGAACAGCAGACCGCAGCCGGCCAGGGCCGGCCCGGCGATGAAGCCGAGGTCGGTGATCGCGCCGTAGAGCGCGTCGCAGCCGGTAGGCGCTCGCGGCTTCACGAGGCTCGGGTAGGCTGCCAGCGCACGCCGGGTTGAAGAGGCCGGTCCCGGTCCCGCCAGCAGCGCAAGGGCGACCGTCACGGCGAATCTGTCGACCAAGAGCGAGCCCGAGAAAGGCGAGCGCGCGGACGACGTCCGAGGATCAGGCAGTCACCGGCGCGACCAGCGGTCCGCGGCCGCCCCGAACAGCGGGCCGAGCAGCATGCCGGGGACGAAATCCGCCAGGAGGATGAGGCTGATCGCCCATGCCGAGTCGAAGCGGTCGAGGGCGACGACCAGGAGTGCGATGTACGCGGCGCCGTTGCCGAGGGCCGACTGGCCGAGCCCGCATGAAGAAACGCGGGCCACGCGCTCCTGTGAAGAGGTCGAGGATGCGGCCCACTCAGGCTAGACTCTCGGAACTGAGCCAAGGGCTCGCGGCCAAAGCCGACGACGTCCCGATCGTTGCCGATCCGGATTCGACTTCGAGTGCTAGTGGCGCCAGTCCATCTGGATCCTCCCCGGGTCCTCGATGCCAGTCTGCACGAACTATCGAGAGAAAGCTTGCGAATTCGAGGCGACTATCGCACGTTTGCGGCGGTTTGTCACGGACTTTCTGCACGAACTTGTGCACAACTTGCAGTACAACGGACGTTTAGGCCATTCCGGTGCCGGAACGCTCGGCACGGCGCACCGTGCGGGTCGCTTACAGAGGCGGGCGCAGACGGCCGCTTCTAGGCGTTCTCGGTGGTGCCGGCGCCGGGAGCCGTCGGGCGCTGCACAGTCGCCGCCCCCGCTCCGTTGCCCTCGCCGGGGCCAGGCAGCTCGTCGCCGCACGAGTAGGGGCTCGTCTCGTCCCTCACCGCCGCCTTGATCTCCTCGGGGGAGACGTTCATCGGGTGATGGCAGGCGGCGAGGTGACCGTTCGCATAGCGGGCGAGCGGGGGCTCGACCTCGCGGCAGATGTCCGTGGCGCGGGGGCAGCGCGGGTGGAACACGCAGCCGGAAGGTGGGTCGATCGGGTTGGGCGGCTCGCCGCTCACCACGATGCGCTCGCGCCGGCGGTTCTCCTCGGGATCCGGGATCGGGATCGCCGAGAGGAGCGCGAACGTGTACGGGTGGATCGGCTTTGTGTAGAGCTCCTCGGACGGCGAGACCTCCATCAGCTTCCCGAGGTACATCACCGCGATCCGGTCGGACACGTGGCGGACGACCGAGAGGTCGTGGGCCACGAACAGGTAGGTGAGCTTGAACTCCTCCTGCAGGTCGTCGAGCAGGTTGATGATCTGCGCCTGCACGGAGACGTCGAGCGCGGACACCGGCTCGTCGAGCACGATCAGCCTCGGCTCGAGGGCGAGCGCCCGCGCGACCCCGATCCGCTGGCGCTGCCCGCCCGAGAACTCGTGTGGGTAGCGATTCAGGTGCTCGGGCGACAACCCGACCTGGCGCAGCAGGTCGCGCACCTTGCCCTCGACCTGGTCGCGCGGAGTGCCGTGGAGCCGCAGTGGCTGCCCGATGATCTGGACCACGCGCTTGCGCGGGTTGAGCGACGCGAACGGGTCCTGGAACACCATCTGCATCTCGCGCCGCAGCGGCTCGAGCTCCTTGCGGCCGGCGTGAGTGATGTCCTCGCCTCGGAAGCGCAGCGTCCCGTCCGTGGCGTCGATGAGGCGCATGATCGCCCGCGACATCGTGGTCTTCCCGCAGCCGGACTCCCCCACGAGGCCGACCGTCTCGCCCTCGTCGATCTGGAAGGTCACGTCGTTGACCGCGTGGACGCGTGCCACCTCGCGGTCGATGAAGAAGCCCTCCTTGATCGGGAAGAACACCTTCAGGTGGTCGACCTCGACGAGGCAGCCGTTCGAGCTGCCCTCGGCGGCGGCCGCCGCGCCGGCTTCCGACGCGCTCACGCCGCGCCCGCCTCCGACCTCGCCTCGAGCCCGATCTCCCCCGGCCGCACCTCGCGGAGCTCCTTCTTGTCCTCGGGCGAGAGCCAGCAGCGGTCGCGATGAAGGGGCTGGCCCTCGACGCGCGCCTCGAGCGGCGGGACCTCGCTGCACTGCGCGAACTCGTGCGGGCAGCGCGGGCGGAAGTGACAGCCCTGTGGCCGGTCCGCCAGCGATGGCGGCAGGCCCGCGATGGCGGGAAGCCGCTCGGGCCGCGGGCGGTCCACGCGCGCGATCGACCCGAGCAGCCCCCACGTGTACGGGTGCTGCGGGTCGTAGAAGATCTGGTCGAGCGTCCCCTCCTCCACGATCCGGCCGGAGTACATGACCGCGATCCGGTCGGCGATGTCGGCCACGACGCCCAGGTCGTGCGTCACGAGGATGATCGCGGCGCCGGTCTCGTCGCGCAGCTCGCGCATGCGCGCGAGGATCTGCGCCTGGATCGTCACGTCGAGCGCCGTCGTCGGCTCGTCCGCGATCAGCACGGACGGGTCGCAGGACAGCGCCAGCGCGATCATCACGCGCTGCCGCATGCCACCGGAGAACTCGAACGGGTAGTTGTCCACGCGCTCACGTGCGCGCGGGATGCCGACTCTCTCGAGCAACTCGATCGCCCGCTCCCGCGCCTGCTGGTCGGGCAGCGCCTCGTGCTCCTGGATCTGCTCGATGATCTGAGCCCCGATCCTCTGGACCGGGTTCAGCGAGGTCATCGGGTCCTGGAAGATCATCGCGATTTCGGCGCCGCGCACCCGGCGGAGTTGATCCTCGGGCGCGTGCACCAGCTCGGTGCCCTTGTAGTGAGCGGTGCCCTCGAAGCGGGCGTTGGGCGAGCGCGTGAGCCCCATCAGGGTCATCGCCGTGACCGACTTGCCCGAGCCCGACTCGCCGACGACCGCGAGGATCTCGCCCGGCGCCAGCTCGAACGAGACGCCCTCCACCGCCTGCACCACGCCCTCCTCGGTGGCGAAGGACACGCGCAGGTCCTCGACGGTCACGAGCGGCTCGCCGCTCGGGGGCGCGCTCCTCTCGGCCGGCTCGGTGCTCACTGCAGCCGGATCCGCGGGTCGAGATATGCGTACGCGATGTCGACGATCGCGTTCAGCAGCACGATGAAGAAGGCCGCGAACATCGTCGTCGCGAGGACCGGCGGCACGTCGAGCTGGCCGACGGCCTCGGCCGCGTACTGGCCGACGCCCTGGAGGTCGAACACCGTCTCCGTAAGGATCGCGCCTCCCCCGACCACCGCGCCGAAGTCGAGCCCCCACAGCGTGACGATGGGAATCATCGAGTTCCGCAGGACGTGCCGGATCATGATCTGGCGCTCGCCCAGGCCCTTCGCGCGCGCCGTGCGCACGAAGTCCTCGTTGATCGTGTCCAGCACGTTCGAACGCAGCACACGCGAGTAGAAGCCCACGAACAGAATCGACAGGGCGGTCCAGGGCAAGATCAGGTGATAGGCCCAGTCGATCGGGTCCTCCGTGGAACTCGACGTAGCCGCCGTTCGGGAACCAACCGAGCTTGAAGCCCAGGTAGTGGTTCATCAGCGCGCCGATCCAGAAGACGGGCAGGGAGATCCCGATCAGCGCAATGATCGTGAGGAAGCGATCGGCGAACTTGCCGGCCCGCACCGCGCTGTAGAGGCCGAAGCAGACCGCGACGAACATCCACAGGATCGCTGCGCCGATGGCCAGCGACAGGGTTCGCGGCAGCCCCTTGATGATCTCCTCGCCCACCGGCAGCTGCGTGAAGTACGAGACCAGGTCGCCCGAGAAGACCTTCTTCATGGTGGTGAAGTACTGGACGAAGATGTTGTCGTCGAAGCCCCACTCGCGCCGGATCGCCTCGATCTGGGACTCGGTCGGCTGCTTGCCGGCCATCCGGACGGCAGGGTCGCCGTTCGGAATGACGTTGAAGATCAGGAACGTCAGGACCGAGACCGCCCACATCACGAAGACCATCTGGACCAGCCGCCGGCGATGAACCTGCCCCACGCGCTAGCGCTCCAGGCGGACCTTCGCCCGCGGGTCGAGTGCGTCGCGCACGCCGTCGCCGAACACGTTCAGCGACAGGACGGTCAGGACGAGCATGACCCCCGGCACGATCGCCAGGTGCGCCGCGGTCGCAACGCGGTCCACGCCCTCGTCGATCATCGTGCCCCACGAGGGATTCGGCGGCTGGACGCCCGCGCCAAGGAACGACAGCGCCGACTCGAGCAGGATGGCGTTGGCAATGAGGAGCGTGAAGAAGACGATCGCGGTCGAGGCGAGGTTCGGCATGATCTCCGTGAACATGATCCGGATCGGGCCCGCGCCCTGGGCACGAGCGGCCTCGACGAACTCCTTCTCGCGCAGCGACAGCACCTGGCCTCGCACGGGTCTCGCCATGTACGGGACGTAGACGATGCCGATGATGAAGATCGGTATGCCGAGCGAGTCGCCATCCAAGTGGATGGGTCCGATGTTCAGCCCGCCGAGCGCGAGCGCAACGCCGAGCGCCACGGCGAGGATGATCACGGGGAACGACCACAGCACGTCCAGCAGGGCTCTGATGACCGTGTCCGTCGTGCCCCGGAAGTACCCGGAGATCAGGCCGAGCACGATCGCCAGGATCGTCGTGATGATCGCGGCGGTGATGCCGATCATCAGCGAGTTCCGCCCGCCGTAGAGGAGGCGTACCGCGATGTCGCGCCCGTTGCGGTCGGCACCGAAGAAGAACTTGCCGTCGGCCTTGAGCCACTGTGGCCCGATCGGCACGCCGTCGAGGCCGACCACGTTCACGTCCTTGCCGTCGACCTTGATGACGTCCGAGAGGTGGTTCGCCTCCGGCGTGGTCTTCGCGACCTCGTCCGCATAGATCGGGGCGGCCGCGCAGGCGACCACCAGCAGGATGAACAGGAACCCGAAGAAGAGCGCCACCTTGTTGCGGCGCAGCCTCCGCGCCCCGAGCTTCCATGGACCCAGACCATGGACGTGCTCTCGCTCGGCCTCTTCCTCCCAGGCCGCCGGCCCCTGAAGGGTCGTCTCGGTTGCAGGCTCAGTGGCCACTCAAGTCCCCAACTCCCTCGCGGGACACACTACCCGGTCGGGGAGGGCGACCAACCGCCCTCCCCGAGCCAGATAGCGGATCAACGTCCTACTTGAGACACCAGCTCGAGTAGTCGTTGAAGTACACCGGGTGGAACACGCGGCAGTTGTCGAAGTCCATCCGCTCTGAGAAGAACGTCGACAGCTTCCTGTGGCCGTACGGGACGATCCATCCCCGCTCGACCAGCTTCGTGTTCAGGTCCACCCACTGATCCTCAGCCTTCGTGAGGTCGGGCTCCTGGTTCAGGTCCGCGATCCCCTTCGTGATCTCCGGGTCATCCACGTTCCCGAAGTTCTGGTTGTTCGTCGGCTGAATCGACTTGCCGTCCACGAGGAACATGAAGTTCTTCGGGTGCGGGAAGTCCTGGAACCAGTTGGCGAAGCCGGTCTGTGCCTTCGTCTTCTGGTTACCGATCGTCTGGAAGTAGACGCCGCCGTCGAGGATCTTCGGCTTGGCGTTGAAGCCCATCTTCGTGAGCATGTCAGCGTAAGCCGCGGTGACCTTGTCCGTCGGGTCGTCGTTGTTGCCGTAGACGGTCACGTCCATGCCGTCCACGCCTGCTTCCTTGATCAGCGACCGGGCCTTCTCGAGGTCCGGCGGCTCGTTCGGGTTGCCCCACGGGCAGTCATCGACGTCGAGTGCCTCGTCGAAGCCCGGCACGCCGGGCGGCAGGAACGAGCATCCCGGCGCGACCTCGCCCGCGAACAGGCGCGCGAGCCCGGGCTTGTCGATGCCCCAGTTCACGGCCTCGCGAACCTTCGGGTCGTCAAACGGCGGGACCCGCGAGTTCATGAACATGTAGTACGTCGACGCGGTCGTGTACTCCGCGTAACGGTCCGAGTACTTCGCCTTCACCTCCGGCTTCAGGTCAGCCGGCGGCGGGTCCTGCATGTAGTCGAGCGAGCCCGAGATCACGTCCTGCGCCTGCCGCTGGGACGACTTCACGATCTTGGTGGTGATCGTGTCGATGTTGCCCACCGGTACATCCGGAATGGTGTCGGCCGTGAAGTTCGGGTTCTTCTTCAGAACGAACTGACGGTTCGGCACCGACTCGGTGACCATGTAAGGACCGACGCCCGGGGGCGGGTCCTTCGTCATGTTCTTGAACGGGGTGTCGCTCGGAACGAGCGCCGCGAACCACATGGCGAGCACGTGCGTGAACGAGCCGTCCGGGCTCGTCAGCTTGATCGTGATGTCGCCGGTCGCGTCGTCCGTGGTGATGCCCGAGATGTCGCCCTCGGCCTTGCCCGCGTCGAGGTACTCCTGAGCACCGTCGATGACGAGGAAGAACGCGCTGCCGCCCGACTCCAGGTTGAGGACGCGCTTGATCGCGTGCTCGAAGTCGGACGCCTTGACCGCCGAGCCGTCCGAGTACTTGAGGCCGCTGCGCAGCTTGAGCTTGTAGGTGAGGCCGTCTGCGGAGATGTCCGGCAGGGCCTCGGCGAGGCCCGGGATGAGCTTCGAGCCCTCGGCCCCCTCCTTGTGCGGGTACGTGATCAGCGGTGTATAGACGAGCCAGAGCGGCTCGATGCCGTTGACCGTGTACGTGAGCGCTGGATCCATGTAGTCAGGCTGCGAGGTCTGCGAGATCGTGATCGACCCGCCCTTCTTGGCCTCGCCGCCTCCCCCGCCGCCTCCGCCGCCGTCATCGTCGTCGTCGCCGCACGCGGCGATGACGAACATGGATAGACAGGCGACGAGCAGCACCAGCGCTCGTCTACCGAGCTTCGCCATTAAATCCCTCCACTGTTGTTCGGGCGGGCAGGCGTGCCCACCGCGCGGCAAGATACCCGGTGGTTCGACGTTTTCTGCCTACTTCCGGGCACCAAAATGTCCCCTTAACGCGGTCTAGGCAGTGCCCGGAGGACTCCTGAGCAACTCCTCGCGCATGATCGAGAGCGACTTGCGGATCAGGCGCGAGACGTGCATCTGAGAGAGGCCGACCCGATGCGCGATCTGCGTCTGCGGGAGCCCCTCCTCGAATCGCATCCTCAGGATCTCGCGCTCGCGCGGGGGCAGCCGGTCGAGCGCGGGCTCGAGCGCGGCGCGGTCCTCGGAGCGCTCGAACTCCTCGTCCTCGCTGCCGATCGTCTCGAGTGGGTCGAGCTCCTCCTCGCCCCCGGGGCCGGTGGAGAGCGACACCGTGGAGTACGCGGAGCCGACCTCCATCGCCTCGAGCACCTCCTCCGGCGTGGTCTTCAGCTCCTCCGCGATCTCGGCGATGCTCGGCGAGCGGCCGAGCCGCCCGGTCAGCCGCTCGATCGCTCCGGACATGGACGCGTTCAGCTCCTGGAGCGCGCGCGGCACGCGGATCGCCCAGCCCTTGTCGCGGAAGTGGCGCTTGATCTCGCCGACCACGTTGGGTGTCGCGTAGGTGGCGAGCGAGACCTCGCGCTCGAGCTCGAAGCGGTCGATCGCCTTGATCAGGCCTATGGCGCCGACCTGCTCGATGTCCTCGAGCGCCTCGCCCCTGCCCGCGTAGCGACGCGCGAGCGAGCGGACGAGCGGAAGGTGGCGCTCGATCAGCTCCTCGCGGGCGGTGGTGTCACCGCCCTCGTGGTAGCGGCGCAGAAGTGCCCGGTCCTCCTCGCGTGCCTTCTCGGACGCCGCCGACGAGCGACGCTGCGGCGTGCTCACGGAAGGCCCTTGAGCTTCTCGAGTCGCACCACGATGGCCCCGTCCCCGAGGTCCTCGACGCCGAAGGAGTCGACGACGGTCTGAAGGATGCGCCGCAGAGTGAGCGTCCCGGGACGCGCCTCGCCGTCGCGGAGCGCGTCGGCGACGGCGGACTCGGACAACGGACCCGACGCGCGTGCGGATGCTCGACTCGCCCACCTCGAAGGAGAGCTGCACGCTGCCCACCTGCCCGGCCTCTGCCAGCAGCCGCTCGACGGCGAGCTGAAGGTCGTCGATCTCCTCGAACGCGAAGTCCACGCGCTCGGCGATGCCGCCGATGATGAGGCGCACGACCGCCTGGAAGTCACCGGACAGCGGCGCCTCGAGGTCGATGCGTTCGGGGTGGATTGTCAACGCGGCTCTCCGATGGTGGCTTCGCCCACGACGCGATCCTGACGCATCAGACAGGCCAGCTGTCCCGGTGCGACTCCGTTCGCGGGTGTGTCGAGCTCGAGCTCGAGGGTTCCGTCGTCCTGGACGTGCACGGCGCAACCTACCGTCTCGGAGTGATAACGAAGCCGGACGCGTCTCGACGTCCGCGGGGTGCGGTGAAGGGTGGCCTCCTCGAGGCGGACGCGGGTCGTCGCGAGCGCCTCCTTCGGCCCCACGACCACGCGGTTCGTCGCTCGCGTCCTTCTTCAGGACGTAGAGCGGCTCGGGGGCCGCCAGGCCGAGGCCGCGGCGCTGCCCGATCGTGTAGTTGTGCTGGCCCTCGTGACGGCCGAGCACCTTGCCGTTCCGGTCGACGATCTCGCCGGGCTTTCGCAGGCGCGGGCCACCGTGGCGCTGGAGGAAGGCGCGGCCGCCGAGCCCCGCCACGAAGCAGAGGTCCTGGCTCTCGGGCTTGTCGGCCACCGGGAGGCCGGCCTCGCGCGCGAGTGCGCGAACGGCGTCCTTGGTGATGCCGCCGAGCGGGAAGCTCAGCCGGTCGAGGAGCGCGGGGTCGAGCTTGGCCAGCATGTAGCTCTGGTCCTTGCGGCCATCGGCCGCCTCGCGGATCAGCGGACCGCGGTCGTCGCGCGCGATCCGCGCGTAGTGGCCGGTGGCCAGCCGGCCGGCGCCGATCGCGTCCGCCAGGTCGAGCATCGCGTCGAAGCGAACCTCTCCGTTGCAGCGGACGCACGGGTTCGGCGTGCGGCCCGCGGCGTAGCCGTCGAGGAAGCGGTCGACCACTTCGGAGCGGAAGCGCTCGCGCAGGTCGAGCGTGATGTGCGGGACGCCCATGCGATGCGCGAGGTCGCGCGCGCCCAGCACGGCCTGCGGCGAGCAGCAGCTCTTCTCGCCGTCCGTCCCGGGGTCCGACCAGAGCTCGAGCGTCACGGCCACCACATCGTCGCCGGCATCGAGGGAGAGCTGTGCGGCGGCTGCCGAGTCGACGCCGCCGCTCATGGCGACGAGGGTGCGACGCGGACTCTGCTCGATTCGGACGGCGCCCTGCTTCGCTGCTGCGCCGAGGGCACGGTGCAGGGCGTCGGCGGCGAGCTCCGCGGCGTGGCGCTTCGGCGGGCTCAGCCCCAGCTGCTTCGCCAGGTCTCCGGCTTCCCAACGACATGCCTCGAGGAAGGGCCCTCCTTCGATGCTCTCCACGAGGGCGCTCGCGGCCGCCGTGAGAGCGCCGCAGCCGTCGGCGTCGAAGCCCGCCTTCGTTACGCGGTCGCCCTCGATCTGCACGGCGATGCGCACGAGGTCGCCGCACGGTGCGCCGCCCGCGGCGCCGCTGTGGGGGTGGTTCTCTGAGGGCGCCCTGTCCGTGGGGCGCTTCGAGGTGCTCGGCGAACGACCGCATTGAGGAGCAACGCTAACGGCCGTGGGAGGGCTTCCGGCGATGGTGTCCTAGTTGACCCCGTATATGGGGGTCAACTCGTACATGGTGCTTGGCTGGCCCCAGCCTGCCGTTTGTCAGCCCCGGTAGTTGGGCCTGCTGCTAGCAGGTGGGTGCTCTCCGCGGCGGGCCACGGCCCTACCGCGAGCCGAACTCCCATACCGGTGTTATTCGGCTCAACATATGCGGCCAACTCGCGTACAGGCTCGGGCCGATATCGAGGCTAGCGCGGATCCGGCGGTGGGGCCACGACCTTCACCCCCAGGTCGCGGAGCTGGCGCTCGTCCACGGGAGCGGGTGCGCCGGTCAGCGGGTCAACTCCGCTGGCCGCCTTCGGGAACGCGATCACGTCGCGGATCGAGGTCACGCCCGCGAGCAGCGCCGCGATGCGGTCGATCCCGAACGCGATCCCGCCGTGCGGGGGAGCGCCGTATCTCAGCGCCTGGAGCAGGAAGCCGAAGCGCTCCTCGGCCTCGTCGGGGTCGATGCCGATCGCGTCGAAGACCTTCTGCTGCACCTCGGGGTCGCTGATGCGGATCGAGCCGCCGCCGAGCTCCCAGCCGTCGAAGACCACATCGTAGGCGCGGCTCCGCCAGGTGCCGGGATCGGCGTCGAGGTCGCCGGCCGGGCTCGTGAACGGGTGGTGCATCGGGTCCCAGCGTCGCTCGTCCTCGTTCCACTCGAAGGCCGGGAAGTCGGTGACCCAGAAGATGTCGTGGCCCTCGGGCTCTTGCCCAACGTCGGGCCGCAGGGCGCCGAGGACACGGGCTGCGACGTCCGGAGTGTCGGCGACGATCAAAACGACGTCGCCTTCGGATGCATTCAGTGCGTCGTTCGCCTGCGCGATCTCGTCGTCGGACAGGAACTTTGCGATCGGCGAGCGCCACGCGCCCTCATTCTCGACCACCGCCCATGCGAGCCCCTTGGCGCCGAGTGGCTGGGCCTTGTCGGTCAGGGCATCGAAACGACTCCTCGGAAACTCCCCAGTCGCCTTCATGGCACGGATGACGGGCGCACCACTGAAAACCTTGAACTCGGAGGACCGGAAGACATCGGAGACGTCGACGATCTCCACACCCAGCCGCCGGTCCGGCCGGTCCGATCCGTAGCGGAGCATCACCTCGTCGTAGGTCATGCGCTCGAGCGGGAGCGAGACCTCGATCCCCGCCACCGCCAGCACCCGCTGGAGCAGCCGGTCGATCACGTCATAGACGTCCTCCTCCTCGACGAAGGCCAGCTCCATGTCGAGCTGCGTGAACTCGGGCTGGCGGTCGGCGCGGAAGTCCTCGTCGCGGAAGCAGCGCGCGATCTGGAAGTAGCGCTCGTACCCGGCGATCATCAGGAGCTGCTTGAACAGCTGCGGCGACTGCGGCAGCGCGTACCACGAGCCCTGCACCAGGCGGCTCGGCACGAGGAAGTCGCGCGCCCCCTCGGGCGTCGAGCGAGTCATGATCGGCGTCTCGATCTCCACGTAGCCCTCGCCGGACAGGAAGTCGCGGATCTCCTTCACGACCGCGTGGCGAAGGATCAGGTTGTCGCGCATGTGCTCCTTGCGCAGGTCCAGATAGCGGTAGCGCAGGCGAAGCTCCTCGCCGACCGGGTCGTCCTCGTCGATCTGGAAGGGGGGCGTCTCGGCGTCGGCGAGCTGTTCGAGCTCGGCTGCCACCAGCTCGACCTCGCCGGTGGGCAGGTCTGGGTTGATGGCGCCCTCGTCGCGGCGGACCAGCTCGCCGCTCACGGAGATCACGTCCTCCGACCGAAGCCCGCCCGCGGCCGCGTGCGCCTCCGGTGCCTCCTCGGGGCGGAACACGAGCTGGAGGAGGCCGGTGCGGTCGCGCACGTCGATGAAGATGAGCCCGCCGTGGTCCCGGCGCCGGTGCACCCAGCCGGCCACGCGCACCTGCTGACCGACGTCGTCCGCGCGGAGCTGCCCGGCCCAGTTGCTTCTGTAGCGGTTGGGTCGCGGAGCCTTCACGCGCCGACCATCCCCAGAACTTCCTCCACCGACCCCGCCCGCTGTTGGTTGCCCGTGTTCATGTCCTTGACCTCGATCTCGTCCCCGAGAATCACGGTCCAGCGCGCACCCAGCCGGTCGGCCTGCTTCAGCTGCCCCTTCAGGGATCGCCCGGCCTGCTCCATCTGTGCCCGGAGGCCGCTCTGTCGCAGCTGCCCGACGAGCACGAACGCGTCGGAACCGGAACCGGCCACGAACACGTCGATCCCGCGGTCGGCCTCGACCTGGCCCGCCGCCAGCAGAATCCGCTCGACGCCGGTCGCCCAGCCCACACCGGGCGTCGGCGGCCCGCCGAGCTCCTCGATCAGCCCGTCGTAGCGTCCGCCGCCGCCGAGCGCCGCCTGGGCGCCGAGGCGCTCCGACTCGAACTCGAACACCGTGCGCGTGTAGTAGTCCAGCCCGCGCACGAGCGTGGGGTCGATCTCGTACCCGATGCCCGCCGAGTCGAGCAGCGCCCGGACCTCGCTGAAGTGCTCGGCGTCGTCGCCGGCGATGCGGTCGATCAGGAGCGGCGCCTCCTTCATGACCGCCTGGGTGCCCGCGTGGTCGGCGTCGAAGGCGCGCAGCGGGTTCTGGTCGATGCGCTCACGCACGTCCTCGGACAGCTCGCCCTCGCGCGCGCGGAGAAACCGTTTCAGCTCCTCGATGTAATCGGCGCGGGTCGCCGGCGTGCCGAGGCTCGAGATGCGCAGGCGCCTCGAGCCGGTGCCGGCGCGCTCCAGGATCTCGTCCAGCAGCAGGATGAGCTCGGCGTCGAGCGACGGATCGTCCGAGCCGATCGCCTCTGCGTCGATCTGGGTGAACTGCCGGAAGCGGCCCGCCTGGGGCGCCTCGTGCCGGAAGAAGGGCCCCGCCTCCCACACCTTCACCGGCTGCGGCAGCTTGTGCATGCCGTGCTCGATGTACGCGCGGCAGATCCCGGCCGTGGCCTCCGGGCGAAGCGTCAGCGAGCGGCCGGCCTTGTCCTCGAAGGTGAACATCTCCTTCTGGACGATGTCCGTGGACTCCCCCACGCCGCGCGCGAACACCTCCGTGTCCTCGAACACCGGTGTCTCCATCGGCTCGTAGCCGGCGCGGCTGAGCACCTCGTCCGCGATGCCGAGCAGCTCCAGGCGGCGTCGCCCTGTCTCGGGCAGCACGTCCTGCGTGCCGCGCGGCGCCTGGAGCTTCTTCACTTCGCGAGCTCGGCGAGGAACGGGTTCGTGGCCCGCTCCGCACCCAGCGTCGTGGTGCCCATGTGGCCCGGGTAGACCGCGGTCTCCCCGGGGAGCGTGTCCACCAGCGTCCGGATCGACTCGAGCAGCGTCCCGTAGTCGCCGCCCGGGAGGTCGGTGCGCCCGATCGATTGCTGGAACAGCACGTCGCCGGAGAAGATCGCCTGCTCGTCCGGGATCGAGAACGTCACGTGGCCGGGGCTGTGGCCAGGGGTGAAGATCACGTCGATCTCGAAGCCGGCCAGCTCGAGCCGCTCGCCGCCCTCGAGCGTGTGCTCCGCGTCGTACGACTCGAACGGCCCGAAGCCCGGCCAGGGCACGTAGCTCATGATGTCCGCCAGCACGCCCTTCTCGATCTCCGGCACCCAGACCTCGGCGCCCGTGGCCTTCGCGACGGGCGCCACCGCGCCGATGTGGTCGAAGTGCGTGTGCGTGAGCAGGATGCCGTCGAGCTCGACCCCGAGCGCGTCGATCGCCGCGAGCAGCTTGTCGGCCTCGTCGCCCGGGTCGACGATCAGCGCGCGGTCGGACCCGTCGCGGCGGAACACGTACGTGTTCTCCGCGATCTGGCCGACGGTGAACATGCGCACGTCCATCAGCGCCCGGCCTGCCTCTTGCGCAGGCGGTAGCGGTAGATCGCCGAGTCGGTCACGTACCCGAGCGGGATGTAGAGCAGGAACATGAATCCCGCGAGGATCGCGCCCTGAGCCATGGTGCGGCCGAAGACCAGGACCACGAGCACGCCGAACACGGCCGCCGCGATCGCCGCGCGCTGCACCGAGCCGCTCCACGTGGGCGGCCGGTCGAGGCGTTCCTGGCGCCGCTGGCGCGAGATCTGCTTGGCCTCCTCGCGCGTCTGAGGCCGTCCGGTGCGCCCCGCACGCTCGATGGTGCCGGCGGGCGTGCCGCGGTGCTTTCGAGTGCGCTTTCGCTTGGTCTGCGCCATGACCAGCGACGTTACCGGACGCTCTACGCGACCGCCCGCAGCACTTCCTCCAGCAGATGGCGCTCGGGGTCGAAGCCGCGCAGCGGCACGTCCTCCGGGAAGCCCTCGAAGGCGGCGCGCGGGGCGAGCCCGATGAGCTCGGCCTCGGACACCTCGGCGCGCTCGCGCACGAACTCGACGATGTCGCGCAGCGGCGTCGCGAGATGGTCGTGGACGTTCGTGGAGACCTGCGCGCGGTTGCGCTCGGAGAGGTAGAGCCCCAGCGCCCGCACGCCGGGGAGGCCGCCGCCCGACTCGCGGAGCCCCGCGGCGATCTGCTTCGCGACCGCGAGGTCGTCCGTCACGAGGTCGACGTTGAAGGCCACGAGCGGCGGGCGCGCGGCCGCCAGCACGGCGCCTGCGGTCGGGTGCGGCTTCGCCGGCCCGTAGTCGGGCACGAGCTCCTTCGACTCGATGCGCCGCGCGAGCTCCTTCGGGCCCCCGCGCCTTATCCAGGCCCGCTCGACGTGCTCGGGCCGCGTGGCGAGCTCGCCGTACAGGAAGACCGGCACGCCGAGCTCCTCGCCGATGAGCGCCGCCGCGGTGAGCACCTCGGCGATCGCGGCACCGCGCCGCTCCTCGTCGAGATAGACGACCGGCATCACGTCGAGCGCCCCAACGTGGGGGTGGATTCCGGTGTGGGCGCTGATGTCGATGCGCGCAACGGCCGACCGGGCGCCGCTCACGAGCGCCGGCGCCATCTCGCCCTGGCGGGCGGCGAGCGTGAACACGGCCCGGTCGTGGTCGGGATCGGTGTGAAGGTCGAGGAAGTGCGCCGGGGCGAAGGATCGGCCGATCGCCTCGAGGGTTGCGAGGTCACGGCCCTCGCTCACGTTGGGGACGGTGATGAGCAGTGGCGGAGCGTGCACGACCCCCAAGGCTAATCTCGCGGCGCCTGCTCCGTAGCACCGGCTGAGCGTGGAGAGCGCTCGGGCGATAGCGCGACGGGATCGAGGAGGACGACGCGGTGGCTGATCATTTCGCCGTGATCTGCCGAGCGGCTGTGGTGGCCTCCCTCCTTGCGTCGTTGAGCCTCACGTTGGCGGGGCCCGCGCAGGCGGTGCGGATACTCGGCACGAAAGGGCCCGACAGGATCGTGGGCACCGCGAAGGCAGACGTGATCAAGGCCCGCGGCGGCAACGACAGAGTCAGGGGCGGTCGTGGCAGGGACCGACTCTTGGGAGGGCGCGGCGCCGACCGCTTGAACTCGGTCGATGGCCTACGCGACCGTCTCGTCAGAGGCGGACCGGGCAAGGACGTCTGCACGATCGACGCAGCCGATCGCGCCAGCATCAAGGGCTGCGAGACCGTGAGGGTCGCGAGCGGGCTCAGTCCAGGCGGCGGCGCTCCCTTCGGCGGCGGTCCGGGGGGCGGCCAGGGCTGCGCGAGCCCTCCCGAGGAGGCCAGGCGCCCCGCGGGCGGCCTGGCGTGGGCCGCCGGCGACGCGCAACCGACCTTCAGCGACCGGTTCTACGCGATCACGATCACCCTCAACGCCTCGGCGGATGAACTGGCCGGCGATCAGCTGCCGATTTCGATCGAGGGGGTGTGCGACGTCCCCAATCCGCTGCTGGGCGAGGCCGCACAGCTCATCGGCGGCGAAGGGGTGGCGGTCATCAGCCCCACGACGCAGGTGTTCGACGCCGCCGGGCAGCAGCTCACCGGCGACGCGGCCACGGCCGCGTTGCTCGATGCCGACACCGTCACGCTCAAGGCTCAGCTCGCGCGCCCCGCCCAGTGGGGCCAGGACGAGGACGGCGAACCGGTGCCCACCTTCGCCACCAGCCGAGCCGACATAACGGACTGACCTACACTCTCTCCCCTCGCGGCTCCGTAGCTCAGCGGTTAGAGCGCACGACTCATAATCGTGAGGTCGATGGTTCAAATCCATCCGGAGCTATCGCCTCGGGCGCGACTCTCTAATCCTGGATCAGGGTGTTGTTGCCCGTGCCGCCGTCGAGCGTGTCGGTCCCGGCGTTGCCGTCCAGCAAGTCGTCTCCATCGCCGCCGAGGAGGGTGTCGTTCCCGCTGCCGCCGAGCAGGACGTCGTCGTCGTTGCCGCCGTCAAGCGTGAGCGCGATGGCACCACCGGCGACGGCTGACGCGTTGATGACATCGTCACCGGCCAGCCCGTTCACCGTCAGCCGGTCGTTGGCCGCCTCGGCGTTGGTGATCGAGACCTGCGTTGCCAGACCGGCCACGGTCACCCCGGCGGCCGATCCGGACAGCACGACGGCGTCGGCGCCGTTCGTCCCGTTCACGATCACGTTGTCCACCGCCGCGTCGCCGGCGCTGCCGCCGATGGTGCCCGCGAGGTTGCCCCTGAAGTCGGTGACGTCAGTGCCGGCCAGGTCGTTGACGGTGAGCGTGTCCGTGCCCCCCAGGGCCTTGAGGTCCACTACCTCGACGTCGTCGGTGTCCATGACGATGTTGCCGAGGTTGCGTGTGAATCGCAGCCGCCCGCCGTTCGCGGAGGCGTCGAAGACCTCGTTGCCGGCGCTGCCGTTGAACAGCATCGTGTCGGCGCCCGCCTGGCCCTCGACGGTGTCGCTGCCGTCGCCCGGATCCCATTGGAAGGTGTCGTCGCCGATGCCCAGGAAGGCGGTGTCGTTGCCCTGCTGGCCATCGATGAAGTCGTTGCCGTCGCCGCCCAATAGAACATCGGCCCCGTTGCTGCCCAGCACCGTGTCGTCGCCCGCGCCGCCGTCGGTGGTGATCTTGATCAGCGCGGCCAGGTTGCCGGTGGAGGAGAACTGGTCGTTCCCGCCGTTCATGTTCGTGACCACGTTCTCGGTTGTGCCGATGTCCAGCGCGAACGGCGCCGGATCGAGGCGATCGAAACGCACCCGAGTGCCGTTCGCCGTGACCGTGAACACCTCGGCCCCGTCGCCGCCGTTGACCTCGGAGGTGTCGGTGCCGTCGCCGCCCTCGTTGAGGTCGGTGTCGTCGCCCGGATTCCAGATCATGCGGTCGGCGCCGGCCGAGCCGAGGACCTGATCGTCGCCATCGCCGCCGAGGAGCGTGTCGTCGCCGGCGCCGCCGCGAACCACGTCAGCCTGTCCACCGCCGCCCAGCGTGAGCGCAAGACCGTCGGCCGGCGTGCCGGACGCGTTGACTACGTCCGCGCCGTCGAGCGCGTCCACGCTCAGCCGGTCGCCGGGCCCGTCGCCGTTCACGACGTTCACTGCGTAGGGCAGCCCGGCCACCGCGGCCGCCTGGGCGCTTTTCGTCGGCACGAGGTTGTCGGCGCCGTTCGTCCCGTGGACGGTGGCGTTGTCAGCCTGGCCGTCGCCGCCCAAGTCGACGTCCGCGCGGCCCACGCCGGTGCCGCTGAGGTTGCCTACCGTCGCGGAGTCACCGCCGCCGCGCGGGTCGATAGACACCGTCTCGAAGCCGCCGGCGTCCGCCGACAGGCCAGCGGCGCGCGACACACGCAGCCGGCCGGCGTCGGCCGCGACACTCAGGTCGTCCACTCCGTCGGTCCCGGTGACGACCAGCCGGTCGCTGCCGTCCTGGCCCTCGACGACGTCGCTGCCGGCGCCGGCGACCGAGGTGAAGACGTCGTCGCCGGCGCCCAGCGCGACGGTGTCGGCGCCCGGGTGTCCGGTCAGGTTGTCGGCGCCCTCGCCGCCCAGCAGGCTCAGTGCGACGAGCCCCGCGGGCAGACCGGATGCGTCGACGCTGTCGTTGCCCGCGCCGCCGTCAACCGTCAGCCTGTCGCCGGCGTCGGTGCCCCTGGTCGTGTTCGCCACGATGCCGGCCACGGCCAGACCGCCGCCCTCACCGGTCAGCGCGAACGTGTCGTCTCCCGCGCTGCCCGTGAAGGCGAGCTCGTCCGGCCGCCCGTCGGGCGAGCGACCGGGAGCGCTGCCCAAGTCGGCGTCGACTCGTGTTGCGTCCGTGCCGGCCAGATCGTCGACCGTGACCGCGTCGGCACCGCCGCGCGGGTTGAGGCCGACTCTCTCCACGTCGGCGACGTCAAGGTTCGCGCCGTCAGTGCTGCGGGCGAGCCGCAGGCCGCCGCCGCCCGCTGGAGAGACGCTCAGCCGCTCGTCTGCGTTGGACCCGTCGACGATGATGCGGTCGCTCCCGCCGCCGCCCCGAACCCGGTCCGAGCCGTCGCGCGGGCCGGACCGCAGGACGTCGTTGCCGGCGCCCAGGCCCACCGTGTCCGCCGCCCTACCGGGGCTGGCGCTGTCGTTGCCGGCGCCGCCGTTGAAGGTCTCGGCGCCGCGTCCGCCAGTCAGCCGGTCGTTACCTGCGCCGCCGTTGAGGGTCGTGCGTTCAGCGCCGGTGAAGGACCCCCTGCGCTCGTCGATCCGCACCGTGTCCCCGCCTGCGCCGCCCAGGACGACGATCCGCGTGAACGTGCGCCGGTTGACGACGAACTCGGCACCGCTGCTGCCGCCGGTATCGACCTCGAGCCGCTGGGGCGCCCGGCGCCCGAGCCGAAGCGTGATCCGGTTCGCTCTGCGGTTGCCGGTGATCGTCAGCGTCCGGCGTACGACGCGCGCACGCACCCCGCGGCTGACCTGAGACTGCACCGCCTGGGCCTGCGACGTGGCCACCGCAGCCGGAGCGCGGTCAGCCGCGCCGGAACCGCCCGCAAGTGCGAGCGCCACAAGAGCGATCAGGTGCATGTCCATGTTCTGGCTTGAGTGGTGCGAGTCGGATGCGAGTCCGCGACAAACCTAACGCTATGGACGCGGCTGGTCGAAGATCTCGCTCAGAAAGTGCGTGACGATCCAGGTGGCGACGCGCGACGTCGCCTGAGACGGGTCACGCGCCGGGTTCAGCTCGACGACGTCGAAAGCGATCACGCGGCGGCGTCACCTGATCCGCACGGTGTTCCAGCCGCGGCCGAGCTTTCCGACCTCGTCGATGGTCGCTGCTCCGCTCGGAGGAATGCGCGCGACGATCTTCGGCTTCCAGACCTCCACGCAGAAGCGACCGCCGGTGACGCCCTTGACGATCCGGACGAGCATGTCGTCGACGATCTGCTCGAAGCCGAACGAGAGTTGGAAGATGAGGCTGGCGGCCCGTCGCTTCGACTCCTTCCTCGCTTGAGCCTTCGTAAGACCCTGCGTGACCCTGAGCTGATGTTCGATTGAGGTCCGAAGGGACTTTCCGTAGCTCTTCTTCCATAGCCTCTGCACCACCCGCTTGAACTGCTTCGCGAGCTTCTGTTGCACCTTCTTGGGCAAGAGCTTGAAGGCGGGGCCGGAAATTCCAAAGCCCGCTATGGGAGCCGTGAAGAGATCAGAGAGCGGCGTGGCGCATTGGTCGAAGTGACCAGTCGACGCCGTGACCTGCTGGGTGCCGTCCCCGAGCGTGCGGATCTTGGGTTGTTGCGACTTGCCGGGCTTCCACACGTACTGCCACCCCACTCCAACCACCAGGAGGGCACGTCGCACTCTTTCGAAGGTCTTTGTGGTGCCCAGATCCTTCGTGAGGTCCACCGTCGCTGAGGTGATCTCAGGCTTGTTCACGCCTGGCGCTTGGCACCAGCGCACCTCGAGGCCGTAGCCGACGTAGGGATCGCCGAGCCCAGTCGTATCCAGCGGGCCACCATGCCACTCGCCGGCGATGGTCCCTCTCGACGGGCAGAGCTCGCACTCATCGCCCATCCCATCAGCGTCGCTGTCCAGCTGGTCGGGGTTGAAGGTGTCAACGCAATTGTCATTCACGTTCAGCACGCCGTCGCGGTCAACGTCCGGATCGTCGGTTCGGGTGGCCGTGAAGGTTCCGTGCGAGCCGTCGTTCTGCGTCCAGGTCCCCGAGAGCGAGCCGTCCGATTGGAGTGTTCCGGTGAAGTCCCCGACGAAGAAGCCCTGGGCCGTCCCGTGAAGGGTGAGGCTTGTTCCGCTCAGCGTGCCCTGCCCCTCGTAGCCGTAGATCCAGCTCCAGGAGAAGGTGCCCGCGGCTACGTCGTGAGCGATCGTGGCAGTGCCGGTGTACACGGCGCCCTCGCTCGTCACGTCGGTCCAATCCCACGATCCGCTCAGGTCAGTGGTTTGTGCGGAAGCACCGTCCGGTGCTGCGATTGCCATGGCCACGATCAGTCCTACGACGAGACGGTTTGCCCTAGCCACGCGGCCTCCCGTTTGGCGGCCGCTGCCTGTGGGTCACCTTCCCGACTATTCGGAAGGTGGTGGATTTCGGCTTCGACCGGCGCCCCGAGGGGGTCTCCGCGATCGCGGTCAGCCGGTAGTCGCCTGGGGCAAGCTTGCGCGCTCTCAGGGTGCCTGTGAACGTGTAGCCGTCGCTGCGGCCCCTGCGGCTCTTTTCGCTGAAGCCACCTCTCAGCTTGCGCAGGCGCATGCAGCGCCGGCCGCCGCGATTGGCGGGCGTCGGCTTGCGGCAGCGCTGGCCGACCTTGCGGCCGGGACTCGCCCGCTGGACTCCGAAGCTGACCTTGGCAGGCAGTGACAGGTTGAAGTGAAGCTCGCTGCCAAACTCGCCGTAGACCGTCCCGTCGTGGTCGATCGGATCCCGTGCCTTGGTCAGCTTCGCCCGGAAGACCTTCGGCCTCAGCGTCAGGCGGTCCAGCACGAGCGGCTTGCCGGCGGCGGAGCCGCCCGGCGGATCACCCGGCGTGATGCGCAAGATGACCGTCTGGATGTCGAGTTGTCCGCCGCCCTCGGAGTCGATGTCGTAGGCCGTGGCCCACAGGGCGCCGTCCGGTCCGCTGACGATGCCACCGGGTTCGTGGAAGCGCAGGTCGCGCATCAGTGACGCGTAGTCGTCGACGATCCCTTCGGGTGTCACGCGCCTGATAGTGGTCCCGCCGTTTCCCCCGCCGTCGTCGTTGCTGCCCGTGATCCAGAGGTTCCCGTCTCCGCCCGTCGCGAGGTCAGCCGGCTTGAATACCCGCCCCTCGAAGTCGTCGTCGCCCCCGATCAGCTCGTGCTCGACCGATCTGTCGCCGTAGCGCCCGGTGTACGAGCGTGCCGGGATCTTCACATCATCCGACGCCGGCTCCTGATAGCGGATGTCCCAGAAGGTGCCGTCGGGACCGGGATCCATGGATCCGTAAGCGCGGGGTGCGTCAACCGCTGTCGCGTCGCCGTTCGGCGGGACACGCAGCAGCTCCTTGCCGTAGTACGGGCTCGCCGGGTCGATCGCATAGACGCCTGCCCAGACGTGACCGTCATGGCCAACGATAGGTACGCCGATCCCGAGCCCTGAACCCTCAGCGACCGTGGTGATCTGGCCGTCGGTGGTGATGCGCGCGAGCTCGGCGAGCTGCGTGAAGAAGGCCGCCTTGAACCCGGTGTAATAGAGCTGCCCGTCGGGGCCGGCCATGATGCTGAGCGGGGACATTCTCGGGACCCATGTGCCGGTCACCGTGCCGCTCGTGGTCATGCGGCCGATCAGGGGCTCGTTGCAGACGCCCGTCGACGCGCCGTCGCTGCCCTGGGTGAACCAAATGTTGCCGTCAGGCCCCGCGCTGACCCCGGTGGTCGGATCCCCGCACGGATTGGGCGGCAGCTCAAAGATCGTCACCACCCCGGACGGCGTGATCCGGCCGACGCCGAACTTGCGAGCCCCGCGGCACAGCTGATCCGGGTTGGAGGGGTCTGCCGGGCAGCCGGGCTCGCCTCGTTGTAGGACGCGCTTCTTGGCGGCGAACCAGATGTTCCCGTCTGGGCCGGGGGCGAGCGCGAACGCCGAGTAGCCGGGATCCGGCAGGCTGAAGCGCTGAATGCTCGCGGTCGCCGCCGCGGCCGGACTCGCGATGAGGACCGTCGCCAGGGCGACGGTCAGCGGGACAAGCAGTGCTCCGGTGTTCCGCATTGGCATGGGCGAGTTTTCGAGCCGGCCACCGTCGCTCGGCCGCGTCCACCCTAAGCGCGACTCCCACGACGGGCAAGCCGGGAAAACGGGCGATTCTCTGCACGGCCGCGGCCGCCAGTACCCTCGCGCGATGCGGTGGCGCCTGGCCGTTCTTGCCGTGCTCGTGTCGATCGCCGCGCTGACGGTGGCCGAGAGCGCGAGCGCCAAGCGCGTGGCGGCGCCCAGGTTCGTCAGGAACATCGAGACCGGTGAGACCGGCTGGTTCTCGTCGCCCGGGCTCGTCGACCTGAACGGCGACGGCCGCCGCGAGATCGTCGCGCCCTTCTACTCCACGTTCGTGTTCGACGCGAGTGGCCGTCTGCTGGGCAGGGGGACCGCGACCGATGGCCGCGTCTACGCGCCTGGCGTCGTCGCCGACCTCGACTCCGACGGCGTCCCCGAAATCGTCGTTGGTGGCAACGAGGGAACCGTGGCGGCGTACAACCTCGCCGGGGGGCGGCTCCGGGTCAAGCCCGGCTGGCCGGCCTCAACCTGCAGCGGCGGGCAGTGCCCGGAGGCGCGCGGCATGGCGGCGGCCGACCTCGACGGCGACGGCGGCATCGAGACGGTCGTCACGACGACGAACACCGCGACCTCGGGCTCGCAGGTGTTCGTGTTCAACGCGTCCGGAGGCCTGTATCGCCCGGGCGGGGCGGCGGCGGCGTGGCCCCGGTACAACGCCAGCGACCGCACCTTCAACGGGATCGGGAACCAGGGCTACGGCGCCTACGGGGAGAACGTCGGGATCGGGAATCTCGACGACGACGCGCAGCTCGAGATCGTCGTCACGTTCGACAACCACCAGATCAACGTCTTCAACCACGACGGCACCTCCGTGCTGGCGTCGCGGTGGTACACGAACCGCGAGAGCGGACACGACGGACGGCGGCTCGGCTGGGGGCAGTTCATCCGCTGGCTGAACCCCGCCGTCGAGGCTCGCCATTACCACCGCCACGCCGGCCCATGGCCTGACGTCCGGAAGACGCCGTGGCTCCAGTGGACGGCCTCGCCGCCCTCGGTCGCCGACCTCGACCGCGACGGGCGGAACGAGGTCATCGGGCTGCCGAACGTCGAGCGCGGGATTCCGTACCGGACGCGCGCCTACGCGTTCGTGGTGCTCGACGGCGCGCAGCGCGGCGGCGCGCGGTCGGCGCGCCGGCACAGGGGGTTCGGAACGCCCCCGCTGAGCCGCAGGCCGGCCTTCCGTCCCGACGGCGACTGGTATCCCCCCAGCGGCATTCCGGCGCCGACCGTCGTGAACATCGCCGGCGACCGCCGCCCCGAGATCGTTGCGTCCGTGCCCGACGGCTCCGTCTACGCCGTGAGCCCGAGGGGGCGGAAGCTCTGGCGCTACGACTACGCCCGCGGACGGCCGAAGACGTTCGCCTCTGAGGTCGTGGCCGCCGACCTGAACCGCGACGGGCGTGTCGAGCTGGTCTTCGGGACCTACGGCCCACGACGAGGCGCGGGCCGGCTGGTCGTGCTCTCGGCGAAGGGCAGGCGGATCTTCGACAGGCGCCTGCGCGGGCAGGGCAGCGACGGAAACGGCATCGGCGTCCCCGCGGCGCCCTCGATCGGCGACCTGAACGGCGACGGCGGGCTCGAGATCGTCCTGTCCACGTTCGACCACGGGATCGACGTCTACCGCGTCCCGCGGTCCGGAACGAACAAGCTGCCGTGGCCTACCGGTCGCGGCGGGCCGCTGCGCAGCGGCGCAGGCCCGGCGACGGCTCCGTAGCACCGATGGAACGGTCCGAAGGCACGTTGCGCGCCGCTCGGCTCGACGATCTCGAGCGCTGCCTGGAGATCGTGCGTGCGCTGCCGGACCACTTCACCGGCGATGTGCCCGACAGGGTGCAGGCCGATCTGGAGCGCTGCGACGCTTGGGTCACCGTCGAGGCCGGCGAGGTCGTGGGGTTCGTCGTTGTCGATCGGCGCTCCTCTCAGGCGGCCGAGATCCTGTGGATCGCCGTGGAGCCCGCTCGACGCAACGGCGGCTACGGAACGCGGCTGCTCGATCACGTGCTCGGCGCACTGCGCGCTCAGGGCATCGCGATCGTCGAAGTGAAGACGCTCGATCGCTCCGTCGAGTATGAGCCGTACGAGGCGACGCGAGCGTTCTATGAGCGCAACGGCTTTGTACAGATCGACCGCATCGACGAGCCTCCCGGCTGGGAACCCGGGAACCCCGCCGCCGTTTACGTCGCCGCGCTCGCGCCGACGAGATGACAGCGGCTCACCGCGGCGTCCGCGCCAGCTCCAGGCTCGCGAGTGCGGCGGCCACGCTCGCTGGGAGCGAGCGCGGCCCGCTCCCGGCCAGGACCTCCGCGAGGAGGGCCGCCGGCTCGCCCAACTCGCGCCGCTTCCGCGCCGCGGCGAGGGCGCGAACGGGGCAGGCGGCGCAGCGCGGGGTCGAGCGGCAGCACGTCCTCGTCACCACGTGGCCACCCCAACCGGTAGGCTCGCCCGCGCATGGCCTCGGAGCGATTCAACGACGCGCTGAACACGCAGATCGCGCGCGAGTTCGCGGCGGCGCACCAGTACGTCGCGGTCGGCAACTACTACGTCGCCGAGACCTTTCCGCGGCTCGCCTCGTACTTCTACAAGCAGGCCGAAGAGGAGCGCGAGCACGCGATGAAGATGGTCAACTACCTGCTCGACCGGGCCGCGACGCCGGACATCGGCGCCATCGGCGCGCCGCGGCAGTCGTTCGCCGACCACATCGAGCCGATCAAGATCGCTCTCGAGCAGGAGCGGCAGGTGACCGTCCGCATCAGCGAGCTGTTCGAGATCGCCCGCGAGACGCGCGACTACCAGAGTGAGCAGTTCATCCAGTGGTTCCTCGAGGAGCAGGTCGAAGAGGAGGCCTCGATGTCCGACCTGCTCGCGGTGGCCGAGCGGACGCGCAGCGTCCCGATGCTGCTCGAGGAGTACCTCGCGCGCGACACGCCCGGCGAGCGGCCGGACGCCTGAGCACTCCGGCCGCGGTCGGCGCATCACGCGGCGCCCTCACCTGACAGCGCCAGACTGAGAAGCCGCGCGTGCCGGACCCGCGCGGAATCGCCGGCCGACCGCCATGCGTCGACGAGATTCGTGAGGACGACGAAAGCGAGCTGATGCGCGCACAGGCAGCCGCGCGGGCCGGCGAGCGAGACACTGCTCGTGTCGGCCCCGACGTCGGCGCCGACACCGTCGGTCTCGCTGCGCACCAGGATCGCCCAGCAGCCCCGCAGGCGGACCGGGTGCACCGGCACGCCGGCTCGCAGCCCGAGCTCCGTGGCGAGCACCGCGCGGACCGGTCCGGCCGCGCAACCGCTCTCGAGCGCCGAAGCCAGCAGCCACGCTGTCGGCGTCGCCGCCTCGTCGGGCATCGCAACCCAGGCCGCGCGGCCGAGCATCATCGCGCGCTCGTCCAGAGGCGCCGCTGCCAGGCCGAAGAGCGGACGGGCGAGCTCGTCGAGCGCGCGGTCGAGGCCTTCGCGATCGACGGGACGGAACTCGCTTTCAAGCGCGGCCAGCAGCTCGCCGTACGGCGGGCACGCCGCGGCGGCGATAGCTGCGAAACGTGTCCTGGGAAGCTGGCTCAACTGTGGCGTGACAGCGTCAGGGTGCGTAGTTAGGGAACCCTAACAAATTCTTACCGCCGCGGTCAGCTTTACGCCGCGCTCATATCCAGGACACTTGGCAGTGATGCCCCACGACCTGGCCGTGCAGCTTCTCGGGGCGGCGCTCGCCCCGGTCGAGCAGGAGCACCTGAATCAGGCGCGGCAGATGCAGGCGCTGTCCTTCGCGGTGCACATCCCGCTTGTCTGCTTCGGCATCGCCTTCCCGAGCATGGTTCTGCTGCTCGAGTGGCTCTACGTGCGGACCGGCGACCAGGTCTACCGCACGCTCGCGAAGCGCTGGTCGAAGGTGATGATCGCCCTGTTCGCGGTGGGCGTCGTGACCGGGACGATCCTGTCCTTCGAGATGGGCCTCCTGTGGCCCAACTTCATGGCCACCTTCGGCGACGTCTTCGGCCTCGCCTTCGGCCTCGAGGGGTTCTCGTTCTTCACCGAGGCGATCTTCATCGCGATCTACGTCTACGGCTGGGACCGCATGTCGTCGCGCGCGCACCTCCTGTGCGGCATCCCGGTGGTGGTCGCCGGCCTCACCGGGTCGCTGTTCGTCATCGCCGTGAACGCGTGGATGAACCACCCGTCCGGCTTCAGGCTGGAGGACGGCCGCGCCGTCGACGTCGAGCCCTGGAGCGCGCTGTTCGGCAATGGCCATCTGTGGCCCCAGCTCACCCACATGTACTTCGCGGGCTACATCGTCATGGGGTTCCTGGTCGCCTCGGTGTATGCCTGGGGATGGCTGAAGGGCAGGCGCGGCCGCTACGAGCGCGTCGCGCTCGCCGTGCCGCTCACAATCGCCGCCCTGGCGGCGCCGGTGCAGCTCGTGATCGGCGACTGGATCGCGCGCCGCGTCACGGAGGACCAGCCGATCAAGCTCGCGGCGATGGAGGGGCTCGGCCCCACGACCAAGGGCGCGGCTCTGCACATCCTGGGCTGGTACGAGGACGGCGAGGTCAAGTACGGCATCTCGATTCCGAAGGGCCTCTCGCTGCTGGCGGACCACGACCCCAACGCGACGATCCAGGGCCTCGAGTCCGTCCCCGAGCAGGACCGACCCTCCGCGATCAACCTGATCCGCTTCGCCTTCCAGACGATGGTCGGGATCGGCACGCTGATGGCCGCGCTGGGAGTCGTGCACCTGATCAGCTGGTTCCGGCGCCGCCGCCTGGTGGAGTCGAGGTGGTTCCTGTGGGGCGTGGTCGCCGTCGGTCCGCTGTCCGTCGTGGCGCTCATCGCCGGCTGGGTCACGACGGAGGTCGGACGCCAGCCGTGGGTCGTCTACGGGGTGATGCGGACGCCCGAGGCGGTCACGGGCGCCGGCGGCATACCCGTGGGCTACGCGACGCTCGTGATCGTCTACGTGGCGCTGGGCGTCGCGGTCGCGTGGATCCTGCGGCGGCTGTCGCTGAAGCCCCTCGACGCGCCCGACGAGCCCCCACCGATCCTGGAGAGCCATGGAGCTCACTGACGTTCCCGCGATCCTGATCCTGATCGGCGTGGCCGCGTACATCGTGTTCGCGGGCGCGGACTTCGGCGCGGGGCTCTGGTACCTCCTGGCCGGGCCGGGACCGCGCGGCCGTCCGATCCGCGACTTCACCTACCACGCGATGGCGCCGGTCTGGGAGGCCAACCACGTCTGGCTCATCTTCGTCCTCGTGGTCACGTGGACGGCCTATCCGGTCGCGTTCGGCTCGATCGCGTCGACGCTGGCCGTCCCGCTCTTCATCGCCGCGATCGGGATCATCCTGCGCGGAACCGCCTACGCGCTGCGGAGCGGAGCGGAGCCGGATCGCGACACCGAGGGCGTGACCGGGTTCGTGTTCGGAGCCTCGTCGATCCTCACCCCGTTCGCGCTCGGAACGGCGATCGGCGGGATAGCGGCGGGCGAGGTCCCGGTGGGCAACGCCGCGGGCGACCTCGTGTCGAGCTGGCTGAACCCCACCGGCATCACGGTCGGCGTGCTCGCGGTCGCGACGTCCGGCTATCTCGCCGCGGTCTACCTGGCCGGCGACGCCCAGCGCAACGACGAGCCGGAGCTGGCCGCCGCCTTCCGGACCCGGGCGCTCGCCATGGGCCTCATCGCGGGCGCTCTGGCGATCGCCGGCCTGATCGTCGTGCGTGCGGACGCGCGTGAGCTCTTCGACGACCTCACGTCCGGCGCCGGGCTGGCGGCGGTCCTGGTGTCGGCGGCCGCCGGGCTGTGCACGGTGGTGCTCGTTCGGATCGGCCGCTACGAGCCGGCCCGCTTCTCCGCGGCGCTCGCTGTCGCGGCGATCGTGGCCGGCTGGGGCCTCGCGCAGCGGCCCGACCTGCTCCCCGGACTCACCGTCGAGGACGCCGCCGCCGGCCACTCGTCACTCGTCGCCCTGCTCATCTCGATCCCCGTGGGCCTCGCGATCGTCATCCCGTCGCTGCTGCTGCTCTACGGGCTCGTCCTGCGCGGGCGCTTCGATCCCGGCGCATCCGCGGTGCACGAACGCCCGGAGCCGGCCTCCCCGAGCGAGTCGCGGCGGCTGCTCGTGGCGGCCGTGGCGCTGCTCGCGGTCGGCGTCCCGCTGACGATGTTCGGCGAAGGCGCCCTCCTCGGCGCGGGCGTCGCGGCGCTGGTCCTGTTCGTCGTCACCGGGGCGCTCGGCCTGCTGCGGCCCGAGACCCTGGACGCCTAGTGCGCCCGGCCACGCTACTGCCGGCGGACGGCAGCGGCGAAGGAGGCGATTTCTAAGCCGCTGTCCTGCCTAGAGGCCCATATAGGGCCACAACCCAGGACAGCCGATGAGGCGCGGCCATTCGGGCCACCCTTCAATGCCGTCGTTTATGAGCCCACGGGCGTCCCGGGCGCTCTCACCTCAGGTGCTGCGTCCCGGCGAACTTCACCCGCCCCGCGACGATCGTCGTCCCGATCAGCGGCACGCCCGGGCGGTAGACGAGGTGCGTGTAGGAGGGGCAGTCGAGGATCACGGCGTCGGCGCGGGCGCCGGGTGCCAGCCGGCCGAGGTCGTCTCGGCGCAGCGCGCGGGCGCCGCCGCGCGTCGCCGCGAGGAGCGCCTCCTCCGGCGTCATGTGCATGTCGCGCACGGCGAGCGCGATGCAGAAGGACATCGAGGTCGTGTAGCTCGAGCCGGGGTTGCAGTTCGTCGCGATCGCGACGGCGGCGCCCGCGTCGATCACGCGTCGGGCGTCCGGATAGGGCTGACGCGTCGAGAAGTCGGTGGCCGGGAGGAAGGTCGCGACGGTCTCGCTCGCGGCGAGCGCCGCGACGTCGTCGTCGGCCAGGTAGGTGCAGTGATCGACCGAGGCCGCGCCGAGCTCGACCGCGAGCTGCACGCCGGGCCCGAAGCCGAGCTGGTTGCCGTGCACCCGCATGCCCAGGCCCGACTCGCGCCCCGCCTCGAGCACCGCCCGCGACTGGTCGGCGTCGAACGCGCCCTGCTCGCAGAACACGTCGATCCAGCGCGCGTACGGCCGGCACGCGTCGAGCATCTCGCCGCAGACGAGCTCAACGTAGTCGTCGGCGCGCCCCTCGTATTCGTCCGGGACCGCGTGCGCGCCCAGGAAGGTCACGTCATCGGTCAGCTCGGCCGCGACTGCGCACGAGCGCCGCTCAGCATCCGGCTCGAGCCCGTAGCCCGACTTGATCTCCAGGTGCGTTATCCCCGCCCGCATCGCCTCGCCGCGGCGAGCGTGCGCCAGCGCCCGCAGCTCCTCCTCGCTCGCGCCGCGCGTGGCCGCGGTCGTGACTCGGATGCCAGAGGCCGCGTAGGGCCGCCCGGCCATGCGGGCAGCGAACTCGTCCGCGCGGTCGCCGGCGAAGACGAGGTGGGTGTGGCTGTCCACGAAGCCCGGGATCACGCAGCGGCCGGCGGCATCGACCCGCTCGTCGCCGGCCGCGCCGGCAGGCTCGATCGCCGCCACACGCTCGCCCTCGATCACGACCGCGGCGTCGCGCACCAGCCCCAGGGGCCCCTCCCCGAGCGCGGGCTCGCCAGTGACCAGCAGGCCGATGTTGTCGATGACGACCGCGCTCACTCCCAGGCTCGCAGCACGGCGTCGTGATGCTCCGCCGGGTCGATCCCGACGTGGCGGCCGTCGATCACGATCGCGCTGCCGTCCACCAGCACGTGGCTCACGTCGCGCGCGGAGGCGGCGAATAGGACCGAATCGAGCGCGAGCTCCGGTGCGGTGCCCGCGAGCTGCACACTCGCGAGCGAGACCGTCACGAGGTCCGCGCGCGCGCCGGGCGCGATCCGCCCGGCGTCGGGCCAGCCGAGGCAGGCGTGCCCGTGCTCGGTGGCGGCGCGCATGAGCGCGTCGGGCGCGTGGATCCCGCGCCGCCCGCTCGCGAGGCGCTCGTCGAGCTCGACCGCTCGCGCCTCCTCGAAGATGTCGATCACGGCGTGCGAGTCCGATCCGAGCGCGAGGGTCGCGCCCGCCTGCGCGAGCCCGCCCATCGAGCCGATTCCGTCGGCCAGGTCTCGCTCGGTCGTCGGACATACGCAGCAGCAGGCGCCGGCGCTGCCCAGCAGGCTCACGTCCTGGTCGTCGAGGTGCGTGGCGTGTACCGCCGTGAAGCGGGTCTCGAGTGCGCCGACGTCCGCGAGCACCCCCGTCGGCGTGCGCCCGTAGCCGTCCAGGGAGGCCTCGTTCTCGGCGGGCTGCTCCGACACGTGCGCGTGGAGCGGACGGTCACGCTCGCGCGCCCATGCGGCCACGACCGCCGCCGCTTCCGGGTCGACCGCCCGCACGCTGTGGATCGCCGCGCCGATCCTCACGGCGTCGTCGTCGCCCAGCGCTTCCACGCGCTCGGCCCACGCCTCCGCGCTGCCGTCGGAGAAGCGCCTCTGCGCCCCGTCCGGCGGCTGCCCGATGCCGCCGTGGAGATAGCAGGCGTCGATCAGCGTGAGCCGGACGCCGGCCTCCGCCGCCGCGGCGATCAGGACGCGGCCCATCTCATTCGGGTCCTCGTATGGCGTGCCGCCTGGCCCGTGGTGCAGGTAGTGGAACTCCCCGACCGTCGTGATGCCCGCGAGCGCCATCTCGACATAGGTCGCCCGCGCCAATGCCAGGTAGCGGTCGGGATCGAGCCGCTCGGCGAGCTCGTACATCTGGTCGCGCCAGGTCCAGAAGTCACCGGCTCCGTGCTGGGTGCGACCGCGGAGCGCTCGCTGGAACGCGTGCGAGTGAGCGTCGGCCAGGCCCGGCAGGGTCAGTCCGTGCAGCCGGCGCGCGGCGCGCGGCGGCTCCACGCCGCTTTCCACCGATGCGATCCGGCCGCCGTCCACGTCGATGACGACGCCCTCCTCGGGGCGCGGCCCCCCGAGCCAGGCAAGCGTGCACCAGTAGGTGGTCACGAGCCCACCCGCTCCACGAGCCTCCGGGCGCGCTCCTCGAACTCGCCCTGGTGGAAGCGCTCGAACTGCTCCCAGGTGCTGAACGTGGACGGATCGCTGACGCGGTCCACGAACAGGACCCCGTCGAGGTGGTCGAGCTCGTGCTGGAAGGTGCCGGCCGTGAGACCGCGCCGGACCTCCTCGTGGCCCTCGCCCTCGCGGTCGGTGTAGCGGAGCCGGATGCTCACGTGCCGCGGGACCTCACCGCGCAGGTTCGGCACCGACAGGCAGCCCTCGTTGATCTGCACGATCTCCTCGTCGAGCGGCTCGATGACCGGATTGACGATCACGGTCAGCGGCACCGGCGGCTTGTAGGGATAGCGCGGGTTGCCCTCCCTCACCTCGACGACCGCGATCCGCACCGTCTCCCCCACCTGGTTGGCGGCGAGCCCGGCCCCGTTCGCCGCGCGCATCGTGTCGATCATGTCGTCGATCAGGCCCTGCACGGCGTCCGAGCGCAGCTCGTCCGCGCCCACCTCGCGGGCGCGCTCGCGCAGGACCGGATGGCCGATCTCGACGATCCCGCGCCGGCTCACCCGTCGCTCTCGCGCATCGGGATGCGGACGCCGCGCTCCTCCGCGACCTCGTTCGCCCGCTCGTAGCCGGCGTCGGCGTGGCGGATGACGCCCATGCCGGGATCGGCGGTCAGCACGCGGTCGAGCCTCTCGGCGGCGAGCTCGGAGCCGTCGGCGACGCACACCATCCCCGCGTGTATCGAGCGCCCGATCCCCACGCCCCCGCCGTGGTGGATGCTCACCCAGCTGGCGCCGGCCGCGGTGTTCACGAGCGCGTTCAAGAGCGGCCAGTCCGCGATCGCGTCCGACCCGTCGAGCATGGACTCGGTCTCGCGGTACGGGGAGGCCACCGAACCCGAGTCGAGGTGGTCGCGCCCGATCACGATCGGCGCCCGCAGCTCCCCGCTCGCCACCATCGTGTTGAAGCGGAGACCGACCCGGCGGCGCTCGCCGTAGCCGAGCCAGCAGATCCGCGCGGGCAGGCCCTGGAACGCGATCCGCTCCCCCGCCATCCGGATCCAGCGCGCGAGCGCCTCGTCTTCGGGGAACTCCTCGAGCAGCGCGCGGTCGGTGGCCGCGATGTCCTCCGGGTCGCCCGACAGCGCCACCCAGCGGAACGGGCCCCTGCCCTCGCAGAACTGCGGGCGGATGTAGGCGGGGACGAAGCCGGGATAGTCGAACGCGCGCTCGAAGCCGCCCAGCTTCGCCTCGGCGCGCAGGCTGTTGCCGTAGTCGAAGACCTCGGCGCCCGCGTCCATGAAGCCGACCATGGCGAAGCAGTGGGCCGCGGCCGACAGGCGCGCGCGGCGGATGTACTCGTCCGGGTCCTCGCGCCGCAGGACGTCGGCTTCGTCGAGGCTCAGCCCGCCCGGCAGGTAGCCGGCGAGCGGGTCGTGGGCGCTCGTCTGGTCGGTCACGACGTCCGCCTCGAAGCCCTGGCGGAGCAGCTCCGGCAGGACCTCGGCGGCGTTCGCGCACAGGCCGACGCTCAGCGGCCGGCGCTCGCGCTTCGCGCGCAGGCAGCGCTCGACGGCGTCGGCGAGATCGTCGGCCTCCTCGTCCAGGTAGCGCGTCTCGAGCCGCCGGCGGATCCGGTCGCGGTCGACCTCCACGCACAGCGCAACGCCCTCGTTCATCGTCACGGCCAGCGGCTGCGCGCCGCCCATGCCGCCGAGGCCCGCGGTGAGCGTCACGGTGCCCGCGAGCGACCCGCCGAAGCGGCGCCGGGCGATCTCGGCGAAGCACTCGTAGGTGCCCTGGACGATCCCCTGGCTGCCGATGTAGATCCAGGAGCCCGCCGTCATCTGCCCGTACATCGTCAGCCCGAGCGCCTCGAGGCGGCGAAACTCGTCCCAGGTGGCCCATTCGGGGACGAGGTTGGAGTTCGCGATCAGCACGCGCGGCGCCCACTCGTGCGTCCGGAACACGCCGACGGGCTTCCCCGACTGGACCAGCATGGTCTCGTCGTCGCCGAGCGTGCGCAGCGTCTGCGACGATCGCGTCGAAGGCCTCCCACGAGCGCGCGGCCTTGCCCGTGCCGCCGTAGACCACGAGCTCGTCCGGGCGCTCCGCCACGTCCGGGTCGAGGTTGTTCATCAGCATGCGGAGCGCGGCCTCCTGCGGCCAGCCCCGGCAGGACAGCTCGGAGCCGCGCGGCGCGTGCACGGTGCGGACGCTCACTCGAGGCTCCCGATCTCCGCCTCGACGGCCTCGACCACGGCGCCCGAGCCGAGGAGCTTCTCCGCGTCGGCGAGCTCCGGTGAGAGCCAGCGGTCCGGCCCGGGCCCGGGCACGGCCGCGCGCACTGCCGCCAGGGCCGCCGCGGTTCCGGGTCCGGGCCGGAGCGGCGCGCGCAAATCCAGTGCGCGCGCCGCGCAGGTCAGCTCCACGGCCAGGATGCGGCGCAGGTTCGCGACGGCGGTGCGGAGCTTCCGCGCGGCGCCCCAGCCCATCGACACGTGGTCCTCCTGCATCGCGCTCGTCGGGAGCGAGTCGGTGCTGGCCGGCACTGCGAGGCGGCGGTTCTCCGCGACCATCGCGGCCTGCGTGTAGTGCGCGAGCATCATCCCGGAGTTCACCCCCGCGTCCTCGGTTAGGAACGGCGGGAGGCCGTACGAGCGACTCGGGTCGAGGAGACGGTCGGTGCGCCGCTCCGCGATCGCGCCCACCTCGGCCGCGGCGATCGCGAGGAAGTCGCAGCCGAACGCCACCGGCGCGCCGTGGAAGTTCCCGCACGACTCCACGCGGCCGTCCGGCAGGACCATCGGGTTGTCGATGGCGGATCGAAGCTCGGCGACCGCGACCTCCCGCACGTGCGCCCATGTGTCCCGCGCGGCGCCGTTCACCTGCGGCGCGCAGCGCAGCGAGTACGCATCCTGGACGCGCGGGTCGTCGTGGCGATGGCTCGCCACGATCTCGGAGCCGGCGAGGAGCCGCGTGAGGTTGGCGGCGCTGCGCGCCTGCCCGGGCTGCGGGCGGAGCCCCACGAGGTCGGCTGCGAAGGCGCGATCGGTGCCGAGCAGCGCCTCGGTGGACATGGCGGCGGTCACGTCGGCGACCTTCAGCAGACCCGCGAGGTCGTGCAGCGCCAGGACGAGCATGCCGAGGATCCCGTCCGTGCCGTTGATGAGCGCGAGGCCCTCCTTCGCCGTGAGGGTGATCGGCTCGATCGAGGCGGCGGCCAGCGCCTCGGCGGCCGGCAGGCGCTCGCCCGCAGGCGTGCACAGCTCGCCCTCTCCGATCAGCGCGAGGCCGCAGTGCGCGAGCGGGGCGAGATCGCCGCTAGCTCCCAGCGAGCCGTGCTCCGGGACCACAGGGTCGAGGCCGGCGGCGAGCAGCGCCAGCATCGTCTCCGCGACAGCCGGGCGAGCGCCCGAGCGGCCCATGGCCAACGAGCGGACGCGCAGGAACATCATCGCCCGCACCACCTCGCGCTCGACCGGCTCGCCCATGCCCGCCGCATGCGAGCGGATCAGCGCGCGCTGCAGCTCCTCACGACGGTCGGGCGGGATCCAGGTGCCGGCGAGCGACCCGAAGCCGGTGGACACGCCGTAGACCGGCTCCTCCGAGTCGGCGAGACGCTCGAGGACCGCGGCGCTCGCCTCCATCGCTGCGCGGGCCTCGTCCGAGAGCCGCACCGGGACTCCGTGGCGCGCGACCGAGACGACGTCGTCCGGCTCGACCCGGTCGCCGGTCAGCTCGATCGTGGCCGTCTGCATCGCGGCAATTCGATCACATCGCCTGCGAAAATTGATGGCGTGGCAAAGGTGTGGGTACTCGATACCGAGACGAAGGGCACGGGCGCGCAGATGCTGCCGCTCGAGAAGACGCTCAGGCAGCCGGCTTCCGAGCCGGCGCGGCGCCGCGCGCGTCCGGTTCCGAAGCCGGCGCCGAGGGAGAAGCCCGTGGAGCCCACTCCGCCGCGCCGCTTCCGCGTCATCGACGCGCGCTCGCGGGAGCTGCTCGCCGACGACGCGAACGCGCCCGAGACGCTCGAGCTGCTGAGAGGGGTCGAGCTGCCGGTCGACGTGAGCGTCTACGTCTGGGAACCCAAGCCGGAGACCTGGCGGCTCCTGACGACGCGCGAGAAGTCGCTGCTCTGGGAGTTCAGGCAGCGACGGCCGGCACGGGCAGAACCGCAGGCGCCGGCGGCATAGCCGGGGCGGGCTCGACGCGGGCGCGCTCGAGCTGCGAATGAACCTGGCCGGCGGGGAGCCGGCCGGAGAGGAATGACGCGAGCACGCGTTGTTCGGCGAGGCTCAAACGATGGATAACCACAGGTGCTGGGCTCCGTCCCATCAACTGGTGGTTCTTCTTCCCCCCGTGGGCTCCTGCAAAACGGATGCCCGCCTCTAATGTTGATCGGCGGTGAAGATCTTCTGGCGCCTGCTCGGTTTCCTACGCCCGTATAGGCGCGGCGTCATCGTCTCGTTCGTCCTCGCGACGGCCGCGATGGGGGTCAGCGTGCTGATCCCGTACCTGGTCGGGGTCACCGTGGACGAGATCCGCGGCCACAACACGAACCTCTTGCCGCTGGCGCTCGCGGTCGCCGGAGCGGGGGTCCTGCGGCTGGCCTTCAGCGTGGTCCGGCGGCTGGTGGCTGGGAGCGTCTCGCTCGGCGTCGAGTACGACCTCCGCAACCGGATGTACGAGCACCTCCAGTCGCTCGAGCTCGCGTTCTTCGACCAGCAGCAGACCGGCCAGCTCATGTCGCGCGCCACCGTGGACCTCCAGTCGGTGCGCTTCTTCCTCGGATACGGCCTGATCTTCCTGGTCCAGTCCGCCATCACGATCCTGATCGCCGCGATCGTGATGTTCGCGGTGGATCCAGGACTGGCGCTCGTGGCGCTCGCGCCCACGCCCTGGGTGATCTGGATCGCCTACCGCTACGGCCAGCGCAACCGCCCCGCCACCCAGGAGGTGCAGCAGCGGATCGCCGAGCTCACGGCGGAGGCCGAGGAGAACATCGGCGGGGTGCGCGTGGTCAAGGCGTTCGCGCAGGAACAGCGGCAGCTGCGCCGCTTCAGCAGGGCGGTGGCGCGCGTGTTCGACCAGTCGATGGTCTCGACCCGGCTGCGCGCCTTCTACTCGCCCTTCATCGGCTTCCTCCCCCAGCTCGGCCTGGCGGCGCTGCTCCTGGTCGGGGGCCGGCAGGTAATCAACGACAGCCTCTCGGTCGGCGCGTTCATCGCGTTCTACGGCTACGTCCTGATGCTCACCGGCCCGATGCGCTGGCTCGGCATGGCGCTCGGAATGGCGCAGCGCGCCGTGGCGAGCGGGGCGCGCGTCTTCGAGCTGCTCGACCGCGCACCGCGCGTCGTCGCGGCCCCGGACGCCCGGCCGCTCCCGCCCGGCGGCGGGCGCGTCGAGCTGCGCGGCGTGACGTTCGGCTACGACGGCGCCGATCCGGTGCTTCGCGACATCGACCTCGACGTGGAGCCCGGACGGACCGTGGCGCTCGTCGGGCCCACCGGCTCGGGCAAGACGACGCTCGTGATGCTCATCCCGCGCCTGTACGACGTGGACGAGGGCGCGGTGCTTGTCGACGGCGTCGACGTGCGCGACCTCGACCCCGCGGCGCTTCGCGCTCAGGTGGCCGTCGTCTCCGACGACGCGTTCCTGTTCTCGGCGCCGCTCGGCGAGAACATCGCCTACGCGCGCCCGGAGGCGAGTGACGAGGAGATCCTGCTGGCCGCCGAGCGGGCGGGCCTCGGCGAGGTGATCGACGAGCTTCCCGAGGGGCTCGACACGATGGTCGGCGAGCGCGGCCACACGCTGAGCGGAGGACAGCGCCAGCGCGTCGCGATCGCGCGCGCCCTGCTCGCCGAGCCGCGCATCCTGATACTCGACGACGCCACCTCGAGCGTCGACGCCACCACCGAGAGCCGCATCAAGGCGGCGCTCGAGGAGGTGATGGAGGGACGCACCACGTTCGTGATCGCGCACCGCCTCTCCACGATCGCGCTCGCGGACGAGGTGGTCGTGCTCGAGGACGGCGTGATCGAGGCGCGCGGGACGCACGAGGAGCTGCTCGAGACCTCGCCCCTCTACCGCGAGATCGCCGAGAAGGGCCTCCCGGACCAGGTCTTCCTCACCCGCTGCGACCCGGATCGCGAGGTGGCGGGCCTGTGAGTCGCGCGAGCCGCCTGCGGCATCTGGTGAGCCTGCTCCGCCCGTACCGGGTGCGGGTGGCGCTGATGTTCGTCGCGCTGCTGCTCGCGACGGCGACAGCGCTCGCGCCGCCGTACCTCGCCGGCCGTGCGATCGACGACGGCATCACCGGCAAGGACACCGAGACGCTGACGATCATCGTGATCGTCTTCCTCGCCGCCGCGCTGATCAACTGGGCCGCGACGTACATGCAGACGTTCCTGATCAACTGGGTCGGCCAGCGCGCGCTCCAGGACCTTCGCATCGAGGTCTTCCAGCACCTGCAGCGGCTCTCGATCGGCTTCTACTCGCGCAACAAGGCGGGCGTCCTCATCTCGCGGCTCACGAACGACGTGCAGGCACTCGACCAGCTCGTGACCGAGGGCATCTCGACGCTGTTCTCGGCCACGCTGACGCTCGTAGGCACGGCGGTGATCCTGGTCCTGCTCGACCCCGAGCTCGCGCTGATCACGTTCCTCACGTTCCCGGTGCTCCTCGTGGCCAGCGTGGCGTTCCGTCTCGCTTCCGCCGGCGCGTACGCGCTCACGCGCGTGAAGATCGCCCAGGTCACGGCGTACCTCCAGGAGACGCTGTCGGGCGTGCGCGTGGTGCGGGCGTTCGGGCAGGAGGGCCGCCACCGGACCCGCTTCGCCGAGCTGAACGACGAGCACCGCGAGGCGAACATGAGGACCGTCTACCTGAACGCCGCGTACTTCCCGGCGGTCGAGCTGCTGTCGGCGGTCGCCACCGCGGCGATCCTGCTCTACGGCGGCAATCAGGTGGTGGACGGAAACGGCGTGACGATCGGAGTGCTCGCCTCGTTCGTCTTCTACCTGCAGAGCTTCTTCGACCCGATCCAGTCGCTCTCGCAGCTCTACACGACCTACCAGGCGGGGATGGCCGCGCTCGACAAGATCTTCGAGCTGCTCGACGAGGAGCCGGACATCGCCGACCGGCCCGGCGCGGTCGAGCTGCCGCGCCTGCGCGGCGAGATCCGCTTCGAGGACGTGACCTTCTCGTACGGCGGCGAGGCGCCGGCGCTCGACCACGTGTCGCTCGTGGTGCCGCCCGGGCAGACGCTCGCGCTCGTGGGCGCCACCGGCGCCGGCAAGTCGACGCTCGCGAAGCTGGTCGCGCGCTTCTACGACCCCGACGACGGAAGGGTGCTGATCGACGGGCATGACCTGCGCGACGTCACGGAGCGCTCGCTGCGCTCCCAGCTCGGCATCGTCCCCCAGGAGAGCTTCCTCTTCTCCGGCTCGATCCGCGACAACATCGCCTTCGGCCGCGAGGACGCGAGCGACGAGGACGTCCGCGCGGCGGCACGGGCGGTCGGCGCCCACGAGTTCATCGAGCGGCTGCCCGAGGGCTACGACACGGAGGTCGGCGAGCGCGGCGGGCACCTGTCCGCCGGGCAGCGGCAGCTCGTGGCCTTCGCGCGCGCCGCGGCGGCGGACCCGCGCATCCTGATCCTCGACGAGGCCACTTCGAACGTCGACGTGCGCACGGAGTCGCAGATCGAGCACGGCCTGCGGCGCCTGCTCGCGGGCCGCACCGCGCTCGTGATCGCCCACCGGCTCTCGACGATCCGCGGCGCCGGGCACATCGTCGTGCTGGACCACGGGCGGATCGCCGAGCAGGGAACCCACGAGGAGCTGCTCGACGCGGGCGGCGCGTATGCGCGCCTGTACCGCGACTGGGCGGCGCAGTCGGCCGCCTGACCCCGGTATCCTGCGCGCCGTGAGGAGGCGTGCCTGTCTGGTCCTGGCGCTGGCAACGACGGCTGCCGTCGTGCCCGCCACGGCGTCGGCCGATGTGACGGTCACGGACTTCAAGGTCGAGCCGGCGAACACCCAGGGCGGCGGCCACCCGAACGTCACGATCACGCAGACGTTCAGCTACTCGAACGGGAACGACAGCGTCAAGGACGGCTTCGTCCGGCTGCAGCCCGGCTTGCTCGGCAATCCGCAGTCGGCCGCGTTCTGCTCGCAGGAGCAGTTCAGCGCCGACGCCTGTCCGGAGGACTCGACCGTCGGCAGCGTGCAGGTCACGGCACACCTGGTGATCACGCCCTTCGTGCCGCTCGTCAACGACGGCACGGTCTACAACCTGAAGCCGGCGGGAGACGAGCCGGCGCGGGTCGGGATCGTGGTCAGACCCGGTGGCCCGCTTCCAAAGATCTTCCTCCAGTCGCCGGTCTACGTGCGGCCGGGCCCCGACGGCTATGGCCTCGAGTCGACGTTTGCCGACCAGCCGAACAGCACCGGCGGGATGCCGATTCAGATCGAGAAGATCGCCCTCACCTTCAACGGGCAGGCGAGCAAGGGCCCGTTCATGCGGATGCCCACCTCGTGCGCCCAGGGGACCTCGCTGGCTCGCGCGAACTCGTGGGAGGCGCCGACCGTCTTCTCCGAGAAGACGTTCGCGATGACCCCCACGGGCTGCGAGTCGCTGCCGTTCACCGCCTCGGCCGAGGGCGCGATGGGCGCGCCGGGCGCCACGAAGGTGCAGGACTACCCGCCGGTCAGCACGACGCTGAAGTTCGACGCCGAGGCCGCGGCGCTCAAGCGGGCCGAGGTCATCCTCCCGCTGGCGCTGGGACCGAACCTGGCGGGCGCCCAGCGTGCGTGCCCGCGCAACCTCGCCGACGCGAGCAACTGCCCGGAGAGCTCGCGCGTCGGCACGGCGATCATCGACTCGCCGCTCCAGCCCGCGCCCGTCCGCGGCCCGGTCTACATCGCCTTCAACACGGACAACCCGACGGGCTTCCCCGGGCTGATGGTGATCCTGCCGCCACCCGTCGGCGTCCGGCTCGACGGCGTCGTCGAGCCCGGCACCTTCGGGACGAAGAACACGTTCGCGTCGAACCCGGACCTGCCGGTGCGCAGCTTCACGCTCGAGTTCGACGGCGGCCGCCCGGATGCGGCGCTGACCCTGAACCAGGACCTGTGCGCGGACAAGACCGACCGGACCATGGAGGTCCACCTGGTCGCGCAGAACGGCAAGGAGCTGACCTTCGAGCAGGAGCTCGCCACGCCCGGCTGCGACCCGCGCGCGAGCTTCACACTGCGCCGCAACGGGCGTCGCGCCACGCTGGTCGCGCGGCTCCGCGCAACACGCGTGGGACCGGGCATCTCGCCAGTTCGCCCTGCGGCTGCCGAAGACGCTCAGCCGCGGCAAGACCCGCCCCTTCGTGCTTGCCGACGGGCAGCGCATGCGCCCGGTGACCCGCAAGCGGCTGGCGACGATGCCGTTCCCCAAGGAGGTCCGGTCCGCCACCGTCGTATGGCGCGGCCTCCGCACCGGCCGCCGACTGCGCCGCACCGCGGTGGTGAGCCTGACGATGAAGGACACCCGCGACGCGACCACCACGGTGAAGAAGCGCGTACGCGTGCGCGGCAAGGCGCCGAAGAAGAAGCGCCGCGGCTAAGGACGATCAGACTGCCAGTAGATATCCTCGACCTCCTCGTTTGGGGGGTCGTCTAATGGCAAGACGCCAGCCTCTGGAGCTGGTTATCGGGGTTCGAGTCCCTGCCCCCCAGTAGCTTCCTGCGCCGGCTTCAGCTCTTGAACGCCTCTCGGGTTGCCTGGGCGCCCGGGCGCGCCGCCTCCCAGAACCCGTAGGTGCCCTTGTCCTGCAGCTCGCGGGCTGCCGTTACCGCCGCGCCGTAGGCCGCGAAGGCGAATGCGCCGCCCACGGAGATGCGGCTCACGCCGGCTTCGGCGAGCTCGCTCACGCTCGGCATCCCGGGCAGGACCAGCACGTTCACGGGCAGGTCGACGGAGGTGATCAGCTCGCGGATGTCGGAGAGCTCGCGCACGCCGGGCGCGAACAGCACGTCCGCGCCGGCCTCCTGGAAGCTCTGCAGGCGGGCGATCGTGTCGGCCAGGTCGTCGTGGCCGTGGATGTGGTTCTCGGCGCGCGCGGTGAGCACGAGCTTGCGCGAGCCCGAGTGGGCCGCTTCGGCGGCCGCCTCCACGCGCTCGCGCGCGAGGCCGGCGTCGTAGATCGAGTCGGTCTCGCGGCCCGCGTAGTCCTCGATCGAGCATCCGGCGAGGCCGGCGTCGAGCGCGAGGCGCACCGTCTCGGCGACGTCCGACGGCTCGTCCCCGAACCCGTTCTCGAGATCCGCCGACACCGGCACCCCGACCGCGTCCACGAGCTCGGCGCCGTGGGCGATCGCCTCGTCGCGGCTCACCGTGCCGTCCAGGCGCCCGAGCGTGGCGGCGAAACCGCTGCTCGTCGTCGCCAGCGCCTCGAACCCGAGCGACTCGAGCAGCCGCGCCGAGCCGCGGTCCCAAGGGTTCGGCATCAGGAGCGGCCGGTCGGCGCGGTGGAGCGACAGGAAGCGGTCGGCGAGATCTGAGGTCATCGACTCAAGCTACCGTCACGCGACTAGTATCATTTGTAACGAAATGAGCTTCCTAGTTGTCTTCTTCGCGGTCTTCTTCTTCCTCGCGCTGGTGGTCGGCCCGGCGATGAAGATCGAGGACCGGCCGGCCTTCAAGCGGCCGGACAAGAAGGTGCGCTGGCTGGTCTAGACGGACGAGAGGTCGGCGTCCAGATCGCTGAGCACCGCGGGGTCGACCTGCGTGCGCTCCGACAGGAACCTGCGAGCGTGTTCGAGGTCGTCCGAGCGACCCACGGACAGCGCGGCCTTCACCTGCGCCGTCGTCCACGTAGAAGGCGATGAACTCGCCCTCCTCCATCGAGCCGCGCACGACCGGCTCGCCCGACCCCGGCCCCACGTACTCCATCGAGGCCCAGTCGGCCAGATCGGAGAAGAAGTACGGCACGACGTCGTGCTCCACCCCGCGGCCCAGCATGTTGAGGGCGGCCGTCTTCCCCTGGTTGAAGGCCACGTCCCAGTGCTCGATCCGCATCGGCCTCCCGTGCACCGGGCTGTCGTACTCGCAGATGTCGCCCGCCGCGAAGATGCCCGGCTCCGAGGTCTCGAGCCCGGCCGAGCAGCTCACCCCGCCCTGGTCTCCGAGCCGCAGGCCCGCGCCTTTTGCCAGCGACACGTCCGGCATTACCCCGATTCCGACCACTACGAAGTCGCACTCCAGCTCGAGCCCGTCCTTCGTCACCACCTTCGTGACGCGCTCGCCGTCGCCCTCGAAGCGCTCCACCTCCTGACCGCCGTGGACGGTCACGCCGTGCGCCTCGAGGGTGTCCTGGAAGAAGCGCCCGACCTTGTCGCCGAAGAACGGCTCGAAGGTCACGTCCTCCATCATCACGACGTGACACTCCACGCCGTGCGCCCACGTGAGCGACGCCGCGACCTCGCAGCCGATGTAGCTCCCGCCGATCGTCACGGCCCGCTTCCGCTCCTTGGCGTCGGCGCGGATCGCGTCCGAGTTGGCGAAGGCGCGCAGGTAGTGGATCCCGTCGAGGTCGCAGCCGTCCACGCGCAGCCGTCGCACGTTCGAACCCGTCGCGAGGAGAGCGGTCTCGAACCCGATCTCTTCCTTGGTCGATAGCGTCGCCACGCGCGCCTCCGCGTCGAGCTTCATCACGCTCGTGCGTGAGAGCACCTCGATCCGCTGCTCCTCCCACCACCCGTCCGGGCGGAAGAGCACATCCTCGCGCGACTCCTTCCCCTGGAGGTAGCCCTTCGACAGCGGCGGCCGGTTGTAGGGCCGATCCGGCTCGCGGCCCACCAGGACGATCGAGCCCTCGCCACCCTCCTCGCGCAACCAGCGAGCGCAGTTGGCGGCGGCGAGCCCGCCACCGATCAGCAGGTGATCTACCTGGCGCCGCGACACTCGCGCTATGCCGCCGTGCGGGCGGTGAACAGCTCTGTCACGCGGGACTCAATGCCCACGTCGAGCACCACCAGAACCTCGTCCCCGGGCTCGATGACCGAATCGCCGGTCGGTACGAAGCCGCCGCCCTCGCGGAGGATCGAGATGACGAGCGACCCGTCGGGGAGCCCGAGGTCCTTCACGGCGCGCCCCGCCGCGGGCGACCCGTCACCCACCTCGAGCTCGATGATCTCGAGCCGCTCCTCGGGCAGGTCGAGCAGGTGGACGAGGCCGTACTTCGGCACCTCGTGCTCGATCAGGCGAAGGATCAGGTCGGTGGCGGAGATCACGGGGCGCACGCCCAAGAGCTCGAAGTGCTGGAGGTTGCGCGGGTTGTTGCAGCGCGCCACGACGCGCGCGACTCCGTACTTCTCGCGCGCGACCTGCGAGATCAGGATGTTGTCCTCGTCGTCGCCCGTGACCGCGACGACGAGATCGGCGCGCTCGATCCCAGAGCGCTCGAGCACCCATAGCTCCGAGCCGTCGCCATACATCGCGCTGTGCTCGAGCTCCTGCTCCACCACCGCATAGCGATGCGCGTCCGACTCGACCACGGTCACCTCGTGCCGTTTGTTGATCAGCTCGCGGGCGAGGTTCCAGCCGACCTTGCCGGCTCCGACGATCACGACGTACATCTAGCCCGCCACTCCTTCGAACCGGATCTGGCCCCGCACCGCCGCCTCGAGCAGCTCGATGGCGGTCTGAGTGGGACAGACGGTCTGGAGGCCCTGCTCGGCGTACCAGCGCGCCCGCGCCGGGTCCAGCACGCGGACGACCACGCGGTCCACGTCGAAGCGCCGCTTCGCCACCTGCGCGATCACCAGGTTCGTGTTGTCGCCGTCCGTCGACGCCACGAAGGCGTCCGCCCGCTCGATGCCGGCCGCCAGAAGGGCGTCGATCTCGAGCGCGGTGCCCTCGGTGAACTGGCCGCCGCGCTCCTCCCAGCTGTTCGCCTGCCCGCGGTCGAGCAGGGCGATGGCCTCGGCGTCCTCGTCGAGGACGGACACCTCGTGGCCCTCTTCCATCATGGAGTTGGCGATTGCGGAGCCCACACGCCCGCAGCCGACGATCAGAACGAACATCTCGAAGCCCACAATACATCCGGGGCGCGGCTAACTGCGGGCTATGGCAGGACTCCCTCGCGCGTGCCCTCCTCGCCGGCCGGCGGGGCGGTCAGGATGACCTTGCAGGGGGCCTTTTCGATGACGTAGCGGGTCGTCTCCCCCACGAAGCGGTCGCGAACCCGGCCGCGACCGCCCAGGATCGCCCCTCCGCGCAGGCGGCTCGGCTCCTCGGCGCCCAGCACGATCGCCTCGACCCCCCTGCGGCGCGCCTCGGACACGATCGCCTGGCCGGCGGAGCGGCCGCGGACCATCGCGGTGGCCACCTCCACGCCGGCGTACTCCTCGCCGACCTCCTTGGCCCGTGCGAGCACGCGCTTCGCCTCGCGGACGCGCTCCTCCGGGACACGCGCGTCGATCGGCAGCGACATCGGGATCTCGAACACGTAGAGCGCCTCCAGCACGGCGCCGCCCTCCTCCTCCTCGCCCTCCGAGGCGGCCAGACGTCCTGCCGTGCCCACGATGTCGTCGTCCAGCTCCTCGCCGAACACCGGCACGAGGATGCTCCCGTACTCCGCCGCGGCGCTCTCCTGGAGCGCCTCGGCCGGGATCGTGAAGCGGCTCGTGAGCGACTTCCCCTGTCCGCGCCGGTACACCACGTACAGCGTGATCCCGGCCGCCATCCAGACCGCGCCGATCACTCGGGCGCCCTCGTGATAGATGACGATGCTGACCCAGACCGAGATCGAGAAGAGCGCGCCGAAGACGGCAGGGAGCGGGACGCGCGCCCCGCGGACCGGGATCGAGAACGGGACCCGGAACGCGCTGGGGCGGTCCGGCTCGCGGAAGCGCAGCACGATCACCGACAGGTGCGCGAGCGAGAACGCGATCATCGCGCCGAAGGCGAACACGCCGGCCAGGAAGTCGAGGTCGTGCGGGAGGGCGAGGGCGAACGCGATCAGCGCGGCTATCGAGATCGTCACGTAGGGCGTTCCCCGGCGGCGGTGGAGGCGGCCGACGGCGCTCGGGATCTGGCGATTCGTCGCGAGCGAGTATGCGAGCCGGGCGAGCCCGAGCATCTGGCCGTTCATCGCGACCAGTAGGAGCGCCGCCGCCGTGGCGCCGACCACGTAGCGGCTCACGTCGAGCAGCGTGCCGGGCTCGTAGGAGGACACGATCGCGAGCACCGGCGCCTCGATGAAGCGGTCCCCGAGCGCCGTGCGGGTGCCCACCACCGGGGTGGCCATCAGGCCGGCGACCGAGACGAGGACGCACAGCACGATCACGACCCCGACCGAGACGGCGACGACGCGCCTGAGCCCTCGGCGCCCGACCCGGATCTCGCCGGCGAGCCCGGATGCCGCCTCGACGCCGATCACCGTGACGGTCGCTATGCCGGTGGCGAAGATCAGGTCCTCCCACCTAGGCGCGACGCCCAGATCGATCGAGGCGCGTATCGAGCCCGGATCCCAGTAGTAGGTGAACCCGATCACCGACACGACGACGAGCACGACGATGCTGACCACGGACAGCCGCAGGACGCTGCCGATCCGGTTGGCCGAGAGGCCGCGGATGTTCGACATCGCCACGTAGAGCAGGGCGCCGCCGGCGATCACGTCCGGCAGGATCCCCTCGTCCAGCTCGCTCCAGAAGACGGTCAGGTACTCCGAGATGACGACCGCCCCGATCGCCATCACGATCAGGTAGTCGAGCAGGATGGCCCAGCCCGCGATGAAGCTCCAGAACTCGTCGAACGCGTAGCGGGCGAAGGTCGACGCCCCACCGCGCTCGACGTGGAGCGACGTGCCCTCGACGTAGGTGGCCATCGTGACCGCGAAGAACACGCCGGCCAGCAGGAACACGAGTGGCGTGAGCCCGAGCGCGCGTCCCGCCACGACGCCGAGAGCGACGAAGATCGCCGAGACGACCGTGCTGAGCGTGATCGCGAACAGCGCCGGCTCCCCGAGCGAGTGCGTGATCCGGGCGCCCGCCCGCTCGGAGCCGCGCCTCAGGCCCTCGGAGCTCCGCCTCAGGCTCTCCCGAGCGCGGTCGGAGACCTGCGATGCCCGGCGGTCGCTCCCCCCGCCCCCGGCGCCGCCGCTCACCGCGCCCCGCCGCGCGCGAGCCAGAGGCGCCCGGCGCCGAGCAGCGCCAGCATCACACCGAGCACGACGCCCAGGGCCAGCGCGCCGCCACCGCGTGCCAGCGCGGACACGACCATGGCGATCCCGAGGACGAGCAGCAGGGCGCTCAGCACGCGCATGGATGTCGTGTACGCGTCCCTCATTTGCCTGCCGGGGACGAGTCGATGCCCCGGGACGAGTCGATGATCACACGTGCGGGGCGCTCGCTGAGCACGGTCTCAAGCGTACGCCCGAATATCGACGAGCCGGTACGGCGCGGCGGCAGCGGCATCACGATTGCACGCGCGCGGATCTCCCTCGCCTCCTCGACCACCCGGCGCCCGGCCTGGCCCGGGCGCACCTTCTCCCAGTGGCCCGTGACGCGGCGCCCGCCGCGTACCCGCGCCGAGTCGATGATCGACGCGGCCCTGGCCTCCTGTTCCGGCATGGCGGCGTCGATCGGCGCGTTCGTCGGCACGGTGATCGTCACGAGAACATGGATGCCGCGGCGACGCTGTGCGGCGAGCCGGACCGCGGTCGAGACCGCCTCGGGCGAGTAGTCGTTGTCCTCGAACGCGACGAGGATCGACTCGTACTCGACCTCGTGCTCGACCGCGGGCTTCGGCGCGACGACCTTGTGGGTCTCGGTCAGCGCTGAGGCCCTGGCGGCGGCGGTAGATCACGTAGAGCAAGATCCCGACGGCCATCCAGCCGAGACCGGAGACGAGCACGCGCAGGTCGAGGACCGTCGCCACGATCAGCGCGGTGCCCGTGCCGAGGCCGCCGAGAATGGCGAACAGCGGCAGGTCGCGGTCGCGGAAGCGGACGTTGAGCGGCCCCTTCCAGGGCCGGTTGATGTCGGGGCGCTTGACCGCAGCGTCACCACCGCCACGTGCGCCATCGTGAAGGAGAGCATCGCTCCGAAGGCGTAGATCACGCCGAGGAAGTCCGCCTCGCCCGGCACGATCGCGACGCACGCGATGGCGCTGAACAACGTAATCGCGATGTAGGGCGTGCGGAAGCGCGGATGGAGGACCCTGCAGGAACTCGGGCAGCTGGCGGTGCTGGCCCATGGAGTAGCTGAGCCGCGACACGCCGAGGATGCCGGCGTTGGTCGCGATGAAGAGAATCGTCGCGGCCAGGATCCCCACGTAGATCTCGGCCGGGCCCTCCAGCGAGCCGAGGTCCATGTTCTTGACGACGCCGAGCACGGGGTCGTCGGCGTAGCCGCCCTCCTCCTTCGGCAGCGCAAGCGCCGTCTCTCCGTTCATCGACGGGCATGGCCGACAGCGCCACCGCGGGCAGGAAGGTGTAGATCACCGCCACGGCGCCGACGACGAGGCCGATGCCGCGCGGGATCGTCCTCCCGTAGTCGCGAGCCTCCTCGGCCATGTTCGAGATCGTCTCGATGCCGGTGTAGGCCACCATCGCGACCGGTATCGCGATCAGGAAGTCGCCGACGGTGGGCGTCGTGCCGAAGTCGACCTGGCGCACGAGCAGGTCCGGATCGAACACGAGCACGACGCCGACGATCACGAGCAGGACCTGGGTGAGGAAGTCGGCGACCGCGAAGCCGATGTTCACCCCCGCGGACTCCTTCACGCCGACGACGTTCAGCAGGCCGAGCAGGACCACGACGATGATCCCGGCGACGATGTCGGCGGGCGACTCGCCGAGCGGGCTCCAGAAGACGCCCAGGTAGTGCGGCACGAAGAACGCCGAGATGGCGATCGTGATGATGTAGGTGAGCATCTGGCCCCAGGCGGCGAAGAAGGACCAGAACTCGTTGAAGGCGCGCCGGGCGAAGCTCGAGGAGCCGCCCGCCTCCGGGAACATCGTGGTCGCCTCGGCGTAGGTGGCGGCGGTGGCGGCGAAGATCAGCCCGGCGATAACGAACACCACCGGCGTCATGCCCGCCGCGTAGATCGCGACCAGCCCGAGCGCGTAGTAGATCGAGCTGCCCACGTTGCCGTAGGCGGTCGAGAACAGAGCACCCGTCCCGAGCACCCGCTCGAGTCCGCGGCCCTTCGGTCGGTACTCAGCCATCCAACCCCGGAACGCTAGTGGTCGCGGAGGCCGCTAGCTGTCGAACCCCGCACCGATCCGATCCAGCACCCGGAGCCAGGGCCCGCGCCTCCCGCCGCGCTCGTCGGCCCGGGCAAGCGCGCGGCGGGTGGTCTGGATCACGGCGTACCGGAGCGGCTCGGGCGGGAACGGGATCGGCCTGCTGCGCACCATCCGCAACCGGGTCAGCTCGGTGTCGCGCCCGTGGAGCAGGTCGAGCGCGACGCGCGCGCCGAAGCGGGTCGCGACCACGCCCAGCCCGGTGTAGCCGACCGCGTAGGCCGCGCGCCCTCCCATGGCGCGTCCGAACGTGACGCAGAAGCGGCTGCAGGTGTCGATCGCTCCCGCCCAGCGGTGGGAGAACCGGATCCCCTCCAGCTGCGGAAACGTCGCCGCGAAGTTGCTCGCGAGGAGCTCGAAGGTGGGAGCGTGGTCCTCGAGCTCGGGCCTCATCCCATTCCGGAAGTGATAGATCGCCTCGTAGCCGCCCCACAGGATGCGGGAGCCGTCCGGGGTCAGCCGGTAGTAGTGGAACCGGTTGCCCGAGTCCGCGACCCCCTGACGGCGCTCCCACCGCACCGCCCTCCGCTGCTCCGCCGATAGCGGCTCCGTCACCAACACGTAGTCGTAGACGGGCACGACGTAGCGCCGGATCGAACGGAGGAGCGGCCTGTACGCGTTCGTGGCCAGCAGGACGCGGCGGGCGCGCAGCCTGCCCGCGACACCCGGCGGGCCCGCGGTCTCGAGGATCACGCCGTCGCCGTCGCGCCGCAGGCGGGTCACGCGGGTGTGCTCGTGGATGCTGACTCCGTCGCCGAGAGCGGCGTCGCGCAGGCCCCAGGCCAGCCGGGCCGGGTCGACCAGGGCGCCTTCCGAGTGATTCCACAGCCCGCCGAGGTAGGTCGGAGAATCGACCTCCGCGCGGACAGCCTCGCTGTCCAGCAGGGTCACCTCCTCCCCGTGCCGCCGCGCCGTCTCGGCGGCCTCGGCGAGCCACGGCACCTCGTGTGGCCGGGTCGCCACGCCGATCACGCCCGGCTCCTCCCAGGCCGCGTCGACGCCGCGCGCCTCGAGGGTCTCGCGCATCGCGGCGAAGTTCTCGGCACTGAGCCGCTCGAGCACGTCGATCTCGTCCGGCCAGCGCGACAGGCCGTTCTCGAGCCCGTGCGTCAGCGAGGCCTCGGCGAAGCCGCCGTTGCGCCCGCTCGCCCCCCAGCCGCAGCGATCGCCCTCGAGCAGGACGACGTCCTCCTCGGGCGCGGCGAGCAGGGCAGCCCAGAGGCCGGTGAAGCCCCCTCCGACGATCGCGAGCTCGCAGCGGGCCTCGCCCTCGAGTGGCGGAAGCGGCTCGGGCGCCGCGGGCGAATCGAGCCAGAAGACGCTCTGCTCCGAGTCGGCGAGCGAACGGCTCAGCCGCGCAGCCAGCTCAGCACCTCGGCGGCATGCGAGTCGGGCGGGAAGACCGGATAGAAGACGTGCCGGATGCGGCCGTCGTCGATCACGAGCGTCAGCCGCTTGAGAAGCGTCCAGCCGCTCGTCTCGAAGGTCGGGAGGCGGAGCGCACGGGTGAGCTCGAGCGCCTCGTCGCTCAGGACGGGGAAGGGCAGGTGCAGCCGCTCCGCCATCTCGCGCTGGTAATCGGCGGACTGCGTGCTCAGCGCTAGGACGCGAACCCCGAGCTCCTCGAACTGGGCGTGGGCGTCCCGGAACCCGCACGCCTCGGGCGTGCATCCGCGCGCGCCGGGGATCGCGTTCCAGCCCGGCGGCAGCTCCTCGTCGGGCCGGCCGGTGCGGGGATAGCAGAAGAGGACGGTTCGTCCCTGGAGCTGGTGGAGCCGGACGACTTCTCCCGTGGTCGCGGTCAGCGATATGTCCGGAACGACCGCATTGAGGAGATGATCCGCGGCGCCGTCGTCGTCGGGGACGGGCAGGTCGGCGGGCAGTGTGTGGATGTCGTCGGTGCGGGCCAGGGCTCTGAGCGTACGGCAGGCGAATGACGGGCAACCCAGGGGCCGGTGGCGGTGCGTTCATCCGGCGACCGGGGCGGGTGGCCGGCGCGTTCATCAGGCGACGGCCCACCCACCGGCGATCCGCACCCGACGAATTGTCCGCTCGCCGTGCACGGTCACGTCGTCCCACGTGAAGCGCACGACCCTGTAACCAGCCAGCTCCAGGTCGGCGTCGCTTGCGGCGTCCCGCTCGCGGTCGCGGCGCGTGCGGTGGAACTCGAAGCCATCGACCTGGACGGCGAGGCGCTCGGCCGACCAGTAGGCATCGACCTCGTGGGTGCCGGTTTCGCCATCGACGAGGGCGTTGAAGGATGGGCGCGGGATGTCCGCCGTGGTCTCGACGAGCTCCCTGAACCGCCGCTCGAGCCTGCTCTTCTGCGTGCTGGGCGCGTAAGCGGCGATCGCCCGCCGGAGCGCCCGCGCTCCCCGCCGGCCGTTGGCGCGGTTCAAGACGTCGACGACCGCATCGAGGTCAAGGAGACCAAGCCGCTCCGCGCGATCGATCGCGGCGGTGAGGTCTGACGGCCGAACGACAGCAGCGAGGTCGAGCAGGGTGCGGGCGACGCTGGTCACCGGAATGCCGTCCTTGACAGTGACGTCCTGCGGGTCGAGGAGCCGGGACTCACGCACGTTCACGCCCCCCACGCGATGGCGTCCACGGCAGACAGTGACGTCGATGCGCCCGCTGTGTGGCCGGAGACCCCACAGGTCGGCGGCCGAGCGGTGACTCAGTACGGCACCCGACCCGCACGCCATCACGGCGGCTAGATATGTGCCTGACCGAGTAAGCGTGCCGAGGGACATCGCGAAGACTCGTCCGCCATAGAGCGGATGTAGTACGCCGGCCCTGACGCGCCGGCGGATCGCGAACCTGTCGAGTCCGAGGCGGGCCAACTGGGTTCGTGCCACGATCCCATGCTGCTTGCCAGCCAGTCGCGCGATCGCCGGCCCGCGACCAGGTGGCCGAGAATCGTTGCGCATTCCGCTACGAATCTCTGCCACCTGGCGAGGGTTGCAGGCGGGGTGTTACGGGTGGGTGACCTGTGTGACGTCTGGGCTACGCGTGCGTTACGCCCGGGCGGCTGGGGCGCTGGCGTGGGTGGGCCGGCGGCCGCCGGAGTTGCGTGGGTGGTGGCGGGTCGGGGTTAGACCAGGAACGGGATGATCAGCAGCGCCACGATGTTCGCCACCTTGATCATCGGGTTGATCGCCGGGCCGGCCGTGTCCTTGTAGGGGTCGCCGACCGTGTCGCCCGTGACGGACGCGGCGTGGGCCTCCGAGCCCTTGCCGCCGTACTCGCCGTCCTCGATCAGCTTCTTGGCGTTGTCCCACGCGCCGCCGCCGGCGGTCATCGAGACAGCCATGAAGAAGCCGACCACGATCACGCCGATCAGCAGGCCACCCAGTGCCTGGGTTGAAAGCAGGCCGACCACCAGCGTGACCACGATGGGGATCAGCGCCGGGATGACCATCTCCTTCTGCGCCGAAGCGGTCACGATCGCGACGGCCCGGGCGTAGTCCGGCTTCTCCGTGCGGTCCATGATGCCCGGCTTCTCCCTGAACTGCCGGCGCACCTCCTCGACCACGCCGGCGGCGGCGCGGCCGACGGCCTCGATCGCCAGCGCAGCGAACAGGTAGACCATCATGCCGCCGACAAGCAGCCCGACGAGCACCTCGGGCTGCGATATGTCGAAGGACACCACCTGCGCGCCCTCCTTCGCCGCCTCCTCGCGGAGCTCCTCGACGAAGGCGGCGAACAGGACCAGCGCCGCAAGGACGGCCGACCCGATCGCGTACCCCTTCGTCACGGCCTTCGTGGTGTTGCCGACCGCGTCCAGCGGGTCGGTCACGTTCCGCACGTCCTCAGGCAGGTTCGCCATCTCGGCGATACCGCCGGCGTTGTCGGTGATCGGACCGAACGCGTCCAGGGCGACGATCAGACCCGTGAGCGACAGCTGCGCCATCACCGCCACGGCGATGCCGTAGATGCCGCCGAGCTCGTTGGCGAGCAGGATTCCGCCAACCAGCAGGATCGCCGGGAGGGCCGTGGACTGGAAGCCCTGGGCGAGCCCCTGGATGATGTTCGTTGCGTGACCCGTCTGCGAAGCGCGCGCCGTGGTGCGGACCGGCCGGAAGCGCGTGGACGTGTAGTAGTCCGTGATCACGAACAGGCCCGCGGTCACGCCGACTCCCACCAGCGTGCAGAACCAGAGCTTGATGGCGGTCGGCGGATCGGCGCCGGCGCGAAGCAGGTCGGAGACGCCCTCCTTGTAGGAGAGGTCGTCCATCATCACGAGCGTGATCGGCAGAAACGCGGCCGCGGCCAGGACGCCGGACACGATCAGGCCCTGGTAGAGCGCCCGTTCGACGTTGCCGGCGCGGCTTCGCACCGCATACGTGCCGATGATCGAGGCGATCAGCGACACGCCGCCGATCACGAGCGGATAGGTGGCCACGGTGCCGATCTCCTGGAACGTCAGGACGCCGAGCAGCATCACGGCCACGGCGGTCACGGCGTAGGTCTCGAACAGGTCGGCGGCCATACCGGCGCAGTCGCCGACGTTGTCGCCCACGTTGTCGGCGATCACCGCCGGGTTGCGCGGGTCGTCCTCGGGGATGCCGGCCTCGATCTTGCCGACGAGGTCGGCGCCCACGTCGGCGGCCTTGGTGAAGATTCCGCCGCCCAGACGGGCGAAGACGGAGATCAGAGAGCCACCGAAGCCGAGGCCGATGAGTGCGTCGATGGCGTCGCGCTCATCGGTGCCCGCGGCAATCAGGATCCCGTAGTAGCCGGCAACGCCGAGCAGCGCGAGGCCGGCCACGAGCATGCCTGTGACGGCGCCGCCCTTGAAGGCCACCTCCAGCGCCTTCGAGACGCCGGAGCGCGCGGACTCGGCGACGCGCGCGTTCGCGCGCACCGAGACGTTCATCCCGATGAAGCCGGCCGAGCCCGAGAAGATGCCGCCGATCAGGAACCCGACCGCCACCAGGATGCCGTTGGCGTCCTGGGCCTCGAGCCCGATCGCAAGCACGATCGCGAGCACCACGGCAACGCCGGCGATGATCGTGTATTGGCGCTTCAGGTACGCGGTCGCGCCCTCCTGCACGGCGGTGGAGATGTCCTGCATCTCCTGGTTGCCGGGCGAGAGCGCCAGGAGCCAGCGCGACGTGACGACGCCGTAAATCACGGCGCAGCCCGCACAGACGAGCGCGATTACCACGCCCCAGTCAGTCAGGAATTCCAAGGGGTATGTCCTCCGTCTTGATTCAGAAGAGCCAGCGCGCGGCGCCCCGCTAGTGGTGGACGATTGCGCTGTCCAGCGCCGTCGCGCAGATGTCGTCCGGCTGCGGGCCGATTTTCGGCACCGCCCGGAACAAGAGCGCGCGCAGTCTATCGAGGTTCTCGGCGAACACGCCGAATGCCGCGTCGGCCGACACCGGGGGGACGTCGGGCATGCCCTCGAGACCCACGTCGTAGTCGGTCACGAGCGAGATGTTCGCGTAGCAGAGGGCGAGCTCCCGGGCGAGCCAGGCCTCCGGGTACTGGGTCATGTTCACGACGTCGAAGCCGCTGGCGGCGAACCAGCGCGACTCCGCCCTCGTCGAGAAGCGCGGACCCTCGATCACGACCACGGTTCCGCCCTCCACGACCGGGATCCCCTCCTCGCGGGCGCACTCGGCGAGCACCCGCCTGAGGTCCGGGCAATACGGGTCCGCGGCCGACACGTGGGTGGTCTGCGGGCCGTCGTAGAAGGTGCTCTCGCGGTTCGCCGTCCGGTCCACGAACTGGTCGCAGAGGACGAACGTGCCGGGCGCGAGGTCCGGCTTGAGCGACCCGCAGGCGGAGGGGCCGATGATGCGGTCGGCACCCACCTCCTTCATCGCCCAGATGTTCGCGCGGTAGTTGATCCGGTGCGGCGGCAGCGTGTGCTCGTCCCCATGGCGAGGCATGAAGGCCACGTCGTGACCCTCGATCTGCCCCACCCGCACCGGGGCGGACGCGGGCCCGTAGGGCGTCGCCACCGGCATCTCCGTCATGTCGTCGAGGAACCTGTAGAAGCCGGAGCCTCCGAAGATCCCGATCACGAGCCCGGCGTCCAGATCTTCGGTGGCGGTGGTGGCTCGTCCTTCTTCTCGGACGACTCCCGGACGTAGAGCATCTGGATCTGGTCGAGGGCGTTCTGGATGGGCGCGTTGGCCTCCTCCGGAACGAGCGGCAGCATGTGGCGGGCCGCGTCGATCGCCCGCTTCGCCTCCTCGGGGTCCTTTGCGCCCTCCACGGACAGCTTCTGCCCGGCCAGGTTCACCAGGGTCGCGACCGTCTGGACCACGACGTCCTCGGTCTTGATCTGACGCAGGGCGTCGAGCAGCTGCTCCTCCGTCGGCTCGCCCGGCTGGTTCGGCTCGTTCACGTCGCCACCTCCTCGGCCGCGTAGGTGCGCTGTGTGAGCGCCACCTCGTCGGCGTAGATGTCCTTCATCGACGCGCCCTCGGCCAGGCGGCGCTTCTGGCGCTGCGCGCCGTTCTCGTCCGGAAGCGCGATGTCGATTCCGAGCGCCATGCGCGCCGGCGTCGTCCATGCGAGCAGCCGGTCGCGGGCGGCCGCGGCCGGGTACTCCTCGGCCCGCTCGAGGTCGATCAGCTTGCCGTCGAGCCCGTGCCGGATCGCGCGCCAGAAGTTCTCCTCGACGACCCGTGGCGGCGGATCGTCGAACGGAGCGCCCTCGTCGTGGTCGAGCGCGGCCTGGGCCACGCACGAGGTGATCAGCGCCGCCAGCGCCGTCGAGTCCTCTGCGCTCGCCTGCGCGTCGCAGATCCTCATCTCGACCGTCCCGTACGAGTGGTGCGGACGCACGCTCCACCAGACCTGCGTGAACTCCTGGATCGAGCGGGTTCGCATCAGGAAGCACGATGTAGTCCGCGTACGCCTGCCAGCCGCCGAAGGGATCGGGGATCCCGCAGCGGGGGAAGCTCTTCGTGAAGATCTGGCTCCGAGCCGAGTGGAGCCCGGAATGGCGGCCGTCGAGGAAGGGCGAGTTGGCCGAGATCGCCAGGAGCTCGGGCATCACGACCCGCAGCCGGTCGCAGACCCTGATCGCCCGCTCCGCGCCGCGCACCCCCACGTGCACGTGCAGGCTGAACGTGTTGTTTCGCCACGCGACGTACTGGAGCTGGTCCTCCACGCGCCGGTAGTGCTCGGTGTCGATGATCTGCTGCTCCTGCCATGCGCTCCACGGATGCGTGCCCGTGGCTCCGAGCAGCGCCTCGTTCCGCCCAGCCAGCGCGAACAGCCGCGAGCGCGCCTCGCGCTGCTTCGCGATCGCGTCGGAGAACGTCTCGCCGCGGCCCGAGCGGATCTCGATCTCGGAGCGGATCAGCTCGCCCGCGACCGACTCCGCCAGCACCGGGTCGTCCTGGGCGAGTTGGCGCAGCTCCTCGAAGCGGTGATCGAGCGACAGCGTGCGCGGATCCAGGATCGCGAACTCCTCCTCGATCCCGACCGTGAAGTCGGTCGAGGCCTCGAAGACCTCTCTGACTCGCGGCATGTCGAGCATTGGGGGACCTCAGGTGAGGTAGAAGTAGAGCGCGTAGAGCAGGTCCACCGCGGGGCTCGAGGTGTGAACGGTGACCTCGGGTGGCACCTGCAGCAGTGCCTCGGAGTAGTTGAAGATGATCTTCACGCCCGCCTCGACGAGGTCGTCCGCGACCTCCTGCGCCGCGTCGGTGGGCACGGCCAGGACTCCAACGACCACGTCCTCGTCGCGAATGACGCGCTCGAGCTCGTCGTACGGGTGCACCGTCAGGTTGTCGCCGATCTGCGTGCCGACCTTGCTCGGGTCCTTGTCGAACAGCGCCACGACCCGGAATCCGTGGTCGGCGAAGATGTCCGATCCCGCGATCGCCTGGCCGAGGTTGCCGGCGCCGAACAGCGCGATGTTGTGCTTCCCCGTGCTCCGCAGGATCTTGCGGATCTGCGACACGAGCGAGTCGACGTTGTAGCCCACCCCGCGCTTGCCGAACTTGCCGAAGCCGGACAGATCCCGGCGGATCTGGGTGGAGTTCACGTGCGTGTAGTCCGCGAGCTCCTGGGACGAGATCGTCTCGCGCCCCATCTTCTTCGCCTGGGTAAGGACCTGCAGATATCGCGACAGTCGGGCGGCGACACCGAGCGACAGCCGCTCGGATGTCCCGGGCTCGGCGTCTGGCCGAACCGGCTGAAGCCCGACGCCGCCCGGTGTTGCGTCGTCGTACCTCACGAGCTGTCCACTCTACAGAGCCGCTCCACGAGCACCGCCTCCTCGACGAAGTAGGCGAAGAGCTCCTCGCCGTTCAGAGCCAGTACCGGAATCCGCTCTCCGTACTCCCGCAGCAGCACGGGGTCCAGCGACACATCGACCTCCCGCAGCTCGAACGGATGCTCAGCGCGCACCCGCTGAACCAGCTCGCGTGCTTCGTCGCACAGGTGGCAGCCCGGCTTGCCGTACAGAGTCACGAAGGCCACGCGGAGGATGCTGCCACTCTTTTCGCGTGGAGCACATCGAGCTGATCGTGTTCGGGCTCCTGCTCGCGATCGCCGCCCTCGCCGTGCTCGCTCGGGTGGTCCGCGTGCCCTATCCGGTCACGCTCGTGCTGGGCGGCGCGGTGATCGGCTTCATGCCGGGCGTTCCGGACGTGACCCTCGACCCGGATCTCGTGCTGCTGATCTTCCTGCCGCCGCTCCTGTACGGCGCGGCGTTCTTCACCTCGGTGCGGGACCTGCGCCGCAACGCGCGGGCGATCGCGATGCTCTCGATCCCGCTCGTCCTCGTGACGATGGGCGCCGTGGCGCTCGTCGCCCACGAGGTGATCGGGCTCGACTGGGGGCCGGCCTTCGTGCTCGGCGCGATCGTCTCGCCGACGGACGCGGTCGCGCCGGCGGAGATCATGCGGCGCATCGGCGCGCCGCGGCGCCTCGTGAGCATCGTCGAGGGCGAGAACCTCACGAACGACTGGACCGCCCTCGTGCTGTACCGCTTCGCCGTCGTCGCGGTCGTGAGCGGCTCGTTCTCCATCTGGGAGGCGGTGCCGAAGTTCATCGTCACCGGCGTCGGCGGCGTGCTCGTGGGGCTGCGCGGCCGGGCGGGTGATCCGCGAGGTCCGCCGCCGCATCGACGACCCGCCGACCGAGATCACGATCTCGATCCTGTCGGGCTACGCGGCCTATCTCCCCGCCGAGGAGCTCGGGCTCTCAGGCGTCATCGCCGCGGTGACCACCGGGCTCTACATGGGCTGGCACACCCCGGAGCTCACCACGCCGCTGATGCGGCTCCAGGGCCTGGCGGTCTGGGAGATCCTCACCTTCCTCCTGAACGCCGTGCTGTTCCTGCTGGTGGGCCTCCAGCTCCCGGGGATCCTCGACACGCTCTCCGGGCGCACCACCGGCGAGCTGTTCCTCTGGGGAGCGCTGGTCAGCCTGGTGGTGATCGTCGTGCGGCTCGCGTGGATGTTCACCATCCCCTACCTGGTCCAGTCCGCCGACCGGCACGTGACCCAGCGCGGGCGGCGGGCGCCCGCGCCCGAGCGGCTCGTCGTCGGCTGGGCCGGGATGCGCGGGTCGGTGTCGCTCGCCGCCGCGCTCGCCGTGCCGCTCACGATCGACGCCGGCGGCGACTTCCCGGAGCGCAACCTGATCATCTTCCTCGCGTTCGCGGTGATACTCGTGACGCTCGTCGGCCAGGGCCTGACGCTGGCGCCGCTGATCACCTGGCTCGGCCTGATGGACGACGGTGTCGAGGAGCGCGAGGAGCGGGTCGCACGCCAGCGCGTGGCCGAGGCGGGTCTCACCAGGATCGACGAGCTCGGCGAGCCCGACTGGATCAACCCCGACAGCGTCGGCCGGGCGCGCGCCATGCTCGACTACCGCGCGCGGCGCTTCGGTGCGCTCGTCGACGGCGACGACGACGGCTTGGAGGACCGCACCGATGCCTGGCGGCGCCTCCAGCGCCACCTCTTCGAGGCTCAGCGCGGCGAGCTGGTGTCGATGCGAAACGCCGGCGAGATCAGCGACGAGGTGCGCCGCAGGATCGAGCGCGACCTGGACCTCGAGGAATCGCGGCTCGAGCACTAGAGGAGAACACCGCTGGACTACAGCCTCGCGGCGGCGTCGAGGCTGAGGTAGTCGGGGTACGGCAGCGGCTCGAGGAAGCGCGCCGCGCCGGCGATCATCGCCGCGTTGTCGGTGCAGAGCTCGACGGGAGGCACCCACACCGGCACGCCGAGCCCGGCCACGGCCTCCCGGAGCTCCGAGTTCGCCGCCACGCCGCCCCCGATCGCGAGCCGCTCGATCCCCTCGCGCTCCACCGCGGCGCGGGTGCGGCTCACGAGCGCGTCGACGATCGCCCGCTGGTAGGAGGCCGCCAGGTCGGCGGCGTGCTCCGGCGCCGCGTCGCCGAGGTCACGGGTCGCGTACAGAAGGGCCGTCTTCAGGCCGCTGAAGCTGAAGTCGAGCTCGCCGGGAGCGCTGCGGGGGAACTCGAAGGCCTCCGGGTCGCCCTCCCGGGCGAGCCGGTCGAGCGCCGGGCCGCCCGGATAGCCGAGACCCAGCAGGCGCGCGCCCTTGTCGAATGCCTCGCCCGCCGCGTCGTCGAGGGTCTGGCCGAGCACCTCGTAGCGCGCCGGATCGTCCACGCGCGCGAGGAAGGTGTGGCCGCCGCTCGCCACCAGGCACAGGTAGGGAGGCTCGACCGGGGTCTCCCCCAGCGTGCTCGCGACCACGTGGCCGTGGAGGTGGTCAACCGGAACCAGCGGCAGCCGCCGTGTGGCCGCGATCGCCTTCGCGGAGGAGACACCGACGAGCAGCGCCCCGATCAGGCCCGGCCCGCGCGTCACGGCGACGGTGTCGACGTCGCCGAGCGTCGCTCCCGCTCGCTCCAGCGCGTCGGCGGTCACGGCGTCGACGAGCTCCAGGTGGTGGCGCGAGGCGATCTCGGGCACGACGCCGCCGTAGCGGGCGTGGAGCAGGCCCTGCGAGGCGATCACATTCGAGGCGATCCGCCCGTCGTCGCTGACGACGGCGGCACAGGTGTCGTCGCAGCTCGTCTCGAGCGCGAGAATCACGCCGTGGTGCGGTCTCCCACCGTCCGCCACATGATGAGCGCGTCCTCGCGGTTGTCGTGGTAGTACGCCCGCCGGCGGCCGGCGGCCCGGAACCCGAAGCGCTCGTAGAGGCGGATCGCGGCGTCATTCGAGGTGCGCACCTCGAGCGTGTACTGCTCGCTCGGCTTGTCGGCCTGCTCGAAGAGGCGCTCCAGCAGCGCGCTGGCGATGCCCTGGCGCTGCCGCGCCGGCTCAATCGCGACGTTCATCAGATGCCAGACCGTGTCGTAGCGCGAGCAGACCAGGTAGCCGATGATCTCGCGGCCCTCGACCGCCGCCAGGCAGATGCCGGACGGCTTCGAGAGCTCGAGCACGAACATCGCGAGCGACCAGGGCGTGGGAAACGCGCGCCGCTCGATGGCGATCACCTGCGGCAGGTCCGCATAGGCCAGCTGACGGATCTCCAGCTCTGCGCTCATGGTTGCGGCTTGGCGTCGGGTTCTCTCAGGTAGTCGGGGAGCACAGCCTCCGGCGACTCGTCGTGGGCTCGCTCCCCCAGCCGGCAGACGTTGAGCGCACGCACCAGGTGGACCTCGGAGTCCGCGGGTGCTACCGGGATGCCTGCCTGCTCGAGCATCCCTCGAAATCGTAACGATCCATCCCCGGCCGCCAGCGGCGTGAATCCGTCCTCTCGGAGGCGCGCGACCAGGTCGTCGGGAGTGGCGGCGAACGGCGGCCAGAGCTCGCGGTCCGCCTCGAAGAGGGCGGCGAACAGCTCACCGCGGCGGGCGTCGATCAGCGGGAGGCGCACGGCTGCCTCGATGCCCGCCGCCAGCGCGGCCAGGGACGAGACCCGGCGCAGCGGGAGCCCGGCCGCCGTCGCGAGCGCGCGGGCGGTCGCGACGCCGATCCGAAGGCCCGTGAAGGTGCCCGGCCCCACGCCCACGGCGATCGCGTCGAGGTCGCCCCAGTCGACACCCGCACGATCCATCGCGCTCGCCACCGCGGGCATGAGCTCGCTCGCGTGTGCCGGCGGCCGCTCCAATCGCGCGGCCGGGGGCACGACCTCGAACGCCTGGCCGTCCGAGCGCAGCACGCAGGCCGCCGCGGCGGGCGTCGAGGTGTCGATGCCGAGCAGCGTCACGCGACCGTGATCCGGCGCCGGTCGCCCCCGGCGTGCTCGAGCAGGACGCGCGCGGCGACCCGCTCGAGCGCCGGCTCCGCCAGCGTGGGCCACTCCACGAACCCGACCCGCTCTGGCGTGAGGTAGTCGTCGAGCAGCGCGGGATCCTCGCCGGCGAGCGACCCGAGCCGGTAGAGGTCGAGGTGCGCGACCTCCGGCGAGCCCGCCAGCACGTGGCCGATAGTGAACGTCGGGCTCGTGACGGGCCCCTGGACGCCGAGCGCCCGGCACGCGCCGCGCACGAAGGTCGTCTTGCCGGCGCCGAGCTCGCCGCTCACGAGCACGACGTCGCCCGCTACCAGGCGGCGCGCCAGCTCGGCTCCGGCCGCTTCGGTCTCGCCCGGTCCATGGGTGTGTTTGACGTTATGGGGCATCCGGTACGCCTTAAGAGACCGTAAGACCTTGGCAGGGGGACTTGGAATGCGTTTGCAGGGGGGAATTGGGATGCGCGTGATTGCGCGCGCGGCGACCTTGGCCGCGCTGCTCGTACTGACCACCGCGACCGCGGCGTCCGCCGCGACGCCCGCTCTGGGCTCGGCGCCGGACTGGCGGACCGTCGATGGCGCCGTGCCGTACGGCACGGGCCACGCGATCCCGCTGAAGGCGGCTCGGCCCGCCTGGTTCACCGACGCGCTCGCCACCCGCGTGCACGCCGCGAACGGCGCGCCCGTGGCGGCGCCCCAGGACGCTCCCCTTCCCGGTGAGATCGGGATCCGCCCGGGCTCCTGGATGATCGGTCCCGCGGGCTGCACGATGAACTTCGTCTTCGGGTCGCCGGGCAGCTACTCGATCGGAACGGCCGGGCACTGCGGAAACGTCGGCGATCCGGTCACGCTCCTGACGCTCGCCCCCGGTGGCGCCAACCCCGTTCTCGTGGACATCGGCACGGTCCAGAAGAGCGTGAACGGCGGGATTGGAAACGACTTCGCGCTCGTCTCGATCCGTCCCGAGTTGCAGAGCTGGGTCAGCCCGACCATGGCGGTCGTCGCGGGCCCCTGCGGCGCATACGGCGGCTCGGGGCCCGAGCCCGTCTTCCACTACGGCCACGGGCTGGCGGTCGGGACCGGCGGCACGCCGCGCGCCGGCCTCGCGCTCACCTGGCAGGCGAACGCCTTCGGCTGGTCTGGCGCGGCGGCGCCGGGTGACTCCGGCAGCGCCGTGCGGGTGAACACCGGCATGCAGGCCGCCGGCGACCTCACCCACCTCGTCGTCGACACCAACTGGCTGCCCAGCTACATCGCGGGCACGAGGATCGGCCGCGTCCTCCAGATCGCGGGCCAGCCGCTCGCGAACAGCCCGCTCTGCTGAGCTGAGTTTCCCCCCGGCGCCGGCCGGCCTTCCCCCGTCCGGCCGGCGCCTTTTTCCCTTCAACGGCGACTACGGGCGACTACGGGGTCTGACCCCAAAGGGGTCAGACCCTTAACGGCGACTACGGGGTCTGACCCCTCCGGGGTCAGACCCTTTCGGTGGCGTGCGCTACCGGGACCGTCCCGATCGCCTCCCGCAGGCGGTCGATCAGCGACGGCTTGCGCCGGTGCGCTTCGATCGCGTGTGCGCGGAGCGGGAGCACCTGGGTCAGCGTCGTCGTGTAGACGAACGGGTCGGCGATGGTCCGGCCGTCGACCAGCGAGATGGCCGCAGCGGGGCGCCCGTCGATCTCTCCGATCAGCACGGGCTCCGCCAGCGGGCGCTGGCTGTCGAGCGCCGCGATGTCGAGGAGGGCACGGTTGTCGCTCGGCGTGGCGTGGCGGATGACGTGGTTGGCGGGGAGCACTGTGATCCTTTCCGTCATGGGTCACCCAATGATGCGGGCAGGCGTGCCCGGCGCCCATGCGGCAGGCCGCCAGATGTGTGGCGGCTAACCGAACAGGTCCATCTGCGGAGCCGACGGGGGCTCCGCAGCTGCCGACGTCGCCACCGGCACGGGCGCCACGGCCCCGATCGGCACAGGCGGCGGCTCCTCGAGCAGCGCGGGCAGCCGGGCGACGTCCTCCCGGAGCTCCTCGAGCGTCTTCGTGCTCCGGAGCGCCGCAGCCGGGTGGAAGAGCGGGTAGACGCGCAGCAGCCGTCCACCGAGCTCGTGCACCTGCGGGCGGCCATGGACACCGGTGATGCCGCGCTGGGAGCGTGTGAGCAGCTTCGTGGAGAAGTTCCCGAGCGTGCAGACGATCTTCGGCTCGATCAGCTCGATCTTCCGGTGGAGGAAGGGCTTACAGGCGTCGATCTCGTCAGGCTGCGGGTCGCGGTTGCCGGGCGGGCGCGACTGGAGCACGTTCGCGATGAAGACGTCCTCGCGAGACAGGCCGATCTCCTCGAGCAGCTTGTTGAGCAGCTGCCCGGCCCTCCCGACGAACGGGAGGCCCTGCTGGTCCTCGTGCATGCCCGGCGCCTCGCCGACGAACATGAGGTCGGCGTCGGCGTTCCCCGAGCCGAAGACGACCTTGGTGCGCGTCTTCGAGAGCGGGCAGCGCGCGCAGACCTCCGCTTCCCGGAAGAGCTCGACGAGCTCCGCGCGGCGCTCCTCTGCGCTGCGTGGCTGCATGGACCCCAAGCCTAGGCGGTTGGGTTGACGGACTTGCGCAAGCACCGGGCGGTGCCCGGTGCGCAGCGACTACCTCTCCCGTTCGTGGGTATCCTCAGAGTCGTCGGCCGCTACCGACGACGGAGTGGACCGACCGGGGTATGAACCCAGATCAGATGAGTCCTTCGAGCCCGCTGCGGGTGGGCGTTGTCGGTTCCGGCCGAGTCGGGACCGCGCTGGCGCTCGCGCTCGGCGAGGCGGGCGTGGACGTGGACGGCCCGCTCGGCCGAGGACAGCGGCCGGGGCGCTGCGACGCGATCGTGCTGTGCGTCCCGGACGCCGAGATCCCCGCCGCGGCCGAGCTCGTGACCGCGGCCGCGCCCCTGGTGGGCCACACGAGCGGCGCCACGCCGCTGTCCGCGCTGGCCCATGCCGGGGTGCCCGCGTTCGGCCTCCATCCGCTTCAGTCGTTCGCTCACCCCGGTGTCCGCTTCGCGGGCGCCGGCGCAGCCGTCGCGGGATCGACGCCGGAGGCGCTCGCGTTCGCCACCGAGCTCGCGCGGCGGCTCGGGATGACGCCGTTCGAGATCGACGACGAGGGCCGAGCCGCCTACCACGCGGCCGCTTCGGTCGCCTCGAACTTCCTGGTCACGCTCCAGGCCGCCGCCGAGGCGATCGCCGCCGGGGCCGGCCTCGACCGCGAGGACGCCCGCGCCCTTTTCGCTCCGCTGGTGCGCCAGACGGTCGAGAACGTGGCCGAGCTGGGGCCGGAGGCCGCGCTCACCGGGCCGATCGCGCGCGGGGACGAGGCAACGGTCGAAGCGCAGCGAGCCGCCGTGGAAGAGGTGGCGCCGCAGCTGCTCGAGCTGTTCGACGAGCTCGTCCGCCAGACCCGCGCCCTCGCCGGGCAGAGATCGCCGGCATGAGGACGGTCCGCACGGTCGCCGAGCTCCGCGGGCTGCTCGCTCCCGAGCGCCGCGCGGGCCGCAGCATCGGCCTTGTCCCCACGATGGGGTACTTCCACGAGGGCCACCTGTCGCTCATGCGCCGCGCGCGCGCCGGGACCGACGTGGTGGTCGTGTCGCTGTTCGTGAACCCGGCGCAGTTCGGGCCCGGCGAGGACCTCGAGGCGTACCCGCGCGACGAGGAGCGCGACGAGCGCCTCGCCGAGGCCGAGGGTGTGGACCTGCTGTTCGCCCCGCCGGTCGAGGAGGTCTATCCCGACGGCTTCGCCACCGCCGTGACGGTCCGCGACCTGACCGAGATGCTGGAGGGCGACGAGGCACAGCGCGGCCCGGAGCACTTCCAGGGCGTCACGACCGTGGTAACCAAGCTCTTCAACATGGCGGGCCCCGACGTGGCCTACTTCGGCCAGAAGGACGCGCAGCAGGCGCTCGTCATCGGAAAACTCGTGCGCGACCTCGACATGCCGGTGCGGATCGAGGTCTGTCCCACGATCCGCGACCCCGACGGGCTCGCTCTCAGCTCTCGGAACGCCTACCTGAGTGCCGACGAGCGCGAGCGCGCCCTGGCTCTCAACCGGGCGCTGCGCGCCGCGGAGGCCGCCGTGGCGAGCGGAGCCCGCGACGCCGCCGCGGTCATGAAGGCCGCCCGCGACGAGCTGGACCGCGCCGGACTCGAGCCGGACTATCTCCAGCTCCGCTCTGCAACCGACCTTTCCCCCGTCGAGCGTGTGAACGGCTCGACGCTCCTTGCCGTGGCCGCCCGCGTGGGGCGTGCCCGGCTCATCGACAACGCGATCCTCGGAGGCGAAAAATGAGCCACCGTCCCACCCAGCGCCCCGCCGTCAGCCTCACCACCCTCGCCGAGAAGAAGGCGCTCGGGGAGCCGATCGTGATGGTCACGGCGTACGACTTCCCCTCGGCGCAGGTGGCCGAGGAGGCCGGCGTAGACGTGGTCCTGGTGGGCGACTCGGGTGCCATGACCGTGCTGGGGCACACCTCGACCGTGCCGGTCACGACCGACGAGCTCCTGATGCTCGCCAAGGCGGTCAGGCGCGGCCTGAGCACGCCGCTCCTGATCGGCGACATGCCGTTCGGCTCGTACGAGGCGTCCAACGAGGAGGCCATCCGAAGCGCGCAGCGATTCGTCAAGGAGGCGGGCTGTGACGCGGTGAAGATCGAGCGCGGCGGCACCTCGGTGGACCGCGCGCGTGCGCTGGTGGGCGCCGGCATCCCGGTCATGGGCCACGTGGGCCTCACGCCTCAGACCGCAACGGCGCTCGGCGGGTACCGCTCCCAGGGCCGTACGGCGGAGCGAGCGTTCGCCGTGCTGCACGACGCGCTCGCGCTCCAGGACGCGGGCTGCTTCGCCATCGTCTTCGAGGCGATCCCCAGCCCGCTGACCGAGGCGATCATGCCGCGCATGGAGATCCCCGTGATCGGGATCGGGGCGGGTGCGGCGGCGGACGGCCAGGTGCTCGTCTTCCACGACCTGCTCGGTATCTACAGCGGGCACGCGGCGCGCTTCGTCAAGCGCTACGCCAACGTCCGCGACGAGATGATCAGGGGCGTGAGCGAGTACGCGGACGACGTACGGGCCCGCAGATACCCCGAGGAGGAGCACGGATACACGATGGCGCCCGACGAGATCGCGCGGCTCCACGAGCTGCTCCGCGAACAGACGGGTGAACCGTTCACGGGCGGTTTTTCGCTCTAGCGCAACCCAGGCCCCCCGGACGGGTTGGGGGGGCCATGACACGAATTCGTCGTCTCATTCCCTCCCCAGCGATGGCGGTCGCCCTGCTCGCCCTGTTCATGGCGATGGGCGGCTCGGCGTACGCCCTCGTCATCACGAGCGGGAGCATCAAGAACAACACGATCCGGGGCGTCGACGTGCGCAACGGCGGGTTGCTCGGCAAGGATGTCCGCGCGGACGGTCTCGGCGGCCGGGCGATCAAGGAGTCGACCCTTGGTCCGGTCCCGAGCGCGGCTCTCGCCAGCGGCGGCACCCACTTCGCGGTTGTGAATGCCGGCGGCCAGCAGGTGCGGGCCCGCGGCACCACCTCGGCGGCTCGCACGGCCGAGGGCCGCTACCAGGTGATCTTCGACCGCGACGTCCGCGGCTGCGCCTATTACGCGACGATCGGCGGGCCGACGGCGGCAGCGCCGCCCGACAATGGGCAGATCACGCTGAGCGCACTGGGCGCCAACGTCAACGGAGTGGACATCAGGACGACCGGAGCGAACGGCAACGACGCGAACAAGCCGTTCCACCTACTCGTTCTCTGCTGAGGCAGGACTCTCTGCGGAGGAGGAATACTCGACGCGCCGGAGCACCTTGGCGGGTGCTCCGGCGGCGATCGAGAACGGCGGGATGTCCGCCGTCACGACGCTGTTCGCCCCGATCACGCAGCGCTCGCCGACGGTCACGCCGCTCGTGATCACGACGTTCGCGCCGCACCAGACGTTGTCGCCCACGCGCGTCGGGCCCTTGCTCGTGAACCCCTGCCAGGTGATCGGCTGATCGGGGTCGTCGAAACGGTGGTTCGCGTCCGTCACGAAGCAGCCATTCGCGAACATGCAGTGGTCGCCGATCTCGACGAGGTCGTCGGCCGCCACCATGACGCCGATGTTCAGAAACGTTCCCTGCCCGATCCGGATGCGCCCCGTGTCGGAGATGGTGAGCCACACGTCCGGCTCGAAGAGCGTGTGCTCGCCCACCTCGAGGCGCCCGTCGCGCAGCGCCTCCAGCACGTTTCCGTGGATCGGCCAGCGCGCGAAGGCGCGGCGCCGAGCCAGCTCGCGGTGGATCGCCAGCCGGTTCCAGGGCAGCGAGTTGCGCTCGTACCAGCGCCACTTCTGCCACCAGAGCCGGGCGTTCTCCATCGCCGCAGCTTTCCAGAGATGACGGCGCACCCGATCCTCTATGACCCGGACTGCGGCTTCTGCCGGGTGTGCGTGGCTGTGGTGCTGAGCTGGGACCGCGACGGTCGGCTGCGCCCGGTGGCGCTTGGCACTGAGGAAGCGGACACCATGCTGGCCGGCATGCCGGAAGCCGAGCAGATGGCCTCCTGGCACCTCGCGGAGCCCGGGTGGCAGAGAAACGTTGCGGAAAACGCAACGAATCTCGGCCACCCGGAGAGAGACGGTCCGGTTTGGTCCGCCGGCGCCGCCTTTTCACCGCTGTTCCGGCTGCTTCCGGGGGGCGCGCCGTTGGCGCGGCTGACCGACCGCTTTCCGGGCGCCGCGAAGCGCGGCTACCGCTGGGTGGCGGACCATCGCAGCGCCTTCGGCAAGCCGCTGCCGGACGGCCTCAAGCGCTGGGCGGATCGCGTGATCTCAGAATCTGAGCGCCACGGCCGATGAGTATTCCGATGGATCCGCTCGCCGAACTCCCCGGCGCCGAGGACTTCGAGGCGCTGCTCGCACGCGAGGAGCTCCGGCGCGGCCGCACCGGGGAGTCGCTTGCCGTGGCGATGGCCGACATCGACGGCCTGCGCCGCGTGAACCGCGAGCACGGCGCCGCCGCCGGGACCGAGGTGCTGCGGATGTGCGTCACGACCATGCGCTCCACCCTGCGCGCGGTGGACGAGATCGCGCGCACGGGCGCCGACGAGTTCGCGGTGCTGCTCCACGGGACCGACGCGCGCAGCGCCGCGATCTGGGCGGACCGCTTCGAGGACGAGCTCGCGGCCATGTCGTTCGAGCACGTGGCCGGACCCGTCACGGTCTCGATCGGGATTGCCGGCACGGGCGACGAGCAGACCCTGATCCAGGCCGCGAAGAAGGCGCACCGCAGGATGGAGGTCGTCCAGACGATGCGCAAGCTCCGCCGCAGCCGCGAGGGCGGCTGGCCCGGTTGACGTCCGACGCCTGACGGAACATCCGCACCCATGCGCAATCTCTTCGCGCGCCGGCCGTCGCCAGCGATGGTCGTCGCATTCTTAGCCCTGCTCGCCGCCATCGGCGGGACGGCGGCCGCATTGCCAGGCACGAACACGGTCGACAGCGGGGACATCAGGAAGGGCGGCGTGAAGCGCGCCGACATCGCGCGGAACGCCGTCAACGGCCCGAAGGTGGCCAAAGGGTCCATCACCGGGAGGGAGGTGAATGAGGGCACGCTCGGCAGGGTCGGCCGCGCGGAGACCGCAGGCACCGCGGGCAGCGTGGGAGGCGTCACCTTCCGCCCGTTCAGGTACGGCAATGACGGCACGGGCGCGGAGGAGCAGATCCTGGAATTCGGCGGGCTCACCCTCGCGGCGTCCTGCAACCTTGACGTGCTCTCCCTGACCGCCGGCAGCAAGGTCCCCGACGCGGAGCTCGGCAGCTACAGCGTGGAGGCGGACGAGCCGAGCGATCCGACGGGCGTGCAGAACGAGGCCTTCGACGGGGACTTCGACCCCGGCGACACCGTCAACCTCGTCCCGGACGACGAGGACGAGGAGGTCGGGGAGCTGCGCTACTCGAAGCGCGACGGCACGAGCGTGAGCGTGCAGTTCCACATCTACGGCGGGAACAACGGCGCAGGGGCCGACGCCGGCCGCTGTGCTGTCAGCGGCGTGGCCTTGTCCTTCTAGCGATCAGGCGGCGGCGGGCACGCGAGCGCGCGTCCGCCGCTTCCGCGCCGCCGGCTTCACGATGCCGCGCAGGAAGTGGCCTGTGTGCGAGTTCTTCGTGGCGGCCACCTGCTCCGGGGTGCCCTGGACGACGAGCTCGCCGCCCTCCTCCCCGCCCTCGGGGCCGAGGTCGATGATCCGGTCGGAGGTCTTGATCACGTCGAGGTTGTGCTCGATCACGACCACGGTGTTCCCCTGGTCCACGAGCCTGTTCAGCATCTCGAGCAGGCGCTGGACGTCGGCGAAGTGGAGCCCCGTCGTGGGCTCGTCGAGGATGTAGAGCGTCCTGCCGGTCGCGACCTTCGAGAGCTCGCTCGCGAGCTTCACGCGCTGCGCCTCGCCACCGGAGAGCGTCGTGGCCGGCTGGCCCAGCCGGATGTAGTCGAGCCCAACGTCGTGCAGCGCCTGCATCTTGCGCTTGATCTTCGGGATGTGGGCGAAGAAGTCGACCGCCTCCTCGACCGTCATGTCGAGCACGTCGGCGATCGTCTTGCTCTTGAAGCGCACCTCGAGCGTCTCGCGGTTGTAGCGCTTGCCGTGGCACTGCTCGCAGGGCACGTACACGTCCGGCAGGAAATGCATCTCGATCTTGATCTGGCCGTCGCCGCGGCAGACCTCGCAGCGCCCGCCCTTGACGTTGAACGAGAAGCGGCCGGGCTTGTAGCCGCGCGCCCTCGCCTCCTGGGTGCGCGAGTAGAGCTCGCGGATGTGGTCGAACAGGCCGATGTAGGTGGCCGGGTTCGAGCGCGGCGTGCGCCCGATCGGCGACTGGTCGATGTTGATGATCTTGTCGACCTCGTCCAGCCCGCTGATGCGGCGGTGCGACCCTGGACGCTGCTTGGCCCGGTGGAGCCGGTTGGCGACCGCCTTGAAGAGCACCTCGTTCACGAGCGTCGACTTGCCCGACCCCGATACGCCTGTGACCGAGCAGAACACCCCGAGCGGCACCTTGACGTCGATGTCCTTCAGGTTGTGCTGCGACGCCCCCTCGATCTGGATGTAGCCGGCCGGGCGGCGGCGCTTCTTCGGGATCGGGATCGACAGCTGCCCGGACAGGTACTGCCCGGTCAGCGAGTCGGGAGAGGCGATGACCGTGGGCGGCGGTCCCTCCGCCACGAGGTGCCCGCCGTGCTCGCCGGCGCCGGGACCGAGGTCCACGAGGTGGTCGGCGGCGCGCATCGTGCCCTCGTCGTGCTCGACCACGATGACCGTGTTGCCCAGGTCGCGCAGCCGCTCCAGCGTGGCGATCAGCCGCTCGTTGTCACGCTGGTGCAGGCCGATCGACGGCTCGTCGAGGATGTACAGCACGCCGACGAGCGAGGAGCCGATCTGCGTGGCCAGCCTGATCCGCTGCGCCTCGCCGCCCGAGAGCGTGGCCGCGGCCCGCTCCAGTGAGAGGTAGCCCACGCCCACGTTGTCGAGGAACCGCAGCCGCTCGTCGATCTCGCGCAGGATCATCCGCGCGATCGCGCGCTCGGTCTCCGACAGCTCGAGCCCCTCGAGCCAGTCGATCGCCCGGCGCGCCGACATCCTCGTGAATTCGTGGATGCCGAGCCCGCCGACCCTCACCGCGAGCGACTCCGGCCGCAGGCGCGCGCCCTTGCACTCCGGGCACGGCCGCAGCGTCATGTACTCCTCGATCTTCTCGCGCGACCAGTCCGAGTCCGTCTCGCGGTAGCGGCGCTCGAGGTTCGGCACGATCCCCTCGAAGGTGGTCGTGTACGACCGCCGGCGCCCGTAGCGGTTGCGGTACGAGATGTAGATGCGGTCGCCGTTCGTGCCGTAGAGGAAGCAGTTGCGGACCTTCTCCGAGAGGTCCTCCCAGGGCTTGTCGCGGTTGACCTCCCACTTGTCCGCGATCGCCTGCGTCATCTGCTCGTAGTAGTTCGAGCTGCTCGTGGACCACGGCAGGATCGCCCCGTCGTTCAGCGACAGCGACGGGTCCGGCACGATCAGCTCGGGGTCGATCTCCATCTGGGAGCCGAGGCCCGTGCAGCGCGGGCAGGCGCCGTGCGGTGAGTTGAACGAGAACATCCGCGGCTCGAGCTCGGGCATCGACGTGCCGCAGTGGAGGCACATGAAGCGCTCCGAGTAGGTGGTCACCTCGTCGGTTTCGACGTTCTCGATGTCGACGATGCCCTCTGCGCGGGCCACCGCGGTCTCGATCGAGTCCGCCAGCCGCTTGCGCAGGTCCGGGCGCATCACGAGCCGGTCGATCACGACGGAGATGTCGTGCTTGAACTTCTTGTCGAGGACGATGTCCTCCTCGAGACGGCGCAGCTCGCCGTCGACCTTCACGCGCGTGAAGCCGTCGCTTCGCAGCTCGTCGAAGAGCTTGCCGTACTCCCCCTTTCGGCCGCGCACCACCGGCGCCAGCACCATGAACTTGGCGCCCTCCGGCAGCATCATGACCTGGTCGATGATCTGCTCGGCCGACTGCGCCTCGATCGGGCGCCCGCAGTTGAAGCAGTGCGGGTGCCCGACCCGCGCCCACAGCAGGCGCAGGTAGTCGTAGATCTCGGTGACCGTGCCGACCGTCGAGCGCGGGTTCCGCGACGTGGTCTTCTGGTCGATCGAGATCGCCGGCGACAGGCCCTCGATCGAGTCCACGTCGGGCTTGTCCATCTGACCCAGGAACTGGCGCGCGTACGCGGACAGCGACTCGACGTAGCGGCGCTGGCCCTCGGCATAGATCGTGTCGAAGGCGAGGCTCGACTTACCGGAGCCCGACAGGCCCGTGATCACGATCAGCGAATCGCGCGGCAGCCTCAGGTGCAGGTCCTTGAGGTTGTGCTCGCGCGCGCCGGATACGACTATCTCTCCACTCGGATTCACGCGGATAACGAGTCTAGAGCCGGATCCGGATCGAACCTACGTTCGTTTCTCGCAGATTGCGAGGTTCGGCGCCTGCTGCCGATTAGGGTGGCAGGATGCGGTTCGGATACACGATCCTCTACGTCTCCGACGTCGCCGCGAGCCTCGACTTCTACGAGCGCGCGCTCGGGCAGCGGCGCCGCTTCGTCCACGAGAGCGGCGACTACGCCGAGCTCGACACCGGCGAGACCGCCCTGGCGCTGGCGGCGCACGAGCTCGCGGCCGAGAACCTGCCCGGCGTCTACAGGCCGGAGGAGGGCGCCGGGGCGCGTCCCGCCTTCGAGGTCTGCTTCGTGACCGACGACGTCCAGGGCGCGTTCGACCGCGCCGTCACCGAGGGAGCCGCGGCCGTCACGCCGCCCCAGACGAAGCCCTGGGGCCAGGACGTGGCCTATGTGCGCGACCCGGACGGCAACCTCGTCGAGCTCGCCTCACCCGCCGGCGCTCCGTAGTCGCTCAAGAATCCAGCGGAGCTGGCGATATCTGGGCGCAATGGGCCTGCGCGTCGCCATCGCCGTCGCCGTCGCGGCGACCGCGGCTCTCGGAGCGGCGTACGAGGTGGTCCTGCCGCGGGACGACGCCGCGTCGGCGCACGCAGCGAAGGGGTGCGGCGGCTCGAAGCTCGGACCGCCCGCGCGCATCGACAGAGCCCGCGCCACGATCCTGTGCCTGCTGAACGAGGAGCGCGCGCGGCACGACCTTCCTCCCCTGAAGCAGAACGCGATCCTCGAGGCCGCCTCGCAACGTCATTCGGAGGACATGGTGAGGCGGCACTTCTTCGCTCACGAGACCCCGGATGGCGTGAGCCCGGGAGAGCGGATGCGCGCGGCCGGCTACGCGACCTGCGAGTGCTACGTGGGCGAGAACCTGTACTGGGGCGCCGGCCGCAACGCTCCGCCCGCCGAGGCGCTCGAGGGCTGGATGGACAGCCCCGGCCACCGCGAGAACGTCCTGAGCCCGGAGTTCACCGAGGTGGGCATCGGAATCGTGTACGACGCGCCCTTCTGGGTCGGCAAGCGACAGGCCGCGATCTACACAACCGACTTCGGCGGACCGCTCGAGCCCGAAGCGGACCGCGCACGCTCCTAGCTCGGTACCTGGGCGTAGACCTCGTCGAGCAGCGCGCCGGGGTCGTCCAGCTCGAAGTTCTCTGACAGGTAGTGGGCGGTCTCCTCACGCGAGGAGCCGTTCAAGGCCATGTTCAGCGCGATGACGCGCGCGCCCTCGTTGCCCTCGCCGGCCACGGCCACGGGTCTGGCGGGCGCGGGCTCCGCCGGCGGCTCCTCGACCGGAGGCGGGCTCTCAGCCTCCGCGACCGGCGCGGCCTCCGCCTGCGCGGTCGCCGCGCTCTGCGCAGCCTCCTCGTGGGCGGCCCCGATTCCCTCTCCCACCGCACGCAGCTCCTCGACGTCGGCCTTCAGCGCCGCCAGCTCGGTGCGCACGGTCTCCGCGAGACCATGGAGGGCCCGCTCGATCTCGTCCGCCCGGGTGGCCAGCCGCTCGGCCACCTTCTGCGCCGTAGCGAGCTGCGCCTCGATCTCGTCGGCCGCCTCCGCGCGCAGATCCGCAGCGCTTCGCTCGGCCGCCTCGAGGACGGCCTTGACCCGCTCCGCGGCCGCGGCCGCGGGCGAGTGCTTCTCACGCCCGGCGCTCACTACTGCTTGACCCGGAACGCACCACGCATGAACGGGTGGATCCGGCAGAAGTACGTGTAGGTGCCGGGCGAGAGGTTCGAGGGCGTCGTCCACTGGAGCGCGCCGGTGGCGGGCGGGACGGCGCTGCCGAGCGTCCCAGACTCGAACTGGACGTTGCCGTCCGCGATCGGGTAGGCGATCCCGGTGGCGCGGTTACATGGCGGCTTGCACGAGGTGATCGAGTGGTAGATCCCCCTGGCGTCATCGCCGCCGTCGCGGAAGGTCAGGGCCTGGCCGGCACGGATGACGGGCGGGTTGCGCGCCGGGTCACCCAGGCTGAGGTCGCCGAGCTGATAGCGGAAGTTGAGCAAGTCGACGAAGCCCGGATTGTCCGCCCCGTCGGGCAGCGCCCGCGGGTCGGGCAGACTGGTCGACCCTCCGCCGTGGTTGTTGTTCTCGGGGAGGTGCCCGTGCGTGACCACGCCAGGCCGGTTCACCTTCTTCTTGAAGGGGTTGTCGCCGCGTCCCCCGTCGGCCATGTAGGTGACCATGATCCCCATCGATTCCCACCACGCGCCGCGGGACGAGTCGTAGGTCGCGCTGACCGAGAGCACGTCGCCCCTCCGCACCTTTACGCGCCAGTCGGGCCGCGTGGCGGTCATGGCCACGTCCCACGACACCGCGCCCGCGGGCTCGAAGTACTTCGCGACCGACCGGAACAGCGGGGCTGTCCGTCCCCGCCGGCGCACCTTCAGGTCCGTGTAGAGGCCGCCGGGGTGAAGGTGACCCCCGGTCGCGATGAGCACGCCCGGCCGGTCGACAACCCATTGGTTCCGCTTCGGGCCGCCTTGATAGGGATTTCGCGCGTCGTTGGGATAGGTGTAGCGGCCGTCCTGCCCCGACCCCTTCTTGACGTTGAAGACCGGGTAGAAGTTGCCCTTCTGGACATCCATCCAGATCGGCCGCACCGGACGTATCCCGCGCGCGGCCCGCGAGCCGTTCGGCACGAAGTCGATGTCGTAGACCATGTACACCTGCGTCGGCACGGGCGTCAGGTTGTGGATCATGTGGTTGAGAAGCAGGCCATCCGACGCCTTCAGCGGATAGCCAAAGCCCTTCGGCAGGAGCATGCGGGTCTTCTCCTCACCCGCGGCGAAGAAGAGCTCCGCGGGGAAGCCGCCCGCCCGCCCGACCCGAGACGTGTTCACCCACACGGCGTGGTGGAGATGGATGACGTCCACGCCGGGAACGCGGCCGTCCAGGTAGGTGAGGTCCGGCCGGATGCGGGTGATGTAGCCGTCCACCTTCGGGCGCTCGAGGATGGGGGCATACCCGATCGAGTTCTGGCCGGGTGTGACGTTGAACGGCCCGATCCGGTACTTGATGCGCTGCGCGCCGCCGGCGAGCGACTGCACGGCGACGGCCTTGCCCTCAGGCTTCGGCGCGGCCAGCGCCGGAGGCGCCGCGACCACAACCACGGCAAGCGTCGAAATGAGCGCGCATCCAGCGCGCCTGACCCCGGCGAGCACGGCAACCATCCTAGCTAGGACCGCACTCCGCCGGAAATTAACGGCGCGCCTGCAGTCGCTGCTCGGCCAGCGCGATCGCCTCGGAGGCCTTGACGTACCCCGGCCTGTCCCCCGCCTCAGCCGCCGTCGCCAGCCGAACGTACGCGTCCCGGGCCGCGCGCGCGGCCCGGGGCTGCGCGCCCGCGCCCGCGGCCAGCGCGGCGTCGTCGTAGGCAGTCGCGAGCTTGTTCGCGATGCGGGCCTGCTCCTGTGGCGTCTCGGCGGCGGCGAGCTCCCCGCGCAGGTCAGCCCGCTCGGTGTCCAGGCGCTCCCAGACGGTGGTCGCGGGGGGCGGCGCCACTGTCCTCGGCGCGTCGTCGGCAAAGGGGTCTACCGCGAGAGCGAGCGCACCGCCGAACACGGCGGCCGCGGCGGCCGCGGCGGCCACGGCTGCGATCGCCCCGCGCGTTGTCAGCCGCCTCGTCCACGGCGGTATCTCCGGAGCCGGCCTGGGCGCGGGCGAGATGGGCCGAGGCTCCGGCGCGCGAGGCGCCTCGTCGACCACGTGGAGATGGGGTTTCTTCGCGGCCTGCATCATCCGGCGTCGTCGAAGGTCTGTGGGGGCGGCGCGGGCGCCGGGGCAGGAGCGGGCGCCGGGGCCGGCGGGGGCGCCGGGGCGGGCTCGGCAACGGGCTCCGGCGCCGAAGCCGGCTCCGGCGCGGCCGGCGCCGCGGGGGTCGCAGCGCGCTTGGAGGCAGCGGCCCGGCGGCGCGCTCGGGCAGCGCTCGCTCGCCGCGCGGCGCGTGCACGCTCTCGCCGGCGCGCCACAACCGCCGGGTCCTCCTTGAGCCCTGGCACCTCGGCCGTCTGCGACAGGCTGACCTGCGTCGCCTTGGCCTGAGGCTCCGAGGAGCTGTCCCCCGCGACCGCCAGGCCGACGATCACGAACGCGGCGATGGCCGCGTCGACTGCCGCGATCGCGATCATCGCGCGCCGGCTCACGCGCAGCGAACGGGTCGCCGTTTGCCGGGCATGAGGCAGCGGTCGACGCGCGCCGGCGGCTTGCCGCCCCGAATCAGGAAGCGCGTGTACTTGCCGACCTTCCCGGCCTGCCGCACGAACAGCTCGAGCCTCACGCCGGCGCGCAGCTTCCGCTCGAAGCGGCGGAACCGGACCAGCCGCGTCGCGCTGGTGCGCGCGGTCGCCGCGGCCGGGCAGCCCTTGCCCGAGCAGCGGACCCGAACGGTCGCGCCGCGCGGGGCGCGCACGGACAGGATGCGAATCAGCGCGCCGTCGCGAAGCACGACGCCCGCGATTCGGATGGTCGGCAACGGTCGCATCGTGACCGGGCGCTTGGCCGTCGGCGGCGGCAGCACCGGCGCGGAGGGCAGCGTCGGCGCCGGTCGGCCCGGGACTTGCGGGCTCGACCGGCGGCGGCACCGGGCGCTGGGCAACGTCCACGTGCGCGAACGCCACCGCAGTGCTGCCGTTTGCCTGCGTCACGAGCATCTGAACCAGGTGGTCGCCCGCCGTGGCGTACGACCACGTGACCTCGGTGCCGGAGGCGTCGTCGAAGGCGCCGTCGCCATCCAGATCCCAGGCGGTTGCGGCGATCGATCCATGTGACGGGCTGGAGGTCGACCTGAAGCTGATCGTGTCGTCCGTAAGCGGAGCCGTTGGGGCGTACTCGAAGCCGGGCGTCGGCCCGGGATCGGCCGTGACGCTCACCGACCGCGTCCGGGTGGTGACGGCCCCGTGCTGGTCGGTCGCCGTGAGGACGACCGGGTAGCTCCCTCCGCTCCGGTAGACGTGGCTCGGAGATGCCCCGGCGGCGGTCGCACCGTCGCCGAAGCGCCAGGCCAAGCTGACCGCGTTGCCCTCCGGATCCGTCACGCTCGGCGTGAACGAGACCGAATCGCCGGTGAACGGGGCGCCCGGCGCGAAGCTGAAGTCAGCCGCCGGCGCGCCGTTGACGACGATCGTCTTCGTGACCGTCCGCCGGTCGCCGTCCGACTCGCGCACTCGCATGCGGACCGTGACGGAGCCGCGATTCACGTAGGTGCGCGTCACGGTTCGGCCAGAACCGTCGTCGAAGGACCCGTCGCCGTCGAGGTCCCAGGTCACGGTTATCCCGGTCGCCGAGGCCGGAAGGAAGCTGAAGGTTGTCGCCTGGTCCTCGTTGGGCGGGTTCGGGTTGACCGAGAAGTCGTAGGCGACCGCCTGCGCGCCGGCGCTTGCCGGTACGAGCAGCATCAGAACCAACGTCCCTGCCAGGACCCCCCGCGCCATTGACCCCATAGTGCATCAATACCCGCGATTTGGCTTGGACAGTCAGGCGCTTGCTTCGGCTTCGTCCAGTTCCCGCCGCAGCGACTTGATCTCGTCGCGGAGCTTGGCGGCATACTCGAAGCGGAGATCGTCCGCCGCGGCGAGCATCTCCTCCTCCAGCTCGACGATCGTACGGCGCAGGTCCTCAGCGGACATGCCCTCGGTGTCGCGCCTGCGCCGGCCGCGCCCGGCCGGCACCTTCGACTCCGTCATCAGGAAGTCGGAGATGTCCGAGATGCCCTTCTGGATCGTCTCCGGGGTGATCCCGTGCTCCTCGTTGTACGCCACCTGGATCGCGCGGCGGCGGTCCGTCTCCGAGATCGCGGTGCGCATCGCCGCGGTCTCCTTGTCGGCGTACATGATCACCTTGCCGCGGATGTTCCGGGCGGCGCGGCCGATCGTCTGGATCAGCGAGGTCTCACCGCGGAGGAAGCCCTCCTTGTCCGCGTCGAGGATCGCCACGAGCGACACCTCCGGCAGGTCGAGCCCCTCGCGCAGGAGGTTCACGCCCACGAGCACGTCGTACTCGCCGAGTCGGAGCTCGCGGATGATCTGGATGCGCTCCAGCGTGTCGATCTCCGAGTGCAGGTAGCGGACCTTGAAGCCGTACTCGAGCAGGTAGTCGGTCAGGTCCTCGGCCATCTTCTTCGTCAGCGTCGTGACGAGCGTGCGCTCCTCGACCTCGACCCGCTGGCGGATCTCCTCCATCAGGTCGTCGATCTGGTTCTTCGTCTCGCGCACGTCCACCTCCGGGTCGACGACGCCGGTGGGCCGCACGATCTGCTCCACGATCCGCGACGCGTGGTTGCGCTCGAAGTCGGCGGGCGTGGCCGACACGAACACCATCTGCGGCGTGTGCTGGAGGAACTCGTCGAAGGTCTGGGGGCGGTTGTCGAGCGCGCTCGGGAGCCGGAAGCCGTACTCGACGAGCGTCGTCTTGCGCGAGCGGTCGCCCTCGTACATGCCGCCGATCTGCGGGACGGTCTGGTGCGACTCGTCGATGAAGCAGACGAAGTCGTCGGGGAAGAAGTCGAGCAGGCAGAAGGGCCGCTCGCCGGGTGCCCGGCCGTCGAGTATGCGCGAGTAGTTCTCGATCCCGTTGCAGAAACCGAGCTCGCGCAGCATCTCCATGTCGAACTGGGTGCGCTGCCTGAGCCGGTGCGACTCGAGCAGCTTGCCCTGCTGCTCGAGCTCGGCGCAGCGCGCCTCCATCTCGTCGCGGATCTCCACGACCGATCGCTCGATCGTCGGCCGGTCGGTCGCGTAGTGGGTCGCGGGCCAGATGCCGGCGTGCTCGAGCTCGGCGAACACCTCGCCCGTGAGCGGGTCGAAGTGCTGGAGCGCCTCGATCTCGTCGCCGAAGAAGACGGCCCGGTAGGCGGTCTCGGCGTAGGCCGGGAACACCTCGAGCGTCTCGCCGCGCACCCTGAAGGTGCCGCGGCCGAGCGCCTGGTCGTTGCGCGTGTACTGGTTGTCGACGAGCTTGCGGAGGATCTCGTCGCGGTCCGCCATCTCGCCCTTCTTGAGCAGAGTCACCTGGGCGTTGTACTTCGAGGGCGAGCCGAGGCCGTAGATGCACGACACCGAGGCCACGACGATCACGTCGCGGCGCGCGAACAGCGCGCTCGTGGCCGAGTGGCGCAGCCGGTCGATCTCCTCGTTGATCGACGAGTCCTTCTCGATGTACAGGTCCTGGGCCGGGACGTAGGCCTCCGGCTGGTAGTAGTCGTAGTACGAGACGAAGTACTCGACCGAGTTCTTCGGGAAGAACTCCCGGAACTCGTTGCAGAGCTGGGCGGCGAGCGTCTTGTTGTGGGCGATCACGAGCGCCGGCCGCTGGACCTGCTCGATGGTGAACGCCATCGTGGCCGTCTTACCCGAGCCCGTGACGCCGAGGAGCGTCTGGAAGCGGTCGCCTTCGTCGATGCCACGCGCCAGCTCCGCGAGCGCGGTGGGCTGGTCGGCGACTGGCCGATACGCCGGGTTGATCTCGAACTTCGGCACGACCTAAAGACGTTAGCGACGCTTGCGGAAGGTGAGCTCTAACCGGGATCCGAGGCGCCCGCCGACAGGCGCCGCTTATCGGCCGGCGAGAGTCGCTTGATCCGGATCTCCTCGCGCATCGCCTCGGAGCGGGTCGCGAATGGGCGCGTGTAGACGAGCTCAACCGGCAGGCGCGTCCGCGTGTAGCGGCTCGCACGGCCCGCCTGGTGCTCGCGCAGGCGTCGCTCCGGATCGGTCGACCAGCCGCAGTAGATCGTGCCGTCGGCGCAGCGCAGGAGGTAGACGAACGCGGCCAAGTCAGAGAGGTAACCGCACCCCCCGGATGCCTGCTAGCCCCAGCGAAACCGGTGCGCCCCGATGGGACGGTTCCCCTATCGCAATTCAACGCATCGGAGAACCTGAAATGAAGAAGTCAAGCATTGCACTCATCGTCACCGGCTCCCTCGCCAGCCTGTTTGCACTCGGCCTCCTGGCCATCGGCACACTCGCGTTCGTGGGCGAATCGGAGAAGGACGCCGACGGCTACCTGTCGACCCACGCCCATCAGTTCGAGGGCGGAACGCGTGCACTCGCGACTGAGAACCTCGACGTAGACCTGGACGCCGGCAACTTTGTGCTGGACACAGAGGATCTCGGCAAGGTGAGGCTCGAGGTCGAGTCCCGCAACGACAAGCCGGTGTTCGTGGGCATCGCTCGCACGAGCGACGTCGACAACTACCTGGCGGGCGTTTCGCACACGACGGTCACGGACGTCGACACGTCGCCCTTCGACGCTGACTACGACGACCATGCCGGCGATCGCCGCCCGGTCGCGCCCGCCGACTCCCACATCTGGGCCGCCTCCGAGCATGGCTCGGGCAAGCAGACCCTGAACTGGGAGATCGAGGACGGCGACTACTCGGTCGTGGTGATGAACGCTGACGGCTCCCGCGGAGTCGACGCCGACGTCAGCACCGGCGCGAACATCCCGTTCCTCGACGAGATCGGATGGAGCGCGCTGGGAAGCGGCGGATTCGTCCTGGTGATCGGAATTGCCCTCCTGGTGACGGGCATCCGGCGCCCGGGCAACCCGACCGGAACGTCGCCGATCGCGAACGCCGCCCCGGCAGCGGCGTAGAACCCTGAAGCGAGGCGGCCGCCCCCGGTCGGCGGGGCGGCCGCTCGTTCCTACCGTAGCGGGCTTTGCCTGGAATGTCGCCTCGCCCAGGCAGCTGTAGATCGAGAAGGTGCCGATCGGGTACTTCGGGATCAGGAACTCGTACTGCCAGCGAAGGTGGCCCTTGATGGTGCCGTTGCGGAGCTTCTTCGACGTGAAGCGGAAGTTCGCCGTCACCTCGTTGTAGTAGAAGGCCGGCTTGATCTTCGACTGAAACTCCACGGTGCGGTTGATCTGGAACCGGTAGACCAGCGGCTCCGCGCCTACGAACGACTGGCCGCCCCCCTGGATCGGGATGCAGGTCACGGGGGCGCCGGTCACGAAGTCGACGGCCTGCTTGCCGCCGACGAGCTTGAACGTGACCTTGTGGCCGCTGCTGGTCTTCCCCGCGTACTTGACCGGCTTGGCGGCGGCCGCGGTGGCGGGGAGCGCGACGACCGCACAGGCCACGACTGCGATGAGCGTTGCGGTGAGCTTCTTCATGGCGCGCAGCATTCCATCGTTGCACGCGCAAATACATTGGGGATTCCCCTAATCCGAGCCCTGAACTTTGGCGCCCGCCCCTTAGCCTTGACCCTGATATGGCCGTGGTGATCGCAAGCGCTCTCGACAAGGACATGGCGGGCTCCCCGCTGTTCCGTGACGTCTCGTTCAAGCTCGAGCGCGGCGACCGCATGACGCTCGCGGGCCGCAACGGCGCCGGGAAGACCACGCTCCTGCGAATGGTCTCCGGCGAGACCGGCATCGACGGCGGCGAGCTCGCCTTCGAGAAGGGCACGCGCACCGCGCTGCACGACCAGCGCCCGCCGCGCGAGCGAGATCTCAGCCTGCGCGACTACGTCCTCTCCGGCTGCCGCCACCTGGTCGCGCTCGAGGAGGACCTCCGCCGCGTCGAGCTCGAGATGGCCGAGCGGCCCGACGAAGGCACGCTCCTCGACCGCTACTCGCGCGCCCAGGCGCGCCTGGAGCACGCGGGTGGCTGGGACTGGCGCACGCGGGCAATCGGGCCGCTGCACGGCCTCGGCTTCACCGACGAGCAGCTCGATCGGAGGCTGTCGACCTTCTCCGGCGGCGAGCTGACGCGCGCCTCGCTCGCCCGGGCGCTCGCCGGCGACCCCGACCTGCTGCTCCTCGACGAGCCCACGAACCACCTCGACATCGCCTCGCTCGAGTGGCTCGAGGGCTACCTGACGGGGCTGGACGCCGCCGTGATTCTCGTGGCGCACGACCGCTGGTTCCTCGAGGCGGTCGGCACCTCGGTGCTCGAGCTCGAGGCCGGGCGGTCGCGCTTCTTCCCCGGGAGCTGGCACGCCTGGCGGCGCGAGGCGGCGGCGCGCGACATCCAGCTCGGCAAGCAGATCGAGAAGCAGCAGGCGGAGATCGAGCGCATGGAGCGGTTCATCGAGCGCTTCAGGTACAAGGCGACGAAGGCGCGCCAGGCGCAGTCGCGCGTGAAGCGGCTCGAGAAGATGGAGCGGATCGAGCGCGATCCGGCCGACAACCGCTCGCTCGGCTTCAAGTTCGGGGGCGCCGAGCGCACCGGCCGCGTGGTGGTCGACATGAGCGGCGCGCGCGTAGAGGTGCCGGGACGAACGCTGATCGAGGACGGCGAGCTCTGGCTGGAGCGCGGCGAGCACGTGTCGCTCGTAGGACCGAACGGCGCCGGGAAGACCACCCTCATCGAGGCCCTCGCCGGCCGGCGCGAGCTCGACGGCGGGAAGCTCCGCACCGGCCACAACGTGCAGCTCGGCTACCTCTCGCAGCACGCGGAGGAGCTCGGGTCGGCCGGGACGGTGCTCGAGGCCGCGCAGCGAGCCACGGGATTGACGCCGAACAAGGCACGCGCGCTGCTCGGGCGCTTCCTGTTCAGCGGCGCCGAGGCGGAGAAGCCGCTCGACGGCCTGTCCGGCGGCGAGCGCCGCCGCCTGTCGCTGGCGATCCTCGTCGCCTCCGGCGCGAACGTGCTGATTCTCGACGAGCCCACGAACCACCTGGACATCGACGCACGCGAGGCGCTCGAGGACGCGCTGGGCGCGTTCGACGGCACGGTCCTGCTCGTGTCGCACGACCGGGCGCTGCTCGACGCGGTGGGAACGCGGACCTTCGCGATCGAGGACGGCACGCTGCGGAGCTACCAGGGCGGCTGGGCGGAGTACTCGCGCGTGCGCGAGGAGCGCCGCGAGGCCGAGGCGAGCGCGAAGCGCGCCGGTGTCAGGGACGCGCGCGACAGGGCGGCGAAGCCCGGATCCCGCCCGGCGAAGCGAAATGGGAGCACCAGGGCCGCCGGTCCGTCGAAGAACGCCCTGAAACGGGCGGCGGAGCTGGAGCGCGAGGTCGAGAAGGCCGAGGCCGCGCTGCGCGCCGTCGAGGACGAGCTGGCCGACCCCTCCGCCTGGGCGAGCCCGACGAGCTCGGACCGCGCGACGAAGCGCCACGCCGCCGCGAAGCGCGCCGTCGAGGAGGCCTACGCGCGCTGGGAGGCCGCCTCGACGTAGGCGCAGGCGGACGGCGGGCCCTCTGGCCCGCCGTCCTGGTGGAGGGCGCTCTCAGCGCCTGCGAGTGCTCGAGTAGACGTCCTGCGCCGGTCCGGCGAACCGGCCGAAGTACAGGGTCCGTCTGTCGGGGGACAGCGACGCACGCGTTTCGGGCGCGTCCGGCGTGTTCACGTTCGGTCCCAGGTTGACCGGGGTCGACCAGGGCTCGAAGACGTTGCGGCGGGTCGACGCCCAGATGTCGGGCGGGCCGCCCTGGCGGGTCGAGTCGAAGACGATCTCGCTCCCGTCCACGCTGACGAACGGCCGCGCGTCCTCGGCCGTCGGCAGGTTCAGCTCCGTCACCGGCTGCGGCGACCCGATCCAGAGCCCCGCAACGAGGCTCCTGTAGATCTCCTGGTTGCCGCTCCGGTTGCTCGAGAAGTACAGCTCGTGACGCCGGCGCACCGGGCCGAAGTCATCGGCGGCGCTGTTGATGTCGCAGCCGAGATTGTGCGGCTCGGCCCAGCCACCCTGGCCGTCGGAGCGCGTCACGTACATGTCCGCGCTTCCGCAGTTCGGCTGCCTGGTCGACACGAACATGAACTCACCGTGCCGGCCGGGCGAGGGGCAGAAGTCGTTCGCCGGCGAGTTCACCGGCGGACCGACGTTCACCGGCGTGCCCCACGGGGCGTGCTGGTGCTTCCGCTCCGACACCCAGATGTCGATCCCGCCCTGGGCGCCGGGACCTGGCCGGGTCGACGCGATGTACAACCGCCGCCCGTCGTCGGACGAGAACGGGCACCCGTCCTGAGCGGCGGGCAGGTTCACCTCGGCAAGCGGGGCGGCGAGCGACCAGGAGCCGGCGCTCCCTCGGTGCGCCTCGGCCGTCGTAGCGAGCCCGAGCACCAGAGCGGCTGAGACGATCAGGACGCCCCTCATGGCCGCATCCCCGGTCCGTTGAGTCCCGGGTGGCTCCGCTCGGCGGGCGTCGGGACGTTCTGCGCGGACGGCACGACACGGACGGGCTCCGCGTAGTCGTCGCTGCCGCCGCCGCTCGCCGCCAGGGCGATCGCGACCGTCACTGCGAGGACCGCGATCAGGGCGACGAGAGCGAGCGACGCCGCACTCATCCGGATCTGCACGGGCGTCGCCGCCGCGTGCTGCAGGGTGCTTCTTGTTGAGGCCACTGCCACTCCTTGGATCGGGGACCGGCAGACCGTCCTCCGGGCCGGTTGCAAGGCGGTTGCGAGCGGGCAAAACCGGGTTGCGAAGCCGGACGGGTGGGGCGAGACTGGCCTCAGGTGGACTTCCGCATCCTCGGCCCGCTCGAGGTCAGCGATCAGGGACAGGCAGTGCCGCTCGCGGGCTCAAAGCAGCGGGCGGTCCTGGCGATCCTGCTCCTTCACGCCAACGAGCTCGTCCCGAGCGACCGGCTGATCGACCAGCTCTGGGACGAGCATCCGCCGCCCACGGCCGCGAAGAGCCTCCAGGTGCACGTCTCGCGGCTGCGCCAGGCGCTCGAGGCGGGCCGCGGCGCGAGCTCCGACGGTCTGATCGTCACGCAGCAGGGCGGATACGTGATCCACGTCGACCCGGACGAGGTGGACGCCGCGCGCTTCGAGCGCCTGCTCGCCGAGGGCAGCGCGGCGCTTGCGGACGGAGTGCCGGACCGCGCGGCCGAGCTGCTCAGGGAGGGGCTCGCGCTGTGGCGCGGCCCCGCGCTGGCCGACTTCGCCTACGACTCGTTCGCGCAGGCGGAGATCGCCCGCCTGGAGGAGCTTCGGCTGGCCGCCACCGAGGAGCTCATGGAGGCGGAGCTCGCCCTGGGCCACCACGCCCAGCGGATAGGGCAGCTCGAGTCGCTCGTCGAGGCCCACCCGCTGCGCGAGCGGCCGCGCGCCCAGCTGATGCTCGCGCTGTACCGCTCCGGCCGGCAGGCGGAGGCGCTCGCGGCGTACCGCGATGCGCGCACGACGCTCGTCGAGCAGCTCGGCATCGAGCCGGGCGAGGAGCTGCGCGAGCTCGAGCGCGCGATCCTCGCGCAGGACCCCGCGCTGAACGGACGCGGCGGAGGAGCGCGTGCCGGTGCGGCCGCAACAGAGCCCGGCGCCACGAGCGGCTTCGCGGAGCCGCCGGCCGTCGCCGATCGCCGGCGCGCGCGCCCCCTCGTACTCGCCGGCGGCCTCCTCGCAGCGCTCGCAGTCGCTGCGCTCGTCGTCGTGCTCGTCTCCGGCGACGGGGACGAAGCCCGCACGGCCGCGCTCACCGACGACAGCCACGCGGTCGCCGTGATCGACCCGGCGACGAACAGGGTCACGACCGCGGTCTCCGTGGGCAGCAACCCCGGCCCGCTCGCGTTCGAGCCGGAGACGCGCTCGGTATGGGTCGGGAACCTCGACGACAACTCGGTCACGCGGATAGACACGCGGCCCGTGCGCGCCGGACGTACCATCGCGATCGGGGAGCGCCCGGACGGCCTCGCGGCAGGTGACGGGGTCGTCTGGGTGGGCGGGGCCACCCGCACGCGCCCGTTCGTGAGCGCGCACAGGATCGACGCGCGCTTCGATCGGGCCGGGCGCGCCGCTCCGGGTCGCGAGCCTGTCGGACGGGAACGCCGCCGTCGCGCTCGACCGGTCCTCGCTGTGGGTCGCGCCGTCCAACGGGCTGCTGACCCGGCTCGACCCGGCGACGGGCGTGGTCCAGCGCCCCCGGATCGATATCGGGCACGCGCCGCGAGTCGTGGCGTCGAACGGGGAGACGACGTGGGTCGCGGACGGGTCCGCGGAAGTCGTGAGCCGCATCGACCCCACGGCGGGCACCTCCAAGGCGATCCCGGTCGCGGGCGGCCCTGTCGACATCGCGCTGGGAGCCGGCGCGGCCTGGGTGACGCTCTCGCTCGACGACGCCGTGGCGCGCATCGACGCCCGCACCGGCACCGTGCGGCGCACGATCCCGGTCGGGCGCCGGCCCGAGGGCGTGGCCTACGGGGCCGGCGGAGTATGGGTCGCGAATACGGGTGACGGCACCGTCTCGCGGCTGGATCCGGCGAGCGGTCGGGTCACCGCGACGATCCCGGTGGGCGCGAGCCCTCAGGACGTGGCGGTCGCCGACGGCAACGTCTGGGTGAGCGTGCGCCCGCGCGAGTCGCTCCCTCCGGCCGAGACCGGAGGCACCGTCCATGTCGAGATGCCCGACAGCGTGGACTTCCTCGACCCGGGCCTCGCCTACCTCCCGGGCTCCTTGCAGGTCCTCCACTCCACCTGCGTGAAGCTCATGAACTACCCGGACGGACGCGGCGCGTCGGGTGGGCGGCTGGTACCCGAGCTGGCGGAATCGGTACCGAAGCCGTCCGCCGGAGGGCGCAGCTACACGTTCACGGTCCGGCGCGGCTTCAGGTTCTCACCACCGTCCGGCGAGCCCGTCACTGCCCAGTCCATGAGGTACACGATCGAGCGCAGCCTGGATCCGAGGATGCGCTCGCCGGCCGCAAGCCTGGTGCCCGACATCAAGAGCGTACGCGCCTCGGGCAGGACGCTGACGGTGAAGCTCACCCGTCCCTCGTCGACCTTCCTGCACCGGATCTCGCTCCCGTTCTTCTGCGCGGTCCCGCTCGGCACCCCGATCGAGCCCGAGGGCCTTCCCCGGGTGCCGTCGGCTGGCCCGTATTACGTGAGCTCCCACGTTCCGGGTGAGGAGATCGTGCTCCGCCGGAACCCGAACTACGACGGCCCTCGGCCGCAGCATCCGGACGCGGTCAGGATCGTGGTCGGCGCCGGGCTCGCGGGCAGCCTCCGGCGCGTGCAGGCGGGGGAGGTCGACTACGTCCCCTTCGTCACCACGAACGCGGCTGTGGCGCGCAGACTCGAGCGCCGCTACGGGGCCGGGAGCCCGGCCGCGGAGGCCGGCAGGCAGCGCTACTTCGTCCGCCCCACTCTCCAGCTCGACTTCCTCGCGTTCAACACGAGCCGTGCCCCGTTCTCGTCCGCTCGTCTGCGCCGCGCGGTCAACTACGCGCTCGACCGGCGCGCGCTCGCTCGCCGCGGCCTCTTCACCGACCTGCCGACGGCTCCCACCGACGAGTATCTGCCGCCGGAGATGCCGGGGCATCGCGACGCCCGCATCTATCCGCTCGAGCCGGACCTCGCGAAGGCTCGCGAGCTTGCCGGCCCGGAGCGGCGCAGTGTCGTGCTGTACGCGCTCGGGGAGGCAGGGCACCTGCGATTCGCCGAGATCGTCAAGGCCAACCTGCGCCGGATCGGCATCGACGTGACGATCAGGACGCACGGCGACACGCACTTCTCCCGGATCGCCCGGCGGGACGAGCCGTTCGACCTCGCGATCGCCGGCTGGCAGTCCGACTTCCCGGACCCGATGGACTACCTCCATCAGCTCGACGGCCGCACCATCGGCCCTGACCGGAACGTCAACTACGCGTACTTCGACGACCCGGGCTTCAATGCGCGTCTCGACGCCGCGGAGGCGCTCCCCTCCCCGGCGCGCGAGCTCGCCCTGGGGCGGCTCGCGCACCGGGTGGCACGCCGCTCGGCGCCGTGGGCGGCCGTCGGGAACGGCCGCCACCACGACTTCTTCTCAGCCCGGATCGGCTGTCATCCGTACAACCCGATCTACGGGGTCAGCCTCGGCTCGCTCTGCGTCCGCTAGCCGGCCAACAGCTCGTCGAGCCGCTCGTACGTCTCGTTCATGCCGGTCTCCATGCCCGAGGCGAGCATGCCGTCCCGCTCCTCGGTGGTGTGGAACAGCGAGCGCGTGCTGACCTTGGTCTGGCCGCCGCCGAGATCCTCGAACGTCGCGGTCTCGACCACGATGTGGCCGGGCATGCCCTCCCACTCGAAGGTCTGCTCCAGCTTCTCGGGCGGCTCGATCACGCGGTAGGTGCCCCGGAAGGCGTGCGAGCCATCCGGCGCCTCGGTCACGAAGCGCCAGTCGCCGCCCTCTCGAACATCCATCTTGTCCACCGTCGTCGTGTCCACGCGCCGGCCCCACCACTGCGGGATCAGCTCGGGGTCGACGAAGGCCTGGAAGACCCGCTCGCGCGCGGCATTGAAGACGCGCTCCGAGAGGATCTCCCGGTCGCCCTGCGCGCTGACGGTGGCTGCCTGCATCTGGTCGTTGCTCATGATTCCTGTCCTTTCGTGCCTTCGAGGAGCTCCCCGAGGCGATCGAGACGTTCCTCCAGCATCAGGCGGTAGCCGAGAATCCAGCGCTGGACCTCGTCCAGGTCCTGCGAGCCGAGCGTGCACCAGCGGGTGCGTCCGACCTTCTCGGTCCGGACCAGATCGGCGTCCTCCAGGACCTGAACATGCTTCTTCAGCCCTGTCAGCGAGATGCCGAACGGCTCGGCCAGCTCGCTGATCGTCGCGCGACCGCGACCGAGACGCTCGAGGATGCCCCGCCGTGTGGGGTCGGAGAGCGCCGCGAAGGTGCGGTCGAGCTGTTCCTGATACTGAACCACTTGGTTCAGTATTGCACACGAGGCGACCCCGTGTCGAGCGCCGGCTAGAGCCCGAGGTCCTCCGCGTAGTTCGCCCGATAGTCCCGGCGCCGGTCCGTCACGTTCTCCACGTAGGCGCGCGTCTCCGGGAAGGGGATGTGCTCGGCCGACTCGAAGGCATCCGCGCCGCCGGCCTCGCTGACCCACCTGTCCACGTTCCCCATGCCCGCGTTGTAGGCCGCGATCGCGAGCGTCTCGTTGCCGCCGTAATGGTCGAGCAGCAGTCGCAGGTAGTAGGAGCCGTACGCGATGTTGATCTGCGGATCGGCCAGGTCCTCCTGCTTGAAGCGGGTGCCGCCCGAGTGCTTCGCGATCGCGTCGGCGGTCTCCGGGGTGATCTGCATGAGCCCGCGTGCGCCCGCGTGGGAGGTCTGGTCGCGGAAGCGCGACTCCTCGTAGATGACGGCGGCGATCAGCGCCGGATCGAGGTCCTTCTCCGCGGCCTGCTGGCGGATGATGTCGTCGTGGCGCAGCGGCAGCGCACCGAGCTCACGCACCGCCTCCGGCGCCAGGCCGGTCACGATGGCGGCGCACAGGGCGCCGACCACGACCGCCACCGCGACAGCCGCGAGCCGCCGGCGCCTGATCCGGGCGCGCGTTGGACGTGCGACTCTGCGACGGGCAGCGTGGGAACTCATGGGGGCGGTACGTCGAGTCTCGCAAGTACGCGGGACAGTGTCTCCCTCAACTCCTCGAGGCTACCGTCGTTGCGCACCTCGAAATCCGCTCGCTCCGCCTTTTCCTCCTGCGAGAGCTGGCGCCCGGTGCGCTCCGCCACCGACGCGTGACCGCGGGCGCCGGCCCGCTCCTCGCGGAGCGCCTCGTCGGCCATGACGGCGATCGTCGCGTCGAAGACGGCGTCCATCCCGGACTCGAACAGGAGCGGCACCTCCACCACCGCGGCACGCGGCGGGGGATCGAGCGCGTCGACCTCCTGCTTCCAGTCCGCGACCCGCTTGCCGACGCGCGGCCACAGCTCGCCCTCGAGCCAGCGGCGGGCCTCCTCGTCGCCGAAGACGCTCTCCGCGATCAGCGAGCGGTCGAGCACGCCGCCCGGCGCGACTTCCTCCCCCAGCCGGGCCACCACGATCCCGCGCAGCTCGTCACCCGCGAGCAGCTCGTGGACGACGGCGTCGGTCGACAGCGTCGCCGCGCCCAGCTCGCCGAGCGCGCGCAGGGCCTCGGACTTGCCGGCGCCGAGGCCACCGGTGAGCCCCACGAACGGGACCCCGGCCAACTACTGCTCCGTGGGCTGCTCTTCGTCCTGGTTGGGAGCCGCCGGCTCGGCGTCGTCGTCCGTCTCGGGCGCCTCCGCGGGCGGCTGCGGGTCGACCGCGCCCGGAGCGGGCTCCGCCTCGGGCGTCTCGGCCGCGGGCGCAGCGTCCTCGGCGGCTGCCGCCGCGTCGTCCGCGCCGGCGGCCTCCGTGGAAGCCTCCTCCACCGCGGCCGGCGGAGCCTGCCCCGCGGTGGCCGCAACCTCCTCGGCGGCAGCCTCCTCCGCGGCAGCCTCCTCCGCGGGGGCCTCCTCCGCGGGGGCCTGCGGAGCAGCTTCATCCTCAGGCGGCTGCTCCTGCGGCAGCGCCGCCCTGAGGGCGTCGACGCCGCTCACCTGCGGGCCCGCGAAGACGTCCTCGGAGAGTCCGAGGTCCGGCACGTCGCCGATGTCCTGGCCACCGCCTGCTTCCGCGGCCGCGGCGGCGCCGGCCTCGGCGGCCGAGCGGATGTGGGGCAGCTGCTCCTCGACGCGCTTCACGCTCAGCGAGAGGCGGCGCCGCTCCGAGTCGATCTCGAGGATCTTCACGCGCACGTCCTGGCCCGGCTCGACGATCTCGCGCGGGTTCTCGACGTGGTGATGGGCGAGCTCGGAGATGTGCACGAGGCCCTCGACCCCGTCCATGATCTCCACGAACGCGCCGAAGGTGACGACCTTGGTGACCTTGCCCTCCAGCTCGTCGCCGATCCGGTAGGTGTTGATCACCCGCTGCCACGGGTCTTCCTGGGTCTGCTTGAGGCCGAGCGAGATGCGCTGACGATCGCGATCGATGTCGAGCACCTTCACCGGGACCACGTCGCCGATCGAGAGGATCTCGGACGGGTGGTTCACGTGGCTCCAGGACAGCTCGGAGATGTGGATCAGGCCGTCGATGCCGTCCAGGTCCACGAAGGCCCCGAAGTCGACGATGTTCGAGATCGCGCCCTCCACGACCATCCCCGGCTGGAGGCGGTCGAGGATCTGCTGGCGGACCTCCTTGCGCTCCTCCTCGAGGACCGCGCGGCGGCTCAGCACCACGTTGTTGCGCGAGCGGTTCAGCTCGATGACCTTGCACTCGATCTTGGTCCCGAGGAACTCGTCCAGGTTCTGCACCCGGCGGATGTCGACCAGCGAGGCGGGCAGGAAGCCGCGCACGCCGAGATCGATGATCAGGCCGCCCTTCACGACCTCGATCACGGTGCCCTCGACGGGCTCGCCGGACTCGGCGGCGGCCTCGATCTTGCGCCAGGCCTTCTCGAAGCGGGCGCGCTTCTTGGACAGGACGAGCCGGCCGTCCTGGTCCTCCTTTGTGAGGACGAGGGCGTCGACCTCCTCGCCCAGCTCCACCTCGTCGTGCGGATCCACGGACTTGCGGATCGAGAGCTCATTCATCGGAATGACGCCCTCGCTCTTGTAGCCGATGTCGACCAGGACCTCGTCCTGGTCTATCCGCACGACCTTGCCGGACACCACGTCGCCCTCCTCAAAGGGGACGAGGGTGGCGTCGTAGTTGGGGACGATCTGACCGTCGATCTCGAGCAGCAGGCCGCCCGAGCCCTCGACGGTGCGAGGTGGAGTAGCAGTCTCTGTATCCGGCACTGAGGCGACAAGCCTAGCTAGTCTGCCCGCATGCCGACACGCCGTACGACGCGAGGCGCTGAGCGCACCCCGTTGTCAGGCGAATACGACGTTCTGGTGTGCGGCGCGAGCTTCGCCGGCCTTGCCGTGGCGCGGGAGCTGGCCGGGAGCGGGGCCCGCGTGATGGTGGTCGATCGCTACGAGATCGGCGAGCGCCAGACCTCGGCATGCGGCATTCCCACCGACTGGCTGCGCGCCATGGGCCTGATGGAATCCCACCGCCAGACGTTCGGGCGGCTCGTGGTCCATACGCCGTTCGGGAGGTCCGTCCTCGAGCTCCCCTGGACGTTCTCGACGTTCGATTACCCCACCCTGTGTGGCCTCCTCGCCTCCCAGTCGGATCACGACTTTCACACCGCCAAGGTCAATGGGCGCACGGGCGACACCGTCCACACCGATCGAGGAGACCTGTCAGCTCCGCTGATCGTCGACGCACTCGGCTGGCGCAGAGTGCTGGGCCGTGGGTATCAGCCTCCAGAGGCTCCGCTGTCGCGCGGCCTCGAGGTGCATCCCTGGGGCGTGGGCGACGACATGGAGCTCTGGATCGACCGGAAGTACGTGCCCGCGGGCTACGGCTGGAGCTTCCCGGCCGGCGACGAGACCCGCATCGGCGTGGGCTCCTTCGACCCGCGCTTCCACGTCAAGGACACCACGGTGATGCTCGCCGAGGACCTAGCTCGCGAGCCCGTGCGCTACCAGGGCAACTGGATCCCGCACCGCCTGCGGGCGGCGACCGAAGACGGCGTCTTCTTCGTGGGCGACTCCGCCGGCCACTGCCTGCCCCTCACGGCTGAGGGCATCCGCACCGCGCTCTATTTCGGAATCGCCTGCGGTCGCGAGCTGCGCTCGGTCGTCGAAGGCAGGCAGCCGATCGCCTCCGCCCTGGCCCGCTACGGCGACTTCTCCGAGAGCCATCGCTGGAAGTTCGAGGCGATGCTGCTCGCCCAGCGGACGATCCCGCGCGTGCCACCCCGCCTCCTCCACGGCTCGATCACAGCCATGCGGGCGAAGCGGTTCGTGGACTGGAGCTTCCGCCACTACCTGGACATCGCCCCGCCGGCGTTCGCGGGCGCGGCTCCGTCACCGGTTGTGGTTGACGACCTCGATGTTGTTGCGGTCGGGGTCTAGGACGTACGCGCTGTAGTAGCCGCGGTGGTACGGCCGCTCGCCGGGAGTGCCGTTGTCCGTGTAGCCCGCCTCGATCGCCGCCCGGTGGAAGTCGTCAACCGCCTGGTTCGAGTCGGCGGGAAACGCCATGTGCAGGTTGTCGGTCACGGGTCGCCTGGGAGGACCGAGAAGGAGCCCGAATCGCCGATGAAGCTGACGCGCTCGGGCGTGTCCCTGCCGACCCTCGAGCCCGGCGTGCGGCGCGATCGTCTCGTAGAAGCGCTTCGACGCCGCGACGCTGCGGACGCGGATCCAGAGGTGGTCGACGCCGTGGACCACGCCCTCGTGGTGGACCGCCTCGATGCTGTTCCCGTCGGGATCGAGGAGGAAGCCGCCGTAGTAGTCGGCGCTGTACTCGGTCCGCGGACCCGGCTCACCGTCGCTCGGGTAGCCGGCGGCCGTCCCGGCCTGCCAGAACTCGTCGACGCGCTCGCGTGACGACGCCCCGAAGCCGACATGGAGCCCGCGTGTGACGGGACTCCACACGGTGGCCGCCGTGAGCGAGAAGTCATCCCACTCCGTGAAGTCGTCGTCGCTGTACTCCGTCTGTATTCCGAGCACGCCGAGGACCGTGTCGTAGAAGCGCTCCGACGCCTCGCGGTCCGAGACGCGGATCGTCACGTGGTCGAACACCGTCGAGAGCTTACGAGGCGGCCGCTAGGCCCAGGCGCTCACGCACCGCGCCCGCGATCTCCGCGGCGCCGGGCAGCCATGCGTCTTCGAGCGTGGGGCTGTAGGGAGCCGGCGTGTCGCCGGTCGCGACGATCCAGGCGTCGTCGAGGCGGTCGAGCCCCTCAGCGGTGACGATGCCGAGCAGGTTCGCCGCCCAGCCGCCCACACGCGTGCCCTCCTCCACGACCATCAGGCGATTGGTCTTGGCGACCGACTCGAGCACGGTCTCGTGATCGAGCGGCCGCAGCGACCGGATGTCGACGACCTCCGCGTCTATGCCGTCCCCCGCCAGCTGCTCCGCGGCTTCCAGCGAATCGCGCACGCCGCGGAGCGCGGACACGATCGACACGTCCGTTCCCTCGCGCACGACAGAAGCCTTGCCGAGCGGCACCGTTTCCTCCGTCGGCTCCGGTCCCTTCACCGAGTAGAGGCGCTTGTGCTCCAGGAAGATGACCGGGTTGTCGTCGCGGATCGCCGACTTGAGCAGGCCCTTGGCATCGGCCGGGCTCGAGGGCCCGACGATCTTGATCCCGGGGATCGCCTGGAACCAGGTGCCGTGGATCTGCGAGTGCATCGCGCCGAAGCGGCCGCCCGCCCCGACCGCCGAACGGACGACCAGCGGAACGCTCGACTGCTCATTCGACACGTACCAGAACTTCGCCGACTGGTTCACGAGGCTGTCCATGGCCAGCGCCATGAAGTCGCCGAACATGATCTCGATCACCGGGCGCAGCCCGGTGACAGCCGCCCCAAACGCCGCCCCCGCCATCGCGAGCTCCGAGATCGGGGTGTCGAACACGCGGTCAGGACCGTGCTTCTCGTGCAGCCCCGGCGTGGTCATGAACACGCCGCCCGGGGCGGCGACGTCTTCGCCGAAGAAGACCACCGAGGGGTCGCGCTCGATCTCCTCGTCAAGCGCGTCGCGGATCGCCTTCCGGAACTCGAGCTCGCTCATTCCTTGAACTCCGTGCCCGCGACCTGATCCGGATCGGGATAGGGCGCCGCAAGCGCCGCCTCGACCGCTCGGTCCATCTGCGCGTCGATCTCGGCGTCCTTCGCGGCCAGGATGTCGTCGCCCAAGCCCAGGTCCAGGAGCCGCGCCCGCGCCAGGTCGAGCGGGTCGCGCGCCAGCCAGCGGTCGACCTCGTCGGGTGGGCGGTACTTCCCCGGATCGGACTTCGAGTGGCCGTAGTGGCGGTAGGTCTGGCACTCGAGCAGGGTCGGCCCGCTGCCGCCACGCGCGCGCTCGACCGCTTCGAGCGCTGCCTCGCGCACAGCCCACAGGTCGTTGCCGTCCACGACCTGCGACTGCATGCCGAATGACGCGGCGCGAATGCCGATCTCACCGCCGGCGGTGACGCTCGCCATCGGCGTGAACTCCCCGTAGAAGTTGTTCTCGCACACGTACACCACCGGCAGGTCGAACACCTGCGCCCAGTTGAGGCACTCGTGGAAGTAGCCCTGGTTCGATGCGCCGTCGCCGAAGAAGGCGACCGCGACCCTGCCCTGACGTTGCGCGGACATGGCCGCGCCAGTGGCAGCGGCGATGCTGCCGCCCACGATCCCGAAGCAGCCCACGAGCCCGTGGTTCAGGTCGATCACGTTCATCGACCCCGCGCGGCCGCCGCATACCCCGGTGGCGCGGCCGAGCATCTCGGCCGCCAGCGCCTCCGGATCGGTTCCCTTCGCAAGCGCGTGGCCGTGACCGCGGTAGGTCCCGGCCACGTAGTCATCCGCCTCGAGAGCTGAGCACACCCCCACCGGTACGGCCTCCTGCCCCGCGGACAGATGCGTCGTGCCGTGCACCTCGCCCTTCAGGAACAGGCGTTGGATCTCCTGCTCAAAGCGGCGAATGAGGCGCATCCGGCCGTAGCGCTCGAGGTAGTCGGGGGGCGACTCGCCGGGCCGGTCCTTCCTCTCATGGGCGCGCTCCGTCTGTGTCCCGGCCATTCACGGCCACTGTACAGCAATCGTTTGCAAGGATTAGACGCGTGACCACTAGCGCACCCACATCGCCGAAAGCGCTGGCTCGCGAGCGGGTGAAGGGCCTCTGGATCGCCATCCCGACGCCGTTCACGGCCGACGGCGAGCACGTCGACGAGGACGTGCTCGCGGCGTCGGTCGACCACTACATCGACGGTCTGCAGGTGGACGGCATCTTCTGCGGCGGCGTGATGGGCGAGTTCTGGGCGCTGGCCCTGGACGAGCGCAGGCGCGTCCACGAGCTGGTTGCCGGCCGTTCCGCGGGGCGCGTGCCGGTGATGGCGCACGTGGGCCACCACGTCTTCTCGGACATGATCGGGCTCTGCGAGCACGCGATCGGGTCCGGCATCGACTTCGGCATCGCGATGAACCCGTACTACCCCCCGGCCCCGCCGCCGGAGTCGGTCCGAGCGTGGTACGAGTCGCTCGCCGAGGCCTCCCCCCTGCCGATGTTCCTCTTCAACACCGCGTACTCCGGATACACGCTCTCCCCCGAGCTGATCTCCGAGCTCGCGGACCTGGACAACATCTGCGGGATCAAGAACCCACAGGGCAAGGAGCACCTCCTGCGCGTGCAGGCGCTGGCCGGCGAGCGCATCGTCGTGACCGACGCCTCCGAGCGCGACTGGCTCGAGCTGCATTCCGAGCACCGCTTTCAGGCTCTGATGTCCACCCCGGCGCTGGCGCTGTATCAGCGCCCGGGGGCTCTGCCCATCGTCGAGTACACGCGCCTGGCGGACTCGGGTGACCTGGAGGGGGCGCGCACGGCCAGCGACCGGCTCGGCCCCGCGCGCGACGCCTTCGACCACTGGATGCGTGCGCCGTGGCTCGAGCGCCACGTGATCCCGATTGCGCAGCTGAAGGCGTGGCTGGGACTGCTGGGACTGCCCCAGGGACCCGTGCGGCCACCGCTCACGCCCCTGACTCGTGACGAGGAGCTGGCCCTGCGGCGCGACCTCGAAGCAGCCGAGCTCGTTTGAACGGATCGCTGCGCACCGGGCACGGCCCGGCGCTTGCGCCTAACCGCTCGGACGGGCCGACACCATGTCGACCTTGCCGTCGCTCAGCCCATCGCTGACCGGCACGTTCTCCGGCCGGAGCTCGAGCGCCGACGCGCGCGCCTCGAGCTCGAGCAGCGCCATGAAGTCCGTGTCGTCGTAGCCGAAGCCCATCAGCGCCTGCACCGCCTGCTGCGCGGCGGCCGCGACCGGCATCGGCACGCCGTGCTCCTCGGCGGCCTCGAAGCCGAGGCGGAAGTCCTTGTAGAGCAACGCCGGCGTGAAGGTCGGCGTGAAGTCGAGGTTCACGATCGCCGGCGCCTTGTAGCCCGTGAACATCGAGCCCATAACGCTCTTGTTGAGGAACTCGAGGAACGCCGCGCGCGAGACACCCCCCTTCTCGGCAAGCACCGTGATCTCCGCAAGCGACTGGGCCACCACGCCGAGCATCAGGTTGTGGCAGATCTTGACGAGTCGGGCGACGTCGCCCTCGCCGACGTAGGTCGCGCCCGCGCCGAAGAGCTCGAGGTACGGGCGGGCAGCCTCCCAGGCGTCCTGCGGGCCGGAAGCCACGACCGTCAGCTTGCCGGCGTCGACGACGGACGGGTTTCCGCTCACCGGCGCGGCCAGGAGGGCGACGTCGCGCGCCTCGGTGTGGGACCTGACCTCCGCCGACGCCTCGGGCGACACCGTCGACGAGTCCACGATCACCGAAGGCGCGGCAGCGGCGCTCGACAGCAGCCCGTGCTCGCCGAGAACCACAGCCTTGAAGTCCTCAGGGCCGGCGACCATCGTGAAGACGATGTCGCGGTCGGCCATCTCCGCGGGAGAATCGACCACGCTCGCGCCGAGCTCCGCCAGCGGCTCGGCCTTGGCACGCGTGCGGTTGTACACCGCGACGTCGCAGCCGGCCTCGAGCAGGCGGCTCGCGAGCGCATACCCCATCCGACCCGTCCCCACCCAGCCGAGCGTCTTGCCCTTGACGTCGAAGTCGCCCATTGCTGCAAACGTTTGCACACAGCCGGACGACATGTCAAGAGCGTGGGGGCGTCGCGATTTGACGGCGGTGGCCGCGCCGTGCAATCGTTTGCAAATCCGATTCGCGAGGTGACGAGGAATGGCACTGCACACCTACGGGACGATGGCCGTCGACTGGGAGGAGCGCGTGCGCCTCGACCGCCTGCGCGAGGAGCGGCTGGCGCGGATCTCCTCCCTGCTCGCCGAGTCGGAGCTGGGCGCGCTGCTGTGCTTCGACATGACGAACATCCGCTACATCACGGCCACGCACATCGGCACGTGGGCGCAGGACAAGCTCAACCGCTTTTGCCTCTTGCCGCAGGGCGACGCCCCGATCATGTGGGACTTCGGCTCGGCGGCTCGCCACCACCAGCTCTACAACCCATGGCTGGGTGACGGGCGCTCCCGGGCCGGCATCTCGACGCTGCGTGGCGCCATGTCCCCGGAGTCCGGCCGCGCCGAGAACGTAGCCGAGAAGATCCGTGTGGAGCTCGAGCAGCGCGGACTCCTGGGCGAGCCGATCGGCGTCGACGCCGTGGAGCCGGCGGTGCTGTTCGCGCTTCAGAGCGCCGGGGTGCAGGTCGTCGACGGCCAGCAGCTCATGCAGCAGGCGCGAATGATCAAGACGCAGGACGAGATCACGCTGCTGAACACGGCCTGCATGATGGTCGACGCCGCCTACGAGGAGCTCTACCGCGCAATGAAGCCGGGCATGCGCGAGAACGAGTGCGTCGGCCTCGTGAACAAGGTGCTCTATGACATGGGGTCGGAGTTCGTCGAGGGCGTGAACGCCATCTCGGGCGAGCGCTGCAGCCCTCACCCTCACGTGTACACCGACAGAGCCCTGCGACCGGGCGACCCCGCGTACTTCGACATCCTCCACAGCTTCATGGGCTACCGCACGTGCTACTACCGCACGTTCGCGGTGGCTAGCGCGTCGAGGGCGCTGGTGGACGCCTACAAGCGCTGCCGCTACTACCTCGACGCGGCCATCGACCTGATCCGGCCGGGCGTCACGACCGGCGACGTGGTGCAGGTGTGGCCCAAGGCCGAGGAGTTCGGCTTTCCCGACGAGGAGGCCGCGTTCGCGCTCCAGTTCGGTCACGGCGTCGGCCTCGCGATCTGGGAAAAGCCGATCTTCAGCCGTCTGGTCTCGCTCGACCACCCCGAGGAGATCCAGGAGGGCATGGTGTTCGCGCTCGAGACGTTCTGGCCGTCCAGCGACGGCTGGTCCGCGGCCCGCATTGAGGAGCAGCTCGTGGTCACGGCCGATGGTTGCGAGGTGATCACGCGCTTTCCGGCCGAAGACCTGCTCATCGCAGGCAAGCCCTATTACACGGTCGGCGGCGCGCTGCCGCTCGAGCGCGACCACCAGTCGAACCTCAACACCCAGCTCGACGCGGACAGGCAGGAGGCCGTGCCAGGCAACGGCCGGATCCCCGGCGGGGACCCGGTGCGCCTCTAGCGTGCGCGCCGCGATCGTCGAGGCCTTGGGCCGCCCGCCGGCGCCCGCCGAGGTGCCCGTCCCCCGCCGGGGGCCCGGCGAGGCCCTGGTGCGGATGCGGGCGGCCGCCCTGAACCCGGTCGAGCTGCACATCTGGAACGGCCACTTCTTCGACGGCCCGCCGCGGCCGCCCTATGCCATCGGGCTAGAGGGGATCGGCGTGGTCGAGGAGGGTGAGCGCCTCTCGCCCGGCACGCGCGTGCGCGTGGAGTTCGTCCACCCGGGATACGGCCGCGACGGCGCCGTCGCCGAGTACGCGGTCGCGCCAGAGGAGCCGGACGCGACGGACCGCGCCTCGCAGGCGTCAGTGACGCCGATCGGCGACGAGCTCGACGACACGGCGGCTGCCGCGCTCGGCGTGCCCGTGTTCACGGCGCTGATGTGCCTGGAGCGCGCGGAGGCCGCGGGCGCGTCGCTGGATGGGGCGCACGTGCTGGTGACAGGCGCGACCGGGGCGGTCGGCACGGTTGGGGTTCAGCTGGCCAAGCTGATGGGCGCCGCGCGGGTGGTGGCGGCAGGCCGCGATCCCGAGCGTCTGGAGCGGGCCGTGTTGCTCGGCGCCGACGCAACCGTGGAGCTCACTGACGGCCTCGGGGCCGCGGAGCTTCGGGACAGGTTCTCGGACGCCGCCGCCGGGCGCCTCGACGTCGCGCTCGACCCGCTCTGGGGAGAGACCGCGCGCGCGGCGATCGACGCACTGAGTCGCGATGGCGTCTTCGTGAGCTTCGGACAGGCGGCAGCGCCGGTCGCTGAGCTGTCTGGCATCCCGATGCGCAACCAGAGGGTCGCTGTCGTGGGCCATTCGGGCGCCTGGGCCACGCCGCAGGAGCGCCAAGCCGCACTGACGCGCGCCCACGAGATGGCGGCGCGCGGCGGGCGCCCGCTGACGCTCGACACAGATGAGCTCCCGCTCGAGGAGATCGGCGCTGCCTGGGAGCGGCTGTCGCGGTCCGCGGGCCGCAGGCTCGTGGTCCGGCTGTGACCTATCCCCGCCTCTCCGACAAGGAGATGACGCGCCGGCGCGATGCCCTCGCCGCCGAGCTCGAAGCCTCGGACGCGTCGCACGCGGTGATCTATGGCGCGAATCGCTCGGGACCCGCCATCGGCTGGCTCACGCGCTGGCCGGTCACGCGCGAGGCGCTCTGCGTGTTCACGCCCGGCGAGCGCGACCTGCTGCTCGTGAACTTCTACAACCACATCCCGAACGCCGAGCGAATCGCGACCGAGGCCGAGGTTCGCTGGGCGGGGCCGAAGCCGATGGCGACGGCGCTCGAGGAGCTCGGCCGGCGGGGCGCCCGCGACGGCCGCGTGGCGGTGATCGGCCCACTCGGCTACCGGCCCTACGCGGCCCTCGCGGAGTTTGCGTCGCCGGTCCCGCTCGACCATGCCTACACGCGACTGAGGCTGAGAAAGTCCGCCGAGGAGCTCGAGTGGCTCAGGGTGGGATGCGGTTTCACGGACGACGCCGTCAGGGCGCTCCACGAGCACGCCGGACCGGGCACCGACGAGCGCGAGCTGGGGAACCTGGCCGAGCGGGCGTACATGGGGCGCGGCGGCACGACCCACATCCACTACTTCGGGACCAACGTTCCCGCACAATGGCCGGCAGCTCGAACGCTAGAGCGCGGCGACGTGCTGAGCTGCGAGATCAGCGCGTCGTACTGGGACTACACCGGTCAGCTGCTGCGCACCTTCGCGGTCGCGGACGATCCGCCCCCGCTCTACCGGGAGCTCCATGACGTTGCCGACGCGGCCTTCGACGCGCTGTTCGAGCGTGTCCGGGCCGGCGCCACGGCGGCAGAGCTCGTAGAGGCCTCCGCGGTGATCGGAGACGCGGGCTTCACCACCCGCGACGACCTCGTGCACGGCTTCGTGGGCGGCTACCTCCCACCCGTCCTCGGTGACAAGACCCGGATGCTCGAAGCGGTTCCGGACTTCACGCTCGAGGAGGGCATGACCATCGTCATACAGCCGAACGTCGTGACGAGCGACGAGAGCGCCGGGGTGCAGACGGGCGAGTTGATCGCAGTGACGGCCGACGGTGCCGAGCGCCTGCACGACTACGAGCGAGGGTTGCTGAGGATCGGGTAATCGTCTGACAAGCTGTTCGAGGGTCTCGAGTAAGGAGGGCAGCATGGCTTCACCGCAGCGCATCAGCTACGTGCCGCTGGAGGAGATGACGCCGGAGATGCGCGCCGAGATGGAGCGCTGCGCACGCGAGGGGACGCCCCGGCCGGAGAGCTCGGCCATTCGAGCGCATGTGCCGGCGGCGTTCTGGTTCTTCGCGAGCTCCTGGAACGACCTCTTCCGCAAGGGCATCGTCGACCATCCGCTCAAGGAGCTCTGCCGCGTCTACGTGTCGCGCAGCGTGAAGTGCGAGTACTGCGGCAACCAGCGCTCCGAGGCCGGCCGGGAAGGCGGGCTCGTCGAGGGTAAGTACGACGAGCTGCTGAATTTCGAGTCGTCCGAGACCTACTCCGAGCGCGAGAAGGCCGCGCTCGCGTACGCCGAGGCGATCGTCTGGACGGGTAACGCGGACGACGCGCTCTGGGAGCGGCTCTACGCGCACTTCAGCGAGGCCGAGCTCGTCGAGTTGGGCTGCTTCATAGGGCTCACGCTCGGGCAGCAGTCGTGGCTGCGGCTCCTGAACATCGACCATCACCAGGTGATGGCGGGGACCGACGCCGCCATGGCCCCGGGGTTTGAGCGCGACGCGGCACAGGTCTGACGTGCAGATCTTCGGCCCCGACATCCGTTTCGGCGTCCACTCCGGACCTCAGAACACGAGCTTCGACGACTACCGGGACCTCTGGATCCGCTGTGAGGAGCTTGGCTACGACTGGGTTTCGGACTTCGACCACTTCTATCCGATCTTCAGTGATCCGGCCGGTCCGCAGTTCGAGGGCATGACGCTCCTCTCCGCAATGGCCGCCCAGACGAGCCGCGTCCGCTGCGCGGTGCTGGTTCTTGGCGTCACCTACCGGCATCCGGCTGTGCTCGCGAACATGGCCGCCACCATCGACCACGTCTCGGGTGGCCGGCTGGAGCTCGGAATGGGGGCTGCCTGGTTCGAGCTGGAGCACGACCAGTACGGCATCCCGTTCCCGCGCATCGGCGTGCGGATGGACATGCTCGATGAGGCCTGCCGGATCATGCGGAGCCTGTGGACTCAGGAGACCACCACGTTCGAGGGCAGGCACTACCAGCTCAAGGACGCGCGCTGCGAGCCGAAGCCCGTGCAGGAGCACCTGCCGCTCGTGATAGGCGGAGCGGGAGAGCGGCGAACCCTGCGCATCGTCGCCGAGCACGGCGACATCTGGAACATGTTCTACGGCGATGTGGACGAGTACCGGCACAAGCTCGACGTCCTCGCCGGGCACTGCGCCGACGTGGGCCGGGACCCCGCCGACGTGCGCAAGTCGCTCACGTTCCGCGCCATCCTGGACGAGGACGAGCAGACCGCGCGCGACCGCGCCCGCGAGCTCCACGGCGACCCCCTGCCCGAGCGCCTCCAGAGGATGATGATCGTGGGCACGCCCGAGCAGTGCGTCGAGCAGCTGCGCCCCTACGCCGACCTCGGCGTGGGCGACTTCCTGCTCGGCTCCATGACACCCGTGGACCGGCAGACGATCGAGCTCGTCGCGGGGTCGGTCGCCCCCGCCCTGAAGGCCGCCGTCACCGCCTGATCTAAGCCACCTCGTAGCCCGCCGCCTCGAGCGAGCCCGCACCCTCCCAGCCCCAGATCAGCAGCACGTCCTCCTCCGAGGTGTTGTTGAACCCGTGCCAGTGACCGGCGGGCGTGAAGATCACGTCGCCCGCCCGCGACGGCTCCGTGCCGTCAGCCGTGTAGATCTCACCGCGGCCGCTCATCACGACCAGGAACTCGTTGCAATTCGGGTGGCGGTGGCGATCGTGCCGGGCACCGGGCGGCAGCAGGGTGCGGCCGACCACCAGGCCGCTCGACCCGGCGGTCCGCTCGTCGATCAGGAACTGCACCCGCATGTCGACCCAGCCCTCGTCCTCGCGCAAGCCCTGCTCGAGCGGCACATCCGTGATCCTGGTGCGGTACGGCTGAGCCATCAGTCCATCCCTCCCATGCGGCGATACGCCTCGTGCACGCTGACGATGAAGTCGCGATCGGCCCGCTTGGAGCTTCGCGCCGCGTTCAACACCTCGCTCGTCGCGGCGCAGGTGGGCACCGCCGCGCCCAGCCGGCGCGCCAGCTCCTGCGCGATCACCAGGTCCTTCTGCTGGAGCTCGACGTCCGCGAACACGTCGGTGTCCTCCACGAGCAGCGGCGCGCGGTAGCCGACCACCGGCGACGCGATCACGCTCTTCAAGACGGCGTCTACGACCGCGCCACGGTCGACACCTGCCTTCTCGACCAGCGCCACCGCCTCGGCCAGGGCCGTGACCGACACCACGAGCGCCAGGTTGATCGCCACCTTCGTGAGGATCGCCTGGCCGTTCGGCCCGATGTAGGTGACCTTGGGCCCGATGACGTGCAGCACATCCTCGACATGCTCAAAGGCCGCTCGCTCGCCCCCCACCATCACGGACATCTGGCCCGCCGCCAGCGTCGCCGGGCTGCCCGACACCGGGCAGTCGAGGAACGACGCGCCCGCCTCGCGCACGCGGTCCGCCATCGCCACGCTGACGTCGGGCGCGATCGTGCTGATGTCCGCCCAGACCGTGCCCTCGCGGATGCCCGTCAGCACGCCGTCCGGTCCGTCGGCGGTCGCCTCGATCGCCGCGGCGTTGGTGAGCATGGTGAACAGCACGTCGACCGAGGCGGCGAGCTCGCGCGGGGTGTCCGCCCAGGTCATGCCGGCCGCCAGCAGCGGCTCGGCCTTCTCCTTCGTGCGGTTCCAGCCCACGACCTCGTAGCCCGCGTCCATCAGCCGCCGCGCGATGCCCGCGCCCATAGCGCCGAGGCCGGCGAAGCCCACACGCTCAATTTCCCTGAACATGATTTCCCCTCATCTCGCGCGCGGCGTGCTCGACCGCCTCGACGATCCCGAGATAGCCCGTGCAGCGGCACAGGTTCCCCGCGAGCGCCTCGCGGAGCTGCTCGTCGCTCGCATCCGGGTGCTCGCGCAGGAACCCCTCCATGGACATCAGGAACCCGGGCGTGCAGAACCCGCACTGAAGCGCATGCGCCTCGTGGAAGGCGCGCTGGAGCGGGTGCAGCTCCCCATCCTCCGCCAATCCCTCGACCGTCTTGAGCGCGCGGCCGTTCGCCTGCACCGCGAGCATCAGGCAGGAGCGCACCGGCTCGCCGTCGAGCTGCACGGTGCAGGCGCCGCACACACCCTGCTCGCAGCCGACCTTGGTCCCGGTCAAGCCGGCGTCGTGCCGGATGAAGTCAGAGAGCAGCGTCCGCGGCTCGACGTCGCCCTCGTGGACGCGTCCGTTGATCTCGACGCCGATCCTCACGCCATCGCCTCCTCGATCGCCCGGCGCGCCAGCTCGGCGCAGAGCGCGCGGCGGTGCTCGTCTTCGACCTCCTGCACGGCGAGCGCGGCGGCCTCGCGCGGCTCCGCCCCGTCCGCGAGCGCCCGCTCAGCCGCCTTCGCGCGGGCGGGGACCGGGCCCGCGCCGAGCAGCGCGATGGCGGCGCGCCGGTCCGGAGCAACCACGGCGGCCGCGCCGGCGGTCGCGAAGTCGCCGTGCGTGCGCGCGTGCTCCGCGAAGCCGCTGCCCGCGCCCTCGGGCTGCTCCGGGACCTCGATCTCCACGAGCAGCTCGTCCGGCTCTCGTGCCGTGTACAGCGGTCCGCGGAAGAGGTCTGCGCCGTCCAGCACACGGTCGTCGCGCGGCGAGCGCAGGCGGTAGCGCGCCCCGAGCACTGTCAGCGCCACGGGCAGCTCGGCGGCCGGGTCCGCGTGCGCGACCGAGCCGCCGACGGTCCCGCGCGTGCGGATCTGGGGATGCCCGACCAGCTCTACGGCCTTCTGGAGCAGCGGCCAGCGCTCCCCGACGAGCTCGGAGCGCTCGAGCGCCGCCTGCCGCGTCATCGCCCCGATCCGAAGCGTGCCGTCCTCGATACGGATGTAGTCCAGTTCTACGATCCCGTTGATGTCCACCACCAGCTCCGGTCGCGCGAGGCGAAGGTTCAGCAGCGGAACGAGGCTCTGCCCGCCCGCGAGCAGGGCCGTGTCGAGCCCCAGCAGCGGAAGCGCCTCGTCGATCGACGTCGGCGCGCGGTAGTTGAAGGGCGCCGGCTTCACGAACTCGCCTCCCGCAGCGCGCGCCACAGTTTCTCCTCGGTGAACGGCGGATCGACCCCCCTGCCGCCGAGCGCATCCGCCACCGCATTCGCCACCGCGGCCGGCGTGCCGATCGCGCCACCCTCGCCGATCCCCTTCGCGCCGATCGGGTTGAGCGGCGACGGCGACTCGACGAACGCGGCCTCCACCGGCGGCATCTCGGCCGCGGTCAGCAGGCTGTAGCCCACGAACGAGGCGAAGGTCGGATTGCCCTCCTCGTCGTACGCGGCCTCCTCCACGAGGCACTGCCCGAGCCCCTGCGCCGTCCCTCCGAGCACCTGTCCCTCAGCGAGCAGCGGGTTGACGATCGTGCCGGCGTCGTCCACCGCCGCCAGCCGCAGCACGCGCAGGCGTCCCGTGGACCGCTCGATCTCCACGACCGCGGCGTAGGCGCCCGACGAGAAGACCAGGTCGGACTCGAAGCGGGCGCTCGCGCTGATCCCGGGCTGGGGATCCTCCACCTCGCGCAGCTTCTCCTTCAGCGCGTCGACGGCCTGCACGACCGCCGAGCCGCCCATTGCCACCGAGCGGCTTGCGAAGGTGCCGACACCGCGCGGAACCTCCTTCGAGTCGCCGAAACGAAGCTCCACGTCCTCGATCCCGACGCCGAGCCGGTCGGCCGCGAGCTGAGCGAACGTGGTGTCGTGGCCCTGGCCGTGCGGCGACGAGCCGCTCCGGATCAGCACGCGCCCCTCCGGCAGCAGCTCCGCGACCGCGGTCTCGAACATGCCGCCCGCGCGCTCGACGTACATGCCGAAGCCGGTCCCAACGACCCGCGTCTCGTCGGAGTGGCGCTCCGGCTTCACGAGCTCCTCGGCGAGCTCGAGGCAGCGCGCGTAGTCGCCCGAGTCGTACGTCCAGCCGAGCGCGGTCTCGTAGGGGAAGGAGCGGATCAGGTTGCGGCGGCGCAGCTCCAGCGGTTCGATCCCGAGCTCCCGGGCGGCGATGTCCACGGTGCGCTCCAGGAAGTACGCGGCCTCGGGCCGCCCGGCGCCGCGGTACGGGCCGGTCGGCACCTTGTTCGTGCGCATGCCCATGAGCTCGACGTCGGCCGCCTGGATGTCGTAGACGCCGCACATGAGCATCGCGGTGGTGTGCCCGGGGATAGCCGTGGTGGGCATCAGGTAGCCGCCGAGGTCCGCGCGGATGCGCGCGCGCAGAGCCAGCATCGTGCCGTCGCCGTCGAGCGCGAGCTCCACATCGGCCTCCACCCCACGGCCCTGATACGACGCGATGAAGTTCTCCTCCCGGTCCTCGGCCCACTTGACGGTCCGGCCGGCCGCCATCGCCGCCGCGGCCACGACCGCTGTCTCCGGCGAGACCACGCCCTTGCTGCCGAACGCGCCGCCCACGTCGGGCACGATCACGTGGATCGACTCCTCGGGCCGGTCGAGCACGGCCGCCAGGCCGGCGAGCTGGCGGTGGCTGTCCTGCGCCGAGACCCACACCGTCAGCAGGTCGTCCGCCTCGTCGTAGGAGGCGATCGCGCCACGCGGCTCCATCGGCACGGGCGCCAGCCGCGGCAGTGCGTGGCTCGCGCGCACGACGTGAGCGGCCGACTCGAACGCGCCGTCCACGTCCCCGCTGACCCTGCGCCACTCGCTCAGCGTCACCTCGGAGTCGCGTGCGGCGAGCACGGGCTCGAGCGGCTCGTAATCCACCTCGACCAGCTCGGCGGCGTCCTCGGCCAGCGCCCGCGATTCGGCGAGCACGGCCGCCACCGGCTGGCCGGAATAGCGGACCTCGTCCCGCGCCAGCACCGGGTGTCCCTCCGAGGAGACCGTTCCCCCTTCGATCCCCTGCACCGGCAGGTCGCGCGCGTGGCCCTCGAGGTCGGCCGCGGTGATCACCGTCACCCCGTCGAGCTCGTCCGGCACCGCCACGCCGCCGATGCGGGCGTGCGCGAACGGGCTGCGCACGAATGCGACGTGCGCCGCGCCCGGCGGATCGATGTCGTCCAGATAGCGAGTGTCGCCGCGCAGGATCCGGTCGTCCTCGCGGCGCCGCAGCGGGCGGCCGACCAGCCGCCCGGTCAAGCCGGCTGTCCTGCGAGCGCTTCGACGACGGCGCCAAGCGCCGCCAGGCCCTCGTCCGCGCCGGTCTCGGGACGGTCGTCGCCGCGGATGCAGCGCCCGAACTCCGCCAGCTCCTCGGCGAGCATGTCGCGCTCCTCGAACTCGACGGGTTCGCCGTCGAGGGTGAGCGTCGTCACGCCGTCGAGCGCCCGGGCGTCGGGCCAGACCGAGAAGTCGGTGCGGTAGTCGAGCACCGCGCCGGTCCCGAGGAGCCGCAGCGAGAGCGTCTTCGGCGAGACGTAGCTCCCGGCCAGCGAACCGAGCGCGCCGGACTCGAACTCCAGCGTCACGACGCCGACATCGTCTATGTCGGCCGGGGTGTGGACGTGCGCGAAGCGGCCCGAGGCCCGCCGAACCGGGCCGAGCCAGTACGACAGCGTGTCGACGTGGTGGATGCCGAGCTGCATGATCGGGCCACCCGGGTTGCGCTCGCGCGTCGCGCGCCACGCCTCGGGCTTGAAGGAGCCCGGGAGCGACATGTTCGCCTCGGCCAGCACCACGTCCCCGAGAGCCCCGTCGTCCAGCAGCTCCTTCACCCGCCGCGCCGCGCCGAGCCGGCGGAAGGCATGTCCGACCATCAGCGCCACGCCGGCCGCGTCGCAGGCCTCGCTCATCCGCTCGCCGGCCTCGACGCTGTCCGCGATCGGCTTCTCGACGAACACGTGCCGGCCGCGCTCGGCGCACGCGAGCGCCTGCTCCTCGTGCACGTCGTTGGGTGTGACCAGCAGGACGCCCTCGACGCCCGGATGCTCGATCGCGTCCTCGAGGCTCGCCGCCGGCTCGCAGTCGAAGCGCTCGGCGAACTCGCGCCGCCGGTTCTCGCTCCGGCTGAAGCAGGCCGCGACGTCGAGCCCGGCGCGGCCCGCGGCCTCGGCGAGGCGCGGCGCCCACATGCCGGTGCCCACCACCGCGACCGCGGTCATCCGAGCTGCTCGCGAAGCCAGTCCGCCGCCACCGGCCGCGTCTTGTACGGCACGTTCGCGCACCCGTGGTTGCCGTCCTCGTGCAGGAGGAACTCGCCCCTCGGCGCCTCGCGGGCCCCCCGCTCCGTCTGCTCCCACGGGATCAGCCGGTCGAGCCTTCCGGTGATCGCCAGGTAGGGCTGCTGGATGCGCTCTGCCACGCCGCTCAGGTCGAGCTCGGACGCCTTCGCGCGCCCCTCCTCGTCGTCGTCTGAGAACGACTTGACCACGAAGGTCTCGCGCGTCTGCGGCGGGACGGTGTCCCAGATGTCCGCGAAGCAGTACGGGCCGCTCAGCCCGACGCCCGCTTTCACACGCGGCTCGAACGCCAGCACGCGCGGCGCGTAGTAGCCGCCGAGGCTCACGCCGAGCAGGCCGACGCGGTCGAGGTCGACGTCGGTGCGCCCGGCGATCGCGTCGAGCACGGCCGTGACGGCCACGTCGTAGTCGGGCCGGATCGGCAGGTCGTAGCCCGACTCGCCCTGGCCCGGGCCGTCGATCGACAGCGTTGCCATGCCGCGCTCGAGGAAGACGTTCTCGAGCCTGAAGAACTCCTCCTTCGTGGAGTCGAGGCCCGGCACGAGCAGCACGAGCGGTGGGGCCTCCTCGGCATCCGGGCGGCGCAGGTTCCCGACGACGCGGCCGCCGTCCAGCGGAACCTCGATGCGCTCCGCGTCCGGGTCGAGGAACTCGTGCGTCTTCGCCATCGCGGCCACCGCCTTGTCGGCGGCGGCGCGGCTCAGCCCCGGGTCGACCATCCAGACGAACTTGGCGAAGTGGTAGCCCACTGTCGCCCGCGCCCATGCCTCGCCGGCCGTGAGCCGCTGTCCCTTCGCGGCCGCCTCCTCTGCGAGCCCGGCGTGCATGTCCGCGTTTTGGCACCAGGCGTCGTGCCAGTCCTCCCAGCGCTCGACGCCGGCCGTCGTGGCGACGAAGTCGCTGTAGTCCACGCCCGCCTGCACGAAGCGCGGCGCCCAGTGGTCAATGGCTGCCTGCACGCGCGCGTCCGGCACCGGCGATCACCTCCTCGGGGTCGTGTCCCAGGTCGCTCAGCATCACCATCGCGGCGCTCCGGCCGGGCACGCCGGTGACCGATCCGCCCACGCTCGTCGTGCCGCCCGTCTGGTAGAGCCCTGGGATCGGCATGCGGTGGTCGGCCCAGCCGGGCACCGGCCGGTTCTTGCCGCTGAACGAGTAGCTGCGGTCGCCGCCGTGGAAGGCGCCGCGGATCATGTGCTGGTTCGAGCGCTCGATGTCCTCCGGGCTCTTCACGTACGAGGTGAGGATGTGCTCGTCTGAAAGCGCGGGTATGAAGCGCCGCACGTGCTCGAGCTGGCGGCGGAAGATCGTCTCCTTGTGCTCCTCCCAGCTCGATACGCCCGCCGGCAGGTCCCAGGTCTGCGGGCTGAGCAGCTTGACCGTGTGATGTCCTGCGGGCGCGCGGTCCGGGTCCACGAGCGTCGGCGTCGCCACGAGCAGCCATGGCACGCCCTCGTCGTAGGGCCGCCGGTCGCGCACCGCCCGCCCGAGCGCCAGCACCTCCTCCGGCCAGCCGACCGTGCCTGCCGACACGGCGGCCCTTGGGCCGTCGGGCGTCTGGAACTCCGGAGCCGCGTCGGCGGCGAGGTAGCAGGCCATGCCGGACATCCCGACGTCGTACGTGTCGACTCCGTAGACGAACTCCTCGCCCCAGGCACCGGCCGGCGCCATCTCCACGAGCTGCTTCACGTGGATCGTCGAGAGCACCGCTCGCTTCGCCGTGTAGCGCTCGCCGTCGTCCGTCTCGACGCCCGTGCAGCGCCCGTCCTCGAGGACGAGGCGGGACACCTGCCGGTCGCAGATCACGGTGGAGCCGTGATCCTCGAGGTAGCGCGTGAGCGCGTCCGTGAGCGCCCCGGACCCTCCGCGCGGGACGGACCAGCTGCGCCCCTGGCGGCCGAAGATGATCGAGTAGGCGTTGACGCCGGAGCCGGCGGCGTCAACGGGGACGAGCGTCTGGAACGCCTGCCAGAGCATGAACGCCTGGACGTGGCGATCCTGGAACTCGCGCCTGATCACGTCCCACGCCGAGATCGCGTTGCGCCGCAGCCAGATGCGCCCGCGCGGATGCTCGAGCAGCATCTCCTCGAGCGAGGGGCCGAAGCCGGGCGGCGTGACGCGGGCGCGCCCGAAGATGCCCTTGACCTCGTCGTACTCGGAGATGAGCCGCCGGTACGCGTCGGCGTCCGTGGCCGAGAAGCGGGCGATCTCCTCACACGTGCGGTCGAGGTCGAGCCACATCGTGAGCTGCTCCCCGTCGGGGAAGGCGACGTGCCCGACGGGGTCGGGCTCGAGGTACTCGAGCCCGTAGTCGGCGTGCAGCCCGAGCTCGTCGTTCATGAGCAGCGGGTTCACGCGGATGATCGTGTGGCCCGTGGAGCACGAGTCGATCCTGTAGCCGGGACCGAGCAGCTCCTCGGTCGCCGCGCCGCCGCCGGGTATGGCGCGCGCGTCGAGGACGATGCACTCGTAGCCGGCCTTCGCGAGGTAGGCGGCGGTGATGAGGCTGTTGTGGCCGGCGCCGGCGACCACGATGTCGGCGGTGTGTGTCATGCCATCAGGATCCTTTCGGCGTTGCCCGTGAGGATTGCCGCCTCGACGTCTCGCGGCAGCCCGAGCCCGCGCACGGTGTCCACGTGCCGGGCGTCTCCCATGTCGAACGGGTAGTCCGAGCCGAGCAGCACGTGGTCTGCACCGGCGTACTCGATCAGCGAGCGCAGCAGCGCCTCGTCGTGGGTCAGCGTGTCGAAGTAGAAGCGGCGGAGCGACTCGTCGGGCGACTCCGTCAGGCGCGAGCGTGCCTGCGGCTGGAAGCCGTGCGCATGCCGCAGCCGCCCGCGCACGGCCAGCAGCGCTCCGCCGCCGTGGGCGAGCAGCACGCGCAGCGCCGGATGGCGCTCCATCACGCCGGCCATGACCATGTGCGCCGCCGTGGTCGCTGTCTCGAGCGGGTTCCCGACCGTGTTCCAGAGGTAGTGCTCCTGGAACGCCGGCGAGTCGAAGCCGCGCGTGGTCGGGTGCACGAACACGAGCGCCCCGGTCTCCTCGGCCGCCTCCCAGAAGGGCTCGAAGCGGTCGTTGCCGAGGAAGACGCCGCGGACGCTCGCCGCCACCTCGACGCCCTTCAGCACCCCGCCCTCCATCAGCGCGCGGAGCTCGCCGGCCGCCGGCTCGGGATCCTGAAGCGGCAGTGCGCCGAGCGCCGCGACGCGCCCGGGGTGGTCGCGCACCAGGCCGGCCAGGGCGTCGTTCTGGATGCGCGCCCTCCGGAGCCCCTCCTCGGGCTCGGCGTCGTAGTAGAGGAGCGGCACCCACGGGCAGAGCAGCACGCGCTCGACTCCGGCCTCGTCCTGCGCCGCGAGGATGTCGTCGATGTCGACGAACTCGGCCAGGGCCGACCTGATCTCCCTTCCGTCCAGCTCCACGACCTGGGCGCCGGCCTCGTCCCGGTAGACGTGCGGCCGCCAGGCCTCGCCCTCGCCGGCGTCGCGCGTGATCTCCGGCACCACGACATGGGCGTGCACGTCGAAGGTCACGTGCTCATCCCGCGATCGCGATCAACAGCAGGATGCCGCCGGCCACCAGCAGGCCGCCGAGCCAGACGCGCGCGTCCGCCTGCTCGAGGTGGCGACCGACCATCATCGGCGCGAGCACGAGCACCACGGGCACGCTCACGAGGTTCGCGGCGAGGACCACCGCCACGTCCGTCTCGCCGAGCGCCAGCAGCCGGAACCAGGTGGCGAACGCCACCAGTACCGCCGCGGCCACCTTCAGCGCGAGCGTGTTGCGCGCGATCGAGCGGATCGCCGCCCCGAGCGAGCCGCGGGCGAGCAGCGCCCCGCCGAGCGCGACCGTCGCCGCCAGCAGTCCGAGGGTCACGCCGAGCAGCGGCGAGTCGAGCCCCTCGAGCGCCTCCACGGTAAGGACCGCGCTGAGCGCCCACATGAACGCGGTGCCGAAGGCGTAGATGGAGTCGCGCTCGATCGCCACGCCGCCGCTTTCGCGGCTCGCCAGCAGCCAGGCGCCGGCCATGATGGGCGCGATGGCCGCGAGCGCGCCCGCGCTCGGCAGCTCGCCTCGCAGCACCACGGCGAGAACGACGCCGAACAGCGGCGTGAGCGTGATCAGGGGCGCAGTGCGCGACGCGCCGATGCGCGCCTGGCTCATGTTCAGGAGCAGCCAGCCGAGCACGAAGTGGACGATCCCGGCAAGGGCGAAGATCGCGATCGTCCCGCCGCTGGCGTCCCCGAGCCGACTGAGGTCCTCGGACACGAGGCTCGCGACCACGAGGATCGCCGTCGCCACCGCGAGCTGCACGAAGGTGGAGACGTAGGGGTCCTCGATGCCCCGGATCGCGCGCCGGTTCAGGCTCTGGAAGATCCCGAACCCGATTCCGGAGACCGTCGCCCACAGGACGCCGCTCACGCCCGCGCGACGGTCCCGCCGAAGTACAGCGCGGCCATCTCGGGGTTCTTCAGCACGGCGTCGGCCTCGCCGGTCAGAAGCACGCGGCCGCTCTCCATCACGACACCCTGCTTCGCCAGGCGCAGCCCGAAGCGGACGTTCTGCTCGACGAGCAGGACCGTCTTCCCGGCGTCGACCATCACCCTGATCGACTCCCAGACCTGCTTGAGGGCCTTGGGATCGAGCCCGAGCGACGGCTCGTCGAGCAGGACGAGCTTCGGCTCCAACATCAGCGACCGGCCGAACTCGACCATCCGCCGCTGGCCGCCGGAGAGGTTGCCGGCGCGGTCGTCAGCGCGCTCGCGGATCGTGGGGAAGAGCTCCGCGACGGCGTCGTAGCGCTTCTGGAGCAGCTTCTTGTCGCGCCGCTCGATGTACGCGCCCATCAGGACGTTCTCCCTGACGGTCAGGCCCGGGAACAGCGCGCCCGACTGGGGCACCTGCGAGACGCCCATCGCGAGGATGCGCGCGGGGTGGAGCCCGCACAGCGATTGGCCTTCGAGCTGCACGTCACCGCTGCGCGGCTGGAGCAGCCCGCTGACCGCGCGCAGGACCGTGGACTTGCCGGCCCCGTTCGGCCCGACGATGCAGCACACGGACCCCGCCGGCACGTCCAACCCGACGCCCTGGAGCACGTCGCCTCCGCCGTAGCCGGCGTACACCTCGGTGAGCTTCAGCATCTCACGCCCCCACAGGCTCCTCGAGCCGGAAGTCCTCGCCGAGGTAGGCGTCGAGGACCTTCTGGTCACGCTGGATCTCGTCCGGCCCGCCGCGCGCGATGGTCTGCCCGCGCGCCAGCACGAGGATCGGATTGCACAGGCCGAGGACGAACGGCATGTTGTGCTCCACGATCAGGAACGTCTTGCCGTCCGCGTTCAGCTCCCTGATCATCTCGCCGATCCGGTCGATCAGCGTCGGGTTGATGCCGCCCGCCGGCTCGTCCAGCATGATCAGTTTCGGGTCGAGCATCAGGATCTGCGCCAGCTCGACGAGCTTCTGCTGGCCGTAGGAGAGCGCGGCGGCGCGCACGTCGCGGTACTTGCGCATCCCGACGAAGTCGAGCAGCTCCTCCGCACGCGCCGCCTCGCGGCCGGAGACCGCGTTCGCGTTCAGCAGGCCGAGGTGGAACTCGCGCAGCGGCGCCACGACGTTCTCGAGCACGGTCATCTCCCCGAACAGGCGCGTGATCTGGAACGTGCGCCCGAGGCCGAGGTGCGCGCGCCGCCAGGGCGGCTTGCGGTCGATCCGCTGCCCGTCGAACCAGACCTCGCCGGCCTGGGGCGGCATCGTGCCGCCGATCAGGTTGAAGACGGTTGTCTTCCCGGAGCCGTTCGGCCCGATCAGCGCCGTGATCGACCCCTCCGCGACCGTGAACGACGCCCCGTCGACGGCATGCACGCCGCCGAAGCTCTTCTCGAGGCCCTTCACCTCGAGCAGCGGCGCGGCGGTGGCAGCCGTTGCCGACGGCGCCGGGACAGTGCGCTCGCGCAGGTCGATCCCGCTCAGCCGCTCGCCGGCCAGCCCGGCCTTGCCGCGATTGCGCCAGCGCTCGATCCAGCCGCTCGCCGTCGGCAGGATGCCCTGCGGCATGAACAGCACGACCAGCGCGAGCAGGCCGCCGAAGATCAGGAGCCGCGCGTTCCCGCCACCGAACTCGTTGTTGCTCGTCTCGTTTAGCCACTCGATCAGGAACGCGCCCAGCACTGGCCCCCAGAGCGTGGCCCGCCCGCCGATGAGCAGCGACAGGATGATCTGGACGCTGAGCAGGATGTTGAACATCCCGAGCGGGTCGATGAAGCTGATGTAGTAGCCGTAGACGCCGCCCGCCATGCCCACGAATACGGCGCTCGCCACGAACGCGAGGATCTTGTAGGTGGGCGTGCTCACGCCCACTGTCGCGGCCTTGTCCTCGTCCTCGCGAATCGCGATCAGGCCCATTCCGAACTTGTTTCGCCTGATCCACCACGAAACGAGGAGCGAGACGGCGAGGATGGCCATCAGCGAGTAGTAGAAGGGCCAGTTCTGGTAGTCGATGCTCCAGGTCGGGATCGGCAGCGTGATGCCGCCGGTGCCATTCGTGAGCGAGTCCCAGTTCGTCGCGAGCAGCTGCACGAGGAACAGGAACGCGATCGTGAGGATCACGAAGCTGTGGCCACGGGCGCGCATCGCGACGACGCCGAGCAGCGCCGCGATCGCGCCGGCGAGCACTCCGGCCACCGGGACCCAGACCCACGGCGACCCGCCGATGTCCGTGACGCAGATGCCGACCGTGTAGGCGCCGAGGCCGACGAACGCCCCCTGGCCGAGCGAGACGTAACCGGCGTAGCCCGTGATCACGTTCAGGCCCACCGCCCCGATGGCGAAGACCATCGAGAGGATGAACATGTTCTGGTAGTAGAGGTCGTCGGAGAAGACCGGGAACAGCCCGACGAAGAGGACCGCGGCCACGATCACCGCCGTCCAAGGCGAGCGCAGGGCCTTGGAAGGCGAGCGCGCGGGCGACGCCCCGCCGCCCTTCAGCGTCCCCTCGGCCACGGCGTGGGCGCCCACGTCGCTCATGCTGTGGCCACGTCCTGCCGCAGGCGCGTGCCCAGGATGCCCTGCGGCCTCAAGAGCAGCACGATGAACACGAACACGTACGGAACGCCGGTGGCCCATTCCGGCCCGATGTAGGTGACGGTCATGAGCTCGGCGACGCCGAGGCAGAGCGCCCCGATCACGGCACCGGGCAGGCTCCCCATGCCACCCAGGACGATGATGCCGAGCAGGCGCGCGATCCACTGGTAGTGCGAGCCCGGGAGGAACGGGTACAGCACGCTCGCGATCGCCCCGCCGGCACCCGCGCTCGCCACGCCGATCCCGAAGGTGAGCGCCGCGACCGACGCCACGTTGACGCCGACGAGCTCAGCGCCCTGCGGGTTGACCGCGCTCGCGCGGATCGCCCTCCCCAGCCAGCTGCGCGTGAGGACGAGATAGAGCGAGACGAGCACGACGATCGCGACGAGCCCGCCGAACACCTGGGCCTTCGGGAGGAACAGCGCGCCGATCTCGAAGCTCTGGTTGGCGTAGCCGGGGCGAACCGAGTGCGACGTGTTGCCCCAGATCACGCCCATGATGCCCTCGACGAAGAGCGCCAGCCCGAAGGTCAGGAGCACCGACGCCGCGGGCGGGGCGCGGCGTATCGGCCGGATCGTGGCGTTGTAGAGCACCCAGCCGAACACGAACATCAGCGGCGTCACGACCACGATCGCCGCGAGCGGATCCAGCCCGATCGCCCGCCAGATCGACCAGGTGATGAACGCGGCGAGGATCAGGAACGCCCCGTGCGCGATGTTGATGATGTTCATCACGCCGAAGATCAGCGTGAGGCCCGACGCCAGCAGCGCGTACACGCCGCCGATCAGCAGCCCGAGGATCAGGGCCTGGAGGAACTCCGTCACTGGCCGCTTCTATCTACCCTGCGGGACCCCCCGCTATCCGCCGCCGTCGGGACGCCACTCCGGGATGATCTCGTCCGAGGTCGCCGCGTCCTCCGGGAGCACGATCTCCGGAACGCCGCTCTGCCACTGCCCGACGAGGAACTCGCCCTCCGGGCGGCCCTGCTCGTCCCAGCTCAGCGGGCCGAGGATCGTGTCGACTTCGTTCTCGCGCAGCCAGTCGGCGAGCTCGAGCTGGCGGTCGCGCTCGATCGTCCCGACCTCCTTCACCGCCGCCTGGAGCACCTCCGCCGTCGCGTAGGCGTCGGCCGCGTCCTCCGGCACCTCGGTGCCGCCGAACATCTCCTGGTACTTGGCGACGAACTCCTCGTTGCCGGGTGTGGCCGCCTCCTTCGAGTGGCTGACCGCGTAGAAGATGCCCTCGGTCGTCTCCTTGCCGATCGCCTTGGAGTACTGGTCGCCGAGCGACGGGGCCGTCGTCTGGTAGAGCATCTTCGGCGTGAAGTTGGCCTTCCGCAGCGCGCGCACCATGCCGACGCCGTCCTCGAAGGTCGCGCCGTGCACGACCACGTCGGGGTTCCTCGACTTGATCGCGCTGGCGATGCCGTCGAGGTTCGGGTTGTCGATCGTGTACGTCTCGCGATAGACCGTCTTGATCCCGGCCGCCTTGAGGATCTCCTCGATGCCCTCCGAGGTCGGCTGCGCGAACGGGTCGTCGAGCGTCGGGTAGGCCGCCGTCTTCGGCCGCTCCGCCTCGGGAAGCTCGGTCACGTACTTCGCCCAGACCTCGCCCTGCTTGTCGGCGGTGGCCTGCTGAGCGAAGAACAGGTACTTGAAGCCGCGGTCGAAGAGCTCCGGCGCGCCGCCGGCCGGCTCGACGTAGAGCATCCGGTTTTTTTCCGCCACGGCGGACGCCGGCAGGTTGAGGAGCGACGAGAATGTGCCGAGCAGCAGGTCGACCTTGTCCTGGCTGATCAGGGCGTTGTAGTCCGCCACGATCGTGTTCTGGTTCGACTGGTCGTCCTTGATGACCATCTCGACCGGGCGCCCGTCGATCAGGCCGCCGCTGTCGTTGACCATCGCCTCCCAGACCTCGTAGCCCTGCTTGGCCGCCTTGCCGGGCTCCGAGAACTCGCCGGTCAGGGGGAGCGAGGCCCCGACCTTGACCGGGTCTCCACTGGCGTTTCCGCCACCGCCGCCACCACCGCCATCGTCGTCATCGCCGCAGCCGGCCGCGACGAGCACGGCCATGGTCAGCAGTGCGAGAACCAGCCAACGAAGCTTCCCCATTGTTGATCTCCTCCGCCTGTCCGGGCGTATTGCAAACGTTTGCTGCAATCGTATGCAGCCTATAGCTGCGGCGGGAACGCTGTCAAGGAAGGCGCGCGGTCGACTCACGCACCACGAGGCTGGGCTCGAGGCGGATCTCGCGCGACGGCAGCTCGCTGTCCTGCAGCCGTTCGAGCATCAGCTCGGCCGCCGCCCTCCCTATCTCATAGTGCGGAATGTGAATCGTCGTGAGTGGCGGCTGGAAGCGGGCCGCGAAGGGCATGTCGTTGAACCCCACGACCGACACCTCCTCCGGGCAGCGCACTCCGCGCTCCGCGAACACGTCGTAGCAGCCGAGCGCGAGCAGGTCGTTCGCGGCCGCGATCGCCGTGAACCGGCGCCCCTCGGCCATCAGCTGTCCGCACAGGCGGGCGCCCTCCGACTCCGTGAAGGCCTCGCCCACCAGGACCAGCTCGGGATCCGGCTCGTGGCCCGCGGCGCGCATCGTCTCCAGGAAGCTCTCGTGGCGATCGAACCCGGTCGAATAATCGAGCGGGCCCGCCGAGATGCGCGATGCGAGTGTGGCCGAGTGAGAGGAGATGCTCGACAGACAGCCGCATGCCCAACCGGTCGTCCGCCGTGGCCGAGCTCACGGGCAGCTCCTCCTGGCGCCTGTTCACGAGCACCAGCGGAGTGCCGCCCTCGAGCAGCGCGTCGTGGAGGCGGTGGTCGCGGCGCGCGGTCGCGGCGATGATCCCGTCGACCTGCCGGGCCCGCATCGTCTGCGAGTCGAGCAGCTCCCGCTCCGGATCGTTGTCGGTGTTGGCGATCAGCGGCGTGTATCCCGCCGTCTCCAGATGGTCCTCGATGCCGCGCAGTATCGGCGGGAAGAGCGGGTTGGTGAGGTCCGGGATCAGCACGCCGATCGTGTAGGACCGGTTCGTCTTCAGCCCGCGAGCGATCGGGTTGGGCTGATAGCCCAGCTTCTCGGCCGCCTTGAGCACACGGCGCGCGGTCTCCTCGTTCACGAGCGCCCGCGTCTCCTCGTTCAGCGCCCGCGACACGGTGGCCGGGTGCACGCCGGCCACGCGCGCGACGTCTCGCAACGTCACGGCGCTGCCCTGTCTGACGTTCGGAGACGCCATCCACGAGCATTATGCATACGTTTGCAGTGCCGCCCGAGCCCGTGACAGATACCGCCCTCCCCACCAAGCCGGCCACGCCGGCGGACGAGGCCGCGCTGGCTCCGCTGCGCCGGCCCGGCTTCCGTGCGGCGTGGACGGCGCTTGCGGGCTCGCAGCTCGTGATCTGGATGAACACCGTCGGCGCCGTGACGGTGATAGCCGCGCTGTCCGACTCCCCGACGCTGATCGCCCTCGTACAGACAGCCAACAGCGTGCCGGCCGTGTTGCTCGCGCTCCTCATGGGCTCGGTGGCGGACATCGTCGACCGCAGGCGCTTCGCGATCGCGTCGCAGGCCTGGATGCTCGCCTCGGTGGCCGCGCTCGCGGCGCTGACTCTGGCCGACCTGATCACGCCGGGGCTCGCGCTCGCGCTCACCTTCGCGCTGGGCGCCGGCATGGCCACCACCTTCGTGATCTACCAGGCGCTGACGCAGGACTTCGTTCCGCGCTCCGAGCTGATGGCGGCGGTGGCGCTCAACGGCGTGGCCATCAACCTCGCGCGCGCGATCGGCCCGGCGCTGGCCGGCCTGATCATCGCCGCGATGAGCGCCGGTGCGCTGTTCGCGGTCGAGGCCGGCCTGCTCGCCCTGATCGTGGGACTCGTGCTGCTGCGCGTTCGACCGCCGGGTCCGGTGCGCGCATCCGGCGAGCGACTGGCGCCCGCCGTGCGTGCCGGCATCCGGTTCGTTCGCTTCTCCCCGGCGGTGCGCACGGTGCTCCTCCGCGGCGCCGCCTTCTCGGTGTCGGCGAGCGCGCTCTGGGCGCTTCTGCCGGTCGTCGCGCTCGGGCGGCTCGGACTGTCGGAAAGCAGCTTCGGACTGCTGATGGGTTGCGTCGGAACCGGCGCGATCCTCGGCGCGACCATGCTCCCCCGGTTGCGCCGCCGCTTCGCCTTCGACCGCATGATCGCGCTCGCGAGCCTGGGCCTGGCGGGCGGCCTTCTGGCTCTCGCCTACATTCCGTGGGCTGAGCTGGTGGCGTTCACCCTGCTCCTGACCGGCGCGTGCTGGCTGACCGTCCTGTCGTCGCTCAACACGTCGGCTCAGCGGGTGGCTCCGGGCTGGGTTCGGGCGCGCACGCTCGCCGCCTTTCAGCTGGTCATGCAGGGCGGACTGGCGGCCGGCAGCCTGACCTGGGGACTGGTCACAGGCGCAGCGAACGTCGAGACCGCGCTCACGATCGCGGCGGGCGGGCTGGTCGCCGGCGTTGCGCTCGCACGCCGCTGGCCGCTCGCCGAATCCGAGCGCAGCGACCTCACGCCGGCGGGCGTATGGTCCGACCCCAATGTGAGCCTCGAACCGCGGCCCGACGACGGGCCGGTCTTGATCACGGTCGAATACGAGATCGACGCGGCGGACGCCGAGCGCTTCGTCTCGGCGATGCAGGAGCTCAGCCGAATCCGCCGCCGCGACGGCGCCTCGCGCTGGAACCTCTACGCGGACCTCGAACGGCCCGGCGCGTACGTCGAGACGTTCGTGGTCGACTCATGGTCGGAGCACCTCCGCCAGCACGAGCGTCTCACCGTTGCCGACCTCGAGCTGACAAGGCTCACGAAGTCGTTCCATCAGGGTGATGAGCCGCCCCTGGTACGGCACCTGCTGTGGGCGCCGGCGACGCTCGAGCCCCGTGAGCGCTAACCCCTACTCCCGCACGATGAGGATCGTCCCCACGGCGAGCAGCGCGATCCCAAACAGCTTGTCCCAGGTGATCGCGCGCTCCTCCAGGCCGAGCACGCCGAGGCGGTCGAGCACGACCGACGCCGTCAGCTGCCCGGCGATGACGGCGACCGTGACACCGCCCGCGCCCAGCTCCCGGACGCCGATCAGCGACGCGAGGACGATGGCAACGCCACCGACGCCGCCGACGACCCAGTAGTACCAGGCCGGCGACTCGACACCCTCGATGTCGCGAATGCCGCCCGCGAACACGTAGGTGATGACCAGCACCAGGATCGTGCCAACCAGGAAGTTCACGCTCACCGCGCCGAACGTCCCGACCTTCTTCGAGAGCACGTTGTTGGCCGCCGGCTGCGCGGCCACGAACCCTCCGGCCGCGACGGTCACCAAGACCGCCAGCTCCTTGCTCACTTCGCCTCGAGCCAGTTCTCGCCGACGCCGACATCCACCCCGAGCGGTGGATCCATCTCGAACGCGTGCGCCATCTCGCGCTCGATGATCTCGGATGCCATGGCCACCTCGTCGTCTGGCGTCTCGAAGAGCAGCTCGTCGTGGATCTGGAGGACGAGCCTCGTGCGCAGGCCGGCGCCGCGCAGCTCGTCGCGCGCCCGCACCATCGCGAGTTTCATGATGTCCGCCGCGGAGCCCTGGATGACCATGTTCACCGCGAGCCGCTCGCCCAGCGAGCGGGTCTGGAACTGGCGCGAGCGGAGCTCGGGGACGCGCCGGATGCGGCCGAACAGCGTGGTCACGTGGCCCTCCTCGCGTGCGCGCTCGATCGTCTCCTCGATGAACGCCCTCACGCGCGGGAAGCGCTCCAGGTATGCGTCGATGAACTCCTGTGCCTCGTCCTTCTCGATCTGGAGGCGGTCGGCTAGGCCGAACGCGGACAGCCCGTAGACGATGCCGTAGTTGACCATCTTGGCCTTCGAGCGCGTGCCCGGGTCCGACCTGCCGCCCAGGATCGCCTCGGCGGTCGCGGTGTGCACGTCCTCGCCGCGCCGGAAGATCTCCTTCAGCACCGGCTCGTCCGCGATGTGCGCGAGCAGCCGGAGCTCCACCTGGGAGTAGTCGGCCGAGATCAGCTGGTTGCCCGGCTCGGCGACGAAGCAGGCGCGGATCTCGCGTCCCTGCTCGGTGCGAATCGGGATGTTCTGGAGGTTCGGATCGGTGCTCGACAGGCGTCCGGTGGCGGTGGCCGTCTGGTTGAAGGTCGTATGGAGGCGGCCGTCGTCGCCGATCAGCTCGGGGAAGGCGTCGAGGTAGGTCGACTTCAGCTTCGTGACCTCTCTCCACTCCTCGATCGCCGGGATGATCTCGTGCTCGTCGCGGATCGCCTGGAGCACGCGCGCGTCGGTGGAGAAGCCCGTCTTCCCGCGGCGCTTGCGCGACAGCCCCAGGTTCTCGAACAGGATCTGTCCGAGCTGCTGCGGGGAGCCGATCGTGAACTCCTCGCCGGCCAGGTCCCAGACGCGCCGCTCGAGCTCGGCCGCACGCGCCCCGAAGCGCTCGCTGATCCCGTGCAGGCGCTCGACGTCGAGCTTCACGCCGGCCCGCTCCATCTCCACCAGCACGTCGACGAGCGGCAGCTCGACCTCGTGGAACAGGCGCGTCAGGCCGTCCTCCTCGAGGCGGGCGCGCTGGCGCTCGGCGAGCACGCGCGTCACGACCGCGCGCTCGGCGATCCCGTTCGCGCCCTCCACGGCGGCCGCGATGCCGGCCTCGGCGGTGAGCTCGTCGAGCGGGTAGCCGCGCCGCGCGGGGTCGATCAGATAGGCGGCGATCATCGTGTCGTGCTCGAGGTTCACGGCGGGCGCGGCCTCCTCGCTCACCGCCGTCGTCTTCCAGTCGTGGTAGACGACGGGCCGCTCGCCGCGCGCCATCGCGAGAGCGGTGAGGGTCTCGCATTCGGCCACGAGCACCTCTCCGCCCGCGTAGGCGGCCACCTCCATCGGTCCGAGCGGCGGGCCGCCGACGTCGAGCGTCTCCTGGCCGTCCTGCTCGCCGGCCGGGCGCGGCCGCTCCGCCGCCAGCGCCACCAGATCGCCGTCGAGCGAGCCCAGCTCGGCGAGCGGCGCCTGACGCGCCTTGGTGTGGACGACCTCCTCGGCGCGCTCGGCCGGCGCAGCGGCCTCGCCCTCGCCGAGCGCCTCCTCCAGGCGCTCGAGCGGCGCACGCAGCTCGAACTCGCGGAAGGTCTCGCGGAGCCGCGAGCGGTCGGGCTCGCGTGCGGCGATGTGGTCCAGGTCGACGCTGCCGAGGTCGATGTCGCGGATGGCGGTGGCGAGCGTCTTCGAGACCCGCGCGTCCTCCGCGTGGTTCTCGAGGTTCTCCTTGCGCTTGGCGCCCGAGATCTTGTCGATGTTGCCGAGCACGCCCTCGAGCGAGCCGTGCTCCTGGAGCAGCTGCGAGGCGGTCTTCTCGCCGATCCCGGGAACGCCCGGGATGTTGTCCGAGGTGTCGCCCTTCAGCCCGACGAAGTCGGGGATCAGCTCCGGCGCGATGCCGTACCGGTCGATCACCGCGTCGCGGTCGTAGACCTTCGTCTCGGTGATGCCACGGCTCGTGGCCATCACGCGCACCCCCGGCTCGATCAGCTGAAAGAGGTCCCGATCGCCGGTCACGACCATGACCTCATAGCCCTGCTCGCGAGCCTGGTGCGCGATCGTGGCGATCACGTCGTCGGCCTCGTAGCCGTCCACGCGGACGTTCTCATAGCCGAACGCGTCCACGAGCGGCTGCATGTAGGGCCACTGCTCGGCCAGCAGGTCGGGCTTCGAGTCGCGCTGCGCCTTGTACTCCTCGTAGACCTCCTTGCGGCCCGACATCCCGGCGTCCCAGACGACCAGCGTGGGCTTCACCCCATACTCGGAGATGATCTTCACGAGCATCGAGGCGAAGCCGAAGATCGCGTTCGTGGGCTGCCCCTTGGAGGTCGCGATCGACTCGGGAAGGGCGAAAAAAGCGCGATAAACGAGGCTGTTCCCGTCGATGAGGAACAGCTCTTTGGACGACTCGGGCGGCACCGCTCAACCCTATCGACGGACCCGGCCGCGCTCCTCTTCGAGCGAACGACAGCATTGAGGACAGGGGGCTGTCCTGCCTAAGGGCCCTATACGGGCCACAAAGCAGGACAGTTGCGTTCGAGCTCACCCATCAATGCCGTCGTTCGCTGGCAGCACGCGGGCCGCCCGTATCATCAGCCGCGGTGGCCACTCCCTCCGCACAGTTCTCGCTGACCCTGCGCGTCGCCCTCCCCTCGCGGCCGGGTGGTGTCCTCGGCAAGGTCACCGCCGCCATCACCCGTGCGGGTGGCTCGATCGTCGCGGTGGACACGGTCGCCGCCAAGGGCGACCGGACGCTTCGCGAGATCACGGTCGAGTGCAACAGCACGGACCACCGCGGCCGCGTGATCTCCGCCGTCCAGGCCGTCAAGGCGGCCGAGGTGATCGAGGTCACCGATCGCACGTTCGAGGTCCACCGGGGCGGCAAGATCCACACCGGGCTCAACCTCCCCTTGAAGAGCCGCGACGACCTGTCGATGGCCTACACGCCGGGCGTCGCGCGCGTGTGCACCGCCATCGCCGAGAACCGCCAGAAGGCCTTCAAGTACACCATCAAGGCCAACACGGTCGCCGTCGTCTCCGACGGCACCGCGGTGCTCGGCCTCGGCGACATCGGCCCCGAGGCTGCCATGCCCGTGATGGAGGGCAAGGCGATGCTGTTCAAGGAGTTCGCCGACGTGGACGCCTTCCCGATCTGCCTCTCCACGAAGGATGTGGACGAGATCGTGGAGACCGTGATCCGCATCGCGCCCACCTTCGGCGGCATCAACCTCGAGGACATCTCCTCGCCGCGCTGCTTCGAGATCGAGCAGCGTCTGAAGGAGGCGCTCGACATCCCCGTCTTCCACGACGACCAGCACGGAACGGCGATCGTCACGCTCGCCGCCCTCATCAATGCATGCCGTCTGACACAGCGGCGTATGGAGGACCTGGAGGTCCTGATGGTCGGCGCCGGCGCGGCCGGCGTCGCGGTCGCCAAGATCCTCATGGACGCCGGCGTCACGTCGATAGTCGCGTGCGACCGCTTCGGCGCCATCCACACCGGCCGCGACGACTACCAGGCCGGGTCGATGAACGCGCCGAAGCGCTGGCTCGCGGAGAACACGAACGCCCAGCACCGGGACGGGCAGCCGCGCGAGGTCATCGAGGGCATGGACGTCTTCATCGGCCTGTCCGGGCCCGGCATCATCGGCGCCCACGACCTCCAGAGGATGAATCCGGAGCCGTTCGTGTTCGCGATGGCGAACCCGAATCCCGAGGTGCCGCCGGAGGAGGCCGCGCCGTACGTGCGCGTCATGGCAACCGGCCGGTCCGACTACCCGAACCAGATCAACAACGTGCTGGCGTTCCCCGGCATCTTCCGCGGAGCCTTCGACGTCCGGGCCAGGGCCATCACGGAGGACATGAAGCTCGCCGCCGCGCGCGGGATCGCGTCGGTGGTCGCCGACGACGAGCTCGACGAGGACTACATCATCCCGAGCGTGTTCAACCGCGACGTCGCGCGCGAGGTTGCCAGCGCGGTGGCCGAGGTGGCCGAGCGCGGCGACGAGGAGGCCGAGCCGGAGCAGCCGACCGTCGAGCGGGCCCCCGTCGGCTGATGCGCGTCGCGGTCACCGGCGCGACCGGGATGATCGGACGCGCGGTTGTCGATGCTCTGGAGGAGCGTGGTGATGAGGTCACGCCGCTCTCGCGCTCGACCTACTGGAAGCGGCCGAAAGAGGAGCCGCCGCCGCTCGACGCGCTTCGCGGGCGCGACGCGGTCGTGCACCTCCTCGGGGAGCAGATCGCGCAGCGGTGGACGGACGACGCCAAGCGCGAGATCCGCGACTCGCGCGTCCTCTCCACCCGCAACCTGGTGAGCGCGCTCGGCGAGCTGCCCGAGGCCGAGCGGCCGGGTGTTCTCATCTCGCAGTCGGCTGTCGGCCGCTACGGCCACCGCGGCGACGAGCGGCTCGACGAGTCGGCCGCCGGCGGCGACGACTTCCTGGCACAGGTGTGCGCCGCCTGGGAGGCCGAGGCGCTCCGCGCCGGGGAGCTCGGCATGCGCGTCGTCCTGAACCGCACCGGGATGATCCTGTCCGACTCGGGCGGCGCGCTCGAGAAGATGCTTCCCTTCTTCAAGGCAGGGATCGGCGGGCCGGTGGCCGGCGGGAAGCAGTACGTGCCCTGGGTGCACCTGGACGACGTGGTCGGCGCGATCCTGTTCGAGCTGGACACTCAGGCGGCGAGCGGGCCCGTGAACGTCACGGCCCCCGAGCCCGCCACCAACACGGAGCTCTCGAAGGCGCTCGGCCGGGTCCTGCGCCGCCCCGCGTTCGCACCCGTCCCCGCGCTCGCCGTGAAGGCGCTCTACGGCGAGATGGCCGACATCGTGATCACCGGCCAGCGTGCGGTCCCCGCCCAACTCAACCGGCTCGGCTACGCGTTCAAGCAGCCGGCACTCGAGGCGGCCCTGCAGCGACGCTACCGGGAGCAAGCGCGCGGGATCCTGACCACGAGGTCCTTCCTGCTGAGGCTCCCCTCCCCCGGACGGCCGCTCACCTTGCACCACGTGAAGCGGCCCGTGGAGAAGTCCGCGACCGCGCGGAAGGGATGGCCGATCACGCCGCCCGGCAGGCTCTCGCTCGACGGCAGGTCGCTCGTCACGGCGATGCAGTCGTAGGGCACTCGCGCTGCGGCCGCGTCGGCTCCCGCGAGCGGCTCGCACCGGACCCGGTTGGCCGCGGGCCCGTGGAGCCGCCCGCGAGCGGCGCGCTCCCGCGCGTCGGTCAGGATCGCGACCTCGAGCTCGCCCACGACTGCCGCGCGCGATGCTCCGGGCGCGGCTCGCCCGCGCTGCGGGCGCTGCTCGGCCCTGAGGCGGCGAACGCGCGCGGCAAGCGCGGCGGCCGCGTCGCGCCGCTCCTGCGCCTTGCGCTCCCGATTCGACTCGGCGATGCGCGGCGCGAGCACGATCGTGGCCGCGACGGCCGCCATCACAAACAGCGTGCCGCCGATCTTGACCGCGAGCCGCCCGCGCGGGCCCAGCTTGCGGTACAGGAACCCGGGCAGCGAGAGCAGCCCCGGGAGCGGCTCATAGCGGTCATCGTGGGGGGCGGCCACGCCCCCCGACGCTAGCGGTCCCTGCTCCGGCGGAGAGCGTTGGGAATGACTTCGGCGATCACGAAGAACGCGAACAGCAGAAGCGCGAAGAAGGCCGATATCACGACGATGATCAGGACCATGTCGGAGAAGCGGCTCGGATAGCTGAAGAGCGACGCGATCAGCAGCACGACCGCGTACGCCGCGAACACCAGCACTACCAGGAACGCCCAGTTGGTGAAGCGGTCCGCCCCCGCACGGTCGTCGTTCGAGCGCGCCCGGTTGGCCAGGATGCTCAGGAGCGCGTAGACGATCACGAGGATGAGCACCGGCGTGTACAGAGCGGACGGCAGCTGGGCGATCGGGAGCATGCTCATGGCGCTCTCCGCGTCGTGCTCGGCACGCGCCTCGGCCACGGTCTTTCCGCCACCGGAGCCGAACGGCCCCTGGAGCTTCCAGCGCGAGTCCTTCCGCGAGGGCCAGAGCAGGAAGACCACGACTCCGATCACGCTCAGGAGAAGCCCGGCGGCGAGCCCGACCTTCGAGCCGTAGCCCTTCCGCTCCGACAGGTACGACGCGATGATCGCCGAGGCCAGCCACGCGTACAGCAGGTAGAGGGCCTTGGCGCCGATGGCTGCGATCACGATGGTCATGCGCCCAGGTACGCCTTCTGGACCTCGGGGTTGTCGCGCAGCGCCTCGGACTTGTCGTGCAGGGCGACCTCGCCCGTCTCGAGCACGTAGCCGCGCTTCGAGACGCCCAGCGCGTAGTTCGCGTTCTGCTCCACGAGCAGGATCGTGGTGCCCTGGCGGTTGATCTCCTCGATCGTCTCGTAGATCCGCTCCACCAGGATCGGGGCGATGCCCATCGAGGGCTCGTCGAGCAGGAGCAGCTTCGGGTTCGCCATCAGCGCGCGCCCGATGGCCAGCATCTGCTGCTCACCGCCGGACATGGTGCCGGCCTTCTGCTTCTCGCGCTCCTGGAGCCGCGGGAACAGCTCGAAGACGCGGTCGAGGTCGCCGGCGACGCCCTCGTCGCGGCGCAGGTACGCGCCGAGCTCCAGGTTCTCGCGAACGGTCATGCGCGAGAAGCAGTGGCGCCCCTCGGGTGACTGCGAGATCCCGAGTCGCACGATGTCCTGGGGAGCCGTCTCGGCGATCTCCTTGCCGTCGAAGCGCACGGAGCCCTGGCGCGGCGGCGTCAGGCCGGAGATCGAGCGCAGCGTCGTCGACTTCCCGGCGCCGTTCGAGCCGATCAGGGTGACGATCTCGCCCTCCTCGACCTGGAGCGAGATGCCCTTCAGCGCGGCGATGTTGCCGTAGTAGGTGTGGATGTCGTCGACCTCGAGCAGCGCCATGTCAGCTCTCGCTCTCCGTCTTTCCGAGGTAGGCCTCGATCACGCGGTCGTTCGCGCGGATCTCGTCGGGCTGGCCCTCGGCGATCTTCTCGCCGTGGTCCAGCACCCAGATGTGCTCCGAGACTCCCATCACGACCTTCATGTCGTGCTCGATCAGAAGGATCGTGAGGTCGAGCTCGCGCCGGAGCTGGTCCATGAACTCCGTGAGCTGCTTGGATTCCTGCGGGTTCATGCCGGCCGTGGGCTCGTCGAGCAGCAAGAGCTTCGGCTCCGAGGCGAGCGCGCGGGCGATCTCCACGCGCCGCTGGTCGCCGTAGGACAGGTTCGCGGCGGTCTGCTCCTGGACGTCCTTGGAGAGCCCGACGTAGGTCAGCAGCTCGCGCGACTTCTCGGTGATCTCCTGCTCCTCACGGCGCACGCTCGGCGTCCGCAGGATCGACCCGAACAGCCCGGCCTTCATGCGCGCATGGCAACCCACCATCACGTTCTCGAGCGCGCTCATCGTCGAGAACAGGCGGATGTTCTGGAACGTGCGCGCCACGCCGGCGGCTGTGATCAGATCCGGTCGCGTGCCGGTCACGTCGCGGCCGTCGAACAGGATCCGCCCCGCGGTCGGCTTGTACAGGCCCGTCAGCATGTTGAAGAAGGTTGTCTTCCCGGCGCCGTTCGGGCCGATGATCGAGACGATCGACTTGGGAGCGACGTCGATCGACACGTCGCTGACCGCGAGCAGGCCGCCGAAAACCTTCGTCGTGCTGACCGTCGAGAGGATCGACCCGTTCGTGCTCATCCGCGCGCCTCGAAGACGGACTCGGTCTCGCCGATGCCCTCCTTGAGCTCCATCTGGCGCCTTCGCTCGGGGAGCAGTCCCTCGGGTCGCAGCACCATCATGATCACGAGGATGAAGCCGAAGATCCCGAACGAGATCTCGGTGAAGCTGAAGTCGAGCCCGAGGTCCGTGAGCGTGTCGCCGACGACGCCCTGATCGAGCACGTCCGGGATCAGGTAGATGTTGACGAACGAGAGCAGGATGGCGCCGAGCACGACGCCATAGATGCTTCCCAGTCCGCCGAGGATGACCATTCCGAGGATGAAGATCGAGAACCCGAACTGGAACGAGTTCGCGTTCACGCTCGAGAAGTAGGCGCCGAGGAAGGCCCCGGAGATGCCGCCGAGCGCGCCGCCGGTGGCGTACGACAGGAGCTTGGTCCTGACGAGCGGCACGCCCATGCTCGCGGCCGCGACCTCGTCCTCGCGCAGCGCGATCCAGGCTCGGCCGAGCCTCGAGTCGCGCAGCCGGAAGTTCACGAACAGTACGACCAGCACGACGGCGAAGATGGTCCAGTAGTACGGCCTTAAGTTGATCGCAGAGTCGAACGGTTCGAGCAGCGGGAGGTCGATCGCGTCGATCGGAGCGATCGACTGGCGGCCGTTCGAGAGCTTGTTGTCGCCGAAGAGGGTGATCTCGTCGCCGTTGGCGAAGATGCCGCCCGATGATCTCGCCGAACGCGAGCGTCACGATCGCTATGTAGTCGCCGCGCAATCGCAGCGTCGGCAGGCCTATGAGCGCGCCCGCGATGGCGCAGACCAAGATCGCGCCGACCACGATGATCAGGAAGTTCAGGTGGATGCCCGGCAGCGTGGCGGCGAAGCCGCTCACGCCGATGTGGATGCCCTCCTCGCCGTTCACGCTGGAGTAGAAGTCGGACGCCCACCAGCCGACGGTCATCGCGCCGAACGCGTAGAAGGCGACGTAGCCCAGGTCGAGCAGGCCGGCGAAGCCGACGACGAGGTTGAGCCCGAGCGCCATCACCACGTAGGCGAGCGCGAGGATGCAGTCGTCCATGAACGCATCCAGCGGCTCACGCGTGAGCGGGAACAGCGCCGCGGCGACGATGATCGTCGCGGGCAGGATGTACTTCGCCCACGGCTTGGTGCGGAGCTCGGCGATGGCGTTCATCCGGCCTCCCTCGTCTCCTCGCCGATCAGGCCCTGCGGACGGAAGGTCATGATCAGGACGAGGTAGGCGAAGATCACCGCCGGCGTCCACTCGTTGCCGATCCGGTTGTCGGAGATCTGCTGGATGCAGCCGATGATCAGGCCGCCGAGCACGGCGCCGCGCAGGTTGCCGATGCCGCCCATGACCGCCGCCGTGAAGGCGATCAGGCCGGCGGTGAAGCCCTGGAAGTACCAGACGTTCGTCTGGTAGAGGGTGTTGATGAGTCCGGCTGCGCCGGCCAGGAGCCCGCCGAGCAGGAAGGTCAGCGAGATCGTCGTGTCGACGTTGATCCCCATCAGCTTCGCGGCCTCCGGGTCCTGCGCCGTCGCGCGCATCGCCTTGCCGAGCCGGCTCTGCCCGACGAACGTCGTGAGCAGCAGGACCAGCGGGATCGTGACCGCGAACGCGAGCAGGTCGCCGCGGGAGATTGATATGCCGAAGACGTTGAAGAGCTCCTGCTGCGAGTGGATCAGATCCGGCACGGCGCGCTGGGAGGCGCCGAGCCAGAGGATTCCCACGTTCTGAAGGATGAACGAGAAGCCGACGGCGGTGATGAGCGGCGCCAGCTTCGGCGCTCCGCGTAACGGCCGGTAGCCGACGCGCTCGATCATCACGTTGAGCGAGCCGCTCACGAGCATCGCCGCGACGAGCGTGAGCAAGAGCCCGAGGATCAGGCTGACGGTCGCGGTGTCGGCGTGCAGCCCGAGCGGCTCCCAGAGAGCGAACGCCGTGAACGCCCCGATCATGAAGATCTCGCCGTGGGCGAAGTTGATCAGCTCGATGATTCCGTAGACGAGCGTGTAGCCGAGCGCGACCAGAGCCCAGATCGCCCCGTTCGAGAGCCCGTCCGCCAGGTTGTTGCCCAGGCGAGTGAGGTTGCCGTCGTCGATCAGGTCCTGAATGCCGTAGTACGCCGGGAATGCGATCAGGAGCGCGATCAGGCCGTACTTCGAGATGAACTCGGAGATGACCTCCGAGGTCTTCGGCTTCAGGGCTGCGTCAGCGGAAATCCCGGATGCTTCCAAGGCTCCCTCACGGTGTTAGCGGAGGGGACGGGCCGAAGCCCGTCCCCATATCCGCTGGCTAACGTAACCGATCCGGCGACCGGTGGCGAGGCGCTCAGCCGGCGCCCTCCGCCTTGATCGCCTTCACGAACTCCAGCTGGCCGTCCTTGATCGTCGTAGAGACCGTAGTCGGTCAGCGTGGTGTCGCCGTTCTCGTCGATGTCGTAGGTGCCGAGAACGCTGTCGCGGCCCTTCGTGTTCTCGAGCAGGTTCTTGCGAACCTCCTCGCGGTCGTTGGCCTTGTCGCCAGCGGCCTTGAGCGTGTCGAGCGCCAGCTTCATGGTCTCGTAGCCATAGATGGCGTACGGGTCCGGCTGATCGACACCGTACTCCGCCTTGAAGTCGTCGAAGAACTTCGCAGCGGCGTCGATGCCCTGCTTCTCGAACTCCTCCGGGCTGAGCGTGGCGACCGTGACCTTCGTGCGGGCACCGACGTCCGCCGGGATGCCGCCCTCCTTCGGGTCGGAGAACGCCGCCTCGGCGACGCCGTCCGGTCCGTAGAGCTTGCAGTCCGGGCAGGCCGCCGCCACGTCCTTGAACACCTGGACGTAGTTCTCGCCCGTCACGCCCGAGCCGACGAAGCAGTCGGCGTTGATCTTCGCGGCCAGCGAGCGGTAGTTCGGCGCGTTCTTGTCCGTGCCGTCGTTCCCCTCGACCGTGAGCCCGATGTCCTTCGCCGCGGTCTCGACGTTCTTCGCGAGACCCGCGCCGTAGGTGGTCTTGTCGTTGAAGATGTGGACGGACTTGCAGCCGTCCTCCTTCATGATCGTCGCGAGCGCCGCACCCTGGATCGTGTCCGTGGGGACGATGCGCGCGTACGTGCGCTTCTGAGCCGGGTAGTACTTGTCCGGCTCGCCAGGCTCCGAGCCCGGCGCGTCCGTCGTGAGTCCGACGTACGTGTTCGACGGGCTGATCTGCGGGATGTTCGCCTTGTTCAGGATCGGGAGCGAGACCTTCGTACCACCGGAGTTGAACTCTCCGAGGTAGAAGATCGTCGACGCGTCCTGAACGGCCTTGCGCGCGTTCTGCGCGGTCTGGCCCTCGTCGGCGGTACCCGGGTTCTGGGCCGTCGAGTCGTCAAGTGAGACGTACTTGATCGTGAACTTGCCGACCTTGCCGCCCACTTCGTTGAGGGCCAGCTTCTCGCCGTCGATCACGGCCTCCGACTGCCCCTTGGATGTGCCCTGTAGCGGAAGGCTCGAATAGATCGTCAGCGTGTCGCCGGAAATACCCGCGCTACCACCGTCCGCCGCCTGTGTCGTCGTCGTCGTCGCCGCAGGCCGCGAGGCCCAGGGCAAACGCGCCGAGCAGGCAGCTCAAAACTGCCAGCCAACGTACTCGCAAAGTGTTCCCTCCTATGGGAGTGGCTCCAACCTGGGCGGCATCCTAACCACGGCTTCGCGCCAGTGGGGTTGTGACGTTCCTGCTTAACGCGGAGAAAATCTCGCCGAAAGCGGCTCTCAGGGGCCCGCTTGCTCGATGTGGCCGTCCGGACCGGGCCGGTAGACGACGACCCGATCGCCCGCGAGGCCGCGGCCGAGGCGGAGCCCGGCGGAGACCACGCGGCGGCGATCGCGTCCACCCTCGGCCACCGCGTCGAGCACCAGCCGCATGGCCTCGTACCCGGCCCGCCTCGGCCGCAGCGCGGGGCCGACGACCTCCACGCGCGGCGCCGCCGGCAGCGCCAGCCGCGGGGCCGCGAGCATCCCGCTCGAGGCGAACAGCGGGATCCCCGGCAGCTGCGTCGGCGATCGACGTTCATCATCGGGAGCGTCCCGGGCCCGGCCACGCCGAGCTGCACCACCGCGGCCGGCTGCTTCTCGTCGAGCGAGCGGGCGATGTCCGGGATGTCTTCGACGCGCCCGCGGTACTCCTCGGATGCGACCGGCGTGAGCCCGGCGCGCCGTGCGAGCTCCACCAGCTGCGCGGCGAGCTCGCGCCCGTAGATCTCGCGGTCGAAGACGAGCGCGAAGCGCCGCGCGCCGGCGTCGCGCAGGAGCTCGACGAGCCGTTCCGCCTCGCTCAGGTCCGTTGGCCCGACGCGCACGAAGCTGCGCTCGTCCGTCGGGTAGTAGCGCTCGGGTCCCGCCCGCGGGCGGCCCGGCGGGCGCCGGGTCAGGCTCGTGAGGCCGTCGCCCGGCGAGACCTGGAGGATGCCCGCGTCGTTCGTGATCGGAAGCGAGACCGCGCTGGCGCCGTAGTCGAGCTCGCCGAGGTAGGCGATGGCGGTGGGATCGTCGGCGGCGCGGTGCGCGTTCTCGGCGACCAGCGCCGGATCCCACGGCCGCTCGCGGTCGTCGGTCGCGGGCAATTGGCGAAGGCGGATACGGAGCTCGCCCGCACGGCCGTCGCGCTCGTCGAGGGCGCGCCGCTCGCCGGCGAGCACCTGCTTGGCCGCGGCCGCGGACACGCCGTGGCGGGGGGCGCTCGAGTACACGGTGGCGACGTCGCCGGCGATCACCGGCGACTCGTCGCCGCCGCCGTTCCCGAGACAGCCGGTCAGGCCGGCGCCGGCCGCGCACAGGAGCGCCAGCAGAGGCCTCGCCCCCAGAACGGCGTAGCTGCGCCGCGGGCACCGCCCGCGGCTTGCCTGACGACGTCTGTCCGTCCGCAGTCCACGGCGGGGCATTGTGACGAGCGTGGGTATCGTGGCGATCGTGCGGATCGGCCTACTCACGGGAGGCGGCGACTGCCCCGGCCTGAATGCGGTGATCCGGGCGGTCGTGCGCAGGGGGATCGACGATCACGGGCACGAGATCGTCGGCTTCCTCGACGGCTGGCGGGGACCCCTCGAGGGGATCCACGAGGAGCTCACGATCGAGTCGACGCGCGGCATCCTGCCGCGCGGCGGGACGATCCTGCGCTCGTCCCGAACCAACCCGTTCAAGCGCGACGACGGGCCCGACCGGGTCCGCGAGACGCTCGACTCGCTGGCCCTCGACGGCCTGATCGCGATCGGCGGCGAGGACACCCTCGGCGCCGCTGCCCGCCTCCACGTCGAGCACGGCATGCCCATCATCGGCGTGCCGAAGACGATCGACAACGACCTCGCCGGCACGGACATGACGTTCGGGTTCGACACCGCCGTGCAGATCGCAACCGAGGCGATCGACCGGCTACACACGACGGCCGAGTCGCACAACCGCGTGATGATCGTCGAGGTCATGGGGCGGCACGCCGGCTGGATCGCCCTCCACTCGGGCCTGGCCGGCGGCGCGGACGTGATCCTGATCCCCGAGCGTCCGTTCGACATCGAGGACGTCTGCCGGCTGATCCAGCGCCGCCACTCGCGCGGGCGCTACTTCTCGATCGTCGTCGTTGCCGAGGGCGCCGTGCCCGAGGAGGGCACGATGGAGATCGTGGCGGGAGGCGAGGACGAGTTCGGCCACGCCCGCCTCGGCGGAATCGGCCAGCGGCTCGAACGCGAGATCGAGGAGCGCACCGGGATCGAGTCGCGCGCCACGGTGCTCGGCCACATCCAGCGCGGCGGCACGCCGACCGCCTTCGACCGCGTGCTGGCCACCCGGCTCGGGCTGGCCGCGGCCGACGCCGCGAACGACGCGAACTGGGGCGTCATGCCGGCGCTGCGCGGCACGCGCATAGTGCTCGTGCCGCTCTCGGAGGCGGTCGCGGACCTGCGCACCGTCCCGGTCGAGGACTACGAGGCGGCGCAGACCTTCTTCGGCTGAGCGCTGAGCGATCAGCGCTCAGGGTCTGACCCCGCAGGGGTCAGACCCCGTCGTGGTCGTTAGACGAACTACGTCAGGGTCGTTAGACGAACTACGGGGTCAGACCCCGTCGTGGTCGTTAGACGAACTACGGGGTCAGACCCCTTCGGGGTCAGACCCTTAAAACCCCGCGCCCTGCTCCTCGGGCTCCGCCACCTCGCGGCCGCGCAGCTGGTCGAGGAACGGCTTGGTGATCTGGAACGCCGCGGCGCCGATTACGAGTGCCGCGGTCACCAGGAAAGCGTCGAACGCCTTGACGCCGAACGCCCAGGCGCTGATCCACCAGACGAGGCCCACGGTGAGCGCGACGAGTACGACCATCAGCTGCCGGTCCTGCGCTCCGAGACCGCGCGGCGCAGCTTCGTGACGGCGTTGAAGGCGCTCTTCATCGCTCGGTCGGCGCCGGAGCCATCCGCGGGCAGCATGCCGATCTGGCGCGCGATGCTCGTGCCGTCGAAGTACGAGGTGTTGCTCACGAGCAGGCCGTCCTCCAGCTCGAACAGGTCCATCCCGCGAATCTCGACGTGCTTCCCTGACGGCTCGATCCCCATGAAGGGCGCACCCTCCAGCGTCGCCTCGATCCGGAACTCGACCGCGCAGCTCTGCTCACCCGCGACGAGGCGCGTGATCGTCGTGCGCGCGTCCGGCATGCCGGCGAACATCGAGCGGAGGTAGTCGCGCAGCTCCTCGCGCCCGCGCAGCACGCCAACCGCGACGATGTCCTCGACGCCGTCCTCGCGCCAGTGCGCCGCCATCGCGTCGGCGTCGCGGTTGTCCATCGCCTCGAAGTAGGCGCGCACCTTCTCCTCGACGACCTTGCGCCGGGTGATGCGCTTACGCTGCGGCTTCTCCTCCTTGACCTCGGCCGCGGCCTGGTCCGTGGCTCCCTCGGCTGACTTGGTCTGGGCCATATGCGGCCACCCTACCAGCGTTTTGGGGGGTCGGCGACGGCCTAAGCGGGGGCTTCCGCGGGCCTCCGAGCGGGCCCGAAACGGCGCTCGAAGCGAAGCGCGAGCACCGCCAGGCCGGCGAGCACGAGCGCGGCTCCGAGCACCGCCACGACGCCCGGCCGCTCGCCGAGGACGAGGAATCCGAGGGCCATCGCGGTGACGGGCTCCGCGAGCGTCAGCGTCGCGGTCTCGCTCGCGCCGATCTCGCGGAGGCCCTTGGCGAACAGGACGTAGGCGAGCGCCGTCGTGATGGCCCCGAGGTACACGGCCAGGGTCAGGCCGTCGGCACTGAGGAGCTCCCCGGTCGGTGCGATCGCGAACGTGGGCAACAGGATGAGCGCACCCGTGCCGAACACCGCGGCCATGACGCCCTCGGGCGTGCCGCCGCGGTCGAGCAGGTGCTTCGCGATCACCGCGTAGCCCGCGTAGCCGGCGCCGGCCGCGAGCGCGAGCGCGATCCCGGTCGCGGAGACGTCCGCGCCCGATCCCCCGCCAAGCGTCAGGAGGCAGACCCCCGCGCACGCGAGCGCCGTCGCGGCATACCAGCGCGCCTCGAGCCGCTCGCCCGCGAAGAGGCGGCCGAGGACGCCGGTGAAGGCGGGCGCCGAGCCGAGCGCGACGACGGTCCCGACCGCCACACCGGTCTGAGCGACGGCGGCGAAGAAGCTCGCCTGGTATGCGGCGACGAAGACACCGGCCAGTAGGACGAGCCGCCGATCGCCGCCGCCGAGGAGCGCGCGCAGCCGCCGCCCGGCGCCGGCGCGCGCCCCCGCGAGCGCCACGACCGCGAGGAGCAGCGCTCCCACCACGATCCGGGCGCTCCCCACCGCAAGCGGCTCGATCTCCGGGCCGAGGGCCTGCGCGGTGCCGGTGGTCCCAAAGAGAACGGCGGCAATGAGGACATGGACTCGAGCCACGAGGCGGATTGTTCCACAATTCTGCCAAGAATGGGGCCGATCAGTAGTTCAGTCCCGCAACGCCGCCGCGAGCTCTCGGACCACCGAGCCCACCGCCTCCGCCCCGCCCTCGCCGGCGGCGCGCACCACGCGGCTCCCCACGATCACCCCGTCGGCCAGCTCGGCGACGGAGCGCGCCTGCTCCGGCGTCGAGATGCCGAAGCCGACGGCCACCGGCACGTCCGTCGAAGCGCGCACGCGCTCGACCGTCGCAGCCAGGCCATCCTGAAGCTCGGCGCGCTCGCCGGTCGTGCCCGTCAGCGACACGACGTATATGAACCCGCGCGCGTCCGCGCCGATGGCCGCGATCCGCTCCGGCGTCGAGGTCGGCGCCACGAGCGGCACGAGCGCGAGCCCCTCCGCGTCGCAGGCGGCGCGCACCTCGCCCGCCTCGTCGTGCGGCAGGTCCGGGAACGATCAACCCGGAGGCGCCCGCCGAAGCCGCCTTCAACGCAAACGCGGAAGCACCGGCGGTCAGCACGATGTTGGCGTACACCATCAGCACAACCGGCACCCTCACCGCAATCCGTTCGCACAGGCCCAGGACGCCGTGGGGAGTCACTCCGGCGGCAAGCGCCGCGGTGCCGGCCGCATGAATTACCGGGCCGTCCGCGAGCGGGTCCGAGAAGGGGATGCCGAGTTCGATGAGATCCGCGCCGCCGTCGGCGGCGGCGAGCGCTGCGGAGAGAGAGGTCTGGAGGTCAGGAAAACCCCCCATCAGATACGGCATCAGGGCGGCGCGCTTGCCGTTCTCGGCGAAGGCGGAGGCGATGCTCATCCGAGCGCCAGCACCTCGGCGAGGTCCTTGTCGCCGCGCCCGGAGAGGGTCACGAGGCTCAGCCCATCGGACGGGTTGGCGAGCACCCAGGCGATCGCGTGCGAGGACTCGAGCGCGGGAAGGATCCCCTCCAGCCGTGCCACCCGGTGGAATGCGGCGAGGGCGGCGCCGTCCTCCACGGCCTCGTAGCGCACGCGGCCGGAGTCGCGCAGCCACGCGTGCTCGGGACCGACGCCGGGGTAGTCGAGCCCGGCGGAGATCGAATGAGCCTCGAGGATCTGGCCGGCCTCGTCCTGGAGCACGCCGGTGAGCGCCCCGTGCAGCACGCCGCGCGCGCCGGTCGTGAGCGGCGCCGAGTGGCGCCGCGTGGCGAGCCCCTCGCCCGCAGCCTCGACTCCGATCAGCTCGACGTCCTCGTCGTTCACGAACGGGATGAAGGTGCCGATCGCGTTGGAGCCGCCGCCCACGCACGCGATCGCGCGGTCCGGGAGCCGGCCCGCCTGCTCCAGCAGTTGCCCGCGCGCCTCGTCGCCGATGCGGCGCTGCAGGTCACGCACCATCGCCGGGTAGGGCGCCGGGCCGACGCACGAGCCGATCACGTAATGCGTCGAGCCGACGTTCGCCACCCAGTCGCGGATGGCCTCGGACACGGCCTCCTTCAGGGTGCGCGCGCCCGCGTCGACGCCGCGCACCTCGGCACCGAGCAGGCGCATCCGCTGCACGTTCGGCTCCTGGCGGCGCATGTCCTCGGTGCCCATGTACACCACGCACTCGAGCCCGAGCAGCGCGCACGCGGTCGCGGCCGCCACACCGTGCTGGCCGGCGCCTGTCTCCGCGATCACCCGCGGCTTGCCCATGCGCCGGGCCAGCAGCGCCTGCCCGATCGCGTTGTTGATCTTGTGGGAGCCCGTATGCGTCAGGTCCTCGCGCTTCAGCCAGACCGCCCCGCCGGCCGCCTCCGAGAGCCGCCGGGCGTGGTAGAGCGGGGTCGGCCGACCCACGTAGTCGCGCATCAGCTCGTCGAGCTCGGCCACGAAGGCGGGATCGTCGCGCGCCTCCGACCAGGCCGCCTCGAGCTCGTCGAGCGCCGGGATGAGCGTCTCGGGCACGTAGCGGCCGCCGTAGGGGCCGAAGCGCCGCTCGAGCGGCGTGGCACTCATGCCGCTACGTGGTCCGCGGCCTCGACGGCCCTGAAGAAGGCGGCCAGCTTCGCCGCGTCCTTTCGGCCGGGCTCCGCCTCCGTGCCGCTCGCGCTGTCGACGGCGAACGGATCGGCCGCAGCGATGGCCTGTCCCACGTTGTCCGGCGTCAGACCGCCCGACAGGATCACCGGCGGGGTGCCCGGATGGAGGCGCGCGAGCTCCCAGTCGAAGCTCTCGCCCGTGCCGCCCGGAGCCGTCGGCGAGTGGGCGTCCAGCAGGTGGTAGTCGGTGTGGAAGGCGCGCAGCGCCTGCACCTGCGCGGCGTCGCGGACGCGCGCCGCCTTGATGACCTTGCATCCGGTACGCCGCCCGGCCTCCTGGCAGTAGGCGGGGCCCTCGTCACCGTGCAGCTGGAGCAGGGAGAAGCGGCACAGGTCCGCGGTCACGGCCACCTCGTCGAGCGGCGCGTTGACGAACACGCCGGCCAGCTCGACGCGCCGGTGGAGCTGGGCTCCGATCGCCTCGGCCTGCTCGATGGGGCAGGCGCGCGGGCTGTTCGGCCAGAAGATCATGCCGAGCGCCCAGGCGCCCAGCTCGGTCGCCTGCTGGGCGTCCTCGAGCGACGTGAGGCCGCAGATCTTCACGCGCGTCATGGCCCACGTAATGGTCGCAGAGGGCGCCGGGGCCGCAAAGGGTCGACCCGGGTCTGACCCCGGAGGGGTCAGACCCCGTCGTGGCCGTTGACCCCGTCGCGGTCGCTACGGAAGAATCCCGCCGCCGCCGCCATCGCCGCCCTCGTCGCTCGGCTCGGCCGTGTTGAGGTTGGCCGGCCGCTTCGCGAGCTCGACGGTGGCCGTCTTCTTCTCGTCGCCGCGGTAGTACTCGACCTCGATCTTGTCGCCGGGCTTGTGGGCGGCGACGGCCGCCGCGACGGCTTTCTCGTCGCGCATGTCCTTGCCGTCGATGGCCACGATCAGGTCGCCACCCGCCGCGACGCCCTGGCTCGTGTCGGTCCCTCCGCCGCGAAGGCCGGCATCGTCGGCGGGGCTTCCCGGCGTGACCTCCACGATCAGCGCGCCGTGATCCGCTGCCAGGTTGAGGTCCTCGGCGAGCTGCTTGTTAACGCCCTGCATCTGCACGCCGAGGTACGCGCGCTCGATCGTCTCGCCGGCCTTCAGGTCCGGAAGCAGCCTCTTCGCGGTGTTGATCGGCACCGCGAAGCCGATGCCAACGGAGCCCTGGCCGCCGCCGGTGGCGATCTGGGAGTTGATCCCGATCACGCGGCCGTTCCCGTCGAGCAGCGGGCCGCCGGAGTTGCCGGGGTTGATCGACGCGTCGGTCTGGATCACGTCGGGGATGGTGAAGCCGTTGGGCGCCTGGATCTGGCGCTGGAGGCCGGACACGATGCCCGTCGTGACCGTGCGGCTGTACCCGAAGGGGTTGCCGATCGCGATCACGGCATCACCGACCTCGGCCTTGGAGGAGTCGCCGAGCGGCAGCGGGGTGAGGCCGCCCTTCACGTCGTCCGGGTTGACCTTCAGGACCGCCACGTCGGTGGAGGTGTCGACGCCCATGACCTCCGCGGGGACGGTGTCGCCCGAGTCGTCGAAGCTCACCTCGACGCTGTCGGCGCCCTGGACCACGTGCGCGTTCGTGATGATGTTGCCGTCCCTGTCGACGACGAATCCGGACCCGGTCGCGTCGCCCTCCTGCGGGCCGCCGAACGGCGAGCTTTCGTCGCTCGTCACGCCCTTCGCCGAGACGAAGGCCACGCCGCGCCCCTCCTGCTTGTAGATGTCGTTGACCGTGCGCCCGCCGCTGTCGCTCTCGCTCGATCCGGACGTCGGCTGCGTGATCGGCGCCTGGCGCACCACCGTCTGCGTGTCACCGGTGTCGATGACGTCCGTCGCGATCAGGACCGCGCCGATGACGAGGACGATCAGGCCGCCTATGACTCCGGCGAGGATGTTGGGCAGCTGGCGCTTGGTGGTCATGACAGAAGAAATAGGCCCTCGACCTTAGATTTCTATAAATCCGGCCTGGTCCTCGGGGCGCCCGGGGGGATCGCGAACACACCCCTGAGCCGGTCGAAGACGCTTCCGCGCGTGAGCTCGCGGCGCAGCGCGCGACGCTGGCGCAGGCTTGGCGCGCCCGGCGCGCGCGGGTCGTATCGGTGGGCCCGCAGCGCCCCCGCGTATGCCTCGGAGGCCGGTCCGGCGAAGCGCCCGAGCCGCCGCTCGAGGCCGAGCAGCGTCGTCGACGCCGGCAGATCCCAGCCGAGCCGGACGAGCGCGCGGCGCAGCTCTGACAGCTGAAGCTCGGCGATCGCCTGAGGCGGCAGCGTCCGGAGCCGCTGCATGCGCCGCCCCAGGACCAGCGTCACCAGCGCGAGCGGCGCGACGATGAGCAGGAGGATCAGCGGCATGACCCAGCCGTTGCCGCCGTCGCCACCCAGGTCCGCCGTACCCGACGCCGGCTCCGACGCTGCGATTCCCAGCCGGGACTGCCTCACCTCACCCGCGTCCGCCGCCGCGGCGCTCGTGGCGAGCGCGCTCGACTGGGACTGGGCGGGCGAGCGCGCCGGCGTCGGGTCGAAGGGCACCCAGCCGATGCCCGTGAACCAGACCTCGACCCACGAGTGCGCGTCGAGGTCGCGGACGCGGTACTCCTTCGTGTCCTTGTTGTACGACCCCGGTGAGAAGCCGGCGGCCACGCGGGCGGGGATCCCGGCCATGCGCAGCATGAGCGCCATCGCGCCCGAGAACTGCTGGCAGTAGCCGCGCTTGTCCTCCTCGAGGAAGCCCATCAGAGGGATCGGATGCGTCGGCACGCGCTCCGAGTAGGTGAAGCTGCGCTGCAGCCAGAGCTCCACGCTCTTCACGGCGTCGTACGAGGTCGGCTGGTCGCTCGTGAGCTCGAGCGCCTGCTCGTACATGGGCGCGTAGGCGGATCCGCGCAGCGCGCTGTCCGCCGCCGGACCGAGATCAGACGGTTCGTTGTCGCGCAGCGGCACGAAGATGGTGTCGCGCAGGCCCGCTGCGCGCTCCTGGTCGGCGAGCGTCTGCCCCGGCAGCGTCCGGGTCGCGGACTCGCCGGGGTTCGGGAGCTGGATCGCCGTGTACTGGACCATGTCGTGCTTGTAGCCGCGCGGGGCGCCCGCCATCTGCGCCCTCGTCGGGTTGGGCGCGTAGGCGCGCACCGAATACGTGTCGCCCTCCTCGAGGCGCCTGTTGCCGAAGAGGCGTGTGGTGCCGTCCGCGGTCGGCCGCGCGGGCGCGCCGTCGACGTTGAGGACGACGCCCGCGCCGACCACGAACTCCGACGACAGCGAGCGGACCGTGAAGCGGATGCGCTCGTCCCAGTCCTGGTTGTACTCGTTGTAGCCCCAGCGGCCCTCGATGATCGACTTGTCCCACGCGACCTGGGTGCCGTACTGGGTCTCGTCGAGCCTGGGGTTGCGAACCCAGCGCAGGCCGTCGAAGCCGTCGAGGGTCTCCGCCTTCCAGTAGTGGGGACGGTCGGACTTCACGTTGAGCACCGTGGCGCCGGCCCGCGACCAGTCGAGCGGCCCGTAGGAGTGGTTCCAATCGAAGGTGATGACCTTGCCGTTGCCGAACCAGTCCCACGCGCGGTAGTCCCACCAGGGTCGGTCGCCGTCGAGCGCGGCCGCCACGGGAAGCGAGAGCAGGCCGACGCTGGCCACGACCGCGCCGGCGACGATTGCCTCGCGCCGCGGCAGGCGGGGCAGCCACAGCCAGGCGCCGACCAGCACCAGCAGCACCAGCCCACGGAGCAGGGGCTGCCCCGGGTCGTGCTCCGCGACGGCGCTTCCGTAGAGCAGGAGAAGCGTGATCAGGCCGGCGATCCACAGCACGGGCGCCGCCCGCCGCGCGGGCCAGAAGCTGAGCAGAGTGGCGATCGTGAGCAGCGCGGGCGCGCCGAGCAGGACGGTCAGGCGGATCCACTCCTCCGGTCCGCCATACGGCCACTCGACGCCCTCGACACCGGCAAGGCCGCGGTCGATCCCGTCGAACAGCTCGGCCCAGTGCGCAGGAAGGAGGAGGCGCCCGGGGAGCCCAGCCGCCATCAGGCCGAGAGCCAGCATCGCGACGCCGATCAGCGCGGCGAGCGCGTGCACCGCGGCGCGCGGCAGCGGCGCGCGGCCGAGGAGCCCGAGCGCCGCGCCTCCACCTGTGGCGATCAGGAGGACGAGCAGCATCCGGCCGACCGGGGCGTCCACGACGAGCGTTCCCCAGTGCGCCGTGGTGAAGGCGGCCAGGGCCGAGAACGCGACGAGCCGCATGCCGAGCGAGTCCACGCTGACCGCCCCGGCCGCGCGCGAGGCGCCGCCGGCGTCGAGCGGTGCGGCGCCACCCGTGGTGGCCGGGGCCGGCGTCCGGCCGATCAGCCCGCTCACGCCGCCACCCCTCGCCGCACCCGCTCCACCTGGCAGCCCGTGCAGCCCGCAACCTCGAACGCCGGCCGGATCCCGGGCAGCGCGCCGGGAGCCACCACGTAGCGCGAGCCGGCCGGAAGCCGCTCGAGCGCGCGCGGCGTGGCGCGGAGGTCCGCGCCCGTGACCCAGATGACCGCTCCGCCGCGCGGGCCGAGCACGCTGCCTGCGGGTGCGGGGCCCTCGTCGACGAGCGCGAGGCGGGCGTGCACCGCCGGCCATGCCCCGAGGTCGTGCCCGATCTCGATCGGACGCCTGTCGCCGGGAAGGAGCACGGAGCAGCCGTCCTTCCGGGCCAGCCAGACGCACAGCGACGCGGCGGCACGCACGGCCATGTCGAGCTGCTCCTCGCTGCCCGGGTTGGACGGGTCGAGCACGATCAGCGGCGCCGAGTCGAGCTCGGCGACCAGCCGCCGCTCCAGCATCTGGCCGTGGCGGGCGACCGAAGGCCAGTGGATGCGCGACGCGGGCGCGCCCTCGCGGTACTCCCGCAGCCCGTCGATCTCGAGCTCCGCGGCCGAGGCATCCAGACGCCGCCCCGAGAGGCTCGGCGCCGCACCGAGCCCCGCCTCCGCACCCGCACCCGCGCCGCCGCTGCCGGGCGCGGTCACGGGCTCTACCCGTGGGAGCACCAGCACCTCGTCGGTGCCCTCGCCGCGCACCTCGCGCGCGTACAGCCTGAGCGGGTCGCGGATCACGAGCAGCTCCGGCTCGAGGACGCGGCGCCCGCGGCGCGTGAAGCGGACGTTGATCCGGAGCCGCCGCGACCAGCGGCCGGCGATCGGAACCGGCCAGCCGAGCAGCGGCTCGAGCAGCTCGCCCCCGGGCGGCGGCAGCACGCCGCTCCGCACCTCCACGCGCAGCGGGTAGGGCTCCTCCTCCACCACGGTGTGCGGCCCGGGCACGCGCGCCACCGTCGCGCCGCTTGCAGCGAGCCGTACCCAGACGACCGACCCGACGGCGAGCAGGACGAGCGCGACGCCCGGCACGTACAGCGAGGCGGTGTCGAAGGTGCCTCCGGCCAGGCACAGCGCCGCCCCCAGCAGCGCCGTGAGGACTGCGCGAAGCATCAGCGCCTCAGAGCGCCGGGACTCGCTCCAGGGCGTCGGCCACGACCGTGGCGCGCTCATCGGAGCCCGTGCCCGGGGACAGGAGCAGCCTGTGGGTGAGCACCGAGCCGGCCATCTTCTGGACGTCGTCCGGAAGCGCGTGGTCGCGGGCGTCGAGGGCCGCGAGCGCCTTCGCGGCGCGGAACAGCATCAGGCCCGCGCGCGGGCTGGCGCCCAGGTCGACGCGCGGATCGGCGCGCGTGGCGTCCAGGATCGAGACGACGTAGCGGCGGAGGGCATCGCTGCCGTGCACGGCGCCCGCCGCGGCCTGGGCCGCGAGCACGTCGCCCACGTCGGCCACCGGCTCGAGGTCGAGCACGCGGTCGCTCTCCGCGTGGTCGAGCAGCATCTGGCTCTCCTGGGCTGCCGACGGGTAGCCCAGCGAGACGCGCACCATGAAGCGGTCGAGCTGCGCCTCGGGAAGGGGATAGGTGCCCTCGTACTCCACCGGGTTCTGGGTCGCCACAACGATGAACGGCCGCGCCAGCTCGTGCGTGTGCCGGTCGACGGTCACGTGTCCTTCCTGCATGCACTCGAGCAGGCCGGACTGAGTCTTGGGCGAAGCGCGATTCACCTCGTCCACGAGCACGACGTTCGCGAACACCGGGCCGGGCCGGAACTCGAAGCGGTTCTCGCGCTGGTCGTAGACGTTCGTGCCGACCACGTCGGCCGGCAGCAGGTCGGCCGTGCACTGGATGCGCGCGTACTCCGCCTCGACGGAGCGGGCGAGCGCGCGCGCCAGCGCGGTCTTGCCCACGCCCGGGTAGTCCTCGATCAGGACGTGCCCCTCCGCGAAGAGTGCCACCAGGACGTCGCGGATCACTCCGTCGGGGGCCTTCACCGCCTGCGCGATGTTGTCCCGGAGCCGCGCACCCAGCTCGGCTACCTGCGGCGGATCGAGCTCAGGGACGGTCGCCATGCACCACCATGGTAGGGGTTACGCACCCTACGCCCAGATCGGTTCTTCAACGCTCGACCGTGATGCGAGTGCGCGCCCGGGCGGCGTGCCGATTGCCGGGCTCCCGAAACGAGACGCGCAGGAGCAACCGCACGTGCGGCATCGCGCCAAGCGCCCGTCCCCAGCGCCGCTCAGCCTTCAGGAGCAGCCTCCGCGAACCACCTCCGGACGCTCGCCCGCGGAAGAGCACGCCGCGGCCAGGGAGGAGAATCGACGCCGCGAGGCGCCCGCGCGGCAGATCGAGATGGCCGATCGACAGAAGCCGCCGGCCGCCCAGGCCGTCGATGCCCAGCCGGCGTACCCTCGCTCGGAGCACCCTCATGACTCGCCGGGCGACCGCCGACGCCCGCCGCGCGGGCTCCTTGGTCACGGACGGCGGCGGCGGTTGGACCAGCGGCTCCCCGAACGACGCCGGCGGCGGGTCCGCGAGCGTCGGTGTCGTGTCCTCGGTGCACCGCGGCGAATCGTCGTCCGGTGGGGGCGACCCCTCGTCCGGAGGCGGCGACTCCTCGTCCGAAGGCGGCGTCCCATCCGGCGTGAACGCGCTCACGGTGCGCCCGTGCGTGGCGAGAACCGCGCCCTGCCCCGTGTTGAGCCAGCCGAACGGGCCATCCCCGGGGATAACGCTCTCCCAGACGGGCCGGCCGGTGGCGAGGTCGATCGCCTGAAGCCGGCTCTCGACGTCAAGCACGAACACGGTCTCTCCGGCGATGTACGGAGCCTCCCTGGTCCGGCCGACGCGCCTCGTCCAGAGAATCGCGCCGGTGGATGCGTGACGCCCGATCAGGTATGTGCCGCTCGCGTTGACCGCTATGTCGTGGGCAATCGCCGGTACCGTGCCCGCGTACGCGTCCGTGATGGCGCCCTCGCCGGCGTCGAGCGCGAACCCGCCGGCATCGGTCTCCGTCCAGATCCTTCCGTCCGCAAACACCACAGGGCCCCCGCCGGCCTGCTGCGTCCACAGTCGGGTGCCCGTAGCGAAGTCCCAAGCGAGCGCGGCGACGACGGCGCCCGGTCCTGGCGCGCCGTAGACTCGTCCGCCGCCTACGGCTGGGTCCGCCGGGAGGTTCATGTTGTCGTCGAGCCAGTTCAGCTCGCCGTCCGCCTGTCTCACGGACACCATCTGCCCGCCGCGGCGTCCGCCGCTCGCGACGAGCGCTCCATCCGTCGCCACCGGCGATTGGTAGTAGTACGCCTCGTCGGGGCGTGGCAACTGCACGAGCCAACGCCTGACGCCGGTCTCGGCGTCATACGCCGCCGCCAAGCCAGCGTCCGCGACGGCGAAGACCTGGCCGTCGTCATACGCGATCCAGGCCCCCGGGTAAGCCGGCGCACTCCATAGCGTCGATCCCGACGCCAGGTCGAGCGCAAAGAGCTGTGCGGGTCCGCTTGGATCGTCCACGACGACGAAGGCGCGCTCCCCGACTATCAGAGGGGTGTGCACGAGCGCGTCGAACTTGCGTGACCAGCGCTCGGCCGGGAGGCCGCCCGCCCATCCGTTCGGCACCCACCCGCTACGCGCCGGGTCGACGCGCTTGGTCGTGGCTGGCCCGGGCGGGGAGCGGTCCGCCTTCACGTCCCATGCGACCACTTCCGGTGTCAGGTCCGCGTTACCGGTGCAACCGACCGCACGGACGTGAAGTGCGTGGGGCCCGTCGGCGACGCGGGTCGTAAGCGGCGAGCGGCACTCTTCCCAAGCGCGGTCGTCAAGCCGGCACTCGAACGACGAGCCCGGCTGCGTCGAATTGAACTGGAAGACGGCAATGGGCGAATCGGAGCGCGCGGGCGGCGACACCGTCACCTCGGTGTTGAGCGCCGGAGCTTCTGGGGCTGCCGGGCCCTTGGCCTCGTACGCCGTCAGCGCGCCCTCGGCAGGCACCACCAACACGCCCTCCGCCGCCGCGAGGCCAACAGGCGGCGCGCCTACATAGGTCGGGTTGTTCCAAAGCGTGCCACCGGCATCGCCCGACCACTCCGCGGCTCCCGTCCTGAGATCGAGCCGCCGCAGAGTGCCGTCGTACTCGGCGAGGAAGACATCGTCGCCGGAGATGAGCGGCGGCACTCGGAGGTCGAGTCCCTCAAGTGTCCAAAGGGTCCCACCGGAGGAGAGGTCTCTCGCGCTCGCGGCCCCCGTCTCGCCGTCGTGCCACACCACCGTGTCGCTACTAAAGGCGGGGATCTCGCCATAGCCAAATCTCTGGCTCAAGACGCCCCCCGAGAGCTCGTCGACGACGACGTCGTCGTACGTATCGCGAACGTATAGCCGCCCGCCATGGACGACCGGGACCCCACCCGCGGCACCGGCGCACTCGTCGGTCTCCCGGCTCCAGACGGACACTCCCGTCGCAGGTCGGTAGGAGCGGATCTGACGGCAGCCAGCGGCGTAGATCACCCTGTCTCCGGCGACCGCCGGGATGCCACCTCCGAGCGTTCGCCATAGGAGGCGGCCGCTGAGTCCATCGAGCGCTTCCTGCCAGTTCCCGGATGTAGTGAAGACCGCACCACCGGCGGCCGTCGGCAGCGTTCGTGATTCGAGTCCCCACGGGTGGACCCACCGGACTCGCCCGGTGACCTCGTCATAGCCCACGGTTGTGCCGCCACCGGTGGTGAGAAACACCGTTCCGCCGTCGTATGCGATCCCGCCCCAATTCCGTCCAGGACCTGCGTCGATATCGCGCGACCACAGAACGTCCCCGGTATGGACGTCGAGCGCGTAAAGCGTCACTCCGAGACGCTCGTCGCGATCCGCGCCAAGCGCGAAGACGCGACCGTGCGCAATCAAGGCGTACGACGCGCCCGACCCCAGATCCCGACGCCAGCGCACGCGCATAGGCCCGTCGAAGGACTCAGGCGAGAACCCGCTGTGCGCCTGATCCATCTGATACGCGACTGCGGGGTGTGCCGCGGCGGACGTCCCAGACAGAAGCGCCACCACGATGACGAACAGCCCAGCTACGACACGACTCCCCACTGATCAGGATGGTCTCACCGCAACGGAGACCCGTCCAGGGGGAACCGGACCGGCGCCTCAGGCCTGCGTTGGTTCCTCGGAGTTGGTGAGCTCGCGCAGCGCGCTCTCCGGATCGGGCGCCCTCATGATCGCCTCACCCACCAGCACGGCGTCGACGCCCACCTGCTCGAGCTCCTCGATCTGCCCGCGGTGGTGGATCCCGGACTCCGAGACCACGACCTTGCCGGCCGGGACGTCGGCGAGCAGGTCGAAGGTCCGTTGGATGTCGACGCTGAAGTCCTCGAGGTTCCGGTTGTTGATGCCGATCACGTCGCAGTCGAGCTCGAGCGCGCGCTCGAGCTCCTCGTCGTCATGGATCTCCACGAGCACGTCCAGGTCGAGCTCCTGGGCCTGCGCGTAGAGCGACGCCAGCGACGGCTGCTCGAGCGAGCCGACCACGATCAGCACGCCGTCCGCGCCCGCCACCTTGGCCTCGTAGAGCTGGTACGGATCGATCGTGAAGTCCTTGCGGAGAATCGGCAGCTCGGTCGCGGCTCGCGCCTCGCGGAGGTCTGCGAGCGAGCCGCCGAAGTGCTCCTCCTCGGTGAGGATCGACACGGCCGCCGCGCCGCCGCGCTCGTAGGCGGTCACTATGTCGGCGCAGCTCCCGCCGTCGCGGATCGTGCCCGCCGAGGGCGAGCGGCGCTTGTGCTCGGCGATCACCGACGTTCCGGGACGCGACAGCGCCTCCGCGAAGGGCCGGCCCTCGCGACCCGTCTCGACCTCGGCGGCGAGGTCGGACAGCGAGCGCTCGCGCTGACGGCGCCGGACCGCGTCGCGCGTGGCGTGCACGAGCTCGTCGAGCCGCGGCGTCACGAGCTCGTGGCCTCCACCCAGCGCTCCATCACGCCGGCCGCGGCGCCCGAGTCGACAGACCGCTCGGCGGCGCGCACGCCCTCGGCGAGCGTCTCGGCGCAGCCCGCAACGTAGATCGCCGCGCCCGCGTTCAGCACCGCGAGCGACCGCTCGGTGCCGGGGCCCCCCGCGAGCACCTCGCGCAATACGACCGCGTTCTGGTCGGGCGTTCCGGCGCCCACCGCGCCGTCCGAAGCCGACTCCAGGTCGACCTGCTCGGGGGTGACGTCGTACGTGGACAGCTGTCCATCTCTCAGCTCCACCACCCGGGTCGCGCCCGAGACCGAGAACTCGTCCAGGCCATCGGCGCTCGACACTACCAGGGCCCTCTCGCCCCCCAGCTGCCCCAAGGCGGCCGCCATGGTCTCGAGCTTCCCGGGGTCGGAGACGCCGATCACCTGGCGTCGCGCGCCTGCTGGATTGGTGAGTGGCCCCAGGAAGTTGAAGATCGTTCGGACGCCGAGCTCCTTGCGCACCGGAACGATGTGCTTGAAGGCGGGGTGGTGGAGCGGGGCGAACATGAAGCCGAAGCCGATCTCGCGGATGCAGTCTTCGACAACGTCAACGCCGACGTCGATACGGCCCCCCAGCGCCTCCAGCACGTCGGCGGAGCCGCACTGGCTGGTGGCGGAGCGATTTCCGTGCTTGGCGACTCGGCAACCGGCGCCTGCGGCGATGAAGGCGGCTGTCGTGGAGACATTGAAGGTGGGCCTTCCTCCACCGGTTCCCGCGGTGTCCACGAGCCCATCACCGCCATCGACCTTGACCGCGCGCTCTCGCAGCACCTTCGCAAGCCCCGCGATCTCGCCGACCGTCTCGCCCTTCGTCCTCAGGGCTATGAGAAAGGCCGCGGCCTGTGCCTCCGACGATCTTCCGTCGATGATCTCCGCGAGGACGTCGGAGGCATCCGACGGCGCCAGGTCCTGGCGTTGTGAGAGGCGGTCGATCGCCTCCGTGAGGATCGGGTTAGGCATCCGCGAGGAAGTTCGCGAGCAGCTGCTTGCCGTGCGGGGTCAGGACCGACTCGGGGTGGAACTGGACACCCTCGAGCGGGAGCTTCCGGTGGCGCAGCCCCATGATCACGTCGCCCGAGCGGGCTGACACCTCGAGCTCGGCCGGCAGCTCGGGGTCGACGACGAGCGAGTGGTAGCGCCCGACCACGAGCGGGGATTCGAGGCCGTCGAAGATCGTCCTGCCGTCGTGCTCGGCCTCGGCCGTCTTGCCGTGCACCGGCTCGCCGCGCACCACCCGGCCGCCGTACGCGGCCGCCAGCGCCTGGTGGCCGAGGCAGACCCCCAGCACCGGGACACCCGCCTCGGAGTAGCGCCGGATGGCCTCCTTGGACAATCCCGCCTCCTCCGGTGTGCACGGCCCAGGGGACACGATAACCCGGTCCGGGCTCCGCTCGAGCAGCTCCGGGACGTCGTTGCGCACCACGTCGACGTCCGCGCCGAGCTCGCCCAGGTACTGGACGAGGTTGTAGGTGAACGAGTCGTAGTTGTCGACGACGAGCACCGACGTCATGCCCAGTCTCCCTGCGAGCAGGCGAGGCGGATCGCGTCCATGACGGCGCCGGCCTTCGCCTCCGTCTCGCGGACCTCGTAGGCCGGCTCCGAGTCCGCGACGATCCCGCCTCCGGCCTGGATGTGCACGCGACCGTCCTTGACGAACGCCGAGCGGATGTAGATGCAGGTGTCGAGGTCGCCGGTGTAGGAGAGGTAGCCCACGCCGCCGCCATACGGGCCGCGACCGACCGGCTCGAGCTCGTCGATGATCTGCATCGCGCGGATCTTGGGAGCGCCGGACAGCGTCCCCACCGGCAGCGAGGCGCGCAGGGCGTCCATCGGCGTGACTCCGTCGCGCAGCGTCCCCGAGACCTGCGAGACGATGTGCATCACGTGCGAGTACGTCTCCACGGCCATCAGCTCGTCGACCTTGACGGAGCCGTACTCGCAGACGCGACCGAGGTCGTTGCGGCCCAGGTCCACGAGCATCACGTGCTCGGCGCGCTCCTTTGGGTCCGCGAGCAGCTCGCGCGCCTGCTCGAGGTCCTGCTCGACCGAGTCGGCGCGCGGGCGGGTGCCGGCGATGGGGCGCTGGCGCACGAGCCCGCCGTTCACGGTGACGAGCGTTTCCGGCGAGGCGCCCGCGATCTCGAAGTCCTCGAAGTCGAGGAAGTACATGTACGGGCTCGGGTTGATCGCCCGCAGGCCGCGGTAGATGGAGAAGGCGTCGACCGGGCAGTCCGCGCTCCAGCGCTGGCTCGGCACCACCTGGTAGATGTCGCCCGCGCGGATGTACTCCTTGGCGCGCTCGACGGCGGCCGCGTAGCCGTCCGGGCCCATGTTCGAGGTGTACTCGGGCGGCTCGGGCCGGCCGCCGGCACCGCGCGGTACGGGACCGCTGAGGCGCTCACGCACCTCGGCGATCGCCGCCGCCGCCTCTCCGTAGGCGCGTTCCACGTCCCCTTCCGCCACCACGTTCGCGAGGACGGTCACCTCGTGGCGCAGGTGGTCGAAGGCGAGCAGGACGTCCGTGACCATCACGGCCAGCTCTGGCACCCCGGTGTCGTCGGGATTCGGCTCGCCGATGGTGGGCTCGGCGCTGCGAGCGAGGTCGTAGCCGAACATCCCCACGGCGCCGCCCGCGAACGGAGGCAGCCCCTCGAGCGGCGCGATCCGGTAGCGCGCCAGCTCCTCGTCCACCAGCCCGTACGGGTCCGGGTGCTCGCCGCGCGCCAGCCGGATGACCGCGCGCGGGCGGAAGCCGAGGAACGACCAGCGCCCGACCCGCTGGCCCTGCTCGGCCGACTCGAGCAGGAACGAGGGGCCGTCGCCGCGCAGCTTCAGGTACGCGGACACGGGCGTCTCGCAGTCGGCGATGAAGGTGTGCCGGAGCGGCACCAGCGAGTGCTCCTTCGCCAGCGCCCGCACCTCCTCGAGCGACGGCGTCAGCTCGAGGTCAACGGCGACGGCCATTCAGCACCTCGTACGCGTCGCTGAGCTCCATCCCACGCTCGGCCAGCAGCACCGCGAGGTGGTAGAGCACGTCCGCGGCCTCCTCGGCCACACGCTCCTCGGGCTCGTCGCGCGCGGCGCGAGCCACCTCCTCCGCCTCCTCCTGGACCTTCCGGCCCACGAGCTCGCGGTCGGCGAGCAGGCGGGCGGTGTAGCTCTCCGCCGGCGCGGCGTCGCGCCGCTCGCCTATGGTCCGCTCGAGAGTGGCGAGCGCCTCCCCCGGGACCGGCTCGAGCTCGCCTTTGTGGAAGCAGGTGCGCGCGCCCGTGTGACAGGCCGGGCCGGCCGGCTCCACCAGCGCGAGGATCGCGTCTTCGTCGCAGTCGAAGCGCAGCTCCTTCACGCGCTGCACGTTGCCCGACGTGGCGCCCTTGTGCCACAGCTCCTGGCGCGAGCGCGACCAGAACCACATCTCGCCCGTCTCGCGGGTGCGCTCGAGCGCCTCGTCGTTCATGTACGCCAGCGTGAGCACCTCGCCGGTGCGCGCGTCCTGGACTATGCAGGGCAAAAGCTCCACGTGATGATTATTGCTGGGGGCCGTCAGCGGCTTCGGATCGGCACCTTCAGGAACTCATGGGTCGCGCCGATCTCGTCGAACCCGAGCCGCCTGTAGAGCTCCTGAGGCCAGTCGGCGGCGTCGGTCACGATCAGGACCTGCTCGCAGCCCTCGGCGGCCGCCGCGTCGGCCGCGGCAGCCACAGCCGCGCGTGCGTGGCCGCGGCGCCGGCGGGCCTGGAGCGTGCCCACCTCGTCCACCTGGGCGAGGCCGTCGTGCACGTACAGCCGGCAGGCACAGGCGGGGTCCTCGGGCGGTGAGGCGAAATCGCGCGCGGCGAGCAGCCGGTCGAAGCGGGCGTCCATCTCGGCCAGCTGCCGGACGGCCTCCCTCTGCCAGCCGAAGGGCTGCTCGCGGCGGAACGCGGCGAGCGCCGCGGCGCCGACGTCGCGGCTCACCTCGGCGCCCGCGCCCGGCTCGGACGGCCTGTCGGGAGGCCGCCTCCTCAGCATCATGAGAACACGGAAGACGTTCCAGCCGAGCTTCTCGAACCCGGGCACGAGCCGGGCGCCGAGCTCCTCGTCGTGCGCCACGACCTTCCGATGTCCGAACAACGCCTGCACCTCGTCCGCCTCATCGGCAAGCGCGCCGGCCTTCGCATCCGGGTCCTCGACCCGGATCGCGTTCACCTGCCAGACGAGCGGGAGGCTGGGCGTGAGGAGCGCCGTGCCGTGCGCCGTCTTCGCGACCTCGTCGCAGACGCCCTCCTCCGCGTAGCGGAAGTAGCGGTGGATTCGCTCGATCACTCGATGCCCAGGCGGTCGAGCAGGCCCTCGTCCCGACGCCATCCCTTGCGCACGCGCACGTTCAGCTCGAGGTGCACGCGGCGGTCGAGCAGGCGCTCGATCTCCTTGCGCGCGGCGGTCCCCACGGCACGAACCATCCGGCCGCCGGCGCCGACGAGGATGCCCTTCTGCGACTCCGTCTCGGCCCAGACGCGCGCCCGGACGATCAGGAGGCCGTCCTCGCGCTCCTCCAGCTCGTCGACCTCGACCTCGACCGAGTGCGGCACCTCCTCGCGCGTGCGGAGCAGGACCTGCTCGCGGACGAGCTCCGCGATCTGGAGCTCGACTGACTGGTCGCTCCGCTCGTCGGCCGGGTACATGAACGCGCCCTCCGGAACGAGCGACACGAGCTGCTCGACGACCGGCGCCACGCCCGCGCCGCTCTTCGCGCTGATCGGGAACAGCTCGCCCTGCACATCCAGCCCGGCGGCGTCCGTCAGCGCCCTGAGCGTCCGCGCGCGGTCCAGCAGGTCCACCTTGTTGAGCACCGTCACGGTCGGAACGCCGGCGCGCTTCAGCGCGTCGGCGATGAAGCGGTCGCCGGCGCCGATCGTCTGCTCGCCGTTCAGGACGAAGAGCACGGCGTCGGCTTCGGCGAGCGCCCGCTCGACCTGGCGCTGCATCCGCTCGGTGAGCGCGTCGCGCGGGCGCTGCACGCCCGGAAGGTCGACCAGGACCAGCTGCCAGTCCTCGCCGGTCGCGACGCCGCGGATCTCGCGGCGGGTCGTCTGGGGCTTGTCGGAGACGATCGCGACCTTGCCGCCGACGATCTGGTTCACGAGCGTCGACTTGCCCGAGTTCGGCCGGCCGGCCAGCGCCACGAACCCTGACCGGCTCACAGCTCCTCCAGCACTCGGCGCTGGAGCGCGAGCATCTCGCCGTCGTCCGTCTCGTGGTCGTACCCGCACAGGTGGAGCACGCCGTGCACCACCGCCTCGGTCAGGTCCTCGGTGTGCTCGGGACTGATCACCACATCTCCCAGCTCGCGCGGTCCGGCGGACGGGCCGCCCTCGTCGACCGGAAAGGACAGCACGTCCGTGGGCCGGTCGATGCCGCGGTGCTCGCGGTTCAGCTCGTGAATGCGCTGCGGCGCCACGAACTCGATCGCGAGGTGGCCGTCCTCCACCCCCGCGGCCGCCAGAGCGGCCAGGGCGGCCCTGTGCAGCTCGTCCGGCACATCGATGAGGTCGACCTCGATCAGGGCGCTCAGCCCTGCTGGCGTCGCGCCTGTGCCTGGCGCAAGGGCGGAGCCTGCTGCTCCGCGTACTCGTTGTAGGCGGCGACGATCCGCTGCACCAGCTTGTGACGGACCACGTCCTCCCCGCCGAAGCGCACGAACTCGATGCCCTCCACGTCCTTGAGGATGTCGCCGATCACGACGAGCCCCGAGCGCTGGTCGCGCGGCAGGTCGATCTGTGTGATGTCGCCCGTCACGACCATCTTGGAGTTGAACCCGAGCCGCGTCAGGAACATCTTGATCTGCTCCTGGCTCGTGTTCTGGGCCTCGTCGAGAATGATGAAGGAGTCGTTGAGCGTGTTGTGCGTGAGGAGGAAGTCGTCCGTTACGTACAGCGAATCCTCTGCGGCGACCTGGATGCAGACCGTCTCTGCTTCGCCGGCCGGCTCGATGCTGTCGATGAATCGCATCGGCCGGATCGCTCCGCCTTTCTCGTGATACACGGCGCGCTTGCGCGCCAGCCTGAACGGCTCGAGCCCGACGGGCAGGCGAATGTCGAGGTTGTATGAGTCGGCGCGGTGGTACACCGGGCGGCCGTTCGCCAAACCCGGCGGCCGTCCTTTCGCGGCTCGCCGCCTCAGATACGCCACGCCCCCAAGCGAGCGCACGAGGAACACCACATCCTCTGCCAGCTGCGTGGAGCAAGTGCTGTACTGGATCCGACAGCGCCGGTCACGCTGGGTCACCGGCCCACCGTCGGTGTCGAGCAGCCCCTGGAGAACCGCCATCCGAACCGCAGGCTCGTTGTGCAGGTATTGCTGCGGCACGAACTTGGTGCTCGACCGGGCCCCCGCCAGGCCGAGCTCGCGGAGCGCGGCGGTGACCGGATTGGTCACGATCACGCCGCCACGATGGCCGTCCAGGTGACGGAGCACGTAGTCGTACTTGCTCTTCTGGCGCAGCTCGATGCGCGGCAACGCACTCTCGAGCGCCTCGGCGAGCTCGGCGTCCTTCGTGCTGAACGAAGGAGTGGTCGATGTCGTAATGCATCCGTCGCCCAAGAGCAGTCCGAGGGCATACGGATCAAGCGGAACGTCCTGGCGCTCGAGCTCTACCGGCTCTGCCAGCGGCAGCTCGAAGCGGCGCTGATGGTGCCGACGCAGGTTTCCGATCATCTCCCGTGTCTGCAGGACACGTCCGTCCTTGCCGTGCGCCTTGTCGTCGGGCGTCGTCACGAACCAGAGGTGCTCGGCGCAACACAACGTGCTCGACCCGTCCTGTGCGCGGACACGAAACACCTCGCGGCGACCCTGGGGATATACGCCAAGCACAGGGGTCGGCATACCGTCTGAGCCGATGACGAGGTCTCCCACCCGCACGGAGCCGATCGGCCGGAAGCCCGACGGCGTCAACACCTTCCGGTCAAGCGGCTGCGCGCGACCGCGCATGAAGGCCAGCGGCGCCACCTCGATCACGCCGCGGTCGAGGTGCTGGTTCACCTTCTCGGGCTCGAGCATGTCGTAGAGCGCGTCGAAGAGCGGGCGCAGGTAGGGGTCGACCTTGGCCGCGATGTCGCCGGGCAGGAAGCCGAGCCGCTCCCCGGCCTCGACCGCCGGGCGCGTCAGGACGATGCGGCTGACCTCGCGCCGCGAGAGGGCGGCCACGGCCATCGCGACCGCGAGGAACGACTTGCCGGTTCCCGCTGGACCGATTCCGACCGTGATGGTCGCCTCGCGGATTGCGTCGACGTAGCGCTTCTGGTTGACGGTCTTCGGCGCCACGCGCAGCCCGCGGTGGCGCCAGACCACGTCCTCGAGGATCCGGCTGGGGCTCTCGTGGCGGTCGAGCGCGCCGGCGATCGCCTCGATCGTCCCGGGCGCGATCTCGTGGCCCTGGCGGACCAGGTCGGTCATCTCGCGGACGACGGTGCGGGCGACTGCGACCGCGTCGTCGTCGCCGTCGAGCGTCAGCACGTTGCCCCGGAGGTAGACCTCGCAGTCGAGATGCTCTTCGAGCGTCTTCATCACCGCGTCGCCGGGTCCGGCGAGCTCGGCGGCGACCTCGTTGGGAAGCTCGAGCTGGGTCCTCAGGGCGTCAGCATCTCCTTCACCGCGGCGCTGACGCGCTTTCCATCGGCGCGACCCTTCACCTGCGGCATCACGACGGCCATGATCTTGCCCATCTCCTGGGGGGACGAGGCGCCGGACTCGGCGACCGCGTTCGCCGACGATCTCGCTCAGCTCCTCGTCGGAGAGCTGCTGGGGCATGTAGCCCGCGATCACCTCGGCCTCGCGCTCCTCCGCCTCGGCGGAGTCGGCACGGCCGCCCTCGCGGTATGCCTCCGCGGCCTCGAGGCGGCGCTTGCGCTCGCGCTGGAGCACCTCGACCGGATCGCCGCCGTTGTCCTTCTCGGCCTTCTGAAGTGCGTCCGCGATCAGGCGCAGCGCATGGACGCGCTCGCGGTCTCCCGCCTTGAGCGCGGTCTTCACGTCATCCTGCACCTGGTTCAGCACGGACATCCTGTTCAAGTGTAGGTATGGAAATCAAAGTCGCGACCTTCGACTGCTATGGCACTCTCATCGACTGGGAGGGCGGCGCCGCCTCATTTCTGTACGAGATCGCCCGCCGGCGCGAGACCGACCCGCCTCCCGGCCGCGAGCTGCGCGCCCGCTGGGAGGAGCTCCAGTTCGAGCGCCTCCGGGAGCCCTATCGCGGCTACCGCGAGGTGCTCGCCGACAGCCTGTCCGAGTGGGCCGGCGAGCGCGGCTACCGCTGGAACGAGCTCGACGGCGAGGCGCTGGCGCGCGCGATGGAGAGCTGGCAGCCGTTCCCCGACGCCGTGCCCGCTCTGCGGGCGGCCAGCGAGGCCGGGCTGCGGCTCTGGATCATCTCGAACACCGACCGCGCGATCATCGAGCACTCGCTCAGGCAGCTCGAGGTCGAGTTCGACGGCGTGACGGTCGCCGAGGACTGCCGGGCCTACAAGCCGGACGACGGGCCCTTCAACCACGCGCTGAGCCGGATCGACGCCGACCGCTCGGAGATCCTCCACGTGGCGTTCGGCTTCAAGTACGACCTGGCGGCGGCGCAGCGACACGGCCTCCGAACGGCGTGGGTGAACCGGCACCGCGAGCCCCCGCCTGGGCCGGAGCGGCCCGACTACGAGTGGAACGACCTGTGGCCGCTCGCGGACCTGGCTCGCGGCACCTAGTCCGGGACGATTGCGACGACCCGTGCCGGCGCCGCGCTCCCGCCCTTGATCTTGAGCGGGAAGCACGCGACCTGGAACCCGCTCGGCGGCAGCTCGCCCAGGTTCACCAGCCGCTCGATCTGGCAGTACGGGATGTCGGCCTGGTGGGCGGCCCAGAAGATGCCGGGCTCGTCGCGCTCGAGCGCCGCCTGGGCCTGGAGGTGGAGCGGCCCGTCCCAGCCCCAGGCGTCGATTCCCATCACGCGCACGCCGCGCTCGTAGAGCCAGTGGGTCGCGGCCGCCGTCACCGCCGGGCCGAGGGCCATGTAGCCGGGCTCGTCGGCGAAGCGGTCGCGGCCGGTCTTGACGAGGACGATGTCGCGCTCGCCGAGCTCGTGGCCCACGCGGTCGAGCTCCGCCTCGACGTCGCCTGTGTCGACGCTCTCGCCCTCCCCCTTCGCGGTCATGTCGAGCACCACGCCCGGGCCGAAGAACCAGTCGAGCGGCAAGGCGTCGATCGTCTCCGCGTCAGCGCCGCCGACCCGCGAGTTGTAGTGCCAGGGCGCGTCGACGTGCGTGGCGTTGTGTGTGCCGAAGCGGGTGAAGGTCTCGGTGGCCCAGCCCTCGCCCGAGCGCAGGAGGCGCGCGGGCACGCCGAGCAGCGCCTCGATCTGCGCCGCGCCCGTCGCGTGGTCCGCGAACTCGATGTCGGTGCGGAGCACCTCGGGCGTCTCGGTCGGGCTCTGGCAGATCGTCGCCGAGAGGTCCACGAGTCGCATTGCGCCCGGAGCGTATCCGGCTGGACGCATGTACTAGGAAGACGGGCTTCCAGAGTGCCGATACCGGTGCTGACTGCGGAGGAGAAACGCCTGCAAGCCCTAGCTACGGGGGCAACGTCTAGGGCCGGGTCAGCAGGAGGGCGCTCCACTCCTGTAGTCGTAGGCGGCGGCGTTCGTTGAAGCTTGCGAACGCCGCCGCCACATCATCTTCCTCGCCTTCGAGCAGCCCGGAGACGATCAGCGTCTCGGGCTGCTCGAACCACAGCTCGGCCACTCGAAGCAGCAGCGGGCGCACCAGGTTGGCGACGGTCACGCGCTCGACCGGCGCGGGCTGCGTGCGCAGGTCGCAACGTTCCACGCGCTCGAGCGTCACACCGTTCGCCGCCGCGTTACCGACCGTGGCCTCCACGGCGGCCCGCTCGTTGTCGACGGCGACGATCGGCGAGAAGCCGAGCTTGGCCGCGGCGATGGCGAGCACGCCGGATCCGCAGCCGAGATCGGCGAGCGGCCCCTCTCCTGGCAACTCTTGGAGCAGCTCCAGGCACATCCGCGTGGTCGGATGTGCGCCTGTGCCGAACGCCTGACCTGGATCGATGACGATGTCGATGCTTCCGGGTGCGGGCTGATGCCACGGAGCACGGATGTGGATGTCGCCGACCTGCGCGGGCTTGTGAAATTCGCGCCACCGGTCGGCCCAGTCGTCGCCGAGCGCGGTGGCCGACACGTGGACCTCGGTGGCTCCGATGCGGGCGGGACCGTCGGGCAGCTCGGGCAGCTCACCCGGCGCTCCGTACAGCGCGAACTCGACCCAGCCGTCGCCGTCGACCTGCTCCAGGCCCGACGGCGCCAGCTCGAGGAGCTCGGCCATCACCTCCTCGGCACGCGCGGCGGGAGCGCGAACAGCCAGCCGGATCAGCGCAGGGCCCGCTTCACCTTCGAGAGCAGTGACTCGTCCGCCTGCTCCTCGAGGTTCTCCGCCGTGAGGGATGCGCGCAGCTCCTCGAGCAGCTCGCTCTGGCGCGAGGTGAGGTTGCGCGGGATCACGACATTCAGCACGACCTGCTGGTCGCCGCGGCGGCCGCGGCCGATCGCGGGCATCCCGCGCCCGCGGAGCGTCACGACGGCGCCGGGCTGGGTGCCCGGCGCGACCTTGATCTCCTCATCGCCGTCGAGTGTCGGCACGTTGACGTTCGTGCCGAGCGCGGCTGCCGGCGCCGGGACGTCCACCACGGTCACGAGGTTGCTGCCGTCGCGCAGGAAGCGCTCGTCCTCCGCCACCCGCACGAGCACGTACAGGTCGCCCGGCGGGCCGCCCCGCTCGCCCGCGTGGCCGCGGCCGCTCAGGCGGATCCGCTGCTCGTCCGCGATCCCCGCGGGGATGTCGACCTCCAGAGACTTCCGAACGGCGCGCCGGCCGCGGCCGCCGCAGACGTGGCAGGGCTCCGACGGGATCCGCCCGTCGCCTCCGCAGGTCTCGCAGGCCTGCTCGCGCACGAGCTGGCCGAAGGCGGTCCTGGTGACGGCCCTCACGCGACCCGCCCCACCGCAGGTCGGGCACGTCTCGATCGGCGTGCCCGGCTCGGCGCCGTTGCCGTGGCAGTGCTCGCAGGTGTCGACCAGCTCGTAGGCGACCTCGGCCTGCTTGCCGGTCGCCGCCTCGGCGAGCGTGATCTCCACCTCCACAGCGATGTCGCCGCCCTGGATCCGCCCGCCGCCGCCGCGCCCGAAGGCCGCTCCGAACGGGTCGCCGCCGAAGAACGCGTCGAAGATGTCCGCGAAGGAGCCGAAGCCGTGCGCCTGCGAGGCGTACCCGCGCGAGTCGAGCCCCTCGAACCCGAAGCGATCGTAGGTCGCGCGGCGCTCGGCGTCCGAGAGGATCTCGTACGCCTCGGCGGCCTCCTTGAACTTCTCCTCCGCCTCCGGGTCGTGCCGGTTCACGTCCGGGTGCAGCTCGCGCGCGAGCCTCCGGAAGGTCTTCTTGATCTCATCGTCGTCGGCGTCACGCGTGACGCCGAGCACCTCGTACGGGTCGCGCCTCATTCGTCGTAGACCTCGGCCACGAAGCGCGACAGCTCACGCGCCGCCTGGCGGACCGCGATGATCGCGCCCGGGTAGTCCATGCTGAGCGGCCCGATCACGGAGACGGCGCCGAGGTTCCGCCGGGCCAGGCCGTAGTTCGCCGCGACCAGGCTGAGCGAGCGGAGCTGCGGCGCCGCGTTCTCGCTTCCGATCCTCAGGTAGACGTTCGGCTCGGTGAGCGATTGGCGCAGCACGGCGAGCAGCGCGCGGCGGTGCTCGAGCACCTCCATGAGCGCGCCGATCTGCGACAGCTCCTCCATGCGGTGCTCCGACAGGAGCCGCGCGGCGCCGTCCATGAAGAGCGTGCTCCCCGCGCTGTCCTCCAGCTCGGTGAACGCCGGAGCGAGCGTGGCGAGAAACCCGTGCTCGGCCTTCCCCTCCGGCACGTCGAGGCGCGACTGGAGCAGGCGCGAGCCCACGTCGAGGCCTCCGAGCGCCTCGTTCAGGTAGCTGCTCGCCCAGTCGACGAGCCCCGGGTCGACCGGCGTGTCGTAGGAGATGATCCGCTTCGTGACGCCGCCGGTGGACGTGATGATCACGACCATCGCGACCTGCGGCTGAAGCAGCAGGACCTCGACCCGGTGGATCGTCGCCGTCTCGATCGGCGGCGCCGTCACCAGCGCGAGCAGGTTCGTCACCTGCGAGAGCTGCTCGCTCGTGGTGCGCATGGCCTCGTCGACCTCGCGGCGCATGGTGGTGAGCTCGAGCGGCTTGCGCGGCATCGGCAGGGTGGGGCCGGCCATGATCTCGTCGACGTAGACGCGGTAGCCCCGGTCGGTGGGCACGCGCCCGGCCGATGTGTGCGGGTGCTCGAGCAGCCCGACGTCCTCGAGCTTGGCAAGCTCGGCGCGCACGGTCGACGGGCCCCAGGGCACGTCGTCCTGCTCGGCGATCCACTTCGAGCCGACCGGCTGGTCGAGTTCGCGGTGCGCTTCGACGAGCTTGCGCAGCAGGAAAGTCTGGCGGGGCGTCAGTGCCACACGCCTATTGTGGCGATCGCTCTAACTCAGCCTCTGCGTTCTTGATGATCTTCTTGCCGCCCTGCTCCGCCTCGGTGGCCACGACCACGCGCCCGTCACCCTCCTCCTTCACCGAGCCGGTGACGGTGATCTCCTGCTCGGGGAAGCCCATCCCGCGGAACTGGACCGACAGCCGCTTGAGGCTGCGCGGGTCGCCGCCGGCGGCATCCACGTTCGCGCGGGCGACCTGGGCCATCGTCCACAGCCCGTGCAGGATGTTCGACGGCAGCCCGACCTGCTTCGCGAAGTCCACGTCGATGTGGATCGGGTTGAAGTCGCCCGACGCGCCCGCGTAGCGGTGCGGCAGGTACTTGTCGGGCGTGACCTTCAGCTCGACGTTCATGACACCCCCCTGACGATGTTGGTCCACGTCCCGCGCGCGACCTCCTGGCCGTCCTGGTTCGTCGACACGGTCTCGAAGACGTAGAAGCCCATCCCGCCCTTCTCGGAGATGTCCTTGACACTCGCGACCGTGCGGATCACGTCGCCCACGCAGACCGGCTCGCCCCAGGCGAACTCCTGGCCGCCGTGCACGAGCATCGCGAAGTTCAGGTCGACGTCGGGGTCCACGGCGGGCAGCGCCACCGACCCCCACGAGTAGACGACGGCGAACATCGGCGGCGCGGGCACATCGCGGAAGCCGGCCTCGTGGGCGGCGGCCCGGTCGAAGTAGACCGGGTTCTCCTCCCCCACGGCGCGCGCGTACTCGCCGATCTTCTCCTTGCCCACCTCGTACTCGACTGGTGGGTAGGTCTTGCCGATCGCTTCGGTCTTCACTGGCACGGCGCGGCAGTCTACGAGCCCACAGCGGGCGTGAGCGTCGCGGGCGTGCGAGCGTCCGGCGGGCCAAGCTGGGCTCGCGGCTCGGCGACTCCGGTGGGCCGGTCGCGCCCCCGCAGAACCAGCTGCTCGCGCACCTCCCAGTGGACGCTCTCCTGCGAGCCGGCGCGCCGCAGCACGGCGTCGGACGCGAGCAAGCGGCCCGGCCGGTCCTTTGCGAGCTCGCAGAGCCGAGCGGCCTCGTTCACCGGGTCGCCAATGACGGTGTACTCGAAGCGCTCGCGAGCGCCCACGTTGCCCGCGACGGCCGGGCCCGCGGAGACGCCGATGCTCGCGTCGGCCCCGGAGAGCTCGCGGGCGATGCGCTCGCGCAGCCGTCGCGCGGCTCGCAGCGCGTCGGCCGCGGGGTCCGCCCGTGGCGTGGGCGCTCCGAAGACGCACAGCGCCGCGTCGCCCTCGAACTTGTTGACCCAGCCGCCGTGCTCCTCCACGACCTCGACGACGATGCAGAAGAAGGTGTTGAGCAGCGTCACAACGTCCGCGGGCGACCTCCTCAGCGCCAGGCGGGTCGAGCCGATCATGTCCACGAACAGGACGGCGATCTCGCGGACCTCGCCCCCGAGCTCGATCTCCCCGTCGTTCTCGAGCGCCGCGCTCGCGACGTCCCTGCCGACGTGCCTACCGAACAGATCGCGCAGGCGCTCTCGCTCGCGGAGCCCCGCTGCCATCCGGTTGAAGCCCGCCTCGAGCAGCCCGACCTCGCTCCCATCGTCCACAGGCACGGTCACGTCGAGCTCGCCGTCCTCGATCCGCGCGATCGCCCGGCGGACCGACCCCACGGGCTCTGACACCGAGCGCGCGGCCATGCTGATCGCGAGCATTCCGACACTCATTCCAATCGCCGCGAGGAAGACGATCGCCCCGGCCACGAGGGCGGTGTCCTCACCCTCGCGGAGGAGGCTCGCCCCGGCGATCACCGATATCCCGAGCAGGGGGACGCCGGTGCCGAGCGACCAGGCCATGGTCAGGCGCCCCGCGACACCCGGCCCGCAGCGCTCCCGCGGCGGCGCGCCGCCGGCGAGCGCCAGCGCGGTCACCGGGCGCGTAATGCGTTCGGCCACCAGGTAGCCGATCGCGCACGTCGTCTCGCCGCCGAGGAGGATCGAGCCTCCCACGACGAGCGCGGCCCAGCCCGACTCCGGCAGGTTCAGCAGCGTGAACAGGACAGCCGCGATCGTCCAGAAGACGCCTGAGATCGCCGCGAACCGGGTTGGCAGCCCGAGCGCGACGCGGCGCTCGTCAGGAGTCGGCGGAGACCCCGACGCGAGCCAACGCTCGATGGGCGCATTCGCGCGCCTGCCCCAGCGCGCGCCGGCGGCCAGGGTCAGCGCCAGATACACGGCGCCCACGACCGCGTTCAGCGGCAGGTTGTCCTGGGCGCCCTCGGGGGCGAACGGCATCAGCACGCCGAGCAGCAGGAAGACGAGAAGGGCGCCCAGCCCGTTCGAGACGACCGCGACACGCCAGAGCCGGCGGAGGGTGATCCGCCAGAGCTCGCTGCCAACGGCGACAGTCTGCGCCGACATGCTTGAAGTGTTCCCGTCCGCTCGCCGCGCGGCGCCGATCCGGACTGTGAGATCCGTCACATAGGGGCTGGTGAGCCAGACCGGATATCTATGTGGCCATGGGCCTTGGCCGCTATCTCGAGGTGCTCCGCACACCCGGCGTGTCGCGGGTGGTCGTGTTCACCGCCACCGGGCGGCTTCCGTTCGCCATCGTGCCGCTCTCGATCATCCTCCTCATGCGCGAGGAGGCCTACGACTACGGGCAGATCGGAGTGGTGGTCGGGGCCGAGGCGCTCGCGGTGGGGGTGACGGCGGCGTTCGTCGGCAGGCTCGTGGACCGCGTCGGTATGAGCCGGGTGGTGCTCGCGACCGGGGCGATGACCACCATTGCGCTCTGCGCCGAGACCATCGCGATCCTCTCCGGCGCGACACCCGCCCTGCTGGTGGCCCTCGCAGCACTGCACGGCGCGACCATCCCGCCGATCTCGGCGTCCATGCGCTCGCTCTGGGCTCGCCTGGTGCCCGAGGAGACGCTCGAGACCGCATTCGCCTTCGACGCGATCCAGCTCGAGCTCGTCTTCGTCGTGGGGCCGCTGATCGCAGCGACGCTGGCCACCGCTATCAGCCCCGCGGCGGGGATGCTCCTGTGCGCGGGCTTCTACGTCGTGGCCACAGTGGGGTTCGCGACAGCTCCGGTGGCCCGCGCGGCGCAGGTCGACGAGCACGTGGAGCGCACCCGCGCGGGAGCGCTCCGGTCCCCCGGCATGCGCACGCTCGTCCTGGTGGGGGCTATCACCGCGATCTCGTTCGGCGCGCTCGAGGTAGCACTCCCGGCCTTCGCGGAACGGGAGGGCGAACGCAATGCGGTGGGCCCGCTCATCACGGCGTGGTCACTCGGGTCGTTGATCGGCGGGCTCTGGTACGGCGCGCGCCGCTGGCGCATCCCCCTCGAGCGGCGCTTGGTGATCCTGCTCGCGCTCCTCGGCCTGGGCGCGGCGCCGCTCGCGTTCGCGCCGTCGATCGGCGCCATGGCCGCGCTCCTGCTCCTCACGGGACTCGCGCTCGCGCCTCTGGCGACAACCGAGTACGCGCTCGTCGACGTCGTTGCACCGGCGGGGACCACGACTGAGGCGTATTCGTGGCAGATCGTCGCCACCGTCACGGGCGCCGCGGTCGGCTCGATCGTCGCGGGCGTGCTCGCGGAGCATGCGAGCGTGGGATGGGCACTCGCCACGGCCGCACTCGCATGTGCTGGGGCATTTCTGGTCGCGATCGCCCGACAGCGCTCGCTGCGCCCGGCCGTGCGGCGCGGCGTTTAACAGCGTCGCTGCGCCCCGGGCACCGCCCGATGCTTGCGCACTGCGAGCGTCGCTACGCCGCTTCGCGCAGCGCCTGCGCGTCGGCCAGCGTCGCGAGCTTCCGCAGCGCGGCCTCTTCGATCTGGCGCGTGCGCTCGCGCGTGAGCTGGAACAGCTTCGCGACCTTGTCGAGCGTCTGCGGCTGCTCGCCACCGAGCCCAAAGCGGAGCTCGATGATCCGCTTGTCGCGGTAGGGGAGGTTGTCGAGGCAGGCCCTGAGGCGCTCGTCGCGCATGGACTCGACCGCCTGGTCGAACGGCGAAGCCGCCGACTCGTCCGGGATCAGGTCGCCGAACTGAGCGGCGTCCGAGTCGTCCCCGACGGGCTTGTCGAGTGAGACGAGCTGCTGCGCTGCCCGCATGATCACATCGGCCTCGACCGGGTCCACGCCCGCCATGTCGGCGATCTCCTCGATCGAGATCTCGCGGTCGCCCTGCGCCTCGAGCTTCCGCTGCGCGCCGTCGAGCTTCTTCAGGATGTTGTCGATGTGGATCGGGATCCGGATCGTCCGGCCCTTGTCCGCGATCGCGCGCGAGATGGCCTGACGGATCCACCAGGTCGCGTAGGTCGAGAACTTGTAGCCCTTGCGGTAGTCGAACTTCTCGACCGCGCGCACCAGGCCGATTGTGCCCTCCTGGATGAGATCCAGGAACGGGAGCCCCTGGTTGCGGTAACGCTTCGCGATCGAGACCACGAGGCGCAGGTTCGCGCGAGTCATGTGGTCCTTCGCGTCCAGGTCGCCGCGCTCGATGCGCTTGGCGAGCGAGATCTCTTCGTCAGCTGTGAGGAGCGGCGTCTTCGCGATCCCGTCGAGAAACTGCTGGAGCGAGTCCAGCGTCGGGTCGGGCGCCGCCTGGAGGGTTTCGGTGCTCATCGGGCGCTGAAGCTATGACCGCGTCCTAAGGGCGACCTAAAGGCCGGTCTAAAAGGTTCTAAAGGCGGTTTTCCCCGCTACAGCGCGGTCGAGAGCTGCTTGAAGCGGCACTGGGAGAACTGGCCCCTGGGGTCGCAGCGGCCCGCGATTCGCAGCCGCGCGATGGCGGCGCCGTCCTGGAGGACCTTGACGTCGACGCCGATCGGGGTGTTCGCCAGCCGGTGGCCGACCGGGACGCCGCGCGGCAGCGTGACGACCACCCTGAGCACCGCCGGCACCTCCCTCCCGCCCTGAGCGCGCACCTCGACCTCGGCGCCCTTCGGCCAGGTCCGGAACTCGGGCGGGCAGACGAGCGTGGTGTAGCCGCAGCCGCCGCGCGGCTCCTGCTCGGGCGGGGGGCCGTCCGAGGGCCGCATCGGGAAGGTGATGCGCTTCGCGGGTGCGCCGGGTCCCGGAACCCGCGCCCGCCGGATCGCTCGGGCCTCCACGGTGAGCGGCGTGACCGCGCCCGTGGGCCCTGGCTTGACCCAGAACCAGAACCGCGAATCCCACAGCCAGCCCCGATGCCCCTTGAAGGGCGGGGGCCGGCGCAGCTTCGACACCTGGGGCGTCGTGGCCGCCCTGATCTCGAAATCGGTGCTCCCGCTGACCGTGCAGGGGGTCTCGGCGTCGTCGTTCGTGAGCGTCGCCGCAGCGGTGAGCGTGCCGGGCGAGTCCGCGGTTCCGAACACCTCCGAGGTCGCCGCCTCGTCGCCATCCGGGTGCGGCAGCCGGCGGATGCCGGTGACCTCGAAGCTGTCGACCGAGTAGAGGGCGCCGCCCGAGAGCCGCACGCGCACGAGCAGGTCGCGCGTGGTGTAGACCGGCCCGCTGGTCTTGCCGTTGACCGTGAAGACCAGGGTCGGCGACCCCGGCGGGCACTCGGCGGCCTGTGCGCTCGCAGCCGGGATCAGCGCCAGCGCGAGGGCGAAGACGAGCCCGGACCAGCGCGCGGTCCTACGACTCATTCAGCTCCAGCACCGCGAGGAACGCCTCCTGGGGAACCTCCACGCGGCCCACCTGCTTCATGCGCTTCTTCCCCTCCTTCTGCTTCTCGAGCAGCTTGCGCTTGCGGCTGATGTCGCCGCCGTAGCACTTGGCGATCACGTCCTTCCGCATCGGCTTCACCGACTCGCGGGCGATGATCTTGGCTCCGATCGCCGCCTGGATCGCGACCTCGAACTGCTGGCGCGGGATCTGCTTGCGGAGACGCTCGGTGAGCACGCGGCCGGCGGGATAGGCCTTGTCGCGGTGAACGACCATCGAGAGAGCGTCCACCTTGTCGCCGGCGAGCAGGATGTCGAGCTTGACGAGGTCGCCCTCGCGCATGCCGATCAGCTCGTAGTCCAGCGATGCGTAGCCCTTGGTGCGCGACTTCAGCTGGTCGAAGAAGTCGAGCACGATCTCGGCGAGAGGCAGGTCGTAGTGGAGCTGCACGCGCTCCTGCGAGAGGAACGTCATGTCCACGTGCGTGCCGCGACGCTCCTGGCAGAGCTCCATGACCGCGCCCACGTATTCCTTCGGCGTCAGGATCGTGGCGCGGATGTAGGGCTCCTCGATCGCGGCGATCTCGGCGCGGTCGGGCATGTCCGCGGGCGAGTGGACGACCACCTCGCTGCCGTCGGTGAGGTGGACGTCGTACTCCACGGTCGGGGCGGTGGCGAGCAGCTCGAGGTCGTACTCGCGCTCCAGCCGCTCGCGGACGATGTCCATGTGAAGTAGGCCGAGGAAGCCGCAGCGGAAGCCGAAGCCGAGCGCCTCGCTCGTCTCGGGCTCCCAGGTGAGCGCGGCGTCGTTCAGCGACAGCTTCTCGAGCGCGTCGCGCAGCTCGGGGAACTGGTTCGTCTCCACGGGAAAGAGACCGCAGAACACCATCGGCTTGATCTCGCGGTAGCCCGGCAGCGGCTCGGTCGCCGCGCCCGTCCTCGTGGTGAGCGTGTCGCCGACCCGGAGCTGGGAGACGTCCTTGATCCCCGTGATCACGTAGCCGACCTCGCCGGCGTGGAGCGCGTCCACGGCGGTCATCTGGGGACCGAAGAAGCCGATCTCGTCGATCTCGGCGTGGGTACGTGCCTGCATCGCGAGGATCGCGTCGCCGCTCGTGAGCGTGCCGTCCACGACGCGGACGTAGGCGACGACTCCGCGGTACTGGTCGAACTCGGAGTCGAAGATGAGCGCGCGGGCAGGGGCGTCGCGGTCGCCAGTGGGCGGCGGCACCCGCGCGACGAGCGCCTCGAGCAGCTCGGGCACCCCCTCGCCCGTCTTCGCGGAGATGCGGATGACGCTGTCCGGGTCCTCGCCGAGCAGCTCGCCGATCTCGCCCGCGACGCGCTCGGGCTCGGCCCCCGGCAGGTCGATCTTGTTCAGGGCGGGCACGAGCTCGAGCCCGGCGTCGACGGCGAGGTAGGTGTTGGCCACGGTCTGCGCCTCCACGCCCTGGGAGGCGTCGACGAGCAGGAGCGCGCCGTCGCAGGCCGCGAGCGAGCGCGACACCTCGTAGGTGAAGTCCACGTGGCCGGGTGTGTCGATCAGATGCAGGCGGTAGAGCTGGCCGTCCTTCGCCGTGTACTCCACGCGCACGGCCTGCGCCTTGATCGTGATCCCGCGCTCGCGCTCGAGCTCCATCGAGTCGAGCAGCTGTGGCCGATGGTCGCGCGCGTCGACCGCGCCGGTGATCTCGAGGATGCGGTCGGCCAGCGTCGACTTCCCATGGTCGATGTGGGCGATGATCGAGAAGTTCCGGATGTTCCGTGCGGGTGACGCCACTGCGGCGTACGAGTATGGCGATGAGTCATAGTCCCGCCCGGACTCGTGATCGCGACGGACATCGAAGTGGTGAAGGCGACCTTCGCTGCGTTCGCGGCGCGTGACGTCGAGCGCGTTCTCGAGCTCGCGGACCCCGACATCGAGTTCACCGCCGTCACCGGGGAGCACGCCGGGCGCACGGACCCCTACCGCGGCCACGAGGGCATGCGCCAGTACTTCCGCGACGTGGCCTCCGTCTGGGAGGAGCTGCGCCTGACGCCGCGCGAGTTCCGGGCGTCCGGCGACCGGATCCTCGTCACCGGAAAGGTCTCCGCGCGCTCGCGCAGCCGGACCGTGACCGGCTCGACCGGCTGGATCTGGAGGGTGAGCAACGGGAAGGTGACCTACGTGCGCGTGTACGCAAGCGCGGCGGACGCGATCGCGGCGTTGGAGGAGGAAGGGGTCTGACCCCTCGACCGGGGCGCTCTCCTCACAACGCGGCGTAAGGGGGTCAGACCCCTTCAGGGCCGGCGCCGCGCCCGCAGCAGATAGTCCACCTGCTCCTGCTTTCGCATGATGATGTGCTCGAGGCGGTGCTCCACCGCCTCTGAGGCGGCCTCGCGGCCGGTGGGCTCGATCGCCGCCTGGAGCGCCTCGAGCGCCTCGGCCTCGGCGTCGATCAGCTGCTCGAGCGCCTTGCCGGGGTCGCCGACGAACTTGATCGGCGCCACGTCCGTGGTCGGTTCGCCGCCGAGCGCCGTGATCTTCTCCACGAGCCGGGTCGCGTCCTCGAGCTCCGACAACGCGTGCGCGCGCATCTTGTCGGCGTGCGCCTGGTACTCCAGGCCGATCACGCTTCCGGCCACGAGGGAGTAGTGGAGCACCGAGCGGTGCTGTAGCCGGAGCGCCGTGTTCAGGCACTCGATCTGCTTCTCGACGTCCATTGTCTCTTCGGCCATGCGCCGCTCCTACCCGCCGGAGCGGTCGCGGCTAACGAGGAGCCGCGGAATCTGACGCGCCTCCGGCACCCGGAGGATCCAGACGGCCGCGGCGTAGACGGCCGAGCCGACGGCGATCGCGCTGAGCACGGAGACGGCCTGCCCCGCCAGCGAGCGGCCCAGCAGCTGGTCCAGGCCGTCCCAGGTCAGATACGACAGCGCGGCGAGCAGCGCGGCTGCCGCCAGCATCCGGATCCCGCTGGCCAGCAGGCGCCCGCCCTCGATGCCGCCCAGCTCGCGGCGCAGGATCCAGCCCTGGGCCACGCACATCACGACCGTGCCCACGACGGTGCCCAGCACGATCCCCGCGATCTCGAAGGGGCCGTAGAGCGCGGCGGCGATCGCGGCGTTGACGACGAGGTTCAAGCCGGCGAGCGCGGTCGTCGCCCACGGCCGCTGGAGGCTGAAGAAGGTGCGCGAGAAGAGCAGGCTCACGCCCTGGAACGGCAGCGAGATCGACCACCACACCATCGCCGTGGAGGTGAGCTCGGTGGCCTCCGGGCCGAAGGCGCCGCGCTCGTAGACGAGCCGGGTGATGGGCTCCGCCAGCACCGCCATGAGCACCGCGCTCGGGATCAGCAGCAGGCAGATCTGGCGGACCCCGGTGCCCATCGTCCGGCGGAGGTCGTCGCGCGCGCCGCGAGCCGCGAAGCGCGCCATCGTCGGGAACAAGATCGTCGCGATCGCGATGCTGAACAGGCCCTGAGGCAGCTGATAGATGCGGAAGGCCTTGTCGATGGCCGCCGGCGCCTCCGGCGATACGAGCGTGCCGAAGACCGAGTTGATCAGCAGGCTCAGGTTGATGAGCCCGAGCGCCAGGGTCACGGGCAGCATGAGCTTCAGGACGCGCCTGACGCGCTCGTCGCGCAGGTCGATCCGGAATGTCAGGTGGCCGCCGCGCCCGCGCAGCCACGGCAGCGGCAGCAGGAACTGGACGATCGTCCCGGCGAGGATCCCGATCGCGTATGCGTAGATCTCGTCGCCCTCCGGCAGCACCGGTACGAGGCCCACGAGCGCCGCGATGATCACCAGGTTCCACGCGACCGGTGCGAGTGCCGGCACCGCGAAGTGCTCGAACGAGTTGAGCATCCCGACCACGAGCCCGGAGAGCGCCAGCAGGATGACGATCGGGAACATCAGCCGTGCGAGGTTCACGGTGAGGTCCTTGAGCGCCGGGTTGTCGTCGAAGCCCGGGGCGAACACGCTCATCAGCGGCTCGGCGAACAGGATGAAGAGCGCCGTCACGGCCGCGAGCACCAGGGTGATCAGGAAGAAGAGGCTCGAGGCGACGCGGAAGGCTTCCTTGCGCTCCCCCTTTTCGAGCAGCTCGCTGAAGACCGGCACGAAGGCGCCCTGCAGGGCCGAGTCGGCGAACAGAGCACGCACGAGGTTCGGCACCTGGAACGCGATCGTGAATGCGGACATCGCGCCCGTGACGCCGAAGTACTTCGCGGCGACGACCTCGCGAGCCAGTCCGAGGAGGCGTGAGAGGCCGGTCGCGAAGCTGAAGAACGCCGTGTTGCGCGCAACGCGGCGAGCGTGCCCCGGCCGGTCGCGGGCGTCGGTGGCCACAGGGCGGCGCCCGCTACACTCGCGTCGGTTCCATGGCCAACATCGCATCACAAGAAAAGCGGATCCATCGGGCGGAGCGCGAGCGTCTGGAGAACCGGCGCCGCACCTCGCAGGTGAAGACCTGGTTCCGCCGGCTCGAGAACGCGGTGGGCGAGGGCGACGCATCGCGTGCCGACGAGGAGTTTCGCGGGCTCGTCTCGCGGATCGACAAGGCTGTGAAGTCTGGCGCGCTGCATCGCAACAGCGGTGCCCGCAAGAAGGCGCGCGCGGCGCGTCTCCGCAGCAGCGCTTCCTGACGCGTTAACCGAACCGCGACAAATTCGCGCCCACGCTGGGAACATTCCCCGTGGGATGGCGGCGACGACGCGGCGCGAGTTTCTCGAGCGCACGGCATACACGGCTGGGCTGGCCGGGATGGCGGCGGCGCTCCCGGCGGACATGATCCTCGCGGAGGCCGCCGAGGCCGCCGCGCGGCGGTCGGGCATGCCCTCGCCCCGGAACCTGCCGATCGACCATTTCGTCGTGCTGATGATGGAGAACCGGTCGTTCGACCACTACTTCGGGTGGGTGCAGAACGCGGACGCGGATCAGACGCAGAGCTATCGGAACCCGGCCGGCGAGCTCGTGCCGACCCGCCACTTCGCGACCATGGGAAGCGGCGGCGCGCAGTACAAGGGCTGCGGGCACCCCGACCCCGGCCACGGCTGGGAGTCCGGCCGCGCCCAGCTCCAAGGCGGCTTTCTCGCCGAGGGCTCGGGCAACGACGAGTTCGCGCTCACCTACTTCAACAAGGGCGACCTCGGCTTCATCCACCGCGCGGCGAGCGCCTACACGCTCTACGACCGCTTCTTCTGCTCGCTGCTCGCCTCGACGTGGCCGAACCGCTACTACAAGTGGTCCGCGCAGTCGGGCGGCCTGAAGGACAACGACCCGCCGCTCGCGACCGCCGGCAACCAGTGGGAGACGATCTTCGACCGTGCTCTCGGGCGGGGGCTGAGCGCGCGGTACTACGCATCCGACCTCCCCTTCTCGGCCGTCTGGGGCGCGCGCGGGGCGACCTGGACCAACCCGATCACGCGCTTCTACACGGACTGCGCGGCCGGCACGCTGCCGAACATCTCGTTCGTGGACCCGCCGTTCCGCGACGGCGGCGGCGGCGACGGCATGTCGGCCGATGAGCACCCGCTCGGCGACGTCCGGCTGGGACAGGCGTTCATGGCGGACGTCGTGAACGCCTTCGTGAGCTCGCGCTGCTACCGGCGCGGCGCCCTGTTCGTGGTCTACGACGAGTGGGGCGGCTTCTTCGACCACGTGCGGCCTCCACGCCTGCCGGACGACCGCGCCAGCGCGAACCTGGACGAGGACTTCGGCCAGCTCGGGTTTCGCATCCCGGCGGTCGCGGTGTCGCCGTTCGCGCGCCGGCGCCGCGGCGCGCGGCTCCGGGTGGACCACGGGACCTACGGACACGAGTCGGTCCTGAAGCTGATCGCCTATCGCTTCGGGCTCGGCAACCTGACGCTGCGGATGGCTAGCGCGCGCAACATCGGCCGGAGCTTCGATTGGGAGCGGCCGCGCTTCGAGCGCCCCGAGCTGCCCAGCCCCGGCGCGGTGGCCACGGCCCCGTGCGTGCTCACCGGCAGCGACATCCTCGACGGCCAGGCCGCGCACGCAAGCGACCTCGCCGCGCTCGAGCAGCTGGCCGAGCGCTTCGGGGTGCCGAGCTACGAGGGCAAGCTGGGGGACATCTTCACCCTGCCCGACACGATCAGGCGCACGCTCCCCGCGCAGTCCTAGCGCTCGGGGCCGCAGCGCTAGGGTGGCGCCGATGGAAACGAGGCTGCTGATTCGCGGCGAGCAGGTGGCGGGCGACGGCGGGCCGCTCGAGGTCGAGAACCCCGCCACGGAGGAGGCGATCGCCTCCGTCGGCCTGCCGTCGGCCGAGCAGCTCGACGCGGCCGTGGCCGCCGCGGTGGAGGCCTTCCCGGTCTGGGCGGGCACCCCCGCCGTCGAGCGCGCCGAGCTGCTCCACGAGATCGCCACGCGGCTGCGGGCGCGGACGGACGAGCTCGCGCGGGTGATGACGCTCGAGGGCGGCAAGCCGCTGACCGAGAACTCGGACGAGGTGAGCTGGACGGCCGCGGCGTTCGACTACTACGCCGAGATGGGCCGCAACTTCGCCGGCCGGGTGATCCCGCCGATCGAGTCGTCCCAGCTGGCGCTCGTCGTGAAGGAGCCGATCGGCCCGTGGGCGTGCATCGTGCCGTGGAACTACCCGCTGCTCCTGCTCGCCTGGAAGGTCGCGCCGGCGATCGCGGCGGGGAACACGGTCGTCGCCAAGCCGTCGGAGCTCACTCCGCTCTCCACGCTGATGCTCGCCGACTGCGTCGACCACCTTCCTCCCGGCACCATCAACGTCCTTGCCGGGGGTGGCGACATCGGCTCCTCCCTCGTCGACGACGCCCGCATCGAGGGGGTCGCCTTCACCGGCTCGGTCGAGACCGGGAAGAAGGTTGCCTCGGCATGCGCCCTGCGCGTGGCGAGGATGAACCTCGAGATGGGCGGCAAGGATCCGTTCATCGTGTGCGCGGACGTGGCGAGCGACGTCTCCGTTGCCGCCCGCGGCGGCGCGTGGGCCGCCTATCTCAATGCCGGCCAGGTGTGCACGTCGGCCGAGCGTTTCTACGTGGCCCGCGAGGTGTACGACGACTTCGTCTCGGAGTTCGTGTCCTATACGAGCTCGTTGCGGGTCGGCGATCCGATGGAGGCATCGACGGATGTGGGTCCGATGGTCTCCGCGCCGCAGCGGGCGAAGGTGGAGGCTCAGTTGTCGGCCGCGCTGAACGCGGGCGCCGAGGTCTTGGTGGGCGGTGACAGGGCCGGCTTCGAGCGCGGCCACTTCCTCTCCCCCGCGGTCGTGACGGGGGCACCGGAGTCGACCGAGCTGCTGCGCGAGGAGACCTTCGGCCCGGTTGCGCCGATCGTGCCGGTGGACTCGCTCGACGAGGCGATCAGGCTCGCGAACGGAACCCGTTTCGGGCTCGGCGCGAACGTCTACACCCGCGACCTCGAGACCGCGGTGCGCTGCATGCGCGAGATCCGCGCGGGCACGGTCTGGATCAACGACCCGCTGACCGACAACGACGCCGGGCCCTTCGGCGGGATGAAGCAGTCCGGGTTCGGCCGCGAGCTGGGCCAGGAGGGCCTGGAGGCGTTCCAGGACACGAAGCACGTCCACATCGAGACGAAGATCGGGCTGAAGGACTGGTGGTACCCGTACGGGCCCGAGGACGGTCCCGCCTAGCCCGCGGCTCGCGCCAGCGCGACCGAGAACGCGGCGTCCTCGTCCACGCGGACCTCTCCGCCGCCGCGGAGCTCGACCTCCAGGTCCGCGAAGACGCAGATCGCTCGCTCCAGCGTGGCGACGTCGGCCTTCTTGGCCTTCGCGATCACCTTCTTGGTCGCCCAGGGTGGCCCCTTGAGAGCCGCGCCCACCTGCGCATCGGGCATGCCGGCCGCGAGCAATGAGGCCGCCTGGTGCACCTCCCGGAGCCGTCTGACGACCGGGAAGATCAGCCGGCTGGGCCGCTCGCCATGCTCGTCGAGCTGCTCGGCGAGGGTGAGCGTGGCCTTGAGGTCGCCCGCCACGAGCGCGTCGGCGAGGTCGTAGGCGCCGGGCGCGGTGTCCGTCGCGGCGAGCTGCTCGACGTCGGCCGTGGTGACGTGCACGGACGGGTGGAGCGCGAGACCGATCTTCTCCAGCTCGCGCGACAGCCGCTGCTGGCTCGATCCGACCCGCGACACCAGCTCCTTCGCCGCCTCCGGATCGAGCTGAAGGCCCAGCTCGCGCGCGTGTCCGATGCACCACTTGGGGAGCTCCCAGGGCTTGGGTGCGGCGTACTCGCGCGTCTCGCCGCCCGCTTGCTCGACAGCTTTGGAAAGTGGCTTCGGCGCCTTGCCGCGAGCGATGAGCACAACCACGGTGTCGGGCGGCAGATCGCTCAGCGCCTCCTCCAGCGGGCCTAGCTGGTTGGCCTTCCAGGCACCGACCCCGTCCGCGAGCAGGTAGCGCGTGGCGGTGTCGAAGCTGAGCATGGCCAGCGAGCCGGCCACGTCTCCCGGATCGCTCTGGCGCGCATCGAACACCTCGAGCCCGCCGGGGCCGCGCTCGTCCTCCGCGCGCCTCCGGACGCGTGCGCGCCACGCGTCGATCTTGGCGTCGTCGTCGCCGCAGACGAGGTAGGCGGGCTTGAGGGCGGCCACGCGACCGAGTCTACGGGCACCCTCCGCCGACTCACTCTCGGCGACACCCCCCGAGTCACTCTCAGCGGCCCGGCGGGCATCCGGCCAACGACCGGCATTGAAGACGCCCCCCTGCCAGGTGGCAGAGATTCGTTGCGGAAAGCGCAACGTTTCTCTGCCACCCCGCGGTCGGGCCGCCCTCAGTGCTCCGTCGTCACGTTCATCTGCCCGTGCGTCACGGTCAGGGTCACGGTTCCGTCGCGATCCGTTCGGTAGGTCGTTACGCCGGCGTGCTTCAGGGCGGAGAGGGTCGACGGCGCGGGGTGGCCGTAGGTGTTCGGACCGACCTCGATCCCGGCTATCTCGGGGCGCAGGCGGCCGAGGACTTCGGGCAGGCCCGGATCGGAGCTGCCGTGGTGCGGGACCTTCATCGCCTCGACGTCGGGCAGGTCGAGCGGGAGCAGTGCCTCACTCTCGGCGTCGGCCGACAGCAGGAGGTCGAACGCGCCGGAGCTGACGATCGCCACGACCGCGCGCGGGTTGGGGTCCTCGGGTGCGGGACCCTCGGGCCGCGGCAGCGGGGACAGCACCTCGATCTCGAGGCCGCCGGCGCGCAGGCTGATCGGCGCGATCGCCTTGACCACCCTCACGCCGCGGCGGACGGCCTCGTCGCGTACCGCCTGGAGACCTCGCGTGCGGGTTGCCGTCGCCGCCGTCGAGCAGCAGGCCGACCGGGTAGCGGTCGAGGACGTCGACGAGGCCGCCGTGGTGGTCGCGCGACGCGTGCGTGGCGACGACCACGGCCAGCCGGTCGACCCCTGCGCGGCGCAGGAGCCGCGTCACGCCGCCCTCGGGCGGGCCGCCGTCGAACAACACCGCGGTCCCGTCCGGGTGCTGGATCAGCGTGGCGTCGCCCTGGCCGATGTCGAGGAAGCGGACCGTGAGGTCCCCGGGCGGCGAGGGCGAGCCGAGCCCGGCGGCGGTGGCGAGGCCCAGCGCGGCGAGCACGAGCACCGCGACGGCCACGCGAGCGGACCGCCGCGCCCGGCGCCACGCGGCGGCCCGTTCGGCGAAGCCGGGCACGGCGCGCCTGCGGCGGCGTGTGGCGCGGCTCCGCCGGACGGGGCGCGTGCCCCCAGCAGGCCGATGACGATCAGCGCGTACGTGAGGCCGACGGCCAGCGGCGAGTCGAGCGGCAGGCTGACGCGGCCGCCCGGGAGGTCGGCGCAGCGTTCGGCCAGGCCCTCGAGGTAGCCCAGCGGCGGGCGCGCGACCGGGCCGAGCAACGCGGCGACGCCGCCGGCCGGAGGGAGCAACCCCGCGAGCAGCCCCAGCGCAGCCTTCACCATCCCGAGCCACATGGCGGGCGCGACGGCGGGCAGGGCCAGCAGATTCGCAAGGAGTCCGGCGACGGGCACAGCGCCAAAGTGGAACTGGACGATCGGCGCGGTTGCAATCGTCGCTGCAAGCGTGATGGCGACCGCGTCCGCCAGACCGCGCACGAGCGCGAGCGCGGCGGGCTTCGGCGGGTGTCGCAGCAGCTCGGAGCCGGCGCCCGCCAGCACGCCCGCGAGCGGCCGGCCGATCGCGAGGATCCCCGCCACCGCGACGAACGAGAGCTGCCAGCCGGGGTCCGCGCTCACGCGCGGATTCAGCGCAAGCGTCGCCGCGGCCGCCAGGAGCAGCGCGTACCAGCGCGATGACGGCCGGGACAGCGTCATTGCCGCGATTCCGGCGATGCCCATGACGCCGGCGCGCTGGAGCGAGGGACCGGCGCCGGCGAGCGGGACGTAGAGCGCGACGAGCACCAGCAGCGCGACGCCGCGTGCTCGCGGGCCCGCCCGCGCCAGCGCCAGCAGCGGCACCGCGAGCGCGACCAGCAGCATCACGTTCTGACCGCTCACCGCGAGGAGATGCGCGAGGCCCGCGTCGCGCCAGTCCTGGCGCGTCGACTCGTCGATCTCCTCGTCCTGCCCGAGCACCATCCCGCGGGCCAGTGCGGCCTCGGCCTCGGGCAGGCCGGCGGCGACGGCCCCCTCGGCGCGGCGACGCATCGCGTCGAGGACGCCCTCGGCACCCCCGCGCCTCCGGCCGGTCGCTCGGGCGCCGTCGAGCAGCAGCTCGGCGCCAACGCCGCGCCGGCGCATGTGGGCGGCGAAGTCGAACGGGTCGTCCCCGGCGGAGCCCCGGTCCGTGGAGTCGGCGCTCAACCGGCGGATGCGACCGCTCACGACGAGCTCGCGCCCGATCTGGACACCTCGCGGAAGCGGAGCCCAGCGAGGCACCCGGACCAGCAGCCGCAGCCCGCGGAGCGGACCGGCGGCCACCTGAGCCTCCGCCGAAGCTCCGAACGCCGACGGCCGCGGCCGGGTGGCGAGATACAGACGGAGACCGTCGAGATGGCCGTCGCGCACCCTGGCGAGCGGAGCATCGAGCGCGGCAAGCCGGGCGTCCCCGAGAGCCGCGCCGGCAAGGACGAGCGCGCCGGCGAGGACGGCGAGCTGCACGGCGCCCGGCGCATCGCGGTCCCCGAGCCGGGCGCCGGCCGTGCGCGCCGGTTCCGGTCGGCCGGCGCGCGTCGGACGGGCCGCCAGAAGGACCGCGATGCCGATTCCCGTCGCGGCCGCGACTGCGAGGCCGGGCGGCGCCGGCGAGAGCGCGAGTCCGCTCGCGACGCCGGCGAGCGCGACGTGGAACGGCCGCTTCGCCGGGCTCACGGCTGGAGGGCTTCGCGCAGCGTGGAGAGGCGTTTCTCGCCGATGCCCTCGACCTCCGCGAGCTCCTGCAGCGAGCGGAAGCCGCCGTGGGCGTCGCGGTACTCGACGATGCGCTCGGCGAGGGTCGGACCGATTCCATCGACGCCGTCGAGTTGCTCGGGCGTCGCGGTCGAAAGGTGGATCTTCACGCCGGGCCCCGCGCCCGCCGCGGCGCCGCTGGAAACCGGCCCGGCCGCTCCCGCGCCCGCCGCGGGCACGACGATCTGCTGCCCGTCCTGCACCCGCGCCGCGAGGTTCACGAGGGTGAGGTCCGCGCGGCGAGTGGGACCACCCACCCTGTCGAGCGCGGTCGCAACCCGTGTGCCCGCGGCCACGCGGACGAGTCCGGGCCTCCGCACCGCGCCGGCGACATGGACGTACACGTCCTCCGCGACGGCAGCGGCCCCTGAAGACGGGCCATGCGTCGCGCGGCCGTCGATGCGGACCGGCGGCGCCTCCCGCTCCCCACCCCCGAAGAGCCGCAGGCCCGCGACCACGGCGAGCACGGCCGCCACCAGCCAGATCGCCACTGTCGCGCGCGAGCTCTCGGGCACGCTCCGAACGTAGGACGCGGCGGGTTACGGGTGGCCGGCGAGGGTGACGGGCGGGTGACCGGTCAGCGAATCTCGAAGCCCGAGATGCCCTCGGGCGCCTCGTCGGTCTCGTCGAGGGAGTCGACGTCCGCTCCCCTCGGGCCGTGGCGGCACCAGTCGACCAGCGCCCGCACCGCGTCGGGATCTCCCTCGAAGACGGCCTCCACGGCGCCGTCCGGACGGTTCGTCACCCAGCCGGCCAGTCCGCGCGAGCGCGCCTCCCTGCGGCAGCTGTCGCGAAAGAAGACGCCCTGGACGTAACCGCGCACCACGACGCGGCGGCGAACCGGCTCACTCATAGAATCGTCGGCGACTTGGAGGGGACAGAGGCAACACAGACCGCCTGGGGAGTGGATTCGGAGTATGGACGCCTGCTCGACGTCCTGCTCTGCCCGCCCGACAACTTCCGCTGGCTCCCGGCGAGCGCCATCGCGCGCGCCACGCTCGACAGCGGCCTGAGCTTCAGCCGGGAGGACGCCAAGCGCCAGCACGCGGAGATGGTGAGCGTCTACGAGGAGGCCGGGGTGCGCGTGCACCTGCTCGAGCCCGATCCCGCGCTCCCCTACCAGGTCTTCGCGCGCGACTCGAGCATCAACGTGCCCCAGGGGCCGATCGTCACGCAGTGCCACCAGTGGTGGCGCCGCGGCGAGTACGCGCCGGTGATCCGCTTCTACCAGGGCAGCGACATCCCGATCCACCGCATGATCACCGCGGCCGCGCTCGAGGGCGGCGACTTCATGATCGTCGAGCCCGGCGTCGCCGTGATCGGCAACGGCGAGGAGCGCACCCAGGAGCCGGCGGCCAGGCAGCTCGCCGGCTGGCTCGAGGCCGACGGCTGGGAGGTGCGCATCGAGCGGATCCCGCCGCACTTCCTGCACATCGACGTGCTTGCCGCGATGCTGGGGGAGAAGCTGGCCGCCGTCTGCGTCGAGCAGGTGGGCACGGGGTTCGTTCGCTGGCTCGAGTCGAAGAACGTCGAGATCGTGCCCGTGCCGCTGAGCGACGCGCTCAAGCTCGGCGTGAACGGAGTCTGTCTCGGCGGCGACCGCGTGCTCACGAGCGCCGAGTCGAAGAACCTGAACGAGCGCCTGCGCGCGCTCGGCCTGACCGTCTACGACCCGGAGCTGGCGGCGTTCACGCTGGGCGGCGGCGGAGCGCACTGCCTGATGCAGGCGATCAGGCGCGAGCGGGTCGGCTGAGCGCAACAGCAGCGCGCACGAAGCGCTCGGCGATCGGGTTCGGGTCGTCCGCGCGCCGGCAGACCGCGAACCCGGCCGGCTCGAGATCGCGGACGGGCCGTGTCACCAGGTCGGTGAAGGGCAGGACGGTCACTACCGAGGCGGGCGACGCCGCGACGACCTGCCCGGCGCGCACCGCGGCGAACAGGTCGTCGAAGCCGGTGATGTGCGCGCCGATCCGGGGCGGCCGTCCCTCGCGGCGGTCGCCGAGCGTCCAGAAGTCGCGCGCCACCGGGTCGAGATCGTCGATCCAGCCGAACGGCTCGTCGAGCAGGTCCTCGACCGTGAGCTCGGAGCGCTCGGCGAGCGGGTGGTCGGCGGCGAGCACGGCCACGCGCGCATCGTCGAACAGCCGCTCGCAGGCGAGACCCTCATCGGAGAAGGGCAGCCACACGAGCGCGACATCGGCCTGGCCGCTCCGCACGCCGCCCGAGGGGTCGTCGAAGCTGAAGTTCCGCACGGACACGGTCACGTCGGGCAGCTCCTCGGCAAAGGCCCTCAGGAGCCGCGGCGTGAAGTCGAGCGATGCGGTCGCGAGCAGGCCGACCGTGAGCTCCCCGGACTCGCCACGACCCGCCCTCACGGCCGAGTCGAGCGCCTCCTCGACGCCCGCGAGCAGCGAGGGCGCGCGCTCGAGCAGCGCGCGTCCCGCGCCGGTCAGCTCGACCCTGCGCGTCGTCCGGACGAACAGAGGCGTGCCGAGCAGCGCCTCGAGCTGGCTTATCTGCGCGCTCAGCGCCTGCTGCGCCAGGTGAAGGCGGCTCGCCGCCCGCGTGAAGTTGAGCTCCTCGGCGACCGCGACGAACGCGCGGAGATGGCGGAGCTCGACACTCACAAACGCGAATGGTAAATCGCCCGCAAATCGCTGTTTCACATGGCGCGCCGGCGCGCCTACCTTGCCATGGACCACTACCGAAGGAGATAACGATGGAATTGTTCGCCGGCTCCCTGCTCCACTGGCCGCTCACCTCGGCCGACACGGACGGAACGCTTGCAGCGGGACACGCCCTCGTGCGGCCCGGCGGCGAGCCGCCCCTGCACGTCCACGCGCGTGAGGACGAGACCTTCTACGTGCTCGATGGCGAGATCACCTTCCAGCGAGGGAGCGAGCGCATCGAGGCCGGCCCGGGCGACGCCGTGTTCATGCCGCGCGGGGTGCAGCACGGGTTCGCGGTGCGCACGGAGACGGCGTCGCTGCTCCAGGTGTTCACGCCCGGCGGCCTCGAGGAGGCGTTCCGCTCGCTGAGCGAGCCGGCCCCGGCGAACGAGCTGCCGCCCGCGCCGAACGGGCCGCCGCCCGCGGAGGCGGTCGAGGCGATGACCGTGCGCTTCGCCGACTACGGCGTCGAGTTCACCGGCCCGCCGCTGCCGGCGCTGCTCTAGTCCTCGAGCACCACGCGCAGCGTTCGCAGCGCCTGGTCGCTCGCCCCGCGCAGGCTTCCGCCGTGCGCGATCGTCTGCTCGATGTAGTCCAGCGTCTCGGCGGTCAGCCGCTCGCCCGGCAGCACGTTCGGGATCCCGGGCGGGTACGCGGCGAGCGACTCGGCCGCGATTCGTCCCACCGCGTCGCGTGCCACGACCACCTCCTGCGGCCCCAGGAACGCCTCGCGCGGCGTCATCACGAGCTCGCCCCACGGCGGCGGGGGCGCGAACTCCGCAGCCTCGCCGTCCTTCTCCGCCTCGCTCGCCGTCTCGATCACCCCGCGCAGCCCGGCCAGGAGCCGCTCGCTGGCCGCGCCCGCGTCCTCGCCCATCCCGTACACCGCGACCATCACGTTCTCCCCCGCCAGCTCCATCAGCACGTCGTAGTCCTGGCGGAGCCGCCGGGCGAGCTCGTAGCCGCTCATCCTCGTCCCCCGGACGTCGATCGCCAGCCGCAGCGGGTCGTAGTCGAACACCCCCGGCGCGCCGGCGAGGCGCTCGTCCAGCACGTCGAGCCCCGGGATCTCGCGGATCGCGTCGCGGGTCCGAGCCAGGGCCTGCAGCGTCTCACCCACCAGCTCGCGGCCGCGCGTGGCGGCGCTGCGGCGCGCGGCGTCGAGCGAGCCGAACAGCAGGCTGCTCGGGCTCGTCGACTCGACGAGCGTCACGCAGCGGCCGACCACCTCCTCCTCGATCAGGTCGCCGTGGCCGAGGTGGATCATCGCCGACTGGGTCAGGCTCCCAACGACCTTGTGGGTGCTCGAGATCACGAGGTCGGCGCCGAGACTGAGCGACGGCGCCGGCAGGTCCTCGTGGAAGGGGAGGTGGGCTCCCCAGGCCCCGTCCACCACCAGCGGGACGCCGTGTGAATGCGCCACCTCGGCCAGCCCCGCCACGTCCGCCACCGCCCCGAAGTAGGTGGGCGAGACCACCGTTGCGCCGACCGCCTCCGGCGTGTCCCGGAGCGCGCCGTCGAGCGCCTCGGGCGTCATGCAGTGGGCTATGTGCAGCTCGGGGTCGAGCTCGGGCGACACGAAGGTCGGCCGCAACCCGGACATGATGAGCGCGTCGATCGTGCTCGAGTGGGCGTTTCGCTGGGTCACCACCCGATGCCCCCGGTGGCCGAGCGTCAGCAGCGCGACGTGGTTGCCCTGCGACGCGCCGTTCACGAGCCACCAGGTGCGCCGCGCACCCCAGGCCTCGGCGGCGAGCTCCTGCGACCGGCGAAAGGGGGTGGGCTCGTCGCCGACGTCGATGCCGTACGTGAGCGCGGGGATGTCGAGGCTCAGCCCCCGCTCCCCGATCATGTCGACAAGCGCCGGATCCGCGCCGGGCCCGCCCTTGTGCCCGGGCACGTGGAAGCGGCCGGGATTGCGGTCGGCGTACGCGTGCAGGGCGTCGATATAGGGCGTGTCGGACTGGCCGGACAAGAGGCCGCGAGTCTAGGTGGTGAGGTCGCGGAGGACGGCCGCGACGGCCTCGTCGGGCGAGCCGGCCGGCTCGACGCCCTCCACATCCCACGTCCCCAGGCCGACCACGCGCTTTCCCGCCTTGAGCGCAAACGCGATCTCCGAGAGCGTGCCGTACCCGCCTCCGATCGCGACGAGAGCATCGGCCGCGCGCACCACGAGGGCGTTGCGCGCCTCGCCCAGGCCGGTGGGGATCGCGACGACCACGTGGGCGTTCGCGTCCGAGCGGTCGGTGCCCGGGAGTATTCCGACGGTCGTCCCGCCCGACTCCCTCGCGCCCCTGCAGGCCGCCTCCATGATGCCCCCGAGCCCGCCGCAGACCACGACCACCCCGCGCGCGGCGAGCTCGCGGCCCACGGCTTCGGCCGCGGCGAGGTCGCCGCCGTCCCCGGAGCCGGCAACCGCGACGTGGATCAGGGCCTCGACGGCGGCGGCTCGTCCGCCACCGTCGGCGTCTCGTCGACCCGCGTACCCGCCGGGCCGCGGCGCTCGCGCGGCTCCACCGCGATCGCGATGCGCGCGGTGGAGAGCACCGCGCCGGCCACCATCAGCGCCGCGCCGGCGAGCCCCAGCCAGAGCCCTGTCTCGACATCGCGATCGATTCCGATCGGCGGATGATTGATCAGCTGGCTGAGGACGATGACCAGCGCCGAGGTTCCTGTCACGAGTGCGGTTCCCGTGCCGAGCGGCGAGTTGAGCAGCCCGAGCGCCGTGACCAACGTCACGAGCGTGCTCAGCGCGAGCAGGACGAGCAGCAGATCGAGAAACTCGAAGCTGGTGAAGCCGGAGAACCGCCCGTACCAGTCGAGCCCCAGGCTCACGATCAAGAGCACCCCGCCGATGGCGGCCACCAGAGCGCCGATGGGGATGTGGACCTCCCTCATCGCACCACGAAGTTCACGAGCTTGCCGGGCACCACCACAGTCTTCACGATCTCGCCGCCGTCCAAACGTGCCGCCAGCTTGTCCGAGCCCCGCGCCAGCTGCTCGAGCTCTTCCTGAGAGGCGGTCGAGGGTGCCGGCAGGCGGTCGATCAGCTTGCCGTTCACCTGCACCACGAGCTGGATCTCGTCGCGCTCGAGCAGGGCCGGGTCGGCCTCCGGCCACGGCTCCTCCCAGACGCGGCGGCCGGTCATCATCTCGAACACCTCCGAGCCCAGGTGGGGGGCGAACGGGAAGATCAGCGAGCCCGCCGTGGTCACGGCGAAGCGCACGTCGCCGGGCGGAGCCGAGTCGCGCTGCCTGTAGATCTCGTTCGTCAGCTCCATCACCGCCGCGATCGCGGTGTTGAAGGCGAAGTCGGTCCTCATGTCGTGCGTGACCTTGTCGATCGCCCAGTGGGCCTTCCGGAGCAGCTCGCCTCCCTCGCCCGGCTGATCGTCTGGCGAGGTGGCCTCCACGGCCTCGGACGCCGCCGTCCAGAGCCGAGACAGGAACCGGTGCACGCCGCCTACGCCGGAGTCCTGCCAATCCGCGTCCATCGACGGTGGGCCGATGAAGAGGATGTAGCAGCGGGCCGTGTCGGCGCCGTAGCGGTCGATCAGGGCGCGCGGGGACACGACGTTCCCCTTCGACTTGGACATCTTCGCCCCGTCGCGCGTGATCATCCCCTGCGTGAAGAGCCGGGCGAAGGGCTCCTGAACGTCGAGCAGGTCCATGTCCGCCAGCGCCTTCACGAAGAAGCGCGCGTACATCAGGTGCAGGATCGCGTGCTCCACGCCGCCGATGTACTGGTCGACCGGCATCCAGCGCTTCACGACCTCGCGGTCCCACGGCGCCTCGGAGTTGTGCGGGTCGCAGTAGCGCAGGAAGTACCAGGACGAGTCGACGAAGGTGTCCATCGTGTCCGTGTCGCGCCGCGCCGGCCCCCCGCACTTCGGGCAGGTCGTGTTCACCCAGTCCTCGGCCGCCGCGAGCGGCGACTTGCCCTTCGGCGCGTAGTCCTCGACGTGGGGCAGCTCGACCGGCAGCTGGTCATCGGGGACCGCCACGAGCCCGTCGGTCTCGCAGTGGATCATCGGGATCGGGCAGCCCCAGTAGCGCTGCCGGGACAGGAGCCAGTCGCGCAGCCGGTAGCTCACCGCGCGCTTGCCCTTCCCCTCCGAGGCCAGCCAGTCGACGATCTGCTCGTACGCCTCGCGGTTGCCGAGACCGTCGAAGCGCCCCGAGTTCACCATCGGCCCGTCGTCCGTGCAGGGCAGCTCGCCGCAGTCGATCACCCGGCGGATCTCGATGTCGTGCTTCGTCGCGAACTCGTAGTCGCGCTCGTCATGGGCCGGAACGCCCATGACGGCCCCGGTGCCGTACTCCATCAGCACGTAGTCGGCCACGTACATCGGGATCTCCTCGCCCGTGGCCGGGTTCCTGACGGTCCGGCCGAGCAGCACTCCGGTCTTCTCCTTCTGCTCCTCGCCGCGCTCCTCTGCCGACTCGGTGAGCGCGTGGTTCACGTAGTCGTGCACCTCCTTCGAGTCGTTCAGGCGCAGGACGTCCGGGTGCTCGGGCGCGAGCACGAAGAAGGTGGCGCCGAAGAGAGTGTCCGGCCGCGTGGTGAAGACGGGATAGTCGATCCCGAGCTCCTCGGAGCGGAAGACGACCTCGGCCCCCTCCGAGCGGCCGATCCAGTTCTCCTGCATCGTCACGACGTGCGGCGGCCACTCGATCGTCTCCATGTCCTCGAGCAGGCGGTCGGCGTAGTCGGTGATCTTGAAGAACCACTGCTCGAGCTGCCTGATCTCGACCACGTTCCCGCAGCGCTCGCAGCGTCCGTCGATCACCTGCTCGTTGGCGAGCACGGTCTGGTCGAACGGGCACCACTTGACCGCCGCCTCCTTGCGGTAGGCCAGGCCGCGCTCGTACAGGCGCAGGAAGATCCACTGCGTCCAGCGGTAGTAGTCGGGCTCGTGCGAGCTGACCTCGCGCGTCCAGTCGAACGAGGCGCCCCAGCGCCGGAACTGCTCGCGGAACGCGGCGATCGACTCCTCGGTGGACTGGCGCGGGTGGAGGCCGGTCTTGATCGCGTGGTTCTCAGCAGGAAGGCCGAAGGCGTCGTAGCCGATCGGGTGCAGAACGCTGAAGCCGTGGCGGCGGTAGAAGTGGGCGACCGCGTCGCCGACGGCGTAGTTCTTCAGGTGCCCGATGTGCGGCTCGCCGCTGGTATACGGGAGCATTTCGAGCACGTAGGCCATCGGCTTGTCGCCGGGCTCGTTCGACACCACCCAGGTGCCCTCGTCCGCCCAGACCTTCTGCCACTTGAGCTCGATCTTCTCCGGGTCGTACCGCTCCACGGTGGGCAAGGGTACCCAGGGGCCCCGTCCGGCACGGCGCGGCGCGTCGCGGCTAGCGGCGGCGGTGCCTGCGCGCCTGGCGCCTCAGCGCCGTGCGCGACTTCGCGACGTACGAATGGCCCGCACGCACCACGACGGTGCGGCGCCGGGTGTAGTCGCGGACGGCGACGGCGCCCTCGGTCACGCGCGTGAGCGTGCCGTCGCAGCGGTCGATCGTCGTCCAGCGCGTGCCGCGCACGGTCGCGTGGCTGTGGCGCCCGTGGCTGCGGAAATTCCCGCCGCGGTCGCGTCCCCAGAGCTGGCGGACCCGCCTGGTGCGCGACGCGCCGGCGGTCCTGCCGCCCCGCGCGCGCCGCTGCGAGGCCGCGTGGCGGCACTGAGTGAAGTTCCCGCCGCGGAGGTAGACGTCAACGCGCCCGCAGCCGGAGCGGGACTGGCGCACTGAGAAGATGCCGCCGCCGAACGTTCCGGTCTGCGTGCCGCCGTGGCAGCCCTCGCTGGTCAGCTGGACCTGTCCCTGGCGGGTGTCGAGCGCCGCGCCCACGGGCAGCTCGGAGCCGGCGGGAAGGGTCGCCCAATCGCCGTCCGATGTCTTGACCTTCACCTTGCCCTTCGGCTCGGCCACGACGGTCTCGCCGAACTCGGGCTCGGTCTCGGTCTTCTCCGGCGGCAGCGGAGGATCGATCGCGACCTCAGCCGGCAGCGCCTCCGTCTTGAACGCGAGATCCGGTCCCTTGCTGAGGCCGGCGTCGTTGCTCGCGACGAGCCTGAAGTGGTACTCCGTGCCGGGGGCGAGCCCCTCGACGGTCGCCATCAGCGTCGTCAGGCTGTAGGAGCTCCCTGCGTATGCGAGCTCGGTCTCGTTGCCGTAGTCGTCCGTGCGCCCGTACTCGAAGTGGTATTGGGTCGCCTGCGAGTTGGGCCGGACCTTGCCGCGCAGGCGCGCCGAGGTGGTCGTGATCTGGTCGGCGTCCAGATGGCGCACGAGCGGCGGCAGCGTGATCCGGCCGACGAGGCCGGGGTTGTTCCCGGTGAACCACATGTTCCCGTCGGGGCCCGCGCTGATCCCCCATGGGTCCAGGATCGAGACCAGCCCGGTGTTGTACTCGGTGATCTCGCCCTCGGTCGTGATCCGGCCGACCGCGGGCGTCGTGGACTCCGTGAACCACAGGTTGCCGTCCGGCCCGGCGGCGATGCCGAGCGGCGCGGAGTTCATCGAGAGGCCGTCGCTGAACTCGACGATGTCGCCCTGGGGCGTGATCCGGCCGATGCCGCCCGGATCGGCGTTCAAGGTGAACCAGAGGTTGCCGTCCGGGCCGGTCACGATGTCCTTCGGCACGCTGCTCCCCGACAGGCCGCTGGAGAACTCGGCGATCCCTCCGGCCGTCGTGATTCGGCCGATCTTCCCTGCGCTCGCCTCGGTGAACCACAGCGCCCCGTCGGGTCCCTTCGTGATCGAGCTGGGCTCGCTGTCAGGGCTCAGGCCCGATGTGAACTCGGTGATGCTTCCGTCAGGGGTGATCCGGCCGACCAGGTCGGCGGAGCTGTCGACGTACCAGAGGTTGCCGTCGGGCCCGACGGTGATGTCCGTGGGGTCGCCTTGGGTCGGAACGGGAAACTCCGTGACCACGCCGGCCTTCGTGACCTGGGCGATCGCGCCGTCGCCGCCCGCCATCGCAACCCAGAGGTTGCCGTCGGGCCCGGTGACGATTCCCTGCGGGCTCCCCGTCGGGAACCCGGCCGTGAACTCGGTGATCACTCCGCCGGGCGTGATCCGGCCGACGGCGTTGTCGGTCTCCTCCGTGAACCAGAGGTTGCCGTCGGGGCCAGAGGTGATACCCCACAGCCGTACGTTCGGCGTGAGCCCGGTGTCGAACTCGGAAATCGCCGGACCGGAGGTGCCGACGGCGGCAGCCGCGCCGGGGCCGAGCAGCGCGGCGCACAGCGCCGCCACGATGAAGATTCGGGCGCGCACAGACCCTGTTTCGGGCCGCGACGTCCGGTTCTTGATGCAACGTTCGTCCGCTCGTGGCCGCAGTCGAGGAAAAGCGAGTCGCTCCGCTCGAGCTGTTCTTCGACCTGGTCTTCGTGTTCGCGCTGACCCAGGTCACCGCGCTGATGTCCGAGAAGCCGACCTGGAGCGGCCTCGGCGAGGGGATGCTCGTGCTGGCCGCGCTCTGGTGGGCGTGGGCCGCGTACGCCTGGCTCACGAACTACGTGGCCGCCGAGGAGGACCGCGAGCGGCTCCTGATCCTCGCGGTGATGGGCGCCTTCCTGATCGCGGCGCTCGCCGTGCCGCAGGCGTTCGGCGACGACGCGCTCGTCTTCGCCGTCGCCTACGCGGCGGCGCGCTGGCTCCACATCTTCATCTTCGCCGAGGCGAACGAGGACGTGGACGCCGGCGAGGCGATCCGGCGGCTGTCGCTCACGGCGCTGCCGGCGCCGCTGATCCTGATCGGGGCGGCGTTCCTCGACGGGACCGCGCAGGCGCTCGCGTGGGTGGTCGCGCTCTCGATGGACTTCGGGGGCCCGTTCGTCTTCGGGGTCCGTGGGTTCCGCGTGTCGCCCGGGCACTTCGCGGAGCGTTTCTCGCTGATCGTGATCATCGCGCTCGGCGAGTCGATCGTCGCCATCGGCACGGGGCTCGAGGGCGAGCTCGACGCCGGGACGATCGCGGCGGCCCTGCTCGGACTGCTCGTGGCCTTCGCGCTCTGGTGGGCGTACTTCGACGTGGTGGCGATCGTGGCCGAACGGCGCTTCCGGGAGTCGGAGGGAGAGCGCCGGCTCCGGATCGCGCGCGACTCGTACAGCTACCTGCACCTGCCGATGATCGCGGGCATCGTGCTCGTGGCGCTCGGCGTGAAGAAGACCCTCGGCGATATCGATGAGCCGCTCAAGACGATTCCGTCGGTGGCGCTGTTCGGCGGAATCGGGCTCTACTACGCCGGGCACGTGGGCTTCCGGCTGCGCAACGTGGGGACGCTGAACCGTCCGCGCCTGGTGGCACTCGTCGTGTGTCTCGCGCTGATACCGCTCGGCACCGAGGTGGACGCGATAGTGGCCGTGGCCGCGGCGGCCCTCGTGACCTCCTCGGTGGTCGCCTACGAGGCGATCCATTACGCGGACGCGCGGCGCCGCGTGCGCGGGGCGGAGTCCTAGGCGGCGGCCACGCCGCCGGGCGCGTCGGCCGCGAGCTCGGCCTCGTCGCCGAAGCACTCGGCGTGGAGGTCGGCGGCGAGCGGCAGGAACGCGTCCACCAGCGCCGGGTCGAGGTGGGTGCCGCGCAGGCCCGCCAGCTCGTGGATCACGGCGGGCAGCGGCCACGCCGCCTTGTACGGCCGCGGCGAGAGCAGCGCGTCGAAGACGTCGCAGACCGCGCAGATGCGCGCCGCGAGCGGGATCTCGTCACCCTTCAGGCCGTCGGGATAGCCGCTGCCGTCCCAGCGCTCGTGATGGCTGCGCGCGATCTCCTCGGCCATCTGCACGAGCGCGGACTTCGAGCCGGACAGGATGCTCGCGCCGATCGTCGTGTGCGTCTTCATCTTCGTCCACTCGGCCGGGTCGAGCTTCCCGGGCTTCAGGAGGATCTCGTCGGGGATGCCCACCTTGCCCACGTCGTGCAGGGCGCTGGCGTGGCGGAGCAGGTCGGCCTCCACGATGCTCATGCCCACCTCGCGCGCGAGCCGCTCGCACAGGCGGCCCATTCGCTCGATGTGCACGCCGGTCTCGGCGTCGCGCCATTCCACCGCCACGCCCAGGCGGTGCGCGATCTCGCGCTCGGCGTCCGCCAGGTCGGCGGTGCGCTCGCGCACGCGCTGCTCCAGGAGCTCGTTGTCGCGGCTCACCCGGTGGCGGGTACGGCGCTCGGCGAACTCGCTCCACGCGATCGCGCCGAAGGCCCCGAGCACGAGCGCCACGAGCGGCGCGGCCACGTCGAGGACAACGCCGCTCTCGAAGGCGAACTGGGCGCCCGCCAGGAACGCGGCGCCGGCCAGCACCGTGACGCCGCTGACGGCGCCCAGCGGGAGCCGCCAGCGGGCCAGCGGAGCGAGCATGGCCAGCAGGATCAGAATTGCGAGGTTGAGAGCAGGGGTGGCCGAGCGCAGCGGGAGCCCGGCGAGCGCGGTCCAGATCGCGTTGGCCTGGACCTCGGCGCCGGCCATGAGCTCCTCGCCGCCGACGGGCGTCGAGTGGACGTCGCGGAGCGTGGGCGCGGTGCCGCCGACCACGACTATCCGGCCGCGGATCTCGCTGTCGGGCACGTTGCCGTAATAGACGTCCGAGAACGAGACGGTCGGCACGGTGCCGGGCGGGCCGCGGTAGTCGATCCAGGCCTTGCCGTCGCGGAAGCCGGCCGGGTCGGGCGACTCGCCGGTGAGCCGCTCCGCGGTGGCGACGGCGATGCTGTCGAGCCCGGCGACCTCACCCGGGAAGCTTGCGATGGCGCCGCTCGTGTCGTTGCGGAGGTCCGATGCCGCCGCGCGTGAGTCGATTGCCCGCAGGTTGTCGTCCCCGCCGAGGACGTTCGTGCGACCCCGGTCGCTCTCGCTGGTGGCGAGAATGGCGCCGCCGGCGTCACCGATCGCGTTGTAGAGAGCGAGGTCCTCCTTCAGCTTCGTCTTCTCGGTGAACTGGACGTCGTAGACGATCTCGCGCGCCCCCGCGGCGTGGAGATGCCGGACCACGCGGGCGTGCAGGGAGCGCTTGAAGGGCCAGCGCGCCTGAAGCTTGTCGAAGGTCCAGGCGTCGATCCCCACGACCAGGAGGCCGTTCACGGGCTCCGGGCCGCGAACGTCGAAGCGCGCCTTCAGCGCCTCGCGCTCGAGCGGCTCGAGCGCCCCGGACTCACGCGTGGCGAGGCCCGCGGCGCAGGCGAGGAGGGCGATCGCGCCGAGCGCGGCGAAGCGCCGGCGTCCTGTCATGGGGGCTGGGGCGGCCTCCGAGCGCATCGCTCAGCGCCGGCGGTGCGCGCGAGTCGCGCGCCGCTTGGCGAGGTAGGAGTGGCCGGCGCGCACCAGCACGTTCCGCCGGCGAGCGAAGTCGCGGACGACGACCGCGCCCTCGGTCACGCGCGTGAGCGTGGCGCCGCAGCGGTCCTCGGTGAGCCAGCGCGTGCCGCGCACCGTGGCGTGGCTGTGGTGGCCGTAGGTGCGGAAGTTGCCGCCGCTGTCGTTGCCCCACAGGCGGCGGACCCGCCGTCTGCGGGACGCGCCGGCGACTACGCCCGCGTGGCGGGCGCGGCGCGCGCGCTTGCACACGCCGAAGTTGCCGCCGCGGAGGTGGAGGTCGACCCGGCCGCGCGAACGGCGCGGCTGGCGCACCTGGACCACGCCGCCGCCGAAGGTGCCGGTCTGCTTGGCGCCGTTGGGGGCGGCCGTGGTCAGCCTGATCTTGCCGCGGCGCGTGTCCAGCGCGGTGCCCACGGGCAGCTCGGCGCCGAAGGCGGCGAGCGGGCGCCAGCGGCCGCCGGGCCGCTTGTAGCGCACGCGGCCGCTCGGGTCGGCGACGACGACCTCACCGGTCTCGGGCTCGAGCTGGTGGGTCGTGAACTCGCCGGCGTCGCTGACGCTCGTCCCCGAGCCGTTCGTGGCGACGACGCGGAAGTGGTACTGCTTGCCCGGCTTCAGATTCGCCACCCGCATCGTGACCTCGGCGAAGTCCCAGCCGTTGCCCGCCGAGCCGGAGTCGCTCTTCAGCTGGAGACTGTTGCCCGGGCCGTACTCGAAGCGGAACTCGGTGTCCTGCGCGTTGGGGCGCACCTTGGCCCGCAGGAGCGCGGAGTTGTCGCTCACCGCGGAGCCGACGTCGCGGGTGTGGACGAGCGGCGGCAGGCTGATGCGAGCGAGCGCACCCGGGTTCGCGTTCTCCGTGAACCACATGTTCCCGTCGGGACCCGGAGTGATCATCCAGGGCGCGCGGTCCGCGGTGAGGCCCTCCGCGTATTCGGTGATGTCCCCTGAGGTGGTGATCCGGCCGATGCGGCCCGGGCTCGCCGACTCGGTGAACCAGAGCGCTCCGTCGGTGCCGTTCGCGATGCCCGTGGGACGCGCAGTTCTGCGTGAGCTGCTTGTCGAAGAGCTTGAAGACGCCCTCGGGCGTGATGCGCCCGATCGCGCCGGGGTCGCCGGCGAGCGTGAACCAGAGGTTGCCGTCCGGGCCCGAGACGATGTCCGTGGGCGACATGTTGGCCGGGAGGCCGATGCTGTTCTCGGTGATTACGCCGTCGGTCGTGATGCGGCCGATGCGGCCGGGGCTGGCCGACTCGGTGAACCAGAGGTTGCCGTCCTCGCCGGCCGTGATGGCGCTCGGCTGGCTGCTGGCGCTGAGTCCCGCGCTGAACTCGGTGATCGTGCCGTCGGGGGTGATGCGCCCGACGAAGGCCGGCGACTGGCTGACGAACCAGAGGTTGCCGTCAGGCCCCGCGGTGATGTCCCAGGGATCGCTCGGGGTGAGGCCGGCCGTGAACTCCGTCACGCCGCCGTCACTCGTGACGCGTGCGATGGCGCCGTTCCCGCCGGCTTCCGCGATCCAGAAGTTGCCGTCGGGACCCACCGTGATGCCCTTGGGGCTGCCCGCCAGCAGGACGCCGGCGAACTCGCCGATGAGGCCGTCGCCCGCGCTCAGGCTCCCGAAGACGCCGGCCGCGTCCGCTGTGAACCAGAGCTTGCCGGGGTCGGCGCCGACGAGATCCCACGGCCCGCCGTTCGGGCTGAGCCCGGTCTGATACTCGGTGACCGACGGGTAGTGCGCGGCTGCGGGAAGCGCGGAACCGCCCACGAGCAGCGTCGTGAGCGCGGCCGCGATGGCGATCCGTCCCCGCATGGGGAACTTGTCGGGTCATGAGGTGCCCCACTTGAGCGGACGTTCGTCCGCTTTGGGCTACGCCGTGCGGGCTAGGGGCCGGTCGTGGAGCCGGATCGCAGCCGCAGCACCAGCTCCGTGACCGACTCGCCGACAGCGTCGAGGCTCGTCCGGGAGAGCTTGTCGAGCCGGTCGCTGAGGCTGTGGCCGGGATAGCTCCAGTCGATGAGGTCCACCGCGGGCACGCCGGCGCGAAGGAAGGGCGTGTGGTCGTCGATGATCGTCCGGCCGGAGAAGGGCGGGAAGAACCGCGCGGCGCCCACCGCCCGCGCGGAGGCGCGGAGCCGGGTCCAGAGCTCCAGCGACGAGCTGGCTTCCCGCGGCAGGCGCACGCCCTTGTGGCCGACGTAGTCGAGCAGGACCATGGCCGCGGTGCCGCCCGGGTGCGCGGCCACGTAGGCGCGCGAGCCGCGCAGGCCGGAGTGGTAGAAGTCGGCGCTCTCCTCGGGCAGGCCGGCGGCCGGCTCCTCGCCGTCGAAGAGGACGAAGCGGACCTCCCGCGCGCCCTTCCTGGGCTTGGCCGCGGCGAGGGCGCGCGCCGCCTCGATCACGACGGCCGTGCCGGCCGCCCCGTTGTTCGCGCCGACGAACCCCTCCGGCTTGACGAGCGTGTCGTAGTGCGCGCCGAGCACGATCCCGGGCCGCCGCCCGCGGAGCGTGCCGACGACGTTGCGGAGGCCCGGCTCGCCGGGGATCGGCTCGAAGCGGCCGTTCGGCAGCAGCGGCCGGAGCTGATCGGCGAGCCTGCGCAGCTGCGGCGACCCCGCGGGCCGCTGCCCGAACGCGAGCTGCCTCCGCACCAGCCGCCACGCCCGCTCGGCGCCGAACCGGTCGACCTTGAACGAGCTCTCCCCGGCGCTGATGTCGTCGTCCGACCCGGCGCACGCGACCACGCCGAGCGCTATCGCGCAGAGCGCAAGCCCAATCCCCGCAAGCCGGCCGCCGGTCACGGCGTAGAAGTGTGGTGGACGCGGCGGCGCGTGCAACGCGGTTGCAGTTAGCCGTCCATAAGGCGGCAAAGTGCAACCGCGTGGCCGGACCCCACCGTCAATGCCCGTCGTTCGGAGTGGAGCTGAGGGGACTCGAACCCCTGGCCCCCTGCATGCCATGCAGGTGCTCTTCCAGCTGAGCTACAGCCCCAACAAGGTCGCATTCTAGCCTCGGGTCAGCCGACGGAGCGGGCCGGGGCTTCGCCCCAGAGGTTTTCCAGCCTGTAGTACTCGCGTGCCTCGGGCGTGAAGATGTGCACGACCACGTCCCAGTAGTCGAGGAGGATCCAGCGGGCCTCGCGCTCGCCCTCGGTGCGGCGCGGGAGGAGGCGCTCGTCGCTTCCCTTCTTCAGCTCCTCGTGGATCCCGTCGTGGATCGCCTTCGCCTGGCGCTCGGTGTTCCCGGAGCAGATCACGAAGAAGTCGGTGTAGGAGACGATCCCGCGGAGGTCGATCACCCGGATGTCGATCGCCTTCTTGTCGGACGCGATCGCGGCGATCCGCTCGGCCAGGGCCGCGGAGTCCGGGGCTGGCGGCTGGGCAGTGCTCAAGTCGCCACGGCCTCCTTCGGGCTTCCCTGGCCCGTGTACAGCTCCTTGTCCTGTATGAAGCTCGCCACCTTGTCGTGGACCAGATACCGGATCGGCACTCCGTCACGCACCCGGCGCCGGATCGACGACGACGAGACCCCGATCAGCGGCATGTCGAGGTAGCGCACCCGCTCGGCGCCGCGGAGGCGCCCGATCTTGATCCCGATCGCGTTACGGCCCCAGTTGGAGCGGTCGAACACCACCACCGTCGCCCGCTCGAGCACCTTCTCCGGCTCGTGCCAGGTCGCGAGCGACGCCGCCTGGTCGCCGCCGAGGATCAGGAAGAGCTCGTCCTCGGGCGACTCGCTCCGCAGCTGCTCCAGCGTGTCGGCCGTGTACGAGGGCCCCTCGCGATCCAGCTCGATCCGGGACGCCGCGAAGCGCTCGTCGTCCGCGACCGTGAGCTCGACCATCTCCAGGCGCACCTCGGCGCCCGGGTCGAACTCGATCTCCCGGTGCGGCGCCACGCCGACCGGCACGAACAGCACCCGGTCGAGCTCGAGCTGCACCAGCGCCTCCTGCGCGCACACGAGATGGCCGATGTGCGGCGGGTTGAATGCTCCTCCGAGGATTCCTACGCGCAAACCGGCTACTCGCGGACCTGCCCGGAGCCCTCGACCACGAACTTGTAGGTGGTGAGCTCGCGCAGCCCGATCGGCCCGCGCGCGTGCAGCTTCTGCGTGGAGTTCCCGATCTCGGCGCCCATGCCGAACACGGCGCCGTCGGTGAAGCGCGTCGAGGCGTTCACGTACACCGCCGCGGCGTCGACGCCCGCGGTGAACGCCTGCGCAGAGCTCGTGGAGCCGGTCACGATCGCCTCCGAGTGGCCGGTGCCGTAGCGGTTCACGTGCTCGATGCCCTCCTCGACCGAGTCGACCACCTTCACGGACAGGATGAGCGCGTGGTACTCGGTGGCCCAGTCCTCGTCGGTCGCGTCGGCGAGCGTGTCGCCGATCCCGCCGGCCAGCGTCCGGGTGCGTCCGTCCACGCGCAGCTCCACGCCTGACTCGCGCAGCTCGCCGAGCGCGCGCGGCAGGAAATCCGCGGCGATGTCGGAGTGCACCAGCAGCGTCTCGATCGCATTGCAGACGGACGGCCGCTGAACCTTCGCGTTGAGCGTGATCGCCACAGCGTCATCGAGATCCGCCGAGGCGTCCACGAGCACATGGCAGACGCCGGCGGCCGCGTACAGCACCGGCACGGTCGCGTGCTCCTTGAGCGCGTTCTTCAGCCCGTCTCCCCCGCGCGGGATGATCAGGTCCACGACGTCGTCCTGCGTCGCGAGCTGTCGCAGCTCGTCGCGGTCGCCGCCGGTGACGATGGAGATCGCGCCGTCGGGAAGGCCCGCCCACTGGACCGCGCCCGCCGCGACCTGCGCGAGCACGGCGTTCGAGTGCGCGGCCGTCGACGACCCACGCAGGACGATCGCGTTGCCCGACTTGAGGCACAGCGCCGAGCAGTCGACCGTCACGTTCGGGCGCGCCTCGTAGACGACCGCCACCACGCCGAGCGGCACGCGCACGCGCCGCACGTCGAGGCCGTTCTCGAGCCGGTGGCCGTCGATCGTCTCCCCTACGGGGTCGGGCAGCGCCGCGATCTTGCGCACGTCCGACGCGATGCCGGCCAGCCGCTCCTCGGTCAGCTTCAGCCTGTCGAGCAGGCCCGAGTGAAGCCCCGCCTCCTCGCCCGCCTCCATGTCGCGCTTGTTCGCCTCGAGGATCTCGTGCTCGCGCGATCCGAGCGCATCGGCCATCGCCTCGAGGGCAGCGTTCTTCGTCGCGGTGTCGAGGGCGGCGAGCTCGCGCGCCGCGGCCTTCGCCTGCGCGCAGACCTCGGCTACCGACTGGGCGGTCGTGGCCATGCAGACAGGGTATCGGGCGAGCTGGGGTCGTTCTCAAGAGCGAGGCGCGCCAACAAGCGCCCAGCGGCGGCTTTGGAAGCGCCACCCGCAGGTGGCGAGCCGCACGGCGATCAGGCCGACCAGCCCGACCCAGACCCCCACGATCCCGAGGTCGAGCGCGAGCGACAGCAGCGCGATCGGCACGAACACGCCCGAGCGCCGCCACGAGCATCCCGTACATGAGGAAGCGGGTGTCGCCGGCGCCGATCAGGATCCCGTCGAGCGCGAACACGGCCCCGTTGGCGGGCTGCATGAGCGCGAACAGCAGCCAGATCTCCTGGGCGCGGTCTACGACGTCCTCGTCGCCCGTGAAAGCGCGCGGCACCACGTCGATCAGGGCGAGCATGACGAGCCCGAAGACCGCCCCCGCCGCCACCCCCCACTCGATCATCCGGCGCGCCGCCGCGTGCGCCGCCTCCGCGTCGCCGGCGCCAAGCGTCCGCCCCACGATCACCTGGCCGGCTATCGCGATCGCGTCGAGCACGAGCGCCAGGAACACGAACAGCTGGAAGGCGATCTGGTGCGCCCCGAGCGAGTCGCTCCCCACGCGCGCGAGCACCGCACTCGCCACGAGGAAGGACCCGTACAGCGCCGCCGTCCGCACGAAGATCTCGCGGCCGATACGCGCCAGCGGGCGCATGCGCGCGAGCGACGGCCGGCGCGAGTCGGCCGGCGCCGACAGGAGCGCGCGCACGAACGCCGCTCCCATCCCGGCCTGGGCGACCACCGTGGCGGCGGCCGAGCCGGACAGCCCCCAGTCGAGCCCGTAGATGAAGACCACGTTCAGCACCACGTTCGCCGCGTTCGCCACCACGACGATCACGAGCGGCGTCCGCAGGTCCGACACGCCGCGCAGGAAGCCCTGGCCGGCGAGCGCGATGAGCGCGAAGGGCAGGCCCAGCGCGCCGATCCGCAGGTAGTCGACGGCGAGCTCGCCCACGCGCCCGTCGCCGCCCATCAGGTCCACGAGCGGCACGGCAAGGCCGGCGAGCAGGGCGGTGAGCCCCACGCCGATCGCGGTGGATAGCCAGAGCGCCTGCGCGGCCAGCCGCCCGGCGGCCAGCTCTTCGCCGGCGCCGTGGTAGCGCGCCACCTGCGCGGTCGTCCCGTAGGTGAGGAAGTTGAAGAGCGTGAACGTCCCGGCCAGGAGCGTGGCCGCGATCGCGAGCGCCGCCAGCTCCTCCGTCCCGAGGTGGCCGACCATCGCCGTGTCGACGAGCAGGTAGAGCGGCTCGGCCGCGAGCGCGCCCAGCGCGGGCACGGCGAGACCCAGGATCTCCCTGTCGTAGGGGGAGCGGAGCCGGGTCACTCCAAGACGAAGTAATCCCGGTGGACGGCTTCCTCGGTCGCCCGCGGGAGCACCTCGCGCACCGCGTCCGTCTTCAGCCCCTTGATCCGGCGCAGCTCCACGGCGGAGTAGTTCACGATGCCCTTGCCCACGGCGCGGCCGTCGCAGCGCACCTCGACCGCGTCGCCCGCCTCGAACTCGCCCTCCACCTCCACCACCCCGACCGGCAGCAGACTCGTGCCGCGCTCGCGCAGGGCGAGCTCCGCGCCCTCGTCTATCACGAGCCTGCCGTGCGTCGGCTTCGCGTACTTCAGCCACAACTTGAAGCTCGATACGCGCCCCTCCTGTGGCTGGAAGCGCGTCCCGCCGCGAGCGCCCCGCACCGCCGCGGCGACAGCCTCGCGCTCGACGCCGCTCGTGATCGTCACCGGTATTCCGGCCGCCGTCGCCATCTCGGCCGCGACCACCTTGGAGCGCATTCCGCCCGAGCCGAGCGGGGAGCGTGACAGCCCGATGTCGTAGCTCTCGAGCTCATCGACCGCCGTGACCTCCTCCACGAGCCGCGCGTCGGGGTCCGTGCGCGGGTCGGAGCTGTAGAGGCCGCCGGTGTCCGTGAGCAGGACGAGCCGGTCGGCGCCGATCAGGATCGCCACCTGCGCGGCGAGGAAGTCGTTGTCGCCGAACGAGATCTCGTCGGTGGTCGTGGTGTCGTTCTCGTTGATGACCGGCAGGACGCGCCAGCGCAGGAGCGTCTGGAGCGTGTGACGCGCGTTCAGGTAGTGGGTGCGCGCCGACATGTCGAAGAAGGTCAGCAGCACCTGAGCCGACGCCACCGCGCGCTCCTGGAGCAGCTCGTCGTAGATCCGGTAGAGCTTGCCCTGCCCGACCGCCGACGCCGCCTGGAGCTCCTCCATGGAGCTCGGGCGCATGGGCAGCTCCATCAGACGCATCCCGATCGCGATCGCGCCCGAGGTGACGATCACGATCTGCTCCCCGGCCGTGTGCCGCTCGGCGACCTCGTCGCAGAGCGAGCCGAGGACGTCGATGCGAGGCTCGCCGGCGTCGTCGGCGACGATGCTCGAGCCCAGCTTGACGACGACCGTCGCCATCTAGGCCCCGCCGCCGGACAGCTTCCAGTCGCCGCCGTCCTTCTCGAGCTGGAGCCGCTGCCTGATCTGGCCGCCGGGCCGCCGCAGGACGGCGACGACGGTGGCCCTGTCTCCGTCCACCTTCGTGCTGACGATCCGCACCAGCTCGATGTGGAGCCCCCTGATCGCCTTGAGCTGACGCTTGCAGCTCTCGCGCGCCCGGTCGCCCTTGGCGAACGTGCTCTTCTCGCGGAACTCCTCGGTGATCAGCTCGTCGCAGTAGGTGTCTCCGTCACGCTCGTTCACGGCCGTGACGAAGTCGCGGACGGTCTGCTCGGCGTCCTTCTTGTCGTCCCCGCCGCACCCCGCGAGGAGCGCGACGAGGCAGGTCAGTGCGGCGAAACGGGCCACGGCAGGACTTGTATCAGCCGGGATCGAGCTCGAAGACGATCCCGCCGATCTCCACGTCGTCGCCCGGCTCGAACCCGGCCGACTCGAGCGCCTTGATCACGCCCAGGGCGCGCAGGCGCTCCTCCACGTAGCGCAGCGCCTCGTCGTTGTCGACGTCGTGACGCTCGATCAGCCGCTCGACCCGCTCGCCCTCGACGCGGAAGGCGCCCGGTCCGGTCCGATGGACGCTGTACGCGTCGCCCTGGCCGGGCCGGTAGACACGGTGCGTCGCCGGCGTCTCGGGCCGGTCCTCGCCGCGCTCCTCGGCCGGAACGTGCCTGAAGATGGCGTTCCCCAGCTCCTCGAGACCCTGGCCGGTGGCCGCCGAGGTGGCGATCACCTCGACCCCGAGCCGCCCGCGCCAGTGCTCGACCTGCTCCTCCCCCTCCTCGGCGGGCACGAGGTCGGCCTTCGACAGCGCAAGCACGCGCGGCAGGTCCGCGAGCCCGTGCCCATGCTCGCGCAGCTCCGCCTCCACCGTCTCGAAGTTGTCGGCTGGGTCGGAGCCGTCGAGGGGCTGCAGGTCGAGCACGTGAACGAGCAGCCGGCAGCGCTCGACGTGCGCCAGGAACTCGTGTCCGAGCCCGGCGCCCCCGCTCGCGCCCTCGATCAGCCCGGGGATGTCGGCGATCACGAGCTGGCGGTCGTCCCGCTCGAGCGTCCCGAGCACCGGCTCGAGAGTGGTGAACGGGTAGTCCGCGACCTTCGGCTGCGCGCGTGTGAGCCTTGCGAGGAGCGACGACTTGCCGGCGTTCGGCAGGCCCACGAGCCCCGCGTCGGCACTGAGCTTCAGGTGCAGCTCGAGCGCGCGCTCCTCGCCGGGGAGGCCGCGCTCCGCGAAGCGCGGGCTCTGGCGAGTGGAGGTGGCGAACTGCTTGTTGCCGCGCCCGCCGCCGCCGCCGCGCGCGACGACCGCGCGCTCGCCGGCGTTCAGCATGTCCCAGCGGTCGCCCGACTCGGCGTCCTCCACGACGGTGCCGGGCGGCACGCGCACCTCGAGCGGCTCCGGCGTCGCGCCGTGCCGGTTCGCGCCCTCGCCGTGCCCGCCGCGCTTCGCCTTGAAATGGGCCCCGCGGCGGAAGCCCGCCAGGTCGCGCAGCGAGCCGTCGGCGACGATCACGACGTCGCCGCCGCGGCCGCCGTCGCCGCCGTCCGGGCCGCCCTTCGGAACGTGCGCCTCGCGCCTGAACGAGACGACTCCATTTCCCCCGGCACCGCCCCGGACCTGTATTCGTGCCCGGTCGTGGAACATTCTCAGTAAGGAGGCTGCGTACTCGGTTCGGAAACCGCTCTCGTCCCCGCCAGCCGCGCGATCAGCTCGCCGTCGTCAGGGAAGAGGCCCGCGGCCGGCAGCCGCTTCAACAGCTCCACCCAGCCCGCGTGCGCGTCGAACGGCTGGCGCAGGACCTCCCTCGCCTCGTCCTCGTGCCCCTTGGCCGCGAGTGCCACGCCGTGCCAGAAAGCGAGCTCCTCGTTGTCCGGCTGCGAGCGGTGCGCCGCCTCGTACTCGACCAGCGCCCCGTCGAGATCGCCGGTGGCGGCGAGCTGGTCACCCGCGTCGGCGCGCCCGTAGGCGCGGCGCAGTCCGACCAGCCGGCGCAGCTCGCCCACCGGATCCGGATGGTCCTCCACGCGCAGGTCCACGGGCCGGTCCGCGACCGGGTTGCCCGTCGCGCGCCCGGCGACGATCACCATCGCGGCCGATTGGCGCCCGCGCAGGTCGCCGCCCTCGCGCTCGGCGGCCTCGAGCGCCGCGAGCAGCCGCTCGGCCAGGCCCTCGCCGGACGACTCGGAGTACGCCCCCACCATCGCCGCCGGGACCGTGGTGCGCTCCATGATGTTGGCCTGGGCGCTCACCTGCTCGCCGACCGCGTGGCCGGCGTGCTCGATGCAGCCCGTCCCGGTGTGCACGGCCACCCTGCCGCCCCGGTCCACCATCGCCACCTGGCGGGCAGCCTCCTGCGCGTCGTCGGCGAGCAGCTGGTGGAGCGCCGCCGGGGCGCTGGTCCCCTCGCGCATGAGCGCCAGCCCGCGCGGCCCGTACGCCGGCTCGACAATGGACTGCGTGGCGACCGCGCCGACACCCGCCTCGGCCCAGGTCACGAGCGAGCCGACGCTGAAGAAGTGCGACTGCACGGCCACGCCGAGCTCGCCGCTCGACGGGTCTCTGGCGACTATCGAGTAGGTCACCCGCGCGATCGTACTCACGCGTTCTTGCCAGCGAAGCGCTCCCGGCGCGGGCCGGCGGTACGTGGCCGGCTACTCGGCGGCGGGATCGACGGAGATCACGCGCCCGCGGCGGCCCTGGGCGAACTGAACCGTTCCCGGGCGGGTCGCGAAGATCGTGTCGTCCTTGCCGATTCCGACGCCCTCGCCCGGCTTGAAGCGCGTGCCGCGCTGGCGCACGATGATCTCGCCGCCGGTTACGGCCTGCCCGGCGAACACCTTGACGCCGAGGCGGTTGGCGTTCGAGTCGCGCCCGTTGCGGCTGGAGCCGAGTCCCTTCTTATGAGCCATCGGAAGCCTTCTTCCTCGCGCCGGCCTTGATCGAGCTGATCTCGAGCCGGGTCAGATGGGCGCGGGCGCCGTAGCGGCGCTTGTAGCCCCGCTTGGGCTTGAACTTCAGCCCGTGGATCTTCTTGCCCTTCTCGTGGCCGGTCACGACCGCCTGGATCTTCACCCGGCCGAGCTCGCCCGCGTCGAGCACCGACTTGTCGCCGTCGGCGAACAGCAGCGGCTCGAGGTCGACCTTGTCGCCCTCGTCAGCGCGCATGCGGTCGACGACGATCGAATCGCCCTCCTCGACGCGGTACTGCTTCCCGCCCACTTTCACGATCGCGTAGCTCACGGCAGCGGCCGAGTCTAGCGACAGGGGGTCAGACCCCAGTCTGCGGCCACGCGGTGCGGCCAGCTTGGGGTCAGACCCCTGGCTGCGGCTACGCGGCGCGGCCAGGCATCACGGGGTCTGACCCCAGCGTGCCTAGCGACCCATTGGGGTCAGACCCTCGTCTGCGGCCACGCGGCGCCGCCAGCCACCACGGGGTCTGACCCCAGCGGTTACGCGGTGCGGCCAGCTTGGGGTCAGACCCCTGGCTGCGGCTACGCGGCGCGGCCAGCCATCACGGGGTCTGACCCGATGCCACGCTCCGCCAGCGCCTCCAGCTCCAGCGCCGCGCGGTCCTCGGCCGTCTCCACGGCGATCGCGGCGGCCAGCCGCCGCGCGTTCTCGCCGAACGAGGGCTCGTCCAGCACGCGCCGGACGGCGCCGGCGATCGTCTCGGACGAGGCCTTCGGCTTCAGCCGCAACCCCGCGCCGTGATGCGCGACCCGGGCCGCGTTGTCGAGCTGGTCGCGCCCGAGCGGGATCGCAACGACGGGCACCCCGGCGGCGAGCGCCTTGATCACGGTCCCGTGTCCGGCGTGGGTCACCACCGCCTTCGCGTGGCGCAGGACCGCGCTGTGGGGGGCGCGCTCGACGAGCGTGACGTTCGCCGGCGCTCGGATCGCGTCCAGCGGGATCGCCGGCCCGGTGGTGACGAGGCCGCGCACCGGGAGCCCGCCGAGCGCGTCGGTGGCCGCCTGCAGCGCGTCGGCGTGGTCCATGAACGTCGAGCTCATCCCCACGAGCACGAGCGGCGCGTCGCCGGCCGGCGGCGTCCAGTCGCCGGCCCAGGCCGGGTCGTCGAGTCGCGGGCCCACCAGGCGCACGTTCGGCGGCGGCGTGAAGCTCTCGTACTCGAAGGCCTCGCTTGTCATGAGCAGCAGGCGGTCGGCCCGCTCGAAGTTCTCGAGCACGGACCCGGCCGGGGCGAGCCCGTTCGCTCGCCTCGCCGCGTTGAGCTGGTCGAGGCCCTTGTCGAACACCCGCTTCATGAGCCGGTTGAGCGCCGCGTCGCGGGCGCGCCCGAGCGGCCCCCGGGCGGGCTTCAGGCCCGGGCCGAGCGGCGGGGTGCCGGAGCCGGGGAAGGACAGCAGGTTCGAGACGAGGAACGCGAACGGCACGCCCTCGGCCTCCGCGGCGATCTGCGCGCCGAAGACGAAGAAGTTCGCCACCACCACGTCCGCGGGGCGGCGCTGGAGCTCGGCCCGCACGTCGGCAGCGAACAGCCCCGCCGGGCCGGTCATCGCCCCGTCGCGCACGCGGGCGAAGGCCTGGAAGGGCGTCTTCGTGTCCCAGTCGCGCATGATCACGCTCTTCGGGTCGAGGTTCGGCCGCTGCGGCGCGCGGTCCCACGGCACGTGCTCGGCGCCGGTGGTCTCGATGTCCGGCGCGAGCACGCGGTCGGCCAGCACGCGGACGTCGTGGCCGCGCTCGACCATCGCCCTGATGACGGACGTGTCCGCCGGCACCGTGCCGCCGCCGTCGACGATCGCGAACAGGTAGCGCTTGGGCATGGTCATCGAGTCCTCCGTTCGAGTAGAGCTTCCACGATTCGCAACATGGCCGCGGCCGTCTCGTCGCGGCTGAGCCCCTGGTCGCGCCGGAGCAGCTTCCAGGTGTAGACGTCGGTGGCCACCACGAGCTCCGGGACAAGGCCAGGCGCCTGGAACATCGTCGCGACCCACTCCCGGTGGCCCTCGCGGCCGGACGCGATCAGCGGGACCAGCGAGGGCACCTTCTCCTCGAGGGCGAGGATCCGCATCGTGGGGTCGCCGGTGATCTCGTAGTCGTCGACGATGCGCCTCGACGGCGCCTCGTACGTCGCCCGGCTCGGGCGTGTAACGCCGGCTCCTGAGCTCCTCGCTCAGCCGCCCGTGTGCCTCGGCCGCGAGCTGCTCCTTGCTGCCGAAGTGGTTGACGACGGTCTGGCCGGACACCCCGGCGCGCTTGGCGACCTTCGCGATCGTCACGTCGTCGTACCAGCCCTCGAGAAAGAGCTCTCCGGCCGCCGTGAGGATGCGCTGCCGCGTCGCGTCAGCGGCGGCGGCGCGAAGGTCCATGCTGTAGCTCCGCGTTTTCACTTGTGTCTCACCCAAACCATTTGAGCAAGACTAAAACGAATCTAGCCGGTTGTCAAGCGGCGGCCGGCGCGGGCTCCGGACGCGACCGCCGCGACCACTGGGCGATCGCGAGGCCGGTGGCCACGAGCAGCGCTCCCGCCACCGCCCGCGCCGTGATCGACTCGTCGTAGAGCGTGGCACCGAAGATCAGGGCGCCGAACGGCAGCAGCATCGCCAGGAAGGAGATCCCCATCGCACTGAGCTGGCGAAGCAGGACGGTCAGCGTGACGAACGCGAGCGCCGAGCCGAACAGCGCGAGGTAGGCGATCGAGCCCACGGACTCGGCACTCCAGACGAACTCGCCCCAATCCTCAGTCAGCGCCGACAGCGGCAGCAGGAGGAGGCCACCGACCAGCATGGCCCATCCGTTCAGGACGACGGCGTCGAGCTGCCCCGCGCGGCGCTTCTGCGAGATGCTCCCGAGCGCCGCTCCCAGTGGCGCGAGCGCCAGCGCCGACGCGCCCAGCGCCGCCTTCTCGGCGGAGCCGAGCTCCACGCTCTCGAGGAACGCGAGCGACAGACCGCCGATCCCGATCAGCACGCCGATCAGGAGCGGCGCCCGCAGCGGCTCGTCGGGCAGGAGCACCGTCCCGAGCAGGGCCGTGTAGAGGGGCAGGATCCCGAACAGGACCGCCGCGAGGCCGGACGGCACGTACTGCTCGCCCCAGTAGACGAGCCCGTACGCGAATGCGAACGGGGCGAGCGCCAGCACGCCGGCCAGCAGCCAGTCGGTGCGAAGCGGCCGCCGCTGAGCCGCGGCGATCGCCAGCAGGACGAGGCCGGCGAACGCGAAGCGGACCCCCGCGCCCAGCAGCGGCGGGCAGTCCTCGAGGCCGATCTTGATGGCGACCCAGGTGCTCGACCAAATCAGGACGAGCAGGCCGTACAACCCATAGACCACCGATCGGCTCACGCCGACCGAGGCTACCGACGGCTCACGCCCTGCTCCATGTCACACAAATCAGGCGTGTATCGACGAGCTGCGTACAGCGGGCGGCGGCAGTCAGATCGACTTCTCGACCTCGCACCTGGAGGCGGAATCCTTGGCCTTGCCGCCGATGCAGATGTCCCTGCCTCTGCCGCCGTTCAGCTTGTCCTTGCCCTGGTTGCCACGGAGGTTGTCGTTTCCTGGACCTCCTCTCAGTCTGTCGTCGCCCCTCCCTCCGCAGACCACGTCATTCCCGCCACGACCGCGGAGGGTGTCGTTCCCTCCCAGACCGAGCATCACATCGCGACCACGGGTGCCTGTCCTCACGTCGTCGCCGCGCGTGCCGACGATGGTCGCCGGGATTCCCCTGCAGGTGGGCGGGGTGGCAGCTGGACCGGTGGCGCCCGTGGGCGGCGGCGGGCTCGACGTCCCCGGCGAGCTTGGAGGCTCCGGCGCCGGCGGCGTCTGTGGCGTGCACGGGAACGGGCCGCTCGCCGGCTCCAGCCTGTAGACGGTGCCCCCGATTGTCGCCACGTAGATGTGGCCACACGCGTCTTCGCCAAAGGAGACGACGTTTGTGGCGAAGACTCCCAGCCCCGAGTCACCGCTCGAGCCGCCCGCGAAGAGCTGCGCCGTGCGCAGCTCGCCGCCGAAGACGTCGTAGGTGTCGGCGTAGATGTAGCGGCCGAGCAACGACGGCAGCGCTCCGTCACGGATGATGTAGCCGCCGTTCACCGCGACGGCCCCCGAAGCTGGGTGCTGGTACTCGAGCACGGGCGGTGTGTGGTTTGGGAGAGGCGGCGTGCAGGAGGCGACCGCTCCGGAGAAGGGCTGACTTCCCTCGAAGCAGTTCCACCCGAAGTTGGCACCGCGCCCGGCGCCGCTGGGCATGAAGTCGATCTCCTCCCGGGCGCCTTGACCGACGTCCCCGATGGTCAAGTCGCCGGTGAGTCGATCGAAGGAGAAGCGATACGGATTGCGCAGCCCGTAGGAGTAGATCTCGTCCGCGCCGGGCGTGCCGCCGGCGAAGGGGTTGTCGGTGGGAATCGAGTACTCGCCCGGCATCGTCCCCGCGGGGTTGATCCGCAGCAGCTTTCCCAGCCGCGTCGCTGTGGATTGGGCGTTGCCGTTCGGATCCCGTTGCGGGCCGCCGTCCCCGACGGAGATATAGAGAAGGCGGTCAGGACCGAACTGCAGCTGGCCTCCGTTGTGGAACGTGGTGTCGAGGTGCGGAATCTCGAACACAACCCGCCGGGTGGCGGGGTCGGCGACATCGGGGTCGGCGGCCGAGCGGTGGAATTCCTCGATCCGCAGGTAGTACTCCTCGCCTGTGACTGCCGAGTCCCGCGTGTAGAAGACGTAGAACAGCCCGCTCGCCCCGTAGTCCGGCGCGAACGCCATCGAGAGAAGACCGCACGCTGTGCAGCCCGTGTACACCTCCGGAATGACCAGGAAGGGCGTCGGCTGAGTGGCGCCATCCTTGACCAGGCGAATGGTTCCGTCCGCCTCTGCCACGAACACCCGGCTCGGGTCCTCTGGGGCTCCGGCCACGTAATAGGGCGCGCTGTATGTCTGGCCGCCGAATGGAGCGAGCTGCACGCTCTGGGCCGCCGCCGGTGCCACGGCCAGCAGAAACGCAAGCCCCGCGACCAGAGTCCTCATCGCGCGCCCAGTATCCCGCAGGCACGGGATCAGGACGAGCAGGCCGCACTCCTATCGCGACCTGCTCGTCCCTCTATGTCACAAGATCCCGCTTTTTGTGTTCGCGCCTAGCCTCGCGTCGCCAGGCCGCTCATCCCGGCCGGGCCGTTCGGCGTCGTGTTGCCGACCAGCGTGAGGTTGCCGCCCGACACCCGGTAGATGTCGATCTGGCTGATGTTGCCCATGATCCCCGGGTTCAGCACGAACAGGTACCTGCCGTTGCGGCTCAGCGCCTCGTCGGTCCGAGCGAACTGGTCGCCGTTGGCGTTGTTCTCACCCGTGGTTCCGAGCAGCGACAGGTCGCCGGCGGACGTGAGGCCGTAGCGCGCGACCGTTGCCGGCGGAGCGCCACCACCGGTGTTCACGACGAACGCGTAGCGGCCGTCCGGCGTGATGACGACCCAGCACGGGGCGACGCCATCGGAGGTCACGGTCTCGATCGGCGTGAGCGCTCCGGACTGCGTGTTGATGTCGTATGTCGCGGTGTTGCCGGGCAGCGCCAGCTCAGGCGGGGCCGAGACCTGCGACATGACCAGGTGGTTGTACCTGTCCACCGCGAACCCGAAGGGCAGCGCCGAGGTCGGCGCGTTCGCGAGCGCCTGGCCGGGCCGGTCCTTGCTGTTCAGCACGAACGTGTCGATGCTGCCCGGCAGCGGCGACAGCCGCGTGACGATCAGCACGCCACCCGTGCGGTCGAAGCCGATCTGGCGCGGCGACAGTCCCTGAGCGATCTGCGTCGCGGCCAAGGGCCTGACGGAGTTCAGGATGCGCTTGATCTCGCCGCTCTTGTCATACCGGAAGCCCGCGATGCTGTCGCTGTGGCTGTTCAGCACGTACAGCACGCCGCGCTTCACCGCGATGCTGTTCGGGAAGTCGCCCGCCGACGGCTGCACGTCGACGCGCTTCAGCCGCCCGTTCTTCTTCTCGATGAACGACGTGATCGAGTCGCTGCCGGCGTTGACGGCGAAGACGAGCTTGCCCCGGACGACTACCTCGCCCTGGGTGTCCAGCATCGGGCAGCCGCCGGGCGGCTCACAGCCGGGCTGCGGCGCGAGGCCGCCTGCCCCGCCGGTCTTGATCGTCTGAACCTTCTTCAGGGTCCCGTTCGAACGCTGCGTGAACTTGATCAGCGTGTTGTTGGGGACGGCGTTTGAAATGGAGTAGACGGTGGTCTTGGCACTTGCGCCAGACGCCAATGGCCCGAGCGCGAGCGCGGCAAACGCGAGCGCCAGCAGGCCCAGCGGGCGAATGGGAATGACGTACGGAATTCACAGAAGGTCCTCCTTGTCGGTGGCACGCGGGCGCACTGACCCCGTTGCGACGCGCAGCCGCGCTCCTCCGGATGACCCTAACCCGGGTCAGGGGCTGAGGCAAGGACGGGATTCGGCCCCGGCTACCTGGCCGCCAATCCGCTCTGGCCCTCGGGCCCGACCGCCGGCGTGTTGCCGATCAGGGTCAGGCTGCCGTCGTTCCCGACGCGGTACTGGTCGATCTGGCTGTTGGGGGCGAAGATCCCCGGCTTGAGCACGTACAGGTACTTGCTGTCGCGGCTCAGCGCCTCGTCGGTCCGGGCGAACTCCTCCCCGTTCTCCCCCGTCAGGCCGAGGAACGTCAGAGCACCGCTCGAGAACAGGCGGTAGCGCGCGATCGTCGAGGCGAACTGCGGCCCGGGCGGGCCGCCGCCCGTGTTGACCACGAAGGTGTGACGGCCGTCGTTCGTGATGACCACCCAGCACGGGGCGACACCACCGGAGGTCTCCGTTTCGATCTCAGTGAGCTTCCCGGTCTTCTTGTTGAGATCGTAGGTCGCCGTGGTGCCCGGCAGGCCCAGCTCAGGCGGGGCCGAGACCTGCGACATGACCAGGTTGTTGCGCTGGTCGAACTCGAAGCCGAACGGCAGCGGCCTCGACGGGACGTTCGGGATCGCCGCGCCCGGAACGTCGTGCTTGTTGAGGAGGAACGTGTCGATGCTGCTCGGATTGGGCGGCGCGGGGGGATTCGAGCCCACGAGGATGCTCACCGCCAGCACGTTGCCGGTGCTGTCGAAGCCGATCTGTCGCGGCCTCAGCCCCTCGGGCGACGCGGGCGACGACAACGGCCGCACGGAATTGGGGATGAACGACAGCTCTCCCTTGGAGCTGAAGCGGAAGCCGGCGATGGTGTTGTCGTTGCTGTTCAGCACATAGAGCACGTGGCCATGCGCCGTCAGGCTGTTCGGGAAGTCGCCGCGGGAGTAGATGTCGTCCACGACCTTCAGGCCGTGCTTGGTCTCCCGGAGTGCGGTGATCCGGTCGCTTCCCGCGTTCACGGCGAACACGAGCTTCTCGTTCTCGGTGACGATCACCTCACCCTGGGTGTCCAGGATCGGGCAGGCGCCCGGGCAGCCCGGCTGCGGCTCGCGCCCGCCTGAGAAGCCGGTCGGTACGACATCGCGCAGGAACAGCCGTCCGTCGGCGCGGCGGTCGTAGGCGAGGATCGCGTTGTTCGGAACCCCGTTCGTCTGGGAGTACGCGGCTCCGACAACTCCGCGGCCGTGGTGGCCGTGGTCGCCGTGGTCATCGTCGTCGTGGTCGCGGCCTGCAGCCGCGGACGATGCTCCCGGGCCCAGCGCGAGCACTGCAAGCGCAAGCGCGAGCAGCCATAGCGAACGGACATGACGACGACCTGACGATGCGGTCATTTGACCCTCCTTGGCTTCAAGCGACCCTAAGCCCGGGTTCCGGACCGCGCAAGGACGGTATTTGGCCGATTCGCCGCCGCTAGCGGCGCTTCGGCTTCTTCGTTCCGAGCAGGCCCGCGCGGACCTTGCCCATGCGCATCCGCTGCGGATGGTCGCCGACCTGGATGCGCGCGATCTCCTTCGCCTTCCGGTACGAGATCACCGAGACCGCGTCATCGCCGCTGAAGGAGACGAAGCAGTAGCTGCCGCGGCCGCTGTTCGTGGACCAGTAGGGCTTCGTGCCCCTGGCCGCGATCTTGTAGGCGAACGACGAGCGGTCCACGATCGCGGCGTAGTCCGACATGGTGCCCGCCGCGCACAGCTTCGTCCCCGACGGGTTCATGGCGAGTCCGTGGTGCGCAGAGTCGAGCAGGTAGTCCTCGCGCCGCTTGCTCTTCGCCTCGTCGCTCAGCGGCAGGCGGGCCAGGCGCAGGACGCGGTCCTGGACGAGGTCGTACTCCACGAAGCCATGGAAGAAGGAGACCTGGAAGTAGACCTTCTGCTCGTCGGGGCTCAGCGCCATCGGCCGCACCGCGGCGCTCATGTCCGGCTCGCCGAACTCGTCGAGCTTCTTCCCCATGTCGATCTTGCGCAGCACGGTCCAGTTGCTCGCGTCGATGATCTCGAACACGCGCTCGCCCTTCGAGCTGTCGAAGACCGGATCGTCGAGCGGCGTGAAAACGGTGCCGATGCTCGCGTGGTAGACCAGCTTTCCGTCCTTCGAGAAGTTGTTCTCGTGCGGCTGGTCACCGCTCGGGACTCGCGCGACGATCGCCCCCGTCTTCGTGTCGATCACGTCGATGACCTTGGCGGTCGAGGCCGAGACGAGCACGTGCCCGCCGTCCGGCGAGATCGCCATGTGATCGGCCCGGTTCCCGTCGACCTTCGTGCGCCAGATGATCTTGTGCGTGCGCAGGTTGATGGCCACCACGTCGGCGAGGCTCGGTCGCGAGACGTACAGGATGCGTCCGTTGTGAGACGAGAACATGTCGTCCACGAACTGGTCGTGCCCCTCCCCCACCTGCTCGCGGATGGCGAGGAAGTAGCCGAGGCGCTCCGGGTTCGACTGGATCTCCGCCATGCGCTCGGCGATGTCCGGGATGATGTTGATGCGCGCGATCCGCTTGAACCTGCGCGGCTGGACAACGTCGGCGGTGCCGTCCCAGTTGTTGCCGACGTAGAGGACGTCGCGCGTCTTCGGCGCCTTCTTGCGCGGCGCGCCGGCGGCCGTCGCCGGGATTGCAGCCAGGACGAGAAGCGCGATCAGCGCTATGACCCCGCGACGCATGATGGGCGGTGGTTACCCATTAAGGTTTGGCAATGAACACCACCGAGACTCGCTGGGGCTCCGGTGTCAACGCCGAGGCGATCCAAGCCTGGGACGGGCCCCTCTTCGACCGCTGGATCAAGTTCCGTCACATCGTCACGACCGGCCTGGGGGTGCACGGGGACGTCGCGCTCGAGCTGCTGCAGCCGCAGCCCGGTCAGCGGGTGCTCGACATCGGCTGTGGACTGGGCGACACCACCCAGCAGATTGCCGCGCTCGTGGGCCCTGATGGCGAGGCCGTCGGGGTAGATGCCGGGACGAACTTCATCGAGGCCGCCACGAGGGAGGCCGAGGAGGCCGGCGTCGCCAATACGCACTTCTTCGTAGCCGACGTTCAGACCGAGCCGCTCGGCGGCCCTTACGACGTGGCCTTCGCGCGCATGGGGACGATGTTCTTCGTGAGCCCGGTGGCAGCGCTCCGCAACGTGCGTGAGTCGCTGGTGCCCGGCGGCAAGATCGCACACGTCGTCTGGCGCCGCCGCGAGGACAACCTCTGGCTCTACGCGGCGCAGCAGATCGTCGAGAGCATCGTCCAGAAGCCCGAGGAATACGACGAGCCGACCTGCGGACCGGGCCCGTTCTCGATGGCCAACGCCGACACCGTGACCGACGTGATGATCCATGCGGGCTGGGAGGACATCTCCCTGCGCCGCTGCGACCTCCCGATCCTGGGCGGCAACGACCTCGACGAGGCGATCGAGCTGGTGATGTCGATCGGCCCGGCGGGCGAGATCCTGCGCCTGCTCGGCGACCGCGCGGCGGAGTACCTCCCGCGCGTGGACGCCGCGCTGCGCGAGGGCCTTTCCCAGTACCAGCGCGACGACGGCTCGATCTGGAGCCAGGCCTCCACCTGGATCGTCACGGCGACAGCACCCGCGACCAGCTGAGCCTCTCGTCGATCCAGATCGAGGGCCGTACGGTCGCCTTCCAGCGGCGCGGCCACGGGCCCCCGCTCGTCCTCCTGCACGGCGCGTTCGGCGACAGTCGCGACTGGCGGCCTCAGCTCGAGGCGCTCTCCGGAGAGTTCACGGTGGTGGCGTGGGACGCGCCTGGATGCGGGGGCTCGTTCGATCCGCCCGAGGATTTCGGCATCGGCGGGTACGCGGAATGTCTCGCTGCCCTGATCGACGGGCTCGGCCTCGAGCGGCCGCATGTCCTGGGGCTCTCGTTCGGCTCGAGCCTCGCCCTCGAGCTGTTCCGCCGCCGGCCGGCGATGCCGCGAAGCCTCGTGCTCGCGTCCGCCTACGCGGGCTGGGCGGGCTCGCTGGGACGCGAGGTCGCGGACGAGCGGCGCGAGATCTTCCTCCGCGGCGCCGAGCGCCCGCCTGAGGAGGTCGTGCGCGAGTTCAGCAAGACGCTCTTCACCGACTCGGTCCCGGCCGAGGTCGTGGAGGAGGTCGTCGCCGTCGCGCGGGAATTCCACCCCGCCGGGGTGCGTGCGGTGGCGCACGCCCTGGCTGACGCGGACCTGCGCGACGTGCTGCCGCTGATCGACGTACCGACCCTGCTGCTCTACGGAGACGCCGACATGCGCTCGCCGGTCTCCGTCGGCGAGGACCTGCACGCGCAGATACGCGGGCTCGGAGCTCGTGGTGATGCCCGGGCCCGGCCACATGGTCAACATGGAGGCGCCGGAGCGCTTCGACGAGGAGGTTCGGCGCTTCCTCCGGCGCGTGGGCTAGATCGCGATGTCGGCGAACAGAGCCGCGTGGTCGGACGCCTGCTCCACCGGCTTCGTCATCGAGTCGTAGTGCGGGAACAGCGTGCCGTTCTTCCCGCCCCAGACCCCCTTGCGGAAGATGCCGGCCGCGGTGACCTTCTTGAACAGGGCCGGCGACAGCAGGATGTAGTCGATCTTCGAGCTCTTGGTGCCGTTGCCGAAGGTGCCCTCCCTGCCGTCCGAGACGAAGGTGTCGTGCTCGAAGATGTCCCGGAGGTCGGTGTCCTGCACGAGCGGCTTCATCGGATTCGAGTCGGGCGTGTCGTTCATGTCGCCCACCACCGCGACGTTGCGCTGGCCGCTCTTGCGCAATCGTCGATAGATCTTCGCCACGGTCTCCGCCTGCTCGCGGCGACGCGTGTTGTTCTCGCTCTGGATGCCGAAGCCCTTGCTCTTCAGGTGGTTGACCAGCACGACGATCCGCTCGCCCGACGGCGTCCGGACGGTGTATTCGGGGCAGTCGCGGCTGAAGATCCGGCTGGTGGCCGTGCCGTCGTGGACGTGCGAGCGGATCCCGTCGATGTCGTAGCCCTTGCGGGTGAGTATCCCGACGTCGATGCCGCGGTTGTCGTTTCCGTCGATCAGCATCACCTGCTCGTATGGGGTGGCCCCCACCTGGCTCAGCAGGACCTTCGAGAAGTCGCGCAGGGCGATCCGGTTGTCGGCCTCGATCACGGCCATCACGTGCGCGTCCACGTCACGGATGACCATCGCCGTGTGCTGCGTGGCCTTGACGTTCACCGGCTCGCGCTCGAGCTCGACCCAGCCCACCCACGAGTCGCGCCCGTCCGCCACGACCTTCAGCGGGTTGCGCTTCAGGAGCTTGCCGCGGTTCTGGCGGAGCCGCGCGAACTTGCCCCCGTCGTCGGCCTTCGCGAGGCCCAGCTTCGTGAGCAGGTCCTCGATCTCGGCCTTGATCGCGGGCGTGTACTGCGGCTCCTCGAACAGCTCGTTGATGCGAGCGTGCTGCTGAAGGGCGTCGCGGCCGAACGACCAGTCGGCCGGGTTCATCGCCTTCGGCCGATCGAAGAGACTCTCGACGTTGTACGAAGCGAGTCGCACTTAGGCGAGCTTAACCGCTTGAGGTACCGCTTTCAGCCTTCTTCCTGCGGCCGCGCCCTCCGCGCCGGCCACGCCGCGGCGGCGGCCGTTCGCGCCTCCGTCCTCGGACGCCGATGCGTTGCCGGATGCCGCGGCCGCGCTGACGCTGTCGGGCGGGTTCACCAGCGCGGCCTGTGCCGCGCTGCGGCCCACCTTCTCGATCCGCACCAGCGTCTTCTCGCCCACCAGCGGAGCCGCTCCGAACACCGAGACGACGTAGCCGTCGAGCTTGGCGACGGCGTCGTCCTCGTTGTACATGTGCGGCTCCTCGATGTGCACGAGCACCTCCTCGCCCTCGCGGAAGGGGAGCGCGCGCTCCTCGATGTCCTCGGCCGTCCCCTCGAGCACCACCTCGAAGTGGTCGATCGGGAGCGCCTCGGTGCCCTCGAAGTGGAAGTGGCGGCCGGTCTCCTGCTCGATCTCGTGGATCGGGCCCTCGACTCCGTGACCGCCCACCAGGATCGACGCCACCTTCGGGTGCAGGCGCACGAGGAACGCGGGCGACCTGGGCCGCTCGGCGGCGAGGTCGCGCAGCCAGCGGTCGACCTCGATGGCCACCGTCTCCTCGGACAGCACCACGCCCTCGCCCTCGCACACCGGGCACGGCTTGGTCATGATCTCGCGGACTCCGTCGGTCACGTTCTGTCGCGTCATCTCGACGAGCCCCAGCGGTGAGATCTCGACCACGTAGGTCTTCGTGCGGTCCTCGTCGAGCGACTTGCGGAGCGTCTTCAGCACCGTGTCGCGGTTGCGCGCCCGCGCCATGTCGATGAAGTCGATGACGATGATGCCGCCGATGTCGCGCAGCCTGAGCTGGCGCACGACCTCGTCGGCGGCCTCGAGGTTCGTCTTCGTGATCGTGTCCTCGAGCTTGGCGCCCTTGCCGCGGCCGGTGAACGAGCCCGAGTTCACGTCGATCACGGTCATCGCCTCGGCGTAGTCGATCATCAGGTAGCCGCCGCTCGGGAGGTCGACGCGCCGCTTCAGGACCGACTGGAACGCCTCCTCCACCCCGTACTTCTCGAACAGCGGCTCATCGCCCGTGTAGGACTCGAGCCGCTCGAGCAGCTCCGGCGCGGTTCTGTTGAAGAAGGACTGGAGCCGGTGATGCTGCTTCTCGTCGTCGACGATCGCCTTCTCGAACTCGCCGGAGAAGATGTCGCGCGCGACGCGCACCGACAGGTCGGCCTCCTGGAACACCATCGCCGGCGCCTGCGTTTCCTTGCCGCGCTGCTGGAGCACGTCGTGGAGCTTGTGCAGGTACTTGATCTCGCGCTCGAAGTCCTCGCGCGTGGCGCCCTGCGCCGCCGTGCGGACTATCACTCCGCCCTCGCCGAGGTCGACCTTGCCGACCGCCCGGCGCAGACGCTCGCGCTCCTTGTCCTCGAGCCGGCGCGACACTCCCACGCCCTCGCCCTGCGGCACGTACACGAGGTAGCGCCCGGCGATCGAGAGCTGCATCGAGAGGCGCGGGCCCTTGGTCTTCAGCGGGTCCTTGATCGCCTGGACCAGGATCTCCTGGCCCGGCTTGAGGAGCTCCGTGATGCGCTTGCCCTTGCCGGCGCCGCGGCCGCTCCGGCCGCGCCGCGCAACCTCAACGCCCGGGAAGACGACGTCGTCGGCGTGGAGGAAGCCGTTCTTGTCGAGGCCGATGTCGACGAAGGCGGCCTCGAGGCCGGGCAGGACGTTGTCGACCTTGCCCTTGTAGACGTTTCCGACGATGGAGCGGTTGCCCTTGCGCTCGATGTAGAGCTCGGCAACGCGCCAGTCGTCCGACTGCTTCTGTCGCTTACCTCCGGAGGGGCTGCCCTCCGATTCCAGGATCGCGACTCTGGTTTCGCCTCGGTCCACCGAGACGAGCAACTGCTTTCTCAAGAAGATTTCCCTTCATAACGGTCATAGGCGCTTTACCGCGGCCGTCTCGCGCGCTTGCGCGTGGATCGATTGCAGTAGGCCTATTGCCATAAGTGTTGTGATTACCGACGAGCCGCCGTAACTAACGAGCGGCAAGGGGATGCCGGTGATGGGCATGATTCCGATCGTCATGCCCACGTTTACGAAGACCTGGAACATCAGCATCGCGGTGATGCCCCCTGCGACAAGTGCTCCATAAAAGTTCTTCGCAATCGTAAGGGTACGCAACGCTCGCCAAATAAGCAGGGCGAACAGCGACAGGATCAACGCCGCGCCCACGAATCCGAACTCCTCGCCGACCACCGAGAACACGAAATCCGTGTGATGTTCCGGTAGGAAGTCGAGCTTCGTCTGTGTTGCTTCGTCGCCACGGCCGGTCTTCCCCCCTGAGCCGATCGCCGTCAGCGACTGGTTGACCTGGTACGCCTCCCTGCTGCTGTTCTCGCCGGGGCTGAGGAAGGCCGTGAGTCTGTCCTTCTGGTACGGCTTCAGCACCTCCACGCCCACCGCGGGCGCCGCGACCAGCACGATCACGATCGCCGCTGCGGCGAGCGCGCCAAGCCCCGCGAAGTGCGTCCACGGCGTGCCGGCGATGAACAGGATCGCGCCGAGAATCCCCAGGTAGACGAGCCCGGAGCCGAGATCCGGCTGGGCGATGACGAGCATGGCCGGGATGACCGCGAGCAGCACCATGCGGCTCGTGGTCTCGCGGTCGCCGAGCCGCCTGATGCGATCGACCATGAAGGCCGACAGCGACACGACCAGGAGAACCTTGCCCAGCTCCGAGGGCTGGAAGCTGAAGAACGGGAGCGAGATCGCGCGTTTCGATCCACGCGCCGAAACGCCCACCGCGGACACGAGCAGGATCGTCCCGATCATGAACGTGTAGACGCCGATCTTCCACTCGCGGAGCCGCGAGTAGTCGAAGCGGGTGATCAGGAGCATCAGGACGAGGCCCACGCCGGCGTACGCGGCCTGCCTGTAGAGGAAGTAGGTGGGGTCGCCGGGTATGTCGTCCTGGGTCGCGGTCCCGACGACGTAGATGCTGGAGGCGATGAGCCCGAGCGTCGCGAGCAGCATCAGCGGGTCGATGCGGAGCACGCGACCGCTCGACTCGCGGAAGTCCCGGACGGCGGTGGCGGTGGAGGCCTGCATCAGTCGGGCGCCCCTCCGCCCTGGACGAGCCCGGTCTCCTTCACGTCGAGCAGCGCCGCGAGGATGCGGCGCGTCATCGGCGCGGCGGTGTCGGCGCCGAAGCCGCCGGCTTCGTCGGTGACCGCGACCACGTACTTCGGGTTCGGATACGGCGCGAGGGCCACGTACCAGGACTGGTCCGCCTTGCCGACGTGCTCCGCGGTGCCGGTCTTGCCGGCGATCGGGATCGGGAAGCCCTCGAACACGGGGGTCGACGTTCCGCCCGGCAGGTTCGCGGCGCCGTACAGGCCCTCGAGGATCGCGTGCCGGTTCTCCTCCGACATCTTGATGCGGCGCGCGGTGGGCGCGTCGAGCTCCTGGAGAGCGCGGCCCGTGGCGTCCTCGATGCGAAGCCCGAGCCGCGGGCGGAGCACTCGCCCGCCGTTGGCGATCGCCGCGTACGCCACGGCCATCTGGAGCGGGTCGGCGAGCAGGTCGCCCTGCCCGACGGACAGGTTGATGTTGTCGCCCACGGACCAGGGACGGTCGGTCAGCTTCTTCTTGTACCAGCTGTTCCGCCAGCGCGGAGTGGGCAGCCGGCCGGGCTGCTCGCCCGGCAGGTCGATGCCGGTCCTGCGCCCGATGCCGAGCCGGTGCGCCCAGAGCTGGAGCGGCATTCCCTTCTCGTTCATGTCGCGGCCGAGCTGGTAGAAGAAGACGTCGCTCGACACCGTGAGCGCCTGGGGCAGCGCGAGGACGCCGTGCGCCACGCCGCCCGCGTTCTCGAATTTGATCCCGCCAACGGTGAGCGAACCCGGGTCGCTGAGCGGCGTGGAGGGTGTGATGTGGCCGCTCTCGAGCGCGGCCGTCGCCGTGACCAGCTTGAAGGTCGAGCCGGTGGGATAGCCCGCCTGGATCGCCCGGTTGAGGATCGGCTCGCCGAGGTCCTTCGAGTAGAGCTGCTTCAGCTGCTTCTGGGTGATCGGCTTCGTGAAGACGTTCGGGTCGAACGACGGCTGGGAACCGAGCGCCAGCACCTCCCCGTTCTGCACGTTCATCACCGCGAACGCGCCCTTGCCCGTGCCGCCCGCGAGCGCCTGCTGTGCCACGCGCTGAACGTTCAGGTCGAGCGACAGCCGAAGCTGCTTGCCCTGAAGCGGCTGCTCGCGCTTCAGCGTCTTCGTCAGGTTGCCGAGCGCATCGACCTCGACGCGGGCGGCGCCGTTCCGGCCGCGGAGGAAGCGGTCGTACTCCCTCTCGATGCCCGCCTGGCCCACGCGGTCGCCCATCTCGACGCCGTTGAACCGCTCGTCCTTCAGCTGCTTAGGGCTCACCTCGCCGACCTGCCCGACCAGGTGCGCGCCGACCAGGCCGTGCGGGTACTCGCGCAGGAACTCGCTCTCGGGCTCGACGCCGGGGAACCTCTCCTGGCGCTCCAGCACGAAGGCCACCAGGTTCTCGCCCACGTCCTGCTTGATGGTCGGCTTGGCGAACGGGAGCGCCTTGAGCTGGCCCTCGACGCGCCTCGTGAGGCGGCGCGCGTTCAGGTCCATGAGCTTCGCGAGCCGGCGGTACACCACCACGCGATCGGCCCGCCTCTCCGGCAGCTTGTCCGGCGTCAGCTTGATCGACAGGGAGTGCCGGTTCTGCACGAGCGGCTGCCCGTGACGGTCGACGATCTCGCCGCGCGGCGCCTGCACCTTGATCTCGCGGACCCGGTTCTCGCGCGCGGCGGCCACGTAGTTGTCGCCCGACAGCACCTGGAGGTACCAGAGCCGGAAGAAGATCACCGAGAACATCACGAGCGCCACGCCGCCCACCACGGCAACGCGGAACGCGAGCTTCGGGGTGAGCGTCGGACGCCGCTCGTTGTCGAGGTACACGGGGCCCTAGACCTCCAGGCCCCTGAGCCCGAGCGGCCCGGTCTCGCGCGGCGGGCGTCGCCGGCGGCGCACGTCGAGCGGGTCGACCTTCAACGCCGGACCCAGCAGCTTCCGCACGCCGGTGAAGACCAGCAGGGCGAGCAGCACGTTCAGGAGCGTCGTCACGATCGCGTCACGGATCACCAGCGGGCTCACGCTGGCGCCGACGTCAAGCATGAAGGACACGGCGGCGAACGCGACGACGAAGCCGCCCGTCGCGGCCGCTCCTACCGCGAGCGGCAGCAGCCCGTGGCTCGGGTCGCGGACCTCGCGGAAGCGCCCAACGCCGTAGCCGACGGCGGTGAGCACCAGCGAGGAGACGCCCATCGTCGCGCCGCTCAGCAGGTCGAGCAGGAAGCCGGCGAAGAAGCCGGTCGCGCAGCCGCTCACCGAGCCGCCGTAATAGGCGACCGCCGCCACGACGAGGACGACGAGGTCGATGTGCCCGCCCAGGATGCCGAGCTGGCTCAGCCCGGACAGCTGCAGGACCACCGCGAGCAGGAGCAGCACGCCGACTCGGATGACCGCCCCCGGCGACAGGATCAAGGGACCACAACCCCTGCGGTCTGCGAGCCGCGCGGGCGCCGCGTCAGGACCTGCACGATGTCGATCGACTTCAGGTCGGCATACGGCTCGAGGTGCACGCGCTGGTAGATGTCCACCTCTTCGAGGTCGGCCTTCGAAACCCGGCCGATCGGGATCCCGCGCGGGAACAGCGACTCGCCCTTCGAGATGGTGAAGCCGGAGGTGGCGACGGTGGTGTTCCGGGTCACGCGGCCGCCCTCCACGAACTCCATCAGGAGGTCGCGCGGGTTGCCCACCGCCGGGCGCACCACGCCGGTGGCCCCGGACGGCATCACCTGGGCGCCCACGCCGATCGACGCGTCCGTGATCAGGGTGACCCGGGCGCTGCCGCCGGTCACGTCCGTGACCTTGCCGACCAGGCCGCCGACCTCGCCCTTGTCGGGGTCGCTGCCGGCCGCGATCACGGGCTGGTTCACGCGCACGCCGTCGCTCTCGCCCTTGTCGATCGTGATGCTCGAGTACCAGACGGTCGGGGAGCGGGCGATCACTCTCGCGGCGATCGGCTCGGTACCGCGCGGGAAGCCGTCCGACTCCGTCAGCCCCACGAGGCCCTTCAGCTGGTTCGCGTCGCGCTGTGCGGTCTGCGCGTCGGCGAGCGCGGAGCGGAGGCGCTCCACCTCGCTCTTCAGGTCCTTGTTCTCCTTCTTGGCGTCGAAGGTGTCGCCGGCCCACCCGAACAGGTCGCGCACCGGCTTGAGCGCCCGGCTCGCGCCGCTCTCGATCGGGGCGAACGCCTCCTGGGCGCCGCGCTGGAGCGCGTGGAAGAAGCCGCCCCCGGACTCGCCGAAGTAGGCGGTCAGGATCGCGATCGACAGGGCCACGAACACGGCGAGCGCCGCCCGCCGCCTGCGGACCACCTTCCTGTCGTACACGCCGGGCGCCCCCTAGGTGCGCGGCGGGGTTACCGCCGTCGGCTCGATCGGGAATTCTTGTTGCTGCGGTGGATCGCCTCGAACTCCTCGAGGCTGCGGCCCGAGCCTACCGCCACGCATGTGAGCGGCGACTCAGCCAGGTGCGCCGGCATCTGGGTCTCGTCGCGCAGGCGGTCGTCGAGCCCCTGGAGGAGCGCGCCGCCGCCGGCGAGCATGATCCCGCGGTCCATGATGTCCGACGCCAGCTCGGGCGGAGTGCGGTCGAGGGTCTCCTTGACGGCGTCGATGATCGCCTGGAGCGGCTCCTCGAGCGCCATCCGGACCTCCTCGCTCGTAAGGACGATCGTCTTGGGCAGCCCCGAGACGAGGTCGCGGCCGCGGATCTCGGCCTGGACCTCCTCGGCGAGCGGGAAAGCGGAGCCGATCTCGAGCTTGACCTCCTCGGAGGTCTGCTGCCCGATCATCAGCTTGTACTCGCGCTTGACGTAGTTGATGATCGCCTCGTCGAGCTCGTCGCCGCCGATGCGGATCGACTGCGACACGACGATGCCGCCGAGCGAGATCACCGCAACCTCGCTCGTACCGCCGCCGATGTCGACGACCATGTTCCCGGTGGGCTCCCCCACCGGCAGCCCCGCGCCGATCGCCGCGGCCATCGGCTCCTCGATCAGGTAGGCCTGGCGCGCGCCGGCGCTGAGACAGGCCTCCTCGACCGCGCGCTTCTCCACCCCGGTCACCCCGGAAGGCACGCAGACGACCACGCGCGGGTGCGCCCAGCGGTTCTGATGCACCTTCTGGATGAAGTGGCGGAGCATCTGCTCCGTCACGTCGAAATCGGCGATCACGCCGTCCTTCAGCGGGCGGATCGCCTGGATCGTCCCGGGAGTGCGGCCGAGCATGCGCTTGGCCTCGATCCCGACCGCGTGCACCTCGCCGGTCCGGGAGTCGATCGCGACCACCGACGGCTCCGAGAGCACGATGCCGCGACCGCGCACGTAGACGAGCGTGTTGGCGGTTCCAAGGTCGACGGCCATGTCGCGGCCGCCCATCCCGGTGAGATAGGAGAAGAAGCCCATGGGACGCGGCCCGCAGTCTAGAGGAGACCGGGGACCCCCAACTACGGATGCAACAGGCGCGGCATCAGCCGCAGCAGGGCGGGCACCGGGAGGCCGACGACGTTGAACCAGTCGCCCTCGATCTCCTCGACGAGCATCGCCCCCAGCTCCTGGATCGCGTAGCCGCCGGCGCGGTCGGCCCACTCCCCGCTGGCCAGGTAGCGCTCGATGTCGGCATCGCTCAGGTCCCTGAAGCGGACGCGCGTGACGGCCACGTCGGTGCGCTCCTCGCCCAGCTCCCGGAGCGCGATCCCGCCCATGACCTCATGCCAGCGGCCTGACAGCTCCCGAAGCCAGCGCTCGGCCTCGGCGGAGTCGGCGGGCTTGCCGTGGGCGCGACCGTCCCAGACGACCATGCTGTCCACGGCCAGCACCGGGTCTCCCGGCACCGCTCGCAGCTTCAGGAGCGCGTTCTCGACGACCAGCTCACGCGGGTCGCCCTCACTCAGCTCCGCGACGTCCGGCGCCTCGACGCGGAACTCGACGCCGAGCTGCTCGAGGATGGCCCGCCTGCGCGGCGAGCTCGACGCGAGGATGAGCCGCTCAGAGCTCAGGGAAGAACAGGCCCGTCTCGCGCTGCGCGGACTCGGGCGAGTCCGAGCCGTGGACCAGGTTCGTCTGCACCTCGAGCCCGTAGTCGCCGCGGATCGAGCCGGGGGCAGCCTCGAGCGGGTTCGTGGCGCCGATGATCTGCCGGGCGGCGGTCACGGCCTCGTGGCCCTCGAGCACCAGCGCCACCAGCGGGCCGCCGGTGATGAAGTCCACGAGCTCGCCGAAGAAGGGGCGCTCGCTGTGCTCGGCGTAGTGCTGCTCGGCCAGCTCGCGCTCGACGGTCATGTGCTTCATCGCGACGATCCGGAGGCCCTTGCGCTCGAAGCGGGCGAGGATCTCGCCCGTGAGGCCGCGCTCGAACGCGTCGGGCTTGACGAGGATGAGCGTGCGGTCCATCAGCCGGCGGACTGGGGCCTGTCAGCGGACTGCGGCCGGTCGCGCGCCGCGCGAGCCGGCCTGTCCGCCTGGCGCGGCGGCACCGCCCCGGCCGACGCGGCGGCACGGCGCGGGCGGCGCCTGGCGCCCTCGGGCGCCTGGCCGACCTCGGCCTCGCAGTAGGGGCAGATCTTCCAGCGCGGGTCGAGCGGCTTGCCGCAGACCGTGCAGGGCTCCTTGAGCCGGCGCAGGCAGCTGGGGCAGCGCAGGAACGTCTTCTCGATCTCGAAGCCGCAGTACTGGCAGTGCTGGTGCTCGAGATTGGCGAGCCGGGCCTGGGCGGCTGCCGTCTCGAGCTCGCGCTCGCGCACGTCGGCGAGGTACTCGGGCGGTCGCACGATCAGGTACACGATCGTCCCGATGAACGGGAACAGCGAAGCCGCGGTGGCGCAGGCGACGAGCATCGGGTCCGCGATGCGGCGGCGGGCGTCCGCGTAGGTCCAGTAGACCAACGCGACCCAGATCACCACAAGGAACAGGAGCAGCAGGTTGACCGCAAGTTCCAACCCGCTGTTTTCGATGCCGAACAAGGCGATGGGGCCCATTTGAACGCGCGAGTGTACTGGCGCCATCTACAGGAAGAGCCGGCCGAGCGCGTAGCCGATGCCGAAGAAGACCAGAATCACCGTGGCCACGACCACGGCGACCAGCCCGATCATCGCGCCGAAGCGAGGTCCGTCGCCGTCCACGCCTGGGAATCCTAGGCGGTTGGTCTTCACTCGAAGGTCTACGGCAGCGGTGAAGGATCCGGTCCCAACAGCACCGCCCCCGCGTCGAAGCGGCCCGCCAGCACGCCCGGCAGCTCCTCCAGCGATGAGATCACCACGTCGGCGGCGGTCAGATCCGAGGCCGCGTGCGTGCTCGTCACCCCCACCGTCGCCGCGCCCGCCGCCCTCCCCGCCTCGAGCCCCGGCGGCGAGTCCTCCACGACCAGCGTCTCGGCCGGCTCCACGCCCAGCCGCCCGGCCGCCGTCATGTAGCCCTCGGGGTCGGGCTTCCCGCGCGCCACCTCCTCCGCCGTCACCATCACCGGCGGAGGCTCGATTCCGACCGCGCCCAGCCGCGCGGCCGCGAGCACCCGCGTCGCGGAGGTCACCACCGCAACGCGCTCCCCCCTCAATGCCCCAAGCGCCTCCACGGCGCCCCGAATCGGAAGCAGCCCGGCAACGTCCTCGGCCTGGCGCCGCTCGATGGCCTCCGACTCTGCCACCGAATCCAGCTCCGGCCGCAGCGCGCGCACCACCTCCACCGAGCGCACGCCGTGCATGGCCGAGCGGAGCTCCTCCGCGCCGATCCCGTTCTCGCGCGCCCAGCCAAGCCAGACCCGCTCAGTCGCCTCGCGCGACTCCACGAGCACGCCGTCGAGGTCGAACAGGACCGCCGCGACCAGGCGCACTAGAGGGTCGACGCCCGGGCGTCCGCGTCCTCGCGCACGAGATCCGCGATCAGGTAGATCGAGCCGGTGGCGAGCACCACGCCTTCCGGGCCGGCGAGCTCGCGCGCGCGCTCGAGCGCGGCCTGCGGACCGGGCACCGTCTCGACGGGCGGTCCGTCCAGCTTCTCGGCGAGCGTCACGAGCGTCGCCGGAGACAGCGAGCGCGGGTTGGCGGGTCGCGTGAACACCACGTGGTCGAGCTGCGGGAGGAGCGACTCGAGCATCGCGGCGGCATCCTTGTCCTCCAGGACGCCCACAACCGCAACACGCGGGCGACGAGACCCGAAGACATCAGGCAACGAGGCGGCAAGCGCGTGGGCGCCCGAGGGGTTGTGTGCACCGTCGAGGAGGACGAGCGGCTCGTCGGCGACAGCTTCGAGCCTGCCGGGCACAACGGTCTCCCCGGCCGCCGCCTTCAGAGCCCGCTCTTCAAGCGGCCGGCCTAGGAACGCCTCCGCCGCCGCGGCGGCGAGCGCGAAGTTCTCGTGCTGAAAGCGACCGGCCGCCCGGAGCGGAAGGGTCTCGGCGCGAAGTCGGCGCACGTCCGTCCGGCGCGAACCGCTCCGTCCCCCGCGCTCAGCGGCGCGACAAGCCGCGCGTGATGCTCGGCCGCCGTCTGCTGCGCGATCGCGAACACCCCGTGCGGCACCGGCCCGACCACCAGCGTCGCGTGATCGCGCACCACGGCCAGCTTCTCCCGCGCGATGTCGGTCAGCGTCGGCCCGAGCCAGCGCGTGTGCTCGAGGCCGACCGAGGTGAGCACCTGCACCTTCGACGGGATCACGTTCGTCGCGTCGAAGCGACCCCCGAGCCCGGCCTCGATCACCGCCACCTCCACCCCGCGCCGCGCCAGCTCGTGGTACGCCGCGGCGGTGAGGGCCTCGAACTGCGTCACGGTGTCATCTGGCTCCGCCGTGCGGTTCACGAGCTCCGCGGCCTGGGCAGCGCGGGTCACCGCCGCCGCGAAATCGGCCTCCGGCACCGCTTCCTCCCCCACCTCGATCCGCTCGCGGAACGAGCGCAGATGGGGCGACGTGTAGCTGCCCGTGCGCAGCCCGTGGCGCTCGAGGATCGCGGCGCAGAAGCGCACGGTCGAGGACTTCCCGTTCGACCCGACGACGTGGATGGACGCGAAGCGTCGCTGCGGCAGCCCGAGCACCGTCATGAGCCTGTGCATGCGGTCGAGCCCGAACCGCATGCCGAACAGCTCGAGCGACAGCAGGTACTCCTCGGCCTGGCGGAAGTCCATTAAGAACAGATGTGGGGTCAGACCCCTTGTTGTAGTTGGGCCAGCGCCTCGCGGTATTCCGCCAGCTTGCGGCGCTCCTCGTCCACGACCGCCGCCGGGGCCTTCGCGACGAACTGCTCGTTGGCGAGCTTCCGCTCGGCGCGCTCGATCTCCTCCACGAGCCCCGCGCGCTTCTTCTCGATCCGCTGCTCCGCCTCGGCGGGGTCGAACGCGTCCGACGGCAGCACCTGCACGCCCCCGCCGGGGATCGGCACCGTCGCCACGACGTCGCCGTCGACCTCCGCGCCGTCCACCCACTCGAAGCGCGCCAGCCGGGCAATGTGCGCCGCGCAGGCGTCGTAGCCCTCAGCCGCCAGATGACCGCGCACGCTCGCGCTCGGCTTCGCGCCCACCTCGTCGCGGTAGCGCCGGAGAGCCGTAACCGCCTCGAACACGCGCTCGAGCTCGCGCTCGGCGTCCTCGTCGAAGCGCGACCGGTCAGCCACCGGGAACTCAGCCACCGCGAGCAGCCCGCGCGCCTCGCCGGGCATGAGCGACCAGATCTCCTCGGTCACGAACGGCATCACCGGGTGGAGCAGCCGGAGGATCCGCTCGAGCGACCACAGGAGGACCGCCGAGACCTCGTCGTTGTCCTCCTCGTAGAGGCGCGGCTTCGCAAGCTCGAGATACCAGTCGGCGAGCTCCGACCAGAAGCCGCCGTACAGCTCGAGCGCCGCGAACGAGAAGCGGAAGTCGTCGTAGAGCTCGGTCACGCGCTCGGTCAGGCGCTCGAGCCGGGACACGATCCAGCGGTCCTCGACCGCGCCGCCCGCGCCGGGGTCAGGATCCACGTCGGCCACGCGCAGCAGGATCAGCCGCGTCGCGTTCCAGAGCTTGTTCGCCAGGTCGCGGCCCTGCTTCACGCGCTCCTCGTTGAAGCGCACGTCCTGCGAGGACGACATCGCGAGCAGGCCGAAGCGCAGCGCGTCCGCCCCGTAGGCCGGGAACTCCCCGCCCTCCGCGTAGACGGGCGGCCGCGCCCCGCCGTGGATCAGGTCGGAGGGGTCGATGCCCGTGCCGAGCGACTTCGACATGCGCCGGCCGTCGGGCGCCTGGATCACCGAGTGGATGTTCACGTCCGTGAACGGCACCTGCTCGGTGAGCTCCTTGCCGAACATGACCATCCGCGCGACCCAGAGGAAGATGATGTCCCGCGCCGTGGAGTTGACGTCAGTCGGGTAGAACGCGCGCAGCTCCGGGGTCGCCTCGGGCCAGCCCAGCGTCGCGAACGGCCACAGCCCCGACGAGAACCACGTGTCGAGCACGTCCGGGTCGCGCTCCCAGCCCTCCCCCGAGGGCGGCTCCTCGCCCACGTAGGTCTCCTCGCCGCGGTACCAGACGGGCAGCTGGTGCCCCCACCAGAGCTGCCGCGAGATGCACCAGGGGCGGATGTTCTCGAGCCAGTTCAGGTACACGCCGGTCCAGGGCTTCTCGGGGTGGAACTTGATCTGGCCGTCCCGGACCACGTCGATCGCGGGCTTCGACAGCCGGTCCATGTTGCAGAACCATTGGAGCGAGATCAGGGGCTCCACGCGCCGGCCCGAGCGGTGCGAGTGCGGCACGTCATGCACATACGGCTGCGTCCCCGAGATGAGCCCCTGGTCGCGCAGCTCGGCCACCACCGCCTCGGCGGCCTCGTCCGTCTCCAGCCCGTGGAAGCGCTCGGGGGCGGCGTCCGTGATGCGGCCGTCCTCGCCGATCACGCTCACCTCGTCGAGGCCGTGCTTACGGCCGATCTCGAAATCGTTGAGGTCGTGGCCCGGCGTGATCTTCAGCGCGCCCGTCCCGAACTCCGGGTCCACGTGGTCGTCGGCGATGATCGGCAGCCTGCGCCCGACCAGCGGGAGGATCGCGGTCTCGCCCACGAGCCTCGAATAGCGGTCGTCCGAGGGGTTCACGGCGATCGCCGTGTCGGCGAGCATCGTCTCCGGCCTGACCGTGGCGATCGTGATCGACCCCGAGCCGGACGCGAGCGGGTAGTCGATCTCGTAGAGCGTGTCCTCCACGCTCCGCTGCTCGACCTCCAGGTCCGAGATCGCCGTGCGCAGGCCCGGGTCCCAGTTGACCATGTAGTTGTCGCGGTAGACGAACTCCTTCTCGTACAGGTGCACGAACACCTTCGTGACCGCGCGCACGTACTCGGGGTCCATCGTGAAGCGCTCGTCCTCGTAGTCGAGCGAGGCGCCGAGCTCGCGGAACTGGCGGCTGATGTTGCCGCCGTACTCCTCGACCCACTGCCAGACGCGCTCGACGAACGCGTCGCGCCCCATCTCCTCGCGCGAGAGCCCCTCCTCCTCGAGCTGCTGCTCGACCACGCGCTGCGTGGCTATTCCCGCGTGGTCCTTGCCGAAGATCCACTTCGCGCGCTGGCCGCGCATGCGGGCCACGCGAATCTTCAGGTCCTGGATCGACGCGTTGAGCGCATGGCCCATGTGGAGGTTGCCGGTGACGTTCGGCGGAGGGACCGCGATCGAGAAGTTCTCCTCCGGCGTGCCCTCCGGCTCGGGGTGGAAGATCCCGGCCTCCTCCCAGCGCGCGAACACCCGTCCCTCCACGTCGGCGGGCTCGTAGCGGGTGCGCTCCTCGAGCGTCTTGAGGCGGTCGTCGGCCATCCCTTGCGGACGATACTTACGACGTGCCATCCCACCGAGGCCGCGTCGAGGAGCTCATCCGGCAGCTCAACACGCCCAACCCGCGCATCGCCGACCTGTGCCACCCGGAGATCGAGTGGCGCTGGCCCGCGACCACGCCGGGCGCATCGGTGTTCCGCGGAACCGAGGAGCTCGACCGGGGCCTCTACACGTGGGCCGAATCGTGGAACGAGCTCGTAATGGAGCCGGAGGAGATCATCGAGGACGGCGACTACGTGCTCGCGATGCTCCGGTACCGGATGCGGGGAGCGGGGAGCGGCGTGGAGCTGCAGGAGTCGGTAGCCCACCTGCACGAGTTCGAGAACGGGCTCCTCAGACGCTGGTGGATGTTCGGCGACGCGGAGAAGGCCAAGCGCCGCTTCCTGGCCGGCGACCGGCCGGCCTAGGCCGACTCGGCGTGCTGCTCGCCCGTATCTTCTTCGGGCGCCGCTTCGGTGACGAGCGTGGGCTTGAGGCCCTTCTCGATCGTCTCCTTGGTCACGACGCACTTCTTCACGTCGCGCCGTGAGGGGAGCTCGAACTGCACGTCGAGGAGCGTCTCCTCGAGGATCGAGCGCAGGCCGCGGGCGCCGGTCTCGCGATCGAGGGCGCGGTCGGCGATCGCCTGGAGCGAGTCGTCGGCGAAGACCAGCTCGATCCCGTCGAACTGGAAGAAGCGCTGGAACTGCTTGACGAGCGCGTTGCGCGGCTCGGTGAGGATGGTCACGAGGTCGTCGCGCGTGAGCTGGTGGATCACTGACGCGACCGGCAGGCGGCCGATGAACTCGGGGATCAGGCCGTACTCGACGAGGTCCTCGGGCAGCGCCTTCAGGAACAGGTCGCCCGTGTCCTTGTTGTGCTTGGAGGACACGGTGGCGCCGAAGCCCACGCCCTTGTGGCCGATCCGCCGCTCGACGACCTTGTCGAGGTCCGCGAACGCCCCGCCGCAGATGAACAGGATGTTCGTGGTGTCGATCGTGAGGAACTCCTGGTGCGGGTGCTTGCGCCCGCCCTGCGGCGGCACCGACGCGACGGTGCCCTCGAGGATCTTGAGGAGCGCCTGCTGGACGCCCTCGCCCGACACGTCGCGCGTGATCGACGGGTTGTCCGCCTTGCGCGCGATCTTGTCGACCTCGTCGATGTAGATGATCCCGGTCTCCGCCTTCTTCACGTCGAAGTCGGCGGCCTGGATCAGCTTGAGGAGGATGTTCTCGACGTCCTCGCCCACGTAGCCGGCCTCGGTCAGCGCCGTGGCGTCCGCGATCGCGAACGGCACGTTCAGGATCTTGGCGAGCGTCTGGGCCAGCAGCGTCTTGCCGCAACCGGTGGGACCGAGCAGCAGGATGTTGGACTTCTGGAGCTCGAGGTCCTGCTCGCCCTCCGACTGCATCATCTGGACGCGCTTGTAGTGGTTGTAGACCGCCACGGACAGCGTCCGCTTCGCCGGCTCCTGCCCGACCACGTACTCCTGGAGGACCGACCAGATCTCCTTGGGCTTCGGCAGGTTCTCGAGGTCGAACGTCGGAGCTCCGGTGAGCTCCTCGTCGATGATCTCGTTACAGAGATCGATGCACTCGTCGCAGATGTAGACGCCCGGCCCGGCGATCAACTTCTTCACCTGGCGTTGCGACTTTCCGCAGAAGCTGCAGAGGAGTTGTTCGTTCGAGTCCGTTGGCCGAGCCACTCTGTTCTCCCTCGGCGCGAGGGTAGCGCACCTGAAGATACGCGGCGAGAGGCAAAGTCCCTTCTAGACGCTTGACCTAGACACCCGCCCAGCGACGCGCCGGTGAGTCCAGGTGGCCCCGCCGGCTCGCTAGTGCTTCGAGATCACGCGGTCGATGAGGTTGTACTCCGCGGCCTCATCGGCGCTCATGAAGTAGTCGCGCTCGGTGTCCTTCGCGACCTTCTCGAGGTCCTGCTTCGTGTGCTTCGCGAGGATCTCGTCCAGCCGGCGGCGCACGTCGATGATCTCCTTCGCGTGGATCTCGATGTCCGTGGCCTGGCCCTGGAAGGCCGAGCTCACCTGGTGGATCAGGATCTTCGAGTTCGGCAGCGACATGCGCTTGCCCTCGGCCCCGCCCGCCAGCAGGAGCGCGCCCATCGACATGGCGATCCCGACGCAGATCGTCTGCACGTCGGGCTTGATGAACTGCATCGTGTCGTAGATCGCGAGACCCGCGTACACCGACCCGCCGGGCGAGTTGATGTAGAGCGAGATGTCCTTGTCGGGGTCCTCCGACTCGAGGTGGAGGAGCTGGGCAACGATCAGGTTCGCGATGTCGTCGGATACGGGGGTGCCGAGGAAGACGATGCGCTCGTTCAGCAGGCGCGAGTAGATATCGAACGCGCGCTCGCCGCGAGACGTCTGCTCGACCACCATTGGAACGAGAGGGCTCATAGGACGCGAGACTCTATCGAGCTACGACCGAGAGCTCTCGGGCGTCCACAGCTTCTCGCGCGCGGCCGCCCGGCCCGCCTCGATCGGCTTGGCGTTCTCGACCACCAGATCCACCGCCTTCCGCATGGCGATGTCCTCGCGGAGCGCCTCGTCGGCGCCCTGTGAGCGCGCACGCTTGAGCGCGCGCTTCAGCTGCTTGTCGCTGGCGTCGGGCGGCGCGGACGCGCGGAGCGCCTGCTCGACCTCCTCGTCCGTGACCTCGATGTCCTCGGCATCCACGATCGCCGCGAGCACCGCCTCGCGCTTCAGGGCTGTCTCGGCGTCGGACTCGGACTCGACGACGAGCTCCTCCTCCGTCTTTCCGGTCATGGCGAGGTACTGCTCGGGGTTCATGCCCTGAGCCGCGAGCCGGCGCGCGGTGCGGTGCCACATCTCGTGCGCCTTCGAGTGCACGAGCTCGTGCGGCACCTCGATGTTCGCGTTGGCCACGGCGGCGTCGACCGCCGCCTCGCGGAACTCCGCCTCGATGGCGCGCTCCTCGGCCTGCGCGATGCGCGACTCGATCTCGGTGCGCAGCTCGTCGAGCGAGTCGTAGCCGCCGGCCTCGACCGCGAAGTCGTCGTCCAGCTCCGGCAGCCGCTTCTCCTTGACCTCCTTCACCTCCACGGTGAACGAGGCGTCCTGGCCGGCGAGCTGCTCGGCCGGATAGTCGTCGGGGAAGGTCAGCTCAACGTTGCGATTGTCGCCGGCCGAGGCGCCCTTGAGCTGATCCTCGAATCCGGGGATGAGGCGCCCCGAGCCGAGCTCCACGACCTGGCCGCGGCCCTCGCCGCCCTCGAACGTGTCGCCGTCGAGCGAGCCGACGTAGTCCATGACCACGAAGTCGCCCTCGCCCGCTTCACGCTCGACGGTCTCGAGCGAGGCGAGCGACTCGCGCAGGCGCTCGAGCTCTGCCTGCACCTCCTGGTCGTCGACGTTCGGCTCGCGGCGGCCGACCTCGAGGCCCTTGTACTCGCCGAGCTTCGCCGGCGGCACCACGCCCACCTCGATGGTGAACGCGAGCGGCGCGCCCTTCTCCGGCAGGTCGGACAGGTCGACCTGCGGGTCGCCGACTGTCTGGATGCCGGCGTCCGCGAGCGCCTCCTCGTACCAGTTCGGCAGCCCGCGCCGCACGGCCTCGTCGAGCACGGCCTCGCGGCCCACCTGTCGGAGGACGACCTCCGGCGGCACCTTGCCGCTGCGGAAGCCGGGCACGCGCATCTCGCGGCCGAGGTCGCTCGCCGCGCTGTTCAGCTCGCGCTCGAGCGCCTCGGTGGGCACCTCGACGTCGACTCGCACGCGCGAGTCGGGGAGCTCGGTCACGTTCGTCTTCACTGCCGCCGGCATGGACGGCTGACTGTAGCGCCGCTAGCTTGGCGCCCGTGCGCCGACCGGCCGCCGAGAAGCTCCAGGCGTGGATAGTCACCGGCCCGCTCGGGCATCTCTGGAGCGCGCTCGCCGACATGGTCCTGATCTGGGTGCGCTACCTCGCCCACCGGGCGCGCGGGCGGGCGTAGCGGTGGGCGGGGCACTCGGCTGGGGAGCGCTGGCGGCGTCGTCGCTCGTCGTCGGCGCCCTGATCGGCCTCGCGCGCCCCTGGCCAAAGAAGCTCGTGGGCCTCGTGCTTGGGTTCGGCGCCGGAGCGCTGATCAGCGCGGTGAGCTTCGAGCTGTTCGCCGAGGGCATCCAGCTCGCCGGCGGGCTGCCGGTCGCGGTCGGGCTCGGGGTCGGCGCGATCACCTACTACGTCGCCGCCGGCAGGGTCGCCGCGATGGGCGGCGGCGCGGCGCTCGCGCTGGGCGCCTTCCTCGACGGCATCCCGGAGCAGATGGTGCTGGGCATCGGGCTGGCTGGTGGCGAGCCGGTCAGCATCGGGCTGCTCGCGGCGATCTTCGTCTCGAACCTGCCCGAGGCGGTCGGCGGAGCGAGCGACATGCGCCGGATGGGGCGAAGCCACAGGCAGGTGACTCGGAGCTGGATTCTGATCGCGACCTTCTGCACGGCCGCGACCGTCGCGGGCTACGCGATCGCCGACAACGTGTCCCACGAGTTCCAGGGAGGCATCAACGGCTTCGCGGCGGGCGCTCTGATCGTGATGCTCACGGACTCGATGATCCCGGAGGCCACCGAGCAGGCCGGAAGGACCACGGGCCTCGTCACGACGCTCGGGTTCGCGGTGGCTGCTGGCCTGTCCGTGGTCTAGGCGCGCCGCCTGCGGGCAGCCAGGTAGCCCAGCCCCGCGCCGAAGAGCGTCGAGATGGCGATGACGATGATCAGCGGCGTGTCCCAGGTGCCGAGGATCCAGTTGACCTCGACATCGTCGAGGTTGAGCGCGGCGAACACGCCGCCGAGGCCGACCAGACCCAGCATGGCGACCTGCCGCTTGTCGATCCCGCGCTTGTCCGGCTGCCCCTTGGCCACGGCTGGAAACTACCGCAGGCTCGCCGGCGCAGGAAGGCGCTCGAGCCGGCGCCGGTAGCCGTCCATCACGGCCTTGGGGAAGTCCCCGTGGGTCTGCGTCCGCAGGCGTGCGACGCGCTCCCTGTGGAAGGGGCTCTCGCGGTTCTCGTTGTGCCCGATCACGTTGCGGGTGGCGATCCCGAAGCGCCCCTGGAGGGCCCGCGTCAGGCGGAGCGACGCCGCCAGCTGGCGGCGGTTGCCCATCACCTGAGCATCGCTCTGGCCCACGTGCTCGATGCCGATCGCGGTCCAGTTGAGGCCGACGGTGTGGCGGCACATGATCGAGGTGGGCACGAGCCGGTAGATCGTGCCGTCGAGATCGATCACGTAGTGCGAGCAGACGCCGGGCAGCTCGTTCAGCTCGGGGTCGCGCTCGTTGCGCGAGAAGTAGTCGAACACCGGCGCGAAGCTCGACGTCGCCGTGTAGTGCTCGACGATCACCTTCGGGTCTCGCAGCCGGTGGTCGTGGATCCCGTAGTGGCGCTCCGCGTAGTCCGTCATGTCGGCCCGGCGCTCCGGCCCGTACGGGATCGGCTTCGCCACCTCGCGCGGCGGCGCCACGGCTCGGGCCAGCGCCAGCACGGCGCCCGCGTGCCTCCTCACGCCGGCCGCGGGGAGCGCGCCGCCGGGCAGCTCGACCACGAACGCCGTGTCGCCGGGGAAGCTGTTGTTCTGCCAGGAGACCGCCGTGCCGTGGTAGGCCGGCAGGCTCCGCCGCGGCAGGCCGCTCCGCGCCGAATAGAGGCGCTCGAGCTTCGCGTCGCCCGTGCTCTTCACGACCATCCGCAGTGCCTGGTGGTACCAGAGCGTCACGCGCGGGCGCTCGCGCTCGATGAAGTCCTGCATCACCCGCGTCTCAGGCTCGGAGGCGGGTCCGGCCCCCGACTCGTACACGCCGTCCTGCGCCTGCCAGCGGTAGGGGAAGTTCCGGTTGAGGTCGACGCCGTTGGCGTTGTGACGGCCGCTCGCCGCCGTGCCGTCCGGGTTCGCGTCGTCCACGAGCCAGAGCGCGGTGCCGCGCGGCGGGCGGGCACGCCGAAGCCGGGCGACGACGGCTCGGCCCGCCTGCTCGTTGCCGTGGATGACCCCCACCGCGAGCAGCTTCACGCGCGCGTGCGGACTGCCGACCCGCAGTGCCCTGATGGGCCGGCCCTGCTCGGAGCGCCCGATGACCTCCCACCGCTCGGCCTGCGCGGGCGCAGGACCGGCGGCGGCCGCCGCGGCGGCGACGCCGGCGAAGAAGGCGGACAGCACCACCCTTCCGAGTATGGCGGCCGCGCTAGGGTCAATCCAAGCGTGATCGCAGAGCTGGCGGAACGGGCCGCCGAGGGCGGGCGGATTGCAATCGACACCGAGTTCGTGTCCGAGCGCCGCTACCAGGCGCTTCTCTGCCTCGTGCAGGTGGCGGTGCCCGATCCGACCGCCGAGGGCGGCGTGCGCACCGAGGTGCTCGACCCGCTCGAGGGCGACCCCGACTTCTCACCGCTCGCGCGCGTGCTCGCGGACCCGGAGGTCGAGGTGGTGATGCACGCGGGCCGCCAGGACGTGGCGATCCTCCGCCGCACGCTCGACACCGAGGTGCGAAACGTCTTCGACACCCAGGTCGCCGCCGGCTTTCTCGGCTTCGGCAACCAGGAGGGCTACGAGGCGCTGGTGCGCAAGGTCCTGAAGGTGAAGCTGAAGGGCAGCGAGGGCTTCACGCGTTGGGACCGCCGGCCGCTCACACCGCAGCAGCTCGAGTACGCGGCCGACGACGCGCGCCTGCTGCTCGCCCTCGGCGACGAGCTGGAGCGGCGCCTCGACGAGCGCGGGCGCCTCGAGTGGGCTCGCGAGGAGTCGCGCTCGCTCGAGGAGATGAGCGACGAGCGCGACGCGCAGCGCTCGTACGAGCGGCTCCCGCGGCTGAGCCGCCTCAGCGAGGCCGCCCGCGGGGTGGCGCTCGAGCTGGCCGAGTGGCGCGAGGAGGAGGCGCGTGGTGCGGACCGCGCTCCGGGCTCGGTGCTCCCGGACCAGGCACTCATAGAGCTGGCGCGGCGGACGCCGCGCGACAAGCACGGGCTCGAGCAGATCCGCGGACTGCCGCCCCAGACGCTCCACCGCCGCGCTGACGCGCTGCTCGCGGCTATCGAGCACGGCCGCAAGCGCGCCGCGCCGCCCGCACCCGCCGAGCTGCAACCGCGCGATTCAGTCGACGCGCCGCTCGTCTCGCTGGCTCAGGCGCTCGTGCGCCACCGCTCGATGGAATCGGGAGTGGCGGTGGAGCTGATCGCGACCCAGGCGGAGCTGTCGGCGCTTGTGGGCGCGGTGCGACGCGGCGAGAACGGGGACAACATCCGCGTCGCCAACGGCTGGCGCCGCGAGCTCGTCGGCGACGAGCTGAAGGAGCTCGTGGAGGGCCGCCGCGCGCTGAGCGTGAACCCGGACGGCGGCCTGCGCGTCAGCCCGGTTTAGCGGGCAGGTGAAGCCCGGGCGGCAGCTCGCCGTCGTCGATCAGGCCGCGGATGTCGCCGCTTCGCCTCGGGCTCAGGTAGACGTGGCGCTGGCCGACGCTCGGCTTCTGCTCGAGCAGGCCTGCCGCCAGGAGCGACTCGCCCACCTCGTACGCGAGCGCTCGCTCGTGGCCGGCGAAGCCGCGCGCCAGGTGGTCGAAGGCCGTGTGGTAGCTCCCCCACTTCCCCATGCCGTCGAGCCGCTGGAGGATGCGGCGCGCCACCCGCCGCACCGGGTCCGGATCCTCGTGCGCCCTCGAGACCGCGCCGGAGGGCTCGAGCAGGCGGAGCAGCTGCTGCTCGAGCGCCTCCACGGCGTCTTCGTCGAGCGGGGAGGCGCCGAGCCGCGTGACCGCCTCGGCCACGCGCAGCGGGTGCGTCGCCCCGATCGGGGGGCGCAGGTCGGCCACCGCGTCCATGACGTGCCCAGGCAGCAGGTGGGAGCGCGCCCGGAGGCGGTCGATCCGCCGCTCGTCGAACTCGGCGGCCAGCGCCTCGTGCGCGTACTCGGCCGCCTCGGCCGGCTGGGCGGCGGGGTACGCGAGCGCGAGCATCCCGTGCAGCTCGCCCAGCCGCAGCGCCAGCTCGTCGGGCGAGCGCGGTGGGCCCGGCGAGGCTCCCTCGACCACGTGCTCCACCGTGGCCGCGGCGAGCGCGCCCGCGCGCTCTCCCACGGCGCCGGGATCGGCGCGCAGCTCGGGCGACACGGGCAGGGCAGCCACCACCTCGCCGTCGTACGCAGCGACCGCCACGGCGATCGGCATGTCGTACCCGGTGCGCGACTCGCCCAGCTCCACGAACCCCCGCCGCAGCTCGGCATTCAGAAGATCGCGCAGGCGCGCCGAGGAGTCGCGCGGCGCGTCAGCCCCGCCGGCGTCGGCCAGGGCCAGCTCGAGCTCGCTGCGCGCGTCCGCCATGTGGGGAGCCTATGTACGCCCGCCCTGGGTACGGTCGGGTGACCATGAACGAGAAGCACCTGCGCATCTACCTACAGGACCACCTGGCCGGCTCGACAACCGGGCTCGAGCTCGCCCGCCGCCTGCGCGGCGAGAACGAGGGCAGCGAGTACGGCCCTCCGCTGGCGAAGATCGCCGACGAGATCGAGGCCGACAGGCGCGCGCTCCAGGGACTCATGGAGGACTTCGGATTCGGCGGCGACAAGATCAAGAACGCGGGCGCCTGGGCCGCGGAGAAGGTCGGGCGCCTGAAGCTGAACGGCCAGCTCACTGGGTACTCGCCGCTCAGCCGCCTCGAGGAGCTCGAGGGCCTGCTGACGGGGATCACGGGCAAGTGGGGTCTGTGGGTGGCGCTGCTCCAGATCGCGCCAGACGAGCCCAGGCTCGACGCGGCACGGCTCGAGCGCCTCCGCGACCGCGCCGAGGAGCAGCGCGCGACCGTCGAGGAGCTGCGCGAGAAGGCCGCACGCGAGGCCTTCGCGAGCTAACCCTCAACCACCCTCGAGGGGTCTGACCCCTTTAGGGTGATCGAGGTGTCCTGGGAGCCCGAGCTCGAGGAGCTGCGCCGGCGCGAGGAGCTCGCCCGGCGCATGGGCGGCGAGGAGCGCGTCGAGCGCCAGCACACGTCGGGCCGCCTGACCGTCCGGGAGCGGATCGACCGGCTCTTCGACCCCGGGACGTTCCACGAGACCGGAGCGCTCGCCGGACGCGGCAGCTACGGCGACGACGGCGAGCTGACCGACTTCCTCCCGGCGAACACGATCGTCGGCCAGGGCCGGATCCGCGGCCGGCGCGCGGTCGTGCAGGGCGACGACTTCACCGTCCGCGGCGGCGCGGCCGACGCGGCGATCTGGGAGAAGGCCGTCTACGCCGAGCGGATGGCGCACGATCTCCGCCTCCCGCTGGTCCGGCTGGTCGACGGCACCGGCGGTGGCGGCAGCGTCAAGACGCTGGAGCAGATGGGCTTCTCGTACGTCCCGCCGCTGCCGGGCTTCGAGCTGGTCGTGAGGAACATGTCGATCGTGCCGGTCGCGGCCGCGGCGCTCGGCCCGGTGGCGGGGCTCGGCGCCGCGCGTGTCGTGTGCTCGCACTTCTCGGTGATCGTCAAGGGCACGGCGCAGCTCTTCGTGGCGGGCCCGCCCGTCGTCGCGATGGCCGGCATGGGCGAGACGCCCGACAAGGAGCAGCTCGGAGGCGCGCGCCTCCAGGCCCGCGCGGGCGCGGTCGACAACATCGCCGGGGACGAGGACGACGCGCTCGACCAGATCAAGCGCTTCCTCGCCTACCTGCCCGACAACGTCTGGGAGGCGCCCCCGATCGGCGAGGCGTCTGATCCGGCGGATCGGCGCGAGGAGGAGCTGATCTCGATCGTGCCGCGCGACGCGCGCCGCACCTACAAGATGCGGCGGGTGCTCGAGGCCGTGCTCGACCGCGGCTCGGTGTTCGAGCTGGGCGCCGCGTTCGGCCGGCCGAGCATCACCTGCCTCGCCCGCCTCGGCGGGCGGCCGGTCGGCGTGCTCGCGTCCGATCCCGAGCACTACGGCGGCGGCGTCACCGCCGACGCGGCGGAGAAGACCGCCCGCTTCGTCGACACGTGCGACCAGTTCCACCTCCCGGTCGTGAACTTCGTGGACGTGCCGGGGTTCGTGATCGGCACGGCGGCCGAGCGCGCCGGCACGATCCGGCGCGGCTCGCGCGGGCTCTTCTCCGTCGTCCAGGCCACCGTGCCGTGGGTCTCGGTCCTCGTGCGCAAGGTGTACGGCGTCGCGGGCGCCGGCCACGGCGACGGCTCGCGGCTGAACCTGCGCTTTGCCTGGCCGTCGGGCAACTGGGGCTCGCTGCCGATGGCGGGCGGGCTCGAGGCGGCCTACAGGCGCGAGCTCGAGGCCGCCGAGGACCCGGCGGCGCTGCGCGGGGAGATCGCGGCCCGGCTCGAGGCGGTCACGTCGCCGTTCCGGACCGCGGAGCGCTTCAGCGTCGAGGAGATCATCGACCCGCGCGACACGCGCCCGATCCTGTGCGACTGGGCCGAGCGGGCTCACGAGCTGGTTCGCCACGAGCTTCATCGGGGACCCAAGACACGAGGGCCACGTCCATGATATAGTTGCACGTGCAATCATCGCCCCTGCGCTCGAGGAGACGAGACCGACATGAAGCTGAACGGCATCCACCACATCACGGCCATCACCGGCGACGCTCAGCGCAACGTCGACTTCTACGCCGGCGTGATGGGCCTCCGCCTCGTGAAGAAGTCCGTCAACCAGGACGACCCGACCGTCTACCACCTCTTCTACGGCGACGAGCACGCCAAGCCGGGCCTCGACCTGACCTTCTTCGAGTATCCGGGCGCCGCCCCCGGGCGGGCCGGCGAGGGCATGGTGCATCGCGTCGTCTGGCGCGTGGGCTCCCCCGCCGCGCTCGACTTCTGGAGCGAGCGCCTCGCCGACAACGGCATCGAGAGCGAGCGCCAGGGCAACAATCTCGTCTTCCGCGACCCCGAGGGGCTCGAGCACGAGCTGCTCGTCGCGGACGTCTCCGACGAGCCGCTGGTCGCCGAGCACCCCGAGGTGCCCGCCGAGCACGCGCTGCAGGGCTTCCACGCCGCGCGCGCCTTCTCCTCCGCCCCGGATCGCAGCCGCGAGCTGCTCGAGGAGGGGCTCGGGTTCGAGCGGAACGGGGACGCGTGGGAGGCGCGCGGCGACGAGCGCGGGGGTCTCTACTTCTACGACGAGCCGCCCGCCGAGCGCGGCATCCAGGGAGCCGGCACCGTGCATCACATCGCCTGGAACTCGGCCGACGAGGACCACGTGGCGTGGCGCGAGCAGGCCGCCCAGCACGGCGCGCACCCGACGCAGGTGATCGACCGGCACTACTTCAAGTCGATCTACTTCCGCGAGCCGAGCGGCGTGCTGTTCGAGCTGGCCACCCCGAGCCCCGGCTTCACGATCGACGAGCCGCTCGAGACGCTCGGCGAGAAGCTGTCGATCCCGCCGCGGCTCGAGGAGCTGCGGCCCCAGATCGAGGCGACCGTGAAGCCGCTCGTGAACCCGCGCACCGCGGCGCGGACCGAAGCCTGACCCGCAAGTTCGGAGGCATGGCGGCGTTACAGCCGCCATGCGTCGATTCGTAGGTGTTTTCCTCGCCCTGTCCGCCCTCGTAGCGCCGCCGGCCTTCGGCCAGGCCGCCACGGAGGGCGAACACAGTCCGAACGTGGAGTTCGTGAAGAACCTCCCGTACGAGCTGAAGAACGGCGGGACGGAGATCTTCGGCACCGACATCGAGTTCACGAAGATCGGCGGCCGCCAGTACGCGCTCGCCGGCTCCTACAGGAACGGCATGCAGATCGTGGACATCACGAACCCGCGCGACGCGCGGATCGCGTCGGTCTACGACTGCGGCGTGACGCAGGGCGACATCCAGGTCTTCCACCAGGCCGACAAGCCGGGCCGCACGTTCGTCGCGTACGCGTCCGACACCTACGGCGACGGCACCTCGACCTGCTACCGGGAGGCGGCGGCGCTCGGCTTCGACGTGAAGAAGTCGGAGACCGCGGGCAAGAACGGGACCTTCATCGCGGAGATCACGGATCCGCTCCACCCCGTGACCGTCTCGTTCGTCGAGATCACGCAGGGCGCCCACAACCAGAGCGTCCACCCGAGCGGGAACTTCCTCTACAACTCGAACTCGGACCTGATGACGTCGTTCCAGCCGGCGATCGAGATCTTCGACATCTCGAACTTCGCGGCGCCGGTCAAGACCGCCGAGCTCGCGCTCCCGACGCGGCCGGGCCTCGGCACCGAGTCGCACGACATCAGCTTCTCGAAGGACGGCACGCGCGGCTACTCGGCGGCGCTGTCGCAGGGCGTCGTGATCGACACGACGAACCCGGGCAGCCCGAGCGTGATCACGAGCTTCCTGGATCCCGACGATCAACGTCTGGCACCAGATGAACCCGTACACGACGACCGACTCGAGCGGGCGCACGCGCGAGTTCCTGATCGCCGAGGACGAGGTCGCCGGCGCGGCCGGCGGACCGGTGTGCCCGAGCGGCGGCTTCCACGTCTACGAGATCACCGGCGACCTCGAGAAGGCGCCGGAGAAGGTCGGCTACTGGAACATCGACGACGCGGGCTTCTCGGGCGACGCGACCGGCACCTGCACCGCGCACGTGTTCCGGATCCACGAGCGCGAGCAGGTCATGACCGCCGCGTTCTACAACGGCGGCGTGCGCGTGATCGACATCTCGGGCCTGTCTGGCATCTCGCTCGGCAGCAGTCAGCTCGTTGGTGAGGGAATGAAGGAGATCGGCTACTACCGGATGCCGGACGCCGACACCTGGTCGGCGAAGACGCCGCAGATCGACCGCAAGACGGGCGACTTCTACCTGTTCGGCAACGACATCAAGCGCGGCCTCGACATCTACCACTTCGACGGCGAGGGCAAGAAGCCGGCGAAGAGCCGAGGGAAGTGGATGAGCGCGCAGGAGGCGAAGATCGCGCTCGCGAACCGGCCGGCGCCGGGCATCGCGGGCACGACCTACATCTGCCTGCTCGGCGGCTGACGCTCTAGATTCGCGCCGGTGCTGTTCACCGGCGGGACGATCCGAACGCTCGACCCGGCTGCCCCCACCGTGGGGCAGCTGGCCGTTCGAGGCCCGTGGGTGGTGGACGACGAAAAGGCGGGAACGGGCGTGGTCGAGCTCGGTGAGCGCTGCGTCCTCCCCGGCTTCACCGACTCCCACGTCCACTTCCCGACGTGGTCGCTCGGGCTGCGCCAGGCACGGCTGGAGGGCGCCCGCTCGCTCGATGAGGCGCTCGACCGTGTCGTGGCCGCCCGCGCGAACGTGCCGGAGGGAGGCTGGCTCCGCGGTCTCGGCTGGCGGGAGGGTGACTGGGCCGAGGCCCCCACGCGCGAGGCGCTCGACCGGGCGGTGCCCGACGTGCCCGTAGCGCTGATGTCGAAGGACTACCACTCGCTGTGGCTGAACAGCGCGGCGCTCGAGCGAGCCGACGCGCCGCTCGAAGTTCCCGGCGGAGTGGTCGAGGAGAGCGGCATCCTGCGCGAGAACTCCGCCTGGGCGTTCCGCGACCGCTACGTGCGGCCCAGCGTCGAGGAGATGGTCGAGGCCTGTCGCGAGGGGATGCGCGTGGCCGCGTCGCGAGGCGTCGTCGCGATCCACGACAAGGACGGCTGGCTCGGCTCGTTCGAGGTCTTCGAGCGGCTGCTCGCGGCGGACGAGCTGCTCGTGCGGGTCTGGCAGTCGTTCCCCTGGGACCGGCTCGACGAGCTGCGCGCGCTCGGCCTGCGATCGGGGTTCGGTCCCGACATGCTGCGCCTCGGCTACCTCAAGGGCTTCATGGACGGGACGCTCGGCTCGGCGACCGCGCTTCTGCTCGACGGCTCCGGCGTGGAGATCAGCTCGCGCGAGCGGCTCGAGGACGTCGTGCGCCGCGGCGCCGAGGCTGGCTGGCCCGTCGCCGTGCACGCGATCGGGGACGCGGCGAACCGGGCGGCACTCGATGCCTTCGAGGCGACCCGCGACGCGTGGGAGCCGGCCGGCCTGCGTCCGCGCATCGAGCACGCCCAGCTCCTCGACGAGGCCGACGTCCGGCGCTTCGCGGAGATCGGGGTGACCGCGTCGGTCCAGTTCAGCCACGCGCCCTCGGACCGCGACCTCGCCGAACGGCTCTGGGAGGGAAGGCAGGGCGCGTACGCGTACCGGTCGCTGCTCGACGCCGGGGCGGTGCTCGCGAACGGCTCAGACGCCCCCGTGGAGGAGCTCGACCCGCTCGCCGGGATCGTTGCCGGCGTGCTGCGGACCATCGACGAGCGACCCGCCTGGCGGCCTGAGCAGGCGGTGACGATGGAGGAGGCCCTCCAAGCGACCTGCGTAGCGCCGGCGTGGCTGGAGCACGCCGAGACCCGGCGCGGCACGCTCCGCCCCGGAATGCTGGCCGACCTCGTGATCCTGAACCGCGATCCGGTGACCTGCCCGCCCGACGAGCTGCCCACGCTGCGTGTGGAGGCGACGATGGTGGGCGGGCGATGGACCTACCCGGCCGGTCCAGTTACGGCACCTTGACGGTCGCCCCGTCCCTGAGTCGGGCGGTGAGAGGGAAGGGCGGCCAACCCCCCGGTGGTGGATCGCCGCTCGGGTCCAACACGAAGAAGAAGCGAATCGGCTCGCCTTCCCATGGTTCCGGGCGCCAGGGCTCCGAGAGGATGACGGTGGCGTCGCTCCTCGGCTCTGCCGGTGTGAGCTCGACCACCTCGGAGCGTGCGAATCCCGTGCGAACGAAGGGGCCGCCGCCCCCGCCAGCGAAGAGGTGGGCCGGCTGCTTCGCAAGCGCGTCGCGTAGGAGCCGCTCGCTGAGGCAGCCGTTCGAGGGCCGCTCGGCGTCCAGCTCGGCCAGTTGTGCGCATACCAATGACCGGGAGGTATGGAAGCCGACCGCCGTGTACCGGGTCCCGGCGACGGTGAATCGGAGCGGGTCGCTGACGCTCCCGGGGAGCGGCTCGAAGTCCGGTTCCGGCGGACCCGGTGTGTCATGCAGCACGGGACTGAGGTCGAAGCTCCGTTCCTCCCCGCCGTAGCGCCACCGGACCGTCTGAACTCGCCTCTCCCATCCCGGCGCTCCCAGCTCGGCGGCCGCCGAGCTCAGGTCGACGTAGAAGAAGTTCTCGCTGACGCGCACGTGCAGGCTCGGACCCCCGGGCGCTGTGAGCACCACCTCCTCGATGCCGTCGACGACGACGCCCGCCACCGCCGCGGCTTGCCGATTGCGCTGAGTCAAGACCGAGACGCCGACGCGCCGAAGGTGGTCGAGCGGCAGGCATCCTCCACCGCTGCGCACCCCGTAACAGACTCCGTCGCGCATCGGCCAGAGCGAGATGCTCGCGCCGGGCCATTCGACACGTCGCGCCCGCGTCGGGTCTTCGCCCGGCTGGCGGTCGGGGAGCCGGTCGAGCTCGTCCTTGGTCATGCCCAGGTCGTCGGCCGGCGTGGCGGGCCGGCGGAAGACGCCGAGCATGTCCTCCAGCGTCGCGTTCGGCGGGAACGGCAGCCCGGCGCCTGCCTGCGAGCGCCCGCTCCCGCCATCGTCGCCGGGCAGCACGACCGCGAGCACGCCCGCCGCCAACACCGCCGCGGCCGCAAGCGCCACACGGGACGCCGGCCCGGCGATGCGCCGAGGGCTCTGAAGCCGGCCCGCCGCGGCGACAAGCTCCTGTTCGAGTTGCGGAAGTCTCGTCATTTCTCCTCCAGCTGGGTTCTCAGCGTGCCGAGCGCGCGGCTCACGCGCTTGCGCACGACCGCTTCCGAGCAGCGCAGGTCCTTTGCGATGTCCGCGTAGTCGCGCTCGTCGATGACGCGTGCCCTCAGCGCCTCTTGCTGGTCGGCCGGGAGCTCGCTCACGAGCTCGACCGCCTGGTTGTCAAGCTCGCTGATGCGTTCGACCAGCTCGTCGGTGAGGACGAGCGGCGCCATGCCGAGCCGGCGCCGTGCCCTCGCCTCGACGCCGCCCTTGCGGCGGCTCATGGCCAGGGTGTTGCGCGCTATCCCAAACAGCCAAGCCGCGGCCGGCTCCCGCCGCGGGCGGAACCGGTGAGCGCTCCCGAGTGCGGCCGCGAAGGTCTCGGCTGTCAGGTCGGCCGCCACCTCGGGATCTCCGACACGCGCAAGGAAGTAGCTGAGCATCCGGTCTTCATGGCGGCGGTAGAAGGCACCGAAGGCACCGGGCTGACGCCGTGTCAGCGCAAGCAGCGTCTCGTCCGGCGCCTCGGCCCAGGCCGGTTCCACACCCCTACCTTGCACTCAAGGCCGATTTGTGACCAATCGGGAGCGTGCGGCGGCGCCGGCGAACGGCAGCGGTGAAGGAGGCGATTTCCCGGGCGGGCTGTCCTGCTTTGTGGCCCATATAGGGCCCTTAGGCAGGACAGTCCCTCTCCCTCAATGCCGCCGTTCGCCGGCGGAGCAGGGCGGCCGGAGGAGCGCCTAGGTCACGTGCGCCGGAGCCCGTCTCGTAGCCAGCCACAGCGCCGGCCCTGAGACCAGCGCCGTCGCGCCCAGCGCCAGCGCCGCCACGCCGAGCGCCTCCAGCGCCACTCCGCCCAGCAGCGCCAGGCCGGCGCCGGTCAGGCCGCTCAGCATGTCGTTGAAGCCCATCAGGCGGCCGCGCTCTGAGGGGAGCGAGCTGTCCGCGAGCTCGGCGGTCGCCGCGACGAACGAGAAGTTCCAGCCGAGCCCGAGGCCGAACAGCGCGATCGCCGTGGCGATCACGCTGTCCACCCACAGGAGCGAGATGACCGACAGCGCCATCACCACGAGCCCGCCGTAGAGCGCCAAGCTCCGACCCATCCGGTCGATCAGCCGCCCCACCACCAGCACGAGGGCGTACATCCCGATCACGTGGGCGCCGATGATCGGGAACACGTTGTGCGCCGCGTGATGCTGGTGGTCGACCACCACGGCGCCCGTGAGGGTCATCACCCCGACCATCACGCCGAAGCTCGCCTGCGCCGCCAGCAGCGCCGGGATCACGCCCGGCCTGCGGACGATCTCGCGCAGAGGCACAGCCGTAGCCGGCGGCGGCCCACCGGTGTGGAGGATGTCCGCGATCCGCCTCGGATCCGGCCGCACCATCAGGACGAGCACGAGCGCCACGACCATGAAGCCGGAGCCGGCCAGCCAGAGCGGCGCCAGCGCGTCCCCGTCCAGCTCCTTGCCGTGCAGCAGCGGGCTGAACACGGCCGGCCCGAGGACGGCGCCGAACACGGCGCCGAACAGCACCAGCGCGATCCCGTGGGCGCGCCGCTCCGGGGGGTACATGTCTCCGGCCGCTGTTCGCGCCAGCAGCGCGGTGCCGCTCGCCACTCCGATCAGAACGAAGGCTGCGAACACCAGCACGGCGGTCTCCGTAGCGGACCCGACGGCCGCCACCACGCCGCCGACCGCTCCGATGGCGAATCCGGCCGCCAGCACGGGCACGCGGCCCAGGCGGTCCATCGCCCGCCCCGCGAACGGCGCGGCGAGCGCGCCGCAGGCGAGGACGATCGCCGGCCCAAGCCCGAGCAGCCCGTCGATGCCGAGCACCTGGACGAGCGTGATCGAAGCCACCGCGGCCTGCAGCTGGAGCATTCCGGAGTTCGCCGCGAGCGACGCGGACAGGAGGGCGGTGTTGCGAGCGATCGGGAGGTCGGTCATGCGGGACGCGTGAGCGTAACCGGCGGTTGGTGCGGTATCGATTCGGGCCCGTGAGAGAGCGCCTCCGCGTCCTGCGGCACCAGGACTTCCGCAACCTGTGGCTCGCGCAGTCCGCGAGCGCCATGGGCGACGGCGTCGTGATCGTGGCGCTCGCCCTGTTCGTCACGGACCTCACGGACAACCCGACCGAGGTTGGAATCGTCCTCGGGGCACAGGTGCTCCCGCTCGTCTCGTTCCTGCTGATCGGCGGCGTCTGGGCGGACAGGCTGCCGCGCGCGAGGCTGATGCTCGGCACCGACGTCGCACGCGCCGCGCTCCACTCGCTGCTCGCGCTGCTGATCTTCACGGACGCCGTCGAGATCTGGCACCTCGTCGTCATCGAGGCGCTGTTCGGGATCGCGATGGCCTTCTCCATCCCGGCCTACAACGGGCTCGTGCCGCGCACGGTGCCGGCCGACGAGCTTCAGGACGCGCAGGCCCTGTCGGGCTTCACGTTCAACCTCGCCGAGCTGACCGGCCCGGCGATCGCCACAGCGCTCGTGCTCGGCCTCGGCGCCGGCTGGGCGTTCACCCTCGACGCGGCGACCTTCGTCCTCAGCGCGCTCTTCCTCGCACGCGTTCGCACCACGGGCGCACCTGCGCCTGCTGAGCGCAGGACCATGCTCGCCGAGCTCGCCGAGGGCTACCGCGAGGTTCGCTCGCGCTCCTGGCTGTGGGTGACCGTCGTCGTGTTCGCGCTCGCCGTGCCGCTCGGCTACGCGCCGATCTACGTATTGGGCCCGACCATCGCCGAGGAGACCTACGGCTCGACGGCGGTGTTCGGCGTCGTCACCGCGTCGTACGGTGCCGGCGCGCTGGCCGGCGCGCTGATCGGCTTCCGCTGGCGGCCGCGCCGCCCGATGCTCGCGGCCTTCGCGGTGATCGCGGTGTGGCCCGTGATGCTGGTGAGCTTCGCGCTCGGAGCGCCGGTCGTGCTGGTGATCCCGCTCGCGGTGGCCACAGGGATCGGGTTCGCCCTCTTCGACGTCTTCTGGAACACGACGATGGCCGAGCAGATCCCGCCGCACGCGCTCTCGCGCGCCAGCGCGTGGGAGTGGATGGGCTCGCTCGTTCTGCTGCCGGTGGGCTATCTCGCCGCCGGGCCGTTGGCGGACGCCACCAGCACGGAGACGGTCCTCGTCGGGGGCGCGATATTGACCGCGGTGGTGCTGTCGCTCGGGCTCCTGCCGCGAGAAACGCGCACGATCGAGCGAGCTGGGCACGAATCCCGCGTGTAGCTCAGACCGCGCGCGGGAATACCCCAATTGTCATGAACCACGAGTCATGGCTCGCCCCCGCGCCTGAAAGCGCACAGCGGGCTCGCGCCATCATCAGGGACGTCGCCTCGGAGCTCCAGCTCGACGGTCCCACCACATTCGATCTGATGCTCGCCACCACGGAGGCTTTCGCCAACGCCATCCAGCACGGCGAACCCTGCGACCCGCGCGGCATCCGGCTGCGGGTCCAGAGCCGCGACGGCGGGCTCGGGGTCGAGGTGCGCGACTGCGGCTCCCGCTCCGGTGAGCCCCGCACGCGGAAGCTGGCGGGCGAGGGCGGCCGCGGGATGCCGATCATCGCGGCGATCATGGACGAGCTCGAGGTCTCGCCCGAGGGCGACGCGACTCGCGTCAGCTTCGGGAAGCAGCTGGCACTCGCCGGCTGACGTCCGTCGAGCTACTCAGCGGCCGGCGCGAGCTCGAACCAGACGCGCGTGCGGGCCTCGTGCTCGACGCCCCAGTTCTCGGCCATGGACTCGATCAGCACGAGTCCCCAGCCACCGACCTCGTCGAGCGGCTGATCTCGGGGCGAGTGCTCGAAGCCGACTCCCGGGTCGGTCACCTGCACGCGGACGCGACCGGCGTCCAGCGCGCTCAGCTCGAGCTCGATGACCTCGTCCTCGCCGGCGCCTCCGTGGCGCACGGCGTTGTTCACGAGCTCGCAGGTGAGGAGCAGCAGAGTGCTCTCGAGCTCCGAGGGCAGCCAGGACGCCGCGCTCTCGATCCAGGAGCGCGCACGCTCTGGCGCGCGGTTCCCGCCCGCTATCGCAATACGCAGCCGCTTGCGCGGAGCGCCAACTGCCGGCTGGAGGTTGAGTGCGGTGGAATGCGCCATCGGGGGGAGGTGCCCCGGCTAGAGGGTCGGCCCGGGTCTAGGTCCACTTTCCGCGTCGGCGTATGGGCGCGCGTGCTTTAGCGGGGCAAGCGCTCAGCTAGCCGCGTGTTCTAGACCGAGATCGCGATTACGATCGTTCTCGAGAGAGATGAAGGTCGAGGATCCCGAGCAGGTGTTGACCGAGGCCGTGTGCTCGCGCGTGCGCGAGCATCTCGACGGCACCGACGCCGCGCTCGCCGAGACCTTCGCGCGCCAGTTCTACCGCTGGGTCGCGCCCGAGGACGTGGCCGACCGCGATCCACTCGACCTGTACGGCCTGGCGCTCGGCCACTTCAACTTCGCGCGCGAGCGGCGGCCCGGCACGCCGAAGGTGCGCGTCTACAACCCGCGCTTCGAGGACGACGGCTGGCAGTCCACGCACACGGCGGTCGAGATCGTGACCGACGACATGCCGTTCCTCATCGATTCGGTCAGCATGGAGCTGAACCGGCGCGGCTGCGGCGTCCACCTGATCATCCATCCGGTGCTCTCGGTGCGGCGGGACGCGGACGGCAACCTGGTCGAGATCCTGCCTGCGAACGAGACCGTCGAGGAGGGCGCGCTCCGAGAATCGGTCATCCACGCCGAGGTGGCCCGCCAGTCCGACCCGGGCCGGCTGCGCGAGCTGGAGGGGCACCTGGCGCGCGTGATCGCCGAGGTGCGCGCGGCCGTCGAGGACTGGCCCGCGATGCGCGAGCACGCTCTCGAGGCGGCGGCCCAGCACGCCGACGACGACCCCGAGGCCGCCGCTTTCCTGCGCTGGCTGGCCGACCACAACTTCACCTTCCTCGGCTACCGGGGCGAGGACGGAGCGGGCCTCGGGATCCTGCGCGACGCCCAGGAGGAGGATCCCGCGGAGGGCCTGCGGCGCGACGAGGGCCTACTCACGCTGACGAAGGCCAACACCCGGTCAACCGTGCACCGCGCGGCCTACCTCGACTTCGTGGGAGTCGGCGAGCGCTACTTCCTGGGGCTCTACACCCACACCGCTTACCGCGAGAGCCCGACCGATATCCCGGTCCTGCGCCGCCACGTGGCCAAGGTGCTCGACCGTGCGGCGTTCCCGCCGAGCAGCCACAACCAGAAGGCGCTGCTCGAGATCCTCTCCACGTACCCCCGCGACGAGCTGTTCCAGATCTCGGAGCACGAGCTGTTCGACGTCGCGATGGGAATCCTCCACCTCGGCGAGCGCCAGCGCCTGCGCCTGTTCGCGCGCCGCGACCCGTTCGGGCGCTTCTTCTCCATGCTGGTATTCGTCCCGCGCGACCGCTTCAACACCGAGAACCGGCGCCGGATCGAGGCGATCCTGCGCACCGCCACGGGCGCCCGGTCGATCGACTACACGACGCGCGTCTCCGAGTCGGTGCTCGTGCGGCTGCACTTCGTGGCGTACGTCGAGCCGGGCAGCGGCGAGGACTTCGACGCCCGCGAGGTCGAGATGATGCTCGTGGCGGCCACGCGCTCATGGTCCGACGACCTCGAGGAGGCGCTACTCGAGGAGCTCGGCGAGGCGCGCGCCGGCGAGCTCTTCCAGCGCTACGGCGACGCCTTCCCGGCGGCGTACCGCGCGGACTGGGTGGCGCGCTCGGCGCTCGCCGACATCGTCCACATCGAGGAGCTGCCGGAGGCCGACGGCCTCGGCATCTCCCTCTACCGCCCGCTCGAGGCCGGGCCGCGCATGCTGCGCGCCAAGCTGTTCCGCGCCGGCCGGCCGCTCATGCTGTCCGACGTCCTGCCGCTGTTCGAGAACATGGGCGTCGAGGTCGCCGACGAGCGCCCCTACGCGATCGCCCCAAACGGCCGCGACGGCGTCTGGATCTACGACTTCGGGCTCACATACGGGGGCGAGGGCGACCTGAGCGCGGACGGTGTCCGCGAGAGCTTCCAGGACACGTTCGTGCGCGCTTGGCGCGGCGACGTCGAGAACGACGCCTACAACCGGCTGGTGCTCGGCGGCGCGCTCACCTGGCGCGAGATCACGGTGCTGCGCGCGATCGGCAAGTACCTCCGCCAGGCGCGCATCACCTACAGCGACACCTACGTGGAGCGGGCGCTCGTCGCTCACCCGGAGATCTCACGGCTGCTCGTGGCGCTCTTCCAGGCCCGCTTCGACCCGCGCCGCACAGACCGCGAGGACGCCAACGAGGTGGCGGAGCGGATCGAGGAGGCGATCGACGCGGTCGAGAGCCTCGACCAGGATCAGATCCTGCGCATGTTCCTCGGCGTGATCCGGGCGATCCTGCGCACGAACTACTTCCAGACCGGCCCGACCGAGGCGGCGAGCCACCTGTCCCTCAAGCTCGACCCGTCCGAGCTGCGCTGGCTCCCGCAGCCGCGCCCGCGCTTCGAGATCTTCGTCTACTCCCCGCGGACCGAGGGCGTGCACCTGCGCGGCGGCGCGGTCGCGCGCGGCGGCATCCGCTGGTCCGACAGGCGCGAGGACTTCCGCACGGAGGTGCTCGGGCTGATGAAGGCCCAGATGGTCAAGAACGCCGTGATCGTCCCGGTCGGCGCCAAGGGCGGGTTCGTGGTGAAGCGCCCGCCGGCCAAGCGTGAGGCGCTCCCCGAGGAGGTCGTGGCCTGCTACCAGACCTTCATCCGCGGAATGCTCGACCTCACCGACAACATCGTCGGGGGCGAGGTCGTGCCGCCCACGGGCGTCGTGCGCTACGACGCCGACGATCCATACCTCGTCGTGGCCGCCGACAAGGGCACCGCGACCTTCTCCGACATCGCCAACGGCATCGCGCTCGAGGAGGGCTTCTGGCTCGGTGACGCGTTCGCGTCCGGTGGCTCCACCGGCTACGACCACAAGAAGATGGGCATCACGGCTCGCGGCGCGTGGGAGTCGGTCAAGCGCCACTTCCGCGAGCTCGGCCGCGACGTGCAGTCCGAGGACTTCACCGTCGTCGGCATCGGCGACATGTCCGGGGACGTGTTCGGCAACGGAATGCTGCTCTCGCGACACATCCGGCTCGTCGCCGCCTTCAACCACCGGCACGTGTTCATCGACCCGAACCCGGATCCGGAGCGGAGCTTCGAGGAGCGGAAGCGCCTGTTCGAGCAGCCGGTGTCGACCTGGGACGACTACGACCGCGACGCCATCTCGCCCGGCGGAGGCGTCTACGACCGGGCCGCGAAGTCGATCGAGGTTTCGCCCGAGGCACGCGAGGCGCTCGAGATCGAGGCGGACTCGCTCAAGCCGAACGAGCTCATCCAGGCCCTGCTCCAGGCCCCCGTGGACCTGCTCTGGAACGGCGGCATCGGGACCTACATCAAGGCCATCTCGGAGACGCACGCGGATGCCGGCGACAAGGCGAACGACGCCGTGCGCGTGAACGCCTTCGACCTGCGCGCGAAGGTGATCGGGGAGGGCGGCAACCTCGGCGTCACGCAGCGGGGCAGGATCGAGTACGCGCTCGGTGGCGGCCGTGTGAACACGGACGCAATCGACAACTCCGGCGGGGTCGACTGCTCGGACCGCGAGGTGAACATCAAGATCCTCCTCGACGCTGTTGTCGAGTCGGGGGACCTCACGGAGAAGCAGCGCAATGCCCTGCTGGTCGAGATGACCGACGCGGTGGCGGCGCTGGTGCTGCAGGACAACTACGAGCAGACCGAGACGCTCAGCCTCGCCGAGACGAACGCTGCCAGCATGGTCGACGTTCACCAGCGGTTCCTGCGCTTCCTCGAGACGCGCCGCAACCTGGTCCGCGAGCTGGAGGCGCTGCCGGACGACGAGGTGATCGGCGAGCGGAAGCGCGACCACGGCGGGCTCACGCGCCCGGAGCTCGCGGTGCTGCTCGCCTACAGCAAGATCGACCTGCACGAGGCGCTCCTCGAATCGGACGTCCCCGAGGACCCGTACCTCTCCGCGGAGCTGGAGCGCTACTTCCCCGCCCCGCTGCCCGAGCGCTTCGGCGGACAGATGCGCGCGCACCGGCTGGCCCGCCAGATCGTGACCACGCAGGTCGTGAACAACATGCTCCACGGGGGCGGCACGACGTTCGCCTTCCGGCTCAACGAGGAAACGGGGGCGCCGGCCTCGCAGATCGCCCGCGCGTACGCCTGCGCGCGCGAGATCTTCGAGATGCGGCCGCTGTGGGAGGAGATCGAGAACCTCGACGACCAGTGCGGCGCCCCGGTGCAGGTCGACCTGCTGCTCGAGGGCCGCCGCCTCGTCGAGCGCGCCTCGCGCTGGCTGCTCGGGAACCGGCCGCGCCAGCTCGACATCGCCTCGACCGTGCGCCATTTCCGCCCGGGTGCGATGGCCTTGTACGCGTCGATCACGAGGCTGCTCTCGCCCGAGGACGCCGAGCCGCTGGCCCGCCGGGCGGACGAGCTGCGCGAGCAGGGCGTGCCCGAGGATCTGGCGACGCGCGTCGCGGCCCTTCCGATCATGTTCGCCGCGCTGGACATCGTGGTCGTGGCCGACGAGCGCGAGCTCGACGTGGAGGAGGTCGGCGCCGTCCACTTCCGCCTCGGCAGCCGGCTCGGCCTCCACTGGCTCCGCGACCGCGTCGTGGCTCTGCCGCGTGACAACCGCTGGCGAGCGCGAGCCCGAGCGGCGCTCCGCGACGACCTCTACGCGATCCACCGCGACATCACCTCCGAGGTGCTGCGCTCGGCGCCGCCCGGCGCCGACCCCGACGCGCTGGTGGAGGGCTGGGTGGCCTCGAACCCGGCGTCCGAGCGGGCGCTACAGACGCTCGGCGACGTCCGGAGCGGGCAGAGCTACGACCTGACGACGCTGCCGGTCGTGGTGCGCGAGATGCGCAACCTCATCGCACACCCGTGAGGTTCTCGCTCACGTCCCACAGCCGCCGCGCGGTCTCCTCGTTGCGCGCTGCCCGGTTCGGCTCCACGACCTTCGGATGGCCGCGGTGCTCGCCGATCCCGTCCGGGCCGGCGTACGTACCGCCCTCGAGGCCAGGCTCCGTCGCCGCGTAGAGGACCGGAAGCGCGCCCATCTCGGCACTCTGGCCGACCGCGGCGTTGCTCACCTTCATCACCATGCGATCGACGAACGGCGCCGCTGCGCTCTGGAGGTTGGTCGTCGAGTAGCCCGGATGCGCCGCCAAGCTCTTCACGGTGGAGCCGCGCGCCCGCAGACGGCGATCGAGCTCGAGCGCGAACAGGAGGTTCGCCAGCTTCGACTGTCCGTACGCGTTCCAGCGGAAGTAGCGGCGGTCGCCGTTCAGGTTGTCGAAGGCGATGCCGCGCACCGTCTTGTGCGCGTTGCTCGAGAGCGTGACGACGCGCGCGTCCTCGCGCCCCTCCATCAGCGGGAGCAGCAGCTCGGTCAGGGCGAAGTGGCCCAGGTGGTTGGTGCCGAAGTGAAGCTCGAAACCGTCAGCGGTGAGTCGCCGCGGCGACGCCATCACACCCGCGTTGTTGATCAGCAGGTCGAGGCCGTCGTGGGCTGTCGTGAAGCGGTCCACGAACGACCGCACTGAGGACAGGCTCGCGAGGTCGAGCTCCTCCAGCTCAGGCTTGGGGCCTGAGGCGGCTGCGGTGACGTCGGCGAGAGCCGCGCCCCCCTTCTCCATGTTCCGGCAGGCCATCACGACGAGCGCGCCCCTGCGCGCGAGCTCTCGCGCGGTGACGAGGCCGAGGCCGCTGTTGGCGCCGGTGACAACGGCGACGCGCCCCGTCTGGTCCGGTATCCGGTCCGCCGTCCACCCGTTGGCCATGCGCCAACGCTATTTGATGGTGATGCGCGCGCTCGCCGTGACGAAGATCGTCGAGCCGTCCTTGCCGCTCTCGCAGCGCATGCGCGCGACGAGCCGCCACCTGCCCGGACCGATGTTCTTGTTCCTGGGGATCCAGCGAAAGCTGAAACGGCCGTTTGCGCCTATGTGGCGCTGGGCGATGGGCGCGGCGTTCTGAGCGCTCCGCACCGACACGCGCACGGTGCGCGAGCAGAACTCGATCACGGGCCAGCCACGGCCGCGGACGGTCTGGACGTCGGCGCGGTCGACTGACTTCGGGGTGGCGGTGAGGGTCTCAGCGGCTCCGGCTGCCGGCGCGAGGGCGGCTGCTGCTCCGGCGAAAACGACGGCGGTGAGGGCGGCGGTTCTGCGCACGGGGCGGATCCTGCCACACGCTTCCAGGGGTAAGGCGCTTTGTGTACCCACCTGGGTACATAAGTCGACTAACCCTCCAGAAATCGCGATATATAACCATGCGGTAATATGTTCGCCGTGAGCGCCCGAGCCGCTGCTCCCCCCTTTACCGCTGTCTCTGACCCGGCGCGGCGACACATCCTCGAGCTCCTTCGCGAGCGTGAGCGCCCGGTGAACGAGCTGGTGGAGCGCCTCGAGCTCAGCCAGCCCGGCGTCTCGAAGCACCTGCGCGTGCTTCGCGAGGCCGGCCTCGTGCGCGTCCGGCCCGAGGGTCAGCGGCGCGTGTACGGGCTGCGGGCCGAGCCGCTCGCCGAGCTCGACGCATGGCTCGCTCCCTACAGGGAGTTCTGGGGCGGCCGGCTCGACGCGCTCGAGCGACATCTCGACGAAACGGAGGAGACATGACCGACGGAACCCTCGAGCGCCGCGGCGACCGGCAGGTGATTCGCTTCGAGCGCCGGCTCCACCATCCGGTCGAGCGCGTCTGGCGCGCGCTCACCGAGCCCGACGAGATCGCCGCCTGGCTCGCGCTCGCCGAGCTCGAGCTGACGGAGGGCGGCCGAGTCGTCCTCACCTGGCAGAACACGGATGAGGAGGGGAACACGGCGGTCGCGCGCGGAACGGTCAGCGCGCTCGACCCGCCACGCGTCCTCGAGCTCGACACCGACATCCACGGCAGGCTGCGCTGGGAGCTCGAACCCTCCGGCGACGGGACCGTGCTCGTCTTCACCGCCCAGGCTCAGCTGCCGGAGGACTACGAGCTCCTGGTGCTCTCCGGCTGGCACATCCACCTCGACCACCTCGAGCACGTGCTCGACGGCGGGACGATCGACTGGGCTAGCTGGAACCGCGACTTCATGCCGGAGTTCGAGCGGATCCGCGCGGGCTACGAGGCGTCGGGCGCTACCGCCTGAAGTGCCCGTCGACGGTGCCCTTCGGCGGAGCCTCCCAGTCCGTCGCGTTGCGCGCGTAGCTCAGGGCGCGCGGCACGTACCAGGCGATCTGCCGGCCCTGGCAGGACTGCGCGTAGCCCGGGCGGTTGACCCACAGATAGGCATCGACCAGGGGATGGGACGTCTCCGCGGTGGGCGCCTTGCCCAGGCCGCGGCCGGGCGGGTTGCACCAAACCGTCAGGCGGCGTCCGTTCGACAGCCGCCTGTGGATCGGGCCGCGTCCGTTCTCCGCGGTGTTGATGATGAAGTGCTTCCCGCCGACGCGCCGCGAGAGGTCGACGCCGTACTTGATGTTGTTGCGGGTCCAGTCGTAGTGAGTCGCGTTCAGCATGAACCCGTCTGCGCTGGCGATGCCGACCCTTCGCAGCTTCGGCGCCATTCTGCTCGCGCCCTCCCAGTCGGACGCGCCGGCCTCGATGTAGAGCGTCACGTTCGGCAGCGCCGTGAGCTGCTCGACGCCGTAGCGGAGCAGCCTGTAGCGGTCATCGCGCCGGCTGCGCGCGTGGCAGTCGATCGTCCCGAGCGAGTCGGGCTCGAAGGCGATCACGGCCCGCTTGGACCCGATCGCCGCGGCGAGGTCGCGGTACCACTCGCGGGTCCGCGCGTCCTCCGCCGGGCCACCCCCGTCGTAGGTCGGGCTGCACCGCGAGGACTGCGCCCGCAGCACGGTGAGGAGCGGCACGGCGCCCTGACCGTCGGCGGCGTCGAAGATGCGCTGGACCTTCACCCGGAAGTTCGGCGAGGTGAAGCGGCCGAGCCACACGTTCTTCGGCTCCCTGGCGATCCTCCAGACCAGGTCCGCCTTCTGCTGCTGACCGGAGCGCTGGTACGCCCGCCACTGCTGCATGGAGGGCGAATCGGGGTCCACGTAGAACTTCAGGCCGGCAAGCGGGCTGCCTTCCGCCGACTGGGCAGGCGCGGACGAGCCGCCCCCGATAGCGACGGCGGTGACGGCGAGCACAAGCAGTGCTGATAGGACACGTACCCCACGCATCGCCCCGGTTCCTACCCCCGGGTGAGAGTCCCTGACGCCCCGCACAAGTTCGATGGAGGCTTAGCAAGGAGAGGCCTTCGCCTAAGCGACTATTCGCACGTACGACTCGGGATCGGTCACGCCCTCGGTGAGCAGCACGAGCACCGTGCTCGCCGATCCGGCGCCAAGCGCCTCGCGTGCGTCCGCGTCGGCGAGCAGACGCGCGGCCGCGCCCACCGCGCCGCCGGAGACCTCCCCCACCTCGAGCCCGAGTCGGGCCAGGCGGCGCGTGCCCTCGACGGCCACCTCGTCCTCGACGGCCGAGAAGAGCTCGAACGCCCCGGTCACGAGCGGCCAGGCCACGAGCGACGGCAGCCCCGCGTTCAGCCCGGCCATGATCGACGGGTGCGGACCGGGCACCTCGGTGATCCGCCCTGCGCGAGCGGACTCGAGCATGCAGGCCGCGGTGACCGGCTCCACCCCAGCGAGCCGGGCGCGTCCGCCCAGATGGCGCGCGGCCGCCGCGGCGAGCGCGCCCACGCCGATCGGGACGAAGGCGACGTCGACTGCCGCGGGCGCCTGCTGGTCCACCTCATGAAAGATCGTGGCGTAGCCCTCGATCACCCAGCCCGGAACCTCCTCGTAGCCCGGCCAGGAGGTGTCCGAGAGCACGAGGCGGCGCTCACCGGCCAGCTCCGCGCTCAGCCGCACCGCGTCGTCGTACGAGCCGTCCACCACCCGGACGCTCGCGCCCTCGCCCTCGATCGCGTCGATCCGGGCCTGGGCCGTGCCGGCCGGGACGAGGATCGTCGCGGCGAGACCTCGGCTGCGCGCCACGCGCGCCACGGCGCGTCCGTGGTTGCCGTCGGTCGCGGCGATCAGCTCGAGCCCCGGCTCGCCCGGCGCGTCGCCGAGCATCCGCTCGGCGGCCCACGATACGCCGAGGAACTTGAACGCCGGCAGGCCGAAGCGCTCGCGCTCGAACTTCAGGAGGACGCGGCCCACCTCCCACTCCGCCGCCAGCTCGGGCGCGTCGACCAGCGGGGTCGGGGCGTAGCCGGACAGCGTGCGATGGAAGCGCAGCGGCGCGTCGTCGTCGGACGGCGCCAGCGCCGGATCGCGAAGCGGGTTGGCGATCCACTCGCTCACGCGCACAGCGCCCGCCCGGCCAGGACGAGCCCTCGCGCACAGGCGTCCACGCTTGCGACGTCCACCCATTCGCCGATCGAGTGCGCGCCCTCGCCGTCCGGCCCGAAGACGACCGTGGGGATGCCGGCCGCCTGGATCAGCGCCGCGTCCATCCAGTAGGTCTCGCCGTACACCTCGGCGGGGGCGCCGGTGACGGTCTCGGCCGCTTGTGCCATGGCGACGACGACCGGCTCGTCGCGGTCGACGCTGAAGGGCGGCCGGACGAGGCCCATGCGCACCTCCGCGCCGTCGATGCCGTCCACGAGGGCCTCGCACTCCTCCCTGAAGTCATCTGCGCTCTCCCCCGGCGCGGTCCGGCGCTCGAGCGACAGCACGCAGCGCGCCGGATAGCTCGACAGCTCCTGGCCGCCCTCGATCAGCGACGCGTGGACCGACCCGGGCCCCACCAGGTCGTGGCCGACCTCGGCGTCCAGCGCCGCCTGGAGCTCCGCGAGGCGGCCGAGCGCGGGGGCCATCCGCGCGATTGCGTCCACGCCCTCGGCCGGGCGCGAGCCGTGCGCCGCGCGGCCGGCCGTCTCGAGCTCCGCCCACACAAAGCCCTTGTGCGCCACGCAGACCCGAAGGGCCGTCGGCTCGGTGACGATCGCCGCGTCCGCGGTCCAACGCTCGAGGACGGACTGCGTGCCGATGCTCGCGTACTCCTCGTCCGCGACCGCGGCGAGGATCACGTCGCCGGCCAGGTCCTCGGCTGCGAGCTGCCGCGCGGCGATCATGCAGGCCACGACGCCCGCCTTCATGTCGTAGGCGCCGCGACCGTAGAGGCGCCCGTCGCGCACCTCCGGCTCGAAGGGCTGCTCCATCCCCTCGACCCCGACCGTGTCGAGGTGGCCGTTCAGCATCAGGGAGCGCCCGCCGCCGCCTCCACGGGCGACGGCGACCACGCTGGGGCGCCCCGGCACCGTTTCGTGCACCTCGACCTCGAGCCCGGCGTCCCGGAGCCAATCGGCTACGTAGGCGGCGACCTCGGCCTCGCCGGCCCCGCCAGGCACCAGGTCCGGGTTCACGGACGGGATGGCGACGAGCGCGGAGACCAGCTCGGCGGTCGTCATCCGCTAGGCAACGACGCGCAGGTGCCGGAACGGCCGGCCCCTGAGCTCGCGCACCACCGCGTCGACGAGGCGCTCCTCGTCGCGCACCTTGCCGTCCGTGACGGCGTCGATCAGGCTCCGCTTGCGCTCGAGCACCTGGGCCATGGTCTCGTCGATGCTGTCCGGCGCGAGCAGGTACCAGGCCGTGACGGCGCTGTCCTGCCCGATCCGATGCAGCCGGTCCTCGGCCTGATCGTGGCGCGCCGGCGTCCAGTCGAGCTCGAGGAAGGCGACATTGGACGCGCGCGTGAGCGTGATCCCCTGCGAGGCGGCCTTGAGCGAGCAGACGATCAGCTGAGGGCCGTCCTCGTCCTGGAAGGAGTCCACCGCGCGCTGGCGCGCGACGGAGGTGTCGCTTCCCAGGATGTGAAGCGCGCCGGGGAAGCGCTCGAGCACGGCGCGCTGCGTGGCGATGTGCTCCGCGAACACGACGAGCGGCTCGCCCGACTCGAGGAAGTCCGCCACCCACGCGAGCGCCGTCGGCAGCTTGCCGCGGGCGGCGAGCTGGCGCAGGTGGTTCAGGCGCACGAGCTGCTCCGCGCGCAGCGCCGCGGCGACCTTCGCGTCGATCGAGCGCAGGTCGAGCGGGAGCGTCTGGAGCCACGCGATCACGTCGCGCTCGGCGAGCCGGTACTCGTGCTCGTTCGACAGCAGCACCGGGACCGTGTCGTGGCGCTTTGCCGGCAGCTGCGGCAGCACCTGCGCCTTCGTCCTCCGGACGTAGCAGTGCGCGCGCAGATTCCAGTGGAGGCGATCGTCGCTGCCGGCGGTGCGGAAGCGGCGCATGAGCCGGGCGCCACTGCCGAAGTCCTTCAGGCGCCCGAGCACGCGCAGCTGCGAGACGAGCTCCTCGGCGCGGTTCATGATCGGGGTGCCGGTGAGGGCGAGCCGGAGCGCGTCGTCGGGAAGCGTTCCCGCGAGCTCCAGCGCGGCCTTCGTCCGCGCCGCGCGCGCGTTCTTCACGTAGTGCGACTCGTCGAGGATGAGCGCCCGCGGACCCAGCTCGGCGAGCCTGTCGCTGTGCCAGTCGAGGATGTCGTAGTTGAGGACGACGATCTCGGCGGCCGCCGTCTTCTCGTCCCAGACCTCGTCCGTGCGGCCCCCGAGCACGGCCACGCTCCGATTGGGGAGCCAATGCTGGGCCTCGCGCTCCCAGACGAGCTTCATGCTGGCCGGGCACACGACCACTGTGGGGAAGGCGTCGTCGGCCTCGATGGTCGCCAGCGCCTGCACCGTCTTGCCGAGACCCTGCTCGTCGGCGATGAAGGTCCTCCGCCGCGCAAGTGCGTAGCGCACGCCGGCGCGCTGGAACGGGTGGAGCTCGCCACCCAGCTCGAGGTCGTCGAGCTCCGCGTCCTCGGCGTACGAGAGGGCGACGGTCTCGGACGCGCGCTCGTGCTCGGCCACCATCTCCTCGAGCAGCTCGCTCGCCGGCTCCTCCACCTGCAGGTCCGGGTGCGCCTCGAGGTAGCCGGTGAGCTGAGGCGCGAGCGCCGGGTCCGCCGGCACGGCCACGCCCCACGGGGCGTCGCGCAGGAAGAAGCGACCCGCGCGGTGCACCGGATGGGCCTCCGACAGCTCGCGGAACGCCGTGACCGGGGCCCGATCCCAGATGTGGAAGACGGTGAAGTGCGGCTCCCCCTCCTCGCCGATCTGCAGCGACATCTCCGCGGGTGGCGGGGCATGGCCGGTGCGGAGCGCGCGCGCGCAGGTCGTGGCGAGGTCGTCCAGCCTCAGGCCCTCGAGCTGCTGGAGAAGAGCCGCGTTCTCGGCACCGAACGCGAACAGCGTGCGCCCGTCGCCGGCGTCGACTCCCGCGTCCAGCTCGTCCGGGCGCTCGCCCTGAAGCGTCCGCACCAGGAAGTGACCGCGCCCGTCGCGCGCGACCACGGTGCAGACCGCACGCCAGCGGTCAGAGTCGCTCAGCCAGGCGAGCACCTCGGGGCTCGGGACGAGATCCGGGAACTGGGCGAGCAGCGCCTCGACGGGCTTCGCCAAGCGCGGGTGGGCGGGCACGCGCCAGTGCTTGCGGCGCCAGTCGAACCAGCGCCGCGGGAGCTCCTTGACGGCCTCGTTCAGGTCCTCGTGGAACGGAAAGTCGAAGACGAGCTCGGCCTCGCGCGGGTTATCGTCGAGCAGCCAGACGCGGCCCGTGGCCGGTGCAGGCTCGTTATTGATCGGGTCGACGGCCAAACAGACGAGCTTAGCGGCGATCGAGGCGTTTCAACAGAGGCACCGCCTCGTCGACCGGAGGCTCCCCACGAAGCTCCGCCGCGATGGCCCCAGCCCGCTCTCCGAAGCCGGGCTCGGAGAGCACCCGTTCCACCGCGTCGCGAAGCGGAGCCACGGTCGCGTCCACCTGCTCCCGGTTCGGCTCGACCGCCAGCCCCGGCGCCCACCTCCGCCACGCGCCGGGCGTTCTCCGGCTGGTCGGCGAACAGCGGCACCACGACGAGCGGGACGCCCGCGGCGATCGCCCCGAGCGTCGAGCCGGAGCCGCCGTGGACGACGGCCGCGGCCGCGTGACCGAGCACGTCCTGCTGCGGCACCCAGCGCTCGACGTGCACGTTCTCGGGCGCGGCCGGCAGGGCATCCAGATCCAGCTCGCGACCGACGGTGAGGAGCACGCGCACCGGGAGCTCGGCCACGGCGCGCATCGCGACGCCGTAGACCGGAACCGCCTGCTCGAAGCCCCCCGCCACGCTGCCGAACGTCACGTAGACGAGCGGCTCGCCCGCGCGGCCCGGCCACCAGTCCGGCAGCTCGCCCGCCGGAGCGTCCCAGGCCGGATCGTGGAAGCGGTGGGTGTCCGGCTGTGCGCCCTCGTCAAGCGTCCTCGGGAAGACGCTCAGGTAGGGCGAGGCGCGCAGGACGGTCGCCGGCGGGGTCGGGCGGAAGTCCCTCCGCGGTGCGGATCGCGTCGATCGGGCCGGCCGCGATGCCGAGCGCGAGCTCCTCGCTCGAGGCCAGGCCCACGGCCACGCGCGCGGCCGGGATGCCGTGAAGCTCGGCCGCGAGCGCGGAGCCGTACTCGTTCGGATCGCGCACCACGACATCGGGACGCCACTCCTCGCAGGCCGCCCGAAGCCGCGGAAGCGCCGCCGTTGTGTTGAGCCGTCCGAAGATCTCGCCGACCACGACCTCGTTCGCCTGCTCGGGCGGCAGCTGCGGCACCCGGCCCCAGACCGCGCCGAGCTCGTCCTCCGGCGGCGGATCGAACTCCCAGAAGGCGAACCCGGCATCGCCGGCGCGCGCGGCCAGGTCGGGTGGCCCGGCCATCATCACGTCGTGACCGGCGCGCTCGAACGCACGCGCAAACGGGACGAGCGGGTTGAAGTGGCCCACGCCGCGTGTGGAGGAGAACAGAGCGCGCACGCGAGCAGTGTGACCGCTCGCTGCCCATGACCTAGGCTGCCGCGATGAGCCCGGCCGTGCGATACCTGTCACGCGCGGACGTCGAGGCCGTCGGACTGCCGGGCACTGAGGTCATCGACATCCTCGAGCGCGCGTTCCGCGCGAAGCGCGCGGGCGCCGTCGAGATGCCGCCGAAGATCGGCGTCCATCCACGCGACGACGCGTTCATCCACGCGATGCCGGCCTACCTCGCGGACGTGGACGCCGTCGGGCTGAAGTGGGTGGCGGGCTACCCGGACAACCAGGAGCTCGGCCTGCCCTACATCCACGGCCTGTTCCTCCTCTCGGACGCCGCGACCGGGCGGCCGCTCGCGGTGATGGACGCGACCTGGATCACCGAGATCCGCACGGCCGCCGCGAGCATGCTCGGCATCCGCGCGCTCGCCGAGCGGCCCGTCGAGGCGCTCGGCATCATCGGCTGCGGCCGCCAGGCGAGGGTGCACCTCGAGCTGGCGAAGCAGGTCCTCCCCGCGCTGCGGCGCGCTTCCCTGTTCGACCGCCACCCGGAGCGAGCGGAGGCGCTCGCGGCGGAGCACCCGGATCTGGAGGCCCGCGCGGTGGCGTCCGCCGAGGACGCCGGTCGCGGAGCCGACGTGGTCATCACCTGCGCGGCGATCGTGCGCGACCCGGCGCGGCCGCTGTCCCGCGAGCAGCTGGCCGGTGCCACGGTGGCATGCGCGGTCGACTTCGATGCCTCGCTCTCGGAGGACCTGTTCGAGGACGCGGCCGCCTTTGTCGTCGACGACGTCGCGCAGTACGGCTACTACCGGGAGCAGGGCTACTTCGGCGGCTATCCCCCGGATCCGGCGGAGCTCTGCGACGCGCTCGACGGGAGCGCGACTGTGAGCGCGGGCCTGCGCGTCTTCGTCCCGCTGGGCCTCGCGCTCGAGGATGTCGCCGTCGCAGCCGAGATCAACCGCCGCGCGGCCGAGTCAGGCCTCGGCCGCGAGCTGCCGCTCTAGTCGATCAGCCGCTTCTCCAGGCGGTTCACCGCGATCCGCCAGAGACCAAGCGCGAAGACGACCAGGAACGCCACGCGCAGGAGGTCCGTCGCCTCGAAGCCGAAGCAGGCGCCGCGAACGAGCTCGACCAGGTGGTGCAGCGGGTTCAGCTGTGAGGCGATCCGGACGCCCACCGGCAGCTCGTCGATCGGGAAGAACGTGCCCGCCACGAGGAACAGCGGCGTGACGAACAGCGTCGTCACGTAGCTGAACTGGTCGATCTTCGCCACGCTCGCCGCGACCGCGATGCCGAAGCCGGCGAAGCCGAGCGCCGTTACGAAGCAGAACAGCGGAACGAGCAGCATCCCGGGCGCGGGATCGAGGCCGAAGAACATCGACACGACGAGCGGGAAGCAGCCGTAGAACCCCGAGCGCAGCCCGATCCACAGCATCTCCGCCGTGACGAGCTCCTCCACGTCGACCGGCGCCGCCAGGATCGCGTCATAGGTGCGTTGGAAGCGCTCCTTCACGAAGGTGCCGAACATGGCCGGGAAGACGCTCGAGAAGATCACCGCCGTGGCGACCATTCCGGTGCCGACGAACTCGACATACGGGAGGCCGTCCACGCGGTCCACGACCGTCGCGCCCAGCCCGAGCCCGAACGCGAGCAGGTAGACCACCGGCTCCAGCACGCTCGAGAACGTCGTCGACTTCCAGAAGGTCCGGAAGTTCGCGACCTCGCGACTCATCACGCCGCCGATGGCGGCGGGCTCGAGGCGTCTCATTTGCGGAGCACCCGGTGGGTGCGCAGCCTCGTTTTCACTCGGCCTCCTCTCCCGTCAGCAGCACGAACACGTCCTCGAGCGAGGCCGCCCGGCGGATGGCCTCGGGCGGCACCGCGCCGTCCGTGGCCTTCTCGGACCCGACGATCGCGATCGCCGGACCGGCCGGGCGCACCCTCAGCCCCTGGGCCTCGGCCTTCGCACGAACCTCGGCAAGCCGCTCCGGCTGCGCGTAGACCTCGGCGGTCTCACGGCCCGCGTGCTCCGCCACCAACTCGGCGGGCTTCCCGCGGCTGATGATCTTGCCGTGTGCCATCAGGGCAACCTCGTCGGCGAGCCGCTCGGCCTCCTCGATGTAGTGCGTGGACATCAGGATCGTGGTGCCGCGCGAGCGGAGCGAGTCGATCAGCCCCCACAGCTCGGTGCGGATCTGCGGGTCGAGCCCGACGGTCGGCTCGTCCAGGAGGAGGAGCGGCGGATCGTGCACCAGGCCGCGCGCCAGCAGCAGCCGGCGGCGCATGCCGCCGGAGAGCTCGTCGACGGCGTCGTGGCGACGGCCGTCTAGCCGGGCGAGCGCCAGCCCTCGGTCCACGGCGGCACTCACGTCCGGCACGCGGTAGAGGCGCGCGAAGACGGACAGGTTGACCTCGACGGACACGTCGACATCGAGGTTGTCCAGCTGCGGCACGACGCCCATCTCGGCGCGAGCCTCCTTCGCCTCCCCCGGCAGCTTGTGACCGAGGACCGTGATCGAGCCCTCGTCGGCCAGCGCCTGGCCCGTGAGCATCCGCATGGTCGTGGACTTGCCGGCGCCGTTCGGTCCGAGCAGGCCCAGGCAGATGCCCTTCGGCACCTCGAGGTCGAGCCCGTCCACCGCGGTGACCGGCCCGAACCGCTTCACGACTCCATGCATTTCGATTGCTGTCAAACCTCTCCCAGCGTACGTACTCGACGAAGGGCGAACGCTCTTTGCGGATCTTTAGACAGACGTACAAGGTCAAAGTCATCGCGCGCGGATAGCTTTCCCCCAGCCCGGATCCCGCCAGGAGGCTCGCACACGACATGCCCCGCACCCGCCAGCACAACATCACGGCCGCGCAGTGGAGCCCCAACGGGGGCTCGCTGGGGAGGGCCGACCTCACGCAGCCGTCGAACTACCCCTTCGGCGAGGACGTCTTCTCGACGACCGAGCAGCGCAAGCGCCTCCCGAAGGAGGCCTATCGGCGACTTCAGCAGGTGCTCGAGGAGGGCGAGGCGCTCGACGCGCCGCTGGCCGACGCGGTGGCGCTCGCCATGAAGGAGTGGGCGCTCGAGAAGGGCGCCACCCACTTCACCCACGTCTTCCAGCCGCTCACCGGCCTGACGGCCGAGAAGCACGACTCGTTCTTCAGCCCGACGGTGGACGGCATGGCGCTGGCCGAGTTCTCGGGCAAGGAGCTGATCCAGGGCGAGCCGGACGCATCCTCCTTCCCGACCGGCGGCGTGCGCGCGACCTTCGAGGCGCGCGGCTACACGGCGTGGGATCCCACGAGCCCGGCGTTCCTGATGCAGAACCCGAACGGCGCGCTCCTGTGCATCCCCACCGCGTTCGCGTCGTGGACCGGCGAGGCGCTGGACGCAAAGATCCCGCTGCTCCGCTCGATGGACGCGCTCTCGCGCTCCGCGGTCCGGGCACTGCGGATCCTGGGCGACGACGCGGCAACCCGCGTCTTCACCACGGTCGGGCCCGAGCAGGAGTACTTCCTGATCGACCAGCAGTACTACTTCGAGCGCCCCGACCTCATCAACACGGGCCGCACCCTCTTCGGCGCCAAGCCGCCGAAGGGGCACGAGCTGGACGACCACTACTTCGGGTCGATCCCGGAGCGGATCCTGGCCTACATGATGGACTGCGAGCTCGAGCTCGCGCGCCTCGGCGTGCCGGTGAAGACCCGCCACAACGAGGTGGCCCCCGGCCAGTACGAGATCGCGCCGGTGTTCGAGAACTCGAACGTCGGCTCGGACCACCAGCAGCTCACCATGCAGGTGCTGCAGCGGGTGGCGCGCAAGTACGGGCTCGTGTGCCTGCTGCACGAGAAGCCGTTCGCAGGCGTGAACGGATCGGGCAAGCACAACAACTGGTCGATGGGCACGAACACCGGCCACAACCTGATGGACCCGGGCGAGACGCCGGCGGACAACATCAACTTCCTGTTCTTCTGCGCGGCCGTGATCAAGGCCGTGGACAAGCATCAGGGGCTGCTCCGCGCGTCGGTGGCGAACCTCGGCCAGGACCACCGTCTCGGAGCCAACGAGGCGCCGCCGGCGATCATCTCGATCTTCCTCGGAAGCGACCTGGAGACGGTCTTCAACGGGATCGTCTCCGGTGAGAGCGATCCGCAGCGGCCGGCCTCGGTCCTGGGTCTGGGCACTCCGGTGCTCCCGCCGCTGCCGAGACACGGCGGGGACCGCAACCGCACCTCGCCGTTCGCCTTCACCGGCAACAAGTTCGAGTTCCGCGCGCTCGGGGCGAGCCAGTCGCTCGCCTTCCCGAACACCGTGCTGAACACGATCGTGGCCGAGGCGATCGACGAGCTGGCGGACCAGCTCGAGAAGGACATCGCGGATGGGCGCGATCTCCCCGAGGCCGTAACGGCGGTGGTCGGCGACGCTTACACGGAGTCGAAGCGGGTGATCTTCGGCGGCGACAACTACACCGAGGAGTGGCACGCCGAGGCCGAGCAGCGCGGACTGAAGAACCTGCGCACGACGCCCGACGCGCTGCCCGAGGTGCTGGCAGACCAGACCGTCCAGGCGTTCGAGAAGTACGAGGTGCTATCGCACCGCGAGCTCGAGTCGCGCTTCGAGGTGTGGTCCGAGCAGTACACGATCGGCGCCAACATCGAGGCCGAGACGGCCGCGGCAATGGCCCGGACGATGCTGCTGCCGGCCGGCCTGCGCCACGTGGCGCTGATCGAGGCCGCGGGCCTGGACGAGCTGGCGGGCGAGGCCCGCTCGCTCGTGGCCGAGTTCGAGCAGGCGATCACCGCGCTCGAGGAGGCGAACACGTACCCGGACGGCGTGGAGGGCCTGGAGCTCGCGGTCTACGCGCGCGACCACCAGCTCACCGCGCTGGAGCACGTGCGCGACCTGGGCGACCAGCTCGAGAAGGCCGTCGCGGACGACCTCTGGCCGCTGCCGAAGTACGCGGAGATCCTCTTCATCAAGTAGTGGCGTAGCCACGGCGACGGCATTAGGGTCGATGGATGGCCCGCGGACTCGCCGTCGCCGTGGTCGTTGCGTCCTGCTGTCCTTGCCGCCGCCGCCGCGCGCGACGCCGCGAGCGGCACGCTCACCTGGCGCCAGCTTCCAGACGGCGCGGCTGACACCACGGCCAATGCGACGGCATCACGTGCATCACGCTAACCGGGCGGTCTGCAACGAGGCAGGAGTACGCTGCCGAGCTTCCCGACTCCGTCGGTGTTCCCGAACAACTACAGGATCTGGACGCTCCAGGGCGATCCGAGCAACGGCGTCGACGGCTTCGACGGGAGCGGCCTCGGCGCGCAGCGGATGCTCACGGGCGTCAATGTGCACCGGCTGGACGATCCGCGACCTCATCTTCCGCGACGGCAACGGTCACGGGCAATGGCGGTGCGCTCGACATCACGCGGCGAGTCCTCCGTCGGATCTTCCACTCGCAGTTCTTCAACAACACGGCGACGGGCAAGGGCGGCGCCGTCCACCTCGCCAGGTCAAGGCCCCGTGCTCGGGATCAACGCTGGGCGGCGTCGGCGTCAGCGGCAACACCTTCGGGTCGGGACGAAGCCGGAGGGCAACACGGGCACCGGAGGGGCTCTGTCCGTGGAGTCTCCAGGCCAGGGAACAACGAACTCAGGCATCAACGGCAGCACCTTCGCCAACAACACCGCGTCCGGCAACGGCGGCGCCTTCGCACTTCGAGGTGACCCCGGCGGCCGAGAACATCTCACTGGACGGGAACATCGTGGTAGGCAACAGGGCCGGCGGCTCGGGCGGCGGCGGGTACGTCGCGATCGACGTCGGCTTCCTGAACGTCACCAACTAGCGCTACGAGAACAACTCGGTCGAACCGATGAGCCGGCACGCCCGGTGGGTGACCACTTCGGCGGCGGCCTCTTCCTGGAGCGGCGGCCTCCTCAATCTCAGCGAACAACGATCTTCAGGGCAACTCGCGTCAAGGCCTTCCCGAGCGACGGGGACTACGGCGGCGGCGGCCTCGCCATCCTGCGGCGCCGACATCAACGCACAGAGCGAGTACACCCGGATCGAGGGCAACACGGTGGCCGGCCAGCCGCGCCGGCTCGAGCTTCGAGAGCGAGGGCGGCGGCCTCTTACTTCTCGAGCGACGGCGGGACCTGGCACGGCTTCCTCGACACGGTCGCCGGGCAACTCCGTCGGGGCGGTCGGCGAGGGCGGCGGGATCTACGTGGGCGCGGCCACCCCACGTCGCTCGAGTTGGCGGAGACCACGGTGTCGCGGACAACTCGGTTGGAGCCGGCGGGCAGTTCGCCGGTCATTGCCGGCGACCCTCAGGACGACCTGGTCTGTGGAACTCGATCGTGTGCAGCGGTGGCGCAGGGGACATCGGCGGCTTCGACTCGTTCGATGTCCGCTACAGCGACGCATGCACGACGGCCGGCGCCCCTTTCACTGGCGGGACGAGCGTGGCGAACATCTGCGCGGACCCGAAGCTCGTGGGCGGCGACGAACGTCCACCAGACGACGCAGAGCCCGACGATCGACAAGGGCAGCGACGAGCTCTACGAGCGATGGTCGGCGGTGAGCGGAACCCCGAGGACTACGAGGGCGATCCGCGGCCCACCGACGGGGATGGTGACGGCCACACGATCGACATGGGCGCCGACGAGACGCCGGCCGGGTTCACCGTGCCGCCGCCTCCTCCCCCGCCCCCGCGCGCCGCAGTGCTCCGATCAGGCCGACAACGACGGCGACGGCGCCATCGATCTTGCCGACCCCGGCTGTCTCGCGGGGCCGAGCGACAACAACGAGGGCGACGAGACCGAGCGCGACCTCGTGCTCTGCGGCGAGCGCGTCATCAGCCTCGTCCGTGCCGACGTGCGCGGCAACCGGGTGGTGCTGAGCGGCCTCGTGGCGGCGACGCGTCGCCGGCCAGAAGGTGGAGCTGTCGGTGCGCTACCTCGGCGGCCGCGGCAAGGCCGAGAAGCTGAGCACCGTCACGCCGGGCGCCGATGGCAAGTTCCAGGCGCGCGTGAAGAAGCCGGCGCGCAGGCTGTTCAACGTCGCGCGCTACCGGGCGCAGGTCGGGAGCGCCCGCTCGGTCGAGCTGAAGCTCCCGCAGTCACTCGCCTCGAGCTCGCTGAAGCAGGTGGCCGGCGGCATGTTCGAGCTGCGCGGTCAGGTGGACCGAAAGCTGCTCGGCAAGCGCAACGCCGTGGTCGTGAAGCGGATCCTCTGTGGCCAGTACACGACCGTCGGACAGGCGAAGCCGAACGGGCGCGGGGTCTACGTCGTGCGCTTCCCCGCGCCGGCGACCACCGGCGGGGCCGCGCTCTACCGCGCCGAGTCGCGGGTCCTCGCGAAGCCCGGCAGCAAGCGCTACGTGAAGCAGTTCGCGCGAGCGATCGGCATCACGTTCTAGGGCCCGTCAGGCGGCGGGCGCCGCCGTGGGCACGCGCTCCTCGACCCGTCGCGGCACGAGACAGCGCCGCCGCTACCGCCAGGACGCCTCCCCCCGCGGACATGACGAAGGCTGCGGTGTACGCGCCCTCGGATGGGATCGCGGAGGAGCCGATCGTGTGGCCCGTGAGGATCGCCGTCGCCACGGCCGCGCCGAACGCGCCCCCGATCGTTCGCATGATCGTGTTGATGCCGGTGGCGATTCCGACCTCGGACTGCGGGACCGCCCCGACGATCAGGTTGGCCATCGACGCGAACGCGAACGAGATCCCGGCGCCCAGCAGCACGGCGGACACGACGAACTGCCACGGATGGGAGTGCTCGAGCGCCATGAACACGAACGACACCGTGGCCAGCGCGGCGCCCGTCGCCAGCGTCGTCCGGAAGCCGATGCGAGCGCCGAGCCAGCCCGCCAGCGGCCCGGCGAGGAGCTGTGCGAGCGCGGCCGGCAGGAGCAGGAAGCCGGCCTGGGTGACCGAGTCGCCGAAGCCGTAGCCCGTGCTCTCCGGCGCCTGGGCGAACTGCGGGATCAGCAGGAAGCTCGAGAACATCGCGAACCCCACGAGCAGGCCGGTGAGGTTGGTGGTCGCGACCGCCCGCCCGCGAAGGACCTTCAGGTCGATCAGCGGATCGTCGACGCGCCCTTCGAATCGCACCCAGACGACGAGAAGCAGCCCGCCGGCTGCGAACAGGCCCAGGGTTCGCGGCGAGCCCCAGCCCCAATCGTTGGCCTTCGTGACGCCCAGCAGGACGGCGCCCAGCGCCCCGGACAGGAGGGCCGCCCCGGCCCAGTCGATGCGGACGCGTCTCGATTCGGGCGACGGTGGAACGAGTCGATGCGCCGCGAAGGCGGCCGGAAGGGCAATCAGGCTGATCCAGAACAGCCACGGAACTCCGAGGTTGTCCGCGATCACGCCCGACAGCGGGAGGCCGATCCCGGCTCCGATTCCGATGATCGCGCTGACGAGCCCGAGCCCGGTGGCCATCCGCTCGGGCGGGAAGGTGTCGCGGATGATCCCGAAGGCGAGCGGGAAGACGCCGCCGGCCACGCCCTGGATGACCCGGCCGGCGATCAGGACGCCGATCGAGCCCGCCAGGGCGCATACGACGCCTCCGAGTGAGAACAGCAGGAGCACGATCGTGAGCACGCGGCCCTTGCCGAACACGTCCCCGAGCTTGCCCACGATCGGCGTGGCGATCGAGGCCGACAGCAGGAAGCCGCTCAGGATCCACGACGCCGCGGCGGGGCTGGCATGGACCTCGCGGCTGATGTCGGGCAGCGCCGGGATCACGAGCGTCTGCGAGAGCGCGAAGGAAACGCCCGCCATCAGCAGCACCACCAGCACGCCGCCTGGATGCCTCACGCGCTCCTCCGCCGCGGCCGGCGCCTCGTCGATCACCCGGTCGAAGCTAGCAACGCTCCCGCCCACGGTAGGTTTCCCTGCTGTGCCCAGCTGGTCAGAGTTCGAGGCTGAGGCGCCGGACCTCGCCGCCCGCGTGCGCGAGCGGTTCGACGCGCACGTTCACAAGACGATCGCCACCATCCGGGAGGGCGGATCGCCGCGCATCTCCGGAACCGAGACCGAGTTCTCGGATGGCGAGCTGTGGATCGGCTCGATGCTCGACGCGCTGAAGGCACGCGACCTGCAGCGCGACCCTCGCTTTGCGCTGCACAGCGGGTCGGACGACCCGGACGACTGGGCAGGCGACGCCAAGCTGGCGGGCGTGGCCGAGGAGGTCTCCCTCCCCGGCGCGGATTCGCACCGGTTCCGCCTCGACATCAGAGAGGCGTCGACCGTGGGCCTCGACGACGAGCGGAAGCACCTCGTCATCGAGGTGTGGACGCCGGGCGGCGGCGTGCGCACGATCAAGCGCGCCTAGCCGGGCCTAGTGCCAGGTCTCCATGTGGCGCGCGTGCGTCTCCAGGTATGAGCCCGGGCGGAGCTTCTGGTCGTAGAAGTCCAGGTCCAGGTGGTGCGCCTGCAGGTAGTTGAGGATCATCAGCGAGGGCACCGTCGCCGGGAACTTCCCGAAGGTGTCGAACAGGTACTGGGCCTGGACCTGAACGCACTCGCGGAAGTGCTCGTCGTGCACCTGGGCGCTCGAGCGCACCAGCGCCGACTCCGTCCAGGCGCCGGGCGTGTCCGGGTTGTGCGGCCCGCCCTTCCCGAACTTCCGCTCGCAGAGCGCCTCCACGGCCGCGTACATGTCAGGGAAGTGCGGCGGGCAGTACGCCTCGAACACGCCCTCGCGTCCGGTCGGGTTCGGAACGGACCAGCGCTCGTCCTCGTCGTAGCGGAAGCCGAGGCCGGGGATGTCCGGGTCGCCCGACGCGCCCAGCATCGAGAAGCGGTCCATGCCGTCGAACATCCACCCGCCGAGCCCCATCGCCTGCAGCACCAGCATGCCGCCGTAGCAGCTCGTCGCGAGCTCGGCCGTGATCTCGGCCAGCATGTACTGGTCGAAGAAGGTGAGCGGGAACGTGTCGTCGACGTCGACCAGGCCGCGAAACTTCTCCATGCCGGGAATCGCGCGTCCGTTCACGTCGTCGCCCAGGCAGTAGCCGTTCTGGACCAGGAACATGATCCCGAGCAGCGTGTGCTGCGCGAGATCGCCGACCGGGATGGCGAGCAGCGAGCCCGGGACGTTCACGCACCAGGTGTTGTGCCCCTCGTAGTAGGGCTCCTCGCGCGGGAACTCGATCCGCGCGTCGTCGAGCTTCACGATCAGCGACTCGTGCCGCTCGAGCATCTTCTCGACGGTCACGTCCTCGTCGGCAGGGTCGATCAGCGCGCCCGCGTCGCGCGTCGGGAACATGTAGGTGCCCGAGTCGTCGGTGAAGAAGAGCTCCGAGGTGTGGAAGCCCGCCGCCGACGGGAAGGTGCGCCCGGCGGCGCCCGCCGCGTAGTTGGCCATGTGGCCGGCGTAGTGGGCGTTGCGGGTGATCGAGTAGTGCCAGCCAGTGGTGCCCGCCATCGAGGTGAGCACCACCATGCGCTCCAGCTCGGAGAGCGGAACGGGCTCGTGCGGCGACTCGTAGGCCAGCGGGCCGTCCGGGATCGTCGAGCCGAGCGAGATCCGGCGCGCCCGGCGCCCGTAGAGGGCTGCCATCAGGGGAAACTCGGCCAGCTCGCGGAGCGCGGCGGCCGGGGGGTCCGTGCTCGTTGCGGTGTCCATGCGGGGACGCTAACCGGTGTTTCGCAGGCCTGCAGCTATCCCGTTGACGGTCAGGAGCAGCGCGCGGGCCAGGTCGGGGTCGGCCTCACGCCCGGCCCGGCGGTCCGCGCGCCGGCGCTCCGTCAGCGCCACCTGGAGGTAGTGGAGCGGCGCCAGGTAGTCGTCGCGGACGCGCAGGGTGCGCTGGAGCACCGGGTCGGCGCCGAGCAGCTCCGTCTCCCCGCGCAGCCGCAGCAGCTCCTCCATCGTGAGGTCGTGCTCGTCGCGGATGTCGTCGAACAGGCGCCGGAGCTCGGCTGGCGCGAGCCGCTCCACGTAGTGGCCGGCGATGTCGAGATCCGTCTTCACCAGCGTCATCGCGACGTTCGACAGGAAGTTGCGGAAGAAGTACCAGTGCTCGTGCATCTCGCCGAGGCGCTCCCCAAGCCCCGCCTCGCGCGCCGCCGCCAGGCCGCTGCCCACTCCGTACCAGCCCGGCACGATCTGCCTGGACTGTGTCCAGCCGAACACCCACGGAATGGCGCGCAGGCCATCGATTCCGCCTTCCGACTCAGGACGCCGTGACGGCCGCGAGCCGAGATGCAGCTCGGCGAGGAGCTCGACCGGCGTGGAGGCGAAGAAGTAGTCGGCCAGCTGCGGGTCCTCGACGAGCCCGCGGTAGCGCCGAAACGACGCGTCCGCGACCACGTCCATCGCCTCGACCCAGCCGGCGAGCGCCTCGGGCGACATTCGCGGGCGGCGGTGGAGGAGCGTCGCCTCGAGCGCCGCGGCCAGCATCAGCTCGAGGTTCTCGCGCGCGAGGCTCCGTACGAGGTACTTGTCCGAGATCACCTCGCCCTGCTCGGTGACCTTGATCTCGCCGTCGAGCGTGCGCGGCGGCTGGGCGAGGATCGCGTCGTGCGCAGGGCCGCCGCCGCGGCCCACCGTGCCGCCGCGCCCGTGAAAGAGACGCAGCCGCACGCCGAATCCCGCGGCCGCGTCGCGCAGGCGCTGCTGGGCGCGGTGGATCTCCCACTGGCTCGCCGTGATGCCGGCCTCCTTGTTCGAGTCCGAGTAGCCGAGCATCACCTCCTGGACGTCGCCGCGCTCGGCGACCATGGCCCGGTAGCTCGGGTCGGCGAGCAGCTCCTCGAGGACGCGGTCGGCCCGGCGCAGCTCGTCCATCGTCTCGAGCAGCGGCACGAAGCCGACCTGCGTGACGCCTGCCTCGCGGGCGAGCAGCGCCGCGGCGAAGATGTCGTCCGCGCCGCGGCACATCGAGACGATGTACGACTCGATCGTCTCCGCGCCGAATCGCTCGTGCGCATCGCGGATCGCCTCGAAGACCGCGAACGTGCGCGCGCCGGGAGCGTCGAGCGGAGGCGGCCGGAAGGCGAGCGGTCTCGGAGACGCGAGCTCGCCCGCGAGGAGCTCGCGCCGCTGCTCGCGCGACAGCTCCGCGTAGGCCGGCGACGCTCCGGTGAGCCGGTCCATCAGCTGCCCGATCGCGTGGTGGTGCGCGTCCGCGTGCTCGCGGACGTCCAGCGTGGCGAGGTGCAGCCCGAACGCGGCCAGCGTTCGCATCGCCCGCTCGAGCCGGCCGTGCGCGATCAGAGCGCCGCGGTGCGCGATCAGCGAGTCGCGCACCAGCGCCAGCTCGGCGATCAGCCCGCCCGCCCCCACGTAGTCGCGGCCGGGCTCGGGCGGGCGTCCGTCCGCCAGCCTCCGCCGCGTGTTCACGAGCTTCTGCTGAATGCAGGTGAGCTTCAGTCGATAGGGCTCCTCGGCGTTCAGACGCAGGAAGCGCGGCTCCACCTCAGGGAGGAGCTCGAGATCGCGGGCGAGCGACTCGCGCAGCTCCGGGGTGGCGCCCGCGATCCGGACCGAGCTCGAGAGGTCGCGGCGGAGCACGTCCACGACCGCGATGGCGTCGCGCAGCCCGTGATCGTGCTGAAGGCCGAGCACGCGATCGACGCTGTCAGGATCGACGTTCGGGTTGCCGTCGCGATCGCCTCCGATCCAGCTGCCGAAGGCAAGCGGCCGCTCGGCCGGGTCGGCTTCGAGCTCGAGCCGGCGGAGCTCGTCGGCGAGCTGCTCGAGCACCAGCGGAACCGCGTCCGCGTGCAGCCCGTCGAGGTACCAGACGGCGTTGCGGGCCTCGTCGACGACGTCGGGCCTCGCGATCCGCAGCTCGTCGGTCTGCCAGAGCAGGTCGACGGTCTCCTCGAGCCGGGCGGTTACGCGCGGGCCGCCGCCCTCGAGGAGCTCGGCTATCTGTCGCAGCTTGTAGAGCACGGTCCGCCGAGCCGCCTCCGTCGGATGCGCCGTGAACACCGGCCGGACTCCCAGGCGGCCGACCTCGGCGGCCAGCTCGTCGTGCGGTATCTCCGCGGCGCGGATTCGGTCCACCGCCTGCGACAGCCAGCTCCCGTCGCGCTCGCGGATCGCAGCCAGCTCGCGCCCGCGGTGCACCTGCTCCGCGACGTTCGCCAGGTTGAAGTAGGTGCTGAACGCCCGCACCAGCCGGATCGCAGTGGCCGGCTCCACGCCGGTGAGCAGGGCGGCGGCCGCCGCGCGGTCGGCCCGAATCAGAGCACGCGTCCGCTCCACCAGCTCGAGCAGCTCCTCGCCCTCCTGGCGCACGAGTGTGCCGCCCAGCAGGGCGCCCAGCTCGCGGATGTCGCGACGCAGGCCGGCGTCGCGCTCAGTCGCGGGCGCTGCGATAGCTGCGACCGCCGGCGTACGAGGCCAGGTCGGCGAGGAACGCCAAGACGACGATGAACCACTCGAAGCCGTTCACGTCGCGCGTGCCGGTGTCCCACATCACCGCGTAGGCCAGCGTCGTCCACGGGAGCAGGAAGAAGCCGAGGAGGGGCAGCAGCCAGCTGTCGTAGGCGCGGTCGAGGACGTTGCTGAACAGCCACAGGGCGAAGATCGCCAAGCGCGGAGAGAGCAGCGCAAGCAGGGCGACTAGGCACGGCATCGCAGCAGAATCTACCCGGCTTGGGCCTTGCCCTGCCTGAAGCCCTCCGCCAGCACCTGCACGCGGCGCGAGGGGTTCATCAGATCGGAGCCGATCGCGCGCGCCGATCCCGCGTCGGGCGAGACGATCTCGACGCTCGCGCCGCGCCGGCCCGCCGCCGCGGCCTCGACCGACGTTGCGAGCCGCCAGCCCGCCGCGACCCCGCGCAGCGCAAGGGCCGGCGAGGTGCCCATCGCGGCGGTCGGGACGAGGCAGAGCACGCGATCGGCGTTGCCCGCGCTCGCGAGATCGAGGTTGGTGGGGCTCCAGACGCCGCCGTCCACGTACTCGCGGCCGCCTATCTCGACGGGCGCCATGTAGCCGGGAATCGCGCACGAGGCCGCCACGGCATCGGCGACGCTCGCTTCCGGCGCGCCGTCGGAGCCGAACACGACCCGACGCCCCGAGCCCCGGTCGACCGCGACGACGCGCAGCCGGCCGTCGAAGCGCGGCCCGAGCGCCTCGACACGCGAGCGCAGGTCGTCGAGCTCGATGCGCCCGGGCGGGACGCGCGCGAGCACCGCAGCCCGCGCCAGCGCGCCACCGGGTGTTGCCGCGGCGAGCGCGGGCGCTGCGAGCGGCGAGAAGGCCCCGAGCGAGATGCGGCTGGCGCGCTCGAGGGCAGCGCGCAGGGTGCCCGAGCGGCGCTCGGGCTCGACCTCGCCGTCCCAGCGCACGCGCTCCTCGCCGCGTCGCGGATCCTCCCCGCCCGCGAGCCGCGCGGCGACGATCGACCCGGCCGAGGTGCCGATCAGCTGCTTGGCGCGCCGGAAGTCCTCGCCGCCCGCCCGCTGGGCGCCGCCGAGGTAGCCCCACATCCACGCCTCGCCGAGGATCCCGCCGACGCCGAGCACCAGCACCGTGGCCACCGCGGCAGTGTGCCACGTTGCCGAGCGCGCCCCCGGGTGGGAGGATCGGAGTCAGGAGGAGTTGCGATGGACGAAGCAGAACTGCGCAGGATCCCGCTGTTCGACGGGCTCTCGCGCAAGCAGCGCAAGCAGCTCGCGATGCGCATCGACGAGGTGGACGTGGCCGCCCGGGAAGGTCCTCTGCTGCAAGGGGACGAAGCCGGACGAGTTCTTCGTCATCGAGGAGGGCACCGCGAGGGTGGTGCGCGACGGCCAGTACCTCGACGAGCTCGGGCCGGGCGACTTCTTCGGGGAGATGGGCCTGCTCGAGGACGCGCCGCGCAACGCGGACGTGATCGCCGAGACGCCGTTGACCCTGATGGTCCTCAGCGGTCCCGCGTTCAGGGAGCTGGAGCGCGATGCACCGGAGCTCGTCCGGCGGCTCCGCCGTTCGATCGAGCAGCGGCGTGAGTGGCTCGAGCCCGTGCCCTGACGACCGGCCCGAACGACACGCGCACGAGGGCGCCGCCGCCGGGCGCGTTCGAGGCATGCGCCTCGCCGCCGTGGGAGTCGGCCGTCTGCCGAACGATCGCGAGCCCGAGGCCGGATCCGGGCAGCGAGCGGGCGCCGGTCGCCCGGTAGAAGCGGTCGAACACGTGCGGCAGGTCGAGGTCGTCGAAGCCCGGCCCGTGGTCGCGCACGCTCAGCTGCCCACCGGCCACGGCGATCTCCACGGTCCCTCCCGCGGGGCTCCACTTGAGCGCGTTGTCGACGAGGTTCGAGACCGCGCGCTGGATGCGCTCGGGCTGGCCGCGCACGACCGTGGGCTCGGCCGACACCTCGATGGCCACGCCGTCCGCCGCGCGTGCGCGCGCCCGGTCGGCCACGACCTGCGCGATCTCGTCCAGGCGGACGTCGTCCACCGCCGCGCCGGGCTTCGCACCGCGTGCCAGCTCGACGATGTCCGCCACCAGGGCGGTCAGCTCGTCCAGCTCCGCGACGACGTCCGCGCGGAGCGACTCGCGCTCGTCCGCGGGCAGGCGCTCCGCGTGCTCGAGCGTCTGGATGTTCGCGCGCAGGCTCGCGATCGGCGTGCGGAGCTCGTGGCTCGCGTCCGCCACGAGCTGGCGCTGCGCCTCCACCGAGCGCTCCAGCGAGTCGAGCGTCGAGTTGAAGCTGCGCGCGAGCCGGCCCAGCTCGTCGCTTCCGTGAGCGTCGATCCGGTGCGACGGGTCCGTGTCGCCGGCGAGCTCCTCGGTCCGTGCCGTGAAGCGGCCGATCGGCGCCAGCGCCGCGCGCGCGACCAGAGCGGCGAGCGCCGCGCCGAGCGCGACGCCGGCGGCGCCGACGAGGAGCAGCACGAGCAGCACGCGGTCGAGCTGGCGGTCAACCTCGCCGAGCGGACGTGCCATCTGGATCGCGCCGGCCTTGGGAAGCCCGCGCGTGAGCACGCGCAGGTGGGTGCCGGCCACGGTCGTGTCGGAGAGGTCCTCGCCCGAGCCGGTACGCGCGATCTCACGCGCGCGATCGTCGACGGGCAGGACATCGTCCGTCTTCGGCCCGCGCACGGCGTGGCCGGACGGCAGCACGAGCTGCGCGAAGCCACCTGTCCCGCCGAACGGCTCCGGCGGCGGGACCACGAGCTGCCGTTTGAGCTCGGCGGCGCCGTCCCTGCCGGGCGGCGGCCCGATCCGGGCCCCCAGCTCACCGGGCCGGCCGGCGCGGTCAAGGCCCCCGATCACGGTGAGATGCCCGATCGCGGCGGCGCGCTCGCGCAGCGAGTCGTCGACCTCGCCGCGCAGCTCCGCACGCACGCCGAGATAGATCGCCACCGCCGCGATCACCACCACCAGCGCCACGGCCAGTCCCGCGGCACCCGCGATGCGCGTGCGCAGGCTCACGGCTGCCTCATGACGTAGCCGACTCCCCGCACCGTGTGGAGCAGCGGGCGGGCTCCCGCCTGCTCCAGCTTGCGGCGGAGATATCCGATGTACACGCGCAGCGCATTCGAGGCGGGGCCGAAGTCGTAGCCCCACACGCGCTCGTAGATCAGGTTGTGCGGCAGGACCCTGCCCGCATTCAGCATCAGCAGCTCGAGCAGCTGATACTCGGTCCGCGTCAGCTCCACGAAGCTCTCGCCCACGCTGACCCCGTGCCGGGCGCCGTCGAGGTGCAGCTCCTCGAAGGAGATCCCCGAGCCGTCCCCGTTCATGCCGCTGCGCCGCATCAGGGCGCGGAGGCGCGCCCGCAGCTCGCCCACGTCGAACGGCTTGACCAGGTAGTCGTCGGCGCCCGCGTCGAGGCCGTCGATGCGGTCGGACACCGCGTCCCTGGCGGTCAGCATCAGAACCGGAACGCGCTTCCCGGAGCCGCGCAGCCTGCGGCAGACCTCGAGCCCGTCCACGTCGGGAAGGCCGATGTCGAGCACCACGGCGTCCGGCTCGCTGCGCGCCACCTCGGCGAGGGCCGCCTCTCCGTTCTCCACGGGGATCGTCTCGTAGCCGGCCAGGACGAGCGCGCGGCGCAGGGCGTCCCGAAGCGCTCGGTCGTCGTCGACGATGAGAACCCTCACCGCGCCCATTGTGGCTGGCCCGGCACCTTCTTCTGTGATTCCTACCGCGTTCTTACGCTCCTCCTACACGCGGCCGGGAGTCTCGCCGCATGTCAACACAGAGAAGGGCACAGATAATCGTCGCGGGAGGGGCGCTGGCGATCGCCTCGGCGGCCTACGGGCTCGGGACTCAGACGGGCGGCGGCACGGCGGTGGCGGACAACGCTCGAGACGGTGAGCGGGGCGCGCGGGTGATGATGGAACGCGGAGGACCGTGCGGGTTCGCCGGCCTGGCGGACGAGCTCGGCGTGGACGAGAGCAAGCTGGAGCAGGCGCTGCGCGACTTCAAGTCGGGTCAGGACGACGACATGCGCGCCGACTTCGCCAAGGACCTCGCCGCGGCGCTCGGCAAGTCGGAGGACGACGTGCGCGCGGCGCTCGACAAGGTCAAGAAAGGCCGCGCCGACCGCTTCAAGGACCACGTGGGACCGCGGGACATGCCGCCGCCGCCGGGCGGGGCGCGCTTCCACTTCGGCCCGCCGCTGCGCGGCCTGGCAAAGGAGCTCGGGGTGACGAGAAGCGAGCTGAGCAAGGCGCTCCAAGAGGTCGGGCAGAAGGCCGGCGACCGGTTCGAGCAGCACCGCAAGGAGCTCGCCGAGTTCCTGGCGGACCGCCTCAACCTGGACGTGGACAAGGTGCTCGAGGCGCTGCCAGCGGAAGGGCCGGGACTAAGGTCCGTGCATCCCCCAGGACTACCGGACCATCCCTGATCTACTCGAGGAGGCCGTAGCCGCTGCCCCCGACAAGCAGTGGCTCTTCTTCGAGGACGACGTCTACACGTACGCGGAGGCACGTGAGCGGATAGCCGCCGCGGCCGCCGGGTTGAGGCAGCACGGGGTCGCCAAGGGCGACCCCGTGCTCGCGACGGCCCGCAACGACCCGCGCTACGTCTTCCTCTGGCTCGCGACCGCCTATCTCGGGGCGATCTATGCGGGCGTCGACCCGCGTCAGACGGATACCGAGCTGCGCGGCCTGATCGGGCAGGTCGAGCCCAGGCTCGTCGTCACGGACGAGAACCTGGACGAGCTCTTCGCCGGGGAGGGCGAGCTCGACGGGCCCGGTCCCGCCACGCACGACGACGCGGCCGTGCTCATCCCGACCTCAGGCACGACAGGCCGCTCGAAGCTGGTCACGCAGACCCAGCGCGCGTACGCCATGGCCGGCGAGGGATTCCCGGTGTGGCTCGGACTGGGCGGGGACGACCGCCTGATGACGTCGCTCCCGCTCTTCCACATCAACGCGCCGGCGTACTCCGTGCTCGGCTCGGTTGCCGCCCATGCGAGCCTGGTGCTGCTCCCGCGCTTCTCCGCGAGCGGCTTCATCGACTCCGCGCGGCGCCACGGGGCGACCCAGTTCAACGCAATCGGCGCGATGCTCGAGATCCTGATGCGCCAGCCCGAGCGCCCCGACGACGCCGACAACCCGCTGCGGCTCGCATACGCCGGTCCGACGCCGCCGGAGGAGCGCCACCTCGAGTTCGAGCGCCGCTTCGGCCTCGAGCTCACCTCGGGCTACGCGATGTCGGAGACCACGTACGGCACGGTCTGGCCGCGCGGCAAGCGGCCCTACGGCACGCTGGGCGTGCCCCGCCAGCACCCTCGGCTCGGCGAGGTGAACGAGGCGCGCGTGAGCCCGGACGGTGAGCTCGAGCTGCGCAACCCCGCGGTCATGAAGGGCTACTGGCGGATGCCGGAGGAGACGGAGGCCGTGCTCGGCCCCGACGGCTGGCTGAGGACAGGCGACCTCGTCACGGCGAACCCCGACGGCACCTTCACCCTCGTGGGACGCAGGAAGGAGGTGATCCGCCGGCGCGGCGAGAACGTCGCGCCCGCCGAGATCGAGGACGCGCTCGTGTCGCACCCGGACGTCCTCGAGGCCGCCGTCGTCGGCGTGCCGTCGGAGCTGAGCGAGGAGGACATCAAGGCGTTCGTGGTCATGCGCGACGGGGCGGAGGCGGATTTCGACGAGCTGCGCGACTGGGCCTCGCGGCGCCTGACGGCGTTCAAGGTCCCGAGCCAGTACGAGGTGCTCGACGAGCTGCCGCTCACCGCCACGGGGCGGGTCGCGAAACATAGGCTTCCCACATGAGCTTCGAGACCTCCGTCGGAACGTCGGACGCGGACAGCATCACGGTCATGGGCCGCGACCTGTCGAGTGAGCTGCTCGGGCAGGTGACGTTCACCGAGCTCACGTTCCTGCTTGTCGCCCGGCGATCTCCATCCGCCGCCGAGACGCGGATGCTCGACGCCGTGCTCGTGGCGCTCGCTGACCACGGCCTCACCCCGACCGTGCTCGCGGCACGACTTACCCATACGGGGGCGCCCGAGTCGCTTCAGGGGGCGGTGGCCGCCGGGCTTCTGGGTGCCGGATCCGTCTTTCTGGGTGTCGTGGAGGACACCGTCCGCTTCCTCGATGCCATCGGAGACGACGTGGAAGCAGGAGTGGCGCAGGAGCTCGAGGCCGGCGGGCGCGTCCCCGGCCTGGGGCATCCGGTGCACAAGGTGAGGGACCCGCGCACCGCGCGGATCTACGAGATCGCGGACGAGACCGGCCTGAGGGGCGCCTACCTGACGAAGTTGCAGGAGGTCGCCGCGGCGTACGCCAGGCAGACCGGCCGGGAGCTCCCCATCAACGGAGCCGGGGTGGCCGGTGCCGCACTCGCCGATCTCGGCTTCCCGGTGCCGCTCCTACGCGGTTTCGCGCTCCTGGCGCGGACCGCGGGGTTGCTCGGTCACCTCGCGGAAGAGATGCAGAGCCCTATTGGGATGCGCCTCTACCGCGAGGTGGATGAGCGTGCGAAGTATGCCCCGCCTACTGGGGAGTAGTGGCGGGGTGCAAGCGACGAGCGGAGGGAGGCACCAAGCGTCCGCCGTTCCCGGCGGGGCCGCGCGCGCCGATAGTCCGAGAGCGTTAGGCCCACCGGAATATCCGTGTGCTCGTACATGAATTCCATGCACACATCCTCCGCCTGCGCGGGCGCGCGCGCATCGGGGATTACCCCAGACTTGACCCCGACATTCCCTTAGGCCGGACCCCTACGGGCCTTACTCGGGGGAGGAGACGAGCGGCGCGGCGCCATCCGGGCGCCGCGCCACCGTTAACCGCTAGAGCGGCGTGACGTTGACCGCCTTCGGGCCCTTGTCACTGGGCTCTGCGTCGTAGGACACCTGGGCGCCCTCGGCGAGCGACTTGAAGCCGTCGCCGACGATCCCGGTGTAATGGACGAAAAGGTCCTTGCCCGGCTCATCGGGAGTGATGAATCCGAATCCCTTGTCGTCGTTGAACCACTTCACGGTTCCGGTGGCCATGTATGACACTCCACTGCAATTGCTTTCGGCCGGGGCATATCCCGGCCATTACGCCGCAGAGGCTAGTCCAGATGGGCGTCGTACGTCCAATCGAACTAGAAGATGCCCCCGGACAGGTATCGCGCCAGGTTCGTGTACAGGACATCGTCGGCGTTCACCTCGACGAACAGCCGCCTGCCCGCGTCCGAGAGCATCACGACCGCCGCGTGCTCGCCGCCATCGCTGTAGTAGCCGACCGAGCCGGCCGGTGGCGTGTCTGACGGCGATGCGAGCGGCACGACGGGCAGGACGCGCCGCGCCTTTGCGCTCTCGAGCACGGTCAGCATGAGAAACGTCCGGAACTGCTCGTCGACCGCGACCGCGCCGCGCTCCGAGGTGGCGAAGGTCACCACGTGCCTGCGCCCGGCCCGCAGGGTGCAGTAGTCGTAGCCCCTGCCCACGAAGCGCCGCACGACACGTCTGCGCTTCGGCATGCGGAAGGCCTCGGAGCCGACCCCCACGCCGGTGATGCCGGACTCGTCCGGGTCCGACATCTGCGTGCACGCGATCACGACGCGCTTCCCGGCAAGCTCCCGGAAGAGGGATGGGGAGAAGCGCATCGAGGCGATCGTGCCGTCCACCAGGCGTGCTCTGACGCCGGCGTCCGGCCCAGGGATCTGGGTCTCCGCGGACGCGCCGGGCGGCGCCGCGAGCGGGAGAGCCAGGAGAAACCCAACCAGTGAAAGGCGCTTGAGCATGGACGCAGGCTACGGCCGCGCGGCGACACGCGCTATGGGGGATTTCCCCCAGGAGCCGCCGCAATTGGAACACTCTGGGCGTGGCTGAGAGCGAGGCGGTCGAGCAGGCGGCGCGGGAGCTCTACGGGCTCCCGCCGGGTGAGTTCACACGCGCGCGCGACGCGCGCGTGAAGGAGCTCCGCGGCGAGGGCGATCGCGAGGGTGCGGCCGCGGTGAAGGCGCTCCGCAAGCCGACGGTCGCCGCCTGGGCCCTGAACCAGCTCGCCCGCCGGCGCGCCAAGGACGTGGAGCGGCTGCTCGCGCGCCGGCGAGCAGCTGCGCAGCGCCCAGGAGGAGCTGCTCGGCGGCGGCGACCGCTCGGCGTTCCAGAAAGCCGCGGCCGCGGAGCGCGAGCTCGTGGCCGACCTCAGCGCGGACGCGACCACGCTCGCGAGCGAGGCGGGCGAGCGCGGCGGCGGTATGCGGGAGAAGGTCGCGGAGACGCTGCACGCGGCCACCCTGGACGAGGACACCGCCGGCGAGCTGCGCGCGGGCCGCCTCACGCGTGAGCGCGAGGCCATCGGCGGCTTCGGCGCGCCGGGTGGAGGACCCGCGCCGGCGCCCGCCAAGCCCAAGCCACAGCCCAAGCCGAAGAAGTCCCCGGCCCGGCCGGCGGCAGACTCAAAGCGCGCCGCTCCGGGGAAGCCCAAGGACGCGGCGGGCGCCTCGAAGCAGGCCGGCGCCGCGAAGCGCGAGGACGCCGAGCGCCGCCGCGAGCTCGCCGCTGCGCGGACCGACGAGCGGCATGCGCGCCGCGAGCTCGATGCCGCCGAGAACGCCGTGGAGCACGCGCGCGAGCGAGCCGAAGCCGCGCGGGCGCACGCGGAGGAGGCCACGCAGCGGGCGAAGACGACCGCGGAGCGCCTCAAGGACGCCAAGAAGGCCGAGACCGCCGCGCGCAGGGCGCACACCCGCGCGGCGCGCGCTCTCGAGAGCGCCGAGCAGCGGGCTTAGTCGACATTTACCAGGCTCTAACGCGGCTCTAATGCGGCGCCCGCAGGATGCATCCCGACAAACGGAACGACGTCCGGAGCTCGGGCGGCATCATGAGCAACGGCCTCAGCGTGACGGGCGTCCCTCCGCCGCAGCATCCCCCAGAGGAGCTGCCTTTCCCCCAGGAAGCCCGGCCCCCGGCCGGGCTTCCGCGTTCTCGGAGCCTGCCTGCAGGAGGCTCCCGCCGGGCGGCACGATCCAGAGCTTCTCGGCGTGCTCGGCGATGGCCTCGCGGTCGAGCTCGGCGACCGTGGCCGCCCCCGACTCGTCCATGAGGCGTGCGAAGGCGCCCCACGCCTGCGCGACGCCGGCCACCCTGGCGGTCGGTCCCCAGCCGGTCGCGGCGCGCAGCTCGTCCGCGCGGGCACGCACCTCTTCCGCGGTCATCTCCGCGAACGGCTTGGAGCGCCCGCCGCCGAAGACCTGCTCGGCGAGCACCGCATCGGGATCGGGTTTGGCGCGCTCGGTCACAACAGATACGGGACGGCCCCCACCGCGCCGAGCGTGTACCAGCAGCCGAAGACGAGCGTGACCGCTCCCATCGCGGGGGCGAACGCGAGCATCCGCTGCCGCACCGGCCCGCGCGTGATCGCGTACCCGAAGGCGGAGGACAGGAGCGCCATCGAGACCGCGGTGCCCACGGCGAGCACCATGAGCGCCGCCACCGCCTCCGCCTGACTCGGGATCGTCGCGAGCAGGAGAACACCGACACCGGCCGACCCGCCCGTGCCGTGCACGAGCCCGATCCCGAACGCCTGCCGCGGAGAGCGCCCGAGCCGGATCTCGGGCTCGTGCGGATGGTCGTGGCCGTGTGTGTGATGCGGGTGCAGGTGCCGGTGCTCGACGTCGCCGTGCCGGTGCGCGTGCGCGTGGAAGTGGCCGCGCCGCCATCGCACGAGCAGCCTGGCCGCGAGGAACACGATCATCAGGCCGACCACAGCCTCGGCAGCGCGCTGGGCGGTGTCGGGCAGGTAGGCCTCGAGCAGCACGACGGGCAGGCCGAACGCCGCGAGCGTCAGCGCGTGGCCGGCTCCCCAGGACAGGCCGAGCCGGCCGGCGCGGCGCGTGCCGTCGTCCGGCTCGGTTGCGATCAGCGTGGACACGGCGGCAAGGTGGTCCGGATCGGATGCGTGCCGCAGACCGAGCAGCAGGGCGACGAACAGCACGGGCAAGACGCCCTGCCCGTGGGCGAGCTCGGCGATCCAATCGTCAAGCCCGAACACGGCCGTTACCTCCTCCGGGCCCGAGGCGGGCGGCGGCGACCGCCAGCTGCCCGTAGGCGATGCCGCCGTCGTTCGGTGGCAGGAGCTCGGGAATGAGCACGCGCAGCCCGCGGGCGCGCAGCGGCCCGGCGGTCCGCTCGAGCAGCGTCCTGTTCTGGAACACGCCGCCGGAGAGCACCACCGCATCGGTGCCGCTGCGCTCGGCCGCCGCCGCGCAGGCGGCCACCGTGGCCGCGGCGACGCCGTTGTGGAATCTGGCGGCCACGCGCGGCACGGGCACACGCGCGCTGAGATCGGCCGCAACCGCGAGCACGGTCGCACGCGCGTCGAGCACGATCGGGCCGCCCTCCTCGCCCGTCACGGGGAGCGGGTAGGCGGCCGCCTCGAGCGGGTCGACCGCGGCCTCGAGCTCGATCGCCGCCTGGCCCTCGTAGTTCACCTCGGCTCGCACGCCGCACAGCGCGGCCACCGCGTCGAACAGCCTGCCCATGCTCGACGTGAGCGGCGAGGCCACCCCCGTGCGCGCCAGCTGAGCGACCTGCGCCCACGCATCGGGCTTGACCCGCCCGCGGAGCGCGCGTGGCAGGGGCGGCTCCTTGTCGAGCGCGGTGGCCAACCACGCGCAGGCCATGCGCCAGGGCTGGCGTACGGCCGCGTCGCCGCCGGGCATGCGCACCGGGAACAGGAGCCCGACTCGCTCGAAGTCCTCGAGCCCGCCGAGCAGGAGCTCGCCGCCCCAGACGGTGCCGTCGTCGCCGTAGCCGGTGCCGTCGAAGATCGCCCCGACCGCGGGAGCGGACTCGCCGTGCTCCGCGAGGCAGGCCGCCATGTGCGCGTGGTGGTGCTGCACGCCCACGAGGTGCACTCCCTCGATCTCCTGCGCGTGCTTCGTGGAGAGGTACTCGGGATGGAGGTCGTGGACCACCACCTCGGGCTCGACGGCGAACAGGCGCTCGAAGTGGGCGATCCCGGTGGCGAAGGAGCGGAGCGTCTCGTAGTTCTTCAGGTCGCCGACGTGGTGACCCACCCAGGCGCGACCGTCCTTCGCGAGCGCGAACGTGTTCTTCAGCTCCGCGCCGCAGGCGAGCAGGTGCCGCCGGCAGTCCACGGGAAGCGGGACCGCGGCCGGAACGTAGCCGCGCGAGCGGCGCAGAATCAGCGGACGGTCGTCCACGACGCGCAGCACCGAGTCGTCGGTGCGGGTCTCGATCGGGCGATCGTGGACCAGGAAGAGGTCGGCGATCTGCGCGAGCCGGTCGCAGGCGTCCTCGTCCTCGTAGGCGATCGGCTCGTCCGAGACGTTCCCGCTCGTGAGCACCAGCGTGTCGTTCAGGTCCGCGAGCAGCAGGTGGTGGAGCGGCGAGTACGGGAGCATCACGCCGAGGTCGGGGGCGCCGGGCGCCACCGGCGCCGCGATCGGGGCATCCGAGCGCCGCGGCGCCAGCACGATCGGGCGCGCACGGCCGACGAGGAGCGCCTCCTCGGCCTCGCCCAGCAGAACGAGCTCGCGCGCCGCGGCGAGATCCGGCGCCATCAGCGCGAACGGCTTGTCCTCGCGATGCTTTCGGCTCCGGAGCTCCGCGACGGCGTCCTCGTTCCGCGCCGCGCAGGCGAGGTGGTAGCCGCCGATCCCCTTCACCGCCACGATCGCGCCGTCCAGAAGCGCACGGGCAGCCGCCTCGACGGCGTCGCCTGCCCCGGCATCGCCGAAGGCGCCGCCGCCCGCATAGGTGAGCCGCACCCGCGGACCGCAGTCCGGGCACGCGTTCGGCTGCGCGTGGAAGCGCCGGTCGGCCGGGTCCTCGTACTCCGCCAGGCAGGCCGGGCACATCGCGAATCCGGCCATGGTCGTGCTCGGGCGGTCGTACGGTACGTCGCGCACGATCGTGAAGCGCGGACCGCAGTTGGTGCAGTTGGTGAACGGGTAGCGAAAGCGCCTGTCCGCCGGGTCGAAGAGCTCGGCCAGGCAGTCGGTGCAGGTGGCCGTGTCGGGCGTGACCGCGGCGCGCGGCTCGCCGCCCACCGGGCTCTCGCGGATCGTGAACCCGAGCTCCCCCAGCTCCTCGAGCTGCTCCGCCGTGACCTTCTCCACGGTCGCGAGCGGGGGCGCCTCGGCGGACAGCCGCGCAAGGAAGCGCTCCACCGTCGCGGCCGGCGCCTCCACCTCGACCACGACCCCGCCCGAGTCGTTCAGCACGTGCCCCGCCACACCGAGCTCGCCGGCGAGCCGGTAGACGTAGGGACGGAAGCCCACGCCCTGCACCGTGCCCTCGACGCGTGCCCGGACGCGGCTCATGGCCCCGCCCCCGTCCCCGACGCGGAGCTCTCCTGCGGGCGCTCGCGGCCCTCGTTCAGCACGAGGCCGTACAGCAGGTGATCGGCGGCGAGGCCGGCGCGGTCCACGGGGCGCAGCTCCTTCGACTGCTTCAGACCGAGCGCGGGAGCGATGCCGAGCTCGAAGCCGAGCCAGATGACCAGCCCGTAGACGGGGCCCGCCCACGGCTGCCTGCGCAACCCGTCGGGCAGCAGCGCGTACGCGACTCCTCCGCCCGCCCCGTAGCCCCAGTGGAACAGCTCGATCGCGGCGCGCCGCTTCTTGCGGGGCACGAGCGCCATCAGCCCGCGCGCCTTCTGCCTGAAGATCGCCTGCGGCGGGGTCTGCTCGACGATCCCGATGTTCACGGTGAGCGCGCGCATCCCGGTCATGGCCATCGCGGCCACGACGCCGCGGCCGGCCGCATGCAGGACCTCCTTCACCCGACGAGCTCCCGGAGCACGTGGTACGCGCTGGCCTGCGCCTCCTGGATGCGCGGGATGTGCTCCGACCTCGTGACGATCACGTGGTCCGCCAGCTCCTCCGCCGCCACGCGGCCCCCGTCGTAGCCCACCATCGCGATGGTGCGCAGCCCCCGCGAGCGCGCCTCCGCGAGCGCCGCGATCACGTTCGCGGAGTTGCCGCTCGTGGAGATGGCGAGCAGCGCGTCGCCCTGGCCTCCGTGCGCGATCACCTGGCGGGCGAAGATCGCCTCCACCCCGATGTCGTTGGCGATGGCGGTGAGGATCGCCGCGTCCTCGGTGAGGTCGAGGGCGCGCCGCGCCTGCCAGCGCGGCTCCGGCGGGTCGCGGAAGTCCGCGACGACGTCCATGGCGTCGGTCGCCGAGCCTCCGTTCCCGAGCGCCAGCAGGCAGCCGCCGGCGTCCAGGTCGGCGCGGAGGCCGGCGGCCGCGGCGATCAGCTGGTCGCGGTTGTCTTCCAGCGTCTGCGCGCGCAGGGCGCCGACCTCCTCCGACTTGGCGAGCACGGAGCTGCGCACGTCCTCGACGACCGAGTCGAGATCGTGCTCCGTCTCGCCTAGGAACGGATAGAGAAAGCTCGAGGCGCCGGTGTCATGGGTGCGGCGCGCGTGCCGCCCCTCGAGCAGCCCGCGGTGGTCGAAGAAGACGTGCACGAGCTCCCACAACACGTGGTAGAGCGTCTCGACCAGCTCCTGGCGCACGGGCGCGTCGGGTCCGGGCGGGTAGAGCTCCCACTCCGCGCCCGCCGGGGCGAAGGCGAGCGTGAGACAGCCGCGCTCGCGCGCGAGCGCGATGGCGGACGCGGCCTCGCCGCCGTCCTCGTCCGCGCCGAACGCGATCGCGATGTCGTCCGGCCGGGCCACCAACGCGAGCTGCTCGGCCAGGTCGCCGCCCTCCCCCGCGAGCCCGATCGCAGGCAGTGCGCGCTTCCCGACGATCACGGGATGCACGAACTCCACGGCCACGTGGCGGGCGTCGGAGCGAGCGGCCGGAGAGCGGCCGAAGGCGATCAGCCTGCCGCCGCGCGCGAAGCGCTCGGCCATCCTGTGGCAGAGGCGGGCGAGCCGGTCCGCCTCGGCGGCGAAGAAGTCGCGATTTGCGCGCGTGCGGTCGGCGAGCGCGCGCTCGACGACGTCGGCTCGCAGCGCCTGGGTCACACCCCGACCTCCGCGGCCGATCCGACCCTCGTCAACCACTCGCGCCACTCGTCGATCCCCTCGCCCGTCTTGGCGCTCACCAGCATCCGCTCCACCCCGGGGTGCACGGCGTCGAGGTTGTAGAGGAAGCGGTCGAGGTCGAAGTCGAGGTGCGGGAGCAGGTCGATCTTGTTGATCAGCACCAGCTCGCAGGCGCGGAACATCAGCGGGTACTTGAGCGGCTTCTCCTCGCCCTCGGTGACCGCCGAGACCATGATGCGCGCGTCCTCCCCCACCCTGAACTCGGCGGGACAGACCAGGTTGCCCACGTTCTCGATCACCAGCAGATCGATGTCGTCGAGCGGCAGAGCGGGGAGCGCCGAGCGCACCATGTTGGCGTCGAGGTGACATTCGCCGCCGAAGCCCGAGTCGGTGTTCAGCTGGGTCACCGGCACGTGCAGGGACGCGAGCCGGTCCGCGTCCATCGAGCCGTGCACGTCGCCCTCGAGGACCCCGACGCGGACACCCGGCAGGTCGGCCACCACACGCTCGAGCAGCGCCGTCTTCCCGGCGCCCGGCGCGCTCATGAAGTTCAGTACGCGCACGCCGGCGCGGTCGAAGTCGGCCCTGTTCGCGTGGGCGATCGTGTTGTTGGCGTCCAGCGCCTCCTCGACGACCTTCACCTTTGTGCGATGCATTCCGCCTCCTCGACCTGGATCGACTCCACCTCGAACTCGTTTCCGCTCGCAACCTCCACACGGCCCGCCGCCCCGCAGGCCGGGCACATGAACACGGGCAGCTCGATCTCCCACTCGCGCTCGCACGACCCGCAGCGCAGCCGTGCCGGGATCAGCTCCTGCTCGAGCCGCGCGCCCTCACAGAGCGTCCCCTTGGCGACGAAGCCGAAGTAGAACTCGAGCGTGTCCGGCACGACCTGCCGGAGGGCCCCGATCCGCATGCTCACGACGCTCACCGGCCGCCCCGCCGCGTGCTTCTCGACGGTGTTGACGATCGCGCCGGACAGCGACAGCTCGTGCATCGCTCAGTCGACCGCGTAGGCGGCGTCCGCCTGCAGCTCCTCGACGGTCTTCGCCACGAGCTCCACCGCGCCGTCGACCGCGCCGGCGACCTCCTCGCTCAGCTCGAGCCCCATCTCCTCGACGCGCGCCGGCTCGCACGCCACGACCACGACCTTGCCCGGCCACGCCCCGACGGTCTTCACGAACCGCAGCACGGTCTGCGGGTCCATCGCGTGCGGGTTGATCACCTGGCCGTCCTCGATTCCGGCGTCGACCTCCTCCTCGAGCGCCTCCATGACATAGAGCGTCCCGGGCTCGCCGCCCTGGCGGCTCACGTCCACGAGCACGAGCGCGTCGTAGCCGCGCATGACCTCGTAGGCGAGGTCGAGCCCGCCGGTGCCGAAGTCGAGCACGACGGCGCCCTCGGGCAGCTGCCGCGTGCCGAGCCGCTTCACGACCTCGCCGCCGAAGCCGTCGTCGCTCAACCAGGCGTTGCCGATGCCGGCAACCAGGATTCGCTTCATTCCAGCACCTCCACTTCAGGGGGGAAGAGCCACAGGAACCGGCCCGTCTCGCGCATCACCTCGTGGCCGGGCTCGTCGACGCTCACGCCCAGATGGATGCCGCCGTCGTAGTCGCGGTAGATCCGCTCGACCCTGACGGTGCGCCCCTCGAGCATCCGCGCCTGCAGGTCCGCCTCGAGCCCCGGCCGCACGATCACTCGGCCGCCGCGCCGGAACACCACGCCGTCGACCTCAACCTCGGGCAGGCCGCGCGTCGGATCGCGAACGGCGGCCGAGGGGCGCGGCGGCTCGCGCGTCACCGGGTCGCGGAGCTCCACTCGCCCGTGGAGCCCTCTCATCTCCTCCGGCGTGACCGCGAGCGCGCGGTCGATCATCTCCCTCACGGCCTCGTCCCCGTGCTCGATCTCGGCGCGCTCCTCGTCGCTCAGCACGTGCACGTGCAGGACGAGCGCCTCCTCGATCTCGGTGTTGTCGAAGAGGTTGCCGCGGCTCTCGGGGGCGATCCGCGGGTGGTCCGGCAGGACGATCGCCGCGCCGATCATCACGTCGTCCTCGGGCGCGGCGAGAACGGGCCAGGTGTTGACGCTGTCACACGGCGCGTCCAGTTGCGAGACGAACCGGCCGCCTCCCGTGACGGTCAGGATCGGATGGGCCGATATCAGCGAGTAGCGGAGCGCGTCAGCCCGCCCGAGCCCGTCGGGAACCGCGGTCCGGTTCTCGACGCGGAAAGAGACCAGCCGGCGTAAGGGGTCTGACCCCTTTGTCAAGGGGTCAGACCCCTTGAGTCGGCCGCACTCAAGTCTGGTTCGCACCGACACCTCGCCAAAGGTGAAGTCGCCCTCGCCTTCGATCCGCTGAGGCTCCGCCACGTGACGCTCGCCGCTCGGCAACAGGAAGCGCAGCTCGGCGCCGATCTCGCCGCCGCCCTCGACCACGCAGCGGAGCTCGAGCCGGTCGTAGGTGCTGTCGAGCGCCGCCGCGTAGGCGGGCGGATAGACGATCCCGAACGGCGTGGGCGTCGCGTTCTTTGTGGCGCCGGGCGTGTACGGGTAGAGCGCGTAGCCCTCGTAGAGCAGCGAATCGACGAGCTCGTCGACGCTCACCGGCCCTCCTCGAGCAGCTCCGCCACGCAGGCGTCTAGCGTCGGCGCGGCGCGCTTCGCCTTCTCGCGCTGCAGCGCCTCGAGCGTCTCCTGGCGAAGCGCGATCCAACCCGTACGCGGGTAGTAGTGCTCGATCAGCTCGCGCCAGGTGGCCACCGGCAGCCGGAACTCGGCCGAGCATGCCCAGGGGATGAGCGACATCTGGAGGCGGCCGTCCTCGGCGCGGTAGTGCACGGTGCCGTTGAAGTTGAACGCCAGCGGCACCTCGCCGTCCGAGAGGCCGTACAGGTACTTCGACGAGGCGACCTCCATGTCGAAGCTCGCCGGCACCGCCATGCGGAAGGTCGTGGAGCCGATGAACGCCGGAACGAGCGCGTCGGACTGGTGCCACACCAGGCTGCGGGTCGTCGTGGCCCAGCGCTCGGGCGCGCCGAAAAGCTCGACGAGCTTCTCGCGCGTCTCGGGGTCGTAGCTGCGCCGCGCCGGCTCGATCATCACCTGCGCGGTCAGGGCGATCGCGTAGACCTGGCGACCGCCCGGCTCCGTCACGTGCACGTCGAAGTCCACCACCGGCACCGCCGCGTGGCGACGGCCGGTCGCGCCCAGTACCTGGAACTCGGGCTCGGGAGCGACCGGGATCTCCGGCTCGCCGCGCGCGGCCGCCGGCTCGTGCAGCGCCGGCCGCCCGTTCCCCGGCTCGCTCACGCGACCACCGCATGCATGCGCAGCTCCGCGAAGAAGCGGCCGATCGCGTCCTCCACCCCGGCGCCACCCGAGATGCCCTCCCACGACGTCTTGATCAGCCCGACGAGCATGTAGCAGCGGTCGATCGGCGCGATCGCGAACTCATGCGTGTCGGCCATCCGGTTCACGATCAGCGCCTCGGCGTCCGGTTCGACGTCGCGCAGGATGGGGTTCATGTCCACGAGGCGGGTCCAGGTCTCGAAGTGGAGCTCGCTCTCGGTCGCACCGGCCGGGCTCGGGTACATCGCGACGATGCAGTTCGTCACGGTCGAGTGCATGAAGAACGCCAGCCCGATCGGGATCCGGAACTGGGCCCAGAGCTCCTCGGGCAGCTCGAAGTTCTCGAGCCACAGCGTCCGGTTCCCCGTGGGCCGGAACTCGGCGTCGCCGGAGCGGAGCGCCCAGCAGCTCTCGCACACGCACACGATCTGGCGCTCGTAGAGGTTGAGCATGTGCCGGTGGTCCGATGGCACGGTGGTGTTGCAGAGGTCGCAGCGCTCCTCCGCGCTCACAGGAGCCGGGGGCTTCGGTTGCGCGAGCCCACGCAGCCCCGACACCATCAGCGCCTTGCGCCTGTTGGCGACCGCCTCGTCGAGCGGCTTCACAGCGCCACCTTGATCCCCTCGCCCTCACGCAGCAGGGGAATCGGCTCGAGCTGGAACCGCTCGTCGTCCATGGAGCGCCCCGCCTGCGGCAGGAAGTACCTGCGGCCACAAGCGGGACACGCGAGTGCGCCGCCATCGAGGTCCCCGCCCTCCAGAGGACCGTTACAGCTCGCACACGCGTTGCGATAGGCGAGCAACGTTCCCTCAACGTTTGCCACGAAGAGCGAAGAGCCCGCAACCTCGGCGGTGGACAGGCGGTCCGGCGGCGCCATGTCGAGGCTGTGCCAGGAGGGGGCGCCGTTCACCATCGGCAGCGCGATGCCGGTGACTTCCTCCTCCTCCTCGAGGATCCCCTCGACGTCCATACCGAGCAGGTCCGGCGCCGCCTCCTGGAGCGCCTGACGCACCGCCAGCTCGAGCGTCGACGCGGACGCGCGGCACGACTTGCAGCTCCCCTCGAGGCGCAGCTTCGCCACCCCGTCCTCGATGCCGAGCAGCTCGACGTTGCCTCCGTGCGACTCCATGTACGGCCTCACCGTGTCGAGCGCCTGCGCGACGCGCTCCTCGATCGGCACCGGGTAGAGGTCGTGGATCATGAGGAGGCCGGCGACCAGCTCGTCGGCCGCCAGCCTGTCGCGCGTCTCCTCGTCGTCGATCAGCTCGACGATCCGCTCGAGGCCGGCGCCGTACATCTGGACGACCGCGCCGGTGAGCTCCTCGGCGAGCTCCCGGCAAGCCGCGTCGTCGAGGTCCTCGAGTCGTCCCGTGAGCTCCTGCACACGGGCTATGAGCTGCTCGGGCTCCATCGCTAGCAGAGCGCCGTCGGGGTGTGGACCACCTTCCGCACGGGACCGCTGCCCTTGTACATGTGCACCCCGCAGGGCAGGCACGGGTCGAACGAACGGACCGCCCGCATGATGTCGATGCCCTTGAAGTTCTCCGGGCCGTTCTCCTCGAAGATCGGCGTGTTCTGCACCGCGTCCTCGTAGGGGCCGGGAGTCCCGTAGACGTCGCGCGGACTCGCGTTCCACGGCGTCGGCGGGTAGGGCTGGTAGTTCGCGATCTTGCCGTCCTCGATCACCATGTGGTGGGAGAGCACGCCGCGCGCGGCCTCGTGGAAGCCCACGCTGACCGCCGACTCCGGGACCTTGAACTCGTTCCAGCTCTTGGTCCGGCCGGCCTGGACCTCCTTCATCGCCCGCTCCAGGTTGTGCAGCGCGATCAGCGCCGAGTAGGCCTGGTGATACGTGCGAGCGCGGTCACGCTCGATCGCGTTCGACTTCTCGGGGACCTTCCACTCCATCTCCATCTCGGGCAGGTTCGGCGAGCGCGGGAGCACCATCTGGATGCTGTCGCCGGTGGCCTTCGCGTAGCCGAAGTCCACGAGCCCGGCCTTCGCGGTGCACCACTGGCGCGCGAACGGGCCGCCGCCTGTGTCGCAGCACACGTGCGTGTCGGTGCGCTTGTCGTAGATCCGCGGCGACACGACCCACGTGTACTTGTCCGTGAAGTCGCGCTTCTGCGGCTTCGGCAGCGTGACCTTGTTCCAGGGATGGTTCTTGTCGACCGGGTTCCCGAGCGGGTCCTGCGTCACGAACGTGCGCTCGTTCTCCCAGCTGTCGAAGTACGAGCTGCCGAGCAGGATCCTGATCGCGAGGTTGATCTCGACGAGGTCGGTCGTGATCAGCTCGCCGTTGATCGCGATCCCGGGGGTGATGTAGCGCTTCCGCCCCCACTCGGTCATGTTCGCGTACTTGTAGTCGACGTAATCCGGGTCGTCGAACGAGCCCCAGTTCACGAGGTTCGTGTCCCGGTAGCCGACCATGTCGTAGCCCGGCAGCTCCGTGAGGAAGAAGTCGTACAGGTCGTCGTGCATCGGCACGCTTCTCTTCACGTAGTCGAAGTAGCGCATCAGGCGCACGTAGTAGTCCGTGCAGGTCTGGTGCGTGATGTCTGCGCTGCAGCCCCCCGGCATGATCGTCGAGGGGTGCGTGTGACGCCCGCCGAACAGGCAGTACATCTCGCGCGTGTAGCGAGCCACGTGGAGCGTCTCCAGATAGAACTCGCCCGTGAACGGGTTGAGCGCCCGCATGATGTCCGCGACCGTCTTGTAGCCGTGGATGTCCGAGTGCGGCGCCGAGGTGCTCTCGGCCTTCGCAAGCAGGCTCGGGTTCGTCTCCTTCACCATCTGCTCGCAGAAGTCCACGTTCGCCATGCAGTCGTTGAAGATCGCGTGGTCGAAGATGTAGTCCGCGGACTCGGCCAGGTTGAACGCCATGTCGCCGAGCGGCGGCGGCTTGACGCCGTAGGCCATGTTCTGGTTCAGGCACGAGCAGGTGCAGTGGTTGTCACCGCAGATGCCGCAGATCCGGCTGGTGATGAAATGCGCGTCGCGCGGGTCGATGCCCTTCATGAAGATGTCGAAGCCGCGGAAGATCATCGAGGTCGAGTAGCACTTCAGAACCTGCTGGTTCGCGAAGTCGATCTCCGTGTGGATCCCGAGCGACCCGACGATGCGGGTGATCGGGTCCCACGACATCTCCTTGACGACGACCTTCTGCTGCTGGGGGGTCTCAACTGTTGACATGCGTGCCTCCCCTTACCAGCGCTTGGAGTAGCCGGTTGTGAGCTCGGGCTTGTTGTGTCTCCACTCCGGCTCCTTGTCGTACTGGTTCTTGATGTGGCGCTTGCGGAAGGCCCGGACGATCGGCCCGTACGAGAACCGCATGATGTTCTCCGCGGCGACGCCCCAGCGGTTGGGCTCCATGAACGGCATGTACTTGTCGGGGAAGCCGGGCATCGTGCATGCCATGCAGATCCCGCCCACGTTCGGGCAGCCGCCGATGCCGTTCACCCACCCGCGGATGGGCACGTTGCACTTGACCACCGGCCCCTTGCAGCCGAGCTTCACGAGGCAGCGGTGGTCGGAGCCGTACTCGGTGGCGAAGTCGCCCTCCTCCGCGAAGCCGGCCCTGTTGCAGCCCTCGCGCACAGTTCGGCCGAACAGCCACTTCGGGCGAAGCTGCTCGTCGAGGTCGGGCGCCGGCGCCAGCCCCGCGAGGTGGAGCGCGAGGTAGAGCAGCGTCTCGGTCATGTTGTCGGGCTGGGCGGGACAGCCCGGGATGCACACGACCGGCAGGCCGGCCTTCGACTTCCAGTTCCAGCCGAGGTAGTCCGGGACGCCCATGGCGCCGGTCGGGTTGTTCTTCATCGCCGGGATGCCGCCGTAGGTGGCGCAGGTCCCGACCGCCACGACCGCCGCCGCCTTGGGCGCCAGGCGGTCGATCCACTCGTTCATCGTGATCGGCTGGCCGTTCTCCGGGTTGACCGCGAAGCCGGTCCAGTGGCCCTCGCCGTTGATCTGCTCGTTGCCGAGCGAGCCCTCGATCACGAGCACGAACGGGTCGAGCTCGCCGTTCTCGGCGTCGAACCAGGCCTGGGCGTACTCCTGCCCCACCTCGTAGGCGATCACCTGGTTGTGCACGACAACCTTCGGCATGCCGGGGATGGCCTGCGTGATGATGTCCTCGAGGCTCGGGTTGGTCGCCGACGTCATCGCGACCGAGTCGCCCTCGCAGGAGAGACCGGTGGTCATCCAGAGGACGTGCGCGGTCACCCCCTCCGTCTTCTTGTGCTCCGCGAACACGTCCGTGGTCGCCATCGGCGCTCCTTCCTCGCTAACAGATCCGGGGCAGCGGATCCCCCACCAGCTGATCCATCACCCGCTTGCCGCCAAAGCTCGTCTCAACCAGGACCATCCCGGGAGGCTCCGTGCGAACCTCGCCGATCTCCGCCGCGCGCTCGCAGCCGGGCACCGAGCGCAGCGCGGCGAGTGCCCCATCGGCGGCCTCCGGCGCGACGAAGGCGACGAGCTTGCCTTCGTTCGCGACGTACATGGGGTCGATTCCCAAGATCTCGGACGCGCCGGCCACTGCCGGGTTCACCGGCACCGCGGCCTCGCTCACCAGCATCGCCACCTGCGAGGAGCGCGCCAGCTCGTTCAGCACCGACGCCACGCCGCCGCGGGTCGCGTCGCGCATGCACCGGAGCGACGGCCCCGCCTCCTCCAGCAGGACGTCCACGACCGGCCACAGCGAGCGCGTGTCGGACTCGATGTCCGCGTCGAGCTCGAATTCGCCGCGCGCGAGCATGATCGCGGTGCCGTGCTCGCCGATCGAGCCCGACAGCAGGATGCGGTCGCCGGGACGGATGGCGTCCGCAGCGAGCCGAGCACGCGGATCGCGTTCTCCCACCCCGGCGGTGCAGATGTACATGCCGTCGGCGGCGCCGCGCTCGACGACCTTGGTGTCCCCACCCACCACCTGAACCCCCGCGGCAGTGGCCGCGGTCGCGATCGCGTCGACCTCTGCCCTGAGGTCGTCGGCGGCGAGACCCTCCTCGAGGATCAGCGACAGGGTGAGCGCCCGCGGGCGCGCGCCGGAGACCGCAAGGTCGTTGACCGTCCCATTCACCGCCAGATCGCCGATGGATCCGCCCGGGAAGCGCAGCGGCTTGACGACGAAGGAGTCGGTGGTGAATGACAGGGCGGTGCCGCCGATCTCGATGGCCGCCGCGTCCTCGGTGGTCTGAGCGCCGAACGCCGGCTCGAACAGCGCCTCGATCATGCTCTGCGTGGCCTTGCCGCCGGCCCCGTGCGCCATGTTCACGCGCTCGTCGCGGAACTTGCCGCGCTTCTTGCGGGCGGTCTCGATGATCCCGAGGATCCGCTCCTCGCGGTCGGTCACGGGCGCGGACTGCTCGCTCACACGACCTCCCGCTCGCGCGCGAAGCGCCCGAAGTTGTAGTAGGCCGCGCAGGCGCCCTCGGAGGACACCATGCAGGTCCCGATCGGGCGCTCCGGAGTGCAGGCCGTGCCGAACACCTTGCACTCCCAGGGCTTGATGACGCCCTTCAGCACCTCTCCGCACTGGCACGCCTTCGGGTCCGCCACGCGCACGCCCGGCACGCTGAAGCGAACCTCGGCGTCGAGGTCGGCGTAGGCGTCCGAGAGCTTCAGCCCGCTCTGGGAGATGAAGCCGAGGCCGCGCCACTCGAAGTGCGGGCGCAGCTCGAACACCTCGGCCATCACCTCGAGGGCTCGCCGGTTGCCCTCGTAGGGCACGACGCGCGAGTACTGGTTCTCCACCTCGCAGCGGCCGTCCGCGAGCTGCCCGAGGATCATCCGGATCGCCTGGAGGATGTCGAGCGGCTCGAAGCCCGCCACGACGATCGGCTTGCCGTAGTCGGCCGGGATGAACTCGAACGGGCGGGCGCCCACGACGGTCGACACGTGGCCCGGGCCGACGAACCCGTCGAGCCGCAGGTCGGGCGAATCGAGCAGCGCGCGCAGCGGCGGGACGATCGTCACGTGGCTGCACATGCAGGAGAAGTTGGGGATCCCCTCGGCCTTGGCGCGCTTCAGCGTGAGCGCGGTGGAGGGCGCGGTCGTCTCGAAGCCGATCGCGAAGAAGACCACCTCGCGATCCGGGTTCTGCTTGGCGATCCGGAGCGCGTCGAGGGGCGAGTAGACCATCCGGATGTCCGCGCCCTCGGCCTTCGCCTCGAGCAGGCTGCCGTTCGACCCCGGCACGCGCATCATGTCGCCGAAGCAGGCGAAGATCACGCCCGGCTCGCGGGCGATGGCGATGCCGTCGTCCACGCGCCCCATCGGGATGACGCAGACCGGGCAGCCGGGCCCGTGCACCAGCTCGACGTTGGCGGGCAGGAGATCGTCGACGCCGTACTTGTAGATCGAGTGCGTGTGGCCGCCGCAGACCTCCATGAACTTGTAATGGCGACCCGGCTCGACGGCTCCGAGGATCTCCGTGGCCAGCACGCGGCCGAGCTCCGGGTCACGGAACTCGTCGACGTACCTCATGCGGTCAGCTCCGCGAGGGCGACGCCGGCGTGCACGAGCACGCGGTCCCCGGGCCCCACGTCCACGAGGGCAATCTCGACGGTGCTCTTGGAGCCGTCCTCGGCGGCGCAGAGGGCGAGCCCGCGCGCGTCGTCGATCCGCTCGACGCGCATCGGGATTCCTTCGTCCGAGCACGTGATGCAGTGGTCGCCGCAGTCGTTGGCGCTCACTCGATCACGCTCGCCTTGAGCTCCTCGAGCTCGGCCTCGTAGTCCTCGCCCATGCGCTCGAGCTGGCGGCGCGTGGCGAGGGCCTCCTCCTCGTCGACCTGCGAGATGGCGAAGCCGACGTGGATCAGCACCCAGTCGCCGGGACCGACGCCCGCATCGTCAGCGTCGAGCAGTCCGATGTTGATCGTGCGCCGCACCCCGGCGACGTCGACGCGCGCGAGGCGGTTGGCCTCGTCGGCGATCTCGGTGATCTGGCCCGGGATGGCCAAGCACATAGGGACGACCTCTCAGACGAAGTGGCCGCACGCTATTCCTGAAGGTTTCCCCGCAAAAGGGGGGGAGTTGGAATCCAACGTTGATTTCCAACCCCCCGCCTTTTAGCGTCCGCGCCCATCCGAGGGAGGCCGGCTTGCCGGATCGCAATGGAAGTGCACGAGTTCTCGAGCTGGACCCGGAGCTTGGGCTCCGAGTCCCCGCGACGGAGATCTCGCACGCACGTGAAGAGCTCGTGGTTCGCGTCCTCGAGCTGCCGCCCGGTCACTGGGACGTCCCGCGCGACGAGGGAGCGCGGGGACGGCTCGGCTTTCTGATCCTCGAGGGCCTGCTCGCGCGCGACATGACCCTCGCGGGGAGGACGGCAACTGAGCTGCTCGGCGAGGGCGACGTCGTCCAGCCGTGGGTGGCGCACGGGGACGATGGCCTCGTGCCGTACCGGGTCGCCTGGCACGTGCTCATGCCGGTGCGCATGGCCGTTCTCGACGACAGCTTCGCGCGCTCGCTGACGGCGTGGCCGCAGGTCATGAGCGCGCTGCTCGAACGCGCCATCCGACGTACGCACCGCATGTCGATCCACGAGGCGCTGCTCCAGCTGTCCCCTGTCGAGACTCGGCTGCTCGTGCTGTTCTGGCACCTCGCCGAGCGCTGGGGCCGGGTGACGCCGGCCGGGATCGCGCTCCGCGTTCAGCTGTCGCATTCCCTGCTCGGCCAGCTGGTGGGCTGCCAGCGCTCCTCGGTGACGACCGCTCTGCAGCACATCTACTCGAGCGGCGAGCTCGCGCGCCGCGACGACGGCACCTGGCTTCTGACGGGCAACCCCCCGGACGAGCTCACGACCGTCCACTGGGAGCTCGCCGCGACGCACGCGTAACGACGTACCGCCGGGCGTCAGCGCTGCTTCCGGAACGGACCCGTGATCGCGTAGACGTGGCCGGGCGACTGGACGCATGCGAACAGCGTCTTCTTGTCTCGCGAGAACGTGGGGCCCGTGAACTCGCTGTCACCCGGGAGCTCGTTGCGGGCGAAGAAGAACGCCTCGCCGCTGTCCGTCGTCCCGACGAGGTGGTTCTTGCCGTCGCCGTCCTCGGCGATGATCACGCCGCCGTACGGCGACACCGTGATGTTGTCCGGGCCGTCCGGATCGCCGTCCTGATCGAGCGGCGTGTAGGCGAACCACAGCTTCAGCTCGAGCGTGTCCTCGACCGGGTCGAGGAACCAGAGCTGCCCGTCGTGCTCCGCCGCGCTCCCGTCGGTCGTGCGCGCGAACGAGGCGACGAAGTAGAAGCCGTCGTCTCCCCACCACATGCCCTCGAGCTTGCGGCTGCGGGTGATCTGACCGTCCGCGAACTGCTTGCGGACCGACACGGTCGCGGCGTCGCGCTCGGGCACGCCCGCCCAGCGCACGCGGTAGGTAGTGCCGGGCTCCGTCGCCACCGACAGGTCGGGCACGAGCTGCCCGCGGCGCGTGAAGGCCCTCAGCGCCTCGAGCTTGCCCGCGTCGTCGGCGAGCTTGCGAAGCGAGCCCTTGCGGAGCGGCCGGGCATGATGCGGGGGAGTCCACCGGTACAGGAGGCCGTTCGGCGCGGTGGCATCCTCGGTCAGGTAGATCCTGCCCTCGTCGGGGTCGACGACGCATGATTCGTGCGCGTAGCGCCCCAGCACCTTGATCGGCTTGGGGCTGCGGTTCGCTTTGTCGTCGTAGGGATCGACCTCGAACACGTAGCCGTGGCGGATCGTGCTGCCGGACGGCGAGGACTCCGTCTCCTCGCAGGTGAGCCAGGTGTCCCACGGCGTCCGCCCGCCGGCGCAGTTGTTGTGGGTGCCGGCGAGACTGACGCGCTCGCTGATGCGGTTGCCGTGCCGGTCGACCTCGATCGTCGTCGTGCCGCCGCGGGCGAGCGGGTCGTAGACCAGCTCGGGGATGGACGGTACGCCGAACGCCTCGCTGCCGCCGATCTCGTGGTTGTTCACCAGCACGGTGCCGTTGCCGCCGCGGCGCACGAAGGCGGCCATGCCGTCCGGGTCGTCGGGCGTCGGCTGACCGCTCTCGAGCTTCGTGACGCCCGACTCCGCGACGATCTTGTAGGCGAATCCCTCGGGCAGCGAGAGGACCCCATTCGGGTCCTGGACGAGCGGCCCGTAGCCGGCCGGGCCATGGCCATGCCCGTTGCCGCGGCCCGGATTTGCATGCGCCCGCGTGCCGAACAATCCGTCGACGCTGCCCACCAGCGCTATCCCCACGCCGGAACTGGCTGTCCTCGTCAGAAGTGAGCGGCGTGAGACGTGGGCGTTGGGCTCCGGGAAGTCGGACATTGTGGCTCCTGGCTCGGGAACGAGAGGGCGGCCGATAATGCTCCCCGTCGCGCGAGCCGAAGTTACGGAACTGTTTTCAACCTGTGCCGACTAGCCTGATCACGCATGCCCGTCGTCGTCGTATTCCGGTGTGAGGTCTGCGGCCGCCGTCCCGGCCCTGAGACCCAGGCTGCGCTCGAGCGCCAGCTCCTCGACCTGCGCCACGGCGAGTACGTGGACGCGGAGCCGGAGCGCTGGCTGTCCTGGCACGGCCGCGGGATCTACGGGCCGACCCGGTACGCGTGCGGCGAGCACCGCGGCGAGCTGAAGGCCTTCCTGCGCAACCAGTACGGAACGCTCGGCTGGCACCCGTGGGCAAAGGGCCCGCACCCCTGGGCGGGCCGGCGCGGGACGAACCGCGCGCGGACTCTGCAGCGCATCACCCGCGCGGGCATCCAGCGCTGAGCGGCCTCGGAGCGGCTACTCCTTGGGGTGCCGGGGCCCCGGGGGGCAATCGGTGAGCGTGCCGCGAAACAGCGCGGCGTAGCGGCGCCCTGGATCGCCGCCGTGTTCCCGAAGTAGCTCACCAGCCGTGGCACGTTGAGCCAGTCGTGTGCGCTGCCGCTCATCACCGCCGAATGGCTGCTCCACCTCCACTCCTCGGGCTCAGCGCACAGACCAGCCGTCACCGGATTCATCGCGATGTACATGGCCACGGTCCAGAGTTGCCCGTCGGTCTTGATCGGAACCGCGCCGTACCGTCCTTGGAAGAGATGGCCGGAGCGCCGATGCCGCGAGTTGAACTCGCGCGCATACAGGCTGTGCAACCTCTGGATGCCTTGGCCGAGATTTGCCTCCGGCGTTTCAACCAGCAGATGGACGTGGTTCTCCATGAGGCAGTAGGCGAACATCCGCCATCGACGTTGCTTCGCCGTGGCACGGAGCATCCGCAGATAGGTGTGCCGGTCGACGTCGTCGCGGTAGATCAGGCGCTTGTCGTTGCCGCGCGCGAAGACGTGGAACACGCCACCCTCGACCTCTTCGCGTGGCTTGCGGGGCACATGGTGAAGAGCGATCTCGCACAGACCTCCACCCCCTCACCAACCCTCAACCAACCTCAAGGGGTCTGACCCCTTGAGGTTGAGAGTTGCGCCAGCGGCTCGCGGCACTACTCGGATTCGTGGCGCGCCACCGCGAGCCCGAACAGGCCGTTCTCGTCGGTGAAGAAGTCGTCGAGCCGGAGGCCCGCGCCCGTGAGCTCGCTCTCGACCGCGTCGCGCGTGAACTTCGCGCTGATCTCGGTGCGGATCTCCTCGCCGTCCTCGAAGGTGAGCTCGAGGTCGGCTCCCTCGATGCGCACGTCCTGCGCGCCATTCGCCCTCAGCCGCATCTCGATCCACGAGTTCGCCTCGTCGAAGAACGCGACGTGCTCGAACGCTTGGGGGTCGAAGTTTGCGCCCAGCCCGTCGTTGACCACGCGCAACACGTTGCGGTTGAACTCGGCCGTGACGCCCTGACTGTCGTTGTAGGCCGCCTCGAGGACGCTCCGGTCCTTCACCAGGTCGGTGCCGATCAGGAGGCGGTCGCCGGGCAGCATCTGCCTTCGGAGCCGGGTGAGGAACGCGGCGCGCTCGTCGGGGAAGAGGTTGCCGATCGTTCCGCCGAGGAAGGCAAACAGGCGGCGCTGCCCGTTCGGCACGCGAGCGAGGTCGCGGCCGAAGTCGCCCACGACCCCGTGCACCTCCAGCCCCGGGTACAGCTCGACGAGCTCGGCGGCGCAGCTCTCCACCGTCGCCTGCGACACGTCGAGCGGCACGTAGCGGCGCAAGGTGCCCTCGCCCGCCATCGCGTACAGCAGCGCGCGCGTCTTCGAGGCGCTGCCCGAGCCGAGCTCGACGAGCTCCGCGGCGCGCGAGTCGCGGACGATCTCGGGCGCACGGCGGTTCAGGATCTCCCGCTCGGCGCGGGTCGGGTAGTACTCGGGCAGCGTCGTGATCTGGTCGAACAGCTCGGAGCCGCGCGCGTCGTAGAAATACTTCGGCGGCAGCTGCTTGAGCTCGCTGGTGAGGCCGGCCCGCACGTCGTCGGCGAGGGTGTCGCGGACGTCGAGCACCTCGATGCGGACGCTCGGCTCGCTCGGCGCGTCGACCACGCAGCGGAAGCCCGCGAACAGCTGGCGCCGCTGCGGGTAGTCCCAGTTGCGGAAGGTCGCCCGCGCCGCGCTTGGCCGCGTCGCCCACGAGCCACCGCGCAGCACCTTGTACGGGCCGCCGAAGAAGATCTCGGAGTACTCGCGATAGGGCCACGCGCGGAAGCCCGGGTAGCCGCCGAAGTCGCTCGCGGTCCACTCCCAGCAGTCGCCGGTCATGCCCAGCACGCCGTATGGAGACGCGCCGTCCGGGTACGCGCCGGCCGGCGCGGGCCCGAAGCCCAGCTGGTCGAGGTTCGCGACGGACTCGTCGGGCGTCTCGTCGCCCCACGGAAAGCGGCGCTTCTCGCCCGCGGCCTCGTCCCAGGAGGCCGCCTTCTCCCACTCGGCCTCCGTGGGCAGGCGAGCGCCGCGCCAGCGCGCGTACGCATCGGCCTCGTACCACGACACGTGCATCACAGGCAGGACCGGGTCGAGCGGCTCCACCCGGTCGAAGCTGCGCACGCGGCCGTCGGCGGTCCAGTAGAGGGGGCGCTCGATCGCGTTCGCCTCGCGCCACGCCCAGCCCTCCTCGGTCCACAGCTCGCGCCGCCGGTAACCGCCGGCCTCGACGAAGCCGAGGAACTGGCCGTTCGTGACGGGCAGCCGGTCGATGTCGAACGCCGGCACGTGGACGACGTGCTGGGGCCGCTCGTTGTCGTAGGCGAACTCGGCGTCCGGCTCGCCGAGCGGGAACGGTCCGGCGTCGATCCGCACCATGCCGCCGTCGGCCGCCCCGTCTGGGAGTGGGCGCCGGTCGGGCGAGTAGACGCCGCGCTCGGCCAGCTGCAGGGTCTGAAGCATCGTCTCGTTGTGCTGGTGCTCGTGCTGGACGACCATCTCCCAGACCGGCCCCACCAGCGCCACACGGTCGAGCAGCGCGAGCGACCGCGCACGCGTCTCGGCCATGAAGTCGAGCGCCTCGGCTCGCCGGAGATAGGGCACGTCGCCTCGCTCCGAGCGCGGCGTCTCGTCGGCGTCGTAGACCACGGCGAGCTCGGGCCGCAGCGGCGCCAGCGCCCCCGTCCGCTGGGCCAGCCAGAGATCCTCGAAGGCGGCGATGTGGCCGAGGTCCCACACGAGCGGGCTCATCAGCGCGTCGTGGACGCGGTGGAGATCCTCGTCGCTCACGCCCTCGACGAGCGCCAGCGTGCGCTCGCGCGCCTCGGCGAGCAGCTCGCGCACGTCGGCGGAGAGGAGGGCGGCGGCCGGCACGCTTCCAACGTTACGCGAGTGGCGCCCTCGCGAAGTTCACGGAGAATGCCCGGCACCACACCACGACTGTGGAGTAGCGATCGAGGTCGATCCCGCGCGGGAGCTCGTACTGCTGGTTGCCCTTGTTCCCCTTCAGCGCGCCGAGGTCCTCGAAGTCGTCGACCTCCGATTCGTCGCGGGCGGGCCCGGCGACCAGGTACACGCGCAGGTCCGGGCCGTTGTCGACCTCGAAGCCGGTCAGCGTGAGCACGTGCCGGCCCGCCTCGGTGCGGATCGCCGTCGCGGTCCCGGTGACCGAGTGGGCGACGGGCTCAAAGCGCCCGCGTGCGACGAGCTCGTTCTGGGAGCCGCTCGCCCGCACGACCCGCTCGTTCACCTCGTCGTCCACGAGCGAGGAGCGCCCGAGATACGCACCCGCCACAACGGCGGTGAGCAGGTAGGAGCCGAGGACGGGAACACGCAGGCCCGGGCGGCGCCAGGCCACGGCCAGGCACGCGGCCCCCGCCACCGCGATCCACACCGCGGTGAGCACCATGGCGACGCCGAAGTCGTTCGTGACGAGGCCGCCGGTCACCCAGATGCCTGCCAGCACGAGGACGACCACGATGACCGCGGCGGCCAGCTGGGCCGGAAGGGTGATGCGCCTGCCGGTCATGGACGCGTCCCACGTTACACCCGCGTGGTAGGGCGGCTTCCCCGCCCGGTGGGACCCGCTGCCGCTCCGGCCCGCCGGCATGCGCCGGCGGGCTCGGCGAGCGGGCGTCTACTTCTTCTTCGCCTTGCCGCCGCGCGCCGCGCCCGCGCGGCTGGCGGCCGCCTTGCCCGCCTGCTTCGCGGCACGGCCGGTCGACTCGCCCGCCGACTTCAGGCTTCCGGCGGCGGCTCCGACGGCCCGCTTCGCCGTGCCGAGCGCTTTCTGCGCGTCCCTGCCCTGCCTCGTTCCCGCGGACTTCTTGCCGGCGGTCGAGGAGCTGGCCCGCTGCTCGTTGCGCTTCCTTGTGGCGGCTGCCTTCTTGGCCGCCGCCGAGCGATCCGCCTTCGTCTGCGCCATCGCGCACCTCCTGGTTCGGGTAGGCATCTGCCCTACCCAGACCGTCGAGCGCTGATACCTTGCGCCGCCGTGCGGAAGCTGGCCCCTCTTCTCGCTCTTGCCGTCGCCGTGCTGGCCGGGCCGACATCGGCCACCGCCGCGGTGAAGCTCGAGCGCCTGCCCGGATTCCCCTCCGCCGGCACGCCCGCCAAGTTCAACAAGGTCGGCGTTCTGAAGGTCGGGCCGAGGGACGCTCCGAACATCCTCGTCCTGAACCCCGGCACCTCGGCGAGCGCCGCCTACTTCGCCCCGCTCGCCGAGGACATCGTGCGCAGGGCGCGCGGCTGGCAGGTGTGGGCGGTCGAGCGCAGGGAGAACCTGCTCGAGGACCACTCGATGCTGAACCGGGCGAAGCGCGGACTCGCCACCGGGCAGCAGATGTTCGACTACTACCTCGGCTGGATCACGGATTCGAGCATCGCGACCCACTTCCAGTTCATCCCGGACGACGACGTCGCGTACGCCCGCCGGTGGGGCATGCGAGTGGAGGTCGAGGACCTCCGGCGCGTGGTCACGGCGGCGCAGCGGACCGGGCGCCACGTGGTCGTGGGCGGGCACTCGCTCGGCGGGACGATCACGACCGCCTACGCGACCTGGAACTTCGGTGGGCGGCCGGGCGCGCGCGGGCTGTCGGGCCTCGTCTACATCGACGGCGGCAGCGGCCCCACGCCGATCTCGGAGGCCGACGCCCGCCAGCGGCTGACAGACCTCGCGTCCGGCTCGCCCTGGCTCACGTTCGGCGGCATCATGGCCCCGTTCACCGGCCTCTTCAACTCGACCGGAGCGCTCGGCGTCCTGATCGACCCGGACTCGCCTTCGATCGGCCAGGCCTGGCCGCTCCTGCCCTCGAATCTGAAGCCGCCGATTCGGGTCACGAATCGCGGGGAGTACGGCTACGCCCTCGACACCGCGACCTCGCCGCCGGGGCTCGTTGCCGCGCAGGCCCATCTCGGCCGGCTGGCGGACAGCGGCGACCCGCGTGGCTGGAACGACGCGGACGAGCTCACCCCTCTCGACCGCTACGCGCGCATATTCGCCGGGGCCGGCCTCAGGGGCCTCGACGGAACCGCCTGGTATCACCCGCAGCGGCTCACGCTCGACGCGGGCGCGGTCGCCGCCGGCAACAGGAACCCGGCACAGAGGGTGCTCGACGTGCACGCGACCCACGGCGACGACCTGCCGAGGGGCCTGCGCATCTACGCCTTCGGGGCGGCGCTCGGCGGCGAGCGGGTGCTCGACGCCGCGAGGGCCCTCGCCCGGCAGTCCGGCATCCCGAAGCGCAACCTGACGCTGGTAGACCGCCACGCGACCTACGCCCACAACGACCCGAACTCGGCCGCGCCGGCGAAGAACGTGTTCCTGAAGGGCCTGGTGCGCTACCTGCGGCGAATCGGCCGCGGCTAGCGGCCGCCCGTCAGCCGCCCGGCGGCGGGTCGAGGCCCAGCTGCTGGAAGCGGTCGAGCGTGTCCTCGAGTCCCCAGGCCGACGCGATCCGGTCGCCGCTGAAGGTGAAGAAGTAGACCTCGTCGACGCTCTCGAAGCGCCTGCCGGTGGGCGGGTGGCCGCGCCACTCCCCGAGGTGCGTGGCGGAGCACTCGAAGCGGCCCGCCACGGTGTCGCCGTCGGCCACCAGCTCGACTATGTCCATGTGCACGTCGGGGAACGAGCCGCGGAAGGCGCCGAACCAGTCGCGCGCCGAGGCCGCCATCTCCGGAGTGAACAGCTCGTCGATCAGGTCGTCGCGGCCGCCGTTGACCGCCTCCTCGACGAACCGCGTTACGAGCGCCTTCCTGTCCACGGCCAACAAGGCTACGTAGCCTGTCTCTCGTGCTCTACATGGTCATCGAGCGCTTCACCCGCGGAGCGGACCCGGTCTACGAGCGCGCGGCGGAGCTCGGGCGCCAGCTGCCGGACGGGCTGAGCTACGTCGACAGCTGGGTGGACGAGCACCGCGAGCGCTGCTTTCAGCTGATGGAGACGGATGACCCGCGCCTCTTCGACGAGTGGACCGCACGGTGGGCCGACCTCGCCGAGTTCGAGATCGTCCCGGTGATCACGTCGGCCGAGGCGGCTGCCGTCACTCGAACACCGTCTCGAGCGGAACCCCGATCAGCTGGAGGCGCCGGGTCAGCCCGTTCAGAGCGAACTCACGAATCTCCTCCTGGGTGACGCCGAGCAGCTCGCTCGAGCCGTCGCCGTCGCCCGGGGGCTTCAGCGACTCCGCGACAGAGGGCAGCAGGTCTCGCAGCGTTTCGCGCACCGCGTCGCCGAGCTCGGGCCGCTCGCGGACGGTCTCGCGCAGGAACCAGACCCCGTAGCCGATGTGCCGCGTCTCGTCGTGGTGGATCTTCGAATAGCCCTCCACGAAGCCCGGCAGCAGCTCCTCGGCGGTCAGGTAGTCGGTGATGAACTTGAAGGAGGTCAGGCCGAGGGTGCTCTCGAGCACCAGGTGGTAGAGCGTCACGAAGCGCACCTTCGCGGCGAGATCCTCCGGGTTCGCCACGAGCTGCTCGTGCGCGTGGACGAGCGCCTCGTCGAAGATGTGGCGGAACGCGTCCGACACGGATTCGCGCGCCTCCTTCACGTGCGCGGCGATCAGCCGCGGCTCCGCGATCACCTCGTCGCGAAAGCGCGCGTAGAACTGCATGTGGCGCGCCTCGTCGACCTGCTGCGTCGAGAGGAACGTGGCCTCCTCCTCGGAGCCGTGCGCCGCCACGAGGCCGGTGAACTTCGTGGTGATGCGCTCCTCGGCGACCATCAGCGAGGCCAGCGCGAACTGGATGATCTCCCGGACGTCCGGATCGATCCCGGGCCACTGCTCCCTGTCGACGCCCAGGTCGACGTCGAATGGGCTCCACTGCCCGTCCTCCCAGCGGCGATAGAGCGTCTGCGGATCGTTCAGCTGGATTTCGGTCATGCGCGCGTGCCCTGCGCACGAGTCAGCACGAGCACGAGCAGTGCCGCCGCAGCAGCCGGGACGAGCCAAACGTATCCGTAGCCAGCGCCCTCCGCCACGATCCCCCCGGTCAGTGGGCCGAGCAGGTAGCCGATGATCCCGATCTGCGACCAGACGACCATCGCGGTCACGATCCGTTCGACGGGCACCGCCTCGACGAGCAAGCCGAGCGAGCCGGTGTTCCCCAACCCGATCCCGAGTGCCGCGAGTAGCAGCGCCACCACCCAGAGCGGCACGTCGGTGGCGATGCCCGCGAGCGCGATGCCGGCGACGCTGAGCACGGCCGCGGCGATCACCAGCGGGCGCGGCGGCCGGCCGCCCGAGGCTGTCGCGCCGATCGCAACGACAAGCGAGGCCCCGACGTAGAGCGCGCCGATCTGCGCCTGGGTGACGCGCTCGGCGAGGTGCAGCGGCAGTACGCCCTCGAGCACGCCCAGCGCCAGCGACGCGAACAGGATGGCCCCGGAAGCGATCCAGAACGCACGCGTGCGAAGCACCCCCCGGTCGCCTGTGAACTCGCGCTGCACCGCGGGCCTCACGAACAGGACAAGCGGCATTGCAAGGAGCAGCATCACGAGGTAGGCGAGGAAAGGCCCGTGGATACCCCCGAACGCGCCGAGCGCCGGGCCGATCAGGCCGCCCGCGGAGTAGGCCGCGAACACGCGGCTCATGCAGACGTACTCCTGCCCTGGCCAGCGTTCGAGCGTGTCGAACGTGACTCCGATCCAGATGCCTCCTGAGCCGAGCCCCATGAGGGTCCGCGCGGCGAAGTAGACACCGAGCGAGTCGCCCGCGACGAACCCAACCGCCCCTACGGCGACAAGGCCGAGAGACGCGATCAGCAGCCACCTGGGACCGAGGCGGCGCACAGCCCAGCCGGCCAGCGCGAAGCCCGCGACCATGCCCGCCGGGAACGACGCAACCAGCAGTCCGATCGTCGCCGGTCCTGCGCCGGTCGCGTCGGCGATCGCGGGCGCGACCGGGACGATCACGCTGTACCCGGTCGCGTCGAGCGCGCCCAGTGCGAGCAGGAGCGGGTATGCAGCGGCCGTGCGCGCCGCGGTCATCGTCAGCTCAGACTCTTGGCTTGCGCGCCCGTACGATCGCCGACGTCGCGTGTTCGTGCACGCGGTGCGTCTCGTTGATCTCGATATCGGTGAGCCCCGCTCCGGCGAGGGCGTCCTCGAACTCGGCGCGCGTGAGCGCGCCGGCGACGCAGCCGGTCCACTCCTGCATGTCGGCGCGGGTCGCCTCGTCCATGTCGGGGTCGGCGATCACGTCGGACACCGCGAAGCGGCCGCCAGGGCGCAGGACGCGTGCTGTCTCGGCGAGCACCTTGCGCTTGTCGGCGGCGAGGTTGATCACGCAGTTCGAGATCACGACGTCGACCGAGCCGTCCGCGAGCGGGATCTCCTCGATGTAGCCCTTCACGAATTCGACGTTCTGCACGCCGGCCTCGGCGGCGTTCGCGCGCGCGAGCTCGAGCATCTCGTCGGTCATATCGAGCCCGATCGCCTTGCCGGTCGCGCCGACGCGTCTGGCGGAGATCAGAACGTCGGCGCCGGCGCCCGAGCCCAGGTCGAGCACCGTCTCGCCCTCTTGGAGGTCGGCGACCGCGGTTGGAACACCACACCCGAGCGAGGCCTCGACCGCGGCCTTCGGCGCGGCCTCACCTTCGTCGGTGTAGAGCGTGTGGCCGAAGACCTCGTTGCCGTGCTTGTCGAAGTTCGACATGTCGGGGTCGGTGAAGGCCGCGTCCGACACGCAGCCCGCCTCGCTACCGCAACAGCCGGTTGAGGTCGCGTCCTTCACCGCGGTCGCAGCGGCGGCGTAGCGCTCCCGCACGCGCTCGCGAATCTCGGTGTCACTCGGGCTCGACATCTGGCCTCCTCACACTTGATAGATGAATGTCGATACAGGTCGCGCGCCTACTGTACCGGTTAGATAGATAGACGTCTAGCTAGCCGCTAGACTGCCTCCCGTGGCGCTTCCAATGCAACTCGAGCCGAAACAGAAGCGAGCCGCGGGCGAGCGCTGCTGCGAGCCGGTCGTATATCCGGACGTGGAGCGCCAGCAGGCCGAACGCATGGCGGTTCTCGCAAAGGCGATCGCCGACCCGGTGCGGCTGCAACTCGTGGATGTGCTGCGAAAGCACGCCGGGAAGGTCTGCGTCTGCGAGCTCGTACCGCTCTTCGATCTCTCGCAACCGACGATCTCGCACCACCTCAAGGTGCTGCGCGACGCCGGCGTCGTGGACTCGGAGCGCCAGGGCCTCTGGGCGTACTACTACGTCGTGCCGGGCGCCCTTGACGAGCTGTCTGGCTGGCTCACCTAGCCGCCAACCTCATTGACGTAGCTCTATTTGCAATTGTCGATGTAATGAGCTTCAGTGTGGACCAGTGGTCTACGCGGTGAGAGCCCTGTCCGAGACGGACCACGACCTCAGCGCTTTCGGTATCGACCGATCACGCGTCCTGGTCGGCCATGTCGAGCTCGCGCCCTCTGAGCGGCAGGTGTTCGTCCAAGCCAAGCGCCTGCACCTATCGGCGCGCGAGTTCGACGTCCTGCACGTGCTTGCGCTCTGCGCGGGTCACGTCGTCAGCCGCGAACGCATCTACGAGCATGTCTGGGGTCGCGCCATGCCCCACCCCCGCGACCGCGCCGTCGACGTCCACATCCGGCGTCTCCGAACCCGTCTGGCAGAGGCGTCGCCGAGCTGGCTCTACATCCACACGCACTTCGGCCACGGCTACCGCTTCGAGCCCGAGCGCACCGACGGGCGAGAGTAGGAGGATCCGACGTTGAAGTACGTCGTCTTCGTTTGCACGCACAACGCCGGGCGCTCGCAGATGGCACAGGCGTTCTTCGAGCGCCACGCGCCCGCCGACATTCGAGCCGAATCAGCCGGACAGGAGCCGGCCGACGAGGTCTGGCCCGAGGTCGTCGAGGCCATGCAGGAGGTCGGGATCGACCTCTCCCGCCGTCGCCCCAAGAAGCTCACCCTGGAGATGCAGCTGCACGCCGACTGGGCGATCACCCTCGCCTGCGGCGCTCAGTGCCCCTACGTCCCCTCCACGGTCGAGGACTGGGACATCCCGGATCCCGGCGGGAAACCGCTCGAGGAGGTGAGGGTGATCCGCGATGCGGTCGAGGCGCGCGTCAAGGACCTGATCGCGAGCCGCCTGGACGCCATCCGGGCCGACCGAACCAGTCACCAGATTCGGCTCCAGCGGCTACTTCCGGACCTCGTCAACGAGTTCGGCGGCGTGCGCTCGGACGGCGAGATCAGGACCTGCGCGGACGCCATCCTGTCCGAGTACGACGAGGTCCCGGTGCGCTCGTTCGTGATGACCCTCGCCCATCGCCGCACGCGCGCGTGCCTGGCCGCCGAGACCTGCGAGCCACTGCTCACCGCCTAGGCGCGCGTCATAAGGCCCCCATGACAACCCCGACAGCCACCGATCGGCCGGCGGCGCAGTCGAACGGCAAGCTGCAGTCCACTCGACCCGCACTGGCGCGCCGCTCGGCGTCCGAGGCGCTCGCCGCGTTCGCGCTTGTGTTCGCCGGCTGCGGCGCGATCGTTGCCGATGCGCAGTACAACGGAGCCCTGGGTGCGGTCGGCGTCAGCCTCGTCTTCGGGCTGATCATCATGGTGATGGTCTACGCGACCGGTCACCTCTCGGGCGCCCACATCAACCCGGCGGTGACAATCGCGTTCACGCTCAGCCGCCACTTTCCCGCTCGCGACGCGGTCGCGTACGTCGCCGCCCAGTTGATCGGCGCGACCGCCGGCGCGCTCGTTCTGCTGGCCGTCTGGCCGGACCAACCGGGCGCTCTCGGGGCGACGGTCCCGAGCGTCGGCGCAGGCAGCGCCTTCGTCTATGAGCTCGTGCTCACGGCGTTCCTGATGTTCGTGATCATGGCCGTCGCCACCGACACCCGCGCCGTCGGCGCGGCCGCGGCCATCGCGATCGGAGGGACCGTCGGCCTCGACGCCCTCTTCGGCGGGCCGGTGACGGGTGCGTCGATGAACCCGGCGCGCTCGTTCGGTCCCGCGCTCGCCGCCGGGGAATGGAGCGACTTCTGGATCTACGTGCTCGGTCCGCTCGCGGGAGCTGCACTTGGCGCCTTGGCGTACCAGCTCGTGCGCGGCGAGGCGCAGCCGATCCCGGAGGAGGTTCCGGCAGGTGTCTGACGCGGTCGCGGTGATCACGGACATCCACGCCAACCTGCCGGCGCTCGAGGCCGCGCTCGAGCGGATCGAGGAGCTCGAGATCGAGCGCGTGTACTGCGGCGGCGACCTGGTCGGATACGGCCCGCATCCGAACGAGGTCTGCGCCCTCATCGAGGAGCGCGGCATCCCGACGATCTACGGCAACTACGACTACGCGATCGGGCGCGACCTCGAGGACTGCGGCTGCGCCTACCCGACCCAGCACGAGCGTGACCTCGGCCAGCGCTCGGTCGACTGGACGCTCGAGCACACGGATCGAGCGCGCAAAGGAGTTCATGCGCGAGCTGCCCTTCGACCTGCGCTTCGAGGTCGGCGACAGCCACGTCCACCTCGTGCACGGGTCGCCGCGCAAGGTGAACGAGTACCTGTTCGAGGAGAAGCCGGCCTCCCTCTACGAGCGCCTGGCCGCCGCGGAGGAGGCGGACACGCTCGTCTTCGGGCACACGCACAAGCCGTGGATGCGCGAGCACGGGGGCGTGCTGTTCGTGAACTGCGGCTCGGTCGGCAAGCCGAAGGACGGCGACCCGCGCGCAGCGTTCGCGCTGCTGCGGCCGGGCGCCGGGCACCCGGAGGTCACGCATCGAGCGCGTCGCCTACGACGCCGAGGCGGTGGCACGGGAGGTGGCGGCCGCCGGGCTGCCGGAGGAGTACGCGGACAAGCTCCTGGTGGCGACCTAGCGGCCCTCGCCGGGGTCCTCCGAAGTGAGGATTGACTTGCGTTGAGCGCTGGAGGATGGTTGGAGCACGCCTTCCGACGCGCACTTCATGAGTCTCTCGGCCGGCTCGGTCGTCGCTGGACACCGGGTCGAAGAGCTTGTGGCCCGGGGCGGAATGGGCGTCGTGTATCGCGTCACGCATGTGGCTCTCGAGCGGGAGCGAGCGCTCAAGCTGATCGCTCCGGAGCTCGCGGCGGACGAACGCTTCCGGAGCCGCTTCCGGCGCGAGTGGAGGGTGGCCGCCTCCATCGACCATCCGCATGCCATCCCCATCTACGACGCCGGCGAGACGGACGGACTGCTCTACATCGTCATGCAGTTCGTGCCCGGAACGGATCTGCGCCAGATGTGCCGGAGCGGCCCGCTTGCCCCCGACCTCGCGGCTGTGATCGTTGATCAGGTCGGCGGGGCGCTGGATGCCGCGCATGCCCGTGGGCTGATCCATCGCGACGTCAAGCCGGCAAACATCCTGGTGGAGACGCGTCCCGGCGAGCCGCACGCATTCCTCACTGACTTCGGCTTGACGAAGAACCTTGGATCGACGGTCCAGCTGACCGACCAGGGTGGCTGGGTCGGGACGGTGGACTACGTCGCTCCCGAGCAGATCGAGGGCAAGGCCGTCGACGCGAGGACCGACATCTACGGGCTCGGCTGCGTCGCATACAACGCGCTCACCGGCGAGATCCCGTTCCCGCGGGACAACGACGTCGCCAAGATCTGGGCCCACCTGAACGATCCACCGCCCTCGCTCACCGAGCGCGTACCGGACGTGCCGGAGGCGCTCGACCAGGTCGTCGCCCGCGCGATGGCGAAGGATCCGGAGGAGAGGTTCCCCTCGGCCGGCGATCTCGGCCGCGCAATGCTGGCGGCCGCTCGAGGAGAGACGTACACCGGCCCGGAGCGCAGCGTCGCCAGCGGCGACGCCTCACCCACCAAAGCCGCGACGCGGACTTCCGCCGTCCCGCTCAGCCGCCGTATCCGAACCTACGGGCGGGAGTACAGACGGGTCGGCTCTGTGACAGTGCTCCTGTCGGTCATTCTCGCCCTCGCGGTCGTCGCCGTCGCGCTGATGGACGGTGACAGCGGGTCGCCTGTCGCCACCCAGCGTCCGCTCGTCGCCTATCAATCCGAGGTCGGCCAGATCTGCGACGAGCTCAATGAGGTGAATCAGGCAGCCCCGCAGAGGGCCAGCGCGTATCGGAAGCGCGTGCACGAAGCGACGAGCCTCCAAGCTCTACACGCCGCCATCGTCGACGAGACCGTTTACTCCATCACGGTCGCCAACAACCTGAGCTCGCGGCTCGCAGGCCTCGATGCTCCACGGGCGAGGCTCGGGACCAGCCAGCGCCGGGCGGTCGCCAGCTGGAAGCAGAACGTGCGGAGGGCACAGGCCTACCGTGACCGGCTCACGCGAGTCCGGAGCTACCGCGACCTCGATCGGGTGGTCCGGCAGTTCGACCAGCGCCAGCGAACCGTTCAAGAGCGGAGCAACGCGAGGACCATGGAGGGCCTCCACAGACTGGGAGGCCCCGAGTGCAAGATCGAGATCCCGCCAGCGCGGAAGGTGATCAAGCTCCCCAAAGACCCCGACGCGCCGCGCGGCTCCTCCGGGAATGGCAGCGGCAACCAGCATGTGAACCCGAACTCGCTACCTCCAAGTGCAGGAACGGGAAACTTGAACGCTCCGGACTCAGGCACCCCGGCGCCGGACCTGAACGCGCCGGCTCCAGACTCGAGCGCGCCGCCGGCCCCGAACCTTGCCCCACCGGCCTACGCGGCGCCCCCTGGCGACACAGGCAGTCCCGAAATTATTGGCCCGGAGCCCTAATCCCGGCGACGGTTCCGGCGACTGAGCGTCAGGCGGCCAGCTGCTCGACGGCGGCGAGGTCGAAGTCGCCGTAATCGGTGCCCAGGCCCTGTGCGACCTGCGCCGCCGCCGCGCAGCCGAGCACGGCCGCGGCGCGGCGATCGCGGCCCAGGCTGAGGCCGCGCAGGAAGCCGGCTGAGAAGGCGTCGCCGCAGCCGGTGGTGTCGACGGCGTCGACGTCGAAGGCGGGGATCATCTCCGCGCCCTGCTCGTCGAGCACCATGACGCCCTCGGCGCCGCAGGTCGCCGCCACGCAGCCGACTCCGCGCTCGAGGAGGGCGCGGCCGCCGGCCTCGAGCTCGTCCGTGCCGGTGAGCGCCAGCACCTGCTCGCGGTTCGGCAGGAAGTAGTCGAGCTCCGCGAGCGCGGGCGCGATCCAGTCGAGCAGGCCGGGCTCGCCCGGAGCGAGCACGTCGGCCGACGTGACCACTCCGTTCTCGCGCGCGCGCGCGAGCAGCGGCGCGGCGGCCTCACCGCCCATGAACTCGGGGCCGCCCAGGTGCAGATGGGTGGCCGCGTCGATCTCCGCCGTGGGAACGTCGTCCGGGCCGAAGCTGCCGTTGGCCCCGACGACATGAAACGCCGGCCGCTCGCCGCTCGGCCGGATCGGCAGGACGCTGGCGGATGTCTGCACGTCGTCGCGGCGCACGAGCAGCCCGGTGTCCACGCCGTCGCGCTCCAGCAGGGCAAGCAGCATGTCCCCGGCCGCATCGCGCCCGATCGCGCCCGCGCTCTTGACCGATGCGCCGAGCTTCGCGAGCACGAGCGCGGTTCCGCCGGCGGACCCCGCGGCGGTGATGCGGATCTCCTCCACCAGCTCGCCGCCCTGCCCCTCGGGGATCGTCTCGACGGGCCGGACGAGCACGTCCAGCACGTGGACGCCGACGCAGAGCGCCCTCATCTCACCCGTCACGACTCGCCCTCCACCCTGCGCGTCGTGCCGTAGCCGCGCGACAGCGCCGCGGCCACCACCGCCTCGCGCTCCTCGGGGCCGAGCGCTCGCGGCTCGCCGAGCGCCGCCGCTCGCCAGTAGACGGTGCAGGCCCACTCGAGCAGCAGGGCGAGCTCGAGCGCCTCGTCCGCGTCGTTTCCGTGGACGATGGCGCCGTGGTTCGCCATCAGCGCCGCGCGGCGTCCCTCGAGCGCGTCGCACACCGAGCGGGCGAGCTCGGGGGTGCCGAAGGTCGCGTACGGGGCCACCGGCACCGTTCCTCCGAACTGCAGCATCCCGTAGTGCACGCACGGCACCTCGTCGACGACGCACGAGAGCGCGGTGGCCATCGGCGCATGCGTGTGCACGACCGCGCCGGCGTCGTAGCGCCGGTAGATGCCGAGGTGGAGGTCGAGCTCGGACGTCGGGGCGAGCTCGCCGTCGACGTGCGCTCCATCCAGGTCGACCACGCTCACCTGCTCGGGCTCGAGCTCCGCGAGCACGGCACCGGTGGGCGTGATCGCGACCTCGTTGCCGCTCCGGGCGCTCACGTTGCCAGAGGTGCCGAGCACCAGCCCCTCGCCGGCCAGCCGCCGGCTGACGGCCGCCACCCGTTCCCGTTCCCGCTCGAGGACCACCGCGGCATCGTATGCGGATACAACCGGCGCGCTCGCAGGTATCTCCGTGGAAGAGTTCGCGGTCCCATGGAACACCGCGATATCAGCCGGCGTGAGCTGCTCGAGGCGGGCGTCGTCGCGGGCGCCGGAGCGCTCGCCGCCGGCGCCCCGGCGGCCGAGGCGGCGCGGCGCCGGCGCAGACGCGTCTCGCGGCACGCGGACGTGGTCGTGATCGGCGCCGGGCTCGCCGGCCTGACCGCGGCGCGCGAGCTCGCGAGGGACGACCGCTCGGTGGTGCTGCTGGAGGCCCGCAACCGCGTGGGCGGGCGCGTGCTGAACAGGCCGATCGGGGGCGGCAAGGAATCGGAAGCCGGCGGCACCTTCGCCGGGCCGACCCAGAACCACATCCTGGGACTCGCCACCGAGCTCGGCATCGGCACCTTCCCGACCTTCAACGAGGGCGAGAACGTCTACTTCGTCGACGGCGAGCGCACGACCTACAGCGACTCCGGGCCGACCGGCACGGCGCCGCCCGATCCGACCATCATCCCCGACCTCGCGACGGTGGTGGCCCGGCTCGACGAGATGTCGAAGGAGGTGCCGGTCGACGCGCCCTGGGAGGCGGCGTCCGCCGGCGACTGGGACGGCCAGACGCTCCAGCAGTGGATCGACGCGAACAGCGCGAGCCCGCGCTTCCGCGCGCTCGTGCCCGCGGCCACGCGGCCGATCTTCGGCGCCGAGCCGCGCGAGCTGTCGCTCCTCTTCACGCTGTTCTACATCGCGGCGTCGGGCGACGAGCAGAACGTCGGGACCTTCGAGCGCAACTTCAACACGCGCGACGGGGCGCAGATGTTCCGCTTCGAGGGCGGCTCGGCACGGATCGCGCGCCGGCTCGCGCGCAAGCTCGGCTCACGGGTGAAGCTGGGCACGCCGGTCGGCACGATCGAGATCCGCCGGGGCGGGGTGCGCGTGGTATCGAAGCGTCATGTCGTGACGGCGAGGCGCGTGATCGTCGCGGTGCCGCCGGTGCTCGCGGGGCGGATCCGCTACAGCCCGGGTCTCCCGGACTCCCGCCGCGGTCTCACCGAGGCGATGCCGCAGGGCACCCTGCTCAAGGTCACCGCCGTGTACGACCGGCCGTTCTGGCGCGAGGCGGGCCTCAACGGCACGGCCGTGTCGCTGAACGGGCCGGTGAACGCGACCTTCGACGACTCGCCGCCGGACGGCTCCCCGGGTGTCCTGTTCGGATTCGTGGGCGGCGACGAGGGCCGCCGCTTCCGCGGGCAGTCGAAGGCGGACCGGCGCGCCGCCGTCCTGAAGAACTTCGCCGACTACTTCGGCGAGCAGGCGCTCCGCCCGCGCAGGTACTTCGAGACCGACTGGCCGGGCGCGAGGTGGTCGCGCGGCGGACCGGTCGGGATTGCGGGCCCGGGAGTGCTGCTGAACCACGGGCCCGCGCTGCGCGCGCCCGTCGGCCCGATCCACTGGGCCGGCACGGAGACCTCGAACTACTGGAACGGCTACATGGACGGGGCGGTGCGGTCCGGCAAGCGCGCCGCGCAAGAGGTGATCGACGAGCTGTGAGGCGGTCGCCGCTCATAGCGCTGGCGCTGCTCGCGTCCGTGCTCGCTGTCGCGCCGGCGGCGAGCGCGCAGCGGGCCAGGTTCGACACCCGCGTCTTCGCCCGGATCCCGGCGCCCGGCTTCCCGGCGATGGCGTACGTGCACCCGAACGGGCGCGTGTACGCCGGCACCTACGTGAACCCGTCCGGCAGCAGCGCACGCTCGCGCGTCTTCGAGTACGACGGCGACGGCACGCTGGTCCGCTCTTGGACGGTCCCAGGCCAGGACCTGTCGAAGGACCACGGCGTTCAGGTGGCCACGAGCGACTCTCGCGGCCGCCTCGTGCTGCTGGACCGCACGCCGGCGCGCGCGCTCCTGCTCGACCGCTCGCGCGGGACCTTCAGCCAGTACGCCAGCTTCGCCAACCTGGCGCCCTGTCCCCCGCTCCAGGCGCGCACGGACTGCTCGCCGACACTCGAGGATCGAGACCCGATGGCGAACTACGGCGCGTGGGGGCCGGACGGCAGCCTCTACGTGACCGACTTCCTGCAGGGAGTGGTCTGGCGCGTGCCGCCGGGCGGCGGCGAGGCCGTGGTCTGGCTGTCCGACCGCCGCCTCGACGGCGGCGAGTTCGGCACCACCGGAGTGGCCCTTGCGGCCGACCGGCGCACGCTCCTGATCGGGCAGGGCAGCTCGGCCGGCCTCGGCGCGCTCAACCCGGCGACGGGCAAGATCTACGCGGTCGAGATCCGGCCGGACGGCTCGCCCGGCGAGCTCCGGCAGCTGTGGGAGAGCGGGCCCGCGGACCTCCCGGACGGCTTCGGGGTCGCGCGGTCGGGCAACCTCTACGTGCCGCTGGCGGGCGGGGCGAACCAGATCGCCGTGGTGGCGCCCGACGGCCGCGAGCTCGAGCGCTCCGGGCGGCAACGGCTCGCCCGTGCCGTTCGACACGCCCTCGAGCGCGCGCTTCCTCGGCACCCGCGTGATCGTGGCGAACCAGAGCTTCACCGGGAACCGCGACAACCAGGTGCTGCTCGACGTGGAGACGGGCGAGGCCGGCCTCCCCGAGCTCATCCCCGGCCGCGACGGCGACCCGCCGGCGCTCTCGCGCGTGTCGCTGTCGCGCAAGCGCGTGCGCGCAGGCCCGCGCGGCCGGATCCGCGTGCGCTTCACCCTGAGCGAGCGCTCGCAGGTGAGCGTGCGCATCGAGCGGCGCGTGCACCGCCGCTGGGTCGACATGAACAGCATCACCCGCAGGCGCGGCCCCGGCCCGGCGTCAGTGACCCTCAGCGCCAGGGGCCTGCGCGCCGGCGCTCACCGCCTGGTCGTGCGCGCCGAGGACGGAGCGCACAACCGCTCCCGGCGAGCGATCCGACGCTTCCGCGTACTCGCCGCAAACTGACCTCGGCCGCGCGGGTGCACTTTGCCGCGTTATGGGCGGTCAACTGCAACGGCGTTGCAGTTAGCTGCGCCCCGCGATGGGCTTTGAGCGCGGTGCGCGGCCGAGTGGGCGGCCGCCGTAGATCGCGCGGCCCTTCCTGTCCTGGTAGGTGAGCCACGAGACCGCGCCGTCCTGCGCGACGCCCGGCTTGCTGTAGTCGCAGACACCGCCCGGGAAGGCCTCCTGGAGACGGGTCCACTGGGCGTCGGTGAAGCTGACCGGGGTAGTCGTCGCGGCGCAGCGGCTTGAGCCGGCACTTCATGACGTCGTCGGTAGTCGGCTCGCCGGCGCCGATGCGCGGCGTCCCGTAGGAGGCGACGGTCTGGTCGCACGCCTCGGACGGGAGCTCCTTGCCGCTGCCGTCGGTGCAGCGCTCGGAGACCGTCTCCGGCTTGTCCTCCACGATCTTCCGCGCGAGCGGGACCTTCCGGTGGTCGGCGTGCACGCGCGCGAGCCAGCGGTCGACGGCGAACACGGCGTCCTGAGCGAACGACGCATCGCCGACGAGCGGCGTCTGCCCGCGCCAGAGGATCTGATTCGCCGCCGTGCCGAAGTTGCGCATCAGTCGCGCGCGCATGGCGTAGGTCCGGTAGACGTCGTGGAAGGCGCCGGGGTCCGGTCCGCGGAGGTCGATGATCGCGACCTTGTCGAGGTTGTTGGCGGAGTTGATGGCGCCCGTGCGGTACAGCCGCTCGAGTGCGATCGGGTCCGCCTCGGTGCGCGGCGCGGTGAGGTTGAGGTCGAGGTCCGCCCCGCCGACGTGCGTGTTGAAGTCGACGAACTGGGCCGGCGAGATCACGCCCTGCCGGAGGCCGTTCAGGCCGTACTGCACGCCGACGTTGTCGAATCCCCTCCGCGCCCAGCCGCGGGCGTCGCGGCCGAAGGCGTTGACCATGTAGTCCTGGAGGGTGCAGCGGACGCCGTTCGGATTCGTGTTCTCGTTGTAGACCTTGTCGTCCGGGACACCGGGACACGACCGGGTCGGCTCGCCCGAGTTGGGGATCACGGTCGTGAAGGTGATCGGGTTCGCGATGTTCGGGTGGTCGAAGAACGCGCTCACCGCGGCCGGGTCATAGATGACGCCGGGGTCCCACCGCGTCGGGCTCTGCAGGTACTTGAGGCCGAAGAAGTACTCCTCGTACTGCATCGCGGACGACCAGGCGTCGGTGAACGAGCACTGCGGCGTGATGCCCTGGTAGATCCCGGGATAGGCGTTCGCGACCTGCTGCTGGACGAGCGAGCCGCCCGAGCAGCCGCTGCCGATCGTCCAGCGCACCGTGCCGTAGTGGTCGATGACGTGCTCCTTCGTCATCACGAGCGACTCGGCCTGGGTGAGCAGGTTGCAGTTGTGGCCGGCGTGGTCGAGCGCGTGCGACATCACGACGAAGCCCCCGGCGAGAACCTTGGGGACCATCACGCTCGGCGCGTCGCCGGTCTTGTACTCCGTGTCGCACGAGAAGCCGTGCGTCGCCACGAGCCGGTGGTTGAACTGCGGCTGCGGGGCGTTCGCGCTCCACGGCTTGGCCGGGTCGAACAGGGCCGCGACCGCGTACTGGTCGCGGTCGAGGTAGCCGGTCTCGAGCCGGACGATGAACGGGACCGTCACGCCCTCGGTCGTCGTCGCGGTGTCGATCGAGTCGCGCGGAGGCGGGTTCTCGGGGTCATACGGCCGGAAGACACCGCCGTCGCCGTTCGACTGTGTGCCGGGCACCGCCTGGCCCTCCCGGGACGAGCCCTTCGGCAGGTAGAAGAGCTGGAACTTCGGCGGCTCGTTGCAGTGCGTGTCCTTCGCGGTCGGCTGGCAGGCCCAGGGCTGAATCTGCGGACCGGCGAGCACCGGGCCGCCGATCGGATGGTTGGTCACGATCAGTCGCGACGCACCGCCCCGACGGATCCGCGCGACCAGGCGTGTCCGTCCGAGGCGAAGGCGCCTGACCAGCCCCTGAAGCCGGCGCGGGCCGACGCGCTTCAGCGCGCGCGTCACGTTGCGTCGCCCGGCGAACAGGCGGATCCGTGACGCCGCCACGCGACGCGGCACGCTCACGCGCACCAGCGCATCGCCACCCGAGATCAGATCCGCACGGTTCGAGAGGACCTTGATCACCGGCGCGGGCCGCTGCGTCGCGGCCGCGGCTGCGCCGCTGCTTCCTCCGACTGCCACGAGCACCAGCGCAACGAGCGCGATGCGAACGACGTAGCGCACTACCCCTCCCATCCAGGTTCCCCTTGCCCGACCGCGCGCGGATCGTACCCGCCACGAGACGGAGAGGCGCCACCAGAAGCGTTCGCAGCCGGGCGGTCCGGGTACCGTCTAGCCCATGGCCATCGGACGACTTCTGCTTCGCATCACCGTCGGCGGGACCTTCGTGGTCCACGGCACCCAGAAGCTCTTTGGATGGTTCGGCGGGCAGGGCCTGGACGGCACCGGCCAGTTCTTCGAGTCCGTCGGGCTGCGACCGGGACGCCGCAACGCGGTGCTCGCCGGTGCGACCGAAACCGGCTGCGGCGTGATGCTCGCGACCGGCATCGCGACGCCGGCCGCGGCGGCCGGACTGTCTGCGGTCATGATCACGGCGCTCCGAACCGTCGTCTGGAAGGACGGCGTGCAGCCCGCCACCGGCGAGTTCGAGACGCTCCTGGCGGCAGCGGCGATCTCGGTGGCGGAGGCGGACAGCGGACCGGGCTGGGCGCTCGCGGCGCTGGGCGCCGGAGCAGCCGGGTCGGCGGCGGTCATAGCGGCGGGCAGCAGCGAGCCGCCGTCGTCGTCTACGGCCTGACCGATTCTTTGACAACGGCCCCGCGCCGTGTTTCTGTTGACCCGCGGCTATGGCCCGGTACGGACTACTCCTTGCAGCAATGGCGGTGGTTCTGGCCGCAGCAGCACCGATCGCGATGGCCGGGCAGTTCGCCTCCGAGGGGTTCGGCCTGGCCGGCACCGCCGGCACCGGGAATCTGCCCGGGCACGCCAACGCGTTTCCGCGCGACGGGTTGGCGAGCTCAGTGCAATGACGGCATGTCCATCGGGGGCGGCGCGATCCTGTCGCCGGGCCCCTTCGCCTACAAGTCGCGGGCTTTCACGAGCGTCCTGAACGAGTCCGTGTGCGTCACCATGGCGGTGAGCGCTCCGACGTGCATGGGCACCAACGGCGAGCTGATGAGCGAGACCTACTCGCCGGCTTACAACCCTGCGAGCATCACCGCCAACTGGATAGGGGATCTCGGCAACTACCCGCCGGGCTCTTACTCGGTCGTCGTCCCGGCGGGTACACGCTTCGAGACGGTGGTCGACGAGGTCAACACCGCTGCCAGCTGCGGCGAGGTGGACGTCACCTGGAGCTCGGACCGCCCGTGGGCGAATGCGCGGCCGTTCATCTCGGGCCTCGCGGCCGTCGGCCAGACGCTCGCGAGCACGTTCGATGTCTGGCCGGGCAACCCGGCCGTCAGCCAGCAATGGATGCGCTGCGACGCCGGGGGCGCGAACTGCACCGACATCCCCGGCGCCACCGGTCAGAGCTACGTGCCGACCGACGACGACATCGGCCACACGATTCGCGCGGACGAGAGCGCGACGGAGAACGGTCTGACGAGCACGGTCGACGGGCGCGCCACGACCACCCCCGTCTTCATCCCCGCCGCGACGCACGAGGGCCAGTCCCTCGCCGCCGGTGACTTCGCGGTGACCGGGGCGCTGAACGTCGCAGCCCCCCGGAGCAGCTGCGCGGCGCCCAAGTCGGCGCCGGCGCCCAGCGGCAGCGAGTCTCATTTCTACGACACGTTCACGGTGACGAGCTTGATCAACGAGCCCGCCTGCGTCTGGCTCGCCCATATTCCACTGGCCTCGGGCGGGTCCTGTTTGTCGACCCTCGCCCTCTACTCGCCCACGTTCGTCCCCGCCAACCTGAGCAGCAACTACGCCGCCGACGACGCTCGCTTCGGCGCGCTCTCGGCCACGCTCGCACCGGGCGCGTCGGCACAGCTCGTGGTCTCCGACGACGGCTTCTTTCACGCGTGCACCGACTACGGGCTGATGATCGGATCCGACGCGCCGTTCGCGACCGGCCGGCCGCAGCTGAGCGGCGCGACGGCGGGCGCCCCGGTGACCACCACGAACGGGACCTGGAACGGCGCGCCGGTGTTCGCCTACGGCTGGCGCCGCTGCGACGCCGGCGGCGGCGCCTGCGTCCCGATCGACGGGGCGACGGGGTCCGCCTACACGCCCACCGGTGACGACGTCGGATCCACGCTGCGATCACGCGTGACGGCGACACGGGGCGGCCGGTCCGCCTCGTCCGACTCGGACCCGTCGGGCGTGATCGCGGCGCGGCTCGACCAGTCGGCGCCGAAGGGAACGATCCGGCTCGCGTCGACGAACCTCGCGAAGATCGTCAAGAGCGGACGGGTTCCGGTCAGGGTGACGTGCGACGAGGCGTGCGCCGCGGTGGTCGAGGTGCGCGTGACGCGGAAGCTGGCGAGGGCGCTGGGCCTGCGCCGGAGGACTGTCATCGCAAGAGCCAGGGGCTCTGTGACGCCCTCTCGCAGGACGACCCTGCGCGGAAAGCTCGCGGCGCGGGCGCGGCGCGCCATGCGTCGGCGCAACTCGCTCAAGCTGCGCCTGGCGGCGACCTTCACCGACACAGCCGGCAACCGCGCCCAGCAGGCTCGGAACGGAACACTCAAGCGCCCCGCCAGGCGCGGGCGCTGACCCCCTACCGCGTGAGGCCAGCCTGGTCGTCGCGGACGGTGGCCCGCCTCAGCCGCCGAGCGAGTGTCCGCAGGTGCCCGGACAGCTCCGGCGGCTCGTTCACCTCGAAGTCGAATCCGAGCATCGCGACCCGCAGGGCGAGCCAGTCGAGGTCGTCGTCGCCCGTTCGGTACACGCACCGGTTCGCGTCGAGCGGCTCGACGGTTCCCCAGTGCGGCGGGATTCGTCTCGTGAGCTCCTCCGCCGCGGCGTGGACGGTCACGCGCGCCTCGAATCGGTGCGGAGCCTCGGTGAGGCGCTGTCTGACGTACGCCGCGGCGTCCTTCGCCGGGAGCTTGCGCTGCGCGAAGCGCACGCCCGTCGGGGCAGGCGCCGTGAGGCGGTCGAGGCGGAACGTTCGCCAGTCGTCGCGGCGGCGATCCCACGCCACGAGGTACCAGCGGCGGCCGAGGTTCACGAGTGCGTGGGGCTCCACGTCGCGGCGCGAGTCCACCCCCTCGCGACTTCGGTAGGCAAACCGAAGGCACTCCGAGTCGCGGCAGGCCGCGGCTATCAGGGTCAGGGCCTGGGGAGCGACCGTGGGCCCGGCAGTCGGCGCCGCGATCGTCGCCGAGCCGAGCGCCGCCACGCGCCGGCGCAGGTGCGCGGGCAGGACCTGCTCGAGCTTGACGAGCGCGCGCACCGCCGTCTCCTCGATTCCCGTCACGGATGCGCGGGCGGCGGTGAGGAGGCCGACGGCGATCGCGATCGCCTCCTCGTCGTCGAGCAGCAGCGGCGGCATCGCGGCCCCGGCGCGAAGGCGGTAGCCGCCGGCCGGGCCGGTCAGCGACTCGACCGGATAGCCGAGCTCGCGGAGCCGCTCGACGTCCCGCCGGATCGTCCGGCCGGAAACGGCGAGTCGCTCGGCGAGCTCCGCGCCCGGCCAGTCGCGGCGCGCCTGCAGCAGCGACAGGAGCTCCAAGAGCCGGCTCGAGGTGGTGGTCACGCCGAGGTCATCGTCGCCGACATTGAGGACAGATCCTGACCTAAATGATCCGTAGGGTGCCACCCCGAACGCAACGACCTGAAGGGAGCGGCAGTGCCCGAGCGCGACGGATACATCCCCGGAGTCCCCTGCTGGATCGACACGAGCCAACCCGACCCGCAGGCGGCGGTCGACTTCTACAGCGGCCTCTTCGGCTGGGAGTTCGAGGACGTGATGCCGCCGGGATCGGAGGGCCAGTACTTCAGCGCCCGCATCCGGGGCGGCGACGTCGCCGCCGTCTCATCGCAGCCCGAGGGCGCCCCGCCGGCCGCGATGTGGAACACCTACATCTGGGTGGACAGCGCGGACGAGACGGCGTCCAGGGTGCGCGACGCCGGCGGAAGCGTCGTGATGGAGCCGTTCGACGTCATGGACGCCGGCCGGATGGCCGTGTTCGCCGACCCTGAGGGCGCGGTCTTCTCGGTATGGCAGGCGAATGAGCACAGGGGCGCGCGAATCGTCAACGAGCACGGGAGCCTGAACTTCAACGACCTCAACACGCGCGACGCCGAGGGCGCGAAGTCGTTCTACGGCTCGGTGTTCGGCTGGGAGACACTCGTCCTCGACGGCGGCTTCCAGATGTGGACCCTGCCGGGCTACGCGGAGTACCTGGAGCGCGACAACCCCGACCTCCGCAAGCAGGCGGCCGAGGCGGGCGCGCCGGACGGCTTCATGGACGTGGTCGCCAGCCTGATCCCGATCCCCGACGAGCAGCCGGACACGCCCGCGCACTGGGGCGTGACCTTCGCCGTCGACGACGCAGACGCGATCGCGACGAAGGCAACCGAGCTGGGCGGCACGGTGATCCTCCCGCCGATGGACGCACCCTGGGTCCGCATGACGGTGATCGCCGACCCGCAGGGCGCGATGTTCACGGCCAGCAAGTTCGTGCCGGAGAACAAGGATCTGGCGACGACCGGGAGCGCTCAGGCCGGCTCGTCCTAGTGCGATGATCGCGGCGATGACGTCGCCGTGGTGATCGTGATCGCACGCTTCCGACCCCGTCCCGAGCGGAGAGACGACCTCCTCGCGCTACTCGAGGAGGTCCAGGACGCCTCCCGCCGCGACGACGGCTGCCTCCACTACGGCTACTACACCGAGATCACCGACCCGCTCAGTTTCATCGCGGTCGAGGAGTGGAGGGACACGGAGGCGCTCGCCGCGCACCTGCGTCAGTCGCATATCGCCCGCTTGATCGCCGCGCTGCCTGAGCTCGGCGACGGACGGCTCGAGATCGCCGCGCACGAAGTGGCCGCCAGCGGCCCGCTACCGCTGCCGGGGTAGACCGCCTCCGCCAGCCGGCTACCACCACTTGCGCTCGAGCGCGCGGTCGGTGCCGCCGGTTTCGTCGAGCGCGTCGAGCGCGGCCATGTCCTCGTCGGACAGCGTGAAGTCGAAGACGTCGGCGTTCTCCGCGATCCGCTCGCGGTGGGTCGACTTCGGGATGACGACGAGGTCGCGCTGCACGCACCATCTCACGAGCACCTGAGCCGGTGTACGTCCCACGCGCTCGGCGATCTGCCGCACGCGCTCGTCCGAGAGATGGCTGCCCGTGCCCAGCGGGCTGTACGCCTCGAGCGCGACGTCGCGTTCCTCGCACGCTTCGAGCAACCCCCGCCGGTACGCGAACGGGTTGAACTGGACCTGATTCACAACCGGGCGGATCTCGGCGACGGCCAGCAGCTCGTCGACCTCACCCACGCTGAAGTTCGAGACACCGATCGAGCGCGCATGGCCGTGCTCATGCGCACGTTCCATCCCCGGCCACGCCCACGTCGGCCCGCCGCGTGGCGAGTGGATGATGTAGAGGTCGACCTGTTCGACGCCCAGCCGCTCCAGGCTTCGCTCCGCCTCGGACTCCGGATCCTTCTCCGCCGGATTGAACTTGGTGGTGATGAAGATCTCCTCGCGGGGCACGCCACTGGCGCGCAATGCACGGCCGACGCTCTCCTCGTTGCCGTACGCCTGCGCGGTATCCACGTGGCGATAGCCGAGCTCGAGCGCCCAGCTGACCGCGTTCTCGGCCTCCGGGCCGTTTGGCACCTGCCAGACGCCCAGGCCGAGAAGCGGGATCTCGTTGCCGTCGGCGAGTATGCGGGCACGTCCATCGTCTGTGAGTGTCTTGGTCGCCATGTCTCGTCATGATGCTGACATCGTGGGGACGGGGTTTGACTACAGGCAGGTCGGCGACCGCATCTGGCCTGTCCTCAGGCAGTTGATGAGGGGCCACACCCTCGTCTACCGCGCGACGCACGGCGTGGTCGGCCACCGTTTCCCCGGTGCGCCGCCGACCCTGCTCCTGGAGCATGTGGGCGCCAAGAGCGGAAAGACGCGCACAACTCCCCTCACCTACCTGCGCGACGGCGAAAACTTGGTCCTGGTCGCGTCCAAGGGCGGGCACCCGAGGAACCCCTCCTGGTACCACAACCTGCGCGCCAATCCCGACACCACGGTTCAGGTCGGGTCCGAGCAGAGACACGTTCACGCCCGCGTGGCGAACCAGGCGGAGCGAACCCGCCTGTGGCCCAAGGTGGTCGAGCTCTACGGCGGCTACCGGGACTACCAGGAACGAACCGAGCGCGAGATCCCGCTCGTCATCCTCGAGCCGGCCGGCGGCGGTTAGGCCGCCAGCGCGGCCACGTCGTGGAGGTCACTCAGAAGCACTTCCACGGAGTCGCGCAACGCCTCTCGCTGCGCCGGGTCGAGCGGGTGGCCAAACGGGTCCAGGTGCTCGTGAGCGTGACCCACCGCCAGCTCGGCCTCGGCGACCCGGGCGCCGGCCGCGCCGAGCACCTTGCGCAGCTCAGCCTGCGCCCAGACGGCGCCGAACATGCCCGTGCTCGCGCCGATCACGCTGACCGGCTTGTTCCGGAGGGCGCCCGCGCCCGCCGGGCGCGACGCCCAGTCGATGGCGTTCTTGAGCACGCCCGGGATCGACGAGTTGTACTCCGGGGTGGCGAACAGCAGCGCGTCCGCGCCGGCGATCGCCGCCCGTAGACGCGCGACGGCAGCGGGGCCATCCCCGACGTCGTCGTCCTCGTCGTAGGGCGGGATCGCCTTCAGCGCGTCGAAGATCTCGAACTCGGCTCCCCGCGCCTCGACGAGCTCGCCGGCCGCGGCCAGCAGCCGCGTGTTGTGCGAGTCGCGCCTGAGGCTTCCGCTTATGCCGAGCACGAGCATGGCTAGGCCTCCTTGACCAGCTGCAGGTCGACGATGATCGTGACCTCGTTGGCGAGCGCCGGGTCCCCGCTCGGGAGCGGGTTGTTCCAGTTGAGCCCGAACTTGGTGCGGTCGACCTTGGCCTCGAGCTGGAGGCCGAAGCGCTCGCCACCGTACGGATCGGGGGCGGGGTCGTTGATGTGGCCCGTGATCTCGACCGGCTCCGTGTGGCCCTTCAGCGTGAGCTCTCCGCGGACCGTCAGCTCTTCGCCGGAGCGGCTGATGTCGCGTGCCTCGAAGCCGAGCTCGGGAAAGCGCTCGGCGTCGAAGAACTCCGGGCTCTGAAGATGCATCTCCAGGTTCTGGTCCCTCACCTGGACGCTGGCGACCTTCGCCGACCCCCGCAGGGTGCCGTCACTGAGGCGGGCGTCGAACTCGGAGAACGTGCCCTGGAAGGTGCCCGCCAGGTACGGCACTGCGAACCCAACGGTGGAGTGGATCGTGTCGGCGCTCCAAGCGCCGGTGGGGACTGCCTGCTGCGTTGCCTGGCTCATGTTGTTCCTTTCGTGTAGCTCCCGCTGCGAAACTCGTCGACAAGGCTCGGATGGGACGGAGACCAATCGAGCTCGCCTCGCGCCTTGGCCGCGTCCGTGCCCTGGTCGAGCAGCAGGACTTCGGCGAAGTAGTCGCCCAGGCGTGCCCGAGCCTCAGCGTCGGACCCCGGCACGGCTCCCGGAGCTCCGACTGCGTCCGCAGCCGCCTCGGTCAGCTCTGCAACGGTCGGGTTCAGGCCATCGCCGATGACGTAGTAGCCGCGTGCCGAGTCGTCCTCCAACACGCGTCTGAAGAAGTTCGCGAGGTCCGCAACGTGGACCGTTGACCAGTGCTGCTCTCCCGTGCCGAGCATGATCAGGTTGCCTGCGTCGTCTCGGGGTGAACCGAGCAGCAATCCGGGGACCCCTCCCCCGCCGTCGCCGTAGGCGACGCTGGACTCGATCACGACGCCGCGCATGCCGCTGGCGCCGAGCACTTGCCGCTCGATCGGCTCCTTCCACGACACCATCGCGGGCGGGTCGAATGGCGTCTCCTCGTCGATAGAGGAGTTCGCCCCGTAAGTCCACAGACCGCCGATCTGGATGTAGGGCTTGCCGGTGCCGGCGAATGCATCGATCGCCGCATAGACGACTGCCGCATCGAGGTCAGCGCTTGTCTCGTCGCCGGGACTGGCCGTGTGGATCGCGCCGTCCGCATCGCGGAGCAGGCTCACCAGCGCCGGCCGGTCGTACAGGTCCACCACCGCCGGCGTGGCGCCACGGGCCGCGGCGCTCTCGGCCTGGGCGTCGTCGCGGACGAGCGCTATCACCTCGTGGCCGTGCTCCTGCAGTTCCGTCAGTACGTGAGAGCCGATGAACCCCGTCGCGCCCGTGAGCGCCACTTTCTTGCCTGGGGAGTTCATTGCTTCCTCCTTCTATTCGATCAATCGCTTGCTTGACTATATCGAGACACGAGCAACTCGTCAAGCACTTGCTTGAAGAGTGTCAGTCGGGGCTGTTGCCGCGGAAGGCCCCGGCGATAACCGGAACCACCAGCCGCTCGGCCTGCTTCTGCGGCTTGTTCCTGAGCTCGGCGCCGACCGGTGCGAGGGCCAGCCAGTTCAACATTCCCGCCGCGCAGCGGGTGCGGAAGTTCAGCTCGCTGTCCTTGACGTCGGGCAGGTTTGCCTTCAGCACCCGACGCACATCGGCGCGAATCTGATCGAACCTCGCGGACAGGCGCTCCCACCCCTCCGGGGGATCGATTCCCGCGCGGGCGACAATGCGCATGACGGCGAGATCGCGCCCTCCGACCGACAACGCGCTCACCATCGGTCGGGCGAACGCCGTCGCCAATTCCTCGAGGGTGGACTCGGGCTCCAGCGCGCTGACCGCCGCCTCCTGAGCGTCCAAGTAGCGCTCGAGTGCATGCTCGATCGCGGCATCGCAGAGCGATCTCAGGGATCCAAAGTGGTAGCTCACGGCCGCCACGTTGGCCTCCGCGGCGGTCGTGAGCTCTCGCAGGGTCAGGCCGTCCTCGCCGCGTTCGGCCAGCAGGTCCAGCGCAGCATCCATGAGTCGCGTGCGCGTTCGGAGGCCGGCCTCCCGGCGCTGGTCCACCCTCTCTGGTTGCATACACTAATTCAAGCATATGCTTGACAACTCGTCGAGCTATCGACTACGAGCCCGTCGCGGCGAGGGGCGTCGGAGCGCCCAAGGCCTGGTCGACGTCGTCGGGCAGTCCCTTGATGTCGAATGCCAGGACGATCCGCGTGACCCCGACCGCAACGGCCCAGATCCCAGCGACCGTGATGAGCGCGGCGAGCGTGGCGCCGGGGTTCGCCAGCGCGAGCACGCCGAGGGGGAGCTCCACCAGTCCGAGGATGAGCAGCAGCCACCAGTTGGGCAGCAGGCGCCGCGCGGCGAACGCTCCGGAGATGGAGAGCGTCCCGACGACGATCAGCCACGCGCCGAGCACGATCGCGACGGCAACAACCCCGGGATCGGGCCAGACGATGATGAGGAGCCCGGCGGCTATCGACAGCAGACCCGCGATCACGTTGACCTGTCGGACGCGAACGCCGATGCCGGTGGTGAGCGCCTCGCTCACACCATGGAATATGAACAGCGCGCCGATGAAGGTGGCCAGGCTGCGGGTCGACCACTCGATGCTGAAGATGAGCACGCCGGCTACGACGAGCACGGCGCCGTTGAGCAGCAGCAGCGACCAGTTGCGGGCGATCTGCTGCGCGGCTTCACGCGTGAGCTTGTAACCAAGATTGGGCAGGGTGCCCGGAGCGACGAACATGGTGTTCCTTTCCTCAGGTGGTGTTCACAGGCGGGGCCTTGACCCCGTTGCCGTTGCCTTGCGCCGCGTGCACGTCCCTGGTCAACGACAGGATCTGCTTGGAGAGCTCGAGCAGTTCGCGGTTCTGGACGTCCTCCTCCTGCACCGTCCGCCATTGCTGGTCGGCGACGACCTGCTGCTTGGCCTCCCCGCGGTTCTGGCTGATCATCACGAACGTCGAGAGGAAGATCGCCTCGAGCGAGACGATCATCGTCAGCAGGCCATAGGGGTAGTCCTCGACGCCGAACCCGATCCAGCTGGCGAACCAGATGACGTGGAGATACACGAACAGCATTGACCCCGCGAAGCGTGTGATCGCGTCGGCGAGACGGTTCGCTCGCGCCTCGGCGCGCTCGTGTGCGTGCTTGATGAGCGCCGGGTTGATCGGCTCGAGCTTGGGCGGAAGCGCGTCGTGGATCAAGGTGATCCGACCGTACGCGCCGTGCGAGCGGTCACCAGACGATTCGCCGCTCAACTGATCGCCTCTTGCTATCAGTTGCCATGCCCGCGGCGCCTACGGTCCTCTCGTGAATCCCGCGCGCGATGCCCCGAGCACTTGGATCGGCCGCCCCGGGCTGGCCGCCAAGCGGGTGATCACCGGCGCGGCGGGCGGTTGCGTGGCGGCGGCCACGGCGCTCGCGTACGGCGCGTCGTGGTCGGTGGCAGCGCTCTGCGCCACTGACGTCGCCGCGCTCGTCTTCATCGTCTGGGTGTGGCTCAGCGTCGGGCGCGCCGACGCGGCAGCGACTGCTCGGATCGCCCGCGCCGAGGACGCCTCGCCGGTCGCCGCTGAGAGCGTCCTGCTCGGCGCGGGCGCCGCCAGCCTTGTTGTCGTGGGGTTCACGCTCTCGGAGGCCGGCGCCGCGACCGCTCCCGATCGCGGCCTGCTGACCGTGCTGGCCGTGGTGAGCGTCGCGCTCGCGTGGACGGCGGTGCACACGGTGCACGTCCTCCGCTACGCGCGGCTCTACTACAGCGAGCCCGAGGGCGGCGTCGACTTCGGCGCGGAGGCCCCCGACTACACCGACTTCGCGTACCTGGCGCTGACGATCGGCATGACGTTCCAGGTCTCCGACACCGACCTGACGGCACGACGTGTCCGCCGGGTCGCCCTGCATCACGCATTGCTGTCGTACGTCTTCGGAGCGGTGATCCTGGCGGTTACGGTCAACAGCGTCGCCGGTCTACTGGGGCAGTAGGCCGTGGCCGTGATGTCCGCCCGTGACGGTCGCGCCGCCGATGCGGATGCCGATCGACCTGTCCGCCTGGCTGCCCCGTCCCTGAAGGCCGTGGTGCGGATCGTGGCCATCGTGGTGGCGTGTGCTCTGTTCCTCTACCTCGCGTGGCGCCTGCGCGACGTGTTGCGCCTGGTCGTCATCTCCCTTTTCGTGGCGCTGGCGCTGTTGCCGGTCGTGGACGCCATCGATTCGCGGGTGCGGCTGCCGCGCGCGGCGACGATCCTCGCCCTCTACGCCGCGCTGGCCGCCGGGGTGGTCGTCGTCGGCGTAGTCGTGGTCCCGAGCATGGTCAAGCAGGTGGAGCAGATCTCCCGCGACGCGCCAGGCTACGCGCAGGACCTGCGGCGCAACGACACCTTCCGCCACTACGACGACCGGTACCACATCGTCGCCAACCTCGAAGCGGACGCGCGCGCTCTGCCCGGCCGGCTGCGCGAGGCCACCGGCCCGCTACAGAACGTCACGGTCAAGGCATTCGGCGCCATCGGCGAGTTCGTGACCGTGCTCTCGGTCGCGTTCCTTCTGATGCTCAACGGCCGTCGCTACGTGCGGATGGGGCTTCGTCTCACCGGGGCGAGAGAACCGCGCTACCGGGCACTGGTCATCGACATCAACCAGGCCGTCGGGCAGTACATGCTCGGCAACATCGCGATCAGCGCCCTGGCCACGCTGGCCACGTGGCTCGTGTTGACGATCCTGGGCGTCCCGTACGCCCTCTCGCTGGCGATCGTCATCGGGTTCTTCGATCTGATCCCGCTCGTGGGGGCGACGATCGGCGCGATCTTGGTGGCGCTCGCGACGCTGACCGTGGACTTTCCGACGGCGACGATCGTGTGGATCGCGTTCGCGATCGCCTACCAGCGGTTCGAGAACTACCTCGTCCAACCACTCGTCTACGGCCGCGCTCTCAACGTCAACCCGCTCGTCACGATCCTCGGAGTGCTGGCCGGTGCAGCGCTGCTGGGGATCCTCGGGGCCCTGCTCGCCATCCCCGTTGCCGCCGCGGTCCAGATCATCATGCGCGATTGGTGGGCGAACCGGACCGCGGCTCCGGAGGCGGCATAGAGAGCGGCAGGGTCGCCGTCACCCGAGTGCCGCCGCCTTTCGGGCTCTCGATCTGCAGCCGCCCGCCGAGCGCCGTCACTCGGTCGTTCATCCCGACCAACCCGTGACCCCCGGGATCGGCGCCGCCTGACCCGTCGTCACGAATGTCGATTCGCAACACCCCGTCGTCGACCGATGCGCTGACCTCGGCGCGCTCGGCATTCGAGTGTTTCACCACGTTGGTGAGAGCTTCGGCCACTATGAAGTAAGCGCTCGCCTCGATCTCCGCCTGGAACCGGTCGGCTGGGACCTCCACGTGCACGGGGAGGTCAAGCCGCGTCACCAGCGCGCCCACTCCCGCCCGGAGGCCGCCGTGGGTCAAGACGACCGGCAGGATTCCGCGCGCCAGCTCGCGCAACTCCGCAGTGCCCTCCTGGGCATGCGTCAGCGCTTCGGCCACGAGTGACTCTGCCTTCCCGTCCCCCTCTCGGAACGCTCGCTGGGCGAGCTTGAGCGTCACGATTGCATGCACGAATCGCTGCTGCGCCCCATCGTGCAGATCGCGCACCACGCGGCGACGGGCCTCGTCCCCCGCTGTAACCAGACGCGCCCGCGACGCCGTCAGCTGGTCTCGGCTATCGGCGTTGGCTATGGCCGTGTCCAGCAGCCCGGCGAACTGACTCATCCGCGCTTCGGTGTCCGGGGGCGGGGACGCGTCGCCCACCCAGGTCGCGACCATGACACCCCAGAGCCGGCCGTCCACGATGATCGGCACCCCGACGCTCGCGCGCACCCCAAAGTCCTTGGCGAGCTCGCCGATGGCGCCATCCAGCTCGCCGAACTGCTCCAAGCGCGCAGGGCGCTCCGTCCGGCGCACGGTCGAGGTCAGGTTGTTGCCCTGGTGATTCACGCGCGTGCCGGGCGGCACACGCGCGGCATTCGCTCCGGTATGGGCAACCAGAACCACGTACTCCGCCGGCTCGTAGCGGGCCAGCGAGACCCCATCGGAGCCGATGAGCGCCTGCGTCTCGGCGACCACGGCCTCGAACACCGCCCCGGGTTGCGCGCCCTCCGCGACCAGCGTTGCCACGCGACGCAGTGCGGCCTGTTCCTCGGCCAGCCGTTCGATTTCCGCGCGCGCCTCGGCGTTGGCGACGGCTGTGCCGACAAGCTCGGTGAACTGGCCCATCCGCGACTCGGTGCGCGGCGGAACCGGCGGCGCGCGCCTCCAGTGGACGGCCAGGGCGCCCCACAGCCGTCCACCCACGATGATCGGGGTTCCGGCCGAGCAGCGCACGCCGAGCTCCCGGATGAACGCTGCGATCGGCCCAGGGATGGTCGACCAGTCCTCCCAACGTGCGGGCGCGCGGGTGTCTGCGATCGTCGCCGCCGGGTCGCCGGGCTGCATCTGCCAACGAGGCGGAACCGGCGGATGCTTGCCGTCGGCAGCCCAGACACCCACAGTGACCACGCTGTCGTCCTCGAACCGGGCCATCGCGGCGTAGTCCGAACCAAGGAGCGTGCCGACCTCACGAGCCACGGCGGCGAACAGGTCACCCGCCGGTACGTTCTGTGCCACCAGCGTCGCCACCCGTCGCAGCGCCGCCTGCTCCTCGGCGAGCGCCGTCACCTGCTCGCGCGCGTCAGCGTTCGCGACTGCGGTCGCCACCAGCTCCGTGAAGTCGGCCAGCCGGGCCTCGGTGACTGCGGGCATCGGACCCTCACCGGACCCGACAGCGATCGCCCCCCACACCCCGCCCTCGACGACGATCGGATGGGCGACCGCGGAACGCATTCCCCCGGCCCGTATGACTTCGGGCATGTGCGCGCCCGCCGGATCGTCGGTGTCGAACCGCGCCGCGCGCCCCGTCCTCCGAACCGCGCCGACTATGAAATCTGGATCCAACTCGAGACGTGCGCCGGGTGCATACGGACCGCCGTTAGCTCCCATCACCGCCACGGTCCCGTCCGCTTCGAACCTCAGGATCCCGGAGGCGTCGGCGTTCAACAGCGCCTGCACCTCGTCGGCGACCGCCTGGAAGACCTGCTCCGGTCCCGTCCCCCGTGCGACCAGGGTCGCCACGCGACGCAAGGCCGCTTGCTCTAGTCCATGATCTGCGGGGCGGTCAGGCGGCGTAGCCGGTCGCCTTCTCGACGGACATGCGGAGGATGAGCCTGACCGCGCCGGGTCGGTCCGGATCGGGATCGCGGCCGTCGTACTTCCACGACAGCCCTGTGTCGAACGCGCGGCCGACGTCCTCCCCCATTTGCGTGACGCGGCCGCGCAGCTCGACGTAGTTGTACGGGTCCTCCGAGTCGAGCACGGTGACGCTCGCCCGCGGGTCACGCTCGAGGTTGCGGTGCTTGCGGCGTCCCGCCACCGTGGAGAAGAGCACGTCGTCGCCGTCGCGGCCGACCCACATCGCCGACGTCTGCGGCCCGCCGTCCGGGTTGATCGTGGCGAGCACGGCGAAGTGGCGGCCGTCGAGCAGCCTGCGGATCTCATCGTTGAGTGCGATGCCCATGAAACAGCAGCGTACGGCGCACACGCGCGCGCGGTCGTGCACAATGCCCGGCGTGCGGAGGCAGGGGGCCTTCATCGCAGCCGCGGCCGCGGCGCTTGCTCTTGGACTGCCGGCGGGCGCCGCGGGCCAGGCGGGCGTCTCGTACCAGGTGCCGGCGGACAACCCGTTCGCCGGGCAGGCCGGTGCGCTTCCGGAGATCTACTCGTACGGGCTGCGGAACCCGTGGCGCTTCTCGTTCGACCGCGCGACCGGCGACCTCGCGATCGGCGACGTCGGCCAGGACGCGACCGAGGAGGTCAACTTCGCACCCGCCGGGCAGGGAGCCGGCGACAACTACGGCTGGAACTGCTTCGAGGGCAGCACGCCCTTCGAGGGCGCACCGGCAGGCTGCGAGGCACCAGGCCACATGCCGCCCGTGCTCGAGTACAGCTCAGGCGGGTCGGCACCCGAGTGCTCGATCGTCGGCGGCTACGTGGTGCGCCAGGAGGGACATCCGCTCGCCGGCCGCTACGTGTACGGCGACTTCTGCACCGGCCAGCTGAGCTCTGCGCTGCTCGCGCTGGGCGGGGCGAGCGACATACGGACCGAGGGCGTCGTCCCCGCGCTGTCCTCCTTCGGAGAGGACGCGGCAGGGCGCGTCTACGCCGTGTCGCTCGGTGGTCCGGTGTTCCGCCTCGCCGGCGTCGGCCCGACCACGGTAACCGAGCCCATCGGGGTCTTCAGCACGCCGGTCTATGTGACCTCCGAGCCCGCCGACGCGGACCGACTGTACGTGGTCGAGCAGGGCGGCCGGATCCAGTTGGTGGATGGCGGCGTGCCCGCGAGCACGCCCTTCCTCGACATCTCCGCCGACGTCGGCACGGACAACCTCGAACGCGGCCTCCTGTCCGTGGCGTTCGCTCCCGACTACGCAGACAGCGGGCGCTTCTACGTCTACTACACGGACCTGGACGGGGACGTGCGCATCGAGGAGTTCCGGCGCTCTGCGGACCCGAACGTCGCCGATCCCGCCTCGCGCCGGCTCCTGCTCACGCTGGAGCACAGCGAGAACGGCAACCACAACGCCGGCCAGCTCCAGTTCGGCCCCGACGGTCTCCTCTACGCCGCGATCGGGGACGGCGGCGGGTCCGGCGATCCGAACGGCAACGCCCAGAGCCTGGGCACCCTGCTCGGCAAGGTCATCCGCATCGACCCCCGGCCGCCTGCGCCCGCGCCGTAGCCGACGAAGTCACCCGTCGACTTCGAGCGGGACGACCTCGAACCGGTCGACGTCGATCAGGCCGAGATCGGTGATCTTGAGCGATGGGATCACCGACAGGCCGAGGAAGCTGAGCGTCATGAAGGGAGCTCGGACGGTGACGCCGAGCGAGCTGGTGGCGGCGCGCAGGTCGCGCAGCACCGCTGCCACGGCGGAGCCCGGTTGATCCGACATCAGCCCCGCGACCGGAAGCGGGAGCTCGCCGAGAACGGTGCCGGCACGAGCCACCACGATTCCGCCACCGATCTCGGCCAGCCGGCGGACGCACACCTCCATGTCGCCGTCGGAGACTCCGACGACGATGACGTTGTGGGCGTCGTGTGAGACCGTCGAGGCGAACGCGCCCTCGCGGAGCCCGAAGCCGCGGACGAATCCCTTCCCGATCCGCCCGGTCGCGTGGTGTCGCTCGACCACCGCGATCTTGGCGAGATCCCTGCCCGGATCGGCCGTTGCCTGGCCTTCGCTCATCCGTGGCTCTTCGGTGCTCGAACCGGTGAGCAGCTGGTTGGGCACGAGCTCGATCACTCTCACGGGCGCACCGCTGGCGGGGATCGCGAACTCAGACGCCGTTAGTGGACCGATGTGGACCGTGTTCGCGATCCATTCGGGCAGCGCCGGCGTGGCGATCGGCACGGCCTCGCCGTCGATCGCGACAACGCGGCCATCCTTGTAGACCCGCGAGGGCCGGAACGTGTCGTCGGGGAGGAGGGCGAAATCCGCTCGGTAGCCCGGGGCGATGGCGCCCACGTCGTCGAGCCCGTGGCAGGCGGCCCCGTTGTGGCTCGCCAGCACCAGGGCGTCCTCGACGGCGACGCCGGCCCGCACGGCTGCCCGGCACATGCCGTCGATGTGGCCTTCGTCGAACAGCACGTCCGCCTCGCGGTCGTCGGTGCAGAACGCGCAGCGCTCCGGACCGAAGCGCCGCACCATCGGCAGGAGCGCCTCGAGGTTGCGGGCATTCGACGCCTCGCGGATGAGAATCCAGGCGCCGTTCCGGCGCTTCTCGAGGGCCTCCTCGAGGGTGGTCGCCTCGTGGTCCGAGGTGATGCCGGCGGCGAGGTAGGCATTCAACGCGTGCCCGCTGACGCCCGGTGCGTGGCCGTCGACGTGGCTGGCGCCGCGCGCGCCGATCTTGCGGAGCGCCGAGGCGTCGCCGGCGATGACGGCCGGGAAGTCCATCATCTCCGCTACGCCCAGGGCTCCCTCTCGACGCAGGATGCCCTCGATCTCCTCGAGGTCGAGCGGCCCCGACGGGGACTCGAATCGGCTAGCCGGCACGCACGAGGGCGCCATGACGAACACGTTCAACGGGACCTGCTCAGCCGCGTCGAGGAGCCAGTGCACGCCCTTGCTCCCGACGACGTTGGCCAGCTCGTGCGGGTCGGCGACGATGGTCGTGGTGCCCGTGGCGAGCACGACCTCGGCAAAGCGTTCGAGCGTCAGCATCGAGGACTCGATGTGGACGTGGGCATCGATGAACCCCGGCACCAGCATGCTCCCCCGCGCGTCCAGGCTCTCCTCGCCAACGTAATTTCCGATGCCGGCGAACCGCCCATCCGCCACGGCCACGTCGCCCTCGAGCCATTCCCGCGTGAAGACGCTGAACACGCGCGCGTCGCGCACCACCAGGTCGGCGGGTTGGTCGCCGCGGGCCACGGCGAGGAGGTGCTGCCGGTCGGTCACCGCGGCCACCGCGCGAGCCAGTCCTCCAGCACGATGTCCGTCGCCTCGAGCGCGCTGCGAACGTCCTCAGGTGTCACGTGCTCGTCGGGATGGTGGCTCAGGCCCTCCCGGCATCTGACGAACAGCAGCAGCGACGGGCACAGCGACGCCATCACGGCGGCGTCGTGCCCTGCCCCGCTCACGAGCACCGGCGGTTCGTGACCAGATCGCGCGAGCGCCATCCGCGCATCATCGACAAGTCGCGGATCCATCGGCACCGCGGGCTGGTCGAGCGTCTCTGTCCAGGTCACCCGAGCCCCTCGCAGGCCGGCCTGGTGCTCGGCGTCCCGGCGCAGTTGCTCGACCACGCGGCGCCGCTTCGCGTCGTCCGGGCCGCGCACGTCGAGGGTCGCGCTCGCGCTCCCGGCGATGACGTTCACCTGTCCCGGCAGCGCCGACAGCGCTCCCACGGTGCCGACCAGCCCGGGCTCTTCGGATACGCGCCGCTCGACCTCTACGGTCCAGGCCGCCGCAGCGGCCAGGGCATCGTGGCGCTCACCCATCGGCACCGTGCCGGCGTGACCCGACCGGCCGTCGAAGCGCAGCTCCGCGCGGGTGTTCCCCGCGATCGCCGATACGACGCCGATCGGCAGGTCGAGCTGCTCGAGGGCGCGGCCCTGCTCGATGTGGATCTCCAGATAGGCCCCGAGGGTCCGCGGGTCCCGAGTCACCGACTCCAGGGCCCCGCCCCCACGCGTGTGGCCGTCGAGCGCTTCCTGCAGCCTCACTCCGTCCGCGTCGACCCGCTCCAACTCGCTCGCAGTTACCCGACCGGCAAGCGCGCGGCTGCCGAAGCAGCCGGTTCCGAACCGGACTCCCTCCTCGTCGGCGAAGACGAGGATCTCGACGTCGCAGACGGGCGGCGTGGAGGCATCGGCGAGCAGCTCGACACAGTCCGCGGCGACGAGCACTCCCAGCGCGCCGTCCCATCTCCCCCCGTCCTGGACGGTGTCCAGGTGTGACCCGAGCAACAGCCGGGGGGATCGAGGGTCGGTGCCGGGAAGGACCGCGGACAGGTTCCCGGCAGCATCCAGCTCGCAGCGCAGACCCAGCGGCTCGAGCCAGCCTCGAAACAGGTCAAGCGCAGCGGCGAGCTCCGCCGAGAAGGCGAGCCTGGTGCATCCACTCGGACGCGACGTGATCGCGGCGAGCTCGCCGGCGCGATCCACGAGCCGCTGCGCCCGACGCTCCAGTGACTCCCGCGTCCCCGTCAAGGAAGCTCTCGGTAGATGTCCTTGTACAGCAGGTACTCGCCGCCGTCTGCGCCGGCGACAAAGGACTGCGGGCAGTAGGGCGCCATGTAGATGAAATCGTCGGCGCCGACGGCGTGCCAGTCGCTCCCAAGGAGGTAGTCACCCCCGCCCTCGAGCATGTACAGCCCGTGCTCCTCGTCGTGGATCTCGACCTGGTCGAGGCGGGCGCCCGGCGCGAAGCGCATGATGCTCATGGTGAAGTCGAAGGCCGGGTCGTCGGTGGGCAGCAGCTCGAGGCGAACCAGGCCGGAAACGCCCGTGTCGCGCGGCTCGCAGTCGTCCCTGTGGCCGCGCTTGGGCTCTGGCCGACCCACGCCGGCGAGCGGAGACCACAAGCGGTGGAGCCGGATCACTCGGGCGGCCGTCGCGCCCACCAGCGCGAGCTCGCTGCCGGCGGGGCAGTACTCGAAGCTGCCGGCGGACAGGTCGTGCCGGGCGCCGTCGACGCTGGTTCGCAGCTCGCCCGACAGCACGTAGATGAACTGCTCGCAGCCGGACGGGACGGCGGCGGGAGCTCGAGGCGCGTGGTCGAGGCAGAGCAGCTGCTGGGAGAAGGCCGCCGGCTCGAGTCGAGGACTGACGAGCTTGTAGACGAGCGCGTCCGGCAGCCAGGGCAGCTGGCTGGCGTATCGGTTCGCCGGCGTCAGAAGCACGTATCCGTGGCCACGGTGGCCGCGGTCGCTCACGATGCCGGCTCCGCAAGCCGCCGCAGCGTGCCGGCGAGCACGTCCACGCCGAGGTCGAGGTCGGCCGGGTCCGTGTACTCGTCGGGGTGGTGCGAGACGCCCCCCGCGCTCGGAACGAACAGCATGCCGACAGGCATCTTCCGCGCCAGCACCATGGCATCGTGATAGGCGCCGCTCGCCATGACGTGCCCCTCGATGCCGCATTCCGCGCAGGCCTCGGCCACGGCTTTCTGCACGGTCTCGGAGCAGCTCACCGGCTTGTCCTTGGCGATCGTCTGGACATCGAGCTCGAGACCGCGGCGCGCGCACGCCGCCTCGGCGGTCGAGAGCACCTCGGCGACCACGGCCTCGCGCGCATTCAGATCCGTGTCGCGGATGTCCACCTCGATCTCGACGTCGCCCGGGCACGATGTTGTTGGCGCCGGGACGGACGCTGACCGCGCCGACGGTTCCCACGGTTCTTCCGGTCGCGCTCGCGAGCGCGCCCGCCTCGACGGCCAACGCGATCTCGGCCGCCCCGAGGAAGGCGTCGTGCCGGAGCCCCATCGGCGTCGTGCCGGCGTGGGCCGCCGTTCCCGTGACGCTGAGGCGCAGGTCGTGCGGAGCGGCAATCGCGTTGACGATTCCCAGACGGGAGCCCGCGCTGCTCGAGCACCGCCCCCTGCTCGATGTGGAGCTCCACGAAGAGGTCGGCGTACCCCTCTGGCAGGCGGGCATCGGGGATGCGCTCGGGATCCATCGAGAGCGCCTGCATGGCCTCCGCGAGCGTGATCCCCTCCCGGTCGGTCAGGCGCCGGGCGAAGTCGGCGCTCATGTCGCCGACGAGCGCCCGGGAGCCGAGGCACCCGGTCGCGAAGCGCGGCTCCTCGGCGGTGATCGCGACGACCTCGACCGAGCGGCCCGGCGCGCCGCCCGAAGCCGCGCAGGCGATCGACGGCCTCGATCGCGGCGAGCACGCCGTAGACGCCATCGAGCGGACCGGCGTTGAGCGTGGTGTCGAGGTGGGAGCCGACGAGCACGCAGGGCCCGCCGGAGCTGCCGCCCTCGAGACGACCGAATGCATTCCCGACCGCGTCGCGACGCGTGCTGAGACCCGCATCCGCCATCCATCCCTCGACCAGCCGGAGACCTTCTTCGTAGAGCTCGGTGTAGCTCTCGCGCGTGATGCCCTGATCCGGCGGTGTGGCGCTGATGCGCGCCAGACGCGCGATCCGCTCGTTCAGGCGGCTCACGTGAGCAGTCGACCCTGCCAGACCGAATCCGCGGGTGGCGCGCCGGGGCGCACCAATGCGCCCTCGATCAATCCGTAGGGACGGTCGTCGGCATGGAAGACCACGTTGGGGTTGTCGAGGCCGACCCCGGACAGGTCGACCAGCAGGTGATGGAGGTTGGGCATCGAGAGGCGGACCTCGGCGACCGCCGGGCAGGCGTCGAGCAGTGCCTCCCCCATCTCGTACAGGGTCTGCTGCAGCGACTCCGAGTGGTGGCGTGCAAAGGCCCCGCAGATGGCATCCGTCGCGCGCTGATGCTGCTCGTCGAAGTCGACCTCCGGGGACGAGAAGCGCCAGCCGGCCCGCACGGAGGAGGCGAGGATGCGGTCGTCGGTCTCGGGGAGCGTCGTCCAGCGGTCGCGCAGGAAGCCGCTGAACCCCGAATTGGCGGACTTGAGCAGGGCCAGGCCACGGAGGCCACCGAGGACGTGCCGCTCGCCCTCGGCGGTGGCCACCGCCGTCGCCGTGCGCAGTGAGCCGCCGTCGCGCCGGAACGCGTCCGTCTGGAGCGGCACCCAGGTCGCGGCGTCGACATCGACCCGTGCGCGATCGACGGACTCGTACTCGTCGACCAGGTAGCCGGCCACGCGCAGCGCGAAGCTCTCCGGGGCCCCGGGCGGCTCCGAGCGCGCGAGGCCGTAGACGATGTTCTTCTGGCTGTCGGTCGCGACGAGCCCGGTGTTGTCGCCCTCGAGATGCGTGGCGTCGAAGTCGCCCTGGAGGTCCACGCGTGACGGTCAGGTCGGTCACACGGTGCTGCTCCAGCGCACGGTCGAGGTGGACGAGGTGGATCTCCGCCTTGCCGTAGCTGTTGTGCCCGAGCGTCACGTGCCGAGATAGGTCGAGTAGCCGTAGGGCGCCAAGAGCAGCGGGACGTGCGCGCGCTCGCGGTCGCCGGCGGCGAAGGTGACGACGATGTCGCCGAAGAACTCGCCGGCGGTGGCGAAGCTCAGCCGGACCCAGCCGCCGCCTGTGACCTCCACGCCCTCGACGCGCCCAGACGCATCCGTGGTGCGCGTGTCGACCTTCGTCCACTCGTGCTGGTCATCCGACCGGCTGATCGTGACCTCGACGCCGGCGGCCGGCGCCCCAGCGGCGGTGTCGAGAACGTGAGTGGAGACGAGCAAGGGCGCGGGCCCGATGATCGCACGACGCAGCCGGCGGCGCAGGATGCGCCGCTGCTGCTCTTCGGCGTTCGCTCGCTCCTGTTCAGCGGTGTTCGCCACCCGCGTGCGCAGCTCGGCGAGCATGTCCGTCGCGTCACGCCCGCTCGCGTCGGTGAGGAAGACGAACCCGAAGCGCTCCCGATAGTCATCGTTGAGCGCGGCCAGTGCTTCGCGCGTCGACCGGTCGGCGTGCGCGGCGCCCGCCTGCTCGTGACGTTCGCGGGCGCTGGCGGCGGACAGACCTCCGATCGGAGGGTGCGCCTCGATCGCCGCGAGGCGCTCGGCGTCCGGCCGCAGCGTCCACAGCCGTTCCGCCTCAGCCAGCAGGCCGTCGCCGTCGTCGAACGGACGCGCGTCGGCAACGCTCGTCGCCCAGCCGGCCGACGGGCAGCAGGACACGAGCAGCTCGACGGCGGCATCCCGATCGAGCTGGTTGAAGCCGCTGAGCGTCAAGCCCGGTTCGCGTCGGCGACCAGGTGCTCCGGGCGAATCGGCACCCGCGTGACGCCCGGCGCCCGTCGCGTCCCGCACGGCGGCGGCGATCGCCGCCGTGGAGGCGATCGTGGGGGGCTCACCCACCCCGTTGAGACCGTACGGAGAGTCGGGATGTCCGAGCTCGAGCGTCTCCATCCGGATGCGTGGCACATCCAGGGCGGTTGGAAGCAGGTAGTCGGTGAACGAGCCGTTGAGCAGCTGACCATCCTGCATCACGAGCTCCTCCATCAGCGCGAGCCCGATTCCCTGCGCGATGCCGCCCGCGATCTGACCCTCGACGGCCAGAGGGTTGATGGCGCGACCGACGTCCTGCGTCGTCGCGATCTCGACGACCCGGACGATCCCCAGGTCGACGTCGACGTCAACGGTCGCCCGGTGTGCCGCGTACGCGAACGCGAAGTGAGCGTCGCCCTGGCCATCGTCGTCGAGCGGCTCGGTCTTTCGCGGCCGGAACACGACCGTGGCGTCGATCGGATCGGCGCCGATCACCTCGCTGAATGGAATCTCCGACATCGGGGTTCGGACGCCGTCCAGCTCGAGGCTGACCTCATCCTCGGCGCACCCAGCCGAGCTCGGCCGCGCGGCGTACGAGCTCGCGGCGCGTGGCAAGGCAGGCGTCCCGAACCGCGCCGCCCGTGACCCAGGTCTGACGCGAGGCCGACGAGGAACCGGCGTTGCCGACGTCGGTGTCGGCGGTGTGAAGGTGCACGGCAGACGCGGGCAGCACCGTGCGCGCGATCTGCTCTTGGACGGTGACGAGCCCTTGACCCACCTCGCACGCGGCGCTGTGGACCGTCACGGCCAGGCCGCCTTCGTCGTCGGCATCGAGACGGACGCGCGCCGTCGAGTGCTCGTTGAATCCTGCGGAGAAGCCGACGTTCTTGAAGCCGACGGCCCAGCCCACGCCACGCCGCAGATCCGCGGGCTCGCTCGCGGCCGCGGCCTCCCCCGAGAACGTCGACCCGATCGGCAGGTCGGGCAGCGGATGCTCCCCCAACTGGGTCAGCAGAAGAGCGGCGGGTGCGGGAGTGCCGAAGCGCTGGCCCGTGGGGAGCTCGTCCTCTTCGCCGGCGGCGTTGCGCAGCCGTATCTCCATCGGGCTCAGGCCGAGCACCGAAGCGAGCTTGTCCATCTGCGCCTCGTAGGCAAAGCAGGTCTGGACCGCGCCGAACCCTCGCATCGCGCCGCATGGCGGATTGTTCGTGTAGGCGAGGATCGCCTCCACGCGTGCGGCGGGGCACCGGTACGGACCGACCGCCGTCGAGGCGGCGTTCAGGCAGACAGCCCGCGAGCTCGACGCGTACGCCCCACCGTCCAGCACGATTCGCGCCCGGACCGAGCGCAGCCGGCCGTCGCGGTCCGCGGCGTGAACGTACTCCAGGCGTGCCGGGTGGCGGTGCACGTGCCCGAGGAACGACTCCTCCCGGCCGTAGGTCATCTTGACCGGGCGCCCCGTACGGAGGGCGAGCATGGCGGCGTGGACCTGCACCGACAGGTCCTCGCGCCCGCCGAAGGCGCCTCCGACCCCTGCCAGCGCGAGGTGCACCTTGTCCTCGGGGAGCCCGAGGCTTGCGGCCGTCTGCGAGCGGTCGGCGTGCAGCCACTGCGTGGCGACCTCGAGCCTCACACCCCCGTCCGGTGTGGGCTCCGCCAATCCCGCTTCCGGGCCGAGGAAGGCCTGGTCCTGCATGCCGACCTCGTAGGTGCCCTCGACGATGACGTGGTCGTCGTCACGCGCGAGCCCGTCGTCGGGACCGTGGCGCACCTCGATGCGCCGCAGGACGTTGCCGTCCGGGTGCAGCGCCGGGGCGTCGGGCCGGATCGCGTCCTCCGGGTCGGTGATCGCCGCGAGCGGCTCGTAGTCGACCTCGATGGCCGCGATCCCCCGGCGAGCGAGGGTCGCGGTGTCGGCGGCGACGATCGCGACTGGCTCGCCATGGAAGCGCACCCGTTCCGCCGCGAGCACGGGCTGGTCGGGGATCTCGAGCCCATAGGTCGGCCGTCCCGGGACATCCTCGTGTGTCAGCGCACAACGGACCCCCGGGATCCGCAGCGCCGGGGCCACGTCGATGGAACGAATACGCGCCGAGGCGTGAGGGCTCCGCAGGGTCGCGCCGAACAGCGCGCCGTCCCTGTGCAGGTCCGAGGCGTATTCGAACTCCCCGGCTACCTTGGGGATCCCCTCACGGTGCGGTCGTGAGGCACCGACCTTGTCGTCGACCGGTCGCGTCTTGGTCGTCGTCACGCTCTCGGCTCCCCTCGCTGCCCGGCCACGTCGAGCACCGCATCGACGATGGCCTGGTAGCCGGTACAGCGGCACAGGTTTCCGCTGATGGCCGCGCGGACGTCGCCCTCGGTGGGCTGGGGCGTGTGGTCGAGCAGGTATTGGGTGGCCAGGACGATCCCGGGGGTGCAGAAGCCACACTGGACGGCGCCGCGGTCGACGAGGGCCTGCTGGAGGTCGGTGAGGCGGTTCGAGCCCGGCAACCCCTCGATGGTCTCCACCGACCTGCCCTCGGCCTGCGCGGCGTGCACCAGGCACGAGCACACGAGCTGATCCTCGAGCAGCACGGTGCAGGAGCCGCATTCGCCCTGGCGGCAGGCGTCCTTGGTCCCGACCTGTCCGAGGTTGTCGCGCAGCAGGTCGAGCAGGGAGGCGTTTGCATCGACCTCGTCGGCCTCCACCGTCCGTCCGTTGAGCGTGAGCGAAACCTTCATGGCGAGCTGAGCAGACGCTGAGCGAGGCGCCGGACGATGGTGGCGGTGGCGTGGGCGCGATAGGGAGCGGTCGATCGGTGGTCGTCGATGGGTGCGATGTCGGCGCGTACCGCGTCCTCGAGATCGTCCAGCGCCCGCTCCGTAGGAACGGCCGAGTCAGACGCGAACTGCTCGAAGACCGCCTCGGCCTGGGGCAGCCGGCGAGCGGTGGGTGCGACGGCCCCGGCGGCGATGCGTCCCGCCCCCGTCTCGGTGTCGACCGCGACCGCCACGGAACAGGTCGCGATGACCATCGCGTTCCGGGTTCCAACCTTCGCGAAGCGGCTGCGCCATGTGCGGCGAGGAATGCGGACGGCGACGATCAGCTCATCGTCCCGGAGTGACGTGTGGCCCGGGGACACCAGCAGCTCGCTGACCGGCAGCCTGCGGGCTTCGCTCGGCCCGGCGACCTCGACCTCGGCGTCGTGGACCAGCAGCGCCGGCAGGCTGTCCCCGGCCGGGCTGGCTGTCGCGAGGTTGCCGCCGAGCGTGGCGCGTGCGCGGATCTGCGGCGAACCGACCGTGACGACGGCGCCCGCGAGGGCGGCCAGGTCCGCGAGACGGTCGGCGATGTCGGCCATGGGGTGCGCGGCACCGATCCGGATGGAGCGGTCGTCCCGGTCGATGCCCTGGAGCTCCGCGACGGCGGTGAGGTCGAGCACCCCGGCGAGCTCGGTGCGGCCGAAGTTCACCTCGACCATGAGGTCGGTTCCGCCCGCGATCGGGCGGAGCTCGGGTCGTCCCGCACGAACCTCGACGGCTTCGGAGAGTGTGGTCGGTCGGATGGCGCTCACGGGTTGTAGATGGGCCCGCCGCGTTCCAGGTAGGTCTGCATGACCCCCGCCGCCTCTTCACGTCGTATGCCGTGCACCACCTCGACACCGTGCTGCTCGAGGTAGCGGTACGACTCGTCGAAGACGGGTCCCTCGTCGAATCCGAGCGATTCCGCGTCCTCGCGGGTGGCCCCGCACACGAGGCGCGTGACCCCACTCCAGTGGATCGCCCCCAGGCACATCGCACACGGTGCACACGAGGCGTGAAGCTCGCGCGAACGATCGGCGAGCGTGAAGCTCCCAACCCGCTGTTCGGCCCCCATGACCGCGACCGCCTCGGCGTGGAGCAGCGAGTTGCTCAGCGGCACCACGCGGTTCATGCCCACGCCGAGCAGGCGCCCGTCCCCGGAGTCCACGACGATCGCCCCAAACGGACCGCCGGTGCCGGCCTCGACATTACGCGCGGCGAGCTCGATCGCGAGCCCCATGCGCTCGTCGTCATCCGCGAGCGGCCGGCTCCAGTCCACGACGTCCGCCACCCAGTCCGGAAGGACGCCGGAATCAAAGGCGCTCAAATGAAGTTCCCCACTGTTCCCTCAGTTTCGCTCAGATCGCGGCGCGACTCCAATGGCTCCGCGCGGTGGGCGATCATGTGAGGGTGAACAACGCGGATCTAGAAGCTCGAATGGAGGAGTTTCAGCGCTGCATTGAGCGGCGCGATGCGCAAGCCGCGGACGCCTTGCTCGACGACGACTACGCGCTCGTGCTCGTTCACCCGACTCCCGCGGTCATGCCACGTGAACGCTGGCTCGCGGTCCTCGCGGACTACGTCGTCCATGAGTACGAGTTGCAGGAGCGATTTATCGACGTCTCCGGCGACTGCGCCTGCGGCACTTTCGTCATCAGCGATATGTGGCGGCGACGAGGAGACGGATGGCGCATCTGGCGTAGGCATTCCACGCCACTCGCAGCTGGAGGAATGCCGGGCGCTTAACGGCCGGACGTGCTGCTTGCTCGGTCAGCAGCGGTCTTCG
>CAWFWX010000004.1:0-110693 GCA_963819635.1 uncultured Thermoleophilaceae bacterium
GGGTTCGGCCACCTGCTCGGGAACACGATCCCGTTCGTGATCATGGGGCTTCTGATCGCGGTCGAGGGCGCACGCCGCCTGCTCGGCGTGTTCGCGATCGTGGCGCTCGTGAGCGGCCTCGGCACATGGCTCGTGGCGCCCGAGGGGACCATCCACGTGGGCGCGAGCGGGGTCGTGTTCGGGTTCGCGACCTACCTGATAGCGCGCGGCTGGTTCAACCGGCGCCCGGGCCAGATCGCGATCGGCCTCGTGGTCGTCGTGCTGTGGGGCGGCGTGCTCCTGGCCGGGCTCCAGCCGCGCGAGGGCATCTCCTGGCAGGGGCATCTGTTCGGGGCGATCGGCGGAGTGGTCGCGGCGCGCCTGCTGGCGCGCGGCGATGCCGGGCGGGTCCCGGCCCGGGCGTAGCATCTGCCGGGTGGAGGTCACGGTTCGCCTGTTCGCGATGCTGCGCGAGCGCGCCGGCGCGCAGGAGCTGACGCTCGAGCTCCCGGACGGCGCGCGCGTGAGCGACGCGCTCCGCAGCGAGGCCCTCGCCGGCCTGGCCGACGGCATCCCGCTGGTGATGGCGGTGAATCGCGAGTACGCGGACGGCGAGCAGGTGCTCGACCCGGGTGACGAGCTGGCGCTGATCCCGCCGGTGCAGCGGCGGGTCGACCGCCGCGGCGCCGTGGGTCCGGGTGAGCGGGGAGCCGCTGTCGCTGGACGCACTCGCTGAGCGGGTGCGCGACCCGCGCGCCGGCGCGGTCGTCACGTTCTCGGGCGTCACGCGCGACGTGGAACGGCTCGAGTACGAGGCCTACGCCGAGATGGCCGAGGAGCGGATGCGCGCGATCGCAGGCGAGGCGCTCGAGGCGCACGGCCTGTGCGCGGCCGCCGTCGAGCACCGCGTGGGCACGGTGCCGCTGTCGGAGCCGAGCGTGATCGTGGCGGTCTCGGCGCCGCACCGCGGCGAGGCGTTCGCGGGCGCCCGCCAGATCATCGACCGCGTCAAGGCCGAGGCGCCGATCTGGAAGAAGGAGATCGAGGGCGGCGAGGAGCGCTGGGTCAGCGGGACGCGGCCGAGCTGAGGCGGTCGCCCTCGCCCGCGGCCATCACGGCGCCGGCCAGTGAACCCAGCAGGAAGTCGCGCAACTCGGCTCGGGTCAGATCCCGGTGGTCGAGCCAGTCGAGGATCGCGCCGTCCATGAGCCAGAGCCACGCGCGCGCGGCCGTGCGGAGCTTCGGCGGTGGCGGGCCGTCGCGCCGAGGCCCTCGAGGATGCGAGCGGACGTCGCATCGCGTATGCCGTCGATCAACGCCTTCACCTCGGGCACCTCGCCCACGCTCTCCATCAGCTTGCGGTAGGCCGTCTCGTTCTCCTCGATCCAGGCGAGGAACGCGTCCAGGCTGCCAGCGAGCGCCTCGAGGGGAGGCAGGTCCGGATCGGGCTGGGTGCGCCGCGCGATCTCCTCGGCTCCCTGCTGCAGCGTGGCGACGAAGTAGTCCTGCTTGCTCGGGAAGTAGTGGTAGAGGAGCGCCTTCGAGATGCCGGCCTCGCGGGCGATGCGGGCCATGGACAGCTCCGCGAACGAGTGCTTCGCGAACAGCTCCGCGCCCAGCTCGAGCAGCTGGCGGCGGCGGTCGTCGACCTGAAGGCGGGTGTAGGCGGGCACGGCCATATCGGCCGAGTCTAGAGATGCTGTTGACCCACGGTCGATAATGAAGCGTCCGCGCAGGATCGGTTGCAGGGGGCAGGGGCGCCTCGGTATGGCTCGAAAGCGCGCTCCATGCGTCGTCCCTCATCCGTTGCCGCGGTGCTCGTCCTGACCGCGCTCGCGCTCTCGCTTCCGTTCATGCTGGCGATCACCGCCTCCGCGCTCGCGCAGGAGCCTGAGCCGCCCAGCGGTGAGCCGCAGGAGCCCGGCGGCGAGCCCCAGCAGCCCGGGGAGGAGCCCACGACGACGGTTCCGGAGACCGGCGGCGAGGCGCCCGGCACCGGCGGCGGCGCGCTGCCGCGTACAGGCTGGGACGCCCTCCTCTACTTCGCGCTCGGTGCCGGGCTGCTCCTGGCGGGCGCCCGCCTCCGCGTGCTGACCCGGATCAAGGCGGCCGTACAGCGCGTGCGCAGACGCAACACCGAGGTCGCGCTCCGCGAGGCCCTCGAGCCGATCCGGGCCGCTCGCCTCTCGCCGCCCGGTCAGGATCCCGATCCGGGCCCGCTGCACGTGGAGCCGAGCACGCCGACGGCGCGCCGCTCCGTGGGCCTCCGCTAGGGCGGGACGCCCAGGGCTGGCCGAACCATCCCTGGGGCATCTACCGCGACGGCCCGCCAGGCCGGAGAGTGGTCAGCGGAATGGAATCCGCGACCAAGGAGACGGATGTGCTCACCGCAACACCCCCGGCGGCCGATGCCCTCGCGACCCGTGAGAGCAGGACCTCGGCCGCCCTGATCGCCAACCGGCTGCTCCGCGGCCTGCCCACGGTGCGTGCGCTCCCGTCGCAGCGCGCCACGCACCAGCCCCCCTCGATCGAGCTCGTGCGGCAGATCCACGCACGCGCCAGGCGCAAGCGCGCCGGGCCGCCGAGCCCGACGGGCTGGGCCTTCCTCGAGCTCCGCCCGCAGACCTCGGGGGTCGGCAGCTTCTGGAAGGTGTCAAGCCAGGCTTCGAGCGGCTATGTCTTCATCCTCTTCGAGCACTACTCGTGTGTCGGGAGCTGGACCTACGAGGGCCCGAGCTACCTGTACGTGGTCCTCGACAAGGGGCCGAGCTACCTGGGCTTCGTGTGCGGCGGCCAGCTCATCACGTCATGACTACGGCTGTCCGAGCTCCACGGGCAGCACGGCGCCGGTGTCGAGCGCCGCCTGCACGAGCGCCGCGCGCTTCTCGTTGTGCGGCAGCTCGCCGATGGCGAAGCGCTGAAACAGGGCGCGCAGGTGCGTCTTGACAGCGGACACGCTGAGGTGAAGCTCCTCGGCGATCTGCTGGTTCGTGGCGGGAGTGGCGTATGGCGAGCCCTCGGCGAAGGGGCGGCACAGCTCGACGAGGACCCGCCGCTGCGCCGGGGACAACTCCGGCGCAGCGCCCTCCCGGCCCATCACGGCGGTGCTCCGCGCACGGCGCCGGCCGGGCTCGCGGAAGATCAGCACAGTGGCGCCGATCTCGACCTGGTCTCCGTCGTGGAGCCGGCGCCGTCCCGCGACACGCTCCCCGTTCGCGAACGTGCCGTTGCGCGACAGGCCGTCGTCGACGATGACCCACTCGCTGCCGATCGACGTGAGCTCGGCGTGCAGCCGCGAGACCCCTTCGTCCCACGGCAGCGAGATCTCGCACTCGTCGTCGCGGCCGACGGTCGTGGTCTCGCCCGCGCGGAGCGTCGCGATCACCTGCCCGCCCTCCCGGTCCCGGTAGACGAGGAAGGGCTGGCCGGCGCGCTCCGCCTCGATGCGTTCCTTCAGCTCGGCAGCCGAGGCTCGGTGTGGGCTGACCGGAGACATGAGAGGGAGCGCGGCCAGTCTACGGCCGCGCTCCCTCGGTCGCTAGTGCCTATGGTGCCCGTGCCGCTTCTCGATCTCGAGATCGACCGCCACGAGGCGGTGGTCGGACGACGGGAAGCCGTTGCCGTCGGGCAGGCCCTGGAACGTTCCGACGAGCCGGAACAGCGGGTCGCTGTTCAGCGGCCAGAACACGAATCCGTCCTCGATCTCGATGCCGCGGTCGGGCAGCACGTAGTCGGCGCGCAGGTTGCCCGGCGCCCCGTCGGCGAAGTCCGCCGTGTCGAAGGCGGGGTCGCCCTTGTGGCTCGCGTTGATGCCGCCCTGAAGGGCCGCCTGCTGCGGCCCGCCGGGACTCGTCGGCGTGAAACTCGTGTTGATCCGCGGGTGATTCAAGCAGCTGGCGGATCGCGAAGTCCACGCTGTCGCCGTCGAACGGGTCGGCGTTCTGGTCGCCGGCGATCACGAAGTGCTCGCCGCGGCGAAGGCCGCCATGGCGTCCCTCGTCGTCGTAGATGTAGCCACTTGCGCCGGGGCTGATGTAGTCCGCCCAGAAGCGGATCTCGTCGTGGTTCCGCCGCCCGTTGCGGTCCTCCGGGCCGTCGAACACCGGCGGCGTCGGATGGCTCACGAGGAAGTGGACCCGCTTCCCGTGGCCGGTCTCGATCGGCAGGTCCCAGTGGCTCTTGGACGAGAGCCGGAAGACGTCGAGCTCGTCGGGCGAATACCACCCCGGAGGAAGCAGCGCCCCCGGCATGTCCTTCCAGAGGAAGTGCTGGAAGGTCCGCGCGCGCTTGTAGTCGATCGGCAGGCGCGAGAAGACGGCCATGCCGAACTTGCCCGGGGAACTCGCCGAAGCCGAACGAGTCGTTGCCGTAGAGGACCGAGCCCGGCGTGGTCACCACCTGACCGTTGTTGTCGAGATCCTTTCCGGACGCGATGCCGGTGTTGGATGGCGCCACGAAGCGGAACGGGAACTTGATTGCGCGGGCCCCGTTGTGGGGGACCGAGAGGTAGTTCTTCTGGAACAGGCGGGCGGCCTGCTGGTCCGGTACGAAGTCGAACTCGTTGATGAGCAGCACGTCGGGACGCGCGCGCTGGATGATCTCGGCGACGTTCTGCAGCTGAGGGTCGTCGCCGTTCGAGAGCTCCTGCAGGAGCTGCCCGTCGGCGTTCCGGTTGACGGACGCGTTGAAGGTCGCGAACCGCAGCTCGCGCTCGTCGTTCTTCGCGAGAGCCGGCGCCGCCGCGGCGAGCGCGATCGTCCCCACCACCACGGAAATCAGGCCCCTGCCGATCCTGGAGGTCACTGCATCTCCTTTTTCGAGAGCGTGCGAGGGTAAGCGAAACGGCGCTGTCGTGATGTGAAGGTCTGGGGAACTAGCGGTGGAGAAGGAGTTCCCGGCTGCTCTCCGCGATCCAGTTCTCGATCCGGTCGAGCGACCAGCCGTAGCTGTCGCGCAGGACGAGCGCGAACCGGAAGTCGGCGATCGCGGCGAGCGTCTCGGCGGCCTCGTCCCGATCGACGGACGCGTCGAGTGCGCCCAGCTCCTCGAGCAGGCCGATCATCGAGGCCGCGCCCGCCATGTGGCGCCGGTGACCCTCCTCGAGCACCGAGGCGAGCTCAGGCTCGGCTGCCGCGCCGGTAACGAGGGCGTGGAGGATGTCGCCGCAGTTCTCCAGGATCGACCGGGTGACGCGCGCGGGGGCCGCCGCGATCTCCGAGGGATCGCCTGACTCGGCGGCGGCGCGCGCGATGGCCGGGACGTCCGCCTCCTGGTCGATCAGGTCGTTCAGCCGCTCGACGAGCGCCTGCTTCGAGCCGACGCTGTCGTACACGGTCTGCGCCGAGACGCCGGCCGCCTTGGCGATGTCCCGCACGCTCGTGCTCGCGTAGCCGCCCTCGGCGAAGAGCCGGCGCGCCGCTCGGAGGATCTCGTCTCGGGTGAGTTGCGCTTGGCGCTGTCGGAGGCTGGGACTTGACATACGTTCCAGTTACCTTACACTCGTTCCAGTCATTGGACTCACATTCTACCGAAAGGATCGGAACATGACGACGACCACCACGACCACCGACTCCACCGCGATCGCGGCTCGGATCTTCCAGCAGCTCGAGGACGCGTGGAACGCGGCCGACGGCGCGGCTTTCGGGACCTACTTCACCGACGACAGCGACTTCGTGAACATCCGCGGCGAGCACCATCGCGGCGGGGTCGCGATCGGGCACGGGCACCAGGGGATCTTCGACACGATCTACGCGGGCAGCAGGGTCCGCTACGAGCCCGAGCTCGCGCGGAGCGTGGCGCCGGGGATCATCGTGGCGCTCGCCGGCGCGACGCTCGAGGTGCCGGCCGGGCCACTCCAGGGAGTCCACAACGCGCGTATGACCGTCGTGATCGCCGAGCAGGACGGACGCTGGCTGATCACCGCGTTCCACAACACGCTCGTGGCCAAGGGTCGCTGAGCCGCTTCCTACCGACCTCGGAGCGCGGCTTCGCATGGCGCTCGCCTCGATTGGCGAGCGATTGACCACCGGGCCGCCCGCGCTCTCGCGATTGCGCTGTGGGGGCTCCGCGGCGTGGACGCTGCGAGATCGAGGGCCGGGTCGTGCTGGAGCACCCGCCGCTCGAGCTCGCGCAGCACGAGCGATGGCTCGATCCCGAGCTCGGTCGAGAGCAACTGCCGGAGCTGCCTGTAGGCCGCGAGCGCCTGCGCCTGCCTGCCGGAGCGGTACAGGGCCAGCATGAGCTGGGCTCGGATTCGCTCGCGCAGCGGATGGCGCGCGACCAGCGCCGACAGCTCGCCGGCCAGCGCGGCGTGCCTGCCGAGCGCAAGATCGGCATCCATGCGGTCCTCCAGGCATGCCAGGCGCAGCTCCTCGAGCCGCCCCCCCTCGATCGCGGCGAATGGCTCGTCGAACTCGGCCAGCGCGGGCCCCCGCCACAGCGCCAGCGCGTCACGCAGGGGCCGAGCGGCTCGAGCGGCGAACCCGTCTGCGAGCGCCGCGCGACCCTGCTCGCGCAGCCGCTCGAAGCGCACGAAGTCGAGCGCCTCGGGCGCGATCTGAACCGCGTAGCCCCCGGGCCGAGTGACGAGCATCTCGGCGGGCAGCAACTTGCGCAGGTTCGAGACGTGGATCTGCACCATCTTGACCGCGCTCCGCGGCGCCCGTTCGCCCCACAGATCGTCGACCAGACGCTCGACGGCCAACGTCCGGTTGGCGTCGACCAGCAGGCGTGCGAGCAGCGCCCGCTGCCCCGCCGGTCCGAGCGCGACCGGCGCGCGCCAGACTCGCAGCTCGAGCGTCCCGAGAAGGCGCGCATCCACGCCCGAGAAGGCCGCGCTCATGGCTTCTTCGTGGCGACGAGCGAGATGCTCTCGACCGCGTAGGTGTTGCAGGCGTCGAGCGCTCGCTCCGAGAGGAAGCGGTAGTCATTCCTCCGAACTTCCGCCACCTCGAGGCCCTGGGACTCGATCGCCTCCAGGTAGCTGGTCTTAGGAATCGCTCCCGCGATGCAGGCGGCCCACAGCTCGACGTTGCGCCTTGTGCGCTCCTTCAGCGGCCGGCCGCTCACGATGTCGGAGATCACGAGGCGCCCACTCGGCCGCAGGACCCGCGCTGCCTCGGCGAAGACCCTGTCCTTGAGCGGGGACAGGTTGATCACCCCGTTCGACAGGACCGCATCGAAGCTCGCGTCGGCGAGCGGGAGCTCCTCGATGCGCGACTCGACCAGCTCTACCTGCGAGAACCCGTCCCGGCCGCGCAGCCGAGCTGCCTTGTCGAGTTGCTCTTCGGTGAAGTCCACTCCGACGGCGCGGCCCGATTTCCCGACCAGTACCGCAGCGCAGAAGAGGTCGGTTCCCGATCCGGAGCCCAGGTCGGCCACGTGCTCGCCGGGCTGCAGCGCCGCCAGGTCCAGGTGATGCCCCACGCCAGCGAACGAGGCCAGCGCTTCGGCCGGAACGGCGTCGAGCAGCTCGCGCGCGTATCCGAGCTGCTCGGCCAGGCTCCGCCCCAGCTGGAAGTGGAGGTCGCCGTGCTCCTCGCGCGCCACGTGGCGGTACATGTCCTTGACCTCGGCCTCCAGGCGTGCGCCGTCCACGAGCGAGCTCGCGTCGAGCTGAGGCAATGCCACCGCTTGAGTCATCTCGTCGGTCGTCGGGCCAGTCGTGAAGCTCATCGGGACTCCTGTAGGTCGGGGTGACTCGATCTCACACCCGCGCCGTGTGACCGCGCGTGTGATCTGTCAGACCGCGGCGGCCAACTCGGCGTGCAGCGCCGGGTTGTCGATCGCCTCCGCCAACAGGCGGGCGGACTCGATGCCGCCCGCGCCCCCGAGCCTCGCGCGGTGCAGCGCGGCTCGGACGACGAGCTCGCGCATGTCGCCCCGGGCGGCGAGCCGCTCCAGCTGGTCCACCCGCTGTCCAGCAGCGGGCGCGCTGTCGGCGATCTCGACGCGAGCGAGCGCGTCCAGGCACCAGGCGTGCATCCAGACGTAAGGATCGGCGATCCGGACGGCACGGACCGCGGCGTCGCGCAGCCATGTCAACGCCGAGGCGCGCTCGCCCTCCGCCTCGTGGACAAGGCCCCTCGCACGGGCGGCGCTCGCCTCCCAACATGGATCGCCGATGCGACAGCCGAGCGCAAAGGCGTGATCGAGTAGCGCAATCGCGTGGTCGGGGTTGCCTTGGCGCAGGACCACCTCGGCCGTCAGCGCCTCGGGGAAGGGCTGGAACGCCACCCAGCCCTCCTCAGTCACCAGCCCGAGCGACTCGTCGAGGACCTCGAGCGCCTCCGGCAGCTGGCCGCGCAGCAGCAATGCCCGGCCGAGGATCGTCAGCGACCACGCCGCCTGGCGGACGTCACCGCAGCGCCGCGCCGCCGCCACCGACTCCCAGAGCAGACCGATAGCCGCCTCGTAATACGCCCGGTCGGACAGCGCCTTGCCCCGCGTGCCGAGCACCGCGGCGCGCTCCCTGTCGTTCGTTGCCAACCCAGTTGCGCGACCCAGCCACCTGCCGGCCGACACGCCCCGGCCGGCCTGCGCCGCTACAAAGCCGAGCTCGCGGCAGGCCTTGCACTCGACCGCCCGGTCGCCGCTGGCCTCGGCGAGAGCAAGCGCCTCATGCAGCGCGGCCGCACCCTCCTCGTCACCGCCGCGAACGGAGTGCACCAGCCCGCCCCCGAGCGCCGCCAGCGTCCGCGCGAGCAGCGCGGGGTCGCCAACCCCGCGCGCTTCCTCACACGCCTGCCTGAGGCACGCGATGCCGGGCTCGACGGCGCCCGCGTCCACCGCTGCGCGCCCCGCGTCGAGCTGGCCCATGGCGGCCGCCCGATCGCCGGAGCCGGGCTCGATCTGAGCGCCGTGTTCGCCGGCCGCGCGGCGCACCCCCGGATCGGGCGCGCGCCCCAACTCGTGGCGGAACAACACGTCGCAGGCCTCGGCCTGAGCGCGAGCGGCCCGAACATCACCCGCCCGCGCTAGGCACCGGACGAGCAACTCCTGAGCGCCGTCGTCGAACTTGTTCAGCGCGAGCGCTCTCGACGCCAGTGCGGCGCCGTCAAGCGGAGCCCCGGCCGCCAGCGCCTCCAGCGCCGCGTCTCTCAGAACGGCCTCGCACATGCCCGCGAAGCGACGCCGCTCGACCGTGAGCCAGGCATCGAAGTCGGTACCGGCGCCAGGGTCTACGCCTTCCAGCAACTCGCCGCGCGCCAGCGCGGGATCGGGGTCGCCGGCAGCCAGCACCAGCACGTCCACGACGATCCGCGCCGGCAACCCCGGCTCCAACGGATCTCCGCGCAGCGCGCCGCCGACACCGAGCGCACGACGCAGCTGCGCCAAGTTCCAGCGCAGCGCCCCGAGTGGGTCGTCCGCATCGCCAAAGACGAGGCCAGCTACCTGTGCGCGGGCGACCGGTCGCTCCGCCAGCATCACATAGGCGAGCACGGCCCACGCCTTGTGCCCACGCGGCGGAGCGACGACCACGCTGTCGCGCTCGATCTCGGGCGGTCCCAGCAGGCGGATCGCGAGTCTTGACACGGCCTAACGATCGTAAACCGCGCCGTCTGACTCAGGGGGCGAACTCGCCGCGGCCGCTGCTCCCGCCTCCGCCGGCCGCCTCGAAGCCGCCTGGCGCGGCGGGCGGCGGCGCCTGCTGGGCGGTGGCAGCGGCGGGTGCTGACGCCGGAGCCGGATCGAACTCGTTGGCCGGATCGGGCGGAGGCGGCGGGGCGGCCGGTGGAGCTGGCGCCGGGGCCGACGTCGACTGGAGTGGCGAGTCGGGCTCCGGAGGCGGCGGCTCCGCGACTGGGGCCGGCTGCTCATGCTCGAGCAGGTCCTCTGCGGGCTGGCCCGCCGAGGGCTCGGCCGCGACCGCCGCAGCGGGCGGCGGGCCGCGGTGGTACGCGAGCTCGTCGATGGCGGTCCCGCCGCCTGCAAGCGCCGCAGCCGACGCCGCCACCGCCGCGAGCTTCTGCCCGGTGGCGAGCTCCGCCGCGGCCTGGAGCCGGTCCCCCATCGCCGCGGTCTTGTGCTGGGCGACTCCGACGATCGATTCGAACAGGGTGCGGAGCGGTCCACTTCCGTCAGACACGAGGTAGGCCGCCGGCGGCACGACGCTCGCCACCCGCTCGGGCATGGCGCGGAACTCGCGCAGGGCGGCGCGGCAGCTCAGGCAGGTCTGCATGTGCGGGCGCAGGCGCGCGAGCTCCTCCGCGCTCGCCTCGCCGTCCGCGAGCGCCGAGAGCAGCGGCTCGTAGCGCGCGCACTCGGCGCCGCGCTGGATGCCCGACACGCGGCGGAGGAAGGAGCGGCGGCCCTCCGTGAGGAGCCGGTTCACCTTGGTGTACGACCACCCCGTCATCGCGCAGATCTCGCGGTAGGAGAAGCCCTCCGCCTTCAGGACGAGCGCGCGGATCTCGTGCGGCTTCAGGTGTCCGAGCGCCTCCGCGCCCTGGCGCAGCCGCTCGAGCCGCTCCGCCTGCTCGTGCGTGATGGCCGTAGTGGCCGGCCGGTCGCGGAGCTCGCCGTCGTCGGTGACGGGCGAGTGGCGCTCGCGCTGGCGGCGCAGTGCGAACGCCTCGTGCTTGACGACCGTCTTGAGCCAGGGGATCAGCTCCTCCTCGCGCGTGCTGGGCGCTTTCGTCAGCAGGATCTCGAGGCCCCGCTGGCAGGCGTCCTCGGCGTCCTCGGGCGTGGCTGCGTAGCGCCTCGCCGTGGCGAGGATCTGCGAGCCATGGCGGGCCAGCAGGCCGAGGACCGCCTCGTCGAGCGCGCCCCGCGCGGGCCGGGTGCCCCGTGTGGTCATCACAGCGTTGAGGGCGATCCTGACCAGGATCGCCCCCTACGCATAGGTTTAGGTTCGCAAAGTGCGCGAGATTTGTTGCTAGACCGGCGTGGGATCCACTCCGCTGCCGGTCTCCCCCCCGACGTTCGCGGACGACCAGGTGAACCGGGTGACGTCGTCTCGCGGCGCGAGCGCGCCGGGCCGCAGTGCCGCGGCGGACGAACACGACCGGGGCGCGGCGCGCCCGGGCGATCTCGGACCGCGTCGGGCCGAGGCCCTCCTGCGCCAGCGCTCGGAGAGGCCGATCACGAGCAGGCCGGCGCCCTCGGCGGCGGCGAGGATGCCCTCGCGGCCCGGCTCGGCCACGATCGGCTCGGCCGGGATGCCGGCGTACTGCTGGACGAGCAGCCCGGCGTCGCCGAGCAGCCGCGTGACGCGGCTGCGCTCCTCGGTGTCGCCGGCGCGCCGAGCAGTCTTCAGCGGCGCGTCCGGTCGCGGCGGCGATCCAGGCGCCGAGCTCGAGCGCGGCCCAGTCGTGCTCGGCGCCGCCGAACGGGACCACCACCGGGTGGTCGGGTCCCGGCGTCGACCGGTGACCTCCTCGCGCGCGACGAGCACCGCCACGTCGCACGCGGCGTCACGCAGCACGGTGCGCCACGTCGCCGCGCGGCACGCCCTCGCCGAGCAGCGGCCGGCGGCCGTCGACGCAGCAGCAGGTCGACCTCCTCGCTCTCGACCAGCGCGAACCAGGTCCTTGCCCGGGTCGGCCGAGATGAACGCGACGCCGCGGGCGGCGATGCCCTTGCTCGATCAGCTCGAGCCGGGCGACGTGACCTCGTTCGAGCGCGTCGCGCAGCAGCCTGTTCTCGGTCTGCAGCGCCGCCGCGGGCCGAGCGCACCGCGCGGCGGTCGCACCAGCCGCGCGAGGATGAGCTCGCGCGGCGGCTCCGAGCTTCGCCGAGCGGCTCGGCGATCGCCAGCAGCTGCGCGAGCTCCGTCCTCGCCCTGCGGCGCGACGAGGATCGAGCGCTCCGGCACGACGAGCGTCGGGGAACTCCGCGCGCGACAGCGCGCGGGCCTCCTCGAGCTCCTCCTCGACCGGCGCGCCGTAGCTGTTCTTCGGGTCGAGCAGGTTGAGCAGCGGGCCCGCCATGAACGTCGTGACGAGCGCCATGAGCACGAGCACCGCGAACAGCGCGTCCGAGATGACGCCCTTCTCGAGCGCCAGGTTGAGCACGATCAGCTCGGTCAGGCCGCGCGTGTTCATCAGCGTTCCGATCACGGCCGAGGCACGCCAGTCGAAGCCGGTCAGCCGCGCGGCGATCGCCGCGCCGAAGAACTTGCCGACGATCGCCACCGCGATCAGCACGCCGCGTGATCCAGCCACAGCATCGGCCGGTCGAGCAGGCCGATGTTCGTGCGGAGGCCGGTGTAGGCGAAGAACATCGGCAGCAAGACGATGACGACGAAGTCCTCGATCCGGTGGGTCACGTCCTCCGTCAGGCCCGCGTGGCGCGGCATGATCATGCCCATGATGAAGGCGCCGAAGATGACCGCGATGCCGATCTCCTCGGTCACGTAGGCCGACAGCAGCACGCCGGCGAAGATCGCCGCGATCCAGGCGCCGGGCACGCGTCCCGGCCTCGTCGTAGGCGGTCGACACGCGGCCGAGCAGCGGCCGCACGAGGAGCGCCATGACCAGGCGAGAAGGCGATCGCCAGCGCGATCGTGCGCAGCCACCTCGCCGCCCGTGCCGGACGTCGCGACCGCGGTCGCGAGCGCGATCAGGAACCACGCCGTCACGTCGTCGATGGCCGCGCAGGCGAGCGTGAGCGCGCCGACGGGACGCTTCAGCATCCGCCGCTCGACCAGGATCCGCGCGAGCACCGGGAAGGCGGTGATCGACATCGCGACGCCCATGAACAGCGCGAACGCCACGAACTTCTTGTCCGGCGCCGACGAGCGGGTAGAGCGGCAGCGCGACCGCGATGCCGAGCATCATCGGCAGCGCGACGCTCGTGTTCGAGATCGCCGCCGCCTGGCCGATGCGGCCCTTGAGCTGGCTCACGTCGATCTCGAGGCCGACCAGGAACATGTAGAAGATCAGTCCGAGGTTGGCCGCGACGCCGAACGCGGGCAGGATGTCGGACGGGAACAGCGCCGCCTGGACGCTCGGGCGCGATCGCAGCCGAGGATCGTCGGGCCGAGCGTGATGCCGGCCACGACCTCGCCCATCACGCGCGGCTGCTTGATCTTGACGGCGAGCGAGCCGAACAGCGCGCGCGACGAGCATCACGATCGCGACCGCGATGAAGAACGCTGCGACGAGGTGCCCGAAGGACTCGCGCTGCCTCGGTCGCGGTGAACCGCTCGCCGGACGGCGGGAGCCCGGAGGGCGTCGTCAGCAGCGGCTTGCCGCTGGCATCTTCCTGCCCGGTGGGCTCGGCCGCGTCGAGCGGGATCAGCTGGAAGTTGTTGAGGTTGCGGTCGACGGCCTGCGCCTTGAGCGCGCGCCTCGCCGCCCTTCGTGCACTCGACGTCGCCGGTGACGGCGCCCTTCTCCTTGTCGTAGGCGAGCGTTGCCGAGCTCGCTTCCGCCGGCGCTGGAGCGTGTAGGACGAGCCGCTGCCCTCGAGCTCGAACGTGCCGCCGAAGCAGGTCGAGCGCGGCGACAGCTTGTAGAGGCCGGCGATCGAGCCGGGAGCGCGCGGCTTCGGCGGCGCCGGCGTCGGGCGGATCGCGCTTCAGGTCGGCGGCGATCTCGGCGCCGCCGAGCGTGCCGACGATCGTGCCCTTGTCACCCGGCGTGGCCGTCCCCTCGAACTCCTGGGTGTCGCCGTTGACGCAGAGACGTCGCCGTCGAGCGTGCGGGAGCCGTCGGCGCTTCGCGTCGCTCCTCGAGGCGCAGCTTGCCCGCCGAGCGTGCCCTGCGTGTTCGAGAGGTTCACGAACTGGCCCGACTGCTTCACGTCGAAGGAAGGACCGGCCGCCGCCGCCTGGGCCGGGGCGGTCTCGGGCAGCGGCTTGCCCGCGGCGGGCGCGGGCGGCGTGCCGAAGCAGTCGTTCGGCGCCTGAAGGTCGTAGCCGCCGGCGATCGAAGGCTGAGCCTTCTTGTCCTCGCCCGCCGATACGACGATCGCGGTCACGACGGCGACCGCGACGGCCAGGAAGACGTAATACACGGTCAGCTGGCTCTTGGAAGCGCCCTTACGCACGAGTCCTCCTCGGGGTTCGCCGGTCTCGGGAGAGCATCAACGCGCGTGGCACACGCCGCAATACCAGCCGAGCCGCAGACCGACCCCGTAGGAAACCCCGACGCCCCATACCCCAAAATGGGTGGCTGAGCGGGGCAAGCGGCGGTATGTTCGGCGAGTGGCGACGCGCCAGCTGACGGTGAGCATCGCCCTGGCGGACGACCATGCGGTCGTCAGGAGCGGTCTCCGCATGCTGCTCGAGTCGGAGCCCGGCTTCGAGGTCGTCGCGGAGGCGGGTGAGCTCGAGGAGATCCAGCCGCTCGTGGAAAACGCGCGCCCCGACGTGCTGCTGCTCGACGTCCACATGCGCGGCGGCGCGAGCCTCGACCTGATCCCCGGCCTCGCCGCGACGACGTGCGTGCTGGTGCTGACGATGCAGGACGATCCCGGCTACGCCCGCACCGCCATGCACGCCGGTGCCCGCGGCTACGTGCTGAAGGAGGCCGAGGACGCAGAGTTGGTGCAGGCGGTGCGGACGGTGGCCGCCGGGGGTACCTTCCTGGACCCGGCGCTCGGTGGAAGGGTCCTCGCCGAAGCCGGCGCGCCGGGGCGGCTGACCGACCGCGAGCGCGAGGTGCTCGGCCTGATCGCGCTCGGCCACACGAACGCCGAGATGGCGAAGCTCCTCTTCCTCAGCCTGCGCACGGTCGAGACGCACCGGGCGAACATCCACCGCAAGCTCGGCACGGATAGCCGCGCGGAGCTCGTGCGGCACGCGCTCGAGCTCGGCCTGGTCAAGCCGTGACCGACGCGCCAAAAGGATCGCGGCTCGAGTCGCTTGCCATCGAGGGCGCGCAGCGGCGGGTGCGCCATGACATCGCCACCTCGACCGAGCCGGCCAGTCGCATTCGGCCCTGGATCGTGGTCGCGATCGCGCTGGCGCTGTTCACAGCCGGCTTCGCGCTGCGCCTCTCCGTCAGCGATCCGGGCGCGCTCATCGCGAACACGTACACGGTGCCGATCGCGCTGCTCGCGATGGTGTTCGGCGTTCGCGCCGGCCTGTTGGCGGCGGCGTTCGCACTGCTGCTCGTCTGGGCCTGGGGCGAGTTCAATACCGTCGAGCCGGGCCTGCTCGGCTACTCCACTCGCGGCGGCGTGTTCGTGCTCGTCGCCGTGCTCGTGGGCTACTACTCCGAGCGCCTGAAGCGTGATATCGCCGAGCGACGCCGGGCCGAGTCCGAGCTCGAGATCCGCGCTCACGATCTGGGGGTGTCGAACGCCGAGCTGACCCTGGCCGTCACCCGCCTCGAGGCGTTCACCGAGATCGCCCGGGCGGTCGGCGGCGAGACCGAGCTGCGCACCGTGCTCGATCGCATCCTCGCGCACGGCCGCGCCATCGTGGACGCGCGCACTCTCGTTGCGTACCTGGAGCCGACCGGCGAGCGACCGGTGGGCGCGAGCACCCCCATTCCCGGCGAGGTGGTCGCGGCGGCGGCCACCGACGGATCGCTCGCCGGCCTGCCCGCCCGCGCTCGCTCCACGGACGACCTGATCAGGTCCGTGCTCGGCGCGGCCGAGCCGGCGCTGGCCGTCCGGCTGCGCTGGCAGGGGGAGACGCTGGGCGCGCTCGCGGCCGTGGGACCGGGTGGAGGCGGATCCTTCGACGAGGAGGCCGAGGAGCTGATGGGCTCGGTCGCCGCGAGCGCGGCGACCGCCGTGGCGACGGCTCAATCGGTGGCGGCCGACCGCCTGCGCCACGAGATCGACGCCTCCGAGGAGGCTCGCGCGCGCTGGGCCCGCGAGCTGCACGACGAGACGCTCCAGGGCCTGGTGGGCCTTCGCATGCTGCTCGCCTCGGCGCGCCGCTCGGAGTCGGCCGAGGACGTGGAGGTCGCCGTCTCGAACGCGCTCGAGCAGACGCGGCGCGAGATCGTGAACCTCCGCAGCCTGATCACCGAGCTGCGGCCGGCTGCGCTCGACGAGCTCGGCCTGGATGCCGCCATCGCGACGCTTTCGGAACGGAGCGCGGCGGCCGCGGGCATCGAGGTGGAGACGCAGATCGAGCTGCGGAACGGCGGCGGCGCGCGGCTCGCGCCGCACACTGAGACGACGGTGTACCGGCTCGTCCAGGAGGCGCTCAGCAACGCGGCCCGGCACTCCGGCGGGTCCGTGGTGCGCGTGGAGGTGGCGTCGTGCGAGGGCGCGGTCGACGTCTGCGTGGCCGACAACGGCCACGGCTTCGACCCGGCCGCGACCGCCGGCGGCTTCGGCCTGCGCGGCATGCGCGAGCGCGTCGAGCTGGCGGGCGGATGGATGACGATCGACTCGTCGTCCGACGGTTGCGCCGTCAGAGCGCGCCTCCCCACACACGTCGTATAGCCGTCAGGTCCGGGCGTTCGAGGCGGGCCCGAGGGCCGCGGCCCCGACCATCTCCGTCGCGACGACGCCGGCGTAGGAGGGCCGGGTCCGCTCGACCCACTGCTCAAACGCGCGGTTGCCGACCGGGTCATCGACCAGCACGGCCGCCGGGCGGGTCAGAAACCGGGTGACGGTCCGGAGCTCCCAGCTGATGTTCCGGTAGGTGTGCTGGCTGTCGTGGACGAAGAGCGACAGCCCCTCGATCTGGGGCAGCAGGCGCGGCAGCAGATGCCGGCTGGTTCCACGATGGAGGGTCCAGTGCGCGCGCAGCTCGTCGGGCACGAGCGCGCCTATGTAGCTCTCCACACCCGGCCGGACTGGGGCGCGGTCCACGCTGACGAGCTCACCGCCACCGTTCAGCGCTAGAGCCTTCAGGATGAAGCTCGAGCTCACGCCGTACCCGACCCCGGTCTCCAGCACGGCGGCCGGGCGCAGCGCGCGACACAGCGCGTAGCAGAGCCGGGCGAGGCTGGGCGATGCGTTGTACGCCAGCGGAAAGGGCAACTCGCTTCCCAGGTTGGAGACCCGCTCACGCACCTGCGCGTCGATCTCCGCCAAGCCGTCCTCCATCAGGCGGGCGGCAACGTCACCCGCGAGCGCGCCGTCGAGGCCCGCAACGACCTCCTCGAGCGGGCGCTGGGCCCCTGAGGGGCGCGGCCGAAGCCGGTCGACCGACCGTTGTGCCTGGTCGCCCACGACCGCGAAGAGCTGGCGTGGATCGCGGGCCAGCAGCGCCAGTCCGCCCTCGAGTTTTCCGGGCCATCCGGAGCGAGCAACTTTCATGTCGTCGTGCATCCTTACCCTTCCGGAACTCGCGCGCACCGCTACATTCGCGGGTGGCAACTGTTTGACTACTTGCCGACACGGATCAGCCGTGGCCAACGGACTTCTCAAAGAGCTGCAGGAGGTCGAGCCCGTCACGTTGCCCGAGCGCGACGTGCGAGCGGGCACGCCCCTGCTCGGAGGGCTGCTCAAGTTCGACCTCGCCCGTGCGGTCGCGCGGGTGACGGTCCTCGGAGCGCTCGACCTGGCGGGCCTGTTCCTCGCCATCTACACGGCGCTGATCGTCAAGACGGCAATTCGCCGTCCCGAGGCGATGGACCTGATGTGGGATCAGGCAGTCGAGTACCTGCCGCTCGGCGGTCTCGTGATGCTCCTGCTGTTCGGCCGCTCGGGTCTCTACCGCGAGCGCGCCCAGCGCCCCGGCCTGCCGAGGGTGATCGCCTCGCTCTTCCAGACCACGGTCATCGTGCTGCTCTTCGCGCTGCTCGAGGGCGAGACGTTCCAGTCCTACTACATCTTCTACGCCACGCTTTTCTTCGCCCTTATCTACGTCTCGGCCTTCCGGTGGGGCTTCGAGAAGCTGAGCGGGCTGATCCTGCGCGCGGCCGGCTACCGGCGCCGCGCGGTGCTCGTGGGTTCGGGAGCGAACATCCAGGCCGTGTCGCACGCCCTCCAGGACAGCCGCGAGATCGAGCCCTACGGCTTCGTGGCGCGCACGCCCGTGACGCTCATGAACGGCCTGCGCGACTTCCGCTCGCTCGAGCAGCTCGAGCGCCACTTCGACGCGATCGACGAGGTCCTGATCGCGGATGCCGACTTCCCCGAGGAGGAGGCGGTCGAGCTCGTGGACCGCTGCCACCGCCAGGGCGTGCGCGTGCGCGTGGCGCCGTCGACGATGGAGATCCTGATGGAGCGCGTGGAGTACGTGCCGGGTCAGGCGCTGCCGCTGTTCGAGCTGAAGCCGCCCGTCTTCGAGGGCGTCGACTTCGCGCTCAAGCGGGCGTTCGACCTGGTGGGCTCCACGCTGCTCGTGGCCGTGCTGTCGCCGCTGATGCTGCTGGCCGCGCTAGCCATCAAGCTCACGTCGCGCGGGCCGGTCTTCTACCGCTCCCAGCGGCCCGGGATCGGGGGCAAGACGTTCACCTGCCTCAAGTTCCGGACCATGGTGGCCGGCGCCGAGACGCTCCAGGACCGGCTCGAGGAGCACAACGAGGTGAGCGGGGCGATCTTCAAGATGCGCTCTGACCCGCGCGTCACGGCAGTAGGGCGCTTCCTGCGGCGCTTCTCGCTCGACGAGCTTCCGCAGCTCTTCAACGTGCTGCGCGGCGAGATGTCGCTCGTGGGCCCGCGGCCGCTCCCGCAGCGCGATTACGACCGCCTCGAGGACTGGCACCGTAAGCGCTACCTCGTGCTCCCCGGCATGACCGGCCTCTGGCAGGTCTCCGGCCGCTCCGAGCTCGACTTCGACGAGCTCGTCCGCCTCGACTTCCTCTACCTGGAGCGCTGGTCGGTCTTCCTCGACCTGACGATCCTGCTCAAGACGATCCCGGCGGTCATTCGCGCCCGGGGCGCTTGGTGAGCGAGCCCTACCGGGCGGACAACCTGCTGGACCGGGTCGGCGACGCCGACACCCGCCAGCTCCACTACGACCGGGAGATGCACCGCGAGCGGGCGCTGCTCGCGCGCCGGCTGCCGCTCGCCGGCGGCGAGGTGCTGTCGGTCGGCTGCGGCAGGCATCCGGGCCGGCACCTGTTCCCGAAGCCGGCGTTCCGCATGACCGGGGTGGACCTCGACGAGGAGTTGATCTCCTCACTGCTGGAATCCGGCGAGCTCGACGACGGCGCGGTGGCACGCGCCGGCGAGCTCCCCTTCGAGCCGGGCTCGTTCGACGTCGTCCTGTACCGGCTGGTCCTCCATCACGTCGTGTACCAGGGCCCGCTTCGGCCGGTGTTCGAGGAGGCGGCGCGGCTGCTCCGGCCCGGCGGTGCGCTCGTCGCGGTCGAGCCCGGCCTCTGGCATCCCGTCGGCGCGGGGCTCGCGCTCGCAAATCGCGCGGGCGTCGGGCCCGTCGTGCACGGCACACCGGACGACATTCCGCTCTCGCCGCGCCTCCTCGTCCGTGAGGCGCGCGCGGCGGGCCTTCGTCCGGAGCTTCACGCCGTGACCTACGGCTGGAGGCGGCTGCCGCCGGCGGCGCAGCGCGCGCTCCACGCCCTCGACGGCGCGGGGTCGCGGCCGCGACTCGCCCCGCTCGGACACACGCTCATGCTGATCGCCCGTGGCTAGCCGCTACGACGACGAGCTGTGGGAGCTCGTGTCCGAGCACGCCTGCCCTCCGCCCGAGCACCTGGGCGAGTTCGTCCGCTCGCTCGGTCGCGCGGACAGGGCGCTCGACCTCGGCTGCGGCGACGGCCGGCTGACGGCGGAGCTCGACGCGGGCGAGCTCACCGCGGCCGACGTCTCGCCGGTGGCGCTCGAGCGCGCCCGGCGGCGCCTGCCGGCGGCGCGTCTCGCAGAGCTCGACCCCGACGCGCCGCTGCCGTTCGAGGACGGCGCCTTCGACCTGGTTCTGTGCGCGGAGACGATCGAGCACGTGCGCGACGTGCAGCTGCTGCTCTCGGAGGCGCGGCGGGTGCTCCGTCCGCGGGGCACGCTCGCGATCACGACCCCGGCCACGCCCGCGCTCATGCGACCGCCCGAGCCGCTCTCGCCCCACCTTCGCTTCCTGACTCGCGGGTCGCTCCGCACGCTCCTGGAGGAGCTGGGGTTCGAGCTCACCTCACTCGAGCGCCGCGCCGGCTCGCTGCTGGCCCGCGCTACTCGTTGACCTGCGGCTGAGCCTGGCCGGTCTGCTCGCGCAGGCGCGCACGGGCGCTCAGGAACAGCTCGCGCCCGGAGCGCGACTGCGGGTCGATGTAGAGAAGTCCCTTGAGCGTCTCGAGCGCCTGCTCGGGTGCGTCGAGCGTGCCGAGCTGGAACGCGGCGAGCCGGTACCAGGTCTGAGGGTCGCCGGGGAACTCGATCACCGCGCGCTCGAGGCTCTGGCCCGCGTCGTCCTCGCGCCCGGCCTGCGTGTCGATGGCCGCTCTCACGAGCAGTGGGTCGGGCGTGAGCGGGTTGATGTTCCTCGCGTCGGCGGTCTTCTCGATCGCCCGGTCGAACTTGCGCTGGTCGCGCGAGCGCGAGCGCGTCGTTCGTGGCGCGGTCGGAGGCCTCGGGCTGCCAGATCGCCCACGCGAGCAGCGCGGCGGTGGCGAGCGTGACGAGCGCCGCCACGACGCGGCCGGCGGACGGGCGCCAACTGATGGGCTCCGTGCCGGCGGCCTCCTGGGACCAGGTCGGGTCGCGCCCCGCCACGAAGCCCGCGCTCACGAGCGCCATCGCCGCGGGCGCGGGGATGAACCAGGTCCAGTCGAGGAGCGACTGGACCGCGAACACGATCGGCACGAGCGTGACCGCGACGAGCGCTATCCGGCTCTCGTCCCAGTCGCGGCGGGGGAGCGGCTCGTCGGCACGGGCGTCGCGTACCAGGCGGCGGGGGAGCAGGTTGGTCGCGCTCAGAGCCGCCATTGCCCAGGCCAGGCCGAGCAGGGTCGTGATGACCAACCCGATGATGCCGAGGTCGGCGGCGATCTGCGGGATCCAGCCATGAGCGTGACGGGTAACGGAGGCGTCGGTGCGGTGGCGCAGGCGCGCAACCGCGAAGGCGCCGGAGCCGACGCCCTCGAGCGGCCGGTCGTCGAAGACCTTGAAGGCCTCACGCCAGTACTTCCCGCGCGAGGACGACGCCGCGAAGACACGGCCGCCGCTCTCCTCCGGCGCCACCTTCGTCTCGCTCGTGAGCTCGTCGATGCGGTCGCCGATGCCCCGGTCGCTGAAGGCGACCGACGTGAACGCGACGAGCGGGACGATGCACGCCACCGCCACCGTCGCGATGCCGATCCGCCGCCGCATCCGCGCGGTGGGCACGCGCCGCGCTGCCGTAGCCTCGATCGCGGCGCCCACGAGCAGCAGCAGCGCGAGCATGAGCAGCACGAGTGCGCCGAACTCGCCGGCCACCTCCTGTTTGGCCGCCAGCGGCTGGAGGCTCTTCGAGAACGGGTCCTTCGAGAGCGCCCAGGCGGCGACCGCGCCCGCCGCCGCGGTCGGGAACAACAGGACCGGCAGGCTTCGCAGCCGCAGCGGCACGAGCGCGAACCAGCCGAGCGCGCCGACCAGCGCGGCGGCCGCGGCTCCGCGCGACTGCGTCAGCAGGATCGCGAGGACGAATCCGCCCATCGCCGGATAGGCGAGCACGCGCGCGGTGGCGCTCCCGGCGCGGCGCGACCCCAGCCAGAGGGCGACCGGCACGGCCATCGCGGCCATACAGCCGAGCGCGTTCCAGTAGTCGAACGGCTGGCCGAGCCGGTTCGAGACCTCGTCCTCGGCGAGCGTGCCGGGCCAAACGCGCGAAGCGAGCGCGTACGCCACCGGAACGACCGCCGCGATGAACAGCGCCAACAGGAGCCCGGGCGTCGCGCGTGGCAGCAGCCTGCCGCCCGCCACGGCCGCCCCGAACAGCGCCAGGTAGGCGAACGTGCGGCCCGGCCTCCACGTAGCTGAGCTCGGGCGCGATCGACCAGAGCACCGACAGCGCGGTCAGGAACGCGAACAGCGTGAACAGGAGCAGCGTCGTGATGCCCGCGCTCGTGCTGCTTCGCCCCCAGAGCAGCGCCGCCGCGACCACGCAGCCGGCCGCGACCACGATCGCGACTTCGGTGACCGTCGTGCGCGTGAGCTCGGTGCCGCCCTCGGCCCCAAAGGCGATGCCCACGAGGGCAGCGCCCAGAATCAGTGGAAGTGCGCTAGCGGCGGCGGTTGAGGAACGGAACACGCGGAGCCGGGATTTTCGACAGGAGCGGCACCTCGCCGAGCGCCGGCACCCGCTCACGGAGGGCGCCCAGTCCGCTCGCCAGTGCGAACAGGCTGAGCAGTATCAGCGCCAGGAGGAGCGGCAGCGGCACCTCGTTGGCCGCGCCGCCGACGTTGAAGAACCCGCTGCTGTCGGGGCTGAGGCTCGTGCCGCCGACGTCGACCGACGGCTTCGGCCCATTTCCGCTCGCGATCGCGGCAACATCGCTCTGGTCGGTCGCCTGTGCGGCGGCCTCACCGGCGGGGTCGGTCGCGCCGATGCCCGGGCTGCCCGAGCCGATGCCCTTGTCGGAGCCTCCCTTGATCGCGGCGGCGATCACGTCGCGGCAGTCCGAGTACTCGTCGAGGTCGGCGGGCAGGTTGTTGCGGGCCCTGCGGAGCTCGGAGTTCGAGTACTTCTGGTCGAGCCGTCCGTCGCGGGCACAGTCTCGAATCACCTGATCGCCGCTGGCGAAAGCGGGTGCCGGCAGCGCAAGCGCGGCAAGCGCGCTGAGCACAACGAGATGTTTGAGCACTCGATTCAACTGCTTGAGACCCTTCCCAAATGGAACATTGTGCCTGGTTCGCTCGGACCTAAACACTTGTGACCCATGCCATTAGGCAAAGTTGCGGGCCGTGCGACCGCGTGTAGCGATCCTGCCTCCGGTTCCGGTCCCCTACCGCGAACCCCTTTTCCGGGCGCTGGCCGAACGAGGCCGCGTGCTTCCGCACGTGATCTACCTCGCGGCACGCCAGCCCGGCTGGGATCAGCCAAGTGCCTGGTTCTCGGAGGCAGAGGGCTACGGTAGCGAGATCCTGTCCGGATGGCAGCGGGCCCGCGTGGGCCGCTCCCCGATCACGCTTCCGCGCGGGCTCGGGCCGGCACTCTCTCATGTGCGTCCGGACTGCATCGTCTCGTGGGAATACGGGCCAGCGACGCTTCGGGTCCTTGCCTGGGCGCGCCGCCGGCGGGTCCCGGTGGTCGTTTTCAGCGAGCTGACGCCCTGGAGCGATGAGGCACTCTCGGGGCTGCAACGCCGCTTGCATCGCCTGCTGGCTCCCAGGGCGGAAGGGTTCATCGTCGCGTCCTCACAGGGAGCGGAGCGGCTGGACCGCCTTGGCGTCGCCCGGAGCTCGGTGGAGGTCGCGCTGCAGAGCGCCGACCTGTCCGCGCTCAGACCGGCCGCCGCCCGCTCGAACGGGCCGGTTCGGATCCTGTCCCTGGGCCGGCTGGTGGCGGACAAGAACCTGGACGGGTTGATCGACGCCTTCGCGGAGGCCGGTTTCGCGGAGGGAGAGGCGGAGCTCGAGATCCGCGGAGCCGGTCCGCTCGAGGCCGAGCTCAGGGCGCGCGCCGATCGCCGTGGCGTGCCCGCGCGGCTGCCGGGGCCCGTCCCGCCAGGCGAGCTCGGCGACGTCCTCGCCGGCGCCCACGCGCTCGCGCTCGTGAGCAGTTACGAGCCGTTCGGCGTGACGCTCCGGGAGGGGGCGGCCGCCGGACTGCCGCTCGTGGCGTCGCGGCGAGCGGGCGCGGTGGGCGACGTGGCGGTCGACGGCGAGAACGCGCTCGTAGTCGATCCGGGCGACCGCGCTCAGATCACCGAGGCGCTGCGCCGCATCGTCCGGGAGCCGGAGCTGCGCGAGCGGCTCGCGGCCGGGAGCAGGGCGGTCACCGAGCGCCACCCGCCCGAGGCCGACGTGGAGGCGTGGGAGCGCGCCGTTCTGCGCGTGGCGCACGACCCGGGTAGATCGCACGGATTGCGGACGAAGACTCTCGGCCTAGCCCAGCAGCGCCGGGAGGAGCTCCTTCTCGACGGTCTCCTGCACCGCGTCCGAGCGGTAGGGGCGCAGCAGGTCCCTCGCGCGGTCCTGGTAGGCGCGCACTCGGTCATCCGGCAGGCCGAAGGCTGCACGGATCGCACGTCCCAGCCCATGTGCCTCGATGCCCTCGGCTACCAGCGACTCGTCCAGCTGGCGAGCAACACGCAGCCCCTCGTATGGTCCGCCCGCCGGCACGGTCGCCAGGAGCGCCCCGTCCGCCAGAGCCTCGAGCGGCGCTTGGCCCCAGTCCTCCCAGCGCGCACCATGCACGAACACCCGGGCGCGGCGGAGACGGGCGCGGAACTCGGCGGCCGGGACCGTGCCGCGCAGGTCAACCGATTCGGGCGGCGCGACTCCGGTCCTGCGGAGGTGCGCGCGGGCCCAGTCCGGATCGAGGCCGTAGACCTCGAGGCGGGCCCCCTCCACGCGCGCCGCGCTCCATCCGCCCACGACCACGTCGAGCCCCTTCGCCTTCGGGTCCGATACGTACGCGACGGCGAGCCGCCCGCGCTCCGCGGGCTCGTCGCCGTCCGGCTCCGACGGGTCGATCGGGGGCGAGACGATCACCGGCGGCGCGGCGCCGGCCGGCTGCGCCTCCGCGCCCGCGACGCTGAACGGGACGGTCACGCGGGCGCGTCGCATGGCGCGGCGCTCGAGTGCGTGGAGGAACGCGTTGCGCGCGCCCGGCCGGTTGAGGCGCGCGGGCGCGTCGAAGCGGACGGCGTAGGGGAGCGGCAGCCGCGGCAGCAGCATCGCCGCGGTGGTCGACGACACGATCAGCGCGCGCGGCTCGTGGCGCTCCACCGCGGTGCGGGCTGCCCGCCGCGCGGCGTACATCTCGACGACGTCGTTGAGCGGATACCCGCGCCGCAGCCTGTCGGTCGCGCCCAGGCCGACCGAGACGGCGGCCGTTGAGGCGCCGGCGCGCTCGAGCTGGGCAAGCAGCAGCTCGTCGGCCACGCGCCAGCCGAGCGTCGTCCCCAGCGAGAGGAGCAGGACGTCAGGCCTGGCCACGCCGCACCCGATCGAACGCCGAGCATCGAGTTGGACGGTCAGTCCCGTGCACGCTCGACCGCTTCCTCGAACGCCTTCGCGTAGCCCTGGACCATGGCCTCGCCCGTGAAGTGTTCGCGCTGCAGCCGGCGTCCGGCCGCACCCAGCTTCGCCGCGCGCTTCGCGTCGGCGGCGAGGCTCAACACCGCGCGCGTGATCGCCGCGGCGTCGCCGGGCCGCACCAGGTGGCCGGTCTCCCCGTCACGGACGAGGTCGCGGGTCCCGCCTACGTCCGTCGCGATCACCGGGCGCGCGAGGGCCATCGCCTCGAGGATGCTCATCGGGAGCGCCTCGGCCTCGCTCGGCAGGCAGGTGGCCGCGGCGGCGGCGGTGAGCTCGAGCACGTCACGGCGAGCGCCGAGCAGGGCGACGCCGTTCCGCTCGGCGAGCGGGGCGAGCCGCTCGCGCTCGCGCCCCTCGCCGGCCACGTACCCGCGCACGGCCGGGTTCGCGCGCCGCGCCGCGCCGGCCGCCTCGATGAACAAGTCGACGCGCTTCTCCGGGCGGAGACCCGCCACGCAGAGCACCGGGAAGCCGTCGCCGCTCAGCTCCGTCGAGGGCTGGATGCCCTCGACGTCGCGCGCGAAGACGCCGTTCGGCACGACGGCGATTCGCTGCGGCGGGTAGCCGAGCCCCTCGAGCGGGAGCACCTGCCGCCGCGTGACCGCCACGACCTCGTCCACCGCGCGTGCCACTACCCGGGTGAGCGCGCGCTGGTGCCGGCGAGGAGGCAGCAGGCGCCCGTCGGGAGTGAGCGGCGTGTGCTCGTTGTAGACGTGGACCGCGCGCGAGCGCCGCGCGAGCAGCTCGCCGACCAGCTGCCCGCTCACTCCGCGCGTGACGACCGCGTCGGGCCGGAACTCGGCCGCGATGGCGAGCGCCCGCCGGAGGCCGCGCGGGTCGAGGCGCCGGCGCAGGCCGAGGCACTCGGCGGTCACACCGGCGCCGACGACGTCGTCGAAGAACGGGCCCCGGCCGGAGAGGGTGAGCAGGCGGACGGCGATCCCCCGTGCGGCGAGCTCGGCGATCAGAGTCGCCCAGTGGCGCTCGGCGCCCCCGGTCCCCATGTCCGGGCAGACGAAGAGGAGCCGCACCTCAGCCCCGTGCCCGGCGGTGGACCGCGAGCACCTCGCCCGCGCGGGCGCTGGCGAGGTAGGGCCGGTCGGCGAGGAAGCGCGCCGCCTCGTCCTCGGCCTCCTCGCGCGAGTACGTGGCCGCGACCAGGCCCGACTCGTGGCGAACCGGAAGCGAGTCGACCACTCCGAGCCGCCAGCCCTGCTGGCCGGCGAGCGCGGCCCAGTGCAGATCGAGACCCCACCCGTAGCGGAGCTCGGGGAACGGGAGCAGCTCGGCCGCCGCGCGACGGCTGAATGCCGTGACGGGCCCGATCTCGACGAAGCGCGTCTCGCGTACGAGCGACGCGGGGCGTCGCCGCGTGACCTTCCAGGCCGAGTGGCTCCGCAGCGTCTGCGCCGGCTGCGCCAGGTCAAGCCCGAACGCCTCACAAACAGCAACAAACCGGTCAAGAAAGGCGCGCGGAAGCCGGACATCATCGTCGACGACGAGCACCCAGTCGGCCGCGGAGCTGTTGGCGGTCTTCAGGATCTCGTTCAGGTTCTGGAACTTGCCGCCGGTGAGGTTCTCGGCGACCGTGTGCTCGCGCAACGCGGCCTCCGCCCCGCTGAGCGAGCCGAGGGCGATGCGCACGTTGTGCGTCGTTGAGTGCAGGCGGTGCAACGCGTCGGGCATCGAGGAGCCCGCGCGGTACACGCCGATCACGAGGACCTCACGCGGTGGGGTGTCTCGGGCCAGCCGGGCTGTCCGGAGCCGGGTCGCGGTCAGAGTGTCCAGGGCGCCGTAGGCGAGCTCGCCCGCGGTCCGCTTCGCCCGGCGCCAGGGGTCGGTCACGTCGCCGGCGTCGCCGGACAGGAACGAGGCGCGCTCCGCGGGTGTCATCGCGGGCGCAGCGCCTCCATCACGCGGCCCGCGGAGTGGGCGCCCATGATCAGGCCCTGCGGGCACGCCCGCCGGACCGTGTGCCAGCCGCAGCCGGCCAGGACGCGCAGCTCGCGGCCGACACCGGGCGCCTCGCCACGGCGGCGGTCGCTCGAGCGAGCCCCGCGGCCGCGGTGGTAGGCGGCGCGCGCAAGCGGCCCGAGGCGCGAGTCGCCGGCGCTGCGCCGGTGGTCGAGGCCGGCGTCGGCCAGGTAGACGATCCGCCCGCCGGCCGCGCGGAGCCGCAGGAGCCAGTCCTCCTCGTCGCCGTGCGCGCGGTCGAGGCTCTCGTCGAACTCGCCGACCCGCTCGACCGCGGAGCGCCGCACCGCGAAGTTCGCGCCCCAGACCATCGGCGCCTCGACGTCCTCGGGGCCGAGGTCGAGCGTGGTGATCGGCGGGTCCTCGCGTCCGCAGGCGCGCGGCGCGGGGCCCTCGAAGCGCGGCCTGATCGGGCCGCCGAAGGCGTCCGCGTCCGGGTGCCTCTCGGCCCCCTCCACGAGCGCGTCCAGCCAGCCCGGCGGCACGAACACGTCGTCGTCCACGAACGCGATCAGGTCCGCGCGCGCCTCGCGGATGCCGGTGTTGCGCGCCGCGTTCAGCGAGCGCCGCTCGCCGTGGCGGATCAGCCGCACGCCGAAGCGCTCCGCGACCTCCGGGGTGGCGTCCGTGGCTCCGTCGTCGACGACGAGGAGCTCGTGAGCGGTCCTGGAGCGCTGGCGGCGCAGCGAGTCGAGCGTGACCTCGAGATACGCCGCGCGACCGCGCGTGGGGACCACGACGGTCAACGCGGGCGGGTCCATCGGCTGGATAGCGTAGCCCCGCCGTATGCGCGTCCTCGTCGTCCACAACCGCTACCGCCTCGAGGGAGGCGAGGAGCGCTCGGTCGAGCTGCAGCTCGCCGCGCTCGATCGGGCCGGCGTAGAGCACGCGCTCCTCGAGCGCAGCTCGGCCGGCGTGTCGCGCCCAGCCGCCGCGCTCGCCCTCCTCCGCGGCGGCCGCGACGAGAGTGAGGTCGCCGGGGCCGCCCGAGAGCTGGGCGCCGACGTCGTCGCCATGCACAACCCGCTGCCGCTGTTCGGTCCCCGCGCCCTCGAGTCGGCCCGCGCCACCGGCGCGCCGGTGGTCATGCACCTCCACAACCTCCGCCTCTTCTGCGCGATCGGAGTGGCGGCGCGCGACGGCGGCCCCTGCTTTCGCTGCCACCACCGCAACACGCTGCCAGGCCTGCTCCTCAACTGCCGCGGCTCGGTGCCCGAGGCGGCCGTGTACGCCGTCGCGCTCGCCCGCCACCAGCCGGCGGTCTTCGCGAACGTCGACCGCTTCGTGGTCCCTAGCGTGTACGCGGCCGGTCAGTCCGCGCTGCTGGGGGTGCCGGCCGACCGGATCGACGTGGTGCCCCACTACCTCCCGGCGGAGGCGTTCGCCGGCCGGAGCCGCGCCGGCGAGGGCGAGTACGCCCTCGTGGCGGGCCGGCTCGCGCCCGAGAAGGGCATCGACACCGCGATCGAGGCAGCCGCCCTCGCCGACGTGCCGCTGCGGGTGGCGGGTGAGGGTCCGGCGGCGTTCGAGCTCACGGAGCTGGCGAACGAGATCGGCGCGCCCGTGGACTTCCTCGGCAGGCTCGACCGCGACGGCATGGCGCGCGAGTTCGCGGGCGCGGCGATGCTGCTGATGCCCTCCCGCTACCACGAGTTCGCGGGCTACTCGGCGCTCGAGGCGATGGCGGCAGGGGTACCCGTGATCGCCTCGAGGCTTGGCGCGCTCCCCGAGCTCGTCGGCGAGAGCCGCTGCCTGCCTCCGAACGACCCGCACGCGGTTGCGGCGCGGATGCGAAAGCTCTGGTGCGAGCCCGAACTGCGCCGGAGCGAGGGCGAGGCGCTGATCGAGCGCGCCCGTGCCGGCCACTCGGAGGAGGCCTACACGGAGCGGCTGCTCGAGAGCTATAGGCGCTCGCGCCAGTAGCCGATGGCGTCCGCGACCGTCCGCTCGAGCGGGATCTCGGGGCGCCAGCCGCACGCCTCGGCGAGCCGCTCCGCGGAGCCGCGCACCTCGGGCACGTCGTGGCTTCGTACGCGGTCGGCGTCCACCTCGTGCCGCACGTCCACGCGTGCCGCCTGGCCCGCCATCTCCACGAGCGTCCGGACCTTGGTCGCCTCGCCGCTGCACACGTTGTAGACGCCGGCGGGGAGCGAGCTCGCGCCGACATAGGCGCGCACGGTGTCGCGCACGTCCGTGAAGTCGCGGGCCGAGTCGGGGTTGCCCGTGCGGATGACCACCTCGCCGCCTCCGCTCGCCTCGGCCTCCGCCACCTGCCTCGCGATCGTGCCCACCACGTACTCGTCCGACTGTCCCGGCCCAGCCTGGTTGAACGCCCTCATCCGCACGACGCGAAGCCCGTGGGCGTCGGCGTACTGCCCGGCCAGCAGGTCGCAGGCCGCCTTCGACACGGCGTACGGGTTCTGCGGGCGCAGCCCGGCGTCCTCGGCCACCGGCAGGCGCTCCGGAGGGCCGTAGATCTCGCTCGAGCTGATGAGTACGACGACGGCATCCGCCGCCTCGTCGCGCACCGCGTTCAGGAGGTTCACAGTCATCTCGAGGTTGTCGCGGAGCACCGTCCACGGCTCCTCCCACGAGCGCCCAACCGAGGCGAGCGCGGCCAGGTGGAATACGCGCTCGGGTGCCGCCGCAGCCACGGCGCCGCGCACCGCCTCGGCGTCGAGGAGGTCGAGCTCCGCGCGCGACGGCGCCACGGCCCCGTCCAGGAGCGCCACGAGATGGCGACCCGCGAACCCGCCTCCACCGGTGACGAACGCGCCGGCCGCCGCCACCTTCAGCCGGCTTGCTTCTGCGGCACGCCCCGCTCGAGCAGCTCGAGGTCGGAGTCGACCATGCGCTGGATCATCTCGTCGAAGCTCGTGCGGGGCGTCCAGCCGAGCTTCTCGCGCGCCTTCGAGGCGTCGCCCACGAGGTGCTCGACCTCGGCCGGGCGGAGGAAGCGCTCGTCGATCCGGACGTGGTCGGACACCTCGAGCCCCGCATGCGCGAAGGCCACCTCCACGAGCCGGCGCACGCTGTGCACCTCGCCCGTGGCGATCACGAAGTCATCGGGCTCGTCCTGCTGGAGCATCAGCCACATCGCCTCCACGTAGTCCTTCGCGTAGCCCCAGTCACGCTCGGCGTCGAGGTTTCCGAGTGCGATCTCCTGCTGGAGCCCGAGCTTGATGGCGGCGGCGCCGTGGGTGACCTTGCGCGTGACGAACTCGAGCCCGCGGCGCTCGCTTTCGTGGTTGAAGAGGATCCCCGACGCCGCGAAGAGGCCGTAGCTCTCGCGGTAGTTGACCGTGATGAAGTGGCCGTAGCACTTCGCCACGCCGTAGGGCGAGCGCGGGTAGAAGGGGGTGCTCTCCTTCTGCGGGACCTCCAGCACCTTGCCGAACATCTCCGAAGACGAGGCCTGGTAGAAGCGCGCCTCGGGCGCGACCTCGCGCATCGCCTCGAGGATGCGCGTCACGCCCACCGCGGTGAACTCGGTCGTCAGCACGGGCTGCGACCACGAGGCCGCCACGAACGACATCGCCGCCAGGTTGTAGATCTCGTCCGGCTCGGACTCGCGCAGCACGTCCACCAGGGAGCGCTGGTCGAGCAGGTCGCCGGTGTGGAGCACCACGTCGTCGCGGAAGCCGGACAGCCGCTGGAAGGTCTCCGTCGAGGAGCGGCGGACCATGCCGTGCACCTCGTAGCCCTTCTCGAGCAGGAACTCGGCGAGGTAGGACCCGTCCTGGCCTGTGATGCCTGTGATGAGCGCGCGCCGCGGGGCCATCAGCGGGCCACCTCCTGCTGCTCGCGCAGCCAGCGCACCGTGTCGGCGATCCCCGTCTCGACGTCGATCCCGGCGCGCCAGCCCAGCATCCGCGCGGCCTTCTCGACGCTCGGCCAGCGGCGCTGCACGTCGACCTCGAAGCTCGGCAGGTGGCGGAGCTCGAAGTCGGCCGGGTCGCGTCCGCAGGCCTCCCAGACGATGCGAGCGATCTCGGCGACCGTCCGCTCGTCGGCGGCGGAGATGTTGAAGTCCTCGTCCACGGCGGCCGGGTGAGCCAGCGCCGTGACGATCCCGTTTGCGATGTCGTCCACGTGCGTGAGCGTACGGGTTTGCTCGCCGGAGCCGAAGATCTCCAGCGGCCGCTGCCCCGACAGCACCTTGCGGATCAGGTCGGGGACCGCGTGCGCGATTCCCGGCTCGGCGTCCGGCAGCTCGCCGGGCCCGTAGGCGTTGAAGGGCCGGCAGATCGTGTAGGGCAGGCCGTGCTCGTCGTGGAGGGCCCGGCAGTAGACCTCGCCGGCCAGTTTCGAGAACCCGTACGCCGAGTGGGGAGCGGGGCAGTCGCGCAGGTGCTCCTCGGGCGTCGGGAAGACGGTCGCCCGCTCGAACACCATCGAGGACGAGACGTAGAGCAGGCGCTCCACCTCCTCCTCGAGCGCGGCGCGGAAGACGGCGTTGTAGAGGCCGTTGTTCACCTCGAGCAGCGTGTGCGGCAGCCGGTGGAAGTTCGCGATGCCACCGACGATCGCGGCGAGGTGGATCACGTGCGAGCAGCCCGAGGCGGCCGCGCGCGCCTCGTCGAGCGAGCGCAGGTCACCGCGGTGCACCTCGCAGCTCGAGCTCATCCACTCCGGTGCATCGCGCTGGTCGGAGACGCGGACGTCCCAGTCGCCGTCGCGCAGCAGGCGCCTGACGACCGCCGCGCCGATCGTGCCGGCGCCGCCCGTTACGAGGACGCGGCTCACTCCGCGGGAACTCGCGCGTGTACGACGTCGAAGACGGCGCCCGTGCCCGTGACGTTCCACGGGTCGACCAGCAGGGTCCCCTCGGGCAGGCGCTCGAGCAGGTCCTCGAACTCGGAGTGGTTCGTGGCCACGATGACCGCGTCGGCTCCCTCGAGCGCGGACTCGAGCGGCTCCGACTCGGCGGGCACGTGCGGGTCGTGGCGCGCGACGTGCGCCAGCTCGCGCTCGAGCATCCGCACGAGCTTGTAGGCGAGCGAGTCGCGCGTGTCGTCGGAGTCGCGCTTGAAGCTGAGCCCCAGCACCGCCACCTTCAGGTCGCGCAGCGAGCCGCCCAGCCGCGACTTCAGCCCCTTGACGATGAACAGCGGCACGGTCTCGTGGACGCGCGAGACGGCCAGCAGCATCCCTGGCGCGCTCGAGCGCTCCTCGGAGAAGGTGAAGTCCTTGCGCAGGCAGGCTCCGGCGGTGAGGCCCGGCACGGCCATCCCGCCGCGCGGGTAGTCGCGGTTGATCAGGTCGATCACCTCGAACACGTTGGCGCCGTACTGCTCGCTCTCCATCATCAGCAGGTTCGGGAGCGCGAACTGGGTGTAGCGCAGGATGTTGGTCCAGATCTTCGCCAGCTCCGCCTGCACGGGCGTCGTCTGCGCGATCTCCGTGCCGAACACCTCGAACAGCTCGGCCGCCTTCGAGCCCGAGCTCTCGCCGACCCCGCCGATGATGCACGGCAGCGTCGCGATCTCCTCCAGGAAGTGGTTCTCGGCGATCCGCTCCGGCACGTGCGAGACGAACAGGTCCTCCCCCACGCGGAAGCCGCGCCGCTGCTCGATGTAGCCGGCGACCCACTCGGTCGTGCCGGGCGCGACGGTCGAGCGGAGGATGAGCGAGTGGCCCTCGCGCAGGACCGGCAGCAGGTCGTCCACGACGCCGCGGACGTGCGAGATGTCGATCTCGATGTGCACGTGCGAGGGCGTGTGGAGAGTGAGGACGATGTGGTCCGCGCTCGCGGCGTCCTGAACCGCGCGCGTCAGCTCGAGCCGGTCGCTCGCGACCACGCGCTCGAGCAGCTCCTGCGTGCCGGTCTCCGAGAACGGCATCTGTCCCGCCGCGAGCTGATCGAGCACCGTCTGCTGGCGTTCCACGCCGATCGTGCGCAGGCCGCGCTCGGCGAACGACAGCGCGAGTGGCAGGCCGACACGGCCGAGGCCGATGACGGCAACGCTCGCTTCCATGCGACGCAGTCTACGTGCGCCGGCTCAGGTACTGGCGGGCAAACGCCAGCACGAAGCGCGGGTTGAAGTAGAGGTAGCGCGGGAGCAGGCGGCGGGGTTCCTGGGCGATCCGGTAGATCCACTCGAGCCCGCGCTGCTGCATCCAGGAGGGCGCCTGAGATATGCGGCCGGCGTGGAAGTCGAAGGCGGCGCCCACCGCGCACATCACGGGGACGTCGAGCCGCTCCCGCATGCGAGCCATCCACTTCTCCTGCTTCGGCACTCCGATTCCCACCCAGAGGACGTCCGGCTTTGCGCTGTTGATCTGGTCGACGAGCGCGTCCTCCTCCTCTTCGGTCATCGGCCGGAAGGGGGGCGAGTAGCCGCCGACGATGTTGATGCCCGGGTGGCGCCGGCGCAGGTTCAGGGCGAGCTGCACGAGCGAGCCCTGGTCACGTCCGCCGTAGAGCCAGACCCGGTGCCCGCGATCGGCGCAGCGGTCCGAGTAGCGCAGCATGAGCTCCGGGCCATACACGCGGTCCGAGAGGTTCGCGCCCAGCATGTTTGCTGCCCACACGACCGGCATCCCGTCCGGCAGCACGAGCGACGCGCCCCGCAGCGCGTCTGCCATCTCCGGATCGTCGAGGCCGAGAGTGAGCGCGTGTACCGCGACGGCGCAGACGTAGCCGCGCTCGCGGCTCACGACCATGTCGTCCATCGCGTCGATGGCGCCTCGGTAATCCGTCATCGTGACGGGGACGCCGAGGATCTTGCGCGTCGGTATCTCTGGGGCGACAGCTGGCGCGCTGGCTGCCGCCGGTGCCTGCGGCTGTGGCCGGGTCATGGGGCGGTCGGGAAGTGTAACCCCGGCGCCGCCCGGCCGATGCGGTCCGTATGGTGGCGCCCATGCGTGGCCCAGGCGAGGCGCGGTTGCTCGCGTCCGGCGCGCTCCTCCAGCAGCTCGCACAGGCGTCCGGCCTGGTTGCGCTGCTCGTTATCGTCACCTTGCTCGCGCGCGACCTGACCGTGGCTCAGCTCGGCGCCTACGGGCTCGTGGCCTCGCTGGCCGGCTACCTCCTGGTGCTGCGCAACAGCGTCGCGAGCGCCGCCGTGCGCGCGATGGCCGCCGCGACGGACCCGGAGGAGCGCGCGAGCGTGTTCGTCGTGGCACAGCGGCTCTATGCACTCGTGGGGGCGGTGACGGGCGTCCTGATCGCCGTGGTGGCGCTGGTGCTCGCGGCGACGGTGCTGGACGGCGGGCTGGCACGCGACGCGAGGGTGGGAGGCGTCGGCCTCGGCGCCGTCAGCGCCGTCGGCATAGCCGCGAGCATCCAGCTCGACCGCCTGCGCGCGGAGCGGATGTTCCCGACCGCGGCCGGCGCGGAGATCGCGGCGGTGGCGCTCTACCTCGTCCTGATGGTCACGCTGATCGTCACCGACGCGGACCTGGCCCTGATCATCGCCCTGAGCGGCGCGCTGCCGCTGCTCAGCGGCGTCATCTGCGCCGTGCTCGTGCGCCGCGCCGGGCTCTGGGTGAGCGGGCCGCGCGTCCGCGAGCCGCGCCACACCCGGGCGATCGTGCCCACCGCCGGCTGGCTGCTGGTGATCGAGCTGTCGAACCTCGCGATGTACGCGTCGGGGCGGATCGTGCTGGGCGCCGTGAAGGGCCCTCGCGCCGTGGGCCTCTACGAGGGTCCCGTGCGCGCGCACAACCTGCTCTACGCGCTGGGCGGGGCGCTGGCGGTGCCGACGGTGCCCACGGCCTCGCGCTACCTGGCGGAGGGAGACGACCGCCGCCTTCGCGAGCTCGCCGTGCGCGGCAGCCGCTACACGCTCGCGCTCTTCGTCCCGCTCTGCGTGACGCTCATGGCGCTCGCCGAGCCGATCATCCAGGTCTGGCTGGGCGACCGCTACACGGACGGCTGGCCCGCGCTGACGATCCTCGTCTCCTACTGGCTCCTGTACGGCGCGCTGATCGTGACGCCCGGCTTCCTGGTGGGCGCGGGGGAGGCGCGGGCGGCGGGCCGTACGCTCGCGTGCGCCGCCGCGCTCAACCTCGTCCTCGCCGTCGCCCTCACCCCGGAGCTGGGCGTGAAGGGTCCCGCGGTGGCGACCGCGGGCGCGCTCTTCGTCGTGTTCCCCCTGCTGCTCCGGGTGGGCCTGCGCGCCGGGGGAATCGAGCTCTCCGAGCTCGTCCGCCGGGCCGCGGCGCCCGCCTACCTCCCGGGCGCGGTGCTCGCGGGCGTGCTCGTCGGGGTCAGGCTCGGGCTCGAGCCCGACACGCTTCCGGCGGTGGCCCTGGTCGCGGTCGCGGGGGTGCTCGCCTACTGGACGGCCTACTACGCGCTCGTGCTCGACCCGGCCGAGCGCGATCTGGTCCGCGGCCTGTTAGGGGGTCAGACCCCTTGAGTGCGAGCTTGTCAAGGGGTCAGACCCCAGCTCGCTCAGCAGCGGCGCCTGCCGGTCGCGCTCGGATGTGATGACCTCGATCGCCGGCCAGTCGATCCCCACCTCGGGGTCGTCGAAGCGGAAGCCGGCCTCGCGCTCCGGTTCGTAGTAGGCCGAGCAGCGGTAGATCACGTCGGCGACGTCGGAGAGCACGCAGAAGCCGTGTGCGAAGCCGTCCGGGCAGTAGAGCTGGTGGTGCTGCTCGTCGTCGAGCTCGAAGCCCTCCCAGCGGCCGAACGCGGGCGATCCCGGCCGGATGTCCACGACGACGTCGAAGATGCGGCCGCGCGCGCAGCGCAGGAGCTTCGCCATCCCCGGCTGGAAGTGCATCCCGCGGAGTACGCCGCGGGCGGAGCGCGAGTGGTTGTCCTGCACCCACTCGTGGTGGATCCCGAGCTCGGCAAGCGTCCCCGCGCGAAACGTCTCCAGGAAGAAGCCGCGCTCGTCGCCGTGCACGTCCGGCTCGAGCAGGATCGGGCCGTCCAGGTTCGTCTCCAAGCGCCGCATCACCGCGCGAGGCTATCCACCCGGTCAGCGATCAGCCGGGCGAGCTCGAGCGCCGAGGTGGCGGCGGGCGACGGGGCGTTGCGCACGTGCAGCGCCCGCTCGGACGCCGAGACCACGAAGTCGTCGACCAGCGTGCCGTCGCGGGCGAGCGCCTGTGCCCGGACGCCCGCGAAGCCGGGCTCGAAGTCCCCCGCCGTGAGCTCCGGCACGTAGACCGCGGCCGCCGACGCGAACCGGCGGCGGCTCGCGGCGCGGTGGAGCTCCGCGAGCCCCGTGCGCCACCAGCGCCGCGCCAGGCGGAGCGTCCCCGGCCACAAGGCGACGCGCGGGTCGCGCGTCCAGAGCAGTGCGCTCGGCCCGAGCGACACGCGTCCGTCGACGTGCCGGGTGAGGTGGACGCCGAGGAACGGCAGGTTCGGGTCGGGTACGGGATAGATCATCGCCCGCACAAGCGACCCGCGCTCCTGGCGCAGGTGGAGATACGCCCCGCGGAACGGCACGATCCGCGGCTCGCGCGGAGCCCCGGCGGCCGCGGCGAGGCGATCCGAGCCGACACCTGCGCAGAACACGGCGAACCGCGCGCGAGTCTGGCCGTGAGCGTGCCGAAGGACGATCCCCCCGTGCGCGGGCTTCGCCGAGGTCACCCCGCACGACGTGGTCACGGCGCCGCCGCGCTCGTTGAGATCGACGGCGAGGGCGCGGGCGACGTCGCGGAAGTCCACGATGCCCGTCTCGGGCGAATGGAGGGCGGCGACGCCGCGCGCGTGCGGTTCGATCTCCTTGATCTCCTCCGATCTCAGCCGGCGAAGCCCCGGCACGCCGTTCTCGCGCCCGCGCCGCTCCAGCTCGTCCAGGCGAGGGAGCTCGGCGGCATCGCGCGCCACGACCAGCTTGCCGCAGCGCTCATGCCGGATTCCGTGCTCCTCGCAGAACGCGTACATCGCCCGTGCGCCCGCGACGCACATACGGGCCTTGAGCGAGCCGGGCTCGTAGTAGATGCCCGCGTGGATCACCCCGCTGTTGTGGCCAGTCTGCTCGGTGCCGACCTCGCTCTTGCGCTCGAGCACCGCGACCCGGCGGCCCGGCTGGCTCGTGGCGAGCTCGCGCGCCACCGCCAGACCGAGGATCCCGGCACCGACCACGGCCACGTCGCACTCCTCCGGCGGAGGACTCATCCGTGCGGCTCCACGTTCAGCTCGAGCGTCGTCTCGTCGGTCCCGGCGCGGCTCGGCCGCCGCGCCCGGACGAACGGCGTGGGCTCGCGCACGCCGTACGACGGCGACCGCCAGCCCTCCTCCACAGAGAAGCCGAGGCCCTCCGACTCGATGACGAGCGTCACGCGCTCGAAGGTCGCGACGGCGCGGCCCGGCGCGCAGGTGACCTCGCAGGGCGCCAGCGGGAAGGTCCACTCCAGTTCGTGCTCGCCGGTGCTCGTGACGACGTCCCGGATCAACAGCCGGCCCTCGCGCATCTCGATGCGGCGGGTGTGGGTCGCCGGCGGATCGAGGCGCTCGTAGCCGTGGTGGACGCCCTCGAAGGCCGTGGCGTCCGGCTCCACGCTCCAGGTGGTGGAGCGCGCCCTCGTGAGGTCCTCGAGCGAGAAGGGGGCGTCCACGCGGATCGGGTTCTGCTCGGCTGCCCCGATCCGGAGCGTGCCGTGGAACGCGGTGGAGCGGAAGCGGGCGCGCGCTTCCAGGTCGGCCGTGTAGAGGTAGCTGCCGGGGTCGATCACGAGCGGCTCCGGCCCCCAGGCCAGCTCGAACGAGAGCTGATCGTTGTGGGCGTGCGAGCCGAGCCCGCCCACGCCGACGTCGCCGCAGCGCACGATCGCGAACAGCGCGCCGTGGCGCATGATCCAGTAGCCGCCGTCCGGGTATCCGGCCGGCCCGGTCGCCGGCTCGTACGCAATGCCCGCCTGCTCGAACAGGTGCAGGTGCGAGCGCGGGTCCGCGCGCCCGTAGTCGCCGAGCGGGAGGAAGCGGCCGTCGTCCGCGTCGCCGATCTGCGGGGCGAGTCCGTCGCCGCGCGTGTAGTCGCGTGTGAACTCGAGCATGCGCCGGAGCCGTTCGTCGTGCTCCGCCGGCAGCCGGCCCGGCAGCAGCGCGTGGACCGCCTGGGTGCCGCACAGGAACAGCTCGGCCACGAGCCGGTGGTAGGGGATCGAGGCCTCGTGGTCGCACCCGTCGGGGCGGACCTGGTGGCGGAGCTCCTGCTCCAGCTCCCCGGCCGCCCACTCGGCCCAGCCCCTGCCCTCGCGCCCCGCCCCGAAGAGGGCGGCAACGGGCAGGAGGCCGACGACGTCGGAGAGGTAGTGGTTGCCCCGAACCTCCGCCCACTCGAGATGGGAGCGGATGAAGCGTCCGTGAAGCAGGAGGCTCTCGAGCATGCCGCTCGCGCCAGGGGGCGCGCGCGGCGTCCTCGCCGAGCAGCGCCAGGGCGGCGACCCAGTTCGCCGCGCGGATCGCGACGTCCATCGTGCAGGCCCAGTTCGGGCCGAACTCGACGGGATTGCCCTCGATCCACGAGTCGAGCTGCGCGCCGATCTCGTCGAGGAAGCGCTCGTCCGCCGTCAGCCGCCAAGCCGCCGCCAGCACGGGCAGGTGCTGGAAGCGCGACAGCTCCCAGGGGACCTTGATGTCGGAGCCGTCCCCGAACACGATCGGCAGGCGCGAGATGTGGTCGAGCGGCCACGAGCGGCCGTGCTTGAAATCGCGCGTCCAGTCGATCTGCTCACCGAGGTCCGTCGGCCCTGACCCGAGCAGGTCGAAGCGGTGCGCCGCGACCTCGTCCGCTACGGCGATCAGCCCTCGGCGCTCGTCGTCCGGAAGGCCCTCCAGCCCGTCGGCGAAGCGCGCGACGGTGGGCATGCTGGGCAGCACTCGCTCGCGGAGCGCGGCCCCGAGGTCGCCGCCATGGGCGCTCGCCACGGTGCCGGGGCGGACGCGCGCCGGCCGCACGCGCAGCCGGGCGCGGTGAACCGGTGCGCGCACGGTCCGCACCGCCAGTTTCGCCGCCTGGACCCCGCCGCGCACCAGGCCCAGCCGCCGCCACGTCTCAAAGCCCTCGCGCAGCCGCGCCGCGCGCCCTCGGTCCAGCTGGGGCAAGGTCCGCTACACGAGCGCGCGCCCGGCCACCCAGTAGTCGTGCCAGACGCTCACGTTGTAGATGTTCCAGAGGTGGAACGCCCAGTTCACCGGGCCGGCCCGGTGCGCGTCCCACATCCGGTCGAGCTCGTCGTAGTCGAGCAGTCCCCGCTCGGCGAGCGACGACTCGCGGATCTCGCGCTGCGCGCGCCGTCCGAGGTCGCCCTTGAACCACTCCGCCACCGGGGCGCCGAAGCCCTGCTTGCGCCGGTAGACGAGGTCGTGCGGGAGGAGCCCGTCCACGGCCTTCTTCAGCAGGTACTTCCCCGTGCCGTTTCGGACCTTCATCTCGGGCGGGAGGGCCATGGCGAACTCCACGACCTCGTGGTCCAGGAACGGAACGCGCGCCTCCACCGACGTGGCCATGGTCATCTTGTCCACGCGCATGAGCAACAGCTCCGCGAGCCGCTGCTTCAGCTCCAGGTAGGTCATCTTCTGGAGCAGGTCGGCGCCCGGCAGCTCACGCTCCGCCTGGTCCCAGAACCGCTCGACCACGTCGTACGAGTTGGGGCCGCCCCCGTTCCCGCCGTTGGCCATGACGCGCTCCTTGAGCGTGCCTCGGTAGCAGATCGCCCCGCCCCAGAACGGCAGCCGCCCGGCCGCCGCCTCGCGGAGCGCCTGCACGTGCACCTCGCCGCGCCCGACGCGCTCCGACAGCCCGAGGGCCGCCCTGCTGGTGGCGTTCCGCAGCGGGCGCGGCACGCGCTGGAAGGGCTCCCAGAACCGCCGCCGGAAGCGGGCGGCCGAGATGTAGTGGTCGTAGCCGTGGAAGAGCTCGTCCGAGCCCTCGCCGACCTGGACGACGATGGTGTCGTTGTCGCGCGCCAGCTTCGAGACGAAGTAGAGCGGCACGCACACCCAGTCGGCGATCGGCTCGTCCTGGTGGTGGATCAGCTCCGGTACGAACGCCTCGAGGTCACTCTCGTCGAGAACGACCTCGTGGTGGTCGGTTCCGTAGCGCTCCGAGATCCGGCGGGCGTGGTCGAGCTCGTTGTACTGCTCGTACTGGTGGAAGCCGACCGAGAACGTCCGCACCGGGTCGTCCATCAGCTCCGACATCAGCGCGACGTTCGTGGACGAGTCGACCCCGCCCGAGAGGAACACGCCGAACGGGACGTCGGCCATCATCCGCTTCTTGATCGAGCGCGCGCAGCAGCTCGATCAGCCGCTCCTGCATGTCGGGCTCGTCCATCGCGGCCACCTCGCGCGCCGCGCTCTCGGACATCGGCGACCACCAGGTCTCGCGGCGCACCGACCCGTCGCGCCGGACCGTCATCCGCTCGCCGGGCGCCAGCTTGTAGATGTCCTTGAACATCGTCAGCGGGGCCGGCGTGCAGACGAACGTGAGGTAGTGGACGAACGCGTCCTCGTCGAGGTCGGCGGTGATCGACGGGTGCTGCAGGAGGGCCTTGATCTCGGACGCGAACACGAACCCGCCGGCGGGCTGGGCGAAGTAGAGCGGCTTGATGCCGAGCCGGTCGCGCGCGAGGAAGAGCTCGCCGCGGCGCTCGTCCCAGATCGCCAGGCCGAACATGCCGTGGAGCCGCTCCACGCAGCGCGGGCCCTCCTCCTCGTACAGGTGGAGGATCGTCTCGGTGTCGGTGTGCGAGCGGTAGACGTGCCCCTTCGCCTCGAGCTCCTCGCGCAGCGCGAGGTGGTTGTAGACCTCGCCGTTGTAGGTGATCCAGACCGTGCCGTCCTCGTTCGGCATCGGGTTGTGGCCGGCCGCGGAGAGGTCCACGATCGAGAGCCGGCGGTGGCCGAGGGCTACGCGTCCGTTGGGCGAGATCCAGGTCCCGCCGTCGTCGGGGCCGCGGTGGCTCATCGTGTCGCGCATACGCGCGACGAGCTCCTCGTCGCAGGCGAACGAGTCGCTTGTGGCCAGGATGCCGTTGATTCCACACATGGCTAGGGGACCCGCCCGGCAACGTAGTACTGCGCCCCGAGCGGAACCCAGCGTAGCGGCCGCTCGACCGTCCGGGCCCAGCCGGCGGACACCGGCACGAACAGGATGTATGCCCCCTCGGGCGCCGCCGCTCCGGCCTCGGCGAGGAGCCCCTGTGCGCGCCGGCGCGACAGCAGCACCGCGTCCTCGTCGAACGCGCACCGGCTCACCACGCGGCGCGTGAGCGGGTTGAGCGGGTTGTGCTCGAACACGGCGACGGTGCCGCCCGGGCGCGTGACGCGCGCCAGCTCGGCGGCGAACGCGCTCCAGTCCCGCGGCGGCACGTGATGCATCACGTTGATCGCGAACGCGAGGTCGAAGGTCGAGTCGTCGTACGGCAGCGCGCCGCCGTCGTAGGAGCGGTACGCCACATCGGGCACGGCAGACCGCGCGCGCTCGATCAGGGCGGCGGAGGTATCCACGCCGTGGAGCTCGCCGATCCGCCCGGCGAGGAACCGGTCGGTCTCGCCGGTGCCGCAGCCCACGTCGAGCGCCGTGAGCCGCTCCGGCGCGCCCAGCCTCCGGCGAGCCAGGTCGACCAGGATGTCCGCCTTCGCCTTCGTGAACCGGTCGAGGTCGAGCGCGCCGAAGGGGAGCGCCGCCTCGACCTCGCGGCGATAGCTGTCCTGGTACTCGTCGAACTCGCTCATGTCGCGCGCCGGCGCTCGAGCAGGAGGTCCGCGCCCAGCGCGACCCAGATCAGATAGACGAACGACGCGGGAAGCATGTAGCGCGGCTCCACGTGCAGCGCGAGGTAGGGAAGCAGCGTCGCGACGACGACCGCGGCGAGGAAGGCGTGCTCGCGCGGGAAGCGCTTCCACGTGGCGATCGCGACGCCCACCGCGAGCAGGAACAGGAGCGGCTCCAGCAGGCCGACCGGGAGGGCCACGTTGTGCAGCGCGACCGTCGTGACGACGGCGCGCCGCGCGACGACCTTCGCGAAATGTCCGGGCTCCTCCTGGATCGCGTCGACCGCCTTCTCGCGCAGGTGGTCGTCGTACTCGGGGGTCCCGTAGACGAGGCTCGGGTCCTCCCGGTGGACCTGCCGCGCCGTGACCTGGTCGTCGAGCACCGCGCCGAAGTCGTTGTCGACCTCGCCGAGGCCCTCCCACAGGTTCTGCCCGATGCCGATGCGCGTCGGGATGAAGCGGTCGAACTCGTCGTAGTTGCGGATCGCCCACGGGACGGTCAGGAGCGTGGCCGCCACGAGCGGGACCGCCGCCGCGGCGATCGCCCTCCGCCATTTGATCCAGGGGAGGGCCGCAATGGCGAAGGCCAGGGGCAGGAGGGCGAGGCCCGGGCGGAAGTAGAGCCCGATCCCCGTCGCGACCCCGGTCGCCGCGAGCCATGGCACCGGCCGCGGCGACCGCCACGCCTTCAGCGCGAGGGCTGTGATGGCGATCGTCAGGTCCACCGCCCAGATGTCCAGATGCGGGACCTTGGTGATGAGCGCGATCGGCACGAACACCGCATACAGCGCGGCGGCCGTCAGCGCGGCGCGCGGGCGCCTGTAGAGCGTCAGCGCGATCCAGAAGACGAGCAACACCATCGCCGCGTCGATCGCCACCTGGAGCAGCTGCAGGTAGAGGTACTCCTCGTCCCCGCTCACGGCCCAGATCGCGCCGAGCACGGCGCCGGCGCCGACGGGCTGGAGGATCTCCGGTATGTAGCGGCCGCGCCCGTTCGCCGTCGCATAGTCGAGCTCGGCGGGGTCGACGAGCCGCTGCTCCCGGCGCTGGGTGCGCGACACGAGCTCGAGCGCGGCGGGGTTCACCACGAACCACCTGCCGTTGTCGGCGATGTTGCGAGCCATCTCGCCGTGGTCGCTTGCCAGCCCGGCGTTGTCGTACGGGTGCGGGTCCGCGGCGAGGAGCGCGAGCCGCAGGGCGAGCGCGACCGCCACGAGGACCAGCAGGGCCGGCCCGAGCCGGATGGGGCTACGCACGGCGCCGGTCAGGCGGCCCGCACGCCGCGTCCAACGACGTACCAGCCGACGAGACGCCCGATGCGGTCACGGGTGGAGCGCTTGTTCAGCAGCCCTCGCCGGTGAAGCGCCAGCGTCAGGAACGTGTCGCTCGGCAGGAAGTGCCTGACCTCGGCGCCCACCTGCGAGAACCCGGCCGCGTGCAGCTTCCGGCGCAGCTGCCGGGGGCTGTAGACCCTCACGAGCGGGCGCGCCCCGATGCTCGACACCTCGACGCCCGAGGACAGCACGCCCTCCATCGAGCGCTCGCGCAGGAGCTTGCCGCGCATCAGGCCCTCGTGCAGCACCTGCTCGACCCAGTAGTGCGCGGAGCGCCTGTTGTAGAGGACGATGGTCGCCTCGCCGCCCGGCCTCAGCACGCGGTTTGCCTCGCGCAGCGCGGCGTCGATGTCGGGCGTGTGGTGGAGCACGCCGTTGCTCGACACGCGGTCGAACGACGACGTGTCGAACGGGAGCGACTCCGCGTCGCCCTCCACGACCTCGCCGCTCAGCCCCATCGCCGCCAGGTGGGCGCGCGCCAGCTCAACGTGCCGGGGCGTCAGGTCCACCCCCACCGCCCGCGCGCCGTTGAGCGCGTAGTTCATGAGGTCGATCCCCTGCCCGCAGCCGACGTCGAGCACGTCGAGCCCGCGGGCGCCTCCGTAGTCGAAGCGTGTCGGCGAGCCAGGGCGCGTACTCGGCGCGCGCCTTCAGCAGCTGCTCGGCGTACGGCCGCGAGCCCGGCGCCTCCTCGATGCCCTCTGCACCGCAGGGATCGGCCGTCCACTGCTCGATGGCGGCGTGCTTGTGGGTCTGGTCGGCGGGCGTCGTCGACATCGGGGACAAGCTACACAGAGTCGCCGGCCATGAGGCCCAGCCCGGCGCTCAGGTCACCGGGCCGGAAGCCGAGGTCCGCGGCCGCCTCCGGCGTCGCCGCCGGCTTGTCGGCTCGCAGCCGGGCGAGCTGGTCGGGGTAAACGGGGAGTGGGAGGAAGCGCCCCAGCGCCGCCGCGGCGGCGACGGCGGGCACGGGCACCGACACGATCCGCGAGCGCCCTCCGAATGCGGTGGCGCAGGCTCGCGCCACCTCCATCTGGCTCAGGCACTCGCCGGCGAGCGTGTACGTGCGCCCGGCGGCCTCCGGTGCCGAGAGCGCGCCCACGAGCGCACCCGCGGCATCGTCGATGTGTACGGGGCAGAGCAGCTCGCGCCCGCGCCCGACGACGGGTATCGCCCTGCCCGGCCTTCGCGCGGGCGATCATGTCGTCGATGCCCTCGCGGCCTCCGCCGCCGTAGACCTCCGGGAGGCGCACGATGACGTGTTCGAGGCCGGCGCTCCGCACGAGCTGCTCCGCGTCGAGCTTCGAGACGCTGTAGGCGCCGCCGCGCGCGGAGACGGCTCGCGTGCTCACGTGCACGAAGCGCTCGACTCCGCTCTCTGCCGCGGCCGCGAGCAGGCGCGCGGTGCCGTCCACGTTGACGCTGCGGTAGTCGGCCGCGCGCCTCGCGTGGGTGCGCGCGGCGAGGTGCAGCACGGCCGCCACACCGCGCGTGGCCTCCACCAGCGCCGCGGCGTCCTCGAGCGCGCCCCAGACGACGTCGCCGGCGCCCTCCACCTCGCGGCGATGGGCGAGCGCCCGCGTGGGCCGGCCCCGCTCGGACAGGAGCTCCAGGACCCGGCGTCCGAGCAGCCCGGCCGCGCCGGTGACGAGCACGGTCCCCGTCAAGGACGGCGGCGGCCGGCTCGGGTCTTGACCATGTTCTCGAGGAACTCCAGGATCGCCTTCGGCTTCACGAACGACGCGCGCTCCTCGTTGCGGTTGAAGGTCACCGGCATCTCGTTGACCCTCAGGCCGGCTCTGCGCGCCGACAGGATGATCTCGGCGTCGATGAACCAGTCGTCCGAGCGTCAGGTCGAGCCGCTCGTAGGCCGCGCGCGTCATGCCCTTCGGCTTGCCGTTGATGTCCCACAGCCCGCGGGTGCGGAACAGCACGATGAAGAGCGCGTTGTAGACGTCGGAGACGACGCGCCGGTAGAGACCGTCGAAGCGCGCGATCCGGCGGCCCTTCATGACGTCGGCGCCCGTGCGCAGCATCTCGCGGTACATCCGGAGCACGTCCTCGACCGGGTTCTGGGCGTCGCCGTCGATCACGACGAGGACCTCGCCGGTCGCGGCCCGCAGCCCGCTTCGCATGTCCCAGCCCATCGCGCCTTCCTTGGGCTCGATGACCGTCTTCACCTGGTCGTGCCGGCTCGCGAACTCGCGCACGATCTCGGGAGTGCGGTCCGCGCGATCGCGATCGTGGTTTGCGACGAGGACGAGCTCGAACGGCACCCCCGATTGCTCGAGGTCCCTGTGAAGCGGCTCGATCACCTGCCTGATGCTTTCCTCGGCGCGATAACACAGGACGATCGCCGAGAGCGAGGGCCCGGACACGGCCGCGCAGTGTAGGGCCTGCCTCGATTGCCAGAATCACCCGGATGCATGAGACCGCCGAGTCGCCGACTACGGCGCAGCCGGCCACGGCAGGCCGGCCTGACCGATCACTCGGCTCGGACGTGATGCTGACGTACGCGAGCAAGGTCGCCGTCATGGCGCTCACGCTCGGCATGGCGGTTCTGGTCGCGCGAGCGCTCGGCCCTAGCGGGCGGGGACAGGTGGCGGTTGCCCTTGCGCTCACGCTCACTCTGGTCCAGCTGGGGAGCCTCGGCTTCGTCAGCTCGAATCCGTACTTCGCCGCCCGCGACCACGCCACGGTCGGGCGCCTGATCACGAACTCGCTCTGGTTCGCGCTGGCCGCCGGCCTGGTGCTCGTCGCAATCGGGGTGTTCTTCAAGGCCGAGTTCGCCGGCGCCACGCGCGGGCTCGGGTGGGGCGAGACGGTCGCGGCGCTGGTGGCGATCCCGCTTGCGCTGGCGACCTTCATGCTCCAGAGCGTCCTGCTCGGGCAGGGGCGCACGCTCGCGTACAACGCGGTGGAGCTCGTGCAGGCGCTGCTCGTCTTCTGCGCGCTCGCAATCGGGCTGTTCGTCCTGGACTTCGGCGTGCTCGAGGTCCTGATCGTGCTCGCCGGGGGCTACCTGGTCGGCCTGCTCGCGAACATCGTGCTGCTCGAGGCGCACGTGAAGGCGCCGGCGAGGCCCGACTTCGCCCTCGCGCGCCAGACGCTCAAGTACGGCCTGCGCATCTACCTGGCGACGCTGCTGGCGTTCCTCGTGATCCGCGTCGACGTCTTCCTCGTGAACTCGTACCTCGGCTCGGTCGAGGCCGGGTTGTACTCCGTTGTCGTGGCCCTGGCGGAGGGGATCTACCTCCTGCCCACGGTCGTCGGCCTCAACCTGTTCCCGCGCGTGGCCCGCGGAGCGCCGGTCGAGGCGAGCGCCTCGGTGTTCCGGATCATGGCCGTCCTGTACGGCGCGTTCTGCCTGATCTCGGTGCCGCTCGCCGCTCCCGGCATCGACCTGGTCTTCGGGCCTGAGTTCTCCGGCGCCGCGGAGCTGTACTACTGGATCGTCCCTGGCGTGTTCTGTCTAGGGATGCTCACGATCCTCGCTCAGCACTTCGCCGGCCGTGGCTTCCCGCTGGAGGCCGCGCTGGTGTGGATCGCGGGCCTGGCGGTGAACATCGCCATCAACGTCGCGTTCCTCGCTGACGGCGGCACGTACATCGCGCCGCTCGCCTCGAGCGTCGCCTATGCGCTGCTGCTCCTTCTGCACATTCGCCTGTTCGCTCGCGAGGCCGGCGGCTACCGATCGCTCGTTCCCAGCATCCGCGAGGCGGCGGTGTTCACGCGCGGCCTGGCGAGCGGGCTGGTCCGGCGAGGGCCTGCGTAGTGGCCGTCGTGCGCGAGCCGACCACGCGCGCGGCCGAGCCCGCCAGGGCCCGTCGCCGCCTGCGCCGGCTCTTTCCCGGGGCCGTGAGCGTCTGGTTGATGGCCGCCACGACCGGCGCGCTGACGGTCGCCATCGTCCTCGTCTGGCTCGCCACGTCCCACGAGACGTACGCGGGCACGAACAGCGTCGCGGTGCGGAGCGTGGTCACGAACGTCGCGGCGGGAGAGCAGATCTGCGTCCCGGAGATCCCCGTCCCGGACCACACCGGCGCGGTCCGCGTCGGCGTCTTCTGGAAGGGCGCTGAGAGCCCGGGATTCGACGCCGAGCTGGTCGGTCAGGGGGGCCTCCGCCGCACCGGCTCGGTGCCGGCGGCCAGCGCGCGCTCCCCGGTCTCGGGGGCGAGGGTGGACATCCCGGTCCGGGCGATCGAGCTCGACGAGAAGTTCGTCACCGGCCGGCTGTGCGTCACGCCTCAGGGGCGCGCCGCCGAGTTCGGGGGGATGCAGGAGCTCCCGACAAGCCAGCCCGCTCCGACCGTCGACGGCAGGCCGCTCGACGCGCGCGTCGCCGTCTGGTTCGTTCCGCCGAAGGGGGAGGAGCGCTCGCTGCTGTCGCTCGTGCCGGAGCTGCTCGACCGCGCGGCGCTGTTCCGGCCGGCGCCGATCGGCGCGTGGACCTACGCGGTCCTGCTCCTCGTCGGGTGGCCGCTGCTCGCGTACGCGGCGGTGCGGCTCCTCGCCACGCGCGTGGCGGGCCGCCAGGGCGGCTTTCGCACCGCCCTCGCGGTGGGCGGGATCTGCTTCGCCGCCGCAGCGTCCTGGGCCATCCTCACGCCGCCGTTCGACGCGCCCGACGAGCCCGAGCACTTCGCCTACTCGCAGGCGTTCGCCGAGACCGGCAAGGCGCCCGACCGCTCGCCGGGGGACCGGTCCCCGTACTCGTCACGCGCGACCCTCGCGCTCGACGCCGTGCGGATCTACTCGCACGTCGAGGCGCCCGACGCGCGCCCGCCGTGGGACGCCGGCGCGGAGCGGCGGTGGCGAGCCGCGATGGATCGCTCGCCCGGCAGGCAGGACGACGGCGGCGGGTACCTCGTCTCGACCTCGACGCACGCCCCGCTCTACTACTCGCTGACCGCGCCGGCCTACTTCCTGGCCGACGACCCGTTCTCGCAGCTCACGCTCATGCGGCTCGTGTCGGCGCTCTTGGCGGCGGTGGCGGCCGCCTGCGCGTTCCTCACCGTGCGCGAGCTGCTGCCGAGGGCGGAGTGGGCGGCGGTCGTGGCGGGACTGGCCGTCGCGTTCCAGCCGATGTTCACCTTCATCGGCGGGGCGCTCAACAACGACAACGGCGTCAACGCGCTCGGCGCCCTGACGCTGTACCTGCTCGTGCGGGCGCTCCGCAGGGGCTTGACGGTGCCGCTCGGCATCGCGCTCGGCGCGTGCGTCGTAGCGCTCCCGCTCATGAAGGGCACGGGCTACGCGCTCTACCCGGCCGTGGCGGTCGGCGTGGCGGGAATGCTCTGGCGGCGCCATGATCGCCGCGACGTCCCCGCCTACGCGAGCCTGGCCGCGAGCACGGCGGGGCTGTACGTGCTCTGGTCGCAGATCGCCGACACGTTCGGCCGCACCGTGTTCACCACGCCGGGGGGCGCGTCGCCGGCCGGCTCCGGCGGCATCGGCGAGAAGGTGTGGATCCACTTCACCGGCTACCTGTCGTACGTCTGGCAGGTGTTCCTGCCGCGCCTGCCGTTCATGACCGAGCTCCAGAAGCCGAGCTGGCCCTTCTACGACATCTACATCGAGCGCGGCTGGGCCGCCTTCGGCTGGTACGCCTTCAAGTTCCCGGGGTGGGTCTACGCGCTCATCACCGCCGGGGTAATCGGCGGCTTCCTCCTCTGCGCGGTCACGGTGTGGAGGGAGCGCGTCGCGGCCAGCGCCCGCTTCTGGGAGCTCGCCGTGCTCGTGACGGCCCTCGCGGGCGTCATCGCCGGCGTCGAGGCGGCCTACTTCAACACCTTCGCGGTCGACAACCTGCTCGAGCAGGGCCGCTACGCGTTCACCGCGATCGTCCCGCTGGCCGCGATCGCCGCCGGGGCGTGCTTCGCGTTCGGGCGGCGGCGCGCGCCGCTCGTGGGATCGCTGCTGGTCTGCGCCGTGATCGCGCTGGCGGTGAGCTCGCAGGTCCTCGGGCTCACGCGTTTCTACGCCTAGCTACCCTCGCTCGTCTTGGAAGGCGACCACATCTCCACATCCGCGCAGGCACAGACGCAGGACGAGGTGGTCGAGGTCTACAACCGCCTCGTCCCCGAGTTCGACAGCCTGCTCGCGAACTGGGAGTACATGACCTCGAAGCAGCTGTCGGACTCGGCTCTCCTTCAGCAGGCCGGGGTCGACGGCGCCGAGGTGCTGAACCTCGGTTGCTCGTTCCCGCTCGACGAGATGGCGTTCGCCCACCGGACGCGCCGCTGGGTCGCGACCGATCTCGGCGAGGAGACGATCCGGGTGGCGGAGGAGGCCGCCCGCCGTCACCTGGCGGACGAGGTGCTCGCCAAGCTGAGCTTCGAGGTCGCCGACGGGACGGCGCTGCCGTATCCGGACGAGTCGTTCGACGTCGTCGTCAGCTTCTCCACGGTCGACCACGTGCCGAGCGCTGAGGGCCGCCAGCGCTTCATCGACGAGATGGCTCGCGTGACGCGCCGCGGCGGCCGCGTGGTCGTGACGGTGCCGAACCGGTGGAACCGCGGCTACGCGAACCGCGCGAAGATCCTCGGCGCGGAGCGCGCCCCGACGTTCTACGAGTACTGCTTCAGCCCGCCCGAGATCCGGCAGATGGTCGAGTCGGCCGGCCTCACGATTCGGCGCTTCACCTCCACCGCGGAGATCCCCGTGCTCGCTCCGCGGCTGCTGCTTCCCCGCCTTCAGCAGCGTCCGCTGCTGAGCGTCTACAACCGCCTCGCGCGGCAGTTCGGCGTGCGCATGGGCGTCCTGGCCGTCAGGGACTAGGCGAGCGGGCCACGAGCTCCACGTTCGTGGCGAGCAGGTTGAGGCCGGGCACGCGGGCTAGCGCGCGGTTCAGCGCCCAGAGCGGCCGTGCCAGCCGCGCGGCCGCCCGGCCGCTGAGGGTGAGCGGAAGCATGTTCGCGCGCCGCAGCTCCTCCACGCGGAAGCCGTGGCGCTCGAGCAGCTCGCGCGTCTCGCGCTTCCCGTAGACGCGCTCGTGCGGCTCGGCGCCGTGGTAGTAGAGCCCGGCGAGCCGCGCGACGCGCTCCAGGTAGGACCAGCGGTTCGGGAGCTTGAAGACATAGAACGTCCCTCCGGGGCGGAGCACGCGGCGGATCTCGTCGAGGCTCGCGTCAGGGTCCAGCACGTGCTCGAGCACCCCGCAGCTCAGCACCGAGTCGAAGCTGGCTTCGGCAAACGGCAGCGCGCGCGGATCGCTCGAGAGGTGGACCTCGATCTCCGGGTAGCGCGCGAGCGGCTGGACGCGGTCCACGACGTCGGGCTGGTAATCGAATGCCGTCACGTCGACACCGGACTTGTGGAGGAGCGCGGAGACCTGTCCAAAGCCGGCTCCCCAGTCGAGGAGACGGCCTGGCCGGTCACGGCTGATGCGCCTGACGATCGCGTCGTACTCCAACATCTGGGGGCCGGACCGCAGGTTGATGTCGAGTCCGCGGCAGTGGTAGTCAGCCGCGCGCGTCAGGGAGCCTCACCTCCACGCCGCCGCCCGTGGCGAGCGACTCGAGGGCGGCGAGGCCGACGCTCTGAGCCGCGTACGCAGCGCCAAGGCCGGGCTCGAACGCGCGCTCTCCGCGTGCCGCGGCGAGCACCCCTTCGAGCAGCGCGGCGTGGCCCTTGTCCGCGTGCCGCTCCGTCGCGGTCCGCTGCGAGCCGCCGGCGTACGAGGTGAGCGACGAGAAGTCGTCGAGCACCCAGGCGCGCCCGCCGCCGAGCACCTCCACTCGCTCCTTGGGAAGCGAGGGGTCGCCCACGCCCGAGTAGTGCACCGTCGCGACCGAGCCGTTCTCGTACTGGACCGTCACGGTGCTGCTCTCCGGCGTCTGGAGAGCGCCCGGCGCCGGCAGCGCCGCCGCGTTCACGAGCGCGGGAACGCCGCACAGCCAGTTCGCGAAGTCCAGCATGTGGCAGCCCTCGCCGAGGAGCCGGCCGCCGCCCTCCACCGGATCGTTCAGCCAGTGCTCGTGGGGAAGGGGCGAGCTCACGCGGTAGACGACGTGCAGGGGAGCGTCGACCTCGGCAACCTGCTCCCCAAGCGCCCGCGCGAGCGGCGCGAAGGGCCGGTTGAACCCGATCGCGAGGCGGTCGTTCTCGCGCCCGGCCGCCCACACGTCGTCGATCTGCTCGCGGGTGAGGCCGAGTGGCTTCTCCACGAACACCGCCTTGCCGGCCCGGAGCGCCGCGGCGGCGATCTCCGCGTGCGTGTCGTGCCGGGTGCCGATCAGGATGAGGTCGACCTCCGGGTCCTCGACGGCGACGCGCCAGTCGGTCGCGGTGTCCGCACCGCCCACGAGGCGCGCGACGTCGCCCGCGGTCGTGCCGCTCCGCGTGACGACGGTCTTCACGCGCACGTCCTTCGCCGCCTTGAGGTTCGGCACGTGCACGTTCGAGACGAAGCCGCCCGCCCCGACGATCGCCACGGTCAGCACGCCCGTGGCCGGGCGTGCGCTCGTGTCGCGCGATCCGCGCACCACCTCGCGCGGCGTCGCCGCAACACCGTCATAGGTCAGCACCGCCGCCAGCGGCGGGCTGTCTCCCGCGATCGCCTCGTAGGCCTCGGAGACCCGGTCCACCGGGAGCGTCATCTCGGCGAGCGGCTCGACCCGGACCGCGCCCGTGGACAGCAGGTGGAGGAACGCCTCCATGTTGCGGTTCTCGGTCCAGCGGACGTACTCGATCGGGTAATCGATGCCCTGCTCCTCGTAGGTCGAGTCGTAGCGCCCGGGCCCGTACGAGGTCGAGATCAGCACGTCCGCCTCGCGCCGGTAGAGCGGTGCGCGCTCCAGGGCGAGCCCGACGTCACCGACCGGGACGAGCCGTCCCTTGCGCCGGAGCAGCTCCACGCCCGAGTTGACGACGGCGTCGGATGGCGTCGAGGCGGTGATCACGACGGCGTCCGCGCCGATCCCGTCGGTCCACGCGCGCACGGCGCCGGCGGCCTCGTCCGGCTCGACGGCGTGCTCGGCGCCGAGCTCCGCGGCCAGACGGCGCCGACCCTCGACCGGCTCGACCCCGAGAACCCGGCAGCCGGACGCGCGCAGGATCTGAACGGTCATCAGGCCGAGCAGGCCGAGCCCGACGACGACGACGCGCTCGCCCAGCGTCGGCTCCGTGCGGCGCACTCCCTGCATCGCGATCGCGCCGAGCGTCGTGAAGGCGGCGTCCTCGAACGGCACGCCGTCGGGAACGGGCGCCACGAGGTTCGCCGGCACCGAGACCACCTCGGCGTGGTTCGCGCGGCCCGCGCCCGCGCAGGCCACGCGCTGCCCCACGCGGAACTGCGGCACGCCGCCGGTGTCGAGCACGGTGCCGGCGCAGGAGTACCCGAGCGGGTTGTCCGGGGCGGTGGTCCCTCGCGCCACGTCGATCGTCTCGCGCACCCCGTGCTCGCGCATGTGGCGGAGCGCCGCGGTCACGAGCTCGGGGTTCCGGATCGCTCGCACGGGGAGCGAGCCGCCCCCGCCGGACTCGACCGCCGCGCGCTCCGTGCCGCTCGAGATCACCGAGGCAGCGTTGGCGACCAGCAGGCTCCCCGGCTGGGGAGTCGGGGCGGGGTGATCGGCCACGATCGGCTGGCCCCCGCGGAGCACCACCTGTTTCATCGCGCGGCAGGTTAGCCAGAGCCCGGTGGCTATCATCGCGCCGCTCTATGCCTGCAGCGCGAAAAGTGCTCTCACTGGTGGGCACGCGCCCGAACTTCATGAAGATCGCGCCGGTGGCGGCAGAGCTCGGCCGCCGGCCCGAGTTCAGCCACGTGCTCGTGCACACAGGGCAGCACTACGACGAGCAGATGTCGCGCGTGTTCCTCGAGGAGCTCGGTGTGGGCGAGCCCGACCACATGCTCGGGGTCGGCTCCGGCAGCCACGCGGCGCAGACCGCTCGGGTGATGGAGCGACTCGAGGCGGTGCTGGTCGAGGAGCGCCCGGACATCGTGCTCGTGCCGGGTGACGTGAACTCGACGCTCGCCGGCGCGCTCACCGCGAGCAAGATGTCGATCGCGGTGGGCCACGTCGAGGCCGGGCTGCGCAGCTTCGACCGCACGATGCCCGAGGAGATCAACCGCGTGCTGGCGGACCAGGTGTCCGACTTCCTGTTCACGCACTCGCCGGAGGCGCTCGACAACCTGCTGCGCGAGGGGCAGCTGCGCGGAGCGAGTGCACCTCGTCGGGAACACGATGATCGACACGCTCGCCGCCATGAGGACGGCGATCGAGCGGCTCGACTCCCCGGGTCGCAACGGGCTCGAGCGCGGCTCGTATCTCGTCGTGACCCTTCACAGGCCCGCGCTCGTGGACGGCCCGCTGCTGGCGGAGACGATGGCGCAGATCGCGGACATCGCGACCGGGATGCCGGTGGTCTTCCCGGTGCACCCGCGCACGCGCGGACGCCTGAACGAGCTCGGGATCGGCGAGCCGCCGGGGGTGCGCCTGACCGAGCCGCTCGGATATCTGGAGTTCCTGGGACTGCTCGCCGGAGCTGCCGCGGCGCTGACCGACTCGGGCGGCATCCAGGAGGAGACGACCTTCCTCGGCGTGCCGTGCTTCACGCTCCGCTCGAACACCGAGCGGCCGGTCACCTGCGAGCTCGGCACGAACACGCTGCTCGGCCTGGACCCCGCCCGGATCGCAGAGGTGCCGGCTCTGCTCGAGGCGCACGCCGGCAGCGCGCCCGAGGTGCCCCCGCTGTGGGACGGCCGGGCATCCGAGCGGATCGCCGACGTGCTCGCGGCCGCCGACCTCGAGCGCATCCGGGCCGGGTGGTCGGACTGGGCCGCGGGCATGCCGCGGCCTCAGCCGACGCGCGCCTGACGAGCGTGCGCCTGACCGTCGACCTTCGATTCGACGCCGCGGACCTGCACGAGTCCGAGGACGAGCTCGCGATCGGGTTCCACCGGATCGCCGCGGCGGCGCGCAACCCGCGCGAGCTCCTGCGGCTCCTGCGCGGACGCCGGTTCGACCGGGTGCGCGTGATCGAGGACGAACTGCCGCCGAGCGCGGTTCAGGCCGTCTCGCTCGTCCTCCTCGCGATGGCCCGTGCACCTTGCTTCGAGGCGGGCGGGCGTGCCGGCGGCCGGGGCCGCTTCCTGGTGCGCGCGCTCCTGCGCGCCGCGTGGGCCGTGCCTGGCGAGCTGGCCCGGACGGCGCTGTGGGCGCGCCGCCTGCGGGCGGCGGGTGCGCGGCGCTCCCCGCTCCCCCGCACCGTCGCGGATCCGGCCGAGGTGGCGTACCTGCGCGTGGAGCCGACGCTGCGGTGGATGGGCGCGTACGTCGGCGGCGCCGCCACGCACACCACCGGCGTGATCAACGGCTTCGCGGACAACGGCCTGCGCGTCGAGGTGTTCGCCCCCGAGCAGCCGCTCGGGACCGGCGCCGCCTCGTTCACGCGCGTGCCTCCGCGGCGCGTGTTCCATCTGGTGCGCGGGCTGACCTACACGTCGTACTCCCGGGATGTGGTCGCGGCGGCCCGCGGCAGCGGCGCGGACTTCGTCTACCAGCGCTACTCGCTCGGCTCGCTCGCGGGGCTCGAGCTCGCCGAGCGCCTCGGCGTCCCGCTCGTGCAGGAGTTCAACGGCTCCGAGATCTGGGTCGAGCGCCACTGGGGGTCCGGCGGCCTGCGGCTCGAGCGGGACTTCGACGCCGTGGAGCGGCGCAACCTGCTCGACGCGTCGCTGATCGTGGTGGTCTCGGACGTCCTGAAGGAGCAGGTGGTCGAAGCGGGCGTCCCGGGCGAGCGCGTGCTCGTGAACCCGAACGGCGTGGACGTGGGACGCCTCGAGCCCTTCCGCGCCCGCCCTGCCGCGGACTGGCGCAGCGAGCTCGGCCGCGAGGAGGCGCCGACGGTGGGCTTCATCGGCACCTTCGGGCTCTGGCACGGCGTGATGGTGCTCCCGGCGATGATCGAGGCGCTCGCCGAGAGGCGGCCGGAGGCGCGCTGGATCGTGATCGGCGACGGCGGCCTGCGCGCCGACATGGAGCGCGAGCTGCGAGCGCGCGGGGTGGAGCAGCTCGTCGAGCTCACCGGGCTCGTGGACCACGACCGCGCGCTGAGCCTGCTGTCGGCCTGCGACGTCTGCGTCTCGCCGCACGTGCCGAACCCCGACGGCACGCCGTTCTTCGGCTCCCCGACCAAGCTGTTCGAGTACATGGGCCTCGGGAAGCCGATCGTCGCGAGCGCGCTGGAGCAGATCGCGGACGTGATCGAGCACGAGCGGACGGGGCTGCTCGGTCCGCCGGGTGACGCCGCGGCCGCGGCCGAGCAGGTCGACCGGCTGCTCGGCGACCCCGAGCTCCGCTCGCGGCTCGGCGCCGCGGCGCTCGAGGAGGCGCGCGAGACCTACAGCTGGGCCGCGCACACCCGCCGGATACTCGACGCCCTGGCCGCCGGGGGCCAGTAGCCTCAGGCGCGATGCCGACTCAGCAGGCAGAGGAGACGAAGGGCGCCGTCCGGAGCTTCTGGGAGCGCACCCCGTGCGGATCGTGGGACGCCACCGCGCCGGAGGGAACGAGCGAGTACTTCGACCAGATCGAGCGGCGCCGCTACGAGCTCGAGCCGTTCATCCACCGGTTCGCGCGCTTCGGCGAGACGTCGGGGCAGCGGGTGCTCGAGATCGGCGTGGGGCTCGGTACAGATCACGTCCAGTTCGCACGCGCCGGCGCGGATCTGACCGGTGTGGACCTCACCGAGAAGGGGGTCGAGCTCGTGGGCCGCCGCCTGGGCCTCGAGGGCCTCGAGTCGGACCTTCGGGTGGCGGACGCCGAGCGGCTCCCGTTCGAGGACGCGAGCTTCGACGTCGTCTATTCGTGGGGCGTGCTGCACCACACGCCCGACACGCCGCGCGCCATCCGCGAGGCGATCCGGGTGCTCCGCCCCGGCGGCCGGCTGTGCGTGATGGTGTACTCGCGGCACGCCTGGGTCTCGTACGGGCTGTGGGTTCGCAACGGCCCGCTCAGCAGGCGGCCGTTCCGCTCGCTGTCGGACGTGCTCCACCACCACATGGAGAGCCTGGGCACGAAGGGCTACACGAAGCGCGAGCTCCGCCGCATGTTCGCGGGGGTCGACGAGCTGCGCCTCGAGAAGGTCTGCACGCCATACGACATCGAGTACGCCGGCGGTCTCGCGCGCCTCACCGAGCGCTGGCTCGGGTTCTTCCATGTCGTTCAGGGCCGCCGGGCCATCGCCCGCTAGCAATGCCGTCGCGGCGCATCCTCGTCGTCAGCTACCCGTACCCGCCGATGCCGACGGTCGGCGGCAATCGCTGGCTCGCGATGTCCAAGTACCTGCGCGAGATGGGACACGACGTGACCGTGCTCACCACGTCGGCCTTCGGCGCGCTGCCCGACGACGGCGAGCAGGGAGTCGTCCGGTCGCGTGACCTGATCGCGGCACCGTGGCTGCGCCGCCTGATGCGCAGGCCGCCGCTCCCCGAGCCCGGCGAGGCGCCGCCTGTGGACACCCCTCCGTCGCGGCTCATCACGGGCGTCGCCGTGCCGGACCCGTACGTCGTGACCTGGGTCCCGGGCGCGGTCGCCGCCGTCAGGCGGCTGCTCCGGGAGGAGCGCTTCGACGCCATCGTCACGACGTCCGCGTACGAGTCGGCGCACCTGGTGCCGCTGGCGCTCGGCGGGCTGCGGCCGGCCTGGGTCGCGGACTTCCGCGACGGCTGGACCTACCACCCGTGGAAGCCGCCCTTTCCGACCCGGATTCAGCGAGGGCTCGACGTGCGACTCGAGCGGCGGGTGGTGCGCACTGCAGAGCGCGTGGCCGCCGTCGAGCGGCCGGTGGCCGAGGACTTTCGCGCGCGCCTGGGCATCGACGCGGTCCACGTGCCGAACGGCTGGGATCCCGCCCTCGAGGCGGAGCTCGAGGGGGCCGCGCCGCCGGCGCTCGACCCGGAGCGGGTCAGCCTCGTGCACACGGGGAAGCTGACCGGCGACTGGGGCCGCCACCCGGGCACGCTGTTCGAGGCCATGTCGCACCTGCGCGAGCGCGAGCCGGAGGCGGCTGACCGGGTCGAGCTCGTGCTGGCCGGGCGCCTCGATCGCGACGAGCAGCGGCTGATCGAGGGGCTCGAGCTCGGCGACATGGTGCGCCACGTGGGGCAGCTCTCCCGGGCGGACTCGATCGCCCTCCAGCGACGGGCCGACGCGCTCCTCCTGCTCACCTCCCCGAATCTCGTATGGGAGCTGCCGGGCAAGTTCTTCGAGTACCTCAGCGCGGGGCGCCCGATCCTCGCGCTCGCCCGCGGGAACGAGGCCGCCACGATGGTGGAGGAGACGCAGACGGGCGTGACCGTGCCGCCCGATGACGTGGAGGCCGTGACGCTCGCGCTGCGCCGGCTCGTCTCAGGCGACCTTGCGGCGGCGCACCGGCCCGCCGGCACCGAGCGCTACGTCTATCCGGCCCCGGCCGAGGAGATGGCGGCGGAGATCGAGCGGGCGATCGCCGCGCACGGCCGCGGCTAGCCCGGCCGCCGCGCCACCGCGTGGAGCTGATCGCCGGAGCCGGCGATCCGGTCCGCCAGCCGTGAGAGCGGCCACGTGAGCGCGCACAGGCCGGCGGCGACGCGCAGCCTGAGTCCCTCCGGGAACAGGCAGCGCCCCACGGCCGCGTACTGAAGGCTCGCGGGAAGGCCGATCGAGCTCGTGCTGGTCTCGACCCGGACCGGCTCGAGCCCCGCGGCGGCCAGCGCCCGGCGCAGGCCCGTCTCGGTGAAGTGCACGCGGTGGCGCGGCACGTCGAGGTGGAACCAGCGCGAGCCGAAGCGCCTGCTCTGCCAGCTCCCGAAGTTCGGGACTGTGATCGAGACGATCCCACCCGGTCGGAGCGCGGCGGCCGCGTGTCGCAGGTCCGAGACAGGGGCGGGAACATGCTCGAGCGAGTGCTGGAAGACGGCGAGGTCGTAGGCGCCGGGCTCGACCTGTACGTCGTCGAGCGTCCCCTGACGGGCATCCACACCGCGGGCCCGCGCGACCTCGCACGCGTCGGGCGACGGCTCAACCCCGGTCACCGCCCAGCCGCGCTCCACGAGGAGCGCCGCCAGGTCGCCCCGCCCGCAACCCACGTCGATCGCCCTGCCGGCCGGCATGTCGCGCGCCGGGCGCAGCGGATGGCCGGTCAGCGCCTGCCGGCCCTGCCAGGCGCGGATCCCGCGCGAGATCAGCCGCAGCAGCGGGTTCCGCGGCAGCTCGTACGGCCCATAGCCCGCCGGATAGAAGCTCGCTATCTGCTCGGCCGACGCGGCGGGTGTGGTGAGGCCGCTTGCGCAGGAAACGCAGCGCTCGACCCCGAAGACACCGGCCAGTCCGTGGAGGCGGTCCACCGCCTCGAAGAGCCTCTCCCGCGGTCCCCGCTGCCCGCAGACCGGGCATCTGTCGTCCGCTTCGGGCAAGGGGCCGCAGAGTAGCCTGCGGGCGCACGTGCCCCGAGTACTGAACATCCTCCCGCACCCAGGTGGAGGAGCTGAGCGCATCGTGACCAGGCTCGTGGAGATGGACGGCGGATTCGAGCACCGTCGCGCCTACCTGGCGCCGGTGCGCTCACCTGTTAGCGCGGCGCCGTCGATCGTCGCGTCGCGCCGCCGGCTGCTCGCCGAGGCGCGCGCGGCTGATCTGGTGCACGTGATCGGGGACACCGGCGCGCTGATCCTGCTCAGGCTGCTCCGGGAGCGGCCGTCGGTCTTCGGCACGCATGGGCTCCATCTGCTGCGGCGTGTTCGCGGCCCGCTCGCCGTGGCCACGCGTCGCAGGATGCGCAGGGTGCTGCGGGCGACCACCGTCGTCGCCTGTACATCCGAGCCGGAGCTGGTGGAGCTGCGCGCTCTGGACGCGCAGGCGCGCTTCGAGCTGGCGCTCAACGGGATACCGCTCCCCGCTCCCGTGAGCGCCGCTGAGCGGGCCGGCGCCCGCGAAGGGCTCGGCCTCCCGCCCGAGGCCTTCGTGGTGCTCTACCTGGGCGAGCTCGAGGAGCGCAAGCACCCCCTCGTCGCCGCCGAGGCGGTGCTTGCCCTCGCCGGCTCGGACCAGCAGGTGGTGCTTGTCGCGGCGGGAGACGGTCCGCAGCGCGCGGCGCTCGAGCGGCTGTCCGGCCCTTCCGTGCGCGTCCTCGGCTTTCGCGAGGACGCCGACGGGCTGATCGCGGCCTCCGACACGCTCGTGATGCCGTCCGAGCGCGAGGGGCTTTCGCTTGCACTGCTGGAGGCGATGGGACGCGGGCTTCCGGTCGTTGTGTCCGACGGCGCCGGCAACCCCGAGGCCGTGGGCGACGCCGGCGTCGTGGTTCCACTCGGCGACGCGGACGCTCTCGCCGATCAGCTGCTCCGGCTGGCGCGAGACCCCGGCGAGCGCGCCCGGCTCGGCGAGGCCGCGCGCCGGCGCGTGGAGTCGCGGTTCACGCTGGAGCGCTGGCAGGCGGACATGAGGCGCGTGTTCGCCGCCGCGCTCGAGGACGGGCCTAGGGAGCCTGCCCCCGCCGCCGGCGCACAGCGCGCTTGAGCGGCAGAGGCGTCAGATACGACACGAGCGCCGGAACCATCCCGAGCGCCCCGCGAAGCGTGCGCCGCCGCCTGAGCGCCTGCGCACGCATCGCGATCGTCTCCCCTGTCTGAGCACGCTCCTTGCGCGCCGCGACGTTGCGGCTGGACATCCGGCGCGTGGCGAGTGGCTCGTCGAGGGTCACGACACCATGCCGCTCCGCGAGCTTCAGCCACAGGTCGTAGTCCATCGCGTAGAGGAAGCCCGGGTCGTAGCCGCCCACCTCGAGAGCCGCCTCCCGGCGGAAGCACGCGCAGGAGTTCGGGATCGGGTTGAACCGCATGAGCACCGGGCGCACGTCGCCGGCGGCGAAGGTCGTGCGCGGCCTGAGCGGCTCGCCCGCCTCGTCCACCTCGTACATGCGCGTGCCGACGACGGCCACGTCCGGGCGGCTCTCGAGCAGCTCGACCTGCCGCTCGAGGCGCTCCGGCTCGGACCAGTCGTCCGCGTCCTGGATCGCCACGAGCGCGGCGCGCGCTTCGGCGAGGCCGGCGTTGAGGCTGCGCGAGATGCCCATGTGGGGGAGCTTCAGGTAGCGGACCCGGCCGTCGCCGAGCGAGGCCACAACCTGCTCGGTCTCGTCCGTGGAGCCGTCGTCGACGATCAGGAGCTCCAGCTCGCTCAGCGTGCCGTCGAGGATCGAGCGGGCGGCTCGCTCGACGGTGTCGGCGTTGTTCCAGCACCCGATCAGGACGCTCACGCGCGGTTCCGCCGTCATCGCGCCTCGTAGCTCGCCAGGACCGTCTCGAGCGACGACTCCAGCGACAGCCGGCGCGCGTTCTCGCCGAACCACGCGGACGTGGTGGCGCGCAGCTCGGGACCGGCGTCCAGGACGCGACCGATCGCCGCGGCCAGGTCGCCGGGCTCCGCCGACCGCGCCACGAAGCCATTTCGCCCCTCCTCGATCAGCTCGACCGCGGCGTTGTCCGGCCCCTCGACGACCACGCTCGGCGTGCCCACAGCCGCGGCCTCCAGCACGATCAGGCCGTAGCCCTCGCGGCTCGAGGGCAGGACCATGCAGGCGGCGCGCCGCAGTGCCGCTTCGACCCGCTCGGAGTCGACGAAGCCGGGCGCGTCCACGTGGTCGTCGAGGCCGAGATCGCGCACGCGCTGGAGGGCAGTGGGCCGCTCCGGGCCGTCCCCGTAGATCTCCAGGCGCAGCTCGGGACGTTGAGCGCGCAGGCGCCCGAACGCTTCGACGAGCGCCGGCACCCGCTTCTCGGCGATGTGGCGGCCGGCAAACACGAGCACCGGCTCCGCCGGAGCGGGCTGCACGGGCTCGAGCGACCCCGCGTACTCACCCTCGAGCACCGTCGCCTTCCCGCGATGGCCCAACTCCTCGAGCCGCCGGGCGTGCAGCCGCGAGAAGCAGAAGGCGCGGTGCGGCACGCGCGCGCACAGCTTCTGCACGGCCCAGCCCACCGCGCCGCCCACCCGGCCGAGGTAGCCCCGCCAGTAGTCGCGCGACCACACCTCGTGCCAGTCCACCACCAGCCGGAAGCGGCGCAGCGGGCGCACGAGGGCAGCCGCCAGGAGCGAGAAGTACGGAAACGACGCCGTGTGCACGACGTCGTAGCGGCGGCCGGGCCGCAGCAGGTGGGCGAGGACGCCGGCTCCGAAGACCAGCGGCGGCAGGATGCGCCGGCGGTCGCCGCTGTAGAGGGCCATCCGCGGCCCCACCGCGACGACCTCGACGCCCGGGACCTCCGGAACGGTGCCCCGGTCCCATTGGCGGAGGGTCAGATAGGTCACCTCGTGGCCCTCGGCGGCGAGCCGCTCGCCGAGATTTCGGTACCAGCGCTCGGCGCCGCCGACGGTGTACGGGAAGAGGCAGTCGTAGATCAAGCAGATTCGCATCGCGTCACCCTCGGCTACCATCCGGCGCGCTGGGGGCCGCGACGATCCGCGGCACCGGGTGTTCTACAACACGTTGTGACGACCACCCAAGGGACAGGCACGCGCGACCGCCGAGGTCGCTGGTCTAGGCAGAGCGGGACCACGGTGTCCGTGGTCATCCCCTGCCTCAACGAGGCCGAGCACATCCAGGAATGCGTGCGGCGGGCGCGCGGCGTGCTGGACGACAGCGGCCTGAACGGCGAGGTGATCGTCGTCGACAACGCGTCCGACGACGGCAGCGGGGAGCTCGCGGCCGAGGCGGGGGCGCGGGTCGTGCTCGAGCCCGAGCGGGGCTACGGCAGCGCCTACCTGGCCGGCTTCAACGCGGCCGCCGGCCGGCACATCGTGATGGCCGACGCCGACCTGACGTACGACTTCGAGGACATCCCGCGCTTCGTCGAGCTGCTCGAGGAGGGCGGCGATTTCGTGATCGGCGACCGGATGGACAACATCCATCCGGGCGCGATGCCCTGGCTGCACCGCTACGTGGGCAATCCCGTGCTCAGCGGCATCCTCAACATGTTCTTCAGCACCGGCGTCAAGGACGCCCACTGCGGCATGCGCGCCGTGCGCCGTGAGGCCCTGCCGTTGCTGGACCTGCGCTCGAGCGGGATGGAGTTCGCGTCGGAGATGGTCATCCGCGCCGCCAAGTCCGGCCTGGACATCCGGCAGATCCCGATCGAGTACCACCCGCGCTCGGGCGAGTCGAAGCTCGCGAGCTTCCGCGACGGCTGGCGCCACCTGCGCTTCCTGCTCGTGCACAGCCCGACCCACCTGTTCGTGATCCCCGGCGCCGTCATGGCCGCGCTCGGGGTGCTCATCTCGGCCGCGGTCCTGCTCGAGATCCAGATCTTCGGGCGCGAGTGGTACCTGCACGCGCTCGTGGCCGGATCGCTGCTGATGATCGTGGGCACGCAGGTGGTCGCGCTCGGCCTCTGCGCCCACGCGTACGGGACCTACTTCATGGCCGAGCGGGATGCCTGGTTCGACAGCATGCGCGCGCGCTTCCGGCTGGAGCACGGCCTCCTGCTGGGAGGCGCCATCGTGCTCGCGGGCATCGGGGTGGCTGCGGTGATCGTCGCACGCTGGGTGGACCGCGGCTTCGGACAGCTCTCGGAGGAGCGGCTCGCGGTGCTCGCGGCCGCGCTCATCATCGTCGGAATCCAGGTCTTCTTCTCCTCCTTCCTGCTCAGCATCCTGGGGTTGCGCCGCCGCGACTGACGCGTGGGCTGCGCGATGCCGAGATGACGTTCTTCATAGTCGCGGTCCTCTATCCGATTCTGTTCGCGCTGATCGCCCTGGGCGCCGGCCTGCTCGTGGACCGCGCCTCGGGCGGCACCATCCCCGGCCTCCTGCTCGTGCCGTTCGGCGTCGCGCTGGTCGTGGTGGTCGCCGAGCTGATGACCTACACGGAGCCGACGGCCGGGCTGATCCCGCTCGCAGCCGCGCTGCTCGCGCTTGCGGGCTTCCTCCTCGGCCGAGCGCGCGTGCGGCCCCGCGAGCTCGACGGGTGGGCGCTCGCCGGCGCGGCCGCGGTCTACCTGATCGTCTGCGCCCCGGTGCTGTTCGCGGGCCGGCCGACGACGCCCGGCTATCTGCTCGACACCACGGTGGGCATCCACCTCGCCGGTGCCGAATTCCTCTCGGAGCACGCCCGCCACTTCTCGGACCTGGCCCAGTCGAGCCTGCGCGGCCATCTCGAGGGGTACATCGGGTTTCGCTATCCCACCGGGAGCTACGCGCTCCTGCTCGCGGGCGGGCGGCTCACCGGCCAGGAGCTGATCTGGGTCTACCACCCGCACATCGCGGTGCTGCTGGCAACCGCGTCGCTCGTGCTGTCGTACCTCGCTCGCGCCGCCGGGCTGCGGCCGCCGCTCGCCGCGGTGGCGGCCGTGCTCGGCGCCGTGCCGGCGCTCGTGTACGCGTACGCGCTCCAGGGCTCGATCAAGGAGATCACGCTCCTGCCGCTGCTGCTCCTGCTCGGGGCGGTGATCGTGCTGTTCCCCAGGCTGATGGAGGCCGGCTGGCGCGCTGCCATCCCGCTCACCGTGGTGGCCGCCGCGGGCGTCGCGACGATCGGCGTGTCCTTCGCCCCGTGGTTCGGACTGACCGCGCTCGTCTGCCTCGCGATCGCCGTTCAGGCCGTGCGAGCCGGGCGCCTGCCGCGGGCGACGCTGATCCGCACCGCCGGGGCGTTCGCGGTCGTCCTCGCCGTGCTCGCGCTCCCCACGCTCCTCTCGCTGTCGTCCTCAGTCGAGATCACCGAGCAACCTGTCGGCGTCGAACGCCGTCGCGGCCGCCGACCCGGGCAACCTCACCCAGCCGCTGAGGAACGTGCAGGTGTTCGGGGTGTGGCTGAACGGCTCCCACCGCACCGACCCCGCCGCCAAATGGACGACGGAGAACGGGGTCCTGATCGGCGTGGTGCTGGTCTCCGCGCTGTTCGGCGTCGCCTACCTGATCCGCCGCCGCGCCTGGGCGCTGCTCTCGTTCGTGGGGATCTCGGCGCTCGTGTGGCTCGTGCTCACCGACTACGGCAAGACCTGGGCGGACGCGAAGCTGCTCGTGCTCGCCTCACCGGTCGCCGTCCTGCTGGCCGTCCTCGGCGCGGCGAGCCTGATGCAGCTGGGCCGGCGTGTCGAGGGGGCGCTGCTGCTCGGCGTCCTCGCGGGGGCGATCCTGTTCTCGGACGCGTTCCAGTACCACGACACGAACCTGCTGCCGACCGATCGCTACGAGGAGCTCGTGGACATCGGCGAGCGCTACGCCGGAACTGGCCCCACGCTGACGCCCGACTTCGACGAATACGCTCTCTACGCGCTTCGCGACATGACGCCGGACGGCCCGGGCTTCGCCTTCAAGAACGAGCGTCTGCTGGTCCTGCGCGACGGCACCTTCCCGGCGCTCGGGTACTCGTACGACCTCGACCGGCTCCCCGAGCAGGCCGTGCCGGAGTACCCGATGATCGTGGCTCGGCGCACGCCCGAGCAGAGCTCGCCTCCCACGGGGTACCGGCACGTGTACGCGGGGCGCTGGTACGACGTGTTCCGCCGCGAGCCCGACCACCCGCGAGTGGTGGAGCACGCGCCTGCCTCGAACACGCTGTCCGCCGGCGGCTTCGTGAGGTGCAGGGACATCAGGCGGCTCGCGTCCGAGGCGCGCGACCGCGGTGGCGAGCTGCGCGCACAGCCGCGCCAGATCGAGGCGATCGTCGACCCGCGCAGCTCGGACCACAACTTCCCGGACGGCCCGGACGGCGTGCTCCTCACGGGCTCGGGCGAGCTGCGGGGCAGCTTCGAGGTGTCCCGGGCCGGGACGTACCGGCTGTGGCTGAAGGGCTACTTCACGCGCGCGGTCGACATCTCGGTCGACGGGAAGCCGATCGGCTCCGTCTCGCATCAGAGCGGCAGCCTGGGCTACTACGCCGCGCCGCTCGAGACGAGGCTCGAGGCGGGCGAGCACAGCTTCGTTCTCGACCGGGGCGGCGGCGGCCTCGGCCCGGCGGACAACGGCGCCTCGCAGCTGTACGCGGTGGTGATCGACCGCCCGAGCCGGCCCGCCCCGATGACGCTCGAGCCGGGCGGGTACAGGGCCCTGTGCGACCGTCAGGTCGACTGGGTCGAGGTGCTCAGCTGAGCCTCGCGCTCGCGGAGCGCCTCGCGGAGCCCCGCCTCGACCTGTCTCGCCGCCACGTCCCACGACGTGTTCTCGACGAAGCCGATGCCGGCCTCCGAGCGCCGTTCCCAGCGCGCGCGATCGTCGAGCAGCACCTCTAGGGCATCCGCGAGCGCCACCGGGTCGGCCGCTCCGTACTCCACTCCGCTCTCGTCGCCGATTTCCGCCTGGGTGCTCGAGCCCTCGAGGTCCACGCACGGAAGTCCGCAGCCCATCATCTCCTGTGGGATCAGCGAGTAGTTCGTGAGTGACAGGCACAGCCCGACGGTCGCCTGGGAGTACTGCCAGGCGAGCGCCTCGGGCGAGATCACCCCGAGCAGCTCGTAGGGGAACGGCAGCTCGAGCTTCTCACCCTGGCCGAAGAGCACAAAGCGCGTATCGGGGCGGCGCCGGTGCAGCTCCTGGAGCGCCAGCGCGCCGAGCGGCACCGCCCGCCGCGGGGTCGATGCGCGCGCGTAGAAGATCACCGTGTCGCGCCGGCGCTCGATCGGGCGCGGGCGGTAGAGGGCGTGCACGCCGAGCCGGAACCAGGTGCCGTGCTGCCCGTACCGGCGCGCGAGCAGGTCGCGCAGCCAACGGCTGGCGGCGATGCCGTAGAAGCCGAGGCTGTACGTGCGCTCCGCCCACAGGCGCTCGGCTGAGGTCGCGAAGAACTCGGGCTCGTGGTCCTGGATCAGGTACGCGCGAGCGCGGCAGCCGGGGAGCATGGCCACCGCGTACGCGGTGTCCCAGCCCGTCGCGAGCGCCACGTCGGCGCCGTGCCAATGCTCGAAGCCGCGCTGCACAGGGGCTCTCAGCGGCACGAACTCCTCCACGATGCGCTTCCGGATAACCGCCCCTGACCCGTACATGCGCCCGTGCGGGTCGTAGAGCCAGATCGAGACCGTGTGGCCCAGCTCCTCGAGCCGCGCCATCAGCGTGAGGATGGTGCTGTGCCCGCCGCTGCCGCGTACGAAGTTCGGGATCACGACGGCCACGTGCATGGGCCGCTCGGACATGCCGGGCACCGGGTCATCGAGCGGGGCCGGGCCCTCGCGGCTGAACCGCAGGACGTCCTCGTAGCCGTACGGCTGTGGGGCGACCTGGCGGCCGCGCGGGATCGACGGCCCGCCGGCCTCGGCTCCGCGGGCCTCCAGCGACAGCGTTCGCTGAAGCCCGTCGGGGAGCGATGTGGCGCGCGAGCCGAGCGCGGACGCGACCCGCCTCCCGACCTGGTGGGCGATCGACCGGGTGCCCCAGCGCGCGCGCTCCCGGGCGGGCAGGTCGCGCTCGCGCATCCAGCGGAGGTCGGCGCGCACCTCGCGCGCGGCCGCGCGCGGCTGGAGCGGCTCAACGTGGCCGCTCGTCTCGCGGAGACCGCGGTACTCGTCGAAATAGCGCTTCATGAACTCGACCGGGCCGTAGTCGTGCGCGTGCCGCACGGCCGCGCCGGGGTGGTAGGCCTTCACCCAGCCGGCTTCGAGCATCGCGCGACCGAAGGCCTGGTCCTCGCTGTACGGGACGTCGGGGAACCGGAGCTCGTCCCAGCATGCGCGCGAGTAACAGGCGTTCACGTTCGAGAGGAACGTGAGGTCGCCGCGGCGCTGGAGCGACGGCCTCCCGTTCGGCGCGAAGCCCGCGAAGAACTCGGTGAGCTCGCGCGCGATCATCGGGCTGGTGTCCGGAAACGGAAGGTGGGGGCCGAACGCGGCGCCCACGCGTGCGTCGAGCGTGAACGCCTCACGGAACGCGTCGAGCCAGCCGGGCACGGGCACCGCGTCCTGGGTGAGGAAGCAGATCAGCTCTCCCGTGGACGCCTCGGCGGCGAGGTTGCGCGTCCGCCCGTGTCCGAACTCCTCGGGCGGGATCTCGATCAGGCGCGCCCCCGCCGCGCGCGCGACCGCCACCGAGCCGTCGGTCGAACCCGAGTCCACAACGATCAGCTCGAGCTCCCCCTGCGCCAGAACGGCCGCGAGCGACCGCTCGAGCAGCGGCCCGCCGTTCTTCACGGGGATCACGACGGAAACGGAGTCCATGCCGCCTCAGACGCGCTCGAGCACGTACAGATCCTGGTTCAGCTCGACCCGGCCGGGCCTGAACAGCAGAACGCGCCAGTGCGGCGTGAGCTTCGCCAGCAGCCACTCGGCCGACAGGAACGCGGTTCCCCAGTCCGGGTTCGCCACGCCGTGGTCGCCCAGCTCGCCGAACTCCGCGGCGTACCAGAAGCCGTCGCGGGCGAGCGCCTGGCGCACCTCGCCGAGTTGCGCCGCCGAGCGCACGCCCTCGTTCCCCGTGTGGACGATCGTCTGCTCGCCGTGCGTCGTGAGGAGCAGCCTGCCGCCGGCCCGGATGATGCGGTGCATCTCCGCGAGCCAGTCGAGCGCGGCCTGCTCGCCGAAGTGGCTCCAGATCGAGATCGCGAACGCGGCGTCGAACCGGCCGTCCTCGTACGGGAGCGGCGGGTACTCCGGGCTCAGCTCGAAGCTGATCCCCGGCAGGTTCGCCTGGGCCCACTCGATCGCGTCCGGAATCGGGTCACAGCCGTGCCATTCGACGTCCGGATAGGCCGCCGCCAGAACCCGCACCACGCGTCCCGACGAGCAGCCGAAGTCGAGCACCGTGGCGCCGGCGTCGAGCTCGAAGCCGGTTGCGGCGAGCGAGTCGGATACCAGGTCGGCGTAATAGGTGGAGCCGCCCGCGGCCGGGGCGCCGTGCGCCATCGAGTGCACCGCCGCGTCGGGCATTGCGGCGGACAGGCCGCTCCGCTCGAGCGCCGGCTGCACCTCGTAATGCGCGGCGAACGCCAGCGCCAGCCGCTTCCGGTCCTGCGGTCCGGCCGTGTCCCAGAGCGCGGCTTCGGCCGGCGCGAGCCGCTGCTCGACCGCGGCCACGTCCTCGCGATCGAGCCGGTCGTAGAGGAGGTCGGTGACCGGCGCCCGCGCGAGCGGGTCAGGCGACAGCGTGCGCGAGAGGCGGCCCGCCGGCCGGGTCTCGGCGAGCGAGCGTTCCTCCTCGACGGCCTGGCGCGCCATGCTCACGCGCTGGCCGAACGTCCCGAGGAAGGCCTCGATCCGATGGCGCACGCGGTAGATCGCGCGCAGCGCGCGCAGCGCCGCGCGCAGCTCGCCCGCGCCGCGCCGCCGCATGAGCACGTTCAGGTCGACGTTCCAGCGCTCGAGCCAGTAGCTGCGGTCCTGCGCCGCCGCGAGCGCCTCGTTGGCCCTCGCGATGCGCTCGTGCTGCTCGCGCTCCAGCTCGTCGATGCGGGCGCGCAGCGCCTCGGCCTCGGTGCTCTCTGTGGTCGGCTCCGCGGACATGGTCAGAGGTTCTCGGCGATCCGGGGCGCCTCGCGCGTGAACACCCACAGCCCCAGGGCGAAGATCGCAGCCACGATAACCAAGGGGACGATCAGCAGCTCGATCCCGCCGATCGCGGTGCCGGCGGTGGGCGCGCTCTGGTCGATCACCGCGTGCCGCCACTGCGTCAGGACCACGGCGATCGGGTTGAACGCGACCACCTGCCTGAAGCTCTCCGGAACCTCCGTGATCACGTAGATCACCGGGGAGCCATAGAAGAGCAGCTGGAGGACGACCTCCCAGATCGGCTGCATGTCGCGAAAGCGGACGAACAGGGCGGACAGGAGCATCGTCACGCCGGTGGCGAAGACGACCAGCACCAGGATGAGCAGCGGGATCTGGAGCCAGTCGAGCGTGGGCTTGATGCCGGACGCGAAGATGAACACGAACACCACGGTCAGGTTCAGCGCGAGGTTGAACAGCGCGTGCAGCGCCACGGACAGGGGGATCACCAGGCGCGGAAAGCGGATCTTGCGGAGCAGGTTCTCGCGCTCGACGAGCGACGTGACGCCCCGGCTCGTGGTCTCCGAGAAGAACGTGAACAGGACGATCGAGGAGAGCAGGTAGACGGGGTAGTGCTTCACGCCCTCGCCGAACCGGACGATCTCCGTGAACACCAGGTAGAGCACCCCGAACAGGAGCAGCGGGCGCATCAGCGACCAGACGTAGCCGAGCGCGGACCCGAAGAAGCGCAGCTTGAAGTCGGTCTGGGCGAGGGTGTACGTGAGGCTCCAGAAGCGCCGCAGGTCGTCGCCGATGGCCGAGGGGCCGCGGAAGCGCGTCGGCGCGGTGGCCGGCTGTGCGCTCACCGGCGGTTCACCTCGAGGGCGGTCGGCATGTCCACGACGCTGCCGGTGGCCATGGGCGCCTCCACGATCAGCGCGCTGATGTCGTCGGCCCGGGTGAGCTCAACGGGCGGGACGCCGTCCGACACGGACGGCGTCAGCGTGTAGCGCGTCGGCGCGAGCCAGTTCGCGAACTCGAACGAGACGCTGGCGCGCTCGCCCGCCTCGAACCGCTCCTGCGGGCCGTGGTGCGCGCTCGTGGCCACGAAGATCGTGTGACGCACGTCGTTCCGGAACGTGATCGCGAACAGCGGCTCCTCGACGGTTTGCGTGAACTCGACCTCGAAGCATGCGCGACAGGAGCGGCCCTGATCGATCGCGACGATCTTCTCGCCCGCGTCGTCCTCGCACCAGGCGGCGGTGATACGCACGCCGGCGGCGGGCTCCGCGCTCTCCTCCGCGCGCGTCACGGACGCGTGGCCGAAGTTCAGCTCGGCGTACTTCTGAGCGATCGGCCGCGGCGGGCCGATGTCGACGACCTCGCCGCGCTCCAGCAGCATCACGCGGTCGCAGAAGCGCTCCACGGTGCCCATGTCGTGGGTCACGAACAGGATCGTCCTGCCCTCGCGCTTCATGCGCTCGAACTCGCCGAAGCACTTGGACTGGAACGCGGCGTCGCCCACCGCCAGCACCTCGTCCACGAGCAGGATGTCGGCGTCGACCTGGATCGCGGTCGAGAAGCCGAGCCGGATGCTCATGCCCGACGAGTAGTTCTTCAGCTTGAGGTCGACGAACTCCTCGAGCTCGGCGAAGGCGATGATGTCGTCGAAGCGCTCCTGGGCCTGCTTGCGCGTGAGGCCCAGCATGATCGCGTTGATGATCACGTTGTCGCGCGCGGTCAGGTCGGGGTTGAAGCCCACCCCGAGCTCGATGAACGGCGAGAGCCGCCCGTTCACGGCGATCTCGCCCTCGTCGAGCGAATAGATCCCCGCGAGGCACTTCAGCATCGTGCTCTTGCCGCTGCCGTTGCGCCCGACGATCCCGAAGAACTCGCCCGCGCGCACGTCGAAGGTCACCTCGTCGACCGCCTGCAGCACGTCGTAGGTGCTGGACGCGAACGGGTGCAGGACGCGCTCTTTGAGCGTCGAGTATCTCTGGTGTGGAAGCCGGAAGGCCTTGCTCGCGCGCTCGACGGAAACCGCTTCGGGCGCCTCCTCGAGCAGCCGAGCCCGGTCTTCCGCCATATGCGAGGCGGTGGCTGTCAAGCGCTCGGGAACGCTAGCAATGCGGCCTGAGGGCGGAACCGGTCCGGAAGCTCCGTTGTAGTACGGGCACGGTGGAGGACCGGCCACCACAGGAGGCGGAGCTCATTGCTCGCGCAAAGCGCGGCGAGCCGGATGCCTACGAGGAGATCGTGAGAATGCACCAGACGATCGCGTTTCGGACCGCGTGGGTGATCACGCGCTCCCACGCGGATGCCGAGGAAGCGGCGCAGGACGCCTTTGTGAAGGCGCACGCCGCGCTGGGGCGCTTCCGCGAGGGCGCGCCGTTCAGGCCGTGGCTGCTCGCGATCGTCGCGAACGAGGCGCGCAACCGCCTGCGGTCGGGCGGCCGGCGCGCCGCGCTCGTGCTGCGCGTGGCCGAGGAGCGCCGCCCGGACGACGCGGTCCCGTCGCCCGAGGCGGCGCTCCTCGACTCCGAGCGGCGCGACCGGCTGCTCGCCGCGATCGAGCGGCTGCCGGACGGCGCGCGCGAGGCGATCGCCTGTCGCTACCTGCTGGAGCTCTCCGAGGAGGAGACCGCGGCCGCGCTCGACTGCCCCCGCGGGACGGTGAAGTCACGCGTGTCACGTGCGCTCGACCGGCTGCGGCTCGAGCTGGGCGAGGAGGTGGAGGTGTGACCGAGCTGGAGCGACAGCTGACGCAGCTGGGCCGCGAGCTCGACTGGCCGGCCACGCCCGAGCTCGCGCCTGCCGTGACCGCGCGGGTACGCAGGGACGTCCCCGACGCCGGACCGGCAACGGGGCCGCGGGCTCGCGGCCGCGATCTGCCCGGCGCCGGACCGGTCGCCGCCCCGCGGAGCGCTCGCCGCCGGCTTCTACCGCCCGCTGGCTTCCGCCGGTCGCTCGCCCTCGCGCTGGTCGCGCTGCTCGTGCTCGCCGGGGGCGTCTTCGCCGCCGTTCCGAGCGTCCGGGACGCGGTGCTCGAGTTCTTCGGCCTCCAGGGGGCGACGGTCGAGCGGCGCGAGCAGCTGCCGCCCCCGCCGCCGCCGCGCCCGCTCCAGCTCGGCGAGCGCACGACGCTCGACGCGGCGCGCAGGTCGCTCGCGTTCGACCCGCTCGTGCCGAGCGCCGCCGGCGAGCCGGACGCAGTGTTCGTGAACGACCGCGTGCCGGGCGGCTCCGTCGCGCTCACCTATCGCCCGGCCGAGGGCCTGCCCGAGGCGCGCAGCACGGGCCTCGGGCTGCTGGTCGAGGAGTTCCGCGGCGACCTCGCGCCCGAGTACTTCGGCAAGACCGCCGGCCAGGCGACGCGCGTCGAGCGCCTGCGCATCGACGGCGAGCGCGCGATCTGGCTCGAGGGCGCGCCTCACTTCTTCTTCTACCGGCCGTCGAGCGGGGAGTTCAGGGAGGAGCAGCTCCGGATCGCGCAGAACGTCCTCCTCCTGGAGCGCGGCCGGCTGCTGATCAGGCTGGAGGGAGCGTTCGGCCGCGAGCGCGCGGTCGAGCTCGCGCGCTCGCTGGACTAGTGGCTGTCGAGCAGCCGCTTCACGGGCCAGGCGAACCAGAGGACCGCGAACAGGAGCGCCACGCCGGACGCCACGATGGCGACGGTCGACGAGTGGTAGAGGAAGTCCGTGATCAGCATGACCGCGCCGGTCATGGCGGCCGCGAGCAGGACGAGCCCCGCCACCGCGAGCTTGGTGGCGGTGAAGACGATGCGCCGCTTGTCCTCCTGGCGGAACTCGATGCGGTGGTGCGCCGTCGGCGCGATCAGGCACGCGGTGGCCGCCGTGGCGAGCAGCAGGGTCACGAAGTAGACCGTCTTCTGGAAGTTCGTGATCTCCACGAAGCGCTGGTTGAACGGCACTACGAGCAGGAAGGCGAACAGGACCTGGACGCCGGGTAGCGCGACCCGGAGCTCCTGCAGCAGCTCCTCAAGATTGCGGTCCAGCCGCTCCTTCTCACTCTCATCACGCTGGCTGCTCATGCGAAGGACGCGGCCCGCCCGCCGGCCGTGCCGGCGGACGGGCCCGCAGTGCTAACGCGACTTGGACGCGCTCTTGGTCTTGGAACGGCTGGCGCTGGAACGCTTCGCGCCGGAGCGCGCACGCGACGAGCCGCTTCGCGAGCTGGTCGACTTCCCGTTCGACGAGCTGCGCGAGCTGCTCGAGGAGCGGCGCGAGCTGCTCGAGGCGCGGCGCGAGCTCGAGCGGCGCGATGAGCCCCCATTGCGGCGCTCGGCCGCCGGGATCTCCTCACGCGCGACCGCCTTCGCGAGCTGCGTGATCTGCTTCTCGAGGAACTTCGCCATCCGCTCCTCCTCGCGCTTGATCGAGCGCGCGAGCTTCGCGGTGTCCTTGTCGCCCACGGTCTCGGCGAGCGACTCGATGCTCGCGTAGAAGCCGATCTCCTGGAACTCGTTGTGGTACTCGGTGCGGGCATTCTTCAGCATCTTCTCGGCCTCGCCCGTGCCGCGCAGCGCGTGCAGCGGTCCCTGCGCAGCCGCGACCGCCTTGCTCGCCGCCGCCGTCAGCCCGCTGGCGGCCTCCGCCACCACTTCCGGGCCGCTGCTGATGGGACCGGCCTCGGCCTTGCCGCCGAGCTGCTTGATGCGGCGCTGGACCTCACGCGCGTGACCCTTCGTCTCGCGCAGATGCTCCTGAAGACGCTTCTTGTAGGGCTTCTTCGTCGTCATGGCGATATGAGCCTGGAGCGCGGTCTCGAGCTCCTTCTCCTTGCCGTACGCCTCGTTCAGGTACTGGATGAGCTTTGTGTCCCTGGCGTTGGGGTCCGCCATTTGTCGGTTTCCTCCTTAGGGGGTCGGTCTCTTTTCGCCTACCCGGTGGATGGAGTACGCAACCTCGCGCGGCGAGTACCGTCATGGCATGAGTTCCTGGGACGACGACGACTGGACCGGCACCCCGCCTGAGGGCCATTACGACCGCTCGCGCGCGAACCCCGGCTTCTGGGCGCAGAGCCGCACGCCGCTCTCGATCACCGGGATCGGACTGGGCATCGCGATCATCATCCTCGTGATCGTGTGGCTGCTGTGAAGGGCGAGCGCGTGGCCGTGATCCTCGGCGCGCGGAACCTCGGCGGCGCCGTCGTCGACCACCTCGGGGCGAGCGGATGGAGCTGCGCGGGGATCGCGCGGAGTGTGGAGACGGCCGCGGCCGTGAGCGAGCGGGGCGCGCTCGGGATCGCCGCGGACGCGAGCGACCCGGACTCTCTCGGCCAGGTGCTGGGCCGCGTGCGCGACGAGCTCGGACCGCCCAGCCTGATCGTCAACGCGGTGGCCGCCAGCCGCCCACCGCCCGGATCGCCGTTCGGCGGCGGCCCGCTCGCGGACGCCACGCTCGAGGGCCTCCGAGGCTGGGCGCTGGCCGTGGTCGAGCAGGCATTCGTGTTCCTCTCAGCCGGAATCAACGCGCTGCGCGAGTCGGGCGGCGGCACGCTCATCCAGGTCACCGGCGGCTCGGCACGCCGTGCCATGCCCGGCCGCGGGATCTGGTCGGCGGGGGGCCAGGCCACCCGCGCCCTGACTCACGCGGCCGCCCAGGAGCACCGGGCCGAGGGGATCCACGTCGCGCTCCTGATCGTCGACGCCACGATCGAGTCGCCGAAGACCGCCGACTTCACGCGCGACACGCCGCGCGAGGCGCTGGCCGACATGCGCCTGATCGCCGAGGCGGTGGAGTACCTGGCGAGTCAGGAGCCGCGCGCATACACGCACGAGCTCGTGCTCACACCCGCCGGCGACACCTGGACCCCCTAGCTCAGACGGCGGGCTCGGCCACGCGCTTGCGTGCCCGCGCGGTCTTCTGTCGCTCGATGGGATCGAGCACCAGCTTGCGCAGCCGGACCGCGTCGGGCGTGACCTCCACGCACTCGTCCTCGCGGATGAACTCCAGCGCCTGGTCGAGCGAGAGCTTGTGGTGCGGGACGAGCTTCACCGTCTCGTCCGACCCGGACGCGCGCATGTTCGTCTGCTTCTTTTCGCGGATCGCGTTGACGTCGAGGTCGTCGGCGCGGGCGTTCTCGCCCACGACCATCCCCTCGTAGACCTCCTCGCCAGGCCCGACGAACAGCTGCCCGCGCTCCTGCAGCTTGAGGAGCGCGAACGTCGCGGTGGGCCCGCGCCGGTCGGCCACCAGCGAGCCCGTGGGCCGCGTGCGGATGTCGCCCTGCCAGGGCTCGTAGCGCTCGAAGACGGAGTGGAGGATTCCCGACCCGCGCGTCTCCGTGAGGAACTCGGTCCGGAAGCCGATCAGCCCGCGCGTGGGGACGAGGAAGTCCAGGCGAACCCAGCCGGTGCCGTGGTTGACCATGTTCTCCATCCGCCCCTTCCGCAGGGCGAGCATCTGCGTGACCACTCCGAGGAAGTCCTCCGGCACGTCGATCGAGAGCCGCTCGATCGGCTCGTGCAGCTTGCCGTCGAGCTCGCGCGTCACGACCTGCGGCTTCCCGACCGTCAGCTCGAAGCCCTCGCGGCGCATGGTCTCGACAAGCACGGCCAGCTGCAGCTCCCCGCGGCCCTGGACCTCCCAGGTGTCGCGGCGGTCGGAGTCGATCACGCGGATCGCGACGTTCCCGACGAGCTCCTGCTCGAGCCGGTCCTGCACCTGGCGCGCCGTCAGCCGCGAGCCCGACTGGCCCGCCAGCGGCGAGCTGTTGATGCCGATCGTCACGCCGAGAGCCGGCTCGTCGATGGCGATCAGGGGCAGCGGCCGCGGGTCGTCAGGATCGGCGATCGTCTCGCCGATCGTGATCGCGGGGATGCCGGCGAGCGCCATGATCTCGCCCGGTCCGGCCTCCTCGGCGGGCACACGCGCCAGTCCCTCGTTCACGTACAGCTCGGCGACCTTGACGTTCTCGATCGTGCCGTCGCGTCTGATCCAGGCCACCTGCTGGCCCTTGCGGATCGTCCCGTGGTGGACGCGGCACAGGGCCAGCCGCCCCACATAGGGATCGGCGTCCAGGTTCGTCACGCGCGCCTGAAGCGGGTGCGACTCGTCGTAGGCCGGCGCGGGGATGCGGTCCACGAGCAGGTCGAGCAGCGGACGCAGGTCGGTCCCCTCGACGCCCTCCTCGAGCGACGCCCGCCCCGCCTTCGCGTTCGTGTACACGATCGGGAACTCGATCTGCTCCTCGTTCGCGTCCAGGTCGAGGAACAGCTCGTAGACCTCGTTGACGACCTCGCCGATGCGCGCGTCCGGGCGGTCGACCTTGTTCACGACGAGTACGACCGGGAGGCCGGCCTCGAGCGCCTTGCGGAGCACGAAGCGGGTCTGGGGGAGCGGGCCCTCTGACGCGTCCACGAGCAGCAGGACCCCGTCGACCATGGTGAGCCCGCGCTCGACCTCGCCGCCGAAGTCGGCGTGGCCGGGCGTGTCGACGAGGTTCAGCTTCACGTCGCCGTAGCGCACCGCCGCGTTCTTGGCGAGGATCGTGATTCCGCGCTCGCGCTCCTGGTCCATCGAATCCATGACCAGGTCGGTGAGCCCCTCGGCCTCGTGGGCCGAGAACACGCCGGACTGGCGCAGCATGGCGTCGACCAGGGTGGTCTTCCCGTGGTCGACGTGGGCGATGATCGCGACGTTGCGGATGTCCGAGCGTTGGGGCACTGGGCCCCAACGCTAGACACCTTCGCGAATCAGTCGTCGCCGCCGTGGCGGCCGCCGCCGCCCGAGCGCTCGACGTGGGTGGCCACCCAGCGGCCGTTCGAGCGCTTCACGGTCGCCTCGACGCGGTTCATTCCGACCTTGAGCGCGCCGAAGCCGGCGATCCGCTCGAAGGTGGTGTTGCGCGTGACCTTGATGCGGATCGTCCCGCGCTCCGAGTCGTTCAGGCGAAAGGTCTTCTTCTCCTTGCTGAGGCCGACGACCGTCCCCTCGTACTGCGTTGCTGCGGAGGCGGTTGCGACCCCGATCGACATGGTCAGTGCCAGGGCTGTGATGACTGCGATGAGCTTCATGGCTCCGACTATCCCGACCGCGCCGTCACGGCCCGTCCAAGTGCAAGGAAAGAGTTGGTAAAGGCTCTGCCGGCTACTGCTGGGGAGCCTGCGGGCCGGCGCCCGGGTCCTCCGGACCTGCCTGCGCGGGCGCCGGCGGGGGCGGCGGGGCCGCCGCGGGCGCCTCGCTCGGCGGCAGGCCGGCCGCTGCGCCGCCCGACGCCAGGGTCCATGCCTTGTTCAGCTCGTTCTGGGCGTACCAGAGCCCGACCGGGCTGATCAGCAGCAGGAGGATGAAGATGATCGGCCCGTTGGCGCCGCGCTCGACCCCGACCGTCTCCTGGGTGCGCTGCATCCGGTCGGACGTCGTCCAGAGCGAGATGATCGCCGGCACGATGATGAGCGCGCCGAGGGTGATCGCGAGCACCGAGTTACCGGGGTTCTGGCCGAGGTCGACGCCGCGCGCGCGGCCGAGGTCGCGCATCTCCCGGTTGATGTAGTACCACCAGAAGAAGTAGTAGATGCCGAGCGTGATCAGCGTGAGGCCGATGACGCCCCACGGGTTGCGGATCTTCGCGGTCGATCCCGGTGCGATTGCGACTTCTTCAGCCATTGCGCGATCCTAACCGCATCTCCGGTTGACGACGTCCCGACCTGGGACCCTCTGAGGGTGGACGCAAGCGCGGCGAACGGCGACCGCTTCACCGAAGAGGAGCACGCGTTCCTCCTCTCGCGCGTCCAGCCGGCGCTGATCGGGTTGATCGACGGCTCGCTCTCCACGCTCGCGCCGATCTTCGCGGTGGCGCTGTCGACGGAGGATCCGCACATTGCCTTCTTCGCCGGTCTCGCGACGGCGATCGGGGCGGCCGTGAGCATGGGCTTCTCGGAGGCGCTCTCTGACACGGGCGAGTTCACCGGCCGCGGCAATCCCTGGGAGCGCGGGGCGATCACGGGCGGCGGCACGTTCGTGGGCGGGGTGTTCCACACCCTGCCCTTCCTCATCGACACCTACCACGTCGCGATCCTCGTGGGGATCATCACCGTGGCGATCGAGCTGGTCGTGCTGGCGGTGATCCGGGCGAAGTTCTTCCGAACAGGCTTCCTACGCTCGTTCGCGACCGTGACCCTGGGTGGCGCGATCATCGTCGCCGTCGCCGCCGCGCTCGGCAGCGCGGCGTAGCGCCTCGTCGACCGTCAGGAACATCTCCCAGCTGGTCGTTACCTCGTCACGCCAGCCGAACAGGAAGACGATCTCGGCCTCGACCTCGATGTCCATCGAGTGCGGCCGGCCCTTGTGCAGGGCGATAACGATGAAGTGGCCGGGACCGGCGGCGAAGATCCGCCGCGGCTCCATGCGGAAGTCCTCCCACTGGCGTGGCCAGTCGAGAAGGGCGTCGATCAGGCCCTCGTGCCCCGTGTAGGTCCGCGAGTCCGGGATCTCCGGAACCTGGACGATCACGATCTCGGGGGAGGTGTGCTCGATCAGCCAGTCGAGGTCGCCGCGGCGATAGGCCTCGAATAGCTTGAGCGCGAACTCGCGGAGATCCTCGGGCAGATCGGGATCGAGAGCCGACTCCCAAGCCGGCCCCAGGTCGAGCTGGCGCATGACCTCCCGGGCGGCCTCGATCCGGTCCTCCATGTGACGACGAGGCTAGAGCGTGGCGCCGAAGCGCTCGGTGCGGACCGAGTCGGGATGCATGCCGACCCCGAGCAGCAGGTCGCTGGCGGCCTCCACGAACCCGTTCGAGCCGCACACGAACGCTAGCCGCGCCCCGTCGGCCGGCCCCCGCACGAGGTCGGCGTCGATGCGGCCGGTGTGGCCGGTCCAGCCCTCGGGAGAGTCGCGCGTATAGGTGAGAAGCGCGTCGCCGTCGAGCTCGGCCTCGTAGATCACGTCGTCGGCGTGCCGGACCGAGTAGACGAGCCGCATGTCGACCTCGGGCATCGCACGGCGCTTGTGGCGCAGCATCGCCATCAGCGGAACGACGCCGGACCCGCCCCCCACGAGCACGCACGGGCGACTCGCCTCGCCATACGAAGTAGGAGGTGAACGGCCCGCGCAGCTCGACCTCGTCGCCCACCTCGACCACCTCGTGGAAGTAGGGCGACACCTCGCCGTCGTCGAGCAGGTCGATCGTCAGCTCGATCTCGCCCACGTCGAGCGGCGACGAGGCGATCGAATACGAGCGCTGCGCCCGGTAGCCGTCAGGCGCGGTCAGCCGCACGTCGTAGTGCTGGCCGGGCAGGTGCGCCATCCACATCGGCAGGACGAAGCGGAACGACTTCACCCGCGGCGTCTCGACCTTGATCTCCGTGACGGTCGCGACCTGCCACCCGCCGGGTGCCCGGAGCTCGACCGCGGTCAGTCGTTCCAATAGCGCTCCTCCTTCCAGGGGTCGCCGCGAATGTGGTAGCCGTTCTGCTCCCAGAAGCCGGGCTCGTCGTGATCGATCACGCGCAGGCCGGCCACCCACTTCGCGCTCTTCCAGAAGTAGAGGTGCGGCACGAGCAGCCGCGCCGGGCCCCCGTGCTCGCGCGGCAGCGGCTCGCCCTCGTGCTCGGTCACGACCCAGGCCTTGGCGCCGGTGAGGTCGGCGAGCGGCACGTTCGTCGTGTAGCCGCCGTACGAGTAGGCCATCGTGTAGGCTGCCCTTGGGGTCGACGTCCTTGAGCAGCGTGTCCACCGACACGCCGCCGAAGCTCGTACCGAGCTTCGACCACTTGGTCACGCAATGGATGTCGCACGGGATGGTCTCGAACGGCAGCGCGTGGAACGCGTCCCAGCTCCACTCCTGCTGCGAGCCCACCATTCCGTCGACGCTGAACGTCCAGGTCTCCGGACTCCACGTGCGGCGTGGGACCGGCGGTCAGCACGGGAAACCCGCGCTCGAAGTACTGGCCCGGCGGCAGGCGGTCTGCGAGCTCCGCCGGCGTCTGGCGGCGACGCTGAAAACCGCGCGAGATGAAGTTGCTCATGTCCTAACGGTAAGGCCTTGCCCCAGGCCGTGGGCGCCTACGATGGCCCGATGGATGTTCGGCTCACGCACATCGGCGGGCCGACGACGCTGATCGAGGTCGGCGACTGGCGGATTCTGACCGACCCGACGTTCGACCCTCCCGGCCGGAGGTACACCTTCGGCTTGGGGACGTCGTCGCGAAAGGTGGCGGGACCGTCTGTGCAGCCGGCAGACCTGGGCCGGATCGATGCCGTCCTGCTGAGCCACGACCACCACGGCGACAACCTGGACGACGCGGGTCGCGCGCTGCTGCCGTCGGCCGGCGTTGTCGTGACTACGGTGCCCGGCGCGCGACGGCTTGGCGCAGGTGCGCGCGGGTTGGAGCCCTGGGGCGTCACGACACTCGAACACGAGGGCAGGCCTGCCATCGAGATCGCAGCCACGCCCTGCCGTCACGGCCCGCCGCTCAGCCGTCCGCTCGTCGGACGCGTGATCGGCTTTGCGCTGAGCTGGGACGGCCAGGAGCACGGCGTCCTCTGGATCACGGGCGACACCGTGCTCTACCACGGGGTGCGGCAGGTGGCCGAGCGCCTGGACGTCGACACCGTGCTGCTCCACATGGGCGGCGTGCGCTTCCCGATCACGGGGCCGGTCCGCTACTCGATGACCGCCCGCGACGCGGTCGAGCTGTGCGAGCTCGTTCGCCCACGCACCGCGATCCCAATTCATTACGAGGGATGGGCTCACTTCCAGCAGGCTCGCGACGAGATCGAGCGGGAATTCGCGAACGCTCCGGAGGACGTTCGCCGGAGCATCAGGTGGGTGCCGATCGGAGAGCGAGTCGACCTCATGCCTATGGTGTGAGGCATGGCCGCCAACGAGTGCACGCACCTCGACACGATTCAGATCACCGAGCTGCCGGAAGAGGTGGCGGGCTGCGAGGAGTGCCTCGCCGAGGGCGGCGAGTGGTGTCACCTGCGGATCTGCCTCGCCTGCGGACACGTCGGGTGCTGCGACTCCTCGCCGGGCCGGCACGCGACCGCACACGCCCAGACGAGCGACCATCCCCTCGTCCGCTCGATCCAGCCGGGCGAGAACTGGGGCTGGTGCTACGTCGACCAGGTCCTGATGCCGGTGTCGATGGTGCACGGCCAGCCGCGGATCCCGCCGTCGCCGCTCTGCTTCTAGGACCTGTGTGGGCGGCGCCCTCGCGCCACCCCCAAGCCACTCGGGCGCAGTGCTTCGGCCCGCGACGCACTGCCTAGGCGGCTTGCCTCCGTTTGTGGCGGGGTGTCAGCGTCAGCCGGGCACGAGACAGATGCTACGCCGGCGTGCGGCCAGGCGCTAGCGGGCCTGCGGGCTGACCCCGAGCCGGCGTACCCAGAAGGCGGCGCCGACGAGCAGGCCCGCGATCGCGCCGAGGACGATCGTCTCGGCGGTACCTGTCTCGTTCGCGCCGACTGCGACGGCGATGCTCACGAGGAGCAGGACGAGCACACACTGGATCGCTATCCGGACGAGTCGAATCATTCGTCAACCCTAACCCTCAACCACCCTCAAGGGGTCTGACCCCTTGAGGGTTGATACTCACTCCGGATGTCGGAGGAGAACGTCGAATTGGTTCGCCGCATCTATGACGCGTGGGACCGCGAGAGGTCGGCGCGCGACTTCATTGCCGAGGACGTGGAGTACGTGAACCCCGTCTACGCGGTCGAGCCGGGGATCCGTCAGGGGCGAGCCAGCTTCAGGGTCGTCCGCGAGACCTACGAGGACTTCATGGTCCACATCGACGAGATCGTCGACGCCGGCGGCGACGAGGTGCTCGTCCTCGCGCACTACACGGCCTCCGGCAGGGGCAGCGGCGTTCCGCTCGAGGGCGAGCACGGCTACGTCTGGACGGTCCGCGACGGCCAGGCGGTGCGCTTCCAGTGGTTCCAGTCGCACCGCGAGGCCTACGAGGCCGCCGGCGTGTCGCCGAAATAGCTTCGCCGCCGCGCAGCGCGCCGGCGGTCAAGACTCCACCAAAAAGCGTACTTGCAATGCTCAGGGAGCCTGCTTAGCCTTCACGCATGCACACCCGAGGCGCGGGCGCGGGACTCGCGCTCGTCTTGGCTCTCGTAGTACCCGGCGGCGCCGCGGCACAGAGCCTTCGCTTCGTTGGGCCCGCGGACCCGCGTGAGGTGAGCCTTCCGCTCTCGAACGAGAACGAGCGGCGCGGCAGCATCACCGTGGTGATCAGGAACGTCTCGGGCGTCACGGGCGTCCTCGAGCTGCGCTTCTTCCCGGATCGCGGTCGGCCGATCCTGCTCGTGGGCGGAGACGGCCCCGCCGCGACGCTTGCCAAGGCGAAGCCTGCCGGGCGGGTCGTGTTCCGCCGGAACCAGTACCGGGGGATCCAGGTGACCTTCGTTCTGCCGAAGGGCCAGCGGCTGTCGCGCGTTGACGGGATGCTCTTGGCTCAGCTGCGCGCCCGCGGACCCGGCAAGAGCCAGACGTTCCCGAAGGCGGCACAGCTTCGGATCCGCGGCATCTCCCCGGCGGTCCGGTTCAGCCCGGACGAGGTGAGTCTGAAGGTCCGGCACAACTGCTGGCTGCTCGACTTCGGCGCATGTGGGCGAGAAGCACACGTCCTGATCCGCGGCGAGGACGTGGATGCCCTGCCGACGGAGGGAGACGCGATCGGCCACGTGGTCCTGGGCAACGGTGAGGGCGGCGAGGTGTCGCTGCGGCTCGGGGACGCCAAAGTCGATGGGGACACGCTGACCGGCACCGTGAAGGTGAGCGACTCCTCCGGAATCGGCGATTTCGAGGGCAGCATGCCGCTCGCGCCGGGCGTCGCCGGCGGTCCCGAGCTTCCGGTCTCCGTGAAAGTGGGGCACTCGCTCGGTTGGGCGATCGCATTTGTCTTCCTGGGAGCGTTCGTGGGCGGCGGGGTGGCGCTGTTCCGGGGCATTCGGCGGAAGCGCAAGTTGCTGGGCCTGGAGGTCGCCAGCACGCTCCAGCGGTACGACAAGGCAAGAGCCGACAGCGGTGGCGCCCCGGCCGGATTCGACATCGACTCGCACATGATTCAGCCCCGCTACAACGACGGCCGTCGTGCTAGTCCTTTCCCCGGAAACCACGGTGTGTCCGGTCTGTTGTGGAGCATCGACTCGGCGCAGGACGACCCGGACTTCGATGAGGCGGCCACGGACACGGAAGCCTTCATCGCGACAGTCGACTGGTGGATCCGGCTGGAGCCGTGGGCACGCGAGGTCACCCGCCAGATCGACGAACGCATCGTTCCCCGCAGACGCTCGGGCACGAAGTTCACCGACTGCGACGCGTTCGCGGAGACGTATGCGCTGCGACAGACGCTGCGAAGTCGGCCAAAGAAAGAGGAGGAAGTCCAAGATCTGCAGCAGAGGGCTGCCTCGCACCTCCTCCGCCTCACGCGCTGGCGGGCCCTCTGGCATCTGCACCTCGAGGTTGAGAAAGCCAACCTCAAACTCACGGACGAAGAGGCCGAAGCGTTGCTCGCGGTGGAAGTCGAGGCCATCCAGGACCAGACGAAACCGGACCCCGCGGCGAAGGATCAAGAGGCCGAGAGGGGGCGAGTCGCCGCGATCGAGGAACGCCTCCTCGACGAAGCCTTCGACACGCTTCGTTACCTCCTCACCCCGGCAAAACGCGAGCCGAACGTGCAGGTCAAGGAGGAGCTCGAGGCGGATCGCGATCGAGTCGAGGAGCTCGTATCGACGGTGACCGCAGAACCGGTCGCGAGGCCGCTCGCCGACCGCGGGCTCTTGTCCAGCATCCGTCGCACGGGCTTCGACGAGACGGCCAGTCGGCTGTGGCAAGACTTCAAGAGCGTTCAGCGTGAGGATTTCTTGTGGACGCTCCTGTCAGCGCTGGTCGCGTCGACCGCCTACGCCCTGACGATCTGGGACGAGACCTGGGGGACAGTCACCGACTACGCGACCGCCTTCACTGCTGGTTTCCTGACCGACGCAGTCGTGAAATGGGCGGTCCTGCCGGCGTTCCAGAGCTATCGCACAAGGCGCCGCGCTGCCGCGAACGAGGCGAAGGAGTCCACCGGCCTGTTGCAGGAGCTCGAAGCAACGCTCAAGCGGGCGCTCGGGGCGCCGGCGTCCGGCTCGGACACCTGATCAGCTGCTGCCGGCGCTGGCGCACGACGCTCCCGGCGCTGGAGCAGGCCATGAAGGGCGAGGGCGTCCTGAATGGGCTTGACGTAGTTGTCCAGGTCCGAGCCCTGGTAGGGCGTGTAGAGGCGCAGCTCGCAGCGCAGGGAGAACAACGGCGCGGTCGTCGGGCGGGCGCGAGCGGCCGCGTCCCGAGCCGCGGCGTCGAGGGCGGCGATCCAAGCGCGGTAGGACTCCCGCTTGGTGGCGCCGGGGTTGTACGTGATGGGCACCGTGCCCACGATTTCCATCGTGGTGACGTAGGTACCGCTCGGCTCGCTGCAGTCGAGCGTGGGGCGAGTGGTAATGGCCATCTCGACCACTGTTATCGGCAGCGACTCGATCGCCTTCACAGTCAAGCCCCGTCCGGGAGCGGCCGATGCGATACGCGTGCCCCGGCGATCCGTTGTCTTGTGGACTGTCTCGTTGGCGCTGCTGGTGCTCGCGGTGGCTGAGCTCGGATTCCAGCAGCGGACCGGCGCGGAGGTCGTGGCGAGACCGGATGCGCCCGGTTGCCCGGAGTCAGGCGCAATGCCGAACCCGCAGACGAGCGAGCGCGCAAAGCAGGCGGTGCTCTGCCTCCTGAACGCCGAGCGGGCACGCCACGGGCTCGGGTACTTGAGCCGCGACACCTCGCTCGACCTCGCGTCGCAACGCCACTCAGAGGACATGGCCGCGCGCAACTTCTTCGAGCACGACACGCCTGAGGGGATCGGCGCCGTGACGCGAATGGCCGGCGCCGGCTACCCCGCGTACCACGTGACGACGGCGGAGAACCTCTACTGGGGCGAAGACGAGAAGTCGACTCCCGTCAGCGCCCACAGGAGCTGGATGAGGAGCCCCGGCCACCGGGAGAACATCCTCCTCCCGGAACTGCGGGTGGTCGGAATCGGCATCGCATACGAGGCGCCCATCGCTGGTCGCCCGGGCCATAAGTCAGCGGTCTACACAACCGACTTCGGAAGCCTGCAGCGCGAGCCCTAGGCCGGCGAGTGCCGTACCGCATCGACAGCGAGCTGGTCTACGAGCTCGTTGAGCGTGTCCCCGGAGTGGCCGCGGACCCAGGTGAAGTCGAGCCGGTGCGGCTCGGCCGCGACCAGAAGCTCCTCCCACAGATCTCGATTGGCGACCGGCTTCTTCTGCGAGTTCACCCAGCCGCGCCGCTGCCAGCCGTCGAGCCAGCCGTCGGTGAACGCCTTCATCAGGTAGGTGGAGTCGACATGCGCCTGGACGCGGGTGGGGCGCTTGAGCGCGCGCACGCCCTTGAGCAGCCCCGTGATCTCCATCCGGTTGTTGGTGGAGGGGCGCTCGTTGCCCCAGATCGCCGTCGCCCGCACCGGACGGCCGCTGCCCAGGTCGATGCTGACGGAGCCTGGCTCGGTGAGCCGCTTGATCTCGCGTTCGAGCATGCTGGCGGCAGCCTCGGCATCGGCGCCCTGGACTGGGCGGCCGAAGATGAGCACGGCTGCCCAGCCGCCGGCCGCGGACTCGCGGCCGTTGCCGGAACAGGCGCCATCGCACCAGAGCTCAACGGTCGACATAGTCACCCGTGAACCTATCGTGCGCCGAAGCCGCCAACTCAGCTGCTCGCGGGCGGATCGAGATGCACGATGCGCTCCTCGCGCTGGCACTGGTCCCCAACGAGAAGGCGGCCCGGAGGCCGCTTTCCAATCACTGACGGGCTGTTGGTCTGCGGTGATACCAGCTCAGCCGCAGCCGGTGTTGTTGCCGCAGCTCGAGCACGTGTAGCACGAGCCGGTGCGCTGCATCGACAGTTTGTACGATGCACTTAAGGCCGATCACCCAATCAAGGAAAGGAGACTTCTGTGGCGTGCGCGTGCGTTCAAGCTGGTCGTCCAAAGTGCCCTTGGTGCAAAGAGGCTGAGGGTCAGGGCAAGCCCCCGTCCCAGCACGGCTGCCAGTTTGGGAGTTGCTCCTAAGCGTTCGCCCCGTCCCACTTGGCCGCTCCCTTAGTTGGGGGCACTCAGTCGGTGGGCGGGTCGTGCAAGGAGTGACGAAGCTCAGACCACCCGCGCCCTTGCTGTACGCGGACGCGGTCCGTCCATACCGCCCCGTCCCAATACCGCTGAATCTGCGCATCGCCGGAACTCACGTCGCCGAACTTCGGAGGGTTCGGGTACCAGCCCTCGCTTGTTAGCTTCGGGACGTCCCGAAATGCCGGGTTGTGGATCGGTAGCCCCGAGCGGATATGGCCGGCACGGTCTAGGCGCCCGATTACCACGGCGTACCAGCCCAGGATGTCGTACGCGAGCGACTCGACCTCGGCGTCGGTTGCCGTGTGAAGATTCACATAGAAGTCGCGGTCGTCGGGGCGACGCTCCTGCGGCGGCGAGGCGACGGCGCGAAGCACGCTGAGGCTAAGCGCGCCGAGGCCGGTTGCCGCGGCGAGTTCGTCCTCCGGGAGTGGCGATGTACCGTCACGCGTGCTGACGCCGCCGTTCACCTCCATCCCTACGGCAGCGTAGGCCAAGTCAAGATTCTCATCGAGCGAGCGACCCATGCCATCCGCCAGCACGGAACGAAAGATCACGGCGCCCTTGCGCGCGACCCACCCACTCAGATCGCGGTCTTGCGTCATCGTTCCTCGGACGACTGACTCGCTGGCGCGAGTGCTCCCACCGTGAGCAATTCACCGAACCTCGGCTTGTCCACGATGTCTAGCCCTGCGATGTGCTGCAAGCACGAGATGGCCAGATTGTCGGTACGCGGGGCTGGCGGCGCGGACCGCAGGTACTGGCGACTCATGCTTTCGGGCTCGGGCGGACGCGTACTGAAAAATCCCATCATGGCTCCCGATCGATTTCGCCCCTTGGCGCCGGCGAGCGACTTAACCAGATGTGGAGTGCGAGTGCAAAGCCTTCCTAGCTCGCTGCGGATCCGCAACGCGGTGCGCGACAGCTGGCCATTCCGGCTAGTTTTCAGCCCATCCAGATTGCGCTGTAGGAGGAACGAGAAAGCGGCCCGGAGGCCGCTTTCCAATCACGGACGGGCTGTTAGGTCTGCGGTGATACCAGCTCGATCAGCCGCAGCCGGTGTTGTTCCCGCAGCTCGAGCACGTGTAGCACGAGCCGGTGCGCTGCATCATTCCGCCGCACATCGAGCACGCCGGGCCTAGCTCCAGGCCCTGCAGCTTCGCCGGCACGGTCGGGGGCTCGTCGGTCAGCGCGGACGCGGCGGGCTTCGGAGCCGAGTCGCCGTTGCCACCGTTCGAGTGGCCGTTGCCACCGTTCGTCGGCTCCGCCTCCGCCGGGCCCTGCCGTGTCGGCACTCGGCGCGGCGGCCTCGGCCGCCTTCCGGGCGCGGACCTCGGGGGTCAGGATGCCCAGCTCCTCCTGGAGCTCGGCGTCGCCGTAGCGGGATGCCACCCAGCGCATGATGTAGTCGGGCATCGACTTCGCGAACGGGATCTCCGGGTTGCCGGTGTAGCCCTCGGGCTCGAAGCGCATGTAGGCGAACTTCCGCACGAACGTCTCGAGCGGCACGCCGTACTGGAGGCCGATCGAGATCGCCGTCGCGAACGCGTTCATCAGGCCCTTGATCGTCGAGCCCTCCTTGCCCACGTCGGTCAGGAATACCTCGCCGACCGTGCCGTCCTCGTACTCGCCGGCCGTGATGTAGCCCTCGTGCCCGGCGATCGAGAACTTGTGGGTGAGCGAGTGGCGCTCGCGGGGCATCCGGCGCCGCACGGGACGCGCCGGCTCGAGCGCCGCCGCGGCCTCGGCCTCGTCGGCCGTCTTCGTGCCGCCGTCCGTCTTCAGCGCCTGCGCCGTCTTCGAGCCGTCGCGGTAGATCGCGAGCGCCTTCAGCCCGAGCTTCCAGCCCTCGCTGTAGATCGACGCGATGTCCTCGACCGTCACCGACTCGGGCAGGTTCACCGTCTTCGAGATCGCGCCCGAGATGAACGGCTGCGCGGCGGCCATCATCTTCACGTGGCCCATCGGTGAGATGGCGCGCTCGCCGACAGCCACGTCGAACACCGGCAGGTGCTCGTCCTTCAGCGCCGGCGCGCCGACGATCGTCGCGCGGTCCATCAGGTGAGCCTTGATCCGGTCGATCTCCTCAGCGGAGTAGCCGAGCGTCTCGAGCGCGAGCCCGACCGTCTGGTTGACGATCGTCATCTGCCCGCCGCCGACCAGCTCCTTGAACTTCACGAGCGAGAAGTCGGGCTCGATGCCGGTGGTGTCGCAGTCCATGAGGAACGAGATCGTCCCGGTGGGCGCCAGCACGGTCGCCTGCGCGTTCCGGTAGCCGTTCCGCTCGCCGATCTCGACCGCCTCGTCCCACGCCCGCTGCGCCGCGCGAAGCAGCTCGGTGTCCGAGGTCAGCGACTCGTCCAGCGAGTACGCCGCGGCGCGGTGCTTGCGCATCACGTGGTTGTGCGGGTCGCGGTTCTCCTCGTAGTGCTCGTAGGGCCCGAGCGCGCCGGCCACCTCGGCCGAGGTCCGGTAGGCGCGGCCGGTCATCAGAGAGGTGATCGCCCCGCAGAGCGCGCGGCCCTCGTCCGAGTCGTACGCCACGCCGTTCGCCATCAGCAGCGCGCCGAGGTTCGCGTAGCCCATGCCGAGCTGACGGAACGCGCGCGCGTTGACGCCGATCTGCTCGGTCGGGTAGCTCGACGGCCCGACGACGATCTCCTGGGCGAGGATCACTACGTCCACCGCGTGCTCGAACGCCTCGACGTCGAAGCTGCCGTCGGCGCGCCGGAACTTCATGAGGTTGAGCGAGGCGAGGTTGCACGCGCTGTCGTCGACGTGCATGTACTCGGAGCACGGGTTCGACGCGTTGATCCGGCCCGACACCGGGCAGGTGTGCCACTCGTTGATGGTCGTGTCGTACTGGACGCCCGGATCGGCGCAGCGCCAGGCGGCGTCGGCGATCTGGTTCAGCACGTCCTTGGCGTCGACCATCTCGGTGGCGCTCGAGTCGACGCGCGCCGTGAGCTCCCACTCCTCGCCGCGCTCGGCGCGCTCCATGAACTCGTCGGTCACGCGGACGGAGTTGTTCGCGTTCTGGTACTGGATCGAGGCGAACGCCTCGGAGTCGAGGCGCATGTCGAAGCCGGCGTCGCGGAGCGCCATCGCCTTCTCCTCCTCGCGCGCCTTGCACCAGATGAAGTCGAGGACGTCCGGGTGGTCCACGTCCAGCACGACCATCTTCGCCGCGCGGCGCGTCTTGCCGCCCGACTTGATCGTGCCGGCCCAGGCGTCGGCGCCGCGCATGAACGACACGGGGCCGGAGGCCAGCCCGCCCTTCGAGAGGTGCTCCTTCGAGCCGCGGATCCGCGAGAGGTTGATCCCCGAGCCGGAGCCGCCGCGGAAGATCATGCCCTCCTTGGTGTTCCAGTCGAGGATCGACTCGATCGTGTCCTCGACGGAGAGGATGAAGCAGGCCGAGCACTGCGGGTTCTCCTCGAACCCGACGTTGAACCAGACCGGCGAGTTGAAGGCGGCCATCTGGTGAAGAAGGATGTGGGTGAGCTCGTCCTCGAAGGCCTGCGCGTCGTCGTCCGTGGCGAAGTAGCCGCCGTCGCGGCCCCAGGTCGCGATCGTGCCGGCCACGCGGCCGATCATCTGCTTGACGGAGCGCTCGCGCTCCGGCGAGTCCATGCGCCCGCGGAAGTACTTCTGGGCCACGATGTTGGTGGCGTTCTGCGACCAGCTCTTCGGGAACTCGACGTCGCTCTGCGCGAACGCCGGCTTCTCCGGATCGCCGATCAGGGCGTCGCGGATCTCCCACTCGACGGCGTCGAATGGACTCACGCCGGACTCCGTAAAGCGCCTCCCCACACTGACTCCATCACCGGCTGCGGTGATGGCGGGGGCGGTGGCGTTACGGCTGTCAGACATGACCTCTCCTCGTGTGGGCGACTGGCTTGGACTTCCCCAGGGGGGAACGACCGATACTGCTCCGCGGGTCGGACGGATTCGAGGCGCCCTCGAGGGGCAGCTGATCGGCGCCGGGAAGGGGGTCGTCCTGGTAGCGCTGGACCGTCTCCGCCACCTCTTCGAGGTCCGCGAGGTTGCGGTACACGGAGGCGAACAGGATCCCCGACACCGGGTCGAGCGCGGCGAGCCCGCGCTCGGCGAGATCGCCGATCTGGCTCGCCTCGACCTCGGGGCCGCTCCGCCTCACGGCCGCCGCGATCGACTCCGACAGCTCCTCCAGCTGCTCCGAGCTCACGGGCCGCTTGTTGGCTGCCCGCTCGAGCCCTCCCAGGAGCTTGTGGCTGTCGAACCGCTCGCGGCGGCCGTCGCGCTTCAGGACGGTCACGTTCGTCTCGGCGCGTTCGTAGGTGGTGAAACGGTTGCCGCACGACGCACATTCGCGGCGGCGGCGCACGGCATCGCCCGCATCGCGCGTGTCGACCACGCTGGTCGACTCGGATTCGCAGTAGGGGCAATGCACACGGGTAATTCTACTACCCGTAGTGCTTCATTCCTTCCCGAAGCACTACATATTGTGCCCTCTATGCGAGGTGAACGCGGTCCACGATCGCCTCTGAGAGCGGGCGGCCGCCGTCTGCGGGCGCGTCGAAGCTATCCCAGACGAAGTCCGGATCGCGGAGGAAGTTCGCGAAACCCACGGACGGTGCGTGGAAATTGAGCCAGGTGGCGTCCTCGGGCCCGTCGTTCCGGAACGTGTGCACCACCTCGGGCGGGGCGAGGATGAACGTGCCCGGCCCCGCCTTGACCCGCTCGACCTCCGGGCCGAGCCCGAAGTTGAGCTCGCCGGTGAGCATGAAGAACGCGTCCGAGTGCTCCCTGTGGATGTGCGGGCCGGGTCCCTCCTCGCCCTCGACGTAGCGCGTCCACGTGAGACACAGCTCCGGGAGGTCGGCGAGGATGCGGATCGTCCGCTCGGGCCTGTCCGTGATCACCTCGCCCTGCTCGGCGAACGGGAGCACGATGGCCTCGCCCGCCGGCCGGCCCTCGTCCTCGGGCGGGTCGAAGATGTTGTCGGCCTCCTCCGGCGGGGTCTCGCCGAAGAGGTAGTTGGCGAAGTCGCACGCCGGCGCGTGGATGTTGAGGAAGGCGCCCTGCTCGGTGGTCTCGTGCTCGTAGCGGTGGATGACCCGCTGCGGGATGACCAGCACGGTGCCGGCGCCGCGCGTGGCGCGCTCGTCCCCGAGCTCGAACGCGTACTCGCCCTCGAGCACGATGAAGCCGTCGGCGTGCTCCCGGTGGAGGTGGCGTCCCGGCCCGCCCTCGGTGCGCGAGCGCATGTAGGTGAGGACGAGCTCGGGCCGGTCGACGAGGACGCGGACGGTGGCCTCCTCGATGTCGACGAGCGTCTGGCCGGTGCGCGACATGCGCGCGAGCCTAGTGGCCCCCACGCGAGATACTCGGCGGACCGTGTCGCAGGAGAACGTGGAGATCGTCCAGCGGTACTTCGACCACTTCAACGAGACCGGCGAACCACTCTGGACCGACATCGACCCCGACGCGGTGTTCGTAATCGACCCGGAGTCCTTCATCGCAGGCACCTATCGGGGGCACGAGGGGATCAGGGAGCTCCTCCGGCTCACGGCAGAGGTCTTCGACGAGTTCCGCTACGAGGTCGACGAGATGGTCGACGCCGGCGACACGGTGCTCGTGCTGAGCCGCATCCGCGCGCGCGGGATCCAGAGCGGCGCGACGGGCGCGCAACTCGGAGCGCTCGTGTTCCAGATCCGCGACGGGCTGGTCGTGGGGTACAGGTCCTACTTCGACCGCGAGGAAGCGCTCGCCGCCGTCGGAGCCGGTGGGCTAGGCCGCGCTCAGCGCAGGCTGTCGAGCGTCCGCCTGAGGCCCTCGTCGAGCTCGACCTTCGGATCCCAGCCGAGCTCCTGACGCGCGCGCGAGTGGTCGAGCGCGATGCGCTGCACCTCGCCCGGGCGCTCGGGCGCGTGCTCCACCTCGAACCCGTTCGCCGCCTCCTGCTTCAGCGACCTCGACGATGTCGAGCACCGACTTCTCCTGGCCGAGCCCGATGTTGATCGCCCCGCCGGCGTCGGACTCGGCGGCGCGCAGGTTCGCGTCGACCACGTCGTCCACGTAGACGTAGTCGCGCGTCTGCTTGCCGTCGCCGAAGATCGTGGGCGTGTCGCCGTCGAGCAGCTTGCCGCAGAAGATCGCGATCACGCCGGCCTCGCCGAGCGGGTCCTGGCGCGGGCCGTAGACGTTGCCGTAGCGGAGCGAGACGGTCGAGAGGCCGTGCAGGCGCGTGAAGATCTCGCAGTACTGCTCGGCGCAGAACTTGGAGAGGCCGTAGGGCGCCTCGGGCGCGACCGGGTGGTCCTCGGGCGCCGGGATCTGGCGGCCCTCGCCGTAGATGGCGCCGCCGGTCGACGTGTTCACGAAGCGCGGCACGCCGTGCGCCTGGGCGGCGCTCAGCAGGTTGGCGGTGCCCTCGACGTTGATGCGAGCGTCGGCCGCCGGATCGGCCACCGACTTGCGCACGTCGATCTGCGCGGCGAGGTGGAAGATCACGTCGGGCCGCGTGCGGCCGACGACCTCGCTCACCGCGTCGCCGTCGCGGATGTCGACCTCCTCGAGCGTCGCGCCGTTCCCGAGCGCCTCGCTCGAGGTTCTCGCGCTTGCCGGTCGACAGGTTGTCGACGACGGTGACCTCATCCCCGCGCGCGAGGAGCGCGTCCACGAGGTTCGAGCCGATGAAGCCGGCGCCGCCGGTAACGAGTGCCTTCATGCGGCGGCGGATCCTAGAGGGCGTGGGGCTCGGGCTGCAGGTCGTGCCGCGCCGAGTGCTGGATCGCGCGGCGTCCGCGTGCGGCCAGCTCGGCGTCGACGTCGACACGCGAAAGCTCGTCGCCCAGGGCGCGAATCAGCGGGTGGGGGAGATCCGTGTCGGGGGCAACGAGGCCGATCGAGTGAGTCACGTCCGGATCGGTGAGCACCAGGCCGCGCATGCCCGGGGGAAGGCCGTGTAGAGCGAGCCAGGTGTGTGCGGTCACGCACGACCAACCGGTATGCGCGAACGAGAGCAGGGCCGAGATGGAGTTGGCTTCGACGCGCGGAGTCGGTGTCACGCCGGCGGCCTTCAGCGCCGCGTTGACGATGCGGCGGTTCTGCATGTCCGGTGTGAGGAGGCAGAGCGGGATCCCCGCGAGATCAGCCCACGAGATCGTGGCGCCCTCGGCCTCGTTCCCGCCGTTGACGAACACATACCGCTCGTTGTAGATCGGCAGGCTCGACACCGCGCCGAGCGGCTCGTTGTCCAGATAGGTGATTCCGCCGTCGATGTCGTGGCTTGCCAAGTGACGGCCGATCTCGATCGATGACATCGAGCGAACCTCGACGGTCACCCCCGGGTGGCGCGTGAGCAGCGGACCCACGATCAGTGCGATGGCCGGCAGCGCTGTCGGGATCGCCCCCAGGCGCAGCTTCCCGGACAGCTCGTTTCGAAGGCGCGCGGCCTCGGCCGTGAGCCCCTCGACGCTGGCGACCGTCTGCTGCGCCCAGGTCAAGAGGGCGTCGCCCTGAGGGGTGAGGTCCGCGTAGCGCGGGCCTCGGTAGACGAGCGTCAGGCCGAGCTCGTGCTCGAGCTTCTGGATCGCCGCGGACAGTGCCGGTTGAGAGACGTGGCAGGCCTCGGCCGCGCGGCCGAAGTGTCGTTCGCGCGCCAAGGCCGTCAGATACTCCAGCTGGCGGAGGAACACTCCGGCCCATTATCGCCTGTCTGGTCAGCCGCCCTTGACGGAGTACGAGTGGGCCCCGGCGCCCGCAAGCCCGCCGGCGTCGACGATCAGGTACTCGTCGCGGATCGGGCGGCCGTCGAGCCAGCATTCGAGGATCTCCCGCGTCCCGGCGGCGTAGCGGGCCTGAGCGGAGAGGCTCGTACCGGACGTGTGCGGCGTCATGCCGTGATGCGGCATGGTGCGCCAGGGATGGTCGGACGGCGCCGGCTGGGGATACCAGACATCGCCGGCGTAGCCGGCGAGCTGACCGCTCTCGAGGGCGCGCACGACCGCGTCGCGATCGCAGATCTTGCCGCGAGCGGTGTTGACGAGGTACGCGCCCCGCTTCATGCGCCCGATCAGCTCGTCGTCGAACAGGCCCTCGGTCTCGGGGTGCAGGGGCGCGTTGATCGTCACCACGTCGCAGACCGACGCGAGCTCCTGCACGCTCTCGTGATACGTGACCCCGAGCTCCGCGCTCAACCTCCTCCGGCAGGCGATGACGGTCGGTGTAGTGCAGCCCGACCTCGAACGGCTGCAGCCGGCGCAACACCGCCGAGCCGATCCGCCCGGCCCCAACGGTGCCCACCTGCATGCCCTCGAGGTCGTAGGACCGCGAGACGCAGTCGGCGATGTTCCAGCCTCCCGCCACGACCGTCTGGTACGACGGGATGTAGTTGCGCACGAGTCGCGAGGATCATCATCACCACGTGCTCCGACACGCTGATGCTGTTGGAGTACGTGACCTCGGCGACCGTGACGCCCTTCGCAACCGCCGCGTCGAGGTCGACGTGATCCGAGCCGATCCCCGCGGTTATCGCCAGCTTGAGGTTCGGCGCCTTGGCAAAGCGCTCGGCGGTCAGGTAGGCCGGCCAGAACGGCTGCGAGATCACCACATCCGCCCCTGGTAGCTCGCGCTCGAATTCCGAGTCCGAACCGTCCTTGTCGGACGTCACGACCAGCCTGTGCCCGCGCTCCTCGAGAAAGCGCCGCAGCCCGAGCTCACCGGAGACGCTGCCGAGCAGCTCGCCGGGGGTGAAGTCGATCGCCTCCGGCGTGGGTGTGGTCTGGCCGTCGAAGTAGCTGGTGATTTCAGGCACGCCCTCGCGCGCATAGGGCGGCGGGTAGCCGTCGACCGGGTCGTCGTACAACACACAGAGCACCGTTGCCATGTCAGCGAACCTCCTTCGCCTGACCCTAGGACCCCACGAGCCGCCCAGTCCAATCGCTCTTGCAACCTGCCCGACAACCAGCGCTTATCGCATTAAGGTCTGCGCGTGGTTTCGCTTCGTCCGCTCAACGAGTCGAACCGTCAAGCGGCCGAGGCTCTGCGCGTTTCGCCGGGCCAGGAGCAATTCGTGAGCAGCGTGGCCGACTCGTTGCGCGAAGCCGCCGAGCACCCCGACGCTCACGCCATGTACTGGGTGGTTCATGCCGACGACACGCCGGTCGGGTTCGTGATGATCGCCGACGAGGTCGACAATCCGGACTACATACCGCAGTACCTCTGGAAGCTCCTGATCGACGAGCGCTACCAGCGGCAGGGCTTCGGCACCGCGACGCTCGACCTGATCGTCGAGTACTTCCGTGGCCGGCCCGGAGTCGAGGTGCTGAACACGAGCGCCGGTCAGGGCGAGGGCAGCCCGCTCCCCTTCTACGAGCGCTACGGCTTCGAGCGAACCGGTGAGGTGCGCTTCGACGAGGTGATGCTCCGGCTCGAGCTCAGCCGTTAAGAGACCCCGTCCTGAGACCCGTCCGCGGTGATTGGGCGCGGGAGGAGCTCGGAGGTGGTCAGAGCCTTTCCGGCGGGAGAGGGCTCGATGGCGCTCGTAAACGAGGGCGAGGCGGGGATCGGCAAGACCACGCTTCCGCGAGGCCGTGACCGGCGCCGAGGGCCCGGCACGTGCGTGCTCGTGCTCGGCCGGCGCCGCCGAGTAGAGCTCGCGTTCTCCGGTCTCGGCGATCTACTTGCGGTGTGCTCGGCTCGGGGGTCGTCGTCGCAGCTCCTGCGCCACAGGCAGAGGCGCTGGAGATCGCGCTGCTCCGCGGCAGGCGGGCGGGCGACCGGTGGATTCGCACACCGTTCGGCCGGTGTGCTGAGGGCCCAGCGGGCGCTGCCGAACGCGACGTGGTGGTCGTGGCAGTCGACGACCTGCAATGGCTCGATCGCGAGACGGCGCGGCGCTGCGTTCCGTTTCGAAGGCTGAGCGACGAGCGGGTGCGGCTCGTTGACGTCGCTGCACCTCGACCAGTCTTCGGCGCTGCCGGCCAGATCGGTCGCTCCGCCCGAACGGGTGGTGAGTCTCCGATCGGCTCCCTGAGCACCGAGGCCATGCACCGGATGCTTCGGCTTCACGCAGGTCGCACGCTCCCGAGACCGGTCCTGCAGCGCGGTGGCGGCCGGCAACGCCTTCTACGCGCTCCAGCTCGTGCGCTCTCTGCCCGAGGATCGCCCTGCCGCCGCTCGAGAGTCCCGCCATCTCTCGAAGCCCTCACGACGGACGCGGCTCGCCCGCCTCCAGGGCCTGTGCGGCGCGTGCTCGAACCGGCCGCCTGTTGCGAGACCCCACGGTCGGCATGCTCGAAGCGCTTCGAGCGAACCGGACCGAGGTCGCGAACGGCTCGATCGCCGGTTGACGGCGGGCGTGGTCGAGATCTCCTCGGAACAGGGTCCGGTTCGTGACACCCACTGCTCGCGGAGGGCATGACGGCGATGATCGGTCCTCCCGTCGGCGCGACCAGCACGCCGATCTGGCCGAGCTGCCGATGAGCCCGATCGCGGGCGAGGCACTCGCGCTGTCCACCTCGCAACCCTCCACCGAGATGCGGACGAGGTCGAGGCCGGCGCCCAGCGGCGATGAGGCGCGGCGCGTCGGCCGCCGCCGCCGAGTTGCTCGAGATCGCGGCTGCCCTCACGCCGGATGATGGGAGACCGATCGCTGGCGGCGCACCATCGAGGCGGCCCGCTCCTACCGGCAGCCGCGGGCCCCCAGCGCGTGGCAGGAAGCTGCGTCGAGATCGGTCTCGCCGAACTGCCGTCCGGCGTGCACGCGACGGACGCAGGGTGGTCGCGCTCGCCAGCTGCAGCAACGACGACTTCGAGGCCGCCGATCGCGCTCCCGCGCGCGACTCATCGAGCGCGCGGGGACGACGAGCGTCTCAGCGTCATTCACCGCGAGCGGGCCTACGGTATGCAGCTCCCATGGGGTGACCCGAGGCGGCGCTGGCGCCCCGCCGAGTTGGCACCCGCCGCCGGCGGAGAAATCCGGTGAGCCTCGAGACCTGAAGCCGGCGCTGCGTATCTCGCAGGCACTCGAGAAGTCTGGGCGGACGCCCCTCGGAGGGGTCGCTCGACCGGGCAATCGAGATTCACGGCGAGAACGTCTCCCGCTCGCCTACGTGATTCGCCGAGCACGGTGCTCGGTGTGCGGCTCATGTCGGTGGATCGATCGTCGAGGCCCGGGCCCGAGGTCGAGGTTCATGCCGAGCGTGGCGAGACTCGACGTACTCTCGCTGCGTGTACCTCACGGAGCTCGAATGCCGAGCCGCGAACTTCCCGGCCGCGGCAGCCCATGCATCCGAGTGCCGGGTGAGCTCCGAGCAGCGAGGCGAGAACTATCAGGGAGGCGCTTCTCGCTGGGCGAAGGCGCTGGCCGACGCCCATCTGGGCCGCGTCGACGAGGCACGCGCGGCGGCCGAACGCGGGGCGGCGCTCTCAACGGAGATCGGCGAAGAGGTCTACCGCGTCCTGAACCGGTTCGCGCTCGGCTTCCTGGAGCTCTCGCTCGGAAACCTGGTCGAGGCAGACGCGGTCCTGCGACCCCTGCCGCCCCGGCTGGTGGAGCTCGGCTGGGACGAGCCGAGCCTGTTTCCCGTCTGGCCGAACGCGATCGAGGCGCTGATCGGGGTCGGCGAGCACGATCTCGCGATGCAGTACCTCGGCCTGTATTCGGAGCGGGCTGAGCGCTGCGACTGTCCCTGGGCCCTCGCCACGGCCCCCGATACCAGGCCCGACATCGACTGGCCGAGGGCGACATCGAGGGCGCGCTAGCGGCCTAGACCATCCTCGACCAACACCGGCGACGCCCGACGCGTTCGAGCGCTGCCGCACGCTGCTGGCTCTCGGCTCCGTACAACGGCGGGCACGGCGGCTGAGGGAAGCACGCAGGACCCTGAGGACGCCGTCAGGGCTTCGACCAGCTCGGTGCGACCCGGTGGACGGAGCAGGCGAAGCGGAGCTGTGGGCGGATCGGGGGACGAACCAGCTCGCGGGACGAACGGACCTCGTCGGAGCAACGCGTCGCCGCGCTCGTCCCGACGGCCGGACGAACAAGGAAGTCGACGCGGCCCTGGTCGTGTCGGTTCACACCGTCGAGGCGGCGCTGACGCAGATCTACAGGAAGCTCGACATCCGCTCGCGGACGGAACTCGCGCGCCGGCTCCCCCCGGCCAAGCTGACCAAAGACTAGGGATTTCCAGGTTTCGCGAAAACGGGCCGGCTGTGACGCTGGCTCACATGACTCATCCCCTCATAGCCATCCACATCGCCGACGCCCTGATGACGGAGCAGCAGGCACATGCCCGTCGACAGGCGAAATCTGACCGTGTGAACGGTACGTCCCGTCGACGCCACCGGCAGCGACGCCGAACACTCCCCGCGTCCTGACCGGCGCTACTCGGGCAAGTCGCTCTGCGTAGAGTCCGGCTCGGGCAGTAGCCGGTCCACGAGCTCGAGCGACGGGCGGCCCTCGAACAACGGCAGGACGTCGGGCCGGTAGAGCATCAGCGCCAGGCTGGGAGCGACCATGAAGTCCGCGGCGTTTGGCTGCGCCCCGCCGAGAACTCCGTCGGCGATCCACGCATCGACCCGGTCGAGCAGTGCGGGAAGCTCGGCGACGGGGTCTCCGTCCGCCTTTCCGTTGACGGCGAATATGAGGCGTCCGATCTGCGGCGTGATGACGCGTCGCAGGAGCGCGCTCCGGTAGAGCAGAGGGCCCATCCGGCCATTCGCGCTTCTGCGGCTCGTTTCCGACGGCTCGCGCACCGTCTGCGCCAGCGCGACCCGGCGGGCTGCCATCTGAAGAGTCTCGTTCGCCCAGCTCTCGGCCTCCTCGACGGCTTGCCGCTCGCCCGGATCGGCGGGGAACAGCGGCGGGTCTGGCAGCCGGTCGTCCAGGAACCGGGCGATCTGGTGGTTGGTCGAGACCTTCTTGCCATCGGCCGCCAACGCCGGCACGGTCCCGAAGAGGTCGCCGAGCCGAATCATCAGCGTGCGCTTCCCGTCGGCTGCGCGTCTCTCACCGCCGGCGCTGAACCCGCGCAGCCGGACAGCGACCGGATGCAGGAGCGTGGGCACGTCGACGCGCCGGTACGGCAGCTGCTTGCGCTCGAGCATGAGCATCGCCGCGCGGCATGCGTGGGAGCCGGGGATCACGTAGAGCGTGTACATGGACCAGATCATCCCTGCCCGGCTGCTCGCCGGTTGAGGCGGGCGCGCCGACGCGGTTAGGTTCTGCTCATCGGCTACTGAGAGGAGCAGCTATGTACGCACGCGTGGTCAGGTTCACGGACGTCGATCCGGATCACCTGGCCGGGCGCTTGGAGGCGATCGAGGGCAGCGAGGGACCGCCCGTGGACATCCCGGCCAAGGGCATCCAGATCCTCCACGACTCGGACCAGCGCACCGCAGTCGTGATCCAGCTCTTCGAGACGGCCGATGACATGGCGGCAGCGGAGGGCCCGCTCGAGCAGATGGACCCGGGGGACACTCCCGGGACGCGCGCCTCGATCGACCGCTGCGAGATCAAGGCCGAGGTGGGTCCCCAATAGCTCGGCCACAGAGGGTCAGACCCTTCACATTGTTAAGGGTCTGACCCCGAGTGCCCGGCACTACTTGCAGCCCAGCCCCAGCGGCAGGACCCCGCTATCACCGGCCTGGATGAGCTGAATCAGTTGGTAGACGTCCTCGACCTGCTTGCAGGTTGCCCCGTGCTGGTGGTGGACCTTCAGGTACCCCTTGAGGAAGAGGGCCGTCTCCTTCGTGTCTTTGACCTTCCCCTGGATGTCGACGACCTTCTTGTCGAGTGCCTTGAGGCGCCCAAGGATGAGCTGAGTTCCGAGATCGCCGCTGAGGTTGAGCTTGATCTTGCCCTTCTTCCCGGTCAGGCCGCGTGCGCCCGCCGGCCCTGCCTGACCTTGCGGTCCTTGCGCTCCCGTCGCGCCCGGAGCGCCCTGAATCCCCTGTGCGTTCCAGTTGACCGGCGTTTCCGTTGCCGTACAGCTTCCGTCCGCGGGGATCATCCGCAGTGCCCCGCGCCCGTCCGCACAGGCGTGGATCACCTCTGTGCTCGATTGCGCGCCTACGACAGCGCTGGTGGCGAGAACGCTCAGTCCCGCCGCGGCGACGGCAACAACCGTCGTCGACGCCCACTTGCGACTCAGCAGCCTCATGCCGCACCTCCGATTGGGAGCCCTCGTGGCCCCGGCCTGGATCGGTCGGCCTCAGTTCACGGTCCGCAAGCCCGGCCGCGGTCAGGGCGACGTCGGCTCGGTTTCGTCAGATCCTCGCACGGTCCGGCTCGTCGTCTGACGCCGAACGTCAGTCGTCGTCGCTCTTGCCCGAGTCGTCCGAGCCAGACCCCGAGCTTCCGGATCCGGAGCTGTCGGAGCCGGAGTCGTCGCCTCCGCGGCCTCGACCCCGGCCGCGGCCGCTCCCGTCGTCGTCGCTCGTGTCGGCGGCGTGGCGGGCGCGAGGTCGTCGGTGAGCGTGGGCGAGGTCGTCGTGCGGGCGGAGTCGTCGCCCCCGCGGTTGCGGTTCCGGCGCTGGCGCTGCTTCTGCCGCGCCTCGTCGGACTTCGTCGTCGCCGTGGCGGGCGCGAGCGTCTCGCCCGCGCTCAGCGGCTCGGCGCCGAGGCCGACGCTGTCGCCCGAGATCGAGTTCGCGAGCAGGCCGATCCCCACCGCGGCGGCGAGGCCGGCGATGGCGAGGGCGGCACCGGTTGCGAAGCGTCGGAAGCTCATCGTCAGTCGAGGCTAGCCACGCCTGGGCAACGGTTCGTCAAGGGGAGGGTCAGCAATTGGCAAAGCGCGCACGGCCGCGAGGGCCACCTCGGCGCGCGCGCCGCCCTCGCGCCGGTTGGTGAGCGTGACCTCGCCGCCCCAGCGCGCGGCGAGCGATTCGACGACCGCGAGCCCGAGGCCGGTGCCCGCTGCGCCGCCCGTGCTGGCGGTGCCGCGGTAGAAGCGCTGGAAGACGCGCTCGGCCTCCTCGGGGTCGAGGCCCGGGCCCTCGTCGAGGACCGCCAGCCGGACCGTCTCGCCGTCGCTCGTCCAGGTGAGCGTGACGGTGGTGTCCGGCGGCGAGTAGTGGAGCGCGTTCTCGGTGAGGTTGTCGAGGATCGCGGCGAGGTCCGCGGGCGAGGCGGCGACCACGGACGGCGGGCCGGGCTCGACGCGCAGCTCGTGGCCCGTCTGCTCGGCGGGCCGCTCCCAGCGCCGGTGGGCGGCGTCGAGGACCTCGCCGACGTCGAGCGGCTGCGCCGCGGGCTGCTCGCCGCCGCCCGCGAGCGTGAGCAGCTCGGAGAGCAGGCGCGCGAGGCGCTCGGTCTCGTGCTCGGCGGCGGTGAGCTCGCGCTCGACCTCGGGGTCGCGGCTCTTCAGCGCGGCGGCCTCGAGCCGGAGGCGGAGGCCGGTGAGCGGCGTGCGCAGCTGGTGCGACGCGTTCGCCACGAACTCGCGCTGGCCTCGCAGCGTGCTCGCCAGGCGCTCGGTCATCTCGTTGAACGCGGTCGCGACCTCGCGCTGCTCGGCCGATCCCTCGACCTTCGCGCGCGCGTCGAGATCGCCCTCGTCGACGCGGCGGGCCGTTCGCGCGAGGTCGCGCAGCGGATTCGCAAGCGAGCCGGCGAGCAGCCAGGCCACGACGACGCCGAGCAGGAGCGCCACGAGGCCGACGCCGATGAGGGCGAGGACGTCATTGCGCTGCTCGTCGTTGACGGCTTCGACCGACTCGGTGATCCGCACGGCGCCGATCGTCTGGTTGCCCAGCGCGATCGGCTCGGCGGTGAAGAGGAGGTCGGCGTCGAGGTCGTCGCTGTGGCGCTCGCCCTGCGAGGAGCGGCCGTTCAGCGCGGCGCGGACCTCGGGGCGGCTCCGGTAGCTCTGCCCGACGGTGGCGTTGCTGTTCGAGTCGGCCAGCACGAGGCCGGCGGCATCCACCACGATCACGCGGCCGCCGAGGGTTCCCGCGGAGGTCTCGACCAGGCGCGTGAGCTGGCGGTCGTCGCTCAGCTTCCCGGCGGCGCCGGCGGCGAGCAGCTCGGCCTGGCTCTGCGCCTCGCTCCTGATCTCGGCGTCGACCCGGTTCGACAGGTTGATCGCGAGCGGCACCTCGAGCGCGACGATCACCAGCACGAGCACGTACGTGAAGGCGACGACGAGGCGTGCGCGGAGGCTCATAGCTCGTCGGCGGAGGCGAACCGGAAGCCCACGCCGCGGACGGTGTGGATGAAGCGGGGGTTCTGCGAGTCGTCGCCGAGCTTGCGGCGGAGGCTCGAGACGTGCACGTCGAGCGTCTTCGTGGAGCCGAACCAGTTCGTGTCCCAGACCTCGTCGATGAGCCGCTCGCGCGAGATGACGGTGCCGGCCTCGCGCATGAGCAGCTCGAGCAGCTCGAACTCCTTGCGGGTGAGGTCGAGGTCGCGGCCGTCCGCGGTGGCCTCGCGGCGGGCGGGGTCGATCTTCACGGGACCGATCTCGTGCGGGCCCTGCCGGGGGGCGGGCGTGGGCGCGGCCGGCGCGGCGTCGTCGACCCGGCGGAGCACCGCGCGGATCCGCGCGGCCACCTCGCGGGCGCTGAACGGCTTGACGATGTAGTCGTCGGCGCCGAGCTCGAGTCCGACGATGCGGTCGGTCTCCTCACCGCGGGCGGTGAGCATGATGATCGGCACCTTCGAGCGCTCGCGGAGCGTGCGGGCGACGTCGTAGCCGGACCCGTCCGGGAGCATCACGTCGAGGAGGACGAGGTCGGGCAGCTCCTGGTCGGCGGCGCTGAGCGCGTCGGCGACCGTGCCGGCCACACGCGTGTCGAAGCCCTCGCGGTCGAGGGCTTCGGCAAGGGGCTCGGTGATCGAGGTCTCGTCCTCGACCATCAGGATTGTTCGCCGGCCCGCCATCGGGAGAAGGGTAGGCGGGCCGGCGAACCTGGTTCGTCAGTCGTCGTCGCCACCGCCGTGGCCGCTGTTGCCACCGTGGTCGTCGCCGCCGTGATCGTCGTCTCCGCCTCGGCCGTGACCGCTGTGGTCGTCGTCATCGTCGCGACCCGAGTTGACGCTGCCGGGGCCGGAGTTGTCGACGCGCTCGCCCGTCGCCGCACCGGTGCAGCGCGGATCGTTGGCGTGCTCGGCCTCGTCGCAGGGGCCCGAGATGTCGACACCGCCGGTGGCGGGCGCCGGCGCGTTGTTGTTCCCCGTGGCCGGAGCCTGGCCCGCACAGCGCGGGTCATTGGCGTGCTCGGCCTCGTCGCAGGGGCCGGAGATGTCGCCGGCCGCGTTGTCGTCGTCGCGCACCCGGTTGGGGTTGTCCTCGACCGTCGTGGTGCGCTCGACGGTGTCGGTCACCGTGTCGGTCGTGCCCACCGGATCGTCGGCGCCCTGTGAGGCGACGACGACGGCGGCGAGGATCCCGAACAGTGCGACTCCAAGAATGAGTGTGAGTGCTCTACGCATGACCACCACAATCGCGCCGGGGTGGTCAGCCGCCGGCCAACCGCGGGACAGGGTTCGGTTAGGAGTCGGTAAAGCTGGGCCCACTGCTAGGTTCGCCCGCGCGAGATGCGCGGCCTCTTCGTCACCTTCGAAGGCATCGATCGCTCCGGCAAGACGACGCAGGCGGGGCTGCTCGTCGACGCGCTGGGCGGCGAGGCGCTGGGCGTGCGCGAGCCCGGCGGGACGGCGGCCGGAGAGAAGGTGCGCGAGCTGCTCAAGGACCCGTCGGTCGCGCTCTCGCCCGAGGCCGAGGCACTCCTGTTCGCGGCCGCCCGCTCGGAGCTGGTGGCCGACGTGATCCTCCCGGCGCTCGACGAGGGGAAGGTCGTGGTGTCGGACCGCTTCCTCGACTCCTCGCTCGCCTACCAGGGCGGCGCCCGCGGCCTCGGGATCCAGGACGTGGAGCGCGTGAACCAGTTCGCGACGCGCGGGCTGAAGCCGGACCTCACCTTCCTGCTGGAGCTGCCGGTCGAGGACGCGGCCGCGCGCGCGGGGGAGAGCGACCGCTTCGAGGAGGAGGGCAACGAGCTGCAGGAGGCGGTGGGGGCGGCCTACGAGGCGCTCGTGCGGGCCGACCCTGAGCGGTGGCGCCGGATCGACGCCCGGCGCTCGCCCGAGGAGGTTCATCAGCTGGTGATGGCGTCGGTGAAGGCGGCGCGCGAGTGACCGCGGCGCCCCTCGCCGGGACCGAGGACCACCCGCAGGCGCGGATGGTGCTCTCGACGGCGCTTCGGTCCGGGCAGCCCTCGCACGCCTACCTGTTTCACGGGCCGGCCGGGACCGGGAAGCGAACGGTGGCGCGAGCGTTCGCCGCCGAGCTCCTGGCGGAGGGCGCCGCCGACCCGGACGACGTACGCACGCGCGTGATGCATGGAACGCACCCCGACCTGACCTGGGTGCGCCCGACGGGCGCGCACGTGATGCGGGTGGACGACATCGAGGCTCCGGTGGTGCTCGCCGCGACGCGGACGCCGTTCGAGGCGCGCCGGCGCGTGTTCGTGCTGGAGCGCGTCGACACGATGAACGACGAGGTGGCGAACCGGCTCCTGAAGACGCTGGAGGAGCCGGCGGCGTACGTGCACCTGATCCTGATGACGGACGCGCTCGGACGCGTGCTGGAGACGGTCGTGAGCCGCTGCCAGCTGGTGCGCTTCGAGCCGCTGCCGGCGGCGACGATCGCGGCGCACCTGGTGGCCGACGGCGTACCGGCCGAGCGCGCGGACGCCTGCGCGCGGCTCGCGCTCGGCAACGCGGCGCGGGCGCGCTACCTCGCCTCGGAGGAGGGCGAGGAGCTGCGCGCCGAGGTGGAGCAGCTGGTGGCGGCGGCGCTGGCCGGGGGCGGCGACGCGGGCGCCGAGCCCTGGCGCCCGCTGCTGGCCCGGGCGTCAGCGCTCGGTGAGGCGGCCGAGGAGCAGGTGGCGGCCGAGGCGAAGCGGCGCCTGGAGCTCGAGCCGAAGGGCCGCGAGCGCAGGGCGGTCGAGAAGGAGTTCGAGGAGGCGGCGAAGCGAGACGGCCGGCGCGCGCGGCGTGAATCGCTCGAGCTCTCGCTGACCCTGGCGGCGCTGACCTTCCGCGACCTCATCTGCCTGGCCGAGGAGGCGCCCGAGGCGGTGCTGGCGTCGGACCGGGCCTCCGCGCTGGCCGAGCAGGCGCGCAGCCGCGACCCGCGCCGCCTGCGCGAGGCGGCGGAGCGCTGCGAGGACGTGCGCCAGGCGCTCGAGCTGAACGTGATGGAGGACGTGGCGCTCTCGGCGCTCGGCTTCAGGCTGGCGGCGCTGGCGGGCGCGCGCTAGATCTCGCCTACTGCTTGGCCGACCATCTGACGCTGCCCGAGTCGCAGGTTCCGGTCACCGCTCCCGAGGCGTCGTGGTCCGTGATCTTCAAATGCCATCTGCCCGAGACTCTCGTGCGCGCGCGGTTGAAGCTGCCGCTGATGCTGCCCTCGACGTCGAAGGTCGTTCCGTCGTCGTTCCGAAACGTGTCCGGACCGAAGCTCGAGCTGAACTTCCGTCTCCTGTTCACGGGGAGCCTGACGTACCGGTCGTGCAGGTTGGCGACGTTCCCGGTTGTGCACGGCAGGCGAATGCCGGCCACAGCCTGGACCACCTGGCGGCGGTTCCTGCTCAGTTCGATCACGACGGGCCAGTCCTGAGCCGTCCTGCCGCCAAAGACGAGACCGGACGCGCCCCCGGCGCTCCGAGCTGAGGGACCATGGCTGGACGGGCTCGCCGACGCCGCCAACGGAATGCCGACGGTGGCGATGACCGCAACGGCCCCGAGCCCGCCGAGCCGAACCGCCGGCCTCGAGATCCTGCGCCACATCTCGTCCCGTCGCATCACCATCCCCCTTTGGCCGGTAGTGGCTCGACACTCTCACTCGCGACGGCTCAGGACAAGCTCGTGGCTGTAGCCTGAACTGCCATGGAGCTGAGAGCCGACGAGCGAGCGCTGTACGAGGGACGCCCGTCGTGGCGCGCGCTGATGACGTTCTACCTGGGCGGCCTCGGGCTGGCGGCCGCGGTGATCGTCGTGCTGGGGATCCTGGCCGACGAGATGGCGACGGCGATCGTGATCGCCGCAGTGATCGCGGGCCTTACGCTCTTGATCGGCTTCGTGCGACGGGTCGGGACGAAGTACCTGCTGACCACCCAGCGCCTCAGAATCACCCGCGGCATCCTGAGGAAGAAGGTGCAGGAGACGCGGCTCGAGCGCGTTCAGAACGTGAACTACGAGCAGGGAGTGCTCGACCGGATATTCGGGGTCGGAACGGTTGACTTCGACACGGCCGGCACCGACGACTCGGAGTTCCGCTTCGAGTGGATAAGCGGTCCCGAAAAAGTCGTCCGCGCGGTGGACGAGGCGACGCACTCGGCATCCCAGCCGCCGCCGGAGCCGCCAGCGGCGGCGCCGACCGCGTCTTAGGTTGACACGCCGGGGAGGCCCGGCGAAGGTGGGGCATGGGCAAGTCGGTCGTGGACAGGAGGTCCGGATCGCCCGTCGAGCGCGGCGCCGACCATCTCGCACTCGACCGAGAGACGATGCGGGAGCTCGGCTACCGCACCGTCGACATGCTCGTCGAGCGACTGACCGACGAGACGGTGCCGCCGCTGCGTCGCGGGACGCCCGCGGAGATGGCCGAGCGCGTGGGCGGCCCGCCGCCCGCGGATGGCGAGCCGTTCGACGAGATCCTGATCCGGCTCAGGGACGACGTGCTCGCCTTCACGAGCCGCCTGGACCACCCGGGCTTCTTCGCCTTCATCCCCTCGTGCGGGACCTGGCCGTCCGCACTCGCGGACTTCGTCGCGCGCGCGTGCAATGTCTACGCGGGCTCCTGGATGGAGTCGGCGGGGCCGAGCCAGGTGGAGCTCGAGGTGCTCGGATGGTTCAAGAGCTGGGTGGGCTATCCGGAGACATCCGGAGGGACTCTCCTGACCGGCGGCTCGGCGTCCAACATGACCGCCCTCGCGTGCGCGCGCGAGAAGCTCGCCGGACCGATGTCGGACCGGCTCATGGTCTACGTCTCCGATCAGTCGCACAGCTCGCTGGCACGGGCGGCGCGGGTGCTCGGCTTCCGGCCCGACCAGGTGCGGGTCATCCCCACGGACCCGTCGCTGCGCCTCCGTCCGGAGGCGCTGGCCTCGGTGATGGACGCCGACCTGCGGGCCGGCCGCCGGCCGTTGTTCGTCGCCGCGAGCGCCGGTGCCACGAACGCGGGAACGGTGGACCCGCTGCCGGAGCTTGCGGAGCTGTGCCACGAGCGCGGCGTCTGGCTCCACGCGGACGCCGCCTACGGCGGGTTCGCCGTCCTGACCGAGCGCGGCCGCGCGCAGCTCGCCGGGCTCGAGCTCGCCGACTCGATCGCGCTCGACCCGCACAAGTGGCTCTACCAGCCGTATGAGTGCGGCTGCCTGCTGGTCCGCGAGGGGAACGCCCTGCGCGCGGCCTTCGAGGTCACCCCCGACTACCTCAGCCACGCGAAGGCGGCGCAGGGCGAGGTGGACTTCGCCGATCTGGGCCTGCAGCTCTCGCGCGCCTCCCGCGCGCTCAAGGTGTGGGTCTCGCTGCGCTACTTCGGCCTCGACGCGTTCCGGGCCGCCATCGACCGCTCGCTCGACATGGCCGAGCTGGCTCGCCGAAGGGTCGAGGAGAGCGAGACGCTGGAGCCGGCGGCCCCGAGCTCGCTCGGGATCGTCTGCCTTCGCCGGCGCTTCCCGGACGCGGAGGACGAGGAGGAGCTCGAACGTCGCAACGCGGCGCTCATCGACGAGCTGGAGCGCAGCGGCCTCGGGCTCGTGTCCGGCACCCGGCTGCACGGCGAGTTCGCCATCCGCCTCTGCGTGATGAACCACACGACCGACGAGGACGCCGTCGAGCGCGTGCTGGGCTTCCTGGAGAGCGCCGAGGTGGCGCGCGACGCCCGGGCGCGGAACGGCAAGGACCGTGAGCGCGACATCTCCGACTCGTGGGTCGTGCCGGAGGTCGGCGGAGATCCCACGGTCGCGCTCGTGCCGCTCTTCCACGGGCTGTCGCCCGACGAGCTGCGGCTGGTGCAGGCGGCGGGGGAGGCGCGGGACGCCGTGGACGGGGAGGTGCTCGTCGCCCAGTGGGACAGCTCGAGCGACCTGTACGTGATCCTGGAGGGGTCGGCCGAGGTGCTGATCGGCGGCGAGCGGCGCTCCGAGCTGGGCGCGGGAGAGTTCTTCGGCGAGCTCGCCTCGCTCGACTGGGGCGCCGGGTACTCCTACTCGCGCACCGCCACGGTCCGCGCCACCTCGCGCATGCGGCTCCTCGTGATCCCCGCGACCGAGCTCCGCGCGCTCCTCCCGCGGATCCCGTTCATCGACACCCGCATCCGTGCGGCGGTGCGCCAGCACCTGAGGTCGATCTGACGTGATCGATCCCCTCCAGCGCTGGCGCGGCTACCACGAGAAGCCGGACTTCGCCGGGCCGCTCAGCTTCAGCGGCGTGCCGCTCACCCAGGACGCGCGCGATCTCGAGGGAGTCGACGTGGCGATCGTCGGCGCTCCCACCGACGACACGGTCTCCGACCGCGCGGGCACCCGCTTCGCGCCGCGCGCGATCCGGGCCGCGAGCTGCCCGCCGGGACCGCACCTGGAGGCCGGGATCGACGCCTTCGCCGAGCTCCGCGTCGTCGACTACTGCGACGCGGCGGTGCTGCCCGCCGACGTGGTGCGCACGCACCGGGCGATCGCCGAGACGGTGAGCGAGGTGGTCGCGGCGGGAGCGATCCCGATCGTGCTCGGCGGCGACCATTCGATCACGAGCCCGGACGTGCGGGCCTGCGCGCTCACGCACGGGCCCGTCGGGCTGGTCCATTTCGACACCCACACGGACACCGGCACCGAGGTCTTCGGGGTGGGCGAGTCGCACGGGACGCCGATGTACCAGCTCGTCGAGGCCGGGCTCGTCGCGCCCGAGCGCTACGTCCAGATCGGCCTGCGCGGCTACTGGCCCGGCGACGACGTCTTCGCCTGGCAGGCCGACCACGGCATCACGAGCTTCTTCATGCACGACATCCGCGAGCGCGGGATCGAGGCCGTGGTGGCGGCCGCGATCGAGCGCGTCGGCCCGGGACCGGCGTTCCTGACCGTGGACATCGACGTGCTCGACCCGGCGTTCGCGCCGGGCACCGGCACGCCCGAGCCCGGCGGGATGACGCTCGTCGAGCTGCTGCCGGCATGCCGCGAGGTGGCAGCGCGGCTCGACCTCGTGGGCGCCGACGTGGTCGAGGTGATCCCGACGATGATCGGCTCGGCCGACATCACGGCGCTGGCCGCCGAGCGGATCGTGCGCGAGATCCTCACCGGCATCGCGCTGCGGCGGCGCGCCGGCACGGAGGACGCGACGGGCCGCTTCCGGCGCTCGGGCGCCTCGCCGGCGACCTCATAGCCATGGCGGAGCGGTCTGCCTCGACCACCTTCATGCGCGTCGTGAGCGACGCGATCTCCACGAAGGACCTGCGCCGCCTGCAGCTGGCGCTGGACGGCCGCCTCGGTCGGCGGCTGGGTGTTCTTCGTGGTGCTCTCGGTCTATGCCTACGACCAGGGCGGGGCGACGGCCGTCGGCGTGGCGGCGCTCGGCGCGGATGGTCCCCGCGGCGCTGGCGGCCCCGCTGGCCGGCATGCTCGTCGACCGCAACTCGCGGCGGGACATCCTGCTGGCGATCACGCTCGGGCGGGCGCTCGTGCTCGCGCTCGTGGCCGCGGCGGTGGCCGCGGACGCGCCGCTCGCGCTCGTGCTGGCGCTCGGCGCGGTCTTCACGGCGCTCGCCACCGCGCACAAGCCGGCCCAGGCCGCGCTGCTTCCGAGCCTCGCGGACGACCCGCGCCAGCTGGCGGCGTCGAACGCGATCTGGACGGCGGGCGACAGCGCCGGGTTCCTGGCCGGCTCGCTGCTCGCCGGCGTGCTGGTCGCCACGACCAGCGTCGAGACCGCCTTCACCGTCACCGCGGGGATCTTCGCGGTGGCGGCGTGGCCGTTCGCGCGGTTGCCACGCGACCCCGTGCCCGAATACCGCGACGCACGAGGAGGGCGAGCACCGGCTCGAGGAGCTGGCATCGGGCTTCCGCACGGTGGCCGGCGACAAGAGGCTGAGGCTCCTCGTCGGCGTGCTGTCCGCCTCGACGCTCGTCGAGGGCGCCGCCGACGTGCTGGTCGTGCTGGTGGCGATCGAGCTGCTGGACCTGGGTGGCGCGGGCGTCGGCTGGCTGAACAGCGCCTGGGGACTCGGCGGCATCGCCGGCGGGGCGGCGGCGATCACGCTGCTGGGCCGCGGCCGGCTGGCGGCGGGGCTGGCCGTGGGCTGCCTGCTCGTGGGCGTGCCGCTCGGGGTGATCGCGGCGGTGCCGGAGGTCGTGGTGGCCGTGGTCATGCTCACCGTGCTGGGCGTCGGCTACTCGCTGATCGAGACCGCCGGGCTCACGCTCCTCCAGCGACAGACCTCGGACGAGGTGCTGGGCCGCGCGTTCGCGGTCCTCGAGAGCAGCTACTGGCTGACGACGGGCATCGGCGCGATCCTCGCACCGGTTCTCGTGGCGCTGCTCGGCCTGCGCGGCGCGCTGGTGGCGGTCGGAGCCTCCTTCCGCTGATAGCCGCGCTGCGCTGGGCGAGCCTCGCCCGCTTCGACGCGGGCACGATCGTGCCCGAAGGAGGCGTTCGCCCTGCTCCGGAGCCTGCCGCTCTTCGAGGCGCTGCCGCTGGGGACGGTCGAGAACGTCTCGCGCCGGATGAGCGTGGTGAAGTGCGCTCCGGGCGAGGCGATCGTGCGCGAGGGCGAGCAGGGCGAGTGCTTCTTCGTCATCGCGGAGGGGAAGTTCGACGTGACCTGCGAGCGCGGCTCCTTCCCGTCACTGGCGGACGGCGACATCTTCGGCGAGATCGCGCTGCTGCGCCACTGCGCGCGCACGGCGACCGTCACCGCCCGGACCGACGGCCTGCTCTACGCGCTCGACCGGGAGGCGTTCCAGCTCGTCACCGGCGGGCACCGCTTCGCGTGCCGCACCGCGGAGGCGATGGTGGAGGAGCGGCTGGAGCGCGCCCCGGTGTCCGAGGGCGCGGGCGCGCGCTAGAGCGTCGGCTCGGCGACCAGGTAGTAGAAGGCGAGCGCCATGACGGCGGTGGCGCCGGCCCAGAGGCCGGCCCACATGATGCGCTCGTGAGGCTTCATCTGCGGCCGGGCGATGAAGAAG